>JAJCZM010000050.1 GCA_029262375.1 Deltaproteobacteria bacterium
GCCGCCCATCGCCTTGCTCTGGACCAAAGTGATCGCCGCTGTCAACGTCGTCTTGCCATGGTCTACGTGACCAATCGTTCCTACGTTTACGTGCGGCTTCGTTCGCTCAAATTTCTCCTTTGCCATCCCTTACTCTCCTGATGTCCAGGTACTACTCAAGCCACCAGATCGTCGATCTCATCGATCGCGACCCGACGTACCTCAATGGCCCTGCCTTGCTCGACCTGCACTAACCGCAAGCGTCGAACTCTCACTATGGAGCCCACGACCGGATTTGAACCGGTGACCTCTTCCTTACCAAGGAAGTGCTCTGCCGCCTGAGCTACGTGGGCCAACGAAGCGCGCTGCGCTTCCTTGTCTGCCACAAGCGGGAGACGAGATTCGAACTCGCGACCCTCAGCTTGGAAGGCTGATGCTCTAACCACCTGAGCTACTCCCGCACGACGGCAGTGATGGAAGGACTCTCGTTGCGCTCGAGGGCGCGTCGCTGGCGCAGCGGGCGAGAGGCCGGAGCCATCACTCAGTCTTTGTTATCGTTCTTCCGTTCAACCGCCGGCACATGCTTCGCGTGCGCCGTACTACAAATTCGAGTGGTGGACAGGGGAGGACTCGAACCTCCGTAGGCAAAAGCCGGCAGATTTACAGTCTGCTCCCGTTGACCGCTTGGGTACCTGTCCTCTACTTCTTTCGAATCCTTCTACTAAGCCCTTAAACCGTGACCTTGTCTTTTCACTCGTTGCGCTCGTTTCGCTCGCTGCGCCGGCGTGTGTGCCGCTTCGTCGATGCCGCGTACAGACCGACGATGCGGTGGAGCCGATGGCCAGACTCGAACTGGCGACCTGCTGATTACAAATCAGCTGCTCTAGCCAACTGAGCTACATCGGCGTTACCGAGCAACGCCGGACCGGCCGATACCGATCGGTGCTACAACATCGTCCGCCCTACGAACGAAACGAAGATCGTGCCCCGGTTCCGACGCGCCAACAGGGCTCAAGAGCCACTATCGGTGCCGTATTTAATGCGAGGATGAGGCTATCTTGCTTACGTCGGAGCCACCACGAGTATGGTGAAACCGGCCATCAGCCGTCTAAAAACCAACCTGCGCGCCAGCGAAAACATGTCCGAATATCAATCGCTTGAAAAAGTGTCAACAGTCGGACGAGCGATATAGCACGGTTTCGCGTAGCCGATAGACGGCCAGGGCGGTAGCGACCGACGCATTGAGGGATTCGCCACCGCCCAGCATCGGGATCGACGCCAATTCATCACAGTTTTCAGCGACGAGGCGTCGTAGACCAGCCCCCTCGCTGCCAACGATGAGCCCCATCTTTGCCCCTTCTTCGCTCGGGCTGAGTTCCCGCTGAGCGCCTGCCGCCAAGCCCACCAGCCAGAATCCGGCCTTTCGGGCCGATTCCATGGCCTGGACTAGATTGCCCGCGAGGCAGACCGGGACGCGCATTGCGGCGCCGGCCGAAGCACGAGCAACGGCCGCGGTGACCGAAACACTGCGGCGCGATGGAATCACGACCGCCATGGCACCCGCGGCCTCACAACTTCGAATGATCGCTCCGAGGTTGTGCGGATCTTCGATGCCGTCGAGGAATACAAGCAATCCTGAGTCCGCCATCAGGTAATCGTGGAGATCCGCATATTGGTATGAGATCTCTGCCGCAATGCCCTGGGCACGTACTCCGCTCAGGTGATCGGCTTCGCCTAGACTGACCATGGACAGCGCGACGCCTAGCCTGCGCGCTTCGTCCCCGAGCCGATCAGCGCGCCCTCCGGCCCCCTGTTCGAGCAACACTCGGTGTACTCCGTCTGGATTCTCGAGAGCGGCTTCCACCGCGTGCGGCCCGCCGATGACGATTCCCGCGTCACGCGACGCGCGCGGGGACCCGTCGCGCCGGGCCGATCCGCCCGGTGATTTGCGTGAGTTGCGCGAGTTGCGTGCTTTTCGCGGAGACATTGCGTTCACACGGCTGAAGCACAGGCGACGCCTGGCAATTTACAGCCGAACACCGGTTGTCTACACTGAGCCTTTCCATGGGTAAAACCCTGCGTCGTTACATCCTTCGCGAGGTCGGATCAGCGTTCGTAGCGGGATTGGGGATCTTCACCTTTGTCCTGCTCGTTGCACGAATCCTTGAACTCGTCGACCTCGTCCTCGCTCGCGGCGTGCCCGCGCAGAAGGTCCTCGTCCTATTCGCCTACATTCTCCCGTCTTTTTTGGAGCTCGCTATTCCGATGGCGGTACTGCTGGCCAGTGTGGTCGCCTTCGGCAGGCTGGCGACCGACGGTGAGCTGACGGGAATTCGCGCGGCGGGCATCGAGGTCACGCAGCTTCTCAAGCCGGTTCTCATTTTCGGTGTCTGCGTCGCAGTGCTCACGTTCTCGCTGGCAGCGTATGCCAGTCCGTGGGCCAACCGGCGCATTCAGGACACGCTCTACGACATCGCCAAGACACGGGCTACGGCCGCACTGCGCCCTCGCCTTTTCAACTCGACGTTCGGTGGAATGGTCATATACGTCGACAGCCTCGATCAGGAGCAGGGCCTGATGAAGGGCATTCTGCTCAGCGACGAGCGAGAGAACTACCGACGCACTACGATCTTTGCGGCAGCCGGTAGGCTGGTCACCAATGAAGAACTGAAGACCGTGTATCTCCGGCTACTCGATGGGACGAGCCTCTCCTACCACGCGGCTCAGGAGAGCTACGACAAGACCGATTTCCAGTCGCTCGAGGTCAACCTGGATCTGGAACAGGACATGCCTGAGATCCGCGCCGAGGATACCGGCCCGCGCCATCTCGACTGGCCCGAGCTGCTAGCCCTCAAACGCCAACGGGTGCGCGCCGGCGAAGACCCCATCGAAGAAGACATCGAGATCCAGCGAAAATTCGCGCTAGCGGCCGCCGGCCTGCTGCTGGGACTCGTCGGAGTGCCCCTGGGCATCCAGCGCTCCAGAGCGGTGCGCGCGCGCGGGATGGCCGTGAGCATCGTCGTAATCCTGGTCTACTACATTCTGATCAGCACCGGCGTCACGCTCGTGCGCAGCGGTGCGATGGCGCCGCTGCCTGCGATGTGGATGCCCAATGCCGTCGTGGGCGTCCTGGCGATCTACTTCATTCGACGGGTATCTCGCGATCAACCCGCCCTCCCCTCGCCGATAGAGGCCTGGCAGCGCATGCGAGCGCGCCGCTACGACAACGACGAATGAGCGTGATCGCCCGCTATCTGGTGGCGCTCTACTTCAAGGCCTTCGTGCTCTGCCTGGTCTCGGGCATGGCGCTGTTCTTCACCATCGACTTCTTCGAGGCCCTCGAGACGCTAGAGGGCTACAACGCCGACATCTCGACCGTAGCGCTCTACTTCGTCCTGAAGGTGCCGAACATGGTCCGCGAGGTGTATCCGGCAGCCGCGCTATTGGCCGTGCTAATCAGCTTGGGCAACCTGGCGCGACATCACGAGATTCTGGCAATGCGGGCATGCGGCATTTCGACATTTCAGCTGGCACTACCGCTACTGTACCTGAGCGCGCTGATCAGCATCGGCATGTTGATATGGAACGAGACAGTGGTTCCTCCTACAGCCGCGGAGTCGCGGCGTATTCGCGACATCACGATCATGAAGAAACGCTCGACCGGGGCGTTCAACTCCAGTTCGCTGTGGTTCCAGGCCCGCAACGGCTTTTTCAACATCGAGTATTTCGACGCGAATCGTCGCGCATTGTTTGGTCTCACGCTGTACGAGACCGACAAGGATCTTCGGCTGCTACGCATTCTCGAAGTACCCGAGGCGTATTGGCGTGACGACAAGTGGGACATTCAGGGGGGTCAGGTCAAGGATATTCGCGAGAACGGCCAGATTGAACACCGGCCGCTGCGTCTCGGTGAGCTCGACCTGACGGACCCACCCAGCGACTTCGCGAACCGCCGGCAGAAGACGAAAGAACTCGGATACGCGCAGCTACGCCGCCGCATCGAAGTGCTACGTGCGAAAGGACTTCAGGCTGATGCTTTCGAGGTAGACTTGAACGCAAAGCTCTCACTTCCGTTCGCGGGCCTGATAACCGTACTGGTCGGCTTTCCCTTGGCCGTCCGATCAGGAAATCGCGGCGGCGCGACATCCAATATAGTGGCCGGCCTTGCCGTGGGATTCGCCTACTGGGTCACGATGGCGATTGCCCTCGCCATCGGTCGCTCGGGCGGGCTCCCTCCATTCGTGGCGGCGTGGACGGCCAACGTGCTGTTCGCGGCGATTGGAGCGGCGCTGTACGTCGGCTCGGATATCTAAGATCGGCTACGGCAAAGCGGCGGTCAGCTGCAAACCGGTGTGTTCGGGCAGTCCCAACATGCAGTTGAAGTTCTGAATCGCTTGGCCGGCAGCGCCTTTGCCTAGATTGTCGATAGCTGAGATCACCGTGGCGCAGTTCTCATCACGGTCATAGGCGAATCCGATTTCTACGCGATTCGTACCGCGCACGTTGCGCGGCTCGGGGACCTCTCCCTCAGGCAGCACCGCCACGAATTGCTCACTCGCGTAGGCGTCGGCAAATCGTTTCGCCAGATCGACGGGCCTGTCGAACTGAACATAGCAACTCGACAGAAGCCCTCGCGCGATGGGCAACAGATGCGGCGAGAACCGCACCCGTACGTCGGCTTCGCCGAGGTTGGCGAGCGTTGACTCGATTTCGGGCTGGTGCCGATGCTTCCACGTCCCGTACGGCCTGATGTTCTCCGTAACTTCGGCAAATATCTGCTCGGTCTTACCGGCGCGCCCAGCGCCGGATGTTCCTGACTTGGAATCTACAAAAACAGGAGAAGCGATCGACCCGCCTAGAGGCAGTAGCGCCATCAACGCGCCGGTGGGATAGCAGCCGGGATTGGCAACCAGCTGAGCGCCGGCGACTCGATCTCTCGCGTACTCGGTCAGACCGTAGACAGCCGCTTGGAGAAGCCCCGGAGCTGCATGCGTTCCGTACCACGACTCGTAGAGGTCTCGGTCCGAGAAACGGAAATCGGCCCCAAGATCGACGACGCGCAGACCAGCATCGACCAGGCCGCTGACCACCGGAGTAGAAGCACCATGCGGGAGAGCAACAAAGGCGAAGTCGGCGTCGGCCGCGATCGCAGCCACATCGGCCTTGACCAAGCTGAGGCCGAACGGCGCCAGATATCGGTGGACATCGCCAAGGGGGTGTCCAGCATCCTTCTCGGACGTAGCGACCGTGAGATTTACGTTTGGATGGGCAACTAGCAGGCGCACCAATTCGGCGCCGGCGTAGCCGGTCGCTCCGACAACGGCAGTTCGCACCATGCCAGGGGAGCCTGCCCGCATGCTGTGGGGCACTAGCGCTTCGAGTACTGCGGCCGTTTGCGAGCTTTGTGGTGCCCGTATTTCTTGCGTTCGACCTCGCGCGGGTCACGCGTCAAGAAGCCGGCCTTCTTTAGTGCGGGCCGCAGGTCGGGCTGGGAAACCAACAGCGCCCGGCTCACACCAAGGCGAATGGCGCTCGCCTGCGCAGAGATGCCACCACCTTTCACGCTGACGATGATGTCAAAGTTGCCACCGGTCTTCGTCAACTCGAAGGGCTGAGCGATGACCATGCGCGCTGTGGGGCGTGGGAAATAATCTTCGAGACCGCGGCTGTTGATCGTGTACTGCCCGGATCCGGGCACCAAGCGCACACGCGCGACGGACGACTTACGTCGGCCGGTAGCTGCAAATTCCTGCGTCGTCGCCATCTAATCGATCTCCGATAACCGCTCAGTCGTGAAGCTCAGGCTTCCAGTTGAGCCGGCTTCTGTGCCGCGTGCGGGTGCTCAGCACCAGCATAAATCTTCAGCTTGGTGGCAAGCTGCCGGCCGAGTCTATTCTTCGGCAGCATGCCTACCACGGCTTTGCGAATAACTTCTTCAGGCGCCCGCGCGAGCAGCGACTCCGCATTCTCTTCGCGGATCCCGCCAACCCAACCGGAGTGCCGGTAATACATCTTGTTCTGGAGCTTGCGGCCCGTCAGCTTCACCTTTTCGGCGTTGATTACGACGACGAAGTCGCCGCAATCGACGTGCGGGGTAAAGAAGGGATTGTTCTTCCCACGGATTGCCCGCGCGATACGCGTGGCAAGTCGTCCTAACGGTTGGTCTTCCGCATCAACGATGTACCAGGTGCGCGCCTCCATGGCGGCCTCTTTCGACAAACTGCGGGTTACCTTCTGCATCGCTTGATCCTGAGGATCTCGTCCTCGCTAAAATGCTGCGCTCTCGCTGCGGCCGAGTCCCCACTGGCTACATTCAGGGACTGCTCGAGGTGGCGGGGCCGACGAGACTCGAACTCGCGACCTCCGGCGTGACAGGCCGGCGTTCTAACCAGCTGAACTACGACCCCGCACTCTCGTGCCAGCAACTGCCAGCGCAGTCGGTCTAGTTAACAGCATCCATGACGGACATCAAACGGACCGAGGCCCGTAGGAAATAGCGCGACCGACTGTCTGTGCAGAGGACCGGAAAATGGTGGGCGGTACTGGGCTTGAACCAGTGACCCCCGGCTTGTAAGGCCGATGCTCTCCCAACTGAGCTAACCGCCCATTTTCCGCCAGCGAAACGTACCTCCCGCCTGCTCAGCCCGCAAACGACAAACGCCGCACCTTACGGTGCGGCGTTCGCCTAGATCACGGACTATCCGACTAGCGGACTCGGGAAGCATGGACGATCGACGTCAGTGCGTCGTCACGTCGCCTTCCTCCTCCGGCTTCTGGACAAGGGCCGGCAACGGGCCGACGTGCTTGTCGAACTGGAAGAGCGACTCGCGCTCCTCAGGAAGCTGGATCGCATTCGCGAGCACTTCATCGAGGTGTTCGACCGGAACCAGCTCGATTTCCTTGAGTACGGTCTTCGGAATGTCCTTGATGTCCTGCACGTTCTCGGCCGGGATCAGCACCTTCGTGATTCCGGCGCGGTGCGCGGCCATGACCTTCTCTTTGAGGCCGCCGATGGGCAGCACCCGGCCGCGCAACGTGATCTCACCGGTCATCGCAACATCGTTCGCCACCGGCATCTGCATCAGAGCCGAGACCAGCGACGTACACATCGTCACACCCGCAGAAGGTCCGTCTTTCGGAATCGCTCCCTCAGGTACGTGAATGTGAACATCGATGTTCTGATAGAAATCAGTCGGCAATCCGAGTTCGGTCGCTCGCGATCGTACGTAGCTCATCGCGGCCTGTGCCGACTCCTGCATGACATCACCCAACTGACCGGTGATGATCAGGCGACCCTTGCCAGGCAGCGCGGTGACCTCGATATTGAGCAACTCGCCGCCCATCTCGGTCCAGGCCAAGCCCGTAGTGACGCCAACGAGAGACTCTTTCTCCGCGAGACCGTAGCGGAATTTCGGCGATCCGAGATACTTCTCGAGCATCCGGCTGCCGACGTGCACCGCCGTGGGGACGTCCGAGCGGACGATCTCGACGGCGACCTTTCGGCAGACCGAGGCGAGTTCGCGCTCAAGTCCACGAACACCGGATTCCTTCGTGTAGCGACGAATGATCTCCAAGAGCGCGTTGTCTGAGAACGTCACATGGTCGTCTTCGAGACCGTTCTCTTCGCGCTGTTTCCGGATCAGGAAGTCCTTCGCGATGTGAAGCTTTTCGAGTTCCGTATAGCCGGCGATCCGAATGATCTCCATTCGATCTTGGAGCGGACGCGGAATTCGATCGAGCACATTCGCCGTCGTGACGAACATCACCTTCGACAAATCGTAGTCGCAGTCTAGGTAGTGGTCATTGAACGTGGTGTTCTGTTCCGGGTCCAGCACTTCGAGCATGGCCGACGCGGGATCGCCGCGGAAGTCGGTCGACATCTTGTCAATCTCATCGAGCAGGAATACAGGATTGCCGCTGCCCGCCTTCTTCATGCTCTGGATGACTTTGCCGGGCATCGCGCCAATGTAGGTACGTCTGTGCCCACGGATCTCCGCTTCGTCGCGCACGCCGCCGAGCGACACACGCACGAACTCGCGATTCAGTGATCGGGCAATCGATCGACCGAGAGAGGTCTTGCCGACGCCGGGGGGGCCCACGAGGCAGAGGATCGGCCCCTTGATTGAACCGACGAGTTTCGTCACGGCCAGATACTCGAGAATGCGCTCCTTGACCTTCTCGAGCCCGTAGTGGTCCTCGTTCAAGACCGCGTGGGCTTCGTCGATGTCGATACGGTCTTCCGTGTACTCGTCCCACGGCAATCCCAGCATCCAATCGATGTAGTTGCGCACGACCGTCGCCTCGGCGGACATCGGCGACATCATCTTAAGCTTCTTGATTTCTTTCTCGGTCTTGTCACGAGCTTCATCGCTCATTGGCGTTTTCGCCAACTTGTCTTCGAGCTCTTGGATCTCGTTCTTGAACTCGTCTTTCTCGCCAAGTTCTTTCTGGATCGCCCGCATCTGCTCGTTGAGGTAGTACTCTTTCTGAGTCTTCTCCATCTGCTTTTTCACGCGCGAGCGGATGCGTTTCTCGACCTCGAGAATCTCCATCTCTGAGCGCATGAAACCGAGCACTTTCTCGAGCCGCTCGCCCACCTCGAAGGTTTCGAGCAACTGCTGCTTGTCTTCAAGCTTGATGCCCAGATGCGAAACGATCGTATCGGCCAAGCGCGACGGGTCGTCGATCGACGCAACCGTCATCACCATTTCCGGCGGAATTTTCTTGTTCAGACGTACGTAGGCTTCGAACGTGGAGTTAACGCTGCGTACGAGCGCTTCGATCTCCGACTGTCCGTCTCCGGTTTCGTCAACCGGCGCTGCTTCGACCTCGAAGTACTCATCGTTGGCCAGGTAGTCGCCGATGCGGGCACGGAACTTACCTTCGACGAGCACTTTCACTGTGCCGTCCGGCAAGCGGAGTAACTGAACGACCGTCCCTACCGTGCCGACTTCGTGAATGTCTTCGGGCCCGGGATCGTTGGTCTTCGCGTCCTTTTGGGCCGCGAGCAGAATGCTTTGATCAGCATCCATGGCAGCTTCGAGCGCTGCAATCGATTTCTGTCGGCCCACGAACAGTGGGACCACCATATGCGGAAACACGATAATGTCGCGTAGCGGAAGGAGAGGCAGACTGTTCACGTCGGAACCAGCTGACTCGTCCGACCCGGTTTCTTGCGGAGTATTCCGAAAAATCATGGACTCCTTTTCTTCCTTCGACATCTGCCGACTCCCCGATCCCTTTAGGGCTAGGAACTACTACCCATCGCTAGCCGGCGCGCGATGCGCTGGCGTAGACAACGATGGGCTGTTCCTTGTTCTCAACCACTTCCTGCGAGATGACCACTTCCTCGATCTCAGGGTGCGACGGTACGTCGTACATGACATCGAGCATGATCGCTTCCATGATCGCGCGTAGACCGCGGGCTCCCGACTTGCGAACCAGAGCTTCGCGAGCGATCGCCTCGAGCGCACCATCCGTGAACTTCAGCTTAACACTCTCCATCTCGAAGAGTTTCGCATACTGCTTCGTCAGCGCGTTCTTCGGCTCTTTCAAGATGCGCATGAGTGCTGGCTCGTCAAGGTCTTCCAGTGTTGCGATAACCGGCAAGCGACCTACGAATTCGGGAATCAACCCGAACTTCAGCAGATCCTCGGTCTGGACCTCGTGTAGCATTTTCTGATTGGACGGATCCGCCGCTCCACGCACGTCGGCGCCGAAGCCCATCCCCTTCATGCCGGTTCGACGACGAATAATGTCCTCGAGACCGACGAACGCACCGCCACAGACGAATAGAATATTGGTCGTATCGACCTGCAGGAACTCTTGCTGCGGATGCTTGCGGCCGCCTTTTGGAGGAACGCTGGCCGTCGTGCCTTCGACGATCTTCAGCAGGGCCTGTTGCACGCCCTCGCCCGAAACGTCGCGCGTAATCGACGGATTGTCGCCCTTGCGTGCGACTTTATCGATTTCGTCAATATAGACGATGCCACGCTGGCACTTCTCGACGTCGTAGTCGGCGTTCTGCAGGAGACTGAGAATAATGTTTTCGACATCTTCGCCGACGTACCCGGCTTCCGTGAGGCTGGTCGCATCAGCAATCGCGAACGGGACTTGCAGGAAACGCGCAAGCGTCTGCGCCATCAATGTTTTGCCGGAGCCCGTTGGGCCGATCAGCAGAATGTTCGACTTCTGCAACTCGACGTCGCCGGTCATCATTGAGGAGTCAATGCGCTTGTAATGGTTATGGACTGCGACCGATAGGACCTTCTTCGCTTGATCCTGACCAACCACATACTGGTCCAGGACCTTGTATATGTCGGTCGGTTTGGGAACCGAGGAGACGGCGTTGATGGCCTCGTCCTGGTCGCATTCCTCCGCGATGATATCGTTGCAGAGATCGATGCACTCATCGCAAATGTAGACCGTCGGTCCAGCGATGAGTTTTCGCACCTCTTCCTGCCCCTTCCCGCAGAAGGAACATACGAGATCTTTAGTTTTGTCGTCGCCCTTAGTCGGCATCTGGTAGCGCTCCCTCGAGCCGCCGTTGTCTCATGCGTCGGCGCACGTAGACGAACCCGCAGCCGCGATCGTTCGTTCTCACTCGCCTCCGGTCGGTCGCTCCGTGATTACCTCGTCGATAATCCCGAAATCAACCGCCTCTTGGCCGGTCATGAACCGATCACGCTCGGTATCGGCTTGTATTCTATCAATATCCTGGCCCGTATGCTGGGCCAGAATTCCATTGATCTGTTCTCGGATTCTCAAGATCTCTTTCGACTGGATATCTATATCGGTCGCCTGGCCCTGGGCCCCCCCAAGTGGCTGATGAATCATCACCCGGGAGTGCGGGAGAGCATAGCGCTTGCCGCTTGCGCCGGCCGCAAGGAGGATTGCTCCCATGCTGGCGGCCTGTCCGAGACACAAAGTGGAGACCGGCGGGCGGATATACTGCATCGTGTCATAGATCGCCAAGCCGGACGTAACGGAACCACCGGGCGAGTTGAGGTACAGGTATATCTCTTTGTCAGGATCCTCGGCTTCGAGGAAAAGCAGCTGCGCCGTGACGAGCGAGGCGATCTGATCGTTCACCTCGTCGCATAGGAATACGATTCTCTCGCGCAGGAGACGGGAATAGATGTCGTAGGAGCGCTCTCCACGACCTGTGTTTTCGACGACGATTGGAACGAGGGCCATTGTTTCCTCTCTTTGCGGCGCCGCCGCGCCGACGTTATCGGGATGCCTAACCGGCGGCAATATCGGATTCGTCAACCTCGACGTCGCGGCTGGATGCCAATTCTAACATACGGTCCATAGCTTTATCTCGGAGCATTCTGCCGTGAAGCGCTCCCACGGACGATGCGTGGGCGTAGTGGTTGCGCACACGCTCTGCATCGGCGCCGGCAGACATGAGCTGCCGCTTGATCTCGTCCTGGAGCTCTTCCTGCTCGATCGTCAGCTCCTCGGCTTTCGCGAGCGCATCGAGAAGGAAGCTCGCGCGAACGCGCTTGATCGCCGCGGGCTCGAGCGCCGAACGAATCTCTTCAACGCGCTCGTCGGGAATCTCATGAATACCCATCTCGTGCAGACTGTTAGCCATCTGCCTCTCTACAATGCTCGGCGGCACGTCGAATTCATGCGCATCCACCAGTCGCTCCAGCAACTCGCCGCGCACCCTCTGGTCGGCTTCTTGGCTCGACCGCTGCTCGAGCGACTCGCGGACCTTACTGCGCAGATCATCAAGCGTCTCGCAGTCTTCATATACTTCGCCCGCGAACGCATCGTCTAGGTCGGGCAGTATCTTGTTCTTGATTTCGCTCACGGTGACTTCGAAGCGCACGAGCTTGCCCGCCAGTTCTGGGTCACTGTGATCTTCGGCGAACGTGACATCGATCGGAGTACGGATGCCTCGTGTTACGCCGATCAAGCCGTTCTCGAGGTCTTCGGGGAAGCGACCGCTACCGACTTCGAGTTGAACGCCCTCACCTGTCGCCTTCTCCAGCGGTTCGCCCTCGCAGAACCCGTACATATCGAAGGTCAGCACGTCGCCGCGTGCGACGTTCACTCGATCTTCTTCGGTCTGAAGAACCGCCATTCGCTCACGCATACCCGCAAGGGTCGACTCGATGTGCTCGTCGGTGATTCTCACCACCTTGCGCTCCACGTCAATGCCGCTGTACTTGCCGAGATCGAATGTCGGTCGTACCTCGACGAGCGCCTCGAAAACGAGAGCGCCGGAGTCATCGATGCTGTGGCTGAGTAACTCGGGATCACTCACGACGTCGATCTCGTTCTCTCGAATGGCTGCGGAGCACGCCTCTTGAATGAGGTCGCGGACGACATCCTCGTGCACGGATTCGCCGTACTGCTCTTCGAGCACCTTGCGGGGCACCTTGCCTTTACGGAAGCCACGAACCTGGGCAGTTCGAGCGACTTTCTTGTACGCAAGATCGAAGGCCGAGCCGACATTGTCTTGGGCGACGGTAACTTTGATTGCTTTCTGGACCGGACCTCGGTCTTCGATCGCGGAAACGTGTTCGGAAACGACTTCGGACATCTCTCTCTTCAGTAGCTCTGTGGGCCGTATAAAACGACCCGAACGATTGGTGCGAGAGGGGGGACTCGAACCCCCAACCGCCGAAGCGGGCTAGGACCTAAACCTAGTGCGTATGCCAATTTCGCCACTCTCGCTTGAGTGCGGACGTAGGGCCCGTGGCGGAGCGCTGCCGCTCAATTTTCCTATCAGGAACACCTCGGCGACTCCATGTCGCAGTGCAACCCGGCGAGCGTCGCGACGCAGTGCGGCTAACTAGCGGCTCGACGCCGGCTCCGCGGTCGCCGCCCGTAGGCGCTGGCGGAGTGCCGATTCTAGTCGTTGCGCGACAAAGGCGTTGCCGGCCGGGTTGAAGTGGCCGTCTATGGGGAAATACAGGACCTCTCCGCCGGCCCTGTAATGATCGAAAAAGTCCGGAATGAGGTCGATGTAGTCGATTCCTTCCCCTTCGAGATACGTGGCTATCTCGCGCGCGGGACGAATCAGGTCATAGCGCCGGTCGAATCCCTCGGTCTCGGCAGCGAGTCGCTCGGCGGCCTCGGGCTCGACCGTCGTGCGATAGGAGAACATGACGACGAGGAACTCGGCCCCAGACTCCTTCACCGCGTCTCGAAGCCGGCCCAGCAACATACGCGACGTGTCGTACGCTTGCTCCGACTCCGGCGAGAGGTCCCGCTCGCACAGCGCGAGATAGTCGTCGAACGGCGTCCACGCGGTTCGCGCTGAGTCGTCGAGCCGACGTCGGTAGCGCATCTGCCGATACAAGCGTCCGAGTTTGAACTCGCGCGTCGTGCGCGTCGGGTAAGCACGCGATATCGATTCGAGACCACCCGTCGGAGTCTCGCGCCACTCGGCGTTGCGAGACAGGTCGTTCCCTAGGTAGAGCATGAGCACTACCAGGTCGGCGTCGAACGCAGCACCGTGGGCGTCGAAATAGTGCGCTTGATGCACGAGCTCGTAACCGCCCACTCCGGCGTTGACAATCTCGGTGCCCAGACGCTGCTCTAGCAGCGACGGAAACGTTGCCGATCGCTCGACCCCGTACCCCGACGCAAACGAATCGCCAAGCATCAAGATCCGGAGCCCGTGCTTTGGGCCGACCTCGTCGTCACGCAGACCGATCGAGTTCGTCGCGAAGGCAACGTCGTACTCGGGCGGCCTCGTCATTCGTGTGTCGAGATTCGAAGCGTAACGATATGCCGTATCGGCATCGTAGATCCACGGACTGAAGCCCGACGGCGGATAGTCGACTAGTTGTAGCGACAACTCGGCAAGCACACCGCCGACCAGCACCGAAAGCGAGAGCAAGATCGCGTTGAAAAGGAGTCGTTTGTTCAAGGCGTTACGGGGCAGGCCGACGCGACTGGACTGGGCAAGCGGCCACCACCGGCGCTGGCGCCGGCACGAACGTAGACGAATCGCGCCGGCGGGCAGGCAGTTGCTTCCCGCCGACGTCGACGCCTAAAACAAGGTGTAAATGAACGGCGCTGCTGCTGTTCCGCCGAGAACGATCAGCAAACCCACCAACAACAACACGACGATGATCGGCGTGAGCCACCATTTCTTGTTGTCGCGCAGGTAGTCGACGAATTCGCCGACTATTCCCTGCTGCGCCATTTCGGCCTGCTTTGAAAAATCGCCGTCAGACGACTTGTCAGGCCCACTGTCCTTACTAGCCACAGTTTAACTCCCCGTTTCAGTACTGCCGGAAATACGTCGAGGGATCGCCACCGGTGCGGTGTTCGCTCCAGTACGTCGTCGCTTCCGGGTCAAACTTTCTGTTCATCGGATCATAGCCCGTCACACGCATCACTAGACCGATCGGCGTGATCAACAGATAGAAGATAGCGCCGAGCAGCAGGTGCGAGATCGTCCAGCCGATCGGAAAAGCTGCGATCATCCAGGCCACGTAGACCGGTTTCACGGCCTTCGGGATCGCCAGACCGATCGAACCGATGAGCAGCGCAGCTCCACCAATGTACGGCGCCAGCCACGCGTAGCCAGTGCGAAAGTGTAGATATGCCGCGATCGCCGAAAAGAAGACGAGCCACATACCTCCGAAGGCGCGCAGCTCCTTGTTCGACGGGTTCCAATTGACGTCTATGACAGCCACATTCTTATCCTGCCCACTTCCTGTCTAATCCAGCGCGAATTGCGCGAGATATTCTTCGCGGCCGAAGTCGCCCTGATTCGGCTGCTCTTCCTTGAGCAGCACGAAATTCTCCAGCACCAGTACATCCATGTTCGTCGCCATGAAGCAGCGATACGCGTCCGACGGCGTACAAACGATCGGCTCGCCGCGCACGTTGAAGCTCGTATTGATCAAGACCGGACAGCCCGTCTTCTCATGGAACTTCTCCAGTAGGACGCGGTACAAACCATGGCGGTCCGCATCGACCGTTTGTACGCGGGCCGAATAATCGACGTGCGTGATCGCAGGTACATCCGAGCGAGGCACTTTCAGCTTCTCGATCCCGAAGAGGTCTTTCTCGGCGCCGTTGAGTTTCAGTCGTCGCTCTTCGTTGACCGGCGCCACTAGCAGCATGTAAGGGCTCGGCTCGCCTTCCTTCAAACCGAAGAACTCGGGAGCCTTCTCGGCAAGGATCGACGGTGCGAAAGGACGAAAGGATTCGCGGAACTTGATCTTCAAGTTCATCGTGGACTGCATCTCTCGGCTACGAGGGTCGCCCAGAATGCTCCGCGCACCGAGAGCGCGCGGACCGAACTCCATTCGGCCCTGAAACCAACCGACGATCTGTTCGGTCCCCAACAGTCCGGCAACGCGATCGCACATCGCCTCGCCGGTATCGAAGTGGTGATAGACCGCGTCCGTGCTGTCTAGGAAGTCTCGAATCTCTTGGTCTTTGTAGCGCGGCCCCAACCATGACGCGCTTTGTGAATCGGTCTTCGTAACGACCGTGCGCTTGTTGTCGAGTAGCTGGTGCCAGATGAACAACGCGGTACCCAACGCACCGCCGGCATCTCCCGCCGCGGGCTGAATCCAGACGTTCTTGAATGGGCCCTCACGCAAGACGCGCCCGTTGCCCACGCAATTGAGCGCTACACCGCCGGCGAGGCAGAGGTTGTCGACGCCCGTCTGTTTGTGCACGTGCCGGCACATACGCAGCATGACTTCTTCCGTGACTTTCTGGATCGACGCAGCGATGTCCATCTCACGCTGTGTGATCTCCGTCTCGGCGACTCGCGCCGGGCCGTCGAACAACGAATCCATCTTCGACGACGTCATGGTCAAGCCCTGACAGTAGTTGAAGTAAGACATGTCCATGCGGAACGAACCGTCTTCCTTCAGGTCGAGCAGGTTCTCCATCATGGTGTCGACATATTTGGGCTCGCCGTAGGGCGCGAGACCCATGAGCTTGTACTCGCCCGAATTCACGCGGAAGCCGGTAAAGTATGTGAACGCCGAGTAGAGAAGTCCGAGCGAGTGAGGGAATCGGAGTTCGTGGGTAAGTTCGAGGTGGTTGCCTCGGCCAACGCCGTAGCTCGCCGTCGCCCACTCTCCGACACCGTCGAGAGTCATCACGGCCGCTTCTTCAAAGGGAGACGGGAAGAACGCGCTCGCGGCGTGCGACTCGTGGTGCTCGGTAAAGATGTAGCGCTTATCGTACTGGCCGCCGAGTCCCTTGTTGAGCTCGCGCGGAATATAGAGCTTCTGCTTGAGCCAGACAGGCATCGACTTGAGGAAGGACTGAAAGCCGACCGGCCCGTAACCTAGGTAGGTCTCGAGAAGGCGCTCGAACTTCAGCAGCGGCTTGTCGTAGAAGCCCACATAGTCGAGATCAGACACGCCGATCCCCGCCTCCTTGAGGCAGTATTCGATCGCAAGCGCGGGAAATCCCGCGTCGTGCTTCTTGCGTGAGAAGCGTTCTTCCTGTGCCGCGGCGGCAATCTCCCCGTCGATGACGAGGGCGGCGGCAGAGTCGTGATAGAACGCTGAGATTCCGAGTATCGCTGTCATGTAGTCCCGTCGGCCGCGTCCACGCTAAGGGAGCGGTCCTGCTGTCGAAGCATCACTTATCTTAACGACCATTCAAGAACGAACCAGGTGGGCGTGGTCAGTAACGTAGGGTCTTTGTCCGCTGCGAGCAAAATACCGCGGCAAGTTGCGCGATTTCAACGAGACGACGGGTCAAGCGGCGTCGCCGAATGAAGGGCAGGTGCATTGCTGAACGACATGACCTTTGCCCCACCCTACCGGGGGGCCTACGCTCGCCGACGATATAAATGGACGCTGCGTCCATAGAAAACGTCCGCCGCCTCCATCCATGTCTCCGACATTGTCGGATGAGCGTGCACTACGGCGGCAATGTCGGAGGCCAGTGCTCCCATCTCGATCGCTGTCGCAGCCTCGGCGATAAGTTCCCCGGCGCCGGCCCCCACGACGCCGGCTCCGATCACCCGCTCAGTCGCTTTGTCGATCACCAGCTTCGTCAATCCGCTGTCGTCGCCGAGCGTCTTCGCACGTCCCGAAGCCTGCCATGGATAACGCGCAACCGCGGCGTCTATCCCAACGGCCTTCGCCTCTGCCTGAGACAGTCCGCACCAAGCGATCTCGGGATCCGTGAAGACGACCGCAGGGATGACATTCGGCTCGAACGCCACCGCCCGCCCGGCAATCGCCTCTGCCGCAACGAGTCCTTGATGCGTCGCCTTATGGGCGAGCATCGGTTCGCCGACGACGTCGCCTATCGCGTAGATCGTAGGCTCGGCAGTTCGGCCACTGGCGTCGGCCTCGATGAAACCTCGATCACCGATCACTGCAGACGTCGCCGACAACCCCAAGCCACTCGAATTGGGCTTGCGACCGACGGCCACGAGAACGGCGTCGAACTCCGCCTCGTCATGCGCGCCGTCCGAACTCTCGAACGTCGCGAGTACCGCGTCGCCTTTCTCGACGAGCTTGGCCACCTTAGTCCCTGTGCGAACGCTCTCCAGTCGAGGACGGATGGCCTTATCGAGAATGCGAACCAAATCGGGGTCCGCGCCGGGCAATAGCTTGGCCTCGAGTTCGACTACGGTCACGCGCGAACCGAGCGCCGCGTAGACGGTACCCAATTCGAGCCCGATGTATCCTCCTCCGATCACGAGTAGACGTTCGGGCAGGCTCTTCAGTTCCAGCGCGCCGGTAGAAGTCATGACGCGCTCCGAATTGGGGAGAAACGAATCTATGACCGTGGGACGCGATCCGGTGGCCACGATGGCGTGCTCAAAACGAACTTCCGTCTGCGCTGCACCGACGCCGTCGACCCGCAGCGAGTGCGCGTCATCAAAGGTCCCGCGGCCGCGTAGGAAGTTAACACCGCGCGCCTTTGCCAATGCTGCCAATCCGCCGGTCAGTTCGGCTACGACCTCCGCGCGCCATGCACTGAGCCGCGCGATATCAATCTGTGGTTTATCGAACGTAATGCCGTAACGATCAGCGCCGCTCGCTTCGTGAAGCACGCGCGCGGCGTGAAGGTACGCCTTCGACGGAATACATCCTCGGTGCAGGCAAACGCCGCCGGGATTCTCTTCAGGGTCGATCAGTACGACGCTTCGTCCGAGATCCGCGGCGCGAAATGCAGCCGCATAGCCACCGGGTCCGGCACCGAGAACGGCCACCTGTGTTGAAACTATTTCGCCCACGCTATGCCCCTTCACCGTCTGCGCTGAGCAACGACGGTTCTTCCAGCGCCTCGCATATCCAACGCACGAATCGAGCCGCGTCGGCACCGTCGATAACCCGATGATCGTAGCTTAGCGACAGCGGCAGCATCAGCCTGGGCTCGAAACGGTCGCCCTGCCATCGCGGTTCCAGCGCGCCTCGCGAAACGCCCAAGACAGCCACTTCGGGCGGATTGATCAACGGCGAGAACGCAACGCCGCCGATTCCACCGAGATTCGTCAGCGTGAACGACGCGCCCTGGAGTGCATCGGGTCTGATGTTTCGGCCTCTCGCACGCTCCGACAGTTCATGCAGCTCGGCCGCTAGCTGGGCGACGGATTTCGTATCCACATCGCGCACTACGGGAACGAGAAGTCCTTTCTCTGTATCGACCGCGACGCCTATGTGGATGTACTGTTTGTATACGATCGAGCTGTCGCGCATGTCGACGCTCGTGTTGAACTGCGGAAACTCGGACAGCGCACGCCCGAGAACACCGAGCAGCACGGCAGTCATTGTCGTCTTGGGCAGGTCGATGTCCGTCGTGCTCTTGGCTTGCGTGCGGCGGCGCGCGTCGAGGTCCGTGACGTCGGCCTTGTCGTGATGCGTGACGTGCGGAATCGACGCCCAGGCTTGCCCCATGTTCTCGGCGGTGCGCCGGCGCACCTTGCTCATTGGACGCCGCTCGACGACGCCCCACGTAGAGAAGTCGGGGAGCTCGGGGCCTTCGATCGCAGCTCCGGTTTTTCGCGCCGGCTGGTCGCCCATCTGACCGCGTACAAAGCGGTGAACGTCGTCCGCCGTCACGCGGCCACCGTCACCGGTAGCCAGGACGCGGCGCACGTCGATCCCTAACTCACGCGCGAGGCGTCGGACGGTGGGGCTGGCCGGCACGGGGCCTGCCTCGGCGACGGCCACCCCATCTCGCGGGGTCTGCTGAGCCGCTTCGACCGGCGTCTCGACGGTTTCTGTCGTCGCAGACACACGCGGCTCCGGCCGAGCCGCGGCCGGAGCGGCAGCGGGAGTCTCGAGCGCGGCTTTCGGATTCGTCGGCGCGTCCGGCTGTGGCGCACCGACGGCGTCTTCGAGCCGAAGTACCGTCTGCCCAACAGTGACGTCGTCGCCCGCGGCAACCACGATCTCCGACACACGGCCGCCGTTTGGCGACGGCATCTCGAATTCGGCTTTGTCGGTCTCGAGACTCAGTACGGATTGTTCCGGCCTGATCGTATCGCCGACAGCAACGAAAATCTCGACGACGGTAGCCGTTGAGATATTCTCGCCGAGTTCGGGGACAACGCAGTCAACACTCATCTGTTTCTCCATACCACGTTACGAACGCATCGGATTGGCCTTTGACGGATCAATCCCTAACTCGACGATCGCGCTCTCGACACGATCAGCCTCGATGTCACCGTTACGAGCCAGCTCCGCCAGGGCGGCGACTGCGATGTAGCGCGCATCCACCTCAAAAAAATCGCGGAGTGCGGTGCGCGACTCGCTGCGACCGAACCCGTCGGTTCCAAGAGATTGAATTCGACGCGGCATCCACTTCGCGATCGAATCGGGGAGCGACTTGAGATAGTCGCTCGCGGCCACGACCACTCCCTCGGTCTCTCGCATGCAAGCCGTCACATACGGTATCGCCTCGGATCGCGGATCGAGCAGCTTCGCACGCTCGCAATCGAGCGCGTCGCGTCGCAATTCGTTATAACTCGTGACGCTCCAAACGTCCGCGGCTACGGAGAATCGCTCCTCTAGCATTTCGGCGGCCCGCACAACCTCGTTGAGAATCGCGCCGCTACCGAGGAGCTGCGCACGCAACGGCCCGCCGTGCGCGCTTGATCGCAGCCGATACATGCCCTTGAGGATCCCTTCGCTCGAGCCGGCGGGCATCGCCGGCATCGCATAGGCCTCATTGCCTACCGTCAAATAGTAGTAACCGTCCTCACCGTTCACGTACATCCGCTCGAGACCGTCGCGAATGATGACCGCGATCTCGTAGGCGTAAGCGGGGTCGTAGGCGCGAATCGTCGGGATGACCTGCGCCAGGTGATGACTATGTCCGTCTTGGTGCTGCAATCCCTCTCCCGCCAACGTCGTACGACCGGCGGTAGCGCCCAGCAGGAATCCGCGACAGCGCATGTCCGCCGCCAGCCATGCAAGATCGCCGATCCGCTGAAAACCGAACATCGAGTAATAGATGAAGAACGGAATCGTCGGCACGCCGTGCGTCGCGTACGCGGTGCCGGCCGCAATGAACGACGACATCGCACCGGCCTCGGTGATGCCCTCCTCCAAGATCTGGCCGTCGGTAGCCTCGCGATAGTAGAGAAGACTCTTCGCATCGACCGGCTCATAGAGCTGCCCGACGTGCGAGTAGATGCCACATTGGCGAAACAGCGCTTCCATCCCGAACGTGCGCGCTTCGTCGGGCACGATTGGCACGACGTAGCGGCCTAGCTCTTCGTCGCGCAGAAGCTTCGCCAACAAACGCACGAACGCCATCGTGGTCGAGACTTCGCGCCCGCCGGTTCCTTCGTGGAACTCTGCGAACAATTCGTCAGGCGCAGCACCGAGTCGTTGGCAGTCCACGAGGCGCTTCGGGATGTCGCCGCCGAGCGCTTCGCGTCGCTGGCGCAGGTAGACAACCTCCGGACTATCTGAAGGCGGGCGATACAGCGGCGCACGCGCGATGTCTTCGTCGGAGATAGGGATCCCGAAGCGTGCGCGAAACTCACGCAACTCGTCTTCATTGAGCTTCTTCTGCTGGTGGGTGATGTTCTTGCCTTCGCCCGATTCACCCAGACCATACCCTTTGATGGTTCTCGCCAGAACGACCGTCGGTGCACCGGCGTGATCGACCGCCGACCGGTACGCCGCATGGACCTTGCGCGGATCGTGACCGCCGAGTTTCAACCCCTTGAGTTCGCTGTCGCTCAGATGTTCGACCATTGCACGAAGCGCGGGATCGGCGCCCCAAAAATGCTCTCGAATATGCGCGCCCGATTCGACGGCATACTTTTGCACGTCGCCGTCTATCGAGTCGGTCCATCTGCGCGAGAGAAGCCCATCTTCGTCTTGGTCGAGTAGTGGGTCCCAGTCGCTACCCAGGACGACCTTCACGACGTTCCAACCTGCGCCGCGAAATACGGCTTCCAGTTCCTGTATGATCTGACCGTTGCCGCGTACGGGTCCGTCGAGGCGTTGTAGGTTGCAGTTCACGACGAAGATCAGATTGTCGAGGCGTTCGCGCGCTGCCAACGTGATCGCGCCGAGCGACTCCGGCTCGTCGGTCTCACCGTCACCGAGAAACGCCCAGACGTTCTCGCCGCGAGCTTTCTTGAGTCCGCGATCTTCCAGGTAGCGATTGAAGCGCGCCTGGTAGATCGCGAGGATCGGCCCCAACCCCATCGAGACGGTTGGGAACTGCCAAAAGTCCGGCATCAACCAGGGGTGAGGATACGAGGACAGGCCCCCACCGGGTTTGAGTTCGCGACGAAAGTTGTTGATCAGCTTCGCGTCGATACGACCTTCGAGATAGGCACGCGCATAGATGCCTGGGGCCGAGTGGCCTTGGAAGAACACCATGTCGCCGGCGTGATCGCCGTTGCGCGCACGAAAGAAATGGTTGTAGCCCACCTCGAGTAGAGTCGCCGCAGAGGCATACGTAGAAATATGCCCGCCGATGCCCTCTTCTTCGCGGTTCGCGCGCACGACCATCGCCATCGCGTTCCACCGCACCAGGCTTTTGATGCGACGTTCGAGTTCGAGATCACCGGGATACTCCGGCTCGACACTGTGGTGAATAGTATTGATCTGCGCGGTGTTCGCCGAGAACGGCATCCGCACACCGATTCGATGCGCATGGGCTTGCAGTTGCCGCAGCAGGAACTCCGCGCGCTCCGGTCCTGCGTTCTCGAACACCCAATCGAGCGAGTCGAGCCACTCAGAGAGTTCGGCATCGCCGGCCGCGCTACTTTCTATCTTCGCCATCCGTCACACTCCCAGACTCGCACACGCCAAGACTCCCAGACTCCCACACTCCCACACTCGGCTAGACGGGTCGGCCCACTTTCTCACGCACGCTGGCTATCTTGTCGGCCATCGACTGAGGCCGATCGGTACGTGTCCCGAGTTTCACGGTGGTAGAGATCCGCGGCACGCCCATGGCATGAACGCGCTCATGACAGGCCTTGATGGCGCCGAACACGTCGTCCCATTCCCCTTCGACGTTGGTGCCGTAGGCGTGCGTGTGGGTCTCGAGACCGGCGTCTCTCAGAATGCGCACGCACTCGGCCACATGTTCGGACACGGACACCCCGACTCCCATGGGGACCACACAGAGATCGACGATCACCTTCACCGGACAGCCTCCCGGACTCGCTCTCGACGCATCGCGCCGACGGTCACCATCGCAGTGTAGCGCGCGCGGGCGCGAATATCGCGCCGGAGGTGGATTCGGTAACCTCATAGTGTCTCGAGCGTAAAACTGGTATCGGTCGTTAGTACGCCCGTAGTGCCCGTCCGACGGGCACGGGAAGAAATCACATGGAGATCAACACGATGAAGAAAGCAGGGAGAATGGGCATTGCGACGATTGCCAGTTTGGCAGTGGTCGCCGTCTTCGGCTGCATGGCCGATACCACCGGCATCGAGACGCTCTCCGTCGCCGAGCTGTCACAGAAGCTCGAGCAAACGCCTTCCACCGCCGTGTGCGATGCCAACGGTGACGGCGTGCGCGAGAGCTACGGTATCATTCCCGGAGCCATCCTTCTCACCAGCTCGTCGTCGTATGATGTCGCAGGCGAGCTGCCCGCTTCGAAGGATGATCCGTTGGTATTCTATTGCTCCAGCGCTCGCTGCTCCGCGGCGCCGTCCGCAGCGCGCCGTGCAAAGGACGCCGGCTACAGCGACGTCTATGTACTCCCGGAGGGCATCAAAGGCTGGGTCGAAGCGGGCAAGGCGGTCGCAAACAAGAAAGGATGATTTCGCGGTCAGCGACTCGATTTGGCTGCGCTATGCGTGAGCGCATCGATCAAACGCGATCGCGACAAAGTCGTTCCGTCGCGCGTTCGTAAAACCGACACGAACAAGAATCCCGTACCCGCAACCGCGCGTCCACGTTGGGCGGTACTACCAAGGAATACGTTCGCTGTGGATGCTTTGGAGCGCCCGCGATGTGGTGGCCGCATGCAGCCGGTTGCTGTGGTGATCGTAGCCGCTGCCATCGAAAGCACTCTCGCGCGTCTCGCCCACCCGCGCGGCCCTTGAGTACCGGTGCTTCCCCCGACCGGGTCGACAACAACTCGCATGACCATCGCGCGAACCACTGCGCTCGCAGGCGCACCCGTTTGCGCAGCGACGCGCAAGAAAGCTTGAATTCGCAGGGCACAGCACGGCTCAGCCGTCGATAACCATCACCCCTCCCCGTCGGCGCGTGCATCAAGCCGCCGGTTTACGTAACAAATAGTTATCGGCTTATCGGCCGTTGTCGCGATACTTCGCGGTGGGCCTTTCGAATGTCTAGCCGCTACCGCGGCAAGATGCTCATCCCCTACGATCGCGATGACCCGGGGCAGATCGAGGAGACGCTGCGTAACCACGCCGATACCGAGTACCACCTCTGTGACACCTGCAAGATGGGCCCAGAGAGCGATGGCATGGCCGTGGCGGACGCGCGACTACGCGAGAGAGGGTTCGAAGGACTGCGAGTCGCCGATGCATCCATCATGCCGCAGGTGCCGAGCAACAACATTCAGGCGCCGGTGATGATGATCGGCGAGAAGTGCGCCGAGATGATGCGCGAGGATAGATAGCGGCTGCATCGGATCAGCGCTCCTTGGGCATCGGACCTTCGAGCTCGAATCTGGACCGCCCGCAGCAAGGTCCACAATCCTTCGCTTGGTCGCGCGCATCCTTGCCTACGTGCTGCTCTACGAAGAGCGCTTGGAGTTCGGCAAGGGGCTGTCCGATTCAGACGAGCCGGCGCTCTGGACGCATGACCTGACAGGAGCGCTTCTACATTGGATTGATGTGGGCACGCCCGCGGCCGACCGCATACACTTGGCCGCCAAGAAGGCCGCGCGCGTTAGTATCGTTTCGCACAAGAACGAAGAGGCGGTCTCTCGAGAAACAATCAATCGCAAGCTTCACATGGCGGAACACATCAAAGTGCTCCTTCTCGATCCTCTTCTGGTCGAGCAGATCGCAGGCGCGCTAGAACGAAAAAGTGACTGGACTCTGGTGCACGCTCACGGTTCGCTGAGCGTCACGATAGGGAACGACACCTTTACCGGTTCTGTTAAGGAGATACCGCTGCCGCAATAGACGTGACAGAACTGAGCACCTGGGCGGCTGCGGCTTACGTGAACGGCTAGGCGATCTGCTCGCCGAACGAGGGATCATCGTCTCCTATGAAACCATCCGACGCTGGGTCGCCAAGGGCGGAGCACGGCGAGCGTGTCTCTAGCGGCCATAGACAATGTCGCCTTTGCCGAGTCGACGCTCGACCCAACATCGCCCTACTTCGTTGCCGTAACGATCAACCCTTCTATCGGAAAGGCGAGTCCATCGTGATCAAGATAAGCGTTCAGATCCTCTTTCATTCCGGCAACCGCAGCTTCACGATCCCTAAGGCCGGCAACATGAGCGGCGAGAGGTGAGCCGCGCGTGTAGGAATCGAAAAAGGCCTCAACGGAAGGAAACCGAACCATCCGTGATTCGAGCCTAACGCGCACGTTGTTGAATCCCGCGTTCTCAGCGAGCGCAGCAAGTTCCTTGGGGGTGTCGATCGAAAAAGGCGATCTTACGATCGCCGCAGCGTCATCGCTGACGTGCTTTGCCATCGCACTTTCAAGTGCCGCGAAACCCGGTGTGCGCTTGAGGGAGCGCCAGACGCTTGCCGAAAGATGGCCACCGGGTGCGAGTACGCGATGCATTTCCTTCATTGCAGCGGGACGGTCGGGGAAAAACATGATTCCGCATTGACAATATACGTTGTCGAACGCGTTGTGCGGGAACGGCATATTCACAGCGCTAGCCTCATGCCATTCGCTGTCGACGTTCGTCGCCTGAGTTTCTTCTCGCGCGACACTGAGCATTCCTGGATTCAGATCGAGCCCGACCAGTTTGCCGTTTTCTCCGACGATTGGTGCCGCGGTTCTTGCCACAATTCCGGTGCCGCACGCGACATCGAGTACCGTCGCCCCGGGTGCGGGAGAGGTACCGCTGACGAGTATCTCCGCCCACTCTGCGAAGTACGCAGGGACGAGACAGCTTTCATAGATCTCTGACGCGTCCCCCTTTACCTGCCATTGCTGTTGAGCCATGCCGTACCCCCAAAAGTTCTCACGGTCCAGGGGCAATATTGGGCTCCTTGCCCAGTAGTGACAACCGCGCGGCCAGGAATGGTCGCATACGCGTCGTTGAAGACCCCGTCCCGGCACGAGGTAACGTGACACCGCCCTAGAAACCGTGCGTGGCCAGGGCATCGGCACCCCGACTTTCCGGGATGATTCCCGTCTCCGAACTGGCGTCGCGCGACAGCACTCAAGTTCGGGTCGGCTAAGCTTTAGCATCAAATCAGCGCGAACAGAGACCAGCTTCCGGGGATGCCCTTGAGTTCATGAACTCCCCTCACCCCGAACTCGAGACCGGAGCCCACCACTAGATCCTTGACCGTCCCTCACACGAAGATTTCGCCGGCGCCGGCCGCGGCCATGACCCGCGCACCCGTGTTGACGGCGATCCCGGCCAGATCGTCGCCGGCGCGTTCGCACTCTCAGCTGTGCACGCCGACGCGGACCAGGGCACAGCACGGCTCAGCCGTTGTCGGCGATAGTTCGCGGTGGGCCTTTGGAACGCCCACCCGCGAAAAGCTGATTTCGCCGTCAGTGGCTCGACGAGCCTGGTTCATGCGTGAGCGCATCGATCAAACGCGATCGCGGGTCAGTCGGACGTAGCGGTCACCTGGCCGAGGTCGATCATGAGCGAGGCGGAACTGAAGGATCGAAAAGCCTGGATCATTCTCGCGGCTATCCCGGAAGGTCTACACGGTTGGGACAGTTGGGACGATGGACATACCGCCCGAAGCAGCGGCAATGATGGAGAGATCCAAGCCGTTTCTGCGCTTCGCCACGATCTTGTGGATCGTGCCGCAGATTGCCTATCTGCTTTGGTTGAAGCGCTATTTTCAGGTCGACACCGGCGCTTCGGAACTAGAGTAGTACGGCCACGAGCATTGCTGCACCACAAACACGCCTCGCACCTATTCGCCCCGCGGAGCCCGACGGCAGTCGGGCGGACTTGATTGGAGTCGTCAGTCGCAATCGGCGCCGGGAACGCCGAAACCGGCCGATGCGAGCTTGCCGACGGCTGCAACGGTCACATCGTCCGGAATCCGCCCGCCGAGCACGTTCCTCACCATCTTGACGACAATCTCGTGATCGAAGGGCTTGGAGATGTAGCAGTCGGCGCCCGCTTCCATCGCACGCGCACGATCGCTCGGCAGGCCTCGCGCGGTGAGCATCAGGACGAACATGCCGTCGAGTTCGGGATTGCCGCGAATGGCGCGGCAGACTTGGTAGCCGTCCATGCGCGGCATCATGACGTCGAGGAGCACGACCTTTGGACGGACGCGCTCCACCAGCTCGATTCCCTCCTGGCCGTTTTCCGCGAGGGAGAGTTCAATCCCCTCACGGTAGAAAATGAAATCGAGTGTGGTCCGAATACCGTGCTCGTCATCGACGAGGACCACCGTGTCGCTCAGCCCTGTTCCGCTCATTTGGATGCACTCCATCCCCCGCAATTTGCACGCGCCCGTTCGCACGCGCTTGGAGTAGGGGGAGCGGAAGCAACTCACATGCCACTCCGCCTACGAGTGGCCCGCAAGCAAACTCGGCGAACGACGCGGACGCGAGCGGCGCCGAAGTCGGCGAACCGCTGTTACTTCTGCGCCCGGTGGCACTCTCACGACATCCGGACAATCCCCTAAGGGTTTTGATCGCTGTGAGCACTGCTGGAATCAGAGCGGATACGATCTCGGCTGTGATTTTCTCCCAACCGGTTTCGGCGTCGAGCGCCGGATCGAGGTCGACAATGTACGCTCGGTGAGTGTGCCGAGGCGCGCACGACGGTCCACACAACGACCGCCTCAGGGCGAAATCCACGTCACGTCGTCTGGAGCTAGGAGTCGGCCTTGTCGAGGTCGATCGAGACGGAGTTGATGCAGTATCGCATCCCCGTGGGTGCCGGTCCGTCGGGAAATACGTGTCCTAAATGTGCGCCGCAATCCGCGCACAGCACTTCAGTACGTCGCATCCCGTGGCTCGTGTCTTCCGAGACGACAACGGCGTCGTTGTTTGTGGGCTGCAGAAAACTCGGCCAGCCCGTGCCTGAATCGAACTTGTCGTCACTTCGAAACAACTCGCGTCCACAGCACTTGCAGCCATAGACTCCCGGCTCTTTGCAATCGAAATACGCGCCGGAAAACGCGGGTTCGGTGCCCTTGTGGCGGCAGACGTCGAACTCTTGGTCGGTGAGCTGCGCACGCCATTCTTTTTCCGTCTTCTCGATCTTCGATCCCATGTCCGTTCTCCGTAGTCGTTTTGTCGAGGTCTCGCGAGCGCGCCGTAGCCGGCTAGTGGACCGAGTGAACCTGGCGGACCTGGCGGAGCTGGCGGACCTCGCAGACCTGGCGCACCCGCCGCCATCCCTGCCGGCCTTCGGCGTCTACCAGGACTGCCTCTGCAACGCGAGAGCACGGCGGGCGCTCATGTCTGGCACGGGCGCACGCGCGCCCCTAAGATGGCCACGCGCAATAGCGACCCTTCGCGGATGCCGCAGCGCATTCGAGACGCGGCGCATGCAGGACGCGGCGCACCCAGGAGTGGAAAATCGCATCATGCTAGAAGCGTTATGTTCGCAAGCCAGCTGTTCGTCGGGTCTTTGGTGGGCGCGCCTGTTGTTGAGCGCTTTTCTCGCGGCCCTGTTTCTACAGTCCGGCCTCGACAAAGTTGTCGATAAGCAGGGCAATCTCGATTGGCTCACCGGGCACTTCGCAAAGTCGCCGTTTGCCGGCTACGTGCCGACGCTCTTGAACGTAGTGACCGGCGTCGAGTTGCTGGCCGGCGCGTTTTCCGCACTCGGTTTCGTCGCGATCGTCGTCTCGGGAAGTACCGGACCGGCGTTCACCGGAGCTCTCTTCTCAGGAGTCGCTCTCGTGATGCTGTTCGTAGGCCAGCGCATGGCGAAGGACTACGCCGGCGCCGCCGTCCTGGTCCCGTACTTCCTTACTTCACTCATGGCGATCCTACTGTTCTCGTAGGGCGGCCGCCGTCCACGAACAGGCGGTACGAACCGATCGACTCGAATCCCATACGGCGATAGATGGGATCGCCCATCGGAGACGCCTGCAAAGTGACCAGCGGTACGCCCGCATCGAACGCAAGATTCGTTACGGCGCGCGTACACGCCTCACCGAGCCCCCTGCCCCGCGCCGACGGCACGGTTCCGACCCAATAGACTCCACCGATGCCGTGCGACAAGAGAACGAGTGCGACGGCGCTCGGAACGCCATCGTCATAAGCCGCGACCACACGTATGTGAGCAGCACCGAGCAACTCGGATTTCGCAAAGATCGCCGCCACGGCGTCCGTCGGAATCGCGTAGGTGGCCCAGGCGCGACAACTGACCGCAATGAAATCCGCCTCATCGCCGGGGCCCAGAAGTTCTAGCGAGCAGCCCGCAGGGACATCCATCTCCGGCAAGCGCTTCTCAACGAACATCGCAGGCGGTGCTACCAACGAGACCATGCCGACGTCCTCGCAGGCAGCGGCAATGTCGTCGCTGCTGTGTCCGTTGAGGCAGGCAACAATGAAGCCGTAGCCGGAGTCGCGGTAGAAGGCGCGCGCCGCCTCGACGGCGCGCACGGGCGACACGGATGGGTCAACGCGAACCGCGTTGTTGTGCATGGGATGAGGGTGGCAACCGCGCATGAGAACGACACCGTCCGTCTCGACGATCTCGCCGCCGGCGGCACGTGTCTGTTCGCGTAGCGACTCAGTGAAGTTGAGATCGCCCAGGCGAATCTTCAGCGCGTCATCCACACACGACATTTAGCTGCTCGCCGCCGCCCACCGAAATCGTGCACGTAGCGTCATGCATCCGGCAACGATCCGGTACGGATCTCTACACGCCGTGGGACTGCGTCGCGCAGAAGATCGAGCGGACGAACTTCATCTACGAACGACGTAGTCACCCATTCACGGAGCTCCGCTCGGCGTCGGAAGTGCTCGCCAGGCGGCCCGAGAATGACGTCCCCGACAACCAGGCCGGCGTCGGCGGCGGGCGAGAACTCGTGGACGCGCGTCACGACGACAGCGCCACCGAGCAGGTCGAACTCGACGCGCATGGACGCATCCGCAGCCCGGTACTCCACGCCCAACCACCCCGGCAGTACAGCCGCGAGCAACGCCATTTCGTCGGCCAGCGGCGGGTACGGCTCGACGTCGTCTTTGCCATTGGGCCGCGGCGGCCGCGAAGGCAATTCGAATTGCTCGCACCGCTCGAGCGCCTCGTGCGCACGACGATCCTCCGATTGCGCGTGACGATCGAGATATACCAGACCGGCGATTCGAGTAAGAAGCATTCGGATACGCAGCGCGGCACCGAGACGGACCTGCATCCTGTAACTGGCGGCGCGCGCCTCGGTGCCCATGCGACGGTAGTCGAGAATCTTCTGCAGCGTCGTACGTTCGCTCGCACCGGTAGCCAGTGCGTAGGCGCGAAGCTCGTCAATGAGCAACATGAGCGTCGAGGCACGCCGTGTTTGGGGAAGACTGCGCAAGAACTCGAGATCCACGACTTCGCGCCAGTCGGAGTTCTCGGCGAGAAACGCCTGGTAGTTCTCCAGCGCCAGCTCGCGTGCCAACTGGTCCCACTGCCGAGCCGAGGCGCGCAGACTCTTGCTGAGAGCCGGCAGATTCTCCAGCCGGTCATTCAGCTCGGCCACGGTGCGGGGGCTGAACGATCCGTAGGCTCGGCCGATGGCGTCAACCTCAGCGAACAGCTTCGCGTAGTGCAAATCATCGGCCCAGGCTTGTTCGAGAAGCGAGTCGATCAACGCATCGCTCGGCACGCCGCGCGAACGGGCGGCCAATTTGAGTAGACTGGTCAGATGCGCGTCGCTCGTTCGGTGCGGCACATCGGGCGTGCGATCGGTGAGAAGCACGCGATGATGAGCACTCTCGAACTCTCCGCTACGTCGGACCGCGTCGAGCAAACGGAACGAGTAGCCGACATTCTCACGACCACGATTCTCTGCGTAGCAACCGTAGGCGAAGCGGTCGGCGGTGGACGCAAAGTAGCCGCAAACGTTCCCGTCAGGAGCGCCGCCTTCGGTGGTCGGTCTCATCGCGCGCGCGAACGCACCGGAGAAGCACTGCGACATCAACATCACGACGCGTGCATGCTCACGCACAGGCGCCAGCAGACGGATGAGATCATCCACCACGAGATGCTCGTCCCATAGCACGATGGCGTTGTTATTGAGGTGAACAGGATCGCGACGCCCATGATCCGTTACATAGACGATGACGGTGTCGCCGGGACTCAAGATCTCCGCAACCGCGGCGAACCAAGCGCCGATCGCCTCACGGCTGGCGCGCTGTAGCACGGCGCCTTCCACCGTCGAATTGATCAGCTCGGGTTTCGGTCTGAATGCAGCACCCGGAGGGGAAGACTCGATGAGCCACCAATCGTCCTCGACCTGATCGATGATCGCCAGATCGGGCGCAGGGTCGGCACCGTCGCTCGCAAAGATGGCGATGTGTTCATCCGGGACCCCGCCATCGAGCAGGAGGCGGCGAACGCGCCGAATATGCTGCAGGTGAGAGCGATAGTTCTTCTCCGCGGACCCGCCTCCGTTTATCAACACGGCAAACACGCGACCGTCGTCACTGTCGTCGGACACCGGGCGTTGCATGGAGAATCGCGGTGCGGATTCGCGGTCCGACTCGTCGGGCCCCGAGCAAGAAAACGCGACAGGGAGCAGCGACAATCCGAGAACGATGGCGAGACGGGTTGGTTTCATGGCCGGGACCAGCCATCGTAGCGCCGATGCCGCTGCCCGTCGTGTTGTCCGTCTACTGGTTTTTCTTGATGGGCGCACTCGGGATCTTCTTCCCCTACTACTCGCTGTATCTATCGGAGACCGTCGGCCTCGACGCCACACACACCGGCATCGTGATGGGGGTCATGCCGCTGGCGGGCATGTTCACCCAGCCGCTTTGGGGACAGCTCGCCGACCGTACCGGCTCGCGTACCGCAGTGCTCGTCGTCCTGTCTTTCGGCACGGCCGCGGGCTTCGTGTCCCTGATGTTTGTGGACTCCTTCGTCGGCATCGTGGCAGCCACGGCCTTCATGGCGATCTTCCTCGTCAGTACCGTACCGATGTTCGTCGCGGTATCCATGGCATCGCTCGGAACGAACGCGAGCAGGCATTTCGGCTACTACCGTGTGTGGGGAACGATCGGCTACCTGGCCGCCGTCTGGTCGTTCCCGCGGCTGCTCGAAAGCGTACGTGCAAACGGCAGCGCCGACCTCGAAATCATGCTTCCCGTGACCGCCGCCCTGTACGCGACGGTGGGACTGCTTTCCTTCGCACTCCCCACCGAGGGCGCGGTGGCGACACGTGCTGTCCGCGGTGATTGGCGAATATTGCTGAGGCACAAGCCGTTCGTACGATTTCTGGGCTTTCTCTTCTGCGTCTACCTATTCCAGCAGGGGCCCATGGCTCTGTTTCCGTTGTTCGTGCTCGATCTCGGCGGCAGCACCGAGATGGTCAGCCGCATGTGGATCGTGATGGTACTTCTCGAAATCCCGTTGATTCCGCTGGCCGGTATGGGGCTGGCCCGAATCGGCGCACGCGGCCTGCTGGCGGTCGGGGTGTTCGCAGGCGGTCTGCGATGGCTCGCGAGCGGCTTGGCCACGGACCTCGAAACGATCTACGCCGTGCAAATCCTGCACGGCATCACGGTCACGGGCATCATCATCGGGGCGCCTCTGTACGTCGAACTGGTCGTGCCCGAGCGACTGCGCTCGACGGGGCAGGCGCTGATCTCCACGGTGGGAATCAGCCTTGGCGGACTCCTGTCGAACGTTGGAACGGGGTGGATCATGCAGACGTTCGACGCACGCACGCCGGCAATAGTGGGCGGGATCGCCGGCATCTTACTGACCATCGCCCTTCCTTGGCTCGTGCCGAAAACGGCACCGGTCGAGCCGCTCGGAACCGATCACTTACCGCCGGCCGAAACCGCGACCATGCCTTAACCGGCGCGTTGCCGCGCTCAACGGTGAACGGCTGCGCTGGCCAACGCGTCTGCGTACTCGTTCCAGCGGCTGCCGTCGTGGGCCTTGATCCAGCGTAGCTCGACACCGGGATGCTCGTTGGCCAGCGCGTACAAGGTCTTCACCAGCTCGAGGTTCTTGATCTCGCCGCCCTTGCGCTTCCAGCCACGGCGCTCCCAACCGGCCGCCCACTGAGTGACGGTATCGACGCACAGTTTGCTGTCCGAGTAGACGACTACTTCGGCATCGCGATCGAGCACGCGATACGCCTCGATCAACGCCATCAATTCCATTCGATTGTTGGTGGTATGGTCGGCCGAGCCGCTCCCTTCGGAGACGATTTCGTTGCCACGGACCCAGACGAAGCCCCAGCCCCCCGGCCCGGGATTGCCCTCGCAACTGCCGTCGGTGAAGACGCCGTCGGTGGGACCGGCGTGATAGCGCTCCAGAACTTCTCGGGTTGACGTGTTAGCAGGCATTGCCGACCTATATAGCGCTCGCCGACGCCGCTGTCAGCAAGGCAACGAACGTTCTCGTCAGCCATCCGCGACCGCTTGGTCGAAAGACACTCCATCCGCGATCATCTGCGAGAAACGAATGAGATGACGAGGCCATCGAAACGTCAGCACCCCGACGAGTCGATCCGCGCGGCCGAACAGCGCCACGAACTTGAACTGGGCGGGGTCGCCGCGAACGATCTGCATGCGGTCGCCCTCACGCATCCGTCCTGCGAACTGAATCTTCACATCGTACTGGTCCGACCAGAACATCGGGATGGGAGCGAAGGGTTCGTCGATCTTGGCGAGCATTCGCTTGGCTACGTAGACCGCTTGTTCGACGGCGTTCGTCCAGTGTTCCACGCGCATCTTTTCGTCGAAAAGCGCGTTGTACCAGCGGGCCACGTCACCGGCCGCGTAGATCCCTCGAGTACCGGTCTCACAGTAGCGATCGCAGACAACGCCGTCGTCTAACTCCAGACCGCTATCGTCAAGCCAGCCGGTTACCGGGACCGCACCGACGCCCAAGACCACGACATCGCATTCGACCGTGGTCCCATCGGTCAGCCGCACGCCGCTGACGCGGTCTGTTCCCAATACCGCTTCCACCGACACTCCACAGCGAAGATCTACGCCATTCGCCCGGTGAAGCGCAGCCGAGACCTCACCGAGTTCGCGCCCGAGACCGCGCATGAGCGGCACCGGTTGCGGCTCGACCAATACGACGTCCAATTCGAGCTGACGACAAGAGGCGGCGACTTCAGCACCGATGAACCCCGCCCCGACGACCACGACGCGCGTTGCCGTTTTCAGATCGCGCCGTAGCGCGAACGCATCGTCGCGTGTGCGCAGGTAGTGTACGCCGCTCGGCCCCTCGAGTGCGGAGACCCGACGGGCGGCAGCACCCGTAGCGATCAGCAGCCTATCGAATTCGACGCGATCGCAGTTATCGAGTGCAACGACTCGTTGAGCGAGCTCCAGAGCGCAGGCTCGGCGACCGAGCATGAGTTGCACATCGAGATCGTCGTACGATTGACGCCGCAGCGCGAGCCGCTCGCCATCCCACTCGCCACGCAGAACCTCTTTCGACAACGGCGGGCGATCGTATGGACGGTGCGACTCCTGCCCAACAAGCGTCAGCCGCCCCGCGTAGCCTTCGGCCCTCAGCGTTTCGACCGCACGCACCCCCGCCAGCGACGCGCCGACGACGACGATTCGTTCCAACTCTGCCACGCGACTAGACGGCTACCGGAACGCGGGAATCACGTCTTCCGCGAACCCCTGGATCATGTCACGCGCGAACGGTGCGGTCGTCATGAAGATGATGTGCGTCACGCCGAGTTCGCGATACTTGTGGGCTCGTTCGATGCACGCGTCCTTGCCGCCGCAGAACATCATGTCCTTCGCCGTTTCGGCCGGCACTTGATATGCCGCGCCGAGTAGCTCGGCGACGGCGTCCTGGACCGCCACGTCGTCGGTGTAGCAGAGCATCAGCATCGCAGTCTTCTCGATCTCATCGGTATCGCGCCCGACTCGATCGCCGTGCTCGCTGATGACGTCGATCAGTTCCTTCATGTGCTCCGGTGATCCGAACGCGTTCCACATGTCGGCGTATTGCGCGACGAGCCGCAGCAGCACCTTTCGCCCTTCGCCGCCGATCATGATCGGGACCTTCTTCTGGATGGGCGCCGGAACACAGTGGGCGTCACTGACCTGGTAGTGCTTGCCATCAAGCGTGACGCGATCCCCGGCGAGCATGCCGGTGATGATCTGAAGCGACTCTTCGAGAGCCCGCAGACGACCGCCGACGCTCTTGAATTCGAAGCCGAGACTACGGTGTTCCTCCTCGAACCAGCCGGCGCCGATCCCGAGATTCAGACGCCCACCGGAAATATGATCGACCGTCGCGGCCGTCTTCGCGGTCAGCGAGGGGTGCCGATACGTATTGCCGTTGACGAGCGCGCCAATCCGCGCGTTCTTCGTCACCTGCGCCATCGCGGCCAGGGTAGTCCAGCCTTCCAGACAAGGACCGTTCGGATCGCTCAGGATCGGGTAGAAGTGGTCAAAGTTCCAGAGGGAGTCGTAGCCCCATTCGTCGCACTCGCGCCAGAGACGACTCATGTCGGACCACTCGAGATTCTGTTGCCCTGTCTGGATTCCAAATCGCATGGGATGATCAGCCATGACTCGTATCTAATCGGGCCGGCCCACCGGACACAACGTGTCCGCGACGGCAACCGCATACAGGCGAGTCGGTTGCCATTTGGCGAAAAACCATGAGCCAACACTTGAAGTCAACGTGTCTACAGGAGTACAACAATTGGGCCGGTTCGTTTTCTTAGTGCGCGCTCCAATCGGGGTGCGGGAGGCGACAGAGAAGAGGTAGGAGATCACGATGAGCGCTGTCTCTGCTGCGCAGGCGGCCCTTGACCCCAGCTATATAATTGACGGTCGAGAGATCGGCACTCCGGTGCTCGTCAACCGTGCTGTGTCCTCCACCGCGATATTCCTCGTGTCGGCCTCCAAAGCACGCCGCTATATTCCGCGCCGTGATCTCGCACCGGCCGAGCTCCTTCCCGGCCGGGCCGGATTTTGCCTCAAGTGCACGCACTACATTGATGGCGATCTCGGTCCCCACAGCGAAATCTCCATGGAATTCCTAGTCCGCCGGAACGGAAGGAAAAGCCGACGCAATGACACTTCCAAGCCGCGCCCGCTGGGCGACACGCTTGCGTTTCTACGCAGCGCACTGCCCTCGTACGTCCACCGCCGCTTTGTGAGTGACGGGTTCCCCGCGAAAGCGGCACGCGAAATCTGGGGTATCGACGCCGTCGTCGGCCAGGTCTCCGCGGAAACCGTCGGCACGCGCTATCAAGGCAAGCTGGTACTGGACGGCCAACACGTTCTCACGTTCTCGGTTCCGTTCGGCGGCAAACGTGTCATTCCCGAGAATGAGCAGTTCCTCTACACACACATCGGCGGACAACTGTGCGAAATCGCAACAGCGAGCGCATCAGAGAAAGTGGGCATCCATCTGGGCGGCGCCCGCGTAACGCTGGGGAACCATGCGCTGAGCGGCGAACTCGGCAACCTCGGCCTGCCGAAACGTGCGTTCGCCAGCGTCTGGCGCGGTCTCGTACGACGACGCGTCGAAGCACCCTACCCGGTCTAGCAGACGACTTCGTCGGGCGGCCCGGCCGCCGTCGCCATCCGTCGCGCCCCAGTCTTCATTGATTGCGGCCGGCCTTCCCCCGTTCGGGGGAGCGGGTCGCGCGCGGTTGAGCGATTATGCCCTTCCCGAGCGCAATCGCCCCGGAAAACCCTTTGTCGGCGCGTAGCCCTCAGTGTTAGCGTATCCGCTCATGGCTCGGCCGATCACCAGCAGCGAGTTCGCCCAGCAACTCGACCGTCTCGCCCATCGCCACGCGGAGCCCGTCGCGGGATTCTTCGGACCCGGCAGTATCACCTGGCAGATCAACAGAGACTCGGTCACCTATATAGGCGGGCTGCGCGCGCTCCTCATGCAGATCGCCCACCCGAAGGTCGCACAGGGGGTCGCCGACCACAGCAACTACAAAGAGGATCCGTTCGGGCGCCTATTCAGGACCTTCGACACCGTTCACGACCTGGTGTTCGGGGATCGCGAGACCGCGATGACGGCGGCAACTCGCCTACACAGCGTCCATCAGCGTGTCGGCGGAACTCTCGCGGAGCCCGTTCCATGGCCGCATACACGCAAGTACGCCGCCAACGACCCGGAGCTGCTGCGCTGGGTTTACGCCACGCTGGTCGATTCAGCCATGGTCACGCACCGGCTGCTACTCCCGGATCTCGAGCCACACGAGTGGGAACGCTACTATCAGGAGAGCAAGATCTTCGGCCAGCTCTGCGGTGTGTCGCCCGACGACCTGCCGCGCACGCTACCCGACTTTCGCGTCTGGATGCGACAGACGGTCGATGGCCCTACGCTACATGTCGGGGATACCGCACGAGAGATCGCAGACGCGGTCATCAAAGGGCCGCCGCTGATGTATCCGTTGCGACCAAGCAACTACGTCCTCGCTGCCGGTATGCTTCCCGGTCGAATGCGCGAAGCGTTCGGCCTCGGATGGAGCCTTCCCGTGCGCGCGAGCTACACCTTCGGCGTCCTCGCGACCCGCACACTGATGCGCAATGTCCCGCTGACCCTGCGCTCCCTCCCGGTAGCCCGCCGCGCCGAGCGCCGTTGCGCCAACCCGGTGCTAAGGCGCGCGGCGTAGCCGAGCGCGCCGCCTTATGGCTCGCGCGGCCTAGCGCAACCGCCTCTCAACGCCACTCACACATTTTGATGATCGCCCCGACGACCGTAGTATGCCCCGGCCGCGCGGCGCCTATCCAAGACGCCGCGCGCAGGGAGAGGAAGCATGGGGATGCCCACTGACATCGGAATCGTAGACTTGATGCTCGGCATACCGTCGGATCAGCAGGAGCGCTGGTACGATTTCATGAAACCGCAGCTACTCGACGAAGAGAGCCGCAAAATGTTCTCCTTCCCCGCCGAGTACATGTTCAAGGACGTCCCCCGCACCGGAGCGAAGGACGACTTCACTCGATACACAATCGATCAGATGGACAAGCACGGCATCGAGAAGGCGCTGATCGGCTTTAGTTTCGCGAACGAAGAATCGATCGAGGCCGTACGCAACCATCCCGAGCGGCTGCTCGGCTCGTATCAGGTCGAACCGAATCTCGGCATGGAAGGCGTACGCAATCTACGACGTGCGGTTGAGGAATTCGGCTGCGTCGCCGCAACGGCCTTTCCGGCCGGATATCTGCCTCAGGTGGCGATCAACGACAAGAAGTTCTATCCGCTTTACGCGGCTTGTGTGGACCTCGACGTGCCGATCTTCGTCTGCGCGGGCGTTCCCGGACCACGTCTCCCGATGGGTTGCCAAGAGGTCAGCCTGATCGACGAAGTCTGCTATTTCTTCCCCGAGATGAAGTTCGTCACGCGCCACGGGTGCGAACCGTGGACCGATCTTGCCGTGAAGCTGATGCTCAAGTACCCGAACCTCTACTACTCGACCAGTGCCTTCGCACCGAAGCACTACCCCAGCGACATCATCGAGTACGCAAACTCGCGCGGCGCCAACAAGATCATGTACGCCGGTTACTTCCCGATGGGCCTCTCGCTCGAGCGCATATTCAGCGACATGCAGCACGTACCGTTCAACGACGATGTGTGGCCCAAGTTCTTGAGAGAGAACGCAATGAAGCTACTCAAACTCGGCTGAGTCACGCTCAGGCGTCACATCGACGCAGCGCGGCTGTCAGTAATTTAGCGCGCGCCGGGCGGTCCGGACGCTCGGCCAACGTCGCACGCATATCAGACGTCATGCGGTCGCGCGCAATCTGCAACCTAGAGTTCGCCAACGAGCTCGGCGACGAGAGCGAGACGCCGAAACGGCGCTCGCATGCACCACAACGGCCGTTCTCAGCAACTCGGCGTGCAGGTCCTTGCTGCGATCATGAGGTATCCGCCACGGCACAGGCCGTGCCGCTTGCAGCATTTCTCGTCGGCAACCGCTATCGGCGGCACGCCAATTGCTCGAACCTCGGGACCGATTGGGCGGGAGACAAGGCAATGCAGGCGATTCATCGACTGGTTCACGAACTCATAGAGGACGAAAACGGCAACTCGGTAACCGAGTACGCGATGATCATCGCGGTCACTGTCGTCTTCGTCATGTTCGGAGTTTCGAACATAGAACACCCGATCGACCAATTCTTCGCCGAGGCCGGCGATCTATTCGATGAGCTCGTCGCCGAATCGTCGTCTTCCTCTTCATAGGATCGATCGAGAACCCGTCACGCAACTAACACCGAACGGACAACCCCGTAAAAACGGCCGCAAGTAAAACGACATGAACCACGCCACACACCACGAAGTGGCCGTGCTCAGCACGAACACCTCGACCTGTAGATTCCTTTTGAAAACGATGTTCGCCAATGTCCTAGCGCATGGCGGTGCGTCGGCAGACCCCAACGATCAATCATCTGGCACCGTGCGTGCAACACGAGAAGGCAACCGCCGCCCCCGTGGGCGGCACGGAGCAAAGAGATGACACTGCTCAAACAGCTTCTCGAAGACGAAAGCGCGGTATCGCTGACGCACTACACCATGGTCTTCGCCATCGTTGCGGTGGCTTCGATCGGTGCGATGAACGTATTCATTGAGTCATTCAGCGGAATGGTCGATCGCGTAGGCGGAGTGCTAGACAACGTGTAACACCACCAACGCGCGCGAGGCCTGCTTTCGGCCTCCCGCTTTGGGCATCGCCACGACCCGCTTTCACCCACGGACGGTCGGGCGCATGATGATCGCGCACGCGGCAAAAGGCGTGCGGAGGTCGCCATGCTCGAATCCGTTCTCGGTCCGCTACGGACCGCCACCACCCTCTCTCTGCTCGCTGCCACATCGACACTCCCTTGCCTCCTGCTACCGCTGCCGGCCGGCGCAGAGCACATCGCCTACTATGAGTTCGGCGCTGCACACGTAGACCTGTTCGCGCACGGGCGAGAATTGCTCGCCACCGACGGATCGAGGATCAGGAAGTTCCACCTAGCGAATCGAGAAAAGATCCTATGGACCGGCGTAGCCAACCGGCTCGCCGTCGCCGTCACCGATGATCGCATCATTGCGATCACGACGGATTGGAAGGAATGGCAGACCGAGGACTTCCGCGTTCATGAATCCGAACCGGTCTCGATCGTCGCCGGCGAGGACTTCGTGTTGGTCGTCACCGACGAGCGCGTGATCGCAGCCAGTGACCATGCCGGCAGCTTCGCCCAGTCAAAGTTCGGCGCCTACGAACGCGTGATCGACACGATCACCGGCGAGCGCGTCGCGCTGGTATTGACGGACCGTAGGACAATCGGGTTTTCCGGGCGTCTCGCCAGTCTCATCGACGAGCGCGTCGGGGTGCATGAAGACCTGACGAGTGCCCACGCGTCCTACGATTTCGTCACTGTCGCGACGAGCAAGCGACTGCTGGTCTTCGATGCGCCGGGAGGTCACTGGCAGACCCACCGCCTCGCTCTGCACTAGATCAATAGAGCACAACCGATCGAATCGACTCTCCGCGATGCATCAGGTCGAAAGCATCGTTGATGTCGTCGAGCGGCATCGTGTGTGTGATCAGGTCGTCGATGTTGATCTTGCCGTTCATGTACCAATCGACGATCTTCGGAACGTCGGTGCGACCTCTGGCTCCACCGAACGCGGTCCCTTTCCATGTGCGACCGGTCACGAGTTGGAACGGTCGCGTCGAGATCTCTTCGCCTGAACCGGCGACACCTATGATCACACTGACGCCCCAGCCACGATGGCAGCACTCCAGGGCTTGGCGCATCGTCGCGACGCGGCCGATACACTCAAAGCTATAGTCGGCGCCGCCACCTGTGAGATCGACGAGATACGGCACGAGATCGCCCTCGACCTCGGCTGGATTGACGAAGTGGGTCATACCGAACTTCTCAGCGAGAGAACGTTTTCCAGCATTGAGATCCACGCCGACGATCTTGTCGGCGCCTGCAATGCGCGCCCCTTGGATGACGTTGAGACCGATCCCACCGAGGCCGAAGACGACGACGTTCGCACCCGGCTCGACTTTCGCCGTGTTCATGACGGCACCGATACCGGTCGTCACGCCGCAGCCGATGTAACACACCTTATCGAACGGAGCGTCTTCGCGGATCTTCGCCAGAGCAATCTCCGGCACCACCGAGTACTCAGCGAAAGTCGACGTCCCCATGTAGTGATGGATGGGCTTGCCGTCGAGCGAGAAGCGGCTGGTGCCATCGGGCATCAGTCCGCGCCCCTGGGTCTCGCGGATCTGGGTGCAGAGATTCGTCTTGCCGCTGAGGCAGGACTTGCAGCCCCGACACTCCGGGATGTAGAGCGGAATTACGTGATCGCCCGGGGCCAGGCTCTGCACGCCCGCCCCGACTTCGACGACCACACCGGCACCTTCGTGCCCCATGATGCTCGGAAAGAGCCCCTCGGGATCCTTACCGGAAAGCGTGTATGCGTCGGTATGACAGATTCCCGTCGCCTTCATCTCGACGAGCACCTCGCCGGCCTTGGGTCCGGCCAGTTCGACGGTCTCGATCGTCAACGGTTTCGCGGCTTCATGCGCGACGGCTGCTCGTACCTTCACTGAACTCTCCTAGATAGTCAGGCGATGACCGCCAAGACAAGACTGACACTCGCGAATACTAAGCAGGGAGCCGATGCCCGGGCAACCTCCGCCGCACCGCGCGCAATTCGTCGCGAGGGCGGCTAAGATAGTTCGCGGTGCGCGGCCTCAACGTGCACCCCTCACGCATGTCATCCGAACCGGGAGCGCGCCGATCGCGCAGTCTTGGCTGGTCTCGACCCGCCATAACAATTGCCATAGCGGCGGCGGCGCTCGTGCACGCAGCCGTCTATTTCTTCGTAACGTCCGACGATGCCCTCATCACGTTGCGCTACGCTCAGAACCTCGCGGCCGGTCATGGCGCGGTCTACAATCCGGGTGGACCTCCGGTTGAGGGATTCAGTAATCCAGCGTTCACCGTCTTCACCGCGCTGCTGATTCGACTGGGACTCGCACCCGTCATTGCCGCGAAGTGCGTCGGGCTGGTTTCGCTGCTGCTACTTTGCGGTGTCCTCCCCGCGCTGTCGCGCGCGATCGACGGTCGCGGCGCAAGAGTGGCAGGCGCCTACTCGCCGGTGGCATCGCTGTTTCTGGCATCGTCAACGTACGTCGTGTTTTGGTCGGTTGCCGGCCTCGAGACCGTCTCCCATGCGCTGCTGATCTGCTACGCGGTTCTGCGAACGATGCGCGACACCGAGCACGAACGTACCGGTCTGGCGCCGCTCGCGTGGCTTGCGGTCGCCGCGAGCCGCCCCGAGGGCGCATTCATCGGCGCGTTCGCGTTCGCGGCGCAGTGGATCCTGCTCGGCCTCCGACCCCGCGTAGTGGTGCGCTGGACGCTCCTGTTCGGATTTCCCGCACTGGCCCTGCTCGCACTGCGGTACGCGTACTATGGAGCACTGGTGCCGAATACGTTCGTTGCCAAGGTGAGCTTCGGCGAGAACAGCACGCTCTGGGGCCTGCGACAGCTTGCCGCGTTCGCGACCGACGGCGGTTATCTGCTGCTCATACCCGCAGCCGCGTTCGTGTTTGCGAGACTCGGTCGCACGGGAGTCTCAGCAACCTGGCTCATCGCCCTGTCGGTCGTCGCGGCGCAAGCGCTGTTCGTTGTCGTGGTCGGCGGAGACTTCATGCCCGCCTATCGCTTCCTCATACCGGTCTATCCGCTGCTCTGCGTATTCGCGGCCGCCGGCTACGCCCGGCTGGCTAGCCTACACGAGGCCCACGGTGCTCATCGTACGAACCGGCAAAGCACAATCCGATCGTTCGGCCGGCCCATCGCGTGGATCGCGATCGCCGCAAGCTGCGTCGCGCTGCCCTACGTGCAGCGCAGCGCACTACAGCAGCATCCCCTACGCTTCTGGCTCCAGCATGATCGGCCGTGGCACGAATACATCGGAAGCGACTCGTTCGACGGCACGTGGCTCGAGGCCCACGAAAGAGCGGGTGCATACATTCGTGAGCGCTCTCGACCGGGCGACCGGCTGGCAGTGACCGAAGCCGGCACGATCCCGTTCGTTGCGGGTCTAGACACGATCGACATGCTCGGTCTGAACCATCGAAAGATCGCGCTGCTGTGGCAGCGTGCCGGACGCCAAAGAGACGAGACTCGCCGCTACGCCGCGCGCGGCCGTTCGCGCGGCGAGCCGGGTAGCGGCGCCGTTCATGCCTACGACGTCCCCATCTACGTACTCGGGCAGCGTCCGCGATGGATCGTGATAGACGGAAGTTACCACACCGATCGCGACGAATTTGCGCCGAGGCTGTCGGTGGCGAGCACGCTCGTCCAAACGCTTCAGTTCGCGGCGTATCGCAAGGTCTTCGAAGCCAAGGTCTACGATGGGCAGGAACTGGGATTGGGCGCCGACCGAATCGACGTCGTCTTCGAGCTGCGCGGTAGTCGGCGCGCGCGCTGAGCCTCCTGAACCCTCTGAACCCTCTCCCCCCCCCCTGAACCTCCTGAACCTCCCGAACCTCGGCGAACCTACACGACGTCGCTGGACTTGCGCGCCATCCGTAGGATCGAGCGATCGACAGATCTCTCGGGCAAGCGGTCGATAGCAACCCAAGCCAGGTCGAGCGATTCCTCGCTGACGACGAACTCTTCGCTTTCGTCGGCCTCGAACAGATACCGCACGTCGTAGTGGAAGTGCTCCGGCTCACCCGGCCGAGCCGGGATCGAATGCACATCAACATCGAAGATGGCCCGCGACACGGGTCGGAGCGACGAAAGCCCAGACTCCTCTTGCGCCTCTCTCGTCGCCACCGCGTAAACATTGCTCTCGCCGTCACAGTGCCCGCCGAGCTGTAGCCACAGCCCCAGCTTGCGGTGATGTGTGAGTAGCGCCGCGGTGCGCGACCGATTCACGATCCACGCGGCACCCGTCATGTGGCCGATCGCGAGCTCCCGCTGGAAACACGCGGCATTGCCCACGACGAAATTGCGAATTCTCTCGACCATCGCGACTTCGTCCGGGTCAGCTCCACGGTACTCGGCAAGCTCTTCGAGCAACGCATGTCTATGCATGTAGCCGATCGTAGCCGGTTCTGCCGGCGCGTTTGAGCGTCATCGAGATGGGACGCACAGCGGTTCAGGGACTTAGGGCGCGCAGTGCCCGAGGGAGGTGCAGCGCACAGCGAACCGCATACGGCGGGCGAGCGGCAATTTTGCGACTGCCCGCGCATTTTTGCCCGAGCGATCCGATCGCTGCTGCGAGCGAAAGGTCCCGGCCTAGCCGGCGGCGTTGTCTCCGACGCATAGCGCCAACCGGCGCAGCCTAACGAAAGCACAGCGAGAAAACCTCGATCGCACCTGCACGCGCATAGGTCGATGGGGACCAACACGCGGCGGCACGGCACGCCCCCACACGCCGCGTCACGAACCGGCACGCATTTCGCTACAGAGGAACGAGAGATTGGCGGAGGTGGGCATCCGCGACTGTGAACTACGCAAACCGCATATGCCCCGCCTAACTGTTTATCCACAGACATGAACTCGAACGAGCCACCCTCTTCCAAGCTCTTTGCCGCGATCCTGAGTGGTTACGCCAGCCCGCCGGCCATCATGGTACTCGCCGCGTGGTTCACGCTCCTGTCGGGCGCCGACTATCGCACCGGAGGCAATTGGGCCGCGTCGAACATCCCCGCCCTCGTGGCGATGCATGAGTTCGTACACAATGAGGCTCGCGCCGGTATTGGCTTCCGTGGCACTTGTGACACGATCCCACAGTCCGCCGGGAGTACGTCCGACACCGCGTCCGACTCCATGTCCGAGATCCGGCTCGCCTCGAAAAGTGAATGCGAGATGCCCAGCGAGCTCGATATGTCGCATTTCCTCGTCGCTGCAGCGCCCATGACGTACGACTTCAGTGCGATGGGGAGAGCCGCTGCCGGATGGCAGCTCGAGGACGCCGCCGTCGCGAACGCCCCTCTCCCATTCGACCCGCTCGAAGAGCTGCGTGCGGCAGAGGCCGCCGAGTTCGCACAGTCTCACGTCGGGTTGCTTCCGATGGAGCCGATCGAGGCAGCGCAGACCGAAGCGGCGGAGACCGCGGTCGAGATGACACTCGACCTTCAGGCCGTAGCGAATGCCGAGCAAGCTTCTCTAGGCGAATCGTTCCACCATTTTCTCGACCACGATACCGACGCCAATAACGAGATCCGCCAGATCACGCATCATATAAAGTCGGGCGAAACCATATCGCACGTGCTCGGCAAGGCCGGACTCGACCGTGACGCGATCCGTGAGTGGGTGCAGGCCGCGCACAAGCTCTACAATCTCAACCGCGTCTACGTCGGGCAGGAAATCTCGCTGCGCATCAACGGCAGCGACAATTCACTCGTCCGGCTCTCTTTCGAAACCGGCCGTACAAGCGTCCTCATCGCCGAGCGGGATCAGTCGGGCATTCATGCCGAGCTTCGTGAGATTCCGCACTATCGTCGACTTCGCGTCGCCGGCGGCGAGATTCGCAGTAGCCTCTATATGGCTGCCATTGAGCGCGGGATCCCCGATCCGATCGTCAGCGACATCGCCGAGATCCTCGGTTGGGAAATCAACTTCGCAAAGGACCTTCAGCCCGGCGCAACGTTCCGAGTCGTATTCGAAGAACTGGTCCGCACCGACACAGACGCGGCCATGCCCGGACGGATTCTCGCAGTCGACGTCACAAACCGCGGCCAGTCGCACGAGGGCTTCTATTTCATTACGCCCGACGGCGGACGCGGCGGCTACTACAACCGCAACGGCGACGCACTAGGTCGCGCGTTCCTACGCTACCCCGTCGAATACTCACGAATCTCCTCGCACTTCTCCGACGCGCGCTATCACCCGATCTTGAAACGGAGCGTCCCACACTACGGTGTGGACTTCGCCGCTCCCACGGGAACTCCCGTCCACGCCGTCGCCGACGGCACCGTCGTGATGGCTCGCTGGCACCGCGGCAACGGGCGTTTCGTGAAGCTACGTCACGACACTGTCTACGAGTCCGGCTACGCCCACCTATCGCGAATCGCCACGGGACTGACTCCAGACATGCGCGTGCGCAAAGGTGAGGTCATCGGCTACGTGGGCATGACGGGCCTGGCGACCGGCCCACACCTGCACTTCGCAATGTACCGCAGCGGGAAATACATCGACCCACTGACCTCGTCGCTACCGCGAGCGAACTCGTTGGCGGGCAGCACGCTCGCGGCCTACGAAATGTCGCTTGGCATGATCGATCACGCCTACATGCAGGCCGGTTTCAGCACCGACGTTCTCGCTCAGGCCGCCAGGAACGAAGCAACAACTTCGCCCTAACCCGTCGCGACACCGGCCGCTTCGGCCTCATCAATCCCGGATTCCCCGGCATGCACATCTACCGGCAGGTAGTAGAGCGCCGGATCAAGCCCCAGCAAGCGATACATGCGAGCCCATTGGTTCGCATCCGCGACGGCGATAGCCAGGTCCATGATCTCGAGATCGCTCATGCTTTCGGCACGCAGCGCGTTGACCATGTCAGCCGTCGTGCGCTGGGCATAGCGGGTTCCTACGAACACGAAGGCATCTACGGGATTACTCGGACGGGGATGGAAGCCGAACGCGTCGTCAGGCGCTGTCGGCAGCGCCGCCTCAACGCCTGCATGCACACGCGCTAACAGCTGCGCCGACAACCCGGAGCGCACCTGCCGCTCCTCCAACGCGTGGCGTAGGACCTCCAAGCCTTGAGGCCGACGCGCAAACACGTCGAGGGTCGCGCGATCGGCACGGCAATCGGCGGCATCGAGGAGCGTATCGACGTCGCCGCGGACCGTATCGTAGGAACTATCGAAGCGCCGGTTTGCCAGGTCCATGCTGCCGAAAAGCCGCGCCGCCACGCGCACGAACAGACGCCGAACGAACTCGACTCGCCGCAAGCCGGCCGGGAGGCCTTCGGACGGCACCTCGAGAAGATCCGCTATCCGATTGATGAAGTGAAACGCACCCAGAACGAGTACGTAATCCGTCGCCGCCTCGCCCTTGAGCGCGCGCAGCGGCTCGACATCCGACGGCGTGAGCCGTGCGGGTGCTTCGGTTGCAAGGCGCGTCAATTCGACGATTGCGTGCTCGAACGGCGTCGGCTGCGCAGCGCGACCTTCCAATAGCTCGACGACACGACTTGCTTGTCCTCCTGCAGCCTGCAGGAATGCCTCATGGCCGTCCATTCAATAGTGGCAATCGTTGTGCCGCGACACCATCGCAGCCACCATCTCTCGATGGTCTCGCGGTTCATCACCACACCACATGACCAGCTCCCAACTGCGAATCATGCGCCGCATGGACGCGGCTCGGAGGCTGAACATTTGAACGATCTTGGCGACCTGCGGTGCACCGCCGGATACTTCGCCCATGTAGCGATAGACGTCGGCAACCTCTCCGGAGGCGTGACTCGGTGAAACGATCTCGATGAAAGGCATACGTACAACTCCTCTGCGCGCACGTGGCGGCGTCGAGGTCCTGGCGTCCCTCTACATTCCTAGCCGACTTCCAAGCATCAGCGAAGCCCGACGCCTTCGATACGGGCCAGGCGCGCCGGAAACCCTCCCGACCGAGTCGCTGCCATCAGCGTTGCCGGTAACGACCGATCGAGTGAACGCGTGACGCCCGCACTACCCGAACTGGCGCTGTTGACCGCGTGCATTCTCGGCGCGACCGCGCTGGTGGCCGCGCTCCCCACGCTTCCCGCCCGTGGGCGGTTCGTCATACCCGTTGCGGTGGGACTCTCGTTGCTGATTGTCGCGCCAACGCTATACGACTTCGACAATGCCCAATGGCAGATCGAACTCGATCCGTCGGAAGAACCGATGTTGCCCTCCAACGCCCCTGCATTGGCCGCGTACCAGAGCGCGATTGCGAACTTCGGAAACGACGATCTCTTCATCGTCACGATGCACTGCGACGACGTTTTCACATCGCCCAATCTTCATGCGCTAAGAGATATCGGCGACCGGATCCGTCGCATCGACGGAGTGCGTTCCATAGAGAGCATAGTCGAAACGACGGTTCCTAAGTTCGATACGGCGCGTGATCTTTTCTCGATCGCCCGATTCATTGACGAGATTCCTGACGAAAAAAACGCCCTCTCAGCACTCCGCGCCGACTCACTCTCGCACCCGCTCTTCCCTCTCTCATTGATCGGCAGCGGCGGCGAGGCAGCCGCGATCAACGTCGCGCTGCGCAACATGACCGACGGAGAATTCGTACGCGCACGTATCAACGAACGTATAGAGGAAATCCTGATCGACTACCGCACCCCCACGCGTCGCTTCTATGTAACCGGACGACAACACATCAAGGCCGAGGCCTATCACATCATGATGCGCGACCTGTTGACGCTCATCCCCCTCGCCTTGCTCGTCGGTGCACTGGTAGGTTGGATCGCCAGCGGCCATCCGCTCACCGGCACATTGGCGGTGGCGGCAAGCGCCGTCGCGACCGCCTGGGTATTCGCGTGCATCGCTGCGACCTCAGGCACGCTCAACATCATCACGCTCGTGCTCGGCCCCATGCTGCTCTGCGTGGGCAGCGTCTACGGCGTCCACGTCATCGCGCGTTTTTCACACGAAGCGACTGCGTACGAGTCGATCCGCGTCTGTATCGAGCGCGTACGCGCGCCGGTGCTGTTGGCCGGCACGACCACTGTGGCGGGTTTTGCCGCGCTAGCGACATCGACGACTCCCGCCATCCGCGAACTCGCCGCTCTTGCTTGCGTAGGCATCGCAGTCGTCACGCTACTGTCACTCTCGGTCATCCCTGCGATGCTGTCGTTCGGACTCATCGCTGCCGATGCGGGCGGGCGCAGCGGTGTACCGGCCGTTATCGATCGCGCTCTCGCAGCGTGCCGACGCGTGGCAGTCGAGCACGCCGGCGCCACTGTAGCGGTATGGGCCCTGCTGGCGGCCGCCGCCGTCGCCGCACTGCCCCTCATCGAAATAGACACCGATTACCTCGGTTTCTTCGACGCACGGGATCGCATTCGAACCGACTTCACCGCTATCGGGGACGTGCTGGTCGGGCCGGTCCCGGTGTATGTGACAGTAACGGGGTCAACACCGGGCGCATTCCGGGAGCCCGAGAACCTGCGTGCGCTAGAGCAGCTGCAGCGGCGTATCGAGGAACTGCCCGCAGTTGCCGCCGCCATGTCGGCGGTGGATCTGCTCTCGCAGGCCAATCGCGCGCTCGAGTACGACGCCCCCGCGGCCGCGCGGATTCCCGATACGAAGGGCGCCGTGTCCGACCTGTATCTGCTGATACCGAAGACCCGAATGAGGCCGTTCGCGAACGCCAACCAGAGTAGCGCCAACATCGTAGTACGCGTCGGCGATAGCGGATCCGCCGCCATGCGAGCGCTCGAACACTCCCTGCATCGAACGATCGCGGAGACACGACTTCCTGCGTCTCTCACTGCGGCCGTCACGGGGAGCGCGATACTACTGAGCCACAACGCAGATACGATCGCGACGAACCAGCTCACCGCCGTCGCGGCCGCCACGCTGACGATCTTCGTGCTCGTCTCCATCGCGATGAGATCGGTCAAGCTAGGTGCACTGGCGATAGTTCCGAACGTAGTGCCGGTGCTCGTGTTCTACGGCTTGCTGGGATGCGGTGCGGGAACGCTATCGCTGCCAACGAGCCTGCTTGGATGCATCGCGCTCGGGATCGCGGTGGACGACACGGCGCACTTTCTCGTCGACTACCACCGCTACCGTCGCAGCGGGGAAGATCCCCAGTCGGCCGCACACCGCTGCATCGAAACACTCGGGCGCCCGATCGTCGTCACATCGCTTATGCTTTCGACGGGGTTCTTAGTGCTCGGCCTGTCGGGCTTCGCAACGCTGCGCGAATTGGGAACGCTGGGCGCCGTCACGATGTTCCTGTGCCTGTGTGCCGACCTGACGCTGTTACCGGCTCTACTGGTGCGAACGCGGGCCTAAGGCTTGAACTCGAGCTGGGAGAGACTGAAATCGTAGTCACTCAATTCGGCACGGGGGTCGAGCTTTTCCAGGTACATCAGGGTGTGGGTCTCCTCGAGGAGGTTCGTCATCTTACTCTCGGTCGCAACCCATGCGCCGCCGAACTCTTTGATCTTATCGGCCCGCGACGTGAGCTCTTTCGACATCACACCGACCGAGTCCCAGTAGCGCGCCTTGATGGGAACGTAGTGATCCTTCTCGAGCCAGAGCATGCTTCTCGTGTAACTCGATCGAGACGAGGATTTCATCACGGCATCCACGACGTAGACCGGAACTCCGTCGATCTCCTCGTCGGCTAGCCGCTTGAAGTGCCCGTCCTCCACATCGTCGACCGTCAGCAGAAAGTCGTCGAAGCTGAAGTCGGTACCGGCGATCGTTTGTCCCGCAAGCGACATTCGCGCCGTGCGGCCTCGATGCGGCGAGTACATGAACTGCTCATCGTCGAGCTCATCATGATGAACGTAGAGATACGACGTATGACGCATCTCGAACGGCCCCGTGAGCTTGAGTATGGTCTTCGACTCGATATCGTCGACCGGCTCATCGTTCTCGTCTCGGTAGTCGCGCCATTTAAGCCAGAAGTTGACCCGTTGCTCGTTTCCCGCTGGGTCCTTCGAAACCGAATAGCTCTCTTGGTAGGCGGACTCGAGCTTGCGACGGTTCTTCAGGAATCGGTCGTACAGATCCTGACCGCTCAGCGCGCCACCCTCGGGCAATGATGCGTCCAATTCTTCGACCGTAGGTGTCTGAATCAGCCCCGGGCTGCCGGATACGACGACCTCGGACTTTGCGGCATCGGCCTCTTTCGCTTCGGCCTGGGCGGCCTGCGGCTTTTCGACATCCGCCGCGGGCAGCGAAGTCGAGCTCGCCAACAACAGGACAGCGACAGTTGCGGTGACGGCAGCGTACATCGCTTCAGTATGGCCTGGCCGGCGTGCGCATCAAGGACTCGAGCCCCTTCGGTACCGCTACGCACCCTCCTGCAACAGACCACGCGCAATATGGATCGTCTGCATCTCGTCGGTACCGGCGTAGATCTGCAAGACCTTCGCATCGCGGCACAGCTGCTCGACCTGATACTCCGACATGTACCCGTTGCCACCGAACACCTGCACCGCTTCGAGGCATACTTCCATGCAGGCTTGAGCGGCGTACAATTTCATGGCCGAGGCTTCCGCCAAAGAAGGACGTCTGCCGTGCGCAACCATTTCGATGTGACGGAACACCATGTTCTGGATGTTCATGCGCGCGACTTCCATCTTCGCCAACTTGAGTTGTATCAATTGATACTCACCAATCGGCTTGCCGAACTGAACCCGGGTTCGCGCATACTCCACGCTGAGCTTGAGCGCCTGCTCGACGATGCCCAGCGCCATCGCTGCGACGCCGCTTCGTTCGGTCGAGAAATTGTCCTTCGCTCCTTCGCGAGACGGTGATTCTTCGGTCTCGCCCAGCAGATTCTCCTTGGGAACACGTACGTCCTCGAGGAACAATTCACCGGTCGGCGAGGAGTGCATCCCCATCTTGCGCAGCGGCTTCGACTGCACGAGGCCAGGCGTGCCTTTCTCCAACACGAACGTCAGTACCTTGCGCTCCTCGACGGGACCGCCGTCGTCGAGCTTGCAGATGAAGATGATGGTGTCGGCGTATGGCCCGTTGGTGATGAAGGTCTTGCTACCGTTGAGCACGTACTCATCGCCGTCACGCCGCGCCACCGATTTCATGCCGCCGAACGCGTCGGAACCCGAGCCCGGCTCGGTAATCGCCCACGCGCCGATCTTGTCGAGCGTAAGCAGGTCGAGTCCCCAGCGTTCCTTCTGGCGAATCGTACCTTTCGACATGATCGAGCCGCCCGCCAACCCCATGCTCACACCCATCGCCGTGATGAGTCCGGGGGAGTAGCGACACAACTCGATGATCGGGATGATCTGCATGGCCGCGGCTTCGGCAGCTTCTTCCGGGTCGACTTCCTTCTTCCTTTCTTCGACCGCCTCGCCCGCGGCGATACGCTTGTCGCGCGCAATCTGCTTCTCGAAGCGAGCCCGCGCCACGTCGTCGATACCGAACGTCTTGTACATCTTGCGCAAGACGTCGTACGGAGGCGTATCGCCGTGCTCCAATTCTTCGATGTTCGGCGCGATTTCGCTGTCTACGAACTTGCGAAACGCATCGCGCATCATCAGGCCTTGCTCGCTCCAATCGATCATACTGCTGTCCTCTGAGTTGGGAGATCGGAGCCCGACAACCGATGGGTCGTCCAAGTCGTCCGAAATGGCCCGAAGTCTTTAAAAGATAGTTGCGCGCAGTATTGGTGCGCAACGCGAAGTGTCAAGTGCGCTCGAGAAGTGCTGCCACTCGGTCGGTCAACGCGCCGGCCGTCTCGGAGTCCGTTCCGCCGGCGCGGCGAATTCGGTTGAACAACGCGCCTATCGTGTCACGCTCACGCGCGTCCAACTTTCCGCTGGGACCGACTCGTCGTTCCTCCTCGCCCGGCGAGAGCACGAGAGCGGCCCGCACCGCATGCGCTCGCCCGCTCACCGCGATCGCGTGCAGGATCGCTCGATCCAGTACGAGCCAAGCGAAGTTCGCGTCGCTCACGGGCCCTATGATCGCAACGCGCCCCCCCAACGGGCGTCCGACCACTTCTACTCGCGCCGCATTGCGCGCACCGAAGTACGACGACAGCCCACCGACGAGACCCCCGATTACCGTACCGGCGAGGAACGACGTTCCACCGCTGAGCGCGTCGAGCGTACCGCCTACGGCCGCGCCTCCGACCGCGCCTGCTCGCGCAAGCTGCCACTGATCCAAGCCGAGCACCCTCCAGGTTTTCTGCGAGAACAGATCGGTGGTAATCGCGTCCTCGGCCAGATCATCCTCGCGACGCTCCAAGGCGTCATGATGGTACAGCAGTTCGACATCGCGGCGCTGCCGTCGCTCGCGCTCGCGCATGGCGGCGCGAAACTCTTCATTCCATTCGCGCTCTTTCGCCTTGTGGTCGTCGAACTCGCCGGCCGGTCGCTCAATCGTCATCGTCAGTGCATCGACGAGCATCTCACTAATCGCACGTGCGGACTCACGCCGACGCTCATCCCAGTCGGCCTGCAACATCGCGATCGATTGATCCAAGGCGTCAATAGCAGACGGATCGAGTTCCCGAAAAGCGCGCAACAGAGCCAAACGTTCTTCGAAACCGCTGGTGTGCGCATCGAATGGACGCACGATACTGAAGTACTGATCGAGAGCGCGGCGCCACTCGGCTTCGTAGTCGTCGCTTCCGATTCGGTTCACCAGCGCCATGCGCGGGCGCCCCGTCCAACGCAAAATCTCCATCTCGGCTTCGTAGTTCGGTCGGTACGGCTTCGACGCGTCGACAACGTAGAGAATTCCGGCACCGGCGAGAATGGGAGCGAGCAATTCGCATTCCTCGGGAAACTCCCCTGTCGCAGAAAACGTTCGGACAAATTGCTCGACGAGTTGCGCGCGATCGGCGGCCGACGTCTCGCGTTCTTGCAGCCAGAGCAGAACGGCGCCGGCGTCTTCAAACCCGGGTGTATCGACGATCGTAAACAAAGTGCGCCCGCCTACGCGCAAACGAAACTCCTGGCATGACCGCGTCGAACGCGGGGCAGGGTCGACCCGTACTGCGTCGTCCTCGGTGAAGGTCGACACGATGCTCGACTTGCCCTTGTTGACTCGTCCGACGACCGCGAAGCGCGCGAACTCGTCGCGCGGCTGTGCGCTCACGACGACCCTCCGTCGTCGACGAATAGGTACGGATCACCGAGCCCGGCGAGGTGTCGGCGCCACACGACAACGTCGCTGGCGTCGACACGATCGATAGCCTCATCATCACTCGACGTCGTCGATGACAATCGCCCCACGAGCAGGACGACGATCGGCGTCGTCGCGGGAATACGCTCGCGCAGTCCGGAGAGCATCCGGCCCAGTGCACGCGTCGGAGCTTCCCACGCTTCGGCCACGATGACGTAACCGTCCTCACGGCCCGGATCCACACGCGCGGGATCGGCGGGAGCATCCGCCACCGCGACTTCGGTGCAGCGCGTGCGTCGCTTCACCAGTACGGCGACCCGTTCGTGGTCCAGCGGTACATCCGCCCAGAGGTAGGCACGACAGCGACCTTGCACTGACCCCGCAACGCCCACAGGCGCCGCCACTAGCGTTGTCGCGCCGCCGCGATCGGCGTCACCAGCCCACCCCTGTGTCAGACGCTGATACGCGGCCCGAGCATCGCCATGATCGAACTCGAGACTCGCCGCCAGCTGACGTCCACGACGCTCGGCGAACATCCAGAGCAGCACGCGCGGCAGTAGCCCGTACGCCAGGAGTGAGGCGAAAAGAAAAGGCCACCAGTCTCCTAAGAATGCAGGGTCGTACTGACCGCCCGGGTAGTAACGACTGGCCGCTACCAGCTCGATCGATGGCACGGCGTCCTTGGCCCAGGCCCACGGAGCACTCAGATACGTGGCCGCGCGATGTACGGTCGCGGCTTCGACATCGAGCGTCGTGCTCCAAGCGAACGCGAGGGCGCGGACGGTAACGGCATACAGCGACGCCGCAAGTGCTCCTGCGTTGAAAGCCACCGCCCCGCGCTGAGTGATGCCGAGCAGCCGCCAGCGTTCGGCTTCGCCGTAGATTGCGCTCCACGCCTTGAGCGCGCCGGTATCGGCGCCGGTGGATTCACCAAGCCGGCCCAGCACCGCATCGAACCCCGCCCGCCGCAGCCCCAGCTCGCGCAAGGCGGCATGCAATGGCCCAAGCGGTGAGATTCGGCCGCGTACTCGCTGTGGCAGCATCGTAACGACGGCCAATGCAGACAGGAGCAGCTGAAGGCCGACGAGAACCGCGAGATAGGAGATCACGTTCACCGGATCTCCCCCGTCGTAGCGTAGCAGCGCCAACGCAGCAGACGCCCCGGAGACCAGTCCGATCAACACCAAAACGAAGCCGCTCAGACGATAGGCGGCGGCAAGTCGCCGCCCCGGAGTGGACGCCGGCTGAGGATGCAGTGCCTCTATCCAGCGCAACAGAACCTCGGCGCGAGAGTCCGGCACGCCCTCGGCGCAGATCGCGGCACCGATCTTCTCGTCACGCCGTCGCACTTCTATGGGATCTGCGTGACGATCCTCACGCAGCTGTAACTCAAGATCGACGAGTTCGCCTAGATCCAACGAGATCCGGCGCGCGTGGGACTGCTCGGCCATAGGATGAGGCCGGTGCAGCCGGCCAATCTGCAAGCTGACACATCCGGAGCGAGCGGAAAAGTGTTGAGGAGACGGTGGAGCCCGTCGCGCCCCCTGCAGGCGCGGCAGGCTCCACCGAGATGGGAGAGACCGGAGAAGCAGATATTCGGTGCGACCGTGCCGCGACAGCTCTCAGATGTTCGCGAGGTTCCAGCCCGGTGGCAGCATCCCCCTGCCGCCATTCGGGTCGTAGTACCTCGCACTGCACCCTCGAGACCGCCGACGAACTCCCCGTCGGCCATCGTGCACCGCATTTCGCACTTCTTCAGCGACAATAATGAAGCAACAGACGTGCCACCTCTGCGGACCAATCCGGGCGCGCATAACCACTGAATTACAAAGAACTTTCTACGCCCCCACCAAGACCTTCCGCTCCGCCCTAGGTGAACACCCTGATTGGGCCATCAGGGAACCGCCCCTTCCAGCGTCAGCTGCGTGGCACTTGTACAAAACCGCAACGGCGCTACGCAGGACGGCGCGCGACCAGCACGCCCGAAAGGATGATCACAAGCGCCGCGACGGCACTGACCGATAGCGGTTCTCCGAGGGCAAGCACTCCACCGAGGAACGCGACCACGGGGATGAAGTAGTTCATCATCGAGACGAACGACGCGCCGGCGGACACGATGATGCGGTAGTAGATGAGCATCGCCAAAGCTGTAGAAACAACGCCCTGCCAGACGGCGGCAAACGTAGAACTCGCGGTAGCGCCGGCCAGCGATTGGCCGACGGTAGGAGCGGTGAGCAAGAGCATGAGAACCGATGACGCGACCATCGTGCAGGCAGAGGTCACCAACGGCGGTGTCTGCGGCAGACGACGCGCGAGGATCGTATTGATCGCGTAACCGATCGCTCCTGCGCCGATCGCCAACTGACGTGTAAGTAAGCTCGCCCCGCCGCCGAGTCTCAAAAGGAACTCCGGACCGATCAGCAAACAAACGCCGGCAAACCCCAGGCTGAAGCCCGCGGCCTTCGATCGCGTCATCCGTTCGCCCACGACGAGGAAATGCGCGAGGACGATCGTCGTGAGCGGCATGGTCGCCATGAGGATCCCCGCAACGCCGCTGTCAACGCGCTCTTGTCCCCAGGTAATCAGGTAGAACGGAAGCGCATTGCCAAGCGCCGCCATCGCGACGAACGAAAACCAGCGAGCGTCCACCAGCGGCAACCGAAGTCCGCGCAGATAGACGAGCGGTACGAGAATAACCGCAGCAATCACCAGGCGGATGGTCACTACCGCCTCGGGGGCGAGCGAAGCTACGCTCACTTTGTTGAACTGAAACGACGTCCCCCAGATCAAAGAGAGACATGCGAGAAGGATCCAATCGGATCGGCGCGCCGTCATGTGGAAACTACCATCGACACTTTACCATTGGAGCTTGATCATTGGAGCTCACGTGTGGCGCCTCACTTGCTGTCGCACTCGAGGGCGCGCCACAGGTACCAACTTCCCACGCTTCGATAAGGTTGCCACGGCTGCGCGAGAGATCGCATACGCTGCGCGCTCGGTTCCTTTCGCAGCCCGTACACGCGCTGGAAGCCCTGGCGGATCCCCAGGTCTCCGATCGGCAACACGTCGGGACGACCGAGGACGAACATGAGAAACATCTCGGCCGTCCACGCCCCTACCCCTTTGACTTCGCACAAGGCCGCCACGACGGCTTGATCGTCGAGTCCCGACATCCGCTCGAGGCGAAGGCTGCCGCTGTCCACTCGATCCGTGAGGTCACGAACGTAGGAGATCTTCTGGCGTGATAGTCCGCAGGCGCGAAGATCGGCGTCGGCCATTCCCGAAAGCCGTTCGGCAGTAACGTAGCCGCCCGCCGCCAGGCGCACCCGCTCGTTGATCGCGCGGGCCGCGGCAGTCGAGACCTGTTGCCCGATGATCGCTCGAACCAATGCCGAGTAGCGTCCGCGACGCATCGTCATGCCACAGGGGCCGACCGCTTCGATCACGTCGGCCATGCGATCGTCCACGCTCGCTATATGTTCGGTCGCCGCAAGCAGCATCTAGAACCGCGTATCACGGCCGCGCGACGCTCGCCAAGCCGTAGCCGTTTCGCGTTCCGTTGCGATCCTACTAAAGTGCTCGGCGATCGCGGGCCGTCACGCCCGTCGCAGGAGGAAACAGGTGAAAGATCTCTTCTCAGTGGCCGGCAAGACTGTTCTCATTACCGGTGGGACACGTGGCATCGGTTTGATGATCGCGCGCGGATTCGTAGAACACGGCGCCGACGTCACGATCGCGTCGCGCAGCAAAGATGCCTGCAATGAAGCCGTCGCGGAGCTGTCGCAATACGGCATATGCAAGGCGATCCCGGCAGATCTGGGCACTGAAGACGGCTGCAAAGCACTTGCGACCGCCTTCGCGGCCACGTCGAAGAAGCTCGACGTGCTCGTAAATAATGCCGGCGCCAACTGGGGCGCACCTATCGAGGAATACCCCGACTCGGCCTGGGACAAAGTGATGGCGCTCAACGTCAAAGCGATCTTCCATCTCACGCGCACCTGCTTACCGTTGCTCTACGAAAGTGCGTCTGCCGACGCCCCGGCGCGCATCATCAACGTAGGATCCATTGACGGGCTGCACGCACCGGACCTCGAAACGTACGCGTACTCGTCGAGCAAAGCGGCCGTCCACCACCTGACTCGCACGTTGGCCAAACGACTCGCGCGCGAGCACATCACCGTCAACGCGATCGCACCGGGACCGTTCCCCAGCAAGATGATGAAGGCCACGCTCGAAGACTTCGGCGAAGCAATCGTATCCGCCGTACCATTGCGACGAATCGGCGAGCCGGAAGACATGGCGGGTGTTGCCCTGTATCTCGGCTCGCGTGCAGGGGCCTACGTGACGGGAGCGATCATCCCCGTCGATGGCGGGATGTCAACGACTCTCTAGGTCACGCGCCGCACATTGGTCAGGGGGTTACTCGGAGGGATCGTCCGCGTGCTTGCCGGCATCCCAGCCGCGCGCTGACAGGTTGTTGGATGCGAACCCGAGCGGATCGTTCTCCAATTGCGTCGCCATGGTGTCGTTCCAACGATTGAGCCAGCCGAATAGTGAGATGACCGCGACCAGCTCGACAACCTCGATATCGTCGAAGTACTTGCGAAGCTCCGCGAACTGCTCGTCGGTGGTCGCGTTCGGCACGAACGCGGAGTCGCGGGCGACACGTAGCGCCGCGCGCTCGGCCTCTGAGAAGAGCGGACTGTTCTCGAACTCAAACGCCGCATCGCGCTTCTCGGGTGGCACACCGACGCGCTCGGAAGAATGCGCAGTGTGAGCCTGACAATAGCGGCAACCCGCTGCGTTGCTCGCAACGAAGGCAACCAGTTGCTTGAGGTCGGGTGGCAACGTGCCACCGACCAAGACCGCCGAACTGAGCTCGGCGAATGCCTTGAGTAGGTCGGGACGTCGTCCCATCGTAAGCATGCTATTGGGCACGAACCCCATGCCCCCCTCAACGATCTTGAAGAACTCCTCGAACTGGGCGAGTTCCTCGCGCGCGATCGGGTCTATCCTCGGCATTCGTATGGTCCTCCTGTACGCATCGCCACTGTCGTAGACGAGCCGGCCAGATGATGAAAGTACCAGGCGATAGCTACATCGCGCCTTGGCTACCTGCCTAATTCTCCCCCACTGCGTCTTTTGTCCTCTTGTTCCGGCGCTGCGCCTGCATCAAAAATGGAACTGCGCAGACCTCGTACTGCGACCGTCACCATGGCACAGCACACAGCAGCTCAGTCAACCGTGAGCGGTTCGCTCGAACTCGTCGCGGATTCGTTGACCTTCCCTTCCAGCCTGACGATCTCCGATGAGGGCGTGATCTTCATCGGTGAGTCCGGCGTACCCTTCTGCGACGGGGCGCCGTCAGGCCGCGTTTGGCGCCTACACGAGAGCGGCAGCCGCGAACTCGTAGCGGATGAATTGGGCCGCCCGCTAAACGGCGTCACCTGGCACGACGATGCCCTGTTCGTCTCGGTCGGCGACGACCCGGGCCGAATCGAGCGGATCGATGCCGACGGCTCCCGCCGAGTAATCGTCGACGACCTACCGGGCCCCGGCAACTACCACGTCAACATGACCGTGTTCGGTCCGGACGGGAAGCTGTACTTCAGCCAAGGGTCGATGACGAACATGGGCATCATCGGCCTCGATGCGTACGAGCTCGGCTGGCTCAAACGTCTGCCACACGCCCACGACATTCCTGGGAGCGACATCACTCTCACCGGCTTCGACGCAACCTCACCGGACCCGTTCGGCGACGAAGGCGATACGATCGAGACCGGCGCGTTCGCCAATTTCGGATCTACGCATCCGCCTGGCACGCGCATCGCTGCAGCCCTTCCCTGTACGGCGGCCATCATGCGCTGCAACCCCGACGGCACCGATCTAGAACTGGTCGCTTGGGGAATCCGCAACGGCTACGGGCTCGGCTTTCTACCGGACGGCCGCCTCATCGTGACCGATCAAGGATCGGACGACCGCGGCAGCCGCCCCATCGGCGACGTGCCGGACCTGCTCTTCGAAGTTCGCGAGGGACGCTGGTACGGCTGGCCCGACTACATAGGTGGGGAACCGGTCATCGACCCGGCGTATCGACCGTTGCGAGGCGAGCCGCTTGAGTTCGTCCTATCGAACCACGAGGAGCTCGGTGAGCCCGAGCAGGCGCTCGCGCGCTTCCCCACCCATGTCGCCGCCGTCAAGTTCGACGTTGCACCGAGTGGCCACGCATACGCGGGACAGCTCTATGTCGCGCTGTTCGGTGACGAGCGTCCTATGACCGCCCCCGAAGGGCCCGAGGCCGGTCGATCAGTGGTTCGGATAGATCCAAGCGACTGGAGCATGCACGACGTGTTCGAGGGGCCGCTTCACCGGCCGATCGACATTCGTTTCCACCCCGTCACGGGCGAGATGTACATACTGGATTTCGGACGATTCGAGATGGACGCCGAACGCGGGGTCGTAGCAGAGGCTGCGACCGGCTCTCTGTGGCGCGTCGTGAACGCCGGTTCGTGAGCCGCACCGACAAGCGGCTACGGGGATCGTAGCGCCAAGCCGACAGGCTCAGGGAATCGTACAGCTGAGCCGACAGGCTCAGGGAATCGTACAGGAAAACTTCTGTATGCGGTCGTTCTCCGTGTCCGACACATAGATATTTCCGTTGGAATCGATCGCAATCCCAGCGGGTGTGTTGAACTGACCGGCTCCCGCTCCCTGCTCTCCGAACTTCGCGAGAAACGCACCACTGGAGTCGAACACCTGCACACGATGGTTGTCGCGATCAGCGACATACACATTGTTGTCGTCGTCCGTCGCAACGGCGCGTGGTCGCTCGAACTCACCGTTCCCGCTGCCCTGTCGACCCCAGCTGCTGACGAACGCACCGGTCGAGGACATGCGCTGAATGTTGTAGTTCGCCGTATCCGAGATGTACAGATTTCCGGATTCGCCCACTGCGATGCCTCGCGGGTCGGCGAACTGTCCATTGGCTGCGCCCGGTTGACCGATGCTGCGAAGAAAAACGCCGGTAGCACTAAAAGCCTGGATCCGGTCGTTGACCGAGTCGGCGACGAACACCTCATTCGAGTCGTCAATCGCAATTCCCTTCGGTGTTTGGAACTCAGCGTTTGCCGAACCGAGGCTCCCCCATTCGTCGTCGAACGAGTAGTCGGTACCGAACTTCGCCACGCGATGATTGTCGCCGTCAACAACGTAGATGTTGCCCGTGCTATCGACCGCGACGTCTCTCGGACCGTCGAGCTGCTCGGCACCGCCCTCTTCACTGGTCCCGAATATCTCGACGAACGTCCCATCGGGCTCGAAGACCTGCATTCGATTGTTCTCAGAATCGGCAACGAACACGAGGCTGTCGTCGTTACTGATCTCGAGGCCGGCCGGCGTGTTGAACTCTCCGTCCTCGGTCCCCGACGTGCCCCACTCGGTTAGGAAGGTCCCGCAGTCGATCGGCCCGAGAGTGATCGTCGTCGTTGAAGACATGGTGGTCGTCGATATCGTCGAACTAGTCGTCGTAGTCGTAGTTGTCGTGGTCGTCGCACCGCAAGGGCAATCGAGCGTAACGGACTGTTCCGTCGCGGCGGCCAGACAAACAAGTGCATCCGTCGCGGTGATGGGGAGGCTCCCTGTGGGGGCGCAGCCGCAAGCAGGGCTGCAAGTCTGAGTTCCCACCGCCGCCTGTAGGATGAATAGACAGTCCGAGGCCACCGGCATCGCCCCGGTGCTCAAAGGCTGAGAACAGGGGAAGCTTTGGCCGAGCGCTTGGTTGGGCGCCACCGCAAGAACGGCCGGCACCAAAAGCGCGAGAGTGAGCGCGCAGCCCCTGACAGTGCCAAGCACGGCTGTCTTGGCACGCTTGGCGCGCTTGGCGCGACGGCACCGCAGTAAGCCTGCGCGTGAATCGGTAATCCGATGAATGCCCATACCCCAGACCTACCTTCGACAACGCCGGCGTCGCTCACTCGGAGGCGCACCACACCGCGCGGTCGAAAGATTGTATCGTTACGCCATCAAGAACTGAAGCCGCACCAGAAACCGGGCGGCACGCCGAGGTGTACACGATAGTCCGCAACGAGGGGTGGCACCGACCACGGCCTCGAACGTGCGGCTCAGTACTCCGCCAGCAGCCGGCCGAAGCCCCGCACGGGATCGGTGATGCCGATCTCGCGCAGTGCCTGCCAGTAGCTGGCGGCATTCGACGCGATAACCGGTTTCGCGTGCGTAGCCTCCAGCGAGTCGATCATCGCGCCCACCGGAAGTCCGGTACCTACCTGAACCAACGCTTCGGGATCGCTGCGATCCGCGCGCGCGAACAGTGCTTCTATCTCGGGCTCCGGCGTGCGTGCGATCGCTGCGAGATCCGATATGGCTAGGCCTTCGGCGGCGACGACCTCAAAACCGCGCGCTTCGTACGCCTCGCGCACGTGCTCGTTGGAAGCATCGTCGAAGGGCGTCGCGAGCGAGATCCGCTTCACGCCAAGAGACTCGAGTGCTGCGAAATTCGCGTGAGTTGCAGAGACGACGGGCAGCGAGGTCGTGTCGCGGAGTCGTGTCATCCCCTGCTCGAGCAACTCGAGTCCGCCTGGAAAAGATTCGGTCGTGAGCCCCACGATGAGCGCTTCGAGCCCACACGCACAAAGTTTTTCAGCCGCTTGCGCGATGTCGTCGAGCACATCTGCGTCGAGGCTGAAACGAGCCGTCTGATTAGAGACTTGCGACGGGCGAAGCGCTTCGAGTTCGGGCTGGACGACCGAATTGAAGTAAGGAACCAGGACTCCCAAATTCACGGTGGTACGCGAGGTACGCGAGGTGGAAGTGCTACGAGGTACGCTCACATCAGCCTACAAAATGGTGACCCCTACGGGACTCGAACCCGTGTCTTCGGCGTGAGAGGCCGACGTCCTAACCACTAGACGAAGGGGCCGTGCGCGGCGAGAGAGGCTCTACTTATTGGTCCCCAGGTTGCGGGTCAACAAGCTCTCATAAGATGACGGAATTGACTTGGCCAATAGTGCGACGGACAGTGCCGAATCGCGGCACAAAGTGCCGCACCTCGCACGAACGCGGCATCCCGCCGCGAGGAGATATCATGTTCAATTACGTTGCCCCTTTGCTCGCCTTGTTTCTGCTCGCCGCCCCGTCCCAGACCGTCCAGGCGGCCGATGAGACGCTCGCCACGGTAGACGGTACGGTCATCAAGCGAAGCGAACTGGAGAAGATGATTCGCCCCCAGCTCATCGAGATGGAGAACAATCGCTACCAACTCATGCGCAGCGCGCTAGAGACCCTGATCGCTCAGGAACTGCTTAAGAAGGAAGCCGCAGCCCGTGGGATCAGCGAGGGCGAACTCGAAAAGGCCGAGGTCACCAGCAAACTCGAGCCGGCGACGGATGACGAAATTTCCAAGGTCTTCGAAGCCAACAAAGCGCAGTTAGGCGGCGCGGCGTTCGAAGAGGTCAAGCCGCGTATCGAGGAGTTCCTGGCCGACCAGCAGGCACGCACACTGCGCACCGACCTCGTGATCGAACTGCGCAAAAAGTACGCGACCAAGGTCATGCTCGAAGTGCCGCGCATCAAGGTCTCGGACGCCGGACGTGCGGCACGCGGCGGCGGCAAGAACGCGCCCATCCAGATCATCGCGTTCTCCGACTACGAGTGCCCCTACTGCAGGCTCGCTGAAGACACGCTCGAACAGGTTCTCGAAAAGTACGGCGACAAGATTCGTTACGTGCTGCGCGACTACCCGCTGCCGTTCCATGCCAAAGCCCGCGATGCAGCCCGAGCCGCGCGATGTGCCGGCGACCAAGGCAAGTTCTGGGACTACAGCGATGCGCTGTGGAAGTCGGAAGGCCTGGACAAGGAACAGCTCGACGCCTTGGCCGACAAACTCGAACTAGACCGCAAGAAGTTCGATGGTTGTCTCGCATCTGACAAGCACAACGCCGGTGTAGACGAGGACCTCGCTGCCGGAGCCGAAGTGGGCGTCAACGGAACGCCGGCCTTCTTCGTCAATGGTCGTATGCTGTCGGGAGCACAACCGATGGAGAATTTCGTCACACTCATCGACGAAGAACTCGCATCGTCGAGCAACTAGCGAGAGGAATTAGCGTCGCCTCATGCCGAGCCGGGGAGGAGACCAGCTCGGCATGGGCGGCTAGCCCTTGAACTGGGCGACCAGTCCTTGAAACGGACGACCAGCCCGTAAGATGTCAGTAGGCGCGCGCTGAGCGCGGCAGCGACATCGCGCTGGCCATCTGCCCCACCCTCTTGGACAACTGCTCCATACGCACTTGCAGTGCCTTCACCCGACGATCGAAGTTTCGGGCATCGCCATCACGATCGTAGTCAGCCGACACCTCGTCCAACTCACGCTCGAGAGCCCCCAGATCGCGCGCGAATACGCGCTCGAGGCTGTCGATGTAATAGTCCACGTCGGCAACGACTTTCCGGCTACGTCGGTCAAAATCGGACTGCGCCGAAGCGACTCGTGTCGCACGCTCGGCGTCATGAGCAGCTGAATAGAATTCCTGCGTGCCCTGCGCGGCGCCTGCCGCCCGCGCGATTGCCAGGATGAAAAGAGCAACCGCCGTCGCAGCCAGTGCAGCGGTGATCCAGTCGAGCCCGTGAGCCCGAACCGATGCCCTGAACCTGGTGGCCGTGTTTGTACCGGTACTATCCAATGGGCGTGTTTTCGTCGTCCTCGGTGTGCCGGATTCGCTGGTTGTACTCATGCCTGTGCTCCTCGTGGGGTAAGACGCCGACCGAGGCCTATTCATTCACCGTGCGAGGGAGTCCCTGACTTCTGTGCCGGTATATGCGATAAATCGGCGATCCAGCCGATTTGCAGCCCGCGACAATGAATGCCGGGCAGGGACCAAGGAGCGCGAATAGGAATGCCGACCATCGAGAGTACGCCGCAGTTCGTTTCAGAGACCTACGAGAAGATGAGGGAGCGCATCTCAGTGGTGCGCACACGCCTCGGTCGATCGCTGACTTTGGCGGAGAAGATCGTCTACGGACACCTCGACGACCCGGCAAACTCCGAACTTGAGCGCGGTCGCAGCTACATCGAGCTACGACCGGACCGCGTCGCGATGCAGGACGCGACGGCCCAGATGGCGCTACTGCAATTCATGCAGGCCGGCCGCCCCGAAGTGGCCGTTCCGGCCACAGTCCACTGCGATCATCTCATCCAGGCATATGTCGGCGCCGAGGCGGATACGGCACGTGCGTCCAGTGAGAACTCAGAGGTCTACGACTTCCTCGAGTCGGTATCGGCCAAATACGGAATCGGATTCTGGAAGCCCGGTTCGGGTATCATTCATCAGGTCGTTCTCGAGAACTACGCGTTCCCCGGCGGCATGATGATCGGCACCGATTCCCATACTCCGAACGCAGGCGGACTCGGCATGTGCGCGGTGGGTGTCGGCGGCGCCGATGCAGTCGATGTACTCGCCGGCTTCCCGTGGGAGGTTCTGCACCCGAAGGTCATCGGCGTTCGCTTGGTCGGCGAGATGTCCGGCTGGACCGCGCCCAAAGACGTCATCCTCAAGCTGTGCGGCCTCCTCACCGTGAAGGGCGGCACCAACAAAATCGTTGAGTATTTCGGCCCCGGTACCGCGACCATTTCGGCCACCGGGAAAGGCACGATTTGCAACATGGGCGCCGAACTCGGCGCCACCTGTTCGGTTTTCCCCTTCGACGAGCGCATGGCGACCTACCTGCGTGCCACCGATCGCTCCGAACTAGCGGAACTGGCCCAAGCGAACCTCGACCTGGTAACGGCAGACCCGGAAACAGCGGCAAAGCCGGAGGACTACTACGACGAGATCGTAGAGATCGATCTCTCTACGCTAGAACCGCACGTTGTCGGTCCTCATACCCCCGATCTCGCCAGGCCCATTTCCCAGTTGGCGGCAGACTGCGAACGCGAGGGGTATCCCGAGCACATTTCCACTGCCCTGGTCGGTAGCTGCACGAACTCGTCTTATGAGGACATCGAACGCGCCGCCGACCTCGCGCGCCAGGCTGCCGCAGCCGGCATGTCGATGAGCAGTCGCCTGCTCGTCAGCCCCGGCAGCGACATGATCTATGAGACCATCCAGCGCGACGGCCAGATGGAAGCACTGCAGTCGGTGGGCGGCAGCGTGCTCGCGAACGCCTGCGGCCCCTGCATCGGCCAGTGGAAGCGCGACGACATTCAGAAGGGCCAGAAAGACTCGATCATCACATCGTTCAACCGCAACTTCCCCGGACGAAACGACGCGAACCCCGACACCCTCGCCTTCATCGCGAGTCCAGAGATCGTCGTCGCCCTGGGGCTGGCCGGCAGCCTCAAGTTCAATCCTCTGACCGATGAACTCGAGCGCGACGGCAAGAAACTCAAGTTCACCGCGCCGAAGCCCGCCCCGGAAGTACCGAGCAAAGGGTTCAAAGTAGTCTCCGGCGGTTACGCTGCGCCGGCCACCAATCCCGATGCTGTTTCGATCGCCGTCGATCCGCGCAGCGAACGATTGGCGTTGCTCGAGCCATTCGCTGCGCCCAACGTCGACGAATACCAACGTATGCCGCTGCTGCTCAAGACGCAGGGCAAGACGACGACCGACCACATCAGCCCCGCCGGCCCATGGCTGCGCTTCCGCGGTCATCTCGACCGCATCAGCGACAACATGTTCACGGGCGCAATCCGCGCATGGACGGGTGAGCGTGGCACAACGCGCAACCCCATCACCGGAGCTACCGGCGAGCCGGTTCCCGCTGTTGCTCGGGCGTTGAAAGCCGCAGGCAAGAAATGGTTCGTGGTCGGCGACGAGAACTACGGCGAGGGATCGAGCCGCGAACATGCCGCTATGAGCCCGAGGCTACTCGGTGCCGGTGTGGTCATCACGCGCAGCTTCGCACGTATTCATGAATCGAATCTGAAGAAACAGGGGGTGCTCCCCTTCACGTTCGCCGATGCGTCGGACTACGAGAAGGTGCGCGAAGACGACGAGCTGTCGATTGCGGCCGTTCTCGAACTCGCGCCCGGCCGCGACGTGACCGCCGTGCTGCATCATCGCGACGGTACGTCCGACACGATCACGCTCAATCAAACGCTCAACGCCGATCAGATCGCTTGGTTCAAGGCCGGTTCCGCGCTCAACATTCTCAAGACGCAGAACTGACGATCAAGCTGCTGCGGCACCGGCCGCCGCAGCCGCCAATCGCGCGAGCGTACGTTCGCGTCCGAGCACGGCGCAGAGCTCGAAAATGCCCGGGCTCACCGTGCCGCCGGTCAGCGCAACACGCGCCGGTTGGGCGAGTTGCCCGAGTTTGAGCCCCTCTCGCTCGACGACAACGCGTAGCGTCGCCTCCACTTGCTCGGCAGTCCACGGATCGACCTGCGCCAGTTCGTCGTGCAACGTCTGGAGATGCGCACGCCCATCGTCGTCCAAAAACTTACCAACAGCCTTCGCGTCGAATCTTAGCTCGTCGGACACGAAGTAGTGTAACGATTCGGCGAGTTCCACGAGTGTCTTCGCGCGTTCCTTCAGTTGCGCGACCGCGGCCGCGAGATACTCGCGTGGCTGCTCCGTTTCGCCCCTTTCAGCGAGATACGGAACGACCGCGTCCGCCAACTCTGCATCCTCCAGCGCGCGCATGTGCTCGAAGTTTACCCAACCGAACTTCTCCATGTCGAAGGCCGATGCCGACTTGCCGACGCTGTCCACATCAAAGAGCTGCTCCAACTGCTGGCCGGTAAATATCTCTTGATCGCCATGAGACCAGCCGAGTCGAGCGAGATAGTTGATGACCGCAGACGGCAAGAAGCCTTGCTCACGGTAAGCATCGACCGCGGTTGCACCGTGGCGCTTCGAAAGCCGAGCACGATCTTGACCGACGATGAGCGGGAGGTGCCCGTAAGCCGGCGGCTCGACTGAAAATGCTTCAAAGATACGAACCTGCCGCGGCGTATTGGTCAGGTGATCCTCGCCACGCAGAATATGCGTAATACCCATCTCTATGTCATCGATGACGACGACCAGATGAAACGTCGGGCTCCCATCGGAGCGCACGAGAATCAAGTCATCAAGCTCCGCGTTGTTGAAGGTCACATCGCCGCGGACGAGGTCGCGGACTACGGTTTCTCCCTCCAGTGGCATCTTGAAACGCAGTACCGCGCTCTCGCCGGCATCGGGCCGGCGCCCCAGCTCTCGGCAGGTACGATCGTACAGATACTTTGTTCCATCCGCCTGGGCTTGCTTGCGCTTCGCGTCGAGCGCTTCCGCTGAGCAGAAACAGTGGTAGACCGCGCCCGCCTCGAGCAGCTCGGCTATACGCCTGTCGTAGACGTCCTGACGCTTGCTTTGGAAGAACGGGCCCTCGTCCGGCGTGAGCCCTAACCACTGCAAGCCATCGAGGATGGCCCGGACGAACTCATCCGAGGATCGCTCGCGGTCTGTATCTTCGATCCGCAGGACGAAGCTTCCGCCGTGACGCTTGGCGAAGAGGTAGTTGAACAGAGCGGTGCGCGCGCCGCCGAGATGAAGGAATCCGCTCGGGCTCGGTGCGAAGCGAGTGCGTACTTGCGACATGCAGGCGACTGAACCACGCGGCAGGTCGCGGGTCAAAACACAACGAAGCTGGTGCCGACAATGACACGCCAGCGGCCGTCGTTACGCACAGCCGCTGCCACGAACGTCACGACGACGGCGCGGCACCTCGAACACCCACCACAAACCTCTCTTGTCAACCCACAGTTGGGGCAAAACTTTTTCAATATTTATCCCCGTCCGCGCCGGGCGGCCTTTCACCCCGCAGATGGGCGGTCACTACGCAGTGGAACACGTTCCCCAAACGACCGATTGTCACTTTCGACATACGCGCGCACGCGAAGTGTCACGTGCCTTTGCGCGATGACACAGCACGCGCGCACTGAACGCGATTTCAACTTTTGCTCGATGCGTTGCGCCAAAACTCCGCAGACGCACATTGGTGGTTCCTGACACATCTCGTCTTGCCCGCCGGCCGAGCGAAGCGCATACTTTTTTGTAACGCGACGTCTTCGCCGGTCTTGCGCAATTCGAGAAATCGCAAGGCCCCGCGAACATCGAAGCACACGACGCGAAGACGAAGCACCGAGTTCGAGCACCGAGCTCGAGCGCTAAGATTGAACAATGAACGGCAGGAAATACACGGCAGGCGAGAAAATGGAGATTGAGGGCAACGTTATCGAGTAACGGCCGTCTAATACCTGACGACGAACGAGGGGTCGATTGAGGGTTGGGAACCAACCGCAATCCTAAGGAGCGGATGTTATGGGCGCAGAGACCCGAAGCTTCGAGGAACTGATACGAACCGATCGCGAACTGTCCACCGGTGACGAATGGACAGGCACTTTTCTCGAGTATCTCGAGAGAGTGAAGGTCGACCCAGGTATCCCCAAACTCGCGCACTCGCGCATCTACGACATCATGATCAGTAAGGGGGTCGATGAGATTCCCGAAACCGAATCATCGACGTCCCCCATCGAAGGCACGAACAAAGTCTACCGCTACTTCTCGGACGAGTTCTTCGGAATCGAGAAGGTATGCAACCAGATCGTTCGTTACTTCCACTCCGCCGCTCTCAAGGGCGAGGAATCGCGACAGGTCCTCTACCTCATGGGGCCGGTCGGCTCGGGTAAGACTTCTCTCGTCGAGAAGATCGAATGTGCCCTCGAAGAGGCGGCTCCGTTCTTCGGCATCGAAGGATGCCCCATGCACGAGGAACCGCTCCATCTCATTCCTCGCCACCTGCGCAAAGAATTCGAGAAGATGCTCGGAACCCATATCGAGGGCGACCTCTGCCCGGTCTGCCGCTTCCGTCTCGAAGAAGAATACGGCGGCCGCTACGAAGAGGTTCCCGTGCGAACCTATCGGTACTCCAAGCGCGGCCGCGTCGGGATCGGCGTGGTTCCGCCGGTGGATCCGAACAACCAAGACACATCGGTACTGATCGGCAGCGAAGACATCTCAAAACTGGATCTGTACTCAGAAGGCGACCCTCGCGTGCTCGACCTCAACGGTGCACTCAACGTCGCCAACCGCGGAATGTGCGAGTTCATCGAGGTATTCAAGAACGACACCGAGTACCTACATGCGATGATCACCGCGACGCAAGAAAAGGTGATCCCCGCACCCGGTCGACATGGAATGGTCTACGTCGACGTCTGCATCGGCGCGCACTCGAACGAAGCCGAATGGCAGAAGTTCAGATCGGACCACACCAACGAAGCGATTCTCGATCGTATCGTGGTCGTCAAGGTGCCGTACAACCTGCGACTGAGCGAAGAGGTGAAGATCTACACGAAGATCATCGAGCATTCCGACTTCCAGGCTCACATCGCACCCCACACGCTGGAAACGGCTTCAATGTTTGCCATCCTCTCGCGACTGGAGCCGACCGCCAAGTGCGATCCGATGACCAAGTTGAAGATCTACAACGGAGAGGAGGTCATCGAAAAAGGCCGCACCAAGAAGATCGATATCGCGGAACTACGTGAAGAAGTTCAGCGCGAAGGCATGGACGGCATCTCAACCCGCTTCGTCATGAAAGCCCTGGACGAGGCGCTCTCCGAGAATGCGGGCGCCCGCTGCATCAACCCCATCACCGCACGCGAGGCGCTGGTTGCCCGCGTACGCGAGGCCGAGTTCCCCGAGGACACTCGCAAGAAGTACTTGGAGTTCCTGCAGGACACGCTGCACAAGGAGTACCTGGAGCTTCTCGAGAAAGAGATAACAAAGGCGTTCGTGTACGCGTACGAGGAGCAGGCCGAGAGCCTGTTTCAGAACTACCTCGACCACGCCGAAGCGTTCGTCAACAAAGGTAAGGTCAAAGACCGTGCGACCGGCGAGGAACTGGAACCCGACGAGGGCTTCCTCAAATCCATCGAGGAGCAAATAGCCATCATCGGCTCGTCCGCAGAAGGATTCCGACAGGACGTAATCTCCTACCTCTGGTCGAGCACACGTCGCGGCGTAACGATCAGCTACTCGAGCTACAAACCGCTCAAGGAAGCGATCGAGAAGAAGCTGATGTCGTCGGTACGAGAGCTCAGCCGCATTGTGACGCGCGCAACGACCCGCGACGCCGAGCAATCGGGTAAGTACGAGAGCATGGTCGAGAATCTATTGCAGAACGGTTACTGCGAGCACTGCGTCGATACGGTTCTCAAGTACGCCGCGAACAACCTATGGAAGGACTGAGGTTGCATCGTGAGCGGGCTTTTTCGACCTAAGCGAGAGGCGCCGGCCGACCGAAGCGCCGGCGACCGCGTACGCCACCGCGAGAAGGTTCGCTCGTCGATCCGCGAGAACATCGCGGACATCATCGCCGAAGAGTCCATCATCGGTCGTTCGGGTGACCGGATGGTCAAAGTACCTATCCGCGGGATCAAGGAATACCGCTTCGTCTACGGCGACAACCAAGGCCAAGTCGGCGAAGGAGCCGGTGAAGAGACAGAGCGCGGCGACGTGGTCGGGCAGCAACAGCAACCCGGCAGAGGCCAGCCCGGCGAAGGAGGCGACGAGCCCGGCGTCGATTACTACGAGACCGAAGTCAACGTTGAGGAACTGATCAACATCATGTTCGAGGACCTCGAGCTCCCGGACATGGAACGCAAACAGCACGCGGCGATCGAAACGCTGCGGCAGAGTCGTCGAAAAGGCTATCGACACATCGGCCTTCGCGTCCGGCTCGATCGACGCAAGACCGTCAAAGAGAAATTGCGACGAGAGCGGGTTCGCCACGGCTCGGCGACTGCACGCCCCGACGGACGCATGCCCTTCCACGAGAAAGACCTGCGCTACAAACATCGCACGACGGAGATCCATCGAGAGTCGAACGCAGTCGTATTCTGCATCATGGATACGTCGGGGTCGATGGACACGACCAAGAAGTATCTGTCGCGCAGCTTCTTCTACCTGCTCTATCAGTTCGTCGCGCGACGATACGACAGCGTAGAGGTAGTCTTCGTCGCCCACGACATTGAAGCCAAAGAGGTTACCGAAGACGAGTTCTTCTCCAAGGGCGAGGCCGGCGGCACTTTCGTTTCGTCGGGCTATCGTAAAGCGCTCGAGATCATCGCCGACCGATACCACCCCGACCTCTGGAACGTGTATGCCTTTCATTGCTCCGACGGCGACAATTTCGGCTCGGACACCCCGAATGCCGTAAAAGCCGCGCAAGAGTTGTGCGAAGTATCGAACCTATTCGGATACGGAGAGATCAAACCCAGGGGAGCTGGATACTACGGCAGCTCGCTGATCGAAACGTTCCGCAAGATCGGCGCAGCAAACTTCCAGACCGTCCTCATCGAACGCAAGGAGGACGTCTGGCCCAGCTTCAAGGCGTTCTTGAGCAGAGACCGCGAGGATGCCAAGTGAACGTCGATCTCGATCAACTAAAGCGCTACGACGAGCGCATCACGGAACTGGCGATGGCCTACGGCCTCGACTGTTTCGAGCAAGAGTTCGAGCTCTGCGACCACAACGAGATGCTCGGCTACATGTCGTACTCGGGCATGCCGTCGCGCTACCCACACTGGTCCTACGGCAAGTCGTTCGAGAAGATGAAGACGCTGTACGACCATGGTGCGCAGGGTCTGCCCTACGAGATGGTCATCAACTCGAACCCGTCACTGGCCTACTTGATGGCCGACAACTCCGTGTGCCTCAACGTGCTCACGATCGCGCACGTCTACGGCCACAACGATTTCTTCAAGAATAACTTTACATTCTCGCGTACCCGCCCGGAGTACACCCTCTCGAGCTTCAAGTCGCACGCCGAGCGCGTGCGAACGTACGTGGAAGACCCGAGCATCGGTGTGGATCGCGTTGAGTACGTTCTCGATGCGGCGCATGCATTGTCAATGCAGTGCCAGCGCAATATGGCCGTACGCAAGGTTCCGCAGGACGAGCAGCGTCAGCGCGCGTTCGAGGCCTCACTGCCCACGGACGATCCGAACCGATCAATTCATCAGGCGCAGGAATATATCGAGCCGGATCTTCGCCGTATTCCGATCGAGCCCGAAGAGAACCTGCTTCTGTTCCTCCGCGACTACAACCCATTCCTCATGGACTGGGAGAAGGACCTTCTGACGATCGTGCACGAGGAGACGCAGTACTTCATTCCGCAGATCGAAACGAAGATCATGAACGAAGGCTGGGCCAGCTACTGGCACTACCAGATCATGACGAATCTCGATCTCCCCCCCGAACTGCGTCTCGAGTTCATGGTCCATCACAATCAGGTGCTGCGCCCGCATTCGGGCGGGCTGAACCCGTATCATCTCGGATTCACGATGTGGGACCACATCTACAAATCGCACGAAGGCATCGAGCCTGCCGACCATCGCAACGCAACTGCCGGCAAGGACGCCATCTTCCAGGCACGAGAGTCGGAACGTGACAGCTCGTTCCTGAGACGTTTCCTCACTGAGGAACTCTGTCAACGACTCGGCCTGTTCGAGTACGGCACCAATAGAAACGACTACGTCGTCACAGAGATCGCCGATGACATCGGCTGGCGTCAGATTCGCGAATCACTGGTGACGAGTGTGGGAATGGGTTCCATCCCAGTAATCAAAGTCGTCGACGGCGATCACGAGGGGAAACGCAACATGCTCTTGTCGCACAGCTACGACGGGCGCGAACTGGAGATGGGTCAAGCCGAAAAAACGCTCGGCTACACTTTCCGATTGTGGGGTCGCGCAGTTTCCCTCGACACAAACATCGCGGGCGAAGAAGTCAGGCTGACCTACGACGACGATGGTTTCGCCGCTGCAGAGCGCGCGGCGTGATTCGACACCGAACTACCGAACTACGCTAGCGCAAGAACATATCTCTACTGCGCCGGACTTCGCGGTCAGCCGACCTTCCGCAACAACACCACCGCCCGCGCTTCGACCGCCTGCCTCTCGCCGATGGGACCGATCCCCTCACCTGTTTTCGCTTTGACGGAAACATTCGCGACGTCACAGCCCAATGCGGCGGCCATTGCCACGCGGATCGCGTCACGATGCGGAGCCAGCTTGGGGGTCTCCAATCCTATGGTCGTGTCGACGTTGACCAGTTCGTAGCCGGCCTCCGCCACGATGCGGACGGCTTCAGCAAGAAACACCTTCGAATCGGCGCCCGCCCAACGAGGGTCGCCGGGTGGAAAATGCTGACCGATGTCGCCGCCCCCGACCGCCCCGAGCAACGCGTCGCAGACGGCGTGCGCCAGCGCATCGCCGTCGCTGTGACCCACGGCCTCGATGTCGGCAAGAATGTCGGTGCAACCGAGCCGCAATGGCCCTCCCGGTCGCAGCCGGTGGATATCGTAGCCTTCTCCGATGCGGTTCATAGCGCCTCCTGGAGCCTCATGTTAGCATCCCCGCGATCGCTTTGCCGGGTCGCGCTAGGCTGGCGACAACACCAATTTGAGCCACAATCCTCACAGGCCTGAGCATGAGATAGGCGCCGACATCGTGCTCGCGAACATGGTCGGCGGCGTCGTGGTCTTCGAGCCCGGCGGACGCATTGTCTACGTGAACCCCGCTGCCGAGGCCATGCTCGGACGATCTAAGCGATCTCTGGCTGGAGCCCAGCGCAGCGACGTTCTCTCTGACTACGACTGGCTCTTGGAACTACTCATCCGGGTCGACGGCGGCGGCGAGAGCAGCGTGCGCGACGAGGGACGCGTAGGACGCTCCGACGGCATCGACGTGGTCGCCGTGGTTTCTGCACTGCGCGACGCCAACGGAGACCGGCACGGTTCACTACTGGCGCTCCATGACCTCTCTACGCGGCACCGCCTGGAGCGGGACGAGCTGGCACATGCCCGGGTAGAGGAACTCGACCGCATGATCGCCACGGTAGCCCATGAGCTCAACAATCCGCTGTCCGGAATTCGTGGCGCAGCTCAACTGCTTGCACGAAAACTGACGAAGGAACCTACGGGCAAGCCAAATTCGCCAAACGCGGCAAGCTCGCCAAGCCCGCAAGAAGAACGGGACGAGAAAGAGCAACTCACCGAGTACGCCAACCTCATCGTACGTCAATCCGACCGGATGACGGAACTGATACAGGCGCTACTGGGGCTGAGCGCAGTCGGCCCGCAGATGGAGCCGATCAACATTCACCGAGCGCTCAATGAGGTGCTGCTGCTCGAGCAGACCCGCGCAAAACAAATGCATGTGCGCCTCGTGGCCTCGTTCGATCCCAGCCTACCCGACATCGAGGGCAACAGCGCCCAGCTACAGCAGCTTTTTCTCAACATCGTCAAGAACGCGATCACGGCCTGTGCTGCTACCGACGGCCTGGTCGAGGTTGCCACCCGTATGGAGACCAGTTTCTACGTGGCGACCGAATCACGTAGACATCGTTACATAACTGTCGAGGTCCGCGATAACGGTCCGGGGCTCGACGACGAGACCTTGGAGCAAATGTTCACGCCCTTCTTCACTCGCAGCGGAGACGGGCACGGCCTAGGATTGGCAATCGCAAGAAACATCACCATGGCGCACCGGGGACAGATCAGCGCCGAAAACGTCGAAGGAGGCGGCGCCTGCTTTCGGGTACTACTGCCCGTTGCAGAAGCGCAGAACGACGAAAGCACATGACTCAACCCGGAACCGGAAATATTCTCATACTCGATGACGAACCCGACGTCCGCACGATCATGCGTGCGGCGCTGTCGGAGGACGGCCACAACTGCACGGAGTGCGGCAACGCCGAAGAAGGATTCGAGCTACTCAACGACAACGACTTCGACCTGGCACTGGTCGATATCAATCTGCCCGGCGAGAGCGGTCTCGATCTTCTAAGCCGATATATCGACGGCGAAGGCGAAACCGCCATCGTCATCATCACGGGTCGAGCCACCGTCGGCAACGCCATTGAGGCGACCAAGCGCGGCGCCTACGATTACATAACCAAGCCGTTCGACCTCGATGCAATTCGGGTGCTCGCGCAACAAGTACTCGAGCGTCGGGCCATGCAGCGCAAGCTCGGTCGCCTGCAAGAACAGACTCGCTCAGAGTTCAAGCCGGGCGAGGAAATCGTCGGACAGTCGCCGGCGATGCAAGACATCTACAAGGCGATTGGGCGAGTCGCGGCGAGCAAGGCCAACGCACTGATCCAAGGCGAAAGCGGCGTCGGCAAAGAACTGATTGCGCACGCGCTGCACGCGTACTCGGATCGCTGGCAGGGGCCGTTCGTCGCGGTCAACTGCAGCGCGATACCGGCCGACTTGCTCGAGAGTGAGATGTTCGGGCACGAGCGCGGCGCATTCACGGGTGCGACCGATCGTAGGATCGGTAAGTTCGAACAAGCCGCCGGCGGAACGCTTCTGCTCGACGAGATCTCCGACATGCCGCTTCCGCTCCAAGCGAAGCTGCTACGGGTGCTGCAGGAGCGAGAATTCTCGCGTGTGGGCGGCCACGAGCTACTTCCGGCGGAGTGCCGCATCATCGCGGCTACGAATCGTGAATTGGGCGGTGCTGCCAAGGCCGGACTGTTCCGCGAGGACCTGTACTTCCGCCTCAAAGTAGTGGAGATCAACGTCCCACCGCTGCGCAACAGACGCGAAGACATCAAGTTGCTGGTCGACTACTTCGTCGATCGCATCAATCGCAATCACAAGTTCCAGGTCAGCGGTGTCGCTCCGGATGCCCTGAGCGTACTCGCGTCGCACGACTGGCCCGGCAACGTGCGCGAACTCGAGAACGTCCTGATCCGAGCTGCCGCCCTGGGACCGAACCGGGTACTCACGGCCAGTGACATCCCGCTAGGCAAGGAACATGGGCGAGCGGCATTCGATACGACGAGCACCCTCGAAGAGATCATCGCCGTAAAAGTGCGTGAGCATCTGGCTGGTTTCGGAGAGGCAAACCCTCGCGACCTATACGCCACGATCGTAGAGATGGTCGAGCGCCCGCTGATCGAAGCGGTTCTCGAACGCACGGCCGGCAATCAGCTCAGGGCCGCCGAGATTCTCGGAATCAATCGCAACACGCTGCGCAAGAAGATCACGGAACTGGAGATCGACCTGCGCGGTAAGGCACGAGCCTGAGGCTGGTAGGAACGCAACGATGACGGTCGCCCTGCCGGCGCTCTACCCGATCGTCAACATTTCCTCTGCTCACGCAGACGAAACCCGGCGCAAGCACGCGCTCGCAATGGAGCTGGCCGGGGCCGGCGCGACACTCGTGCAGCTGCGCGCCAAAAATCTTGCCGCAGGAGCGTTCGCCGATCTCGCTGGGTCGCTAGTCCGCGCTCTGCGCGACTACGACTGTCGACTCATCGTGAACGACAGAGCCGACATTGCCACGGCAGTTGCTGCCGCCGGCGTGCATCTCGGCGATGCCGACTTGCCACCGGGCGCGGCTCGTCGGGTGATTGGCGCATCCGCGCTGCTCGGCTTCTCGACACACTCGCCGGCTGAGGCAGCGGCTACCGACCCGTCAACGACGGACTACATCGGCTTCGGCCCTGTCTACGAGAGTCCGACGAAGGCCGGCGTGCGCGAGGCGCGCGGTATCGCAGCACTGCGCGCCGCATGTGAACGCTCACCGGTTCCGGTCGTAGCAATCGGCGGTGTGGTGTCAGCAACTGCGGCTGACGTCTTCGACGCAGGGGCGCAGTCGTGTGCGGTGATCAGCGAAATCGAGCAGGCGCAAGACAAGGCGGCTCTCGCCTCTCTGTTCGAACGCTATGAACGGCGTCGACGTTCCGCGGCCGAAAGGCGCTAGAGCGGGATGTCGTCGCGCGAGCCTTGGCCGCCGCCGGGCTCGCCCAGATCCCCGTTCTCTCCGTAGCCCCCAGAGCCACCATCATCGGGGCCACCGCCCGTACCACCCTGCGGGCCGTAGTAGTCAGAGTCGGGGTCTTCGCGCGACGTAAGGTTTTGGAAGCGTGCGTACTCTCGATCGAAGCGCAGCTTGATCGTTCCCGTAGGACCGTTGCGCTGCTTCCCGACAACGATCTCCGCGATCCCTTGGAGTGGGCTATCGTGATTGTAGAACTCATCGCGATAGATGAAGGCGATGACGTCGGCATCCTGCTCGATGGCGCCCGAATTGTGGCTGACGATACCATCGGCCAACCAAGACTCGGGGCCCGGTACCGTCAGGTCGTAGACGTCTTCGGTACCGTCGGGCACCACCGCAACGATACGATCCCAATAGAGATCGCTTGCGCACCATGAACGCATCACGTTGTCGTCGAGCCGATCGGCCACCTGCCGGACGGTGCTGCGCGATGCTCCGTGGAGCGTCCGCCGGCCACGGCCGGTGCCGCGCACGCGTTCGGCCATTCCTTCGGTCAGTCCGTGCGCACGCAATTTCTCTTCGCCGGCAGCAAGCAATGCCGCCGGTACGGCTTCGAGTTCCTCGGTGGCCGCATGAACGGCCGCGACCTGGCGAGCATGCGCCAGCGCGCGGCGCTGAGACGCGACCGCACCTACGCTTTGGGCGTACTGTTCGATCGCACGACCGCCGTGTACGAGCACGTGGTGCTCGAAGCTACCGTCGGCCAAGCCGACCCTACGCATGTGGGCAACGATGCCCAGTCGCAGCAGTGCTGCGGAAAGTGCTTCTGCGGTCTCTCGCATCGGCACGATGAATCGCACCGCCGAGCGAGTGCCCGCAGCACCTTCCGAGACTCTAATTCCACCGCTAACCGCGCAGAAGTGGCGAACGAAGCGAGCGACATCCGCGGTCTTCAGACGGAACAAACGCTCCGGAATACCAATGTGTCCGTCTTCGGAACGAGTGATCCCAAGGTCGTCGAACCAGGACGACAATACTTCCGACCGCACGGTACATAGTTCCGAGCCGCTCTTGCCGGGAGCGTTGCGCACGCGGCCGTCAAGTTCGCTTCGGGCGAAGGCCGCAACGTCCGCGGCTTCTTCAGCAGATCGCAACGCGAAGCGAATCTCCAAAGCGCCGGTTTTCGAAACCGCGTGCACCCTGCCCGCCCCCGACAGCCGCGCTAGGAACTTCAGTGCGTCCGGCGACCAGCTTCGCGCGTTCTCGGGTTCCGGCAGGCGACGGCCAAGCGCAAGGTAGCCGCCCGGCCGAAGATCGCGCACGCGCTGCCAACCGGTCGCGCCCAGCAGACGATGATCGCGCGTGGCGCGGATCGTTCGACCGCTGGCGAGTTCGATTCGTTGCACGGCGCGCTTGCCGACCTTCCAAACTTTGTCGCTGTCCGCGCAAACCAGGGAGCCATCGGGAGTCACCGAAATCACTCGCGGCTTCTTGCCCACCAGGTCCCGGATCATCACACGACGGCCGTCGCCGAGAACGACAGGCGTGTCGCCCGGTACGCATTCGCGTAGATCCGACAGCATCGGCTTCTTGTCGGCGCGCGCTTCTACCGCGCGATTGAGCTGCGAGAGCGCAATGACCGGTACGTGTAGCTCTTTCGCGAGCGCCTTGAGAGATCGCGAGATGTTCGAGATTTCTTGCTCACGGTTGTCTTCACCGTGGCCGCGCATGAGCTGCAGGTAGTCCACGATGATCAGGCCCAGATTCGCCTCGGGATCGCGCTTGAGTCGTCTCGCACGAGCGCGAAGCTCGATGACGGAGAGCGCCGGGGTATCGTCGATATAGATCGGTGCCGTGCCGAGCCGCCCTGCCGTGAGAGCCAGGTTCTTGAAGTCGCGGTCGCGCAGGTTTCCGGTTCGCACGCGCGACAGATCCAGCCGTGCCTGCGAACAGAGCATGCGCATCACAAGTTGGTCGCTCGACATTTCCAACGAGAACACGGCCACGCCGAAGCCGAAATCGAGCGCGGCATTCTCGGCGATGTTCAAACAAAAAGCCGTCTTTCCCATACTGGGGCGGCCGGCAACGATGATCAGATCCGACGGTTGGAAGCCCGCCGTCAACTTGTCGAGATCGTCAAACCCGGTTGCCACTCCCGTGACGGACGAATGATTCTTGATCAGAGTCTCGATCCGCGCGACCGAATCGACTACCAGCGCATCGATCTTGCGCGGTCCCGAACGAACCGAGTCTTCAGAGATCTCGTAGATTGCTCTCTCTGCATCGTCGACGAAGGCGCGGGTTTCGATCCCTCCGCTGTACGCTTTCTCAACGATCTCGGTGGACACGCGGATCATGCGTCGCACCGTAGCCTTCTCGGATACGATGCGAGCGTACTGCTCAATATTCGCCGCCGTCGGCACCTTCTCGGTCAGCTCGATGATGTACGCGAGCCCGCCAACCTTCGGCAGTTCGTCGCGTTGCTTGAGCCGGTCGGCGAGCGTAACCGCATCCATCGGGAGGCCTTCTTCGGAGAGCGAGCGCATGGCACCGAAGATGCGCCCGTTACGCTCGACGTAGAAGTCATCGGGCGTAATAACGTCGGCGACCTTATCGAAGGCTTCGTTGTCGAGAAGAATGCCGCCGACGATGGACTCTTCAGCTTCGAGGCTGTGAGGGGGGATCCTGCTAAAACCGCTGCTCATGGGTGGGTAGCGGAACCGCGGTGGGCACTCGCATAGGTCCACGTTCCGGCTGCACGAGGCCAAAATCAAACCGGACCGAGAGACTATGTGCGTACGAGGTGCGTAAGCCGCCCTGACGACGGCCGTAGAGTCGTGAATACGTCAGGAATATTCGTCGGCGCAGCCTGCGATAGCCGCTAACCGGCGCAGAGCCGACGGAATCCGAGGGCCGTACCATGAGAGGTCCTTGCCGTCGATGAGCACCCGAGACGCTCCGATCGACTGCGACGCCAGCTCTTCGGCATGCTCCGCACCGAAGACATACGGCTCGTCCGGTAGCAGCACGAGATCGGCCCTTCGGGCGGCAACCTCCGCCAACTCTACGGCAAAGAAATCCGCCGAATCTTCCGGCGGATCGCCGAACACGTTGTCCAGGCCGACGACCGACAAGACATCGCCGACGTAGGTGCCGCGATGAAACGTCATCCAAGGATTTCGCCAGATGGGGCAGAACACCCGGCGGCGGCTGCGCTGCCTCACCGCTTCGCCGACCTCGGCCAACGCGTCCATGCAGGCGCGCTCGAGACTTCGGCCCGCCGCATCGGCTCCCGTCACGCGGCCCAGTTCGCCGAGCATCGCTGCCGCGTCGCAGACCGTTCGCGGATGCGTCACATGAACGCTGATGCCCGCGCCGGCGAGCACCTGATAGTCCTCGAGCCGATTCTCCTCCGCGTTCATCACGACGAGATCCGGCGCTAGTTCGATGATGCGTTCGATATCGGGATTCTTCGTCCCACCGACGGCTTCGACCCCGTTGATCGAATCGGCAGGTTCGGTGCAGTATCGCGTGCGCCCGACGAGCCTTGGCAAAAGTTCGAACGCAGCTAGTGTCTCGGTGAGGCTGGGAACCAGACAAACGAGACGGTCGGCACTCACGCCGCATTCCCGTCCGGGACACGCGACGACGCATCGATGATGGGCCAGCCACGCCGCTTCGCTTCGGCTCGCAATCGCGGATCCGGGTAGACGGCGACCGGAAAGCCGACACGCTCCATCATCGGTAGATCGACGATCGAGTCCGTATAGAAGTAGCTGGCGTCCAGATCGACACCCTGCTCTTGCGCGAAACGCTCTGCCCAGAAGACTTTGCCACGCCCGTAGCAAAACGGTTCGACGCCGCGGCCCGTGAATATGCCATCCACAACCTCGACCTGAGTTTGTAGCGCGTGCGTGATCTCCAAGTCGTCGCGGACAAAGTCGGTGAGATAGCGCGTCCCGCTGGTAAGCAACGCCAGAATGTCACCCGCGGCGCGGTGTTCTTCGACCTTCGCGACGATGTCGGGACGCAGATGCGAACGCACTTCATCGCGATACCAACCAGCGGCGTGATCGAGTACCGCTTGTTCGCTGCGACCGACCAACCAACGCGATGTGACTTCGGCAAGGCGCGCGATGTTCATCACGCCGAGCTTGTAGGTCAGGTACCCCCAATAGATGCGCATGAGATCGCCGAAGCCCATGAGGCCTTCGCGACGCAAACTCTGGATGTAAAGGAGACCGGATTGTACCGACAGCAGTGTGCCGTCTACATCGAAAAAGGCCGCAGGGGCTCCGGTCGAGCCGCCCGCGGCCTTCGTCGTATCACCGTTTCTAGCTGACTCGCTCAACTGCCAGCGCGATGCCCTGGCCGCCGCCGATACACAGCGAAGCCACGCCGAGCGACTCGCCGCGATTCTGCATCGCATAGAGCAGAGTCACCAACACGCGAGCCCCGCTGCACCCGATCGGATGACCTAGCGCAATGGCGCCGCCGTTGACGTTCACCTTACCGGCGTCGATCTTGAGTTCGGCGAGTACACCGAGCGACTGCGCCGCAAACGCCTCGTTGAGTTCCCACAGGCCGATGTCGTCCTTGCTGAGCCCACTGTTGGCAAGTAGCTTCTCGCAAGCGGGCCACGGCCCCATACCCATGATCGCCGGATCCACACCGGCACTCGCGGCGCCGCGAATGATCGCCAAAGGAGTGAGTCCCTCGGCCTTCGCGCGCTCTTCGGACATGACTACCAACGCAGCCGCGCCGTCGTTGATGCCCGATGCGTTGCCTGCGGTCACGCTGCCGCCGTCGCGCTTGAAAGCAGGACGTAACTTGGCGAGTCCGTCGATGTTGGTCTTCGGGCGGGCATGCTCATCGACGTTGAAGACGACGGGGTCACCCTTTCGTTGAGGAATCTCGACGTTGAAGATCTCGTCTTTGAACGCCCCGGATTCAATGGCTGCGCCGGCTTTCGACTGCGACCCCTGTGCGAACTCATCCTGAGCCTCGCGCGAGATGCCGTATTTTTCGGCGATGTTCTCAGCCGTAATGCCCATGTGCGTGTGAGTGATGGGACAGGTCAGTCCGTCGCTGATGACGGAGTCCTTCGTTTCGCCGTGTCCCATTCGGTAGCCGTAACGTGCCTGTTGCAGCAAGTACGGAGCACCGCTCATGTTCTCGAAGCCACCGGCAACGACGACTTCGGCATCCCCCGCACGAATCGATTGCGCGGCCAGCGCAACGGCTTTCAAGCCCGAGCCACAAGCCTTGTTGATGCCGAAGCTCGGCACCTCTTTCGGCACACCAGCGGCCATGGCGGCCACGCGAGCAGGGTTCAGTCCCAGGCCGGCCGAAAGAACATTACCGAGAATGACTTCGTCTACGACCTCGCCGGCCGTATTGGCGCGCGAGAGCGCTTCCTTGACGGCCATGCCTCCGAGGTCGTTCGCATTGGTTCCGGCTAGGGCCCCACCGAATGTACCGATAGCGGTACGCGCTGCGCTAACTATGACTGCGTTGGACAATGGTCTCCTCCTTGGCGATCGCGCCGATCACTTACGACCGGATCGCGTCGCGTGCCTGCGCGCTTAACTAGTCGCGCGGCGAAACGTTTTCGTTGATCCAGCCGACGATATCCTGCGTGCTGGCGCCCGGCGTAAAGATCTCCTTCACACCAAGCTTCTTCAGCTCGTTGATATCGTCATCGGGTATGATGCCGCCGCCGAACAGCGGCACATCGCCGCAGCCCTTGCTCCCGAGTTGGTCGAGGATCTTCGGGAACAGCGTCATGTGCGCCCCCGAGAGAATCGATAACCCGATCGCATCGACGTCTTCCTGCACGGCGGCTTCCGCTATCATCTCGGGCGTCTGGTGAAGCCCGGTGTAGATAACTTCAAAGCCGGCATCGCGCAGCGCTCGAGCGATAATCTTCGCTCCACGGTCGTGACCGTCGAGGCCGGGCTTTGCTACTAGAATTCTAAGCTTTGTCTCGGACAAGGCTCATCTCCTCCTACGATTGATTGAGCACGGCGCGGATCAAATCCAGGCGGGGTCGCCGTAGACGCCGAACTTTTCGCGAAATACGTCTGATATTTCCCCTACGGTACACGATGCGCGCACCGCATCGATGATCGGGGGCATGAGGTTGGTGCCATCGTCGGCCGCCGCACGTACGGCGTCGAGTGCTGTTTCGGCCTTGGCCGCGTCGCGATTCGCACGCACGCGTTTTACCGAGTCGACCTGATTTTTCTCGATGGCCATATCGATCTTCAAAGTTTCGATCGAGGGCCCAGCGGCGCCGGTTGATCGGTAGCCGTTCATGCCGACCGTTACGTAGTCGGCGTTGTCGGTCGCGACCTGGAAGTCGAACGCCGCGTCGGAAATCTCTCGTTGCGGAAAGCCGATTTCGATCGCACGAAGAATTCCGCCGAGTTCATCGATTCGGTCGATGTAGGCTTGCGCCTCGGCTTCCATACGGTCGGTCAACGCTTCCATCGCATAACTGCCGCCGAACGGATCGGCAGTATTCACGACACCCGTTTCTTCGGCAATGATTTGCTGCGTACGCAACGCAACAGTAACGGCCTCTTCGGTCGGCAACGCGTAGGTCTCGTCGAGAGAGTTGGTGTGCAACGATTGTGTACCCGCGAGTACGCCGGCGAGAGCCTGGATCGCCACGCGCACGACGTTGTTCAGGGGCTGTTGTGCCGTGAGCGACACGCCGGAGGTCTGGCAGTGTGTACGCATGAGGCAAGCGCGATCGGTTTTCGCACCGAAGCGCTCGCGCATGATCTTCGCCCAGAGTCGCCGCGCGGCGCGAATCTTGGCAATCTCTTCGAGAAAATCATTGTGGACGTTAAAGAAGAACGACAAGCGCGGGCCGAACTCGTCAGGGTCGAGTCCGCGCTCAACAGCCGCTTGCACGTAGCCGATACCGTCGGCCAAGGTGAAGGCCAGCTCTTGGACAGCCGTCGAACCTGCTTCTCTGATGTGGTAGCCGGAGATCGACACGGGGTGCCAACGCGGCACTTCCTTCGTGCAGAACTCGATCATGTCGGTGACGATTCGTAGCGACGGTTCCGGCGGGCAGATCCACTCTTTCTGAGCGATGAACTCCTTGAACATGTCGTTCTGGATGGTCCCGCCGAGGTTCTTCCAGTCGCAGCCCTGACGCTCAGCCACGACGAGATACATCGCAAGCAGGATGGACGCCGAGCAGTTGACCGTCATCGACGTCGTCACCTGGTCGAGCTGGATGCCGTCGAAGAGCACCGCCATGTCGTCGATGGTCGAAACCGCTACGCCTTCGCGCCCGACCTCGCCCAGCGAGCGCTCGGAGTCGGCGTCGTAGCCCATCAGTGTGGGCATATCGAAGGCGGTTGATAGGCCGTGCGTGCCGTTGGCGAGCAGGTACTTGAAGCGTTCGTTGGTGTCGCGCGCGGAGCCGAACCCGGCGAACTGACGCATGGTCCACGTCTTGCCGCGATACATCGAGGGGTACACGCCGCGCGTGAAGGGATACTCGCCGGGATTGGGCGCCGGGCCGGACACGTCTTCGGGCCCGTAGCATTCATCCAGCTCCATGCCGGAGATGGTCGAGAACTGGGGTCTCCCCTTCCGGTCGTCCTTTCGCGCTGGTTGTCCTGCCATTTCCCTATCCTTTCCGGGCCCTTAGCAAGGGCCCCAGGTAGCCTCCGAGTATAACCCGCACATCGTGAATAGACCAGGAACTGCGATTCGCAGCCAAAACGAAGCGAGTCGCTCGCAGCGCCACGTTTTTCGTCGACAAGCCGCACCACAAAATTGTATCGGTGCCGCGCGCGCGTCATCTTGTAAGGCGAATGGCCCCCTCAATCGGGGCACGGCATCTGATCTCAGACGGAGACGACCAATCATGGCTCAAACAGCGCAACTCAGAACCTTTGCCAGCCCCGAGAACGAAGCTCAGCGCATATTCCAAGCGCAGCGCGAGGCGTACCTCGAGCATCCGTTCCCGAGCATCGAAGAACGCAAGAACAACCTGACGATCATGGAGAAGATTCTCACCGAGAACGTCGACGCGATTTGCGACGCGGTGACCGCCGACTTCGGTCATCGACCGCCGGAAGAGACGAAGTTCCTGGAAATCTTCACCAGCGTCGACGGCATTCGCGACGCGCGCAAGAAGCTCTCGAAGTGGATGCGCCCGCAGAAGCGCCACGTATCCATCTTGTTTGCGGGCGGTAAGAACCGCGTGATCCCACAGCCCAAGGGCGTCGTCGGCATCATCGTACCGTGGAACTACCCGCTGTTTCTCAGCATCGGTCCGCTCACCAGTGCGCTCGCGGCGGGCAACCGCTGCATGGTCAAAATGGCCGCGAACTCGAGCAATCTTCGCGAGTTGCTCGCAGAGAAATTCGCCGAGAAGTTCAACGAGGACCATGTCGCCATCCTACCGGGTGTCGGCGCAGCCGACTTCTCTTCGATCCCGTACGACCATTTGATGTTCACCGGATCCGCCGACGCGGGGCGGACGGTCATGCATTCGGCAGCCGAGAATCTCACACCGGTCACACTCGAACTCGGCGGCAAGTCTCCGACCATCGTGTGCGACGACTACGACATCGAAGAAGCCGCGCGTCGAATCAGCTACACGAAGTTCCTCAATGCGGGGCAGACCTGCACCGCGCCTGACTACGTCTTCGTACCGGAAGGAAAGAAGGACGCCTTCGTTGCCGCAGCGAAAGCCGCGGTGGCCAAGCGCTATCCGGACACGAACAGCGGCGACTTCACGTCGGTGATCGACGAGAAGTCCTACCGCCGACTTCGCGCCACCCTCGACGACGCAACCCAGAAAGGAACCGAGGTCGTTACGTTGGTCGGTGGGGCAACCCCGAACGACATGAAGCGCAAGATTCCTCCCACCATCGTGCTCGAGCCGTCGGAAGAGACCACGATCATGCGCGAGGAAATCTTCGGCCCTCTTCTGCCGGTGCGCACGTACAAGACGCTCGATGAGGTCACGGGCTACATCAATTCGAAGGATCGTCCTCTCGGCCTGTACATCTTCACCAACGACAAGCAGGTCGAAGAGAAGCTCCTGTACGCGACGATCTCAGGCGGCGTGACCGTCAACAACTGTATGGTTCACGTCGGCCAGCACGACCTCCCCTTCGGAGGCGTCGGGGCGAGTGGCATGGGCCACTACCATGGCGTCGAAGGCTTCGTGGAATTCAGCAAGATGCGGCCGGTCTTCACCGCACCGAAGTTCGACTCTACCAAGCAGATCCAGCCTCCGTACAAGAAGCAGCACTCACGCATGTTCAATCTCATGCTGCGCTTCAAGCGCTAACGGCAATTAGCGCACTCGTCGCGCGCCCCGCCACACGGTGGGCGCGCGACGGGCTCGCCTGGGCGACCGTCCTCCCCACGCCCTCCTCTCACGCGGCTGCTTTCGCTCTGGCTCGCGCTCCCGCTCGCGCCCCCTCGCATAGCCCGCTCACGCCTTCTGCCTCGGCAGTTTGCCTAGCGCCCGGGAATCGACGACAAATCCTGCATGGATTTTCAGTGGACCGACGAGCATCGGACCTTCCGAGACGAAGTGCGCGCATTCATCGAACGGTGGCGCACCCCGGAACTCCTCGAGGAATACTCGCGCACTTACGGTGCCCAGGGCCCCGAGATCAAGAAGTTCCACGAGGCACTCTCCGAGAAAGGCTGGATGCGAATGTGCTGGCCGGTCGAGCAAGGCGGAGAAGGCCGGAACCTCCTCTTCAACTTCATCCTGATCGAAGAGATGGAGTACTTCCGCATGCCCTACGGGAATCTGAGCGTCACTTCGATCGCACCGGCAATCGCCGCGCACGGATCGGACGCGCAAAAGCAGGAGTACCTGCCGAGGATCATGAACGGCGAATACGCCTTCGCCCTCGGCTACAGCGAGCCCAACGCGGGCACCGACCTCGCCTCACTCAATACGAAGGCGCAGCGCGACGGCGACGAGTGGGTGATCAACGGCAACAAGATCTGGACGTCGCTGGCCGACGCATCCACACACATTTGGCTCGCGGCGCGCACGGACCCCGACGCGAAGAAACACGCCGGCATCTCGATCATCATCGTACCCACCGCCAGCGCCGGCGTAACGATTCGCCCGTTGCACACGATGTACGGCGGGCACACGAACGAGACGTTTTATGAAGACGTACGCGTCCCGGTCGACAATGTCGTAGGCCCCATCAACGGCGGCTGGATGATCATGATGCATGCGCTCAATCACGAGCGCGTCGGCCTTGCCGCCTCCGGAGGGTTGGCCCGCATCTTCGACCTCCTCGTCGCCCACCTGAAACAGCACGACGCGGCCGCGCTCGAACGCCCCACCGTGCGACGACGCCTCGCCGACCTGCAACTGCGGCTGCGTGAGCACCGAGGCCTCGCGATCAAGAACGCGTGGCTCATGTCGAAGGGCGAGACTCCGATCTCCGAAGCCTCGATGGCCAAGATCTCGGGAACAGAGCTTCGCACCGAACTAGCGAACGCTGCCATGGATCTGAGCGGACGATCCGGCGCGCTAACGGGCATCGGCGCTCCGGCCGACGGGCACTTCGAATTCAACTTCCGACTCTCCCCCATCTTCCGTTTCGGCGGTGGAACCAACGAAATCCAGCGCGACATCATCGCGATGTTCGGGCTCGGGCTGCCCAGGTAGCCAAGTAGCCAGCCAACTAGGAAAGCACCGTGAATCTCGACCTCAACGAAACGCAGACTCTGCTACGCGACACCATCCGCGCGTACATGACGAAAGAAGTCCCTTTCGATCGTGTGCGTGAGGTGGAGAAGCGCAACGAGTGCGACGAACCACTATGGGCAACGACTTGCAGCCAGGCCTGGGTCGCCTTGCCCTTCAACGAGGAGCGAGGCGGTGCGGCCGGTTCCCTGATCGACATCGGACTGGTCGTCGAAGAGTTCGCACGACGCGCCGCCATCGTACCGATCGCTGAGGTCATGGCTTGCGCCTGGATGCTCGAGCATCACATCGACGACGACGTGTCGGCACCTCTGATCGAAGGCATCATCGAAGGCTCCGTTCGGCCGGTGCCCGCCGAAAGCGCGGACCTGCGTTTCAGCGACTCAGCTGTAAGCGGGACCGTAGACTTCATCGACTTCGGGGCACACGCCACACACCACCTCGTGATCGCCTCCGGTGAGAGCGAGCAGCTCATACTCGTCGCCGCCGACGCGGCCGGCGTGACCATGACTCCACGACTCACCATAGGAAGAACGCCGACGGTCAGTGCGCGCTACGAGAACGTACCGGCCATCATCGTTGGCAGCGCCGACGCCGCACGCGCTCTGCGCAACGTGGCGCGATCGCTGTCCGCCGTGCAGTGCGTCGGCAGTATGCAAACGGCGTTCGACATGACTGTCGAATACGCCGGCTTTCGCGAACAGTTCGGCAAGGCAATTGGGAGTTTCCAGGCCGTGAAACACCATTGCGCCAACATGGCGATCCGCGTGGAGAGCATTCGATTCCTGGCGTACGAGGCGCTCGATGGCATCGACAGCGGACGAGCCGGCGACGCCGAGATCGCACTTGCGAAGGCCGCTGCCGCGCGCGCGGTCCCCGATGTATCGATGCTGGCGCACCAGGTTCACGGCGGGAACGGCGTCATCGAAGAAAACGACCTTTACTTCTTCACGCTGCGGGGCAAAGACAGGTCCTTGGCATGGGGAAACCTCGAAGAATGCTTGGACATTGCCGCCAAAGACGTAGACAAGCCGATAGAGTGGCTGTAGCCGGCCATAACCAACGACCCTAGAATACTTACCCCGAAGGGAGCACGACAGTGGAGTTCAATCTCGCCGACCTTTTCGAAAACGCAGTAGATCATTTCCCCGATCGCGAGTGCGTCGTCGCCGACGGCGACCGCCGGACATACAAGGAAATGGACGAGCGGGCGAACCGCCTGGCTCATCATCTGGCGGCGCACGATATCGGCCCCGGCGATCATGTCGGCATCTACGCGTACAACTGTATCGAATGGGTGGAGACCTTGTGGGCTGTCTTCAAGCTGCGTGCGGTCTGGGTCAACATCAACTACCGCTATGTAGAAGACGAGCTCGCATATATCTTCGACAACGCCGATCTGAAGGCGCTCGTCTATGCGCGCGAGTTCGGGCCGCGTACGGCCGCGGTACGAGAGAAGCTACCACTACTCAAACACACCGTGCGCATCGACGATGGCAGCGGCGTCGAGTGCCCGGAGCTCGACTCTGTTGACTTCGAAGACGCCATGAACTCCGGCTCGCCGCAGCGCGACTTCGGTGCGCGCTCGCCCGACGACCGCTACATTCTGTACACCGGCGGAACGACGGGCATGCCGAAGGGCGTGGTGTGGCGCCACGAAGACGTCTTCATGGCGCTCGGCGGCGGCATCGACCCTACCACCAATACCAAAGCCAAGACCCCCGAAGAGATGGCCACGCGTGAGCCGGATAGCCAAACCTGCATGCTTCCGATCGCGCCGCTAATGCACGGCGCGACACAGTGGGCGGTCATGGCCGGCAGCTTCACTGGGCGTAAGACGGTGCTCACTGCGAAGTTCGACCCGAAAGAAACCTGGCGCTTGGTCGAACAGGAGAAGGTCAACGGGATCATGATCACCGGCGACGCCATGGGTCGCCCGCTCGTCGAGGCGCTGGTAACCGAACAGGACAAGCGTGACCTTTCATCGTTTTTCTTACTGGTGAGCTCGGCGGCCGTCTTCTCGCCGACGGTGAAGGACGACTTCTTCAACCATTTCCCGAATCTCATGATGATCGACAGCGTCGGTGCATCCGAAGTCGGCAACAACGGCGCCGTCCTCATAAGCAAGGACAACACGAAGATGGGCGCCGGCGGCCCGACGATCTCCCCGCTCGGCGGAACCGTCGTCCTCGATGAGGACCTCAAGCCTGTAGGCCCGGGCTCCGATGTCATCGGTAAGATCGCGCGCTACGGTCACATCCCGCTCGAGTACTACAAAGATCCCGTCAAGTCGGCCGAAGTCTACGTGACGTCTGTGGACGGGACCCGCTACTCCATGCCGGGAGACTTCGCGCGCGTCGAGCCGGATGGGCAGATCACGCTGCTCGGTCGCGGGTCGGTCTGCATCAACTCGGGTGGAGAGAAGATCTACCCCGAAGAAGTAGAGGCAGCCGTCAAATCGCATCCGGACGTCTACGATGCCGTTGTCGTCGGGGTCCCCGACGAGCGTTGGGGAAGCCGCGTCGCGGCCGTGATCCAAGCCCGCGACGGTGCAACTCCTGAGTTGGAGTCGATCCAGGACCACTGTCGCAGCAAGATCGCCGGGTACAAGGTTCCGCGCGAGCTGCACTTCGTCACAACCATGCAGCGCAGTCCCTCCGGCAAGGCCGACTACCCGTGGGCCAAGCGCATCGCGCTGGGCGAAGTCGCGGCCTAGCGGACCCGAGAAGCGACGCGCGCGGGACTATCGCGGCCCGAGTCGACTGCGTACAATATCTGCGACGCAGCCGTCGGCTGCGCTCGTGGGTCAAGCTCGATGAATTCTGCCGCGCTCTCGACTTCCAATCTACTCATCCTAGGATGGATCGCCTTCGCGGCGGCGCTGCAACTGCTGTCTCCCGACTTCTACTACATGTCCGTGCAGGAAGACGAGTATCTCGAATGGAGTACTTTCTGGGCGTTCATCGGAGCTGCCGCGCTACAGCTTGGCGCCGCTCGACGCCGCCGAGCCGACACAGGCGGCGTGCCGTGGTTTCACATCGGAATCGCACTGTTCTGCGGCTTCGTCGCGATGGAGGAAATATCCTGGGGCCAGCGCCTGCTCGGCTACCGCCCGCCCGAGTACTTCCTTCGAGAGAACTTCCAGCAGGAACCGAACCTCCACAACGTTTTCGACACGTCGCTGCGAAAGCTCACGCTTCAGCTGGTCATCGCAGTCTATGGGATTGTCCTTCCGGCCGCGGCACGCGTTGCGGCCCTGCGTCCGCTGCTCAACCGATTCGGCATCGTTGCGCATTCGCCGGCGCTCATTCCCGCATTCGCCGGCACCCTCGCTCTCTACATCATCTACCCGTGGAGCTTCTGCGGCGAAGTCGTCGAGCTCATGCTTGGTTTCGGGTTCCTGTTCTCAGCTCCGAGCGCACGACCGGCAGCCGTCGCGACGATAGTCGGAATGTTCGTAGCCGTCGTCGTACTCGGCGCGGCTACCAGCATGACCGCACGCCTCCACAAGAGTTCCGACGAGGCCTATGCGGCACTGGCGCAGGCCGAAGTCGATGCGTTGGGGAAGGATTTCCTCGCGGAATCACAGCCCGATCGCAGCAAGTATGTGACGCGCTGCAATCTCCACAAACGAGTCTACACGTACGTTGAGAAGTACCGACAGAGTTTCCTCGCGCAAGGTCGATTCTCGGAACTCACCGGGCAGGGGCTCGCGGAGGAACGGGCTCAGTATTTCCTCGATCCGTGGAACGCGCCTTACTGGATCCGGGACAATTGTGACGACCATCGTCGATTTCGAAGCATCTTCGTCTACTCGTTCGGCCCGAACCATCGACGCGATTCGAGCGAGAATGAACTGAGAGCCGACGATGTGGGATTCTATATCAAATCCCCCCGCACGCGCCGCGCTCTAGAAGAGCGCGACGACTAGCTATAGTCCGGCTGGTAGTCGAAACGATGATGCGACTCGAGATAGCGCTCGGTATGACTGGCCGATCGCATCACGATCGAGTGCGTCACCGCGCCGCCTCGGTTGAACTGAATACCGCGTAAGAATTCTCCGTTCGTCACACCGGTGGCTGCAAACAGGACCTCGCCACGCGCCATGTCGGCGAGTTCGAGCTTTCGCTCGATGTCGTTGATGCCGAACTCGTACAGCGCATTGGCTTCGCCCTGGCTTCGAGGCTTGTAGCGGCACTGCATGAACGCCCCCATACATTTGACGGCAGCCGCCGACAGAATGCCCTGCGACGCGCCACCGGTTCCGAGTAGCAGGTCTACCCCCGTTCCCGGCTGCGCGGCTGCCATCGCAGCCGCGACGTCGCCGTGCGGAATCAGCTTTACGCGCGCACCGGCGCGTCGAACTTCGTCTATGAGGTCGTCGTGTCGGGGACGATCGAGAATGATAACGGTCAGATCTTCGACATAGACGCCGCGTGCTTCGGCCAAGGCCTTGAGGTTCTGCTCGGCCGTCTTATCCAAATCGACTACGCCCGCGCCGTCGGCCGACGTGGCAATCTTTTCCATGTAGCTGTTGCTTGGACAGCGCATCAGGCCGCCCTTGTCGGCCAGCGCCATGATCGACATCGCGTTGGGCCCGCCGAGCGCACAGCTCACACCGCCTTCAAGCGGATCGGCTGCAATGTCGACTTCCTCGCCGCCTTCGCCGAGCTGCGATCCGTTCGCGAGCGCTTCACCCTGCTGTTGCTGAGGATCTCCGACCACGATCTCGCCATGGGCGGCGATCGCTTCGAAAGCCTTCACCATGGCTTCGGTCGCCATGCGCTCCGGTGCCAGATCGTCACCGCGACCGTTTTCGCGCGCCGCCGCGAGGGCGGCCGCCTCGGTCACGCGGACCAATTCGAGAGCAAGGTTCCGTTTCATCGTCTTCCCCGCCAGACGTCCGGCCGTCGGAGCTAAGAAGCGGCTCCCAGAAATTGCGAAATCAGTTCATGGCCGTCAGCGACCATATCTCCGGTCTTCGCGGCCTCAGCTTCACTATAGCCGCGTCCGCTACCGCCCGTCTTGTTCGAATCGTAAATGACGAAGGGAACCGGATCGTCGGCGTGGGTTTTCGTAGACACCGGTGTCGCATGATCGGGCAACACCATGACTCGATACTCGCCGAAACGATCCAATCCCTTGAGGATCGTACCGATCACTTTCTCGTCAAGATCTTCGATCGCCTGCACTTTCAGGTCGGCGTCGCCCATATGACCGGTTTCGTCGGTCGATTCTACGTGGATGAACACGAGGTCGTGGTCCTCCAACGCAGCCAGTGCATATTCGCCCTTACCGACATAGTTCGTGTCGATGAAACCGGTGATGCCGGGAACATCGATCCGGTCCATACCCGCCAATCGACCAAGACCGCCTACCACGTCTACCGCAGTGATCAGGCCGCTGGTGATACCGAATCGCTCGTTCAGCGTGGGGACGGCCGGACGCGGCCCTTGCCCCCAGAGCCAAATGTCGGTGCAGGCTTTTTCACCACGCGCGAGCCGGCGCGCGTTGACCGGCGACGAAGCGATGATTTCGCGGGCACGCGCGCTGAGTTCCGCCAAGCGCTCGGCTCGATCGCCGTCGGGCAACCAAGCCGCCGTGGACTTATCGGTGATGTCATGCGGCGGCGTCGTTTTGGTACTCGCCGGACCACCCTTCCAAACGAGCACGTGCCGGTAGGACACACCGGGATGAAATTTCAGTTCGTCGCTGCCCAGTTCGGCGTCGATTGCGCGAATGAGTTCCGCAGCATCGTCGTTTCCGATGTGGCCGGCCGTGAAGTCGGCCATCACCTCTTCGCCGTCGCGCGTTTCGAGAGTCACCAAGTTGCAGCGGAATGCGATGTCACCATCGGCAAGATCAATGCCCATGCTAGCCGCTTCGATCGGAGAACGCCCGGTGTGATAGCGCGCAGGGTCGTAGCCGAGAATCGTCATCGTGCCGACGTCGGTTCCCGACGGGAACCCGGCAGGGATGGTTTGCGCGAGACCGAGGCGCCCCTCGCGGGCGAGTCGATCCATGTTGGGGGTATTGGCTTTCTCGAGCGGCGTGAGACCTCCCAGCGATTGGACCGGGAAGTCCGACATGCCGTCACCTTGGATGATCACGTACTTCATAGGTTGCTAGGAACGCTGCGCAGCGGCGCCCGCCGTGACAATACACGCCTGGGCTCGCGCTGGTCGTCGGCGGTATCGGCCGACCTCAAAGTCCCATGATCTTGAGGGCACCTTCTACTTCCGCCGGAACGCGCACGGGTTCCGGACAAACCTTTATAGCATTGTCCGGATCCTTTAAGCCATGCCCGGTAAGAGTACAGACGACCAGGGAATTGTCTTCGATACGGCCGGACTCGACGAGCTTCCTCAGGCCGGCAACGGAGGCTGCAGACGCCGGTTCGCAGAATACCCCCTCCATCGAGCCGAGCAGCTTGTAGGCCGCGAGAATTTCAGCATCGGTGACGGCTTCGATCACACCGCCGGACTCGTCGCGGGCGGCCTCTGCCTTCTTCCAACTGACCGGGTTGCCGATCCGAATCGCCGACGCGACCGTTTCCGGATTGGCGACCGGAGCACCGTTGACGATGGGCGCCGCTCCCGCCGCCTGAAACCCCATCATCTTCGGCAGCGAATCGACGATGCCGTCGCGCTGGTACTCACGATAGCCCATCCAGTACGCGGTAATATTGCCGGCGTTGCCGACGGGCAGGAAGTGGTAGTCGGGGGCACGTTCGAGCACATCGCAGACCTCGAAGGCTGCCGTCTTCTGCCCCTGCAATCGATGCGGATTGATCGAGTTCACGACCGTGACGGGAGCTTTCTCCGCGATGGCGGTAACGAGTCGAAAGGCATCGTCGAACGAGCCATCGACGGCGAGGACTGTAGCGCCGTGCAGCACGGCCTGGCTGAGCTTCCCCAGTGCGATGTTGCCATCGGGAACCACAACGAACGCTTTCATGCCGGCGCGCGATGCATACGCCGCCGCAGCCGCCGATGTGTTTCCGGTCGACGCGCAAATGACGGCCTTCGCGCCATCGGCCGCAGCCGCCGTCATGGCCACCGTCATGCCGCGATCCTTGAACGAACCGGTAGGGTTGAGTCCCTCGTACTTCAGGTAGATGCGCGCGTTGAGCCCGAGTTCACGCGCGAGCCTCGGCGCTTCGATGAGCGGCGTATTTCCTTCCAGCAGTGTCACGGCCGGGCACCCCTCGGGCAGGGTATCCATGCGGCTACGATACTGGTCTACAACACCTTTCCAGGACATGGGTTCCGTCTTCCTCGCGGCCTCAGTCGGCCTGCCCCAGAGTCTCTTCTACGCGAATCACGACCGGCTTTGCCCGAACATCACCAAGGCGGCCGATCTTGGCGAGCGCTCTCTTGAGCGCCGCCTCCCCGGCCCGATGCGTTCGCAATACCAACGGAACGGCCCCACGCGCGGGGCTCGCGTGCTGGGACACCGTGGCGATACTGATCGCTTCCTTACCCAGTATAGACGAGATCTTCGCCAGTACGCCGGGCTTGTCCGCTACCGAGAGGCGGATGTAGTGCTCATGACTCGTCGAGGCCATCGCAACGACCGGACTGGACCGCAGAGTCTTTAGCGGACGCCCATAGGTCGGAACCAACTGCGCACCCGCCTTGCCATCTCTCATGTTTCGAGCGGCGTCGAGAATATCGGCTACGACGGCCGTCGCGGTGGGCATCATGCCCGCCCCTTGGCCGTAGTAGATCGACGTCCCGAGCGCCCGGCCTCGCAGACAGACCGCGTTGAACGCGCCGCCTACCTGCGACAACAGGTGCGAGACGGGCACCATCGTCGGGTGCACACGCGCTTCGACCCCTTTGGGCGTATCACGCGCGACGGCCAGCAACTTGATCGCGTAACCAAATTCCTTGGCGTAAGCGATATCGATCGACGAAATGTTGCGTATGCCCTCGACGTGCACCTGCTTCGGCTTGATGCGCTTTCCGAAGGCCAGTGCGACGAGGATGACCAGCTTATGCAGGCTGTCGATGCCGTCGACATCGTAGGTGGGATCGGCCTCGGCCAGGCCCATGCGCTGGGCAGCCTCGAGCACCTCACCGAACTCACCGCGACCATCGCTCATCTCGGTCAGGATGTAGTTGGCCGTCCCGTTGACGATTCCGTAGACCTCGAGATTCTTGTCGCCGGCGAGCGACTCGCGCAGCACTTTGAGAATGGGAATTCCGCCGCCGGTACTCGCTTCGAAACCCACCGCGACGCCCTTGCGTTCGGCCGCACGTGCGAGTTCCGGGCCGTGCTCGGACAGCAACGCCTTATTCGCCGTCGCCACGCTCTTGCCCGCCTCGATCGCCTCGAGCATGAAGGTGCGCGCCGGCTCGATCCCGCCGATCAATTCGACGACGATATCGACTTCGGGATCGTTGATCAGCTTGCGAGCGTCCTTCGTGAGTACGCCTTTGCGAAGTTTTACGCCCCGGTCGGTCCGGGTATCGAGATCGGCAATGCGAACGATCCGTACCGGATACCCGAGACGTTCCTCGATCGCCTTGGCCTCGTCACGCAGGACACGCACTACGCCGGTACCGATGGTGCCGAATCCGATGATTCCGACACCGACCGCCTTCGCTTTAGAAGCCAATCTATTCCACCGCCTTCTTCTGAGGATCGTCGTCCCCGGCCGCGCCGACAGGGGCCGATTCGGCCGGTTCGATCTCATCGAGTTTGATGCCCGAGCCGGCACCGAGGGCATGGCGAATCCCGCGCGTCGCCTGGCGAATGCGATGTTCGTTCTCGATCAACGAGAAGCGAACGTACTCGTCGCCGTACGGGCCGAAGCCAATGCCCGGGGACACCGCGACCTTTCCCTCGGCCAGCAACATCTTGGAAAATTCCATCGAACCCATTGAGCGCAGTTCTTCCGGGATACGCGCCCACACGAACATCGTCGCCTTCGGCGGCGGGACGTGCCAACCCGCACGGTCCAACCCGCGGCACAGACCATCGCGCCGCACGCGATACATTTCACGAATCTCGTCAACGCAATCCTGCGGTCCGTTCAGCGCCTGAATCGACGCGATCTGGATCGGGTTGAACATGCCGTAGTCGTAGTAAGACTTGAGCCGCGCCAATGCGGCGATGATTTCCCTGTTGCCGACCATGAAGCCGCAGCGCCAGCCGGGCATGTTGTAGGTCTTCGACAGCGTGTAGCACTCGACGCCCACTTCCCTCGCGCCGGGCACTTGCAGAAAGCTCGGCGACTTGTAGCCATCGAAGGTCAACGCCGCATAGGCGAGATCGTGGATCACCATGATGTCGTTCTCGCGCGCGAGTTCGACGATGCGCTCAAAGAAGTCGATGCCGACGACCTCGGTGGTCGGGTTCGCCGGGAAATTGATGATCAGCAACTTCGGCTTCGGCCAGGTCTCGCGGATCGCGGCTTCGAGCGGCACGAGAAAATCCTCGCCGGGGATGAGCGGCACGTGGCGCAGATCGGCGCCCGCGATGATGACCGAGTACTGGTGGATCGGATACGTCGGTGAAGGCGCGAGAACGACGTCCCCTGGGCCGGTGATCGCGAGCACGAGGTGGCCCAACCCCTCTTTAGAGCCCATCGTGACGATGGCCTCAGCGTCGGGATCGAGATCGACGTCATAGGTTCGCTTGTACCAATCGACGATGGCGACGCGCAGCTTGTACAGGCCTCGCGACACCGAGTAGCGGTGATTCTGGCCCTTACCGAGCGCCTCAACCGCCTTCTCGACGATATGGTCGGGCGTGGGCTGATCGGGATTGCCCAGTCCGAAGTCGATGATGTCTTCACCACGACGGCGCGCCGCCTGCTTGAGGTCGTTGACCTCATTGAAGACGTAAGGGGGCAAACGCTGGATGCGTCGAAACTCGTGATTCACTGTGTAGCCTCCGCCTCTTTGCCGGCCGCGGCGCCGATGGATTCGCCGGAGTACAGCGCATCCGCGCGGTACGACGAACGTACGAGAGGACCGGCTGCGACCTCGGAGAATCCGATCTCGCGAGCCTCCTCGGCAATCTCATCGAACTCACGGGGTTCAACGTAGCGGTCTACTTCGTGTTGTTCGCGCGTCGGGCGAAGGTACTGACCGACAGCGAGCAACTGGCAACCGGTATCACGAATGTCACGCAGGGCACGGCTCAATTCCGCGCGCGTCTCTCCCAAGCCGACCATTAAGGCCGTTTTTACCAGCGTACCCCTGTCCGCCTCGGCGGCAAGTCGCACGCCCTTGGAAAGTACTGAGAGAGAGCGGTCGTAGCGTGCTCGGCCGCGAAGCGACGGCGTCAAGCGCTCGACCGTCTCGAGGTTGTGACTGAAGACCTCCGGCGCAGCCTCGACGACGCGCCGAATGAGCTCGGTTCGATCGTTGAAGTCGGGCGTCAACACCTCGACTCCGGCGCCTTCAATGCGTCGCTTGATTGCTTGGATGGTCGAGACGAACTGCCCCGCTCCCTCGTCGGGCAGATCGTCGCGGGCCACCGACGTTACCACCACGTAGCGCAGTCCGAGATCCGCTGCCGCTTCGGCAACACGCTCGGGCTCGGCCGAGTCGGGCGCAATGCCGCGGCCCGTCGCCACGGAACAGAATCCGCATCGCCGCGTGCAGTACTCGCCGAGTAGCATGAACGTCGCCGTACCGCGCGAGAAGCACTCCCCCAGGTTCGGACAACGCGCTTCCTCGCAAACGGTAACGAGGCCGCCTTTTCGCAGCCTGCTTTTCAGCGCATCGCCCGGCCCCAACAAACCTGTGCGATTCGCTACCCACTCGGGAAGGCGTGTAATCGGTTTGCGCTCGAGCGCAGCCGGGTCAGCGGTCTTGGATCGGATCTCCATTGCGAGATCCGTCTTTATATTTCAATGCTTGGAGCGTTCAAAAGGAAGGTGCAGTCCGGCTGCGCTCAAGGGCCACAGCTCGCGTTGGCCGTCGAATCGTCGAACAGGTCGCAGTCCAGGACCAGCCCGTCGAAGGCGCCGGCCATCGTGCACATACGACAGGCCGCCCGCTGGTCGATACAGGCCGAGACGTCCCCCGCTGCCGCACATTCGCCCGGCAGCGCCAGAGCGGGCGCGACCGCGGCGCAGGTTCCCGCCAGCGTTGAGGCGATCTTGCCGGCGGCCTTGGCGATCTTGCCCTTCCCGTCGGCGGTGACGTCGTCGAGGCAAGCCGCCAAACCGGCTGTATTACCGATGTTGCCCGCCTTCAGGCCCAGTTTCTTACATGCCCCGAAAACCTTCAGACGTGCCTGGACGGCCCGGTCATGGGACTTGGCAATCGAGGACTGGCACTTCGCCGTAGCCGCATCGGTTGAGGACTCCACGATCGCCGCTTCGAGATCCGAGCCGTAGATATCTCCCATCAGCGCCACCTGCTCACCGACGGCAGCGCCGGCAATGGTGGGCACATCGGTCAAACCGAAGTCCGGAGTCGCAGCGCCCGAGCATTTCTTCGCAACGGTCGTGACGAGTTTGGCCTCGGCCTTCGCCACCTTCTGCTGCCCATCGGCGCTCAAACAGGCCTGAGCGTTGCCGGGATCACCTTTCGTGGCAGCGCTCACACAGCGGGCGCCGACCTTGCCCTGCGTCTTCGCCACGCGAGCACCGGCTTTGTTCGCGGCCACGATGCAGGCCTGCTGCTTCGAGGTCTGCACGATGGGCGGAGTCGCGATACAAGCCGCTCCCACGTGATTCGGCTCGAGGACCGCAAGCCCGATGTTGGAGTTCACCACGACGGTGCCGCTCGGGAAAAACGGGTAGCTCGACCATGCGCCGTTGAAGTTCGGACCGTTGCTCGTTGGGAACGTATCGAAGGAGGCCACTTCGCAGAGCACGCCGATCGAAATCGACGAGATGTCGAGAATGCGCAGGCCGGCCGAGTAGTTGGCTTGAAAAACGTAGTCGCCGACGACGTACTGGTTGTGGTCGATGGCCGGCAGGTGCGACGAGAAGAACGATCCGAACACCGGCGCGTCGAGATCGGCGATGTCGACGATGTACGTTCTCGTATTGTGCCCGGACGAGAGCTCATCGCCTTCGTCGTCCTGCAAAAGCCACGCGTGGTCGTCGGTCGCCCAGGATTGATGGGTATAGTCGCGGCCGGAGTAATCGGTTTTCGAGATCTGGCTGGGCGCGACCTTGCTGGTGACGTCCACGATCGTCAGAGAGTCTTCGTTCGACGCAAAGCACACCTCGGCGCCGGTGTAGTCGCTGTCCGGGCCCGCGTAGTTGATGCACTGCACGTCGTGCGTGTAACCGTCGCCTGAGTAGCACCCGGCAACGGTTACCGCCGCGGGCACAGAGACGTCGTACATGAGTAGGCCGCCTGCGCACTGGTCACTTCCGACGACGTAGCCGTAGCCGCTGGATTCATTGATCGCGATGTTGTGGGCGTTTCCAAAACCGGCGTCGTGTGCGGTTTCGGCGAACGTGACGGGTGGCGCAACGACGGACGACAGTTGCGTGAGGTCGAAGATCTGAAGTCCGTGCGCAGAAGACTCCGAAACGATGAATGCGTGGTCGGCATAGACCTTCACGTCGCGCCAAATCTCGGGAACATCGTGCGTCGGCAGATCGCCGAGATAGACCGGATTCTGCGGATCGGTCACATCAATGAACGCGGTACCCGTGGTACGGCCGACGATCGCGTACTCCTCGAACGACCCCGGATCGGTCCAGCCCCAGACATCGTTGCCCTCGCCGCCGCCGATGTCATCGATGTCGAACCAGTAGCCGAGATCGATGTTGTTGCACGGAAAGCCAGCCGCGTCGCCGGCGCTACACGTCGCCGGACCAGTGCTGGGGATCTGCTGCGCGCCGCCACCGCCGCCTTCGCAGCCGTCCGGGTGGCCGCAATGTGCGGCGACGATATCGACCGCCGCCGTTTCAGCCTGCGCCGCAGGCGCAGAGAGCGCGACAATCAGGCACAGCAGGGGGAAAACGGCTAAACGCATCTCGGCATTCCTTCTCGAATACGACTTACTGCGCCTGGAACTCCCCCGCCCCGGCGCACGTCGATCCCGCTACATTAGCCTATGTTCGAGCGCCTAACGATAGCGGAACACCCACCCCCCGCTTGGGGCCGTCTCCGCAAGAATTCAGATCAGTAACCGCGTTCGCGACGAATGCGCTCGAGCTCCGCGCCGATCGTCGCGGCGGTGTCGAGCCCGTGCCATACGCGATGCTCGCCACGCCGGTACGCGTCGGCATTCAAGCGATAGAACACCGCATTCTCTCGATTCGCGTCGGTGCTGTCTCGACTCCGAATCACTTTCGCCGGCACACCGGCGACGATCGAGTACTCAGGAATCGTCGTTCCCTCGGTAACCACAGCGCCGGGAGCAACGATCGATCCGCGACCGATGTGTGCGCCATCCATGATGACGGCATTGATTCCGATCAGACACTCGTCTTCGATCACACAGCCGTGCACGGTCGCGTGATGCGTCACGGAAACGTAGTCGCCGATGATCGTCGGATGAGAATAGCCGATGTGGACCATCACGAAGTCCTGTAGATTCGTACAGCGGCCGACCTGCACCTTGTGGTCTTCCGCACGAATCACACAGTGGGGCCAGAGCGAAGACTCCGGCCCGATGGAGACCCGACCGTATATCTCGGCACTCGGCGCGACCCACGCACTGTGGGCTACTTGAATCAGATCCGACATCTTCTCGTCTCCAGTCTCTAGTCGGTCGAATGAGCCTAGCCGACTTCGGCCAGCGCGAGTTTGTCACCGAAACGGTCGGTGACCGCACGCTTGAGTTCTGCCGACTCCGGCAACTCGAGGCGGGGGTCATGATCGAGCCAGCGGCCCGCCTCAGCTCTCGCAAGTTCGAGGATTTCGGCGTCTCGCACGAGGTTCGCAGCGCGAAATGCGGGCACGCCGGATTGGCGCGTCCCCAAGTATTCACCCGGCCCGCGGATTCGAAGATCCGCCTCGGCAATTTCGAACCCATCACTTGAACTCTCCATCACGCCAAGCCTCTCGATCGATTCCTGACTCTGCGCCTCATCGGCCACCAAGCAACAGAAGGCTTCGCCGCCGCCTCGTCCGACACGCCCTCTGAGTTGATGAAGTTGCGCCAGGCCGAAACGCTCGGCGTGTTCGACAACCATGATCGACGCATTCGGGACATCGATGCCGACTTCGATCACCGTCGTGGCTACCAACACATGTAGATCTCCGTCTTTGAAACGACGCATGACCGCTTCCTTCTCGCTGCTCTTCATGCGGCCATGAAGCAGTCCCACACGAAAGTCTTTGAAAACCCCCGCCGCCAGACGCTCCGCCATCGAGGTCGCGTCTTTTAGATCCGACTTCTCCGACTCCTCGACGAGCGGATAGACGATGTAACACTGGTGACCTTCGGCCATCTGCGCCGCCATTCGTTCGTACAATTTCTTGCGCTGTCCGCTGCGAATGACACGCGTGATGACCGGCTGACGCCCCGGCGGCATCTCATCGAGAAACGCAACGTCGATGTCTCCGAACAAGACCAGCGACAACGTGCGCGGAATCGGTGTCGCCGACAGCAGCAGCGTGTCGGTCGATTCGCCGCGCAGGGCGGCGCGCTGCATCACGCCGAACCGATGCTGCTCATCGACGATGGCCAACCCAAGATCTTGGAAGCGCGTGGACTCTTGAACCAAGGCATGCGTTCCGACGACGATGTTCACCCCGCCCATGGCAATCAGATCGCGCATGCGCCGCGCCTCGGAGGCCTTCATCGATCCGGTAAGAATGGCAATGTACAGGCCCAGCTCGTCAGCCCACGGACGCATCGTCGTGAAGTGCTGTTCGGCCAAGAGCTCGGTCGGTGCCATCACGGCGACTTGATGGCCGGCGGCACAGGCCTGCAACGCCGCAGCGAAGGCAACTACCGTCTTACCGCTACCAACATCTCCGTGCACGAGGCGGTTCATCGGATGAGGACGCGCGAGGTCTGCTTGGATTTCGCCGATAACCCGTTTCTGCGCCCCGGTCAGTGTGAACGGAAGAAGCCTCGTAAACTCGGCGATCCGCTGCGGCGCAGGAGCGATCACTGTACCCGCGATCGCTTCGCGCGCCTTCTTGCGCAGGTTCATGCCGGTCTGCAACGCGAAGAGTTCCTCGAAGATCAGGGTGCGATGGGACGCAGTAGAGAACTGTGCGAGTGCAAATGGCTCGACGTCGCTGGCCGGCGAATGCACGTCACGCAGCGCGGCAGCGATGGGCCGAAGCTCGAGGCGCTCGCGAATCTCCGGCGGGACGACACTCGCTGCCTGGTCAGCGCACTCTTGGACCGCACGCTCAACAGCAGCGCGAATCGCAGCAACCGGTATGTCGGTCGGCTTCTGATAGACGGGGACGATACGCGCCACATCGGCCATCGTCTCGCCCTCGGCCACCGAATCGATCTCAGGATGAACAATCTGGATGCCGCCGCGACGCGACGCCTCGATCTTTCCGTGCACGACCCACTCGCCGTCGGCGTCAAGCCGCTTCTTGAAGTAGGATGCCTGGTGGAACCAGACCAGGGTCAGCCAACCGCCGTCATCGGCAAACGTCGCCTGCAGCATCGTGCGCCGACCGCCGCGCATGCGAATTTCGCGTGCTCCGGTAATGCGGCCGAACAGGGTTACCGTTTCGCCGACGCTCGCCTGATCGAGCCCGATCACGTTGCGCCGGTCCTCGTACCGGAACGGTAGGTGGTAGAGCAGGTCTTCGACTGTCGCGAGACCGCTTTTCTCGAGCAGCTCGGCCCGCTTGGGGCCGACGCCCTTCACAAATTGAACAGGGTCGGAGAGATTCACGCGCCCATTACGTTGTCACAGCCGCTGCGCCCAACAAATCCCCGAGGCACAGTCGCGGCCTTTCACGGAGTAGGCCGATCGGATAGCTACGACGGGGTCGGGCGATCCGCGAGCCGACCGCCCATGGCCAAACACAACGATTCCAGCCAGTCGCCGATCACGGAGAACTACGCCCGCTACGCGCTCGGCGTGCTGGTTCTCGTCTATATTTTCAACTTCCTCGACCGCCAGATCCTCTCGATCCTGGCTGAGGACATCAAAGCGGATCTCGGCCTGGACGACGCCCAGATCGGCTTTCTGTACGGCACCGCGTTCGCCGTTTTCTATGCAATCTTCGGCATACCGCTCGGTCGGCTGGCCGACGCGTGGACACGACGCACTGTCATTTCGCTCGGGATGGCATTGTGGAGCGTCATGACAGCGGTATCGGGTTTCGCAGGATCCTTCCGTTACCTGGCAGCCGCACGCATCGGTGTCGGGATTGGCGAAGCCAGCGCCTCGCCGGCGGCGTTCTCGCTGCTGTCGGACTACTTCCCTCCTGCCAAACGCGCGACAGTGATGGCTATCTACTCAAGCGGCCTGTACATCGGCGCCGGTATCGGTCTGTTCCTGGGAGGCTGGATCGTCGATGCCTGGAACACAGCCTGGCCCGCCGGCACCGCGCCACTTGGCCTCAAAGGATGGCAGGCCGCGTTCCTCGTCGTCGGCTTACCCGGCCTCGTGATGTCGTTATGGGTAAGTACATTGCGCGAACCTGCGCGCGGCGCAGCGAACGTCCGCGCTCGAGGTACGAACGACGCGCATGGGCCGAGCGAGCAGGCCGGCGACAATCCCTGGAAGATCTTTCGCACCGAACTTTCGATGGTGCTGCCGGGGTTCACCTGGTCGGCGCTCGCTCGCGCCGGCGCCGGTCGTCGCGGCATTCTCATCAACGTTGGCGCCGGTACGATCATCGTCGCGCTTGCCGCGCTGCTTACCTACGTACTCGGCGATGCCATCCAATGGTACGCATTGGCTATCGGAATCTATTCCACGTTCTCGTGGGTCCAGAACTTGGCGCTCACCGACCGACCGACGTTCGAGATGATCTTTCTCGGCCGCACGCTGCGCACGGCCATCGTGGGGTTCTCGCTCATGGCGTTCAGCAGCTACAGCGTTGGCTTCTGGACCGTGCCGTTTTTTCTGAGATCGTTCGAACTGAGCGTATCCGAGGTCGGCACGTGGCTAGGCCTGATCGCCGCCGTCGGCGGGTGGCTCGGAGCAACCATTGGTGGATTCGCTGCAGACGCATGGAGGCGTCGCACGCGTTACGGGCGCCTGAACTTCTGCCTCGTCTCGGCTGTGCTGCCGATGCCTTTCGTCCTCGTTCTCGTACGAACCGACACGCTCTCGGTGGCCTACGCCGTGGCATTCCTCGCGCAAATCACCAGCGGAATCTGGCTCGGGGCCGCCATCTCGACCGTGCAAGACCTCGTCGCCCCGCGCATGCGCGCGGTTGCCGGTGCCGTGTACATCCTCATGATGACGTTCGTGGGACTCGCGCTGGGCCCCTACTCGATCGGCAAAGCCAGTCTCGTCCTGGGTGATCTCGGAGCCGCCATCCAACTCGCGCTTCTGGCAAACGCAGCCGCGATTCCCATGTTTCTCATCGCAAAGCGATACTTGGCCGCCGACGAAGACCGCCTCGCAGACGGCGCCGCCCGGTAGCGAGACGAACGACCTAATGACATAAGGATTTACAGTGCCATGAAGTTGCCCAAGAAAGGAATCCCGAGCGACGATCTATTCGCGCGCATGAACGAAATGAAAACCCAGGACGCCGACTGGCGCGGCGGTCGAACATGGAGTTTGATCTATCCTGCCGGTGAAGACGTCGATGAGGTTCTCCGGCGTGCGAACGAACTCTACGTCTACGAGAACGCGCTCAACCCGTTCCGCTTTCCGAGTCTGCAACACATGGAAGCCGACGTCGTCGCCATGACGGTAGACATGCTCCATGGGGACGACCGATCGAGCGGCACCATGACGTCGGGCGGAACGGAGAGCATCCTCATGGGCGTGAAGACCGCCCGCGATCGCGCCCTCGTCGAACGCGGCATCACCGATCCGCAAATGATCGCGCCGATCTCGGCGCACCCGGCGTTCGCGAAAGCGGCGAAGTATCTCGGACTCGAACTGCGGCAGGCTCCGCTGCGTGAAGACCTACGCGTGGACGTCGACGCGGTCGAGAAACTCATCACGGCGAACACGGTTCTCATCGTAGGGTCGGCGCCGAACTATCCGCACGGCGTGATTGATCCCATCGAACAACTCGCCGGGCTGGCGGCGAGCCGCGAGATCTCGTTCCATACCGATGCCTGCGTCGGAGGTTTCATCCTGCCGTTCCTCGAACGCCTCGGGCATCCCGTGCCGCCTTTCGATTTTCGCGTCCCCGGCGTCACGACCATCTCTGCGGACGTGCACAAGTACGGCTACTGCACGAAGGGCGCGTCGGTCATCGCGCATCGCGACAAGGCCACGCTCGATCATCAGATATTCCTTTACGACCAGTGGCCGGGAGGACTCTACGGCTCGCCGGCACTCGCCGGCGCGCGACCGGCGGCACCCATCGCCGCCGCATGGGCCGTGATGAACTATCTCGGCGAAGACGGCTACATGCGTTTGGCCAAAGTCATCCTCGATACGGTGACCGCACTGCGCCGCGGAATCGACGCCATAGAACAGCTACATATCTGGGGTGAACCGGACGCAACTCTGTTGGCCTTCGGATCCGAAGAGATAGACATCGCCGCAGTCGGCGACATCATGGACGATCGCGGCTGGCACCTGGATCGCCAGGAGAACCCGGGCGCGCTCCATATGATGGTCACGCCCAATCACGCGAAGATCGTCGAGCTTTTCCTCACCGACCTTCGCGAGGCCGCAGCAAACCCGGGCAAGTCGCGCGGCAAGCAAGCCCGATACAGCTAGGCGTTGCGCGCGTGTAGGTCCTGAAGCGCATTGACGCCGGGAGCGCTACCGTCGAGTAGTTCCACCCCTTCGGAAGCCGCCTCTGCGGCGGCTGCGGTAGTGAAGTACGGAATGCCGCACTCGAGCGCGGCGCGGCGAATCGAAAACGATTCGTGCACACTCTCGGGCGATCCGACCGTGTTGATTACGGCGGCGACGCGACCGGCGCGAATCGCATCCACACAATGAGGACTACCGTCGCGCACCTTGTTGATCGTGTCGCACGCAATCCCCAGACCACGAATGTATTCGGCCGTGCCGACGGTACCGAGAAGATCCATCCCTGCCGCGGCGAAGCGGCGGGCAATCTTGTCGAGCTCTTGGCGGTCGGCATCGCGCACGCTGATGAACACGGTCCCACTGGCCGGCAACGGATTTCCAGCCGCGGTCTCCGCCTTCGCGAACGCGAGCCCGAAACTCGTATCTATCCCCATGACCTCGCCGGTCGACTTCATCTCAGGACCGAGCAGTGTATCGACGCCGGGAAACTTGATGAAGGGGAACACCGCCTCTTTTACCGAGATGAACTTTGGAATCACCTCTTCGGTGTACCCAAGCTGCTCGAGTGACTCACCAGCCATGACACGTGCGGCAATCTTCGCGAGTTGCACGCCGATGGCTTTCGACACGAACGGTACGGTCCGCGACGCACGCGGGTTCACTTCGATGACGAATACTTCGTTGTCCGACACCGCGTACTGAACGTTCATGAGTCCGAGGACGCCGAGTTCCAGCGCGAGTGCACGTGTCTGCCGGCGAATCTCATCTTGGATTTCGTCGCTCAGAGACCATGGGGGCAGCGAGCAGGCGCTGTCACCGGAGTGTACGCCGGCCATCTCGATGTGTTCCATGATCGCGCCGATGACGACGCGCTCTCCATCGCAGATGGCATCTACGTCGACTTCGATCGCATGGTCGAGGAATTTGTCGATCAGCACCGGGTGCTCCGACGAGCTGGCCATCGCTCGCTCCATGTAGTCTCGCAGGTGGTCCATATGGTGGACGATTTCCATCGCACGGCCACCGAGGACGTACGACGGCCGAACAAGAACAGGCAGACCGATGCGCGCGGCGATACGCTCCGCCTCTTCAACGACCATCGCCGTAGCACTGGGAGGCTGCTTGAGTTCGAGCTTCTCGAGCACGTGCCGGAATCGCTCGCGATCTTCTGCACGATCGATCGCATCCGGCGGCGTCCCGATGATCGGCACGCCTTCGGCTTCGAGCGCTTTCGCCAACTTGAGCGGCGTCTGACCGCCGAACTGCACGATGACCCCCGTGGGGCGTTCCGTGCGAACGATCTCGAGCACGTCCTCCAGCGTGAGCGGCTCGAAATAGAGCCGGTCGGCGGTGTCGTAGTCAGTGGACACGGTCTCCGGGTTGCAGTTGACCATGATGCTTTCGTATCCGGCTTCCTGCAGCGCGAAGCACGCGTGCACACAGCAGTAATCGAACTCGATCCCCTGCCCGATGCGATTCGGACCGCCGCCGAGAATCATGATCTTCTTTCGGTCGGTCGGGTTCGCCTCGCACTCATCTTCGTACGTCGAGTACAGGTACGGAGTGTGGGCCTCGAATTCGGCGGCGCAGGTGTCGACGGTCTTGTAGACAGGGCGTATGCCGCCGGCCGCGCGCCGAGCACGAACGTCGTCTTCATCGCAGCCCAGCAACTGCGACAGTCGTTTGTCGGAGAAGCCCCAGGCTTTAGCCCGGCGCAGCGTTGCGTCGTCGATAGCAGCGAGGAGCCCTGAGCTCTCGAGCTCTTTCTCGAACGCGATGATCTGCCGTATATTCTCGAGGAACCACGGGTCGATCATCGTCAGCGCGTAGAGCTTCTCGACGCTGTAGCCACGCCGAAAGGCCTCCGCTACGTACCAAAGACGCTCGGAGTTCGGAGTGACCAGTTTCGGCTCCAGATCTTCGTCGCGTCGAGGCTCGAATCCGGCAGTTCCGATCTCGAGAGACCGGAGCGCCTTCTGCAAGCTCTCCTTGAACGTACGACCGATCGACATGACCTCGCCGACGGATCGCATCTGGGAGGTCAGCTTGTCCTCCGCCTCTTTGAATTTCTCGAACGTAAAACGCGGAATCTTCGTCACCACGTAGTCGATCGTCGGCTCGAAGCTCGCCGGCGTCTCGCTGGTGATGTCGTTCGGGATCTCGTCGAGTGTGTAACCGACAGCCAGCTTGGCGGCGATCTTTGCGATCGGGAAGCCGGTGGCTTTCGAAGCAAGCGCCGAACTTCGCGACACGCGCGGATTCATCTCGATGACGACGAGACGTCCGGTCTCAGGATGCACCGCGAATTGCACGTTGGATCCGCCGGTATCGACGCCGATCTCGCGCATGATCGCGAGCGTGGCATCGCGCATGATCTGATACTCTTTGTCGGTGAGGGTCTGAGCCGGCGCAATCGTGATCGAATCGCCCGTGTGAACCCCCAGCGCGTCGAGGTTCTCGATCGAGCAGACGATGACCACGTTGTCCTTGCGGTCGCGCATCACCTCGAGTTCGAATTCCTTCCAGCCCTCGATCGACTCCTCAACCAACGCCTCGGTCACGGGTGAGAGCTCAAGCGCCCAACTCATTGTCTGCTCGAATTCTTCTTTCGTCTTGGCTACACCGGCGCCGGAACCACCGAGTGTTCGCGAAGGTCGAATCATCACGGGCAGGCCGATTTCTTCTACGACTTTCCGTCCTTCTTCTACGGTGCCGACATAGCCGCTTCTCGGTAGATCCAGGCCGATGTTGCCCATCGCCGCCTTGAAGAGATCGCGATCCTCGGCCTTCTTGATCGAATCGATGTTCGCGCCGATCAGTTCGACTCCGAACTTTTCGAGCACACCGCACTCATGCAGATCGATCGCGAGATTGAGACCCGTCTGTCCGCCCATGGTCGGAAGCAAAGCGTCGGGGCGTTCGGCTTCGATGATCGCAGCCGCTGCATCGACGGTCATCGGCTCTATGTAGGTTCGGTCCGCGAATCCGGGGTCGGTCATGATCGTCGCCGGATTCGAGTTCACCAGAACGACGCGGTAGCCCTCTTCCTTCAGAGCCTTACATGCCTGCGTACCGGAGTAGTCGAACTCACACGCTTGGCCGATGACGATGGGCCCCGCACCCACGATCATGATTGTCTTTATGTCTTCGCGCTTGGGCATTCTCGTTCCCTTCGCCCCTAACCCTGCTCGGCCCGGAATCCGCTCACGGATCGTTGGGCTACGGCGTTCTCGCCGCCGCCCGTCGCGCGCGTCTTCATCAAATTAAAGAACTTCTTGAACAGTGGATTCGCATCGTGCGGTCCCGGCGAGGCCTCCGGGTGATACTGCACGGAAAAGACCGGAGCCTCGGTATGTTCGAGCCCCTCGACCGTTTGGTCGTTCAGATTGAGCCGAGTGACGCGCACCTTCTCGGGCAACGTTTCCGCATCGACCGCGAAGCCGTGATTCTGTGAGGTGATCTCGACGACTCCGGTATCGACGTCGATGACCGGCTGATTGGCGCCGTGGTGACCGAACTTCATCTTGTAAGTCTTCGCACCGAGCGCGAGCGCGAGAATCTGGTGCCCGAGGCAGATGCCGAACGTAGGAAACTCTTTCGCGAGTTCCGCAACGACGGGAATCGCCCCCTCGACCGCATCAGGATCTCCCGGGCCGTTCGACAAGAAGAGGCCGTCGGGCGCGAGAGTACGAACATCGGCGGCGCTGGTGCCGGAGGGCGCCACGACCACACGGCATCCCATGTCGGCAAGATTGCGCAGAATGTTGAGTTTGATGCCGAAATCGAACGCCACCACCAACGGGCCGTCGGTCGTCGGCGTGGCGAACCCTTCTCCGAGTCGCCACAGCCCGGAAGACCACCGATAGGATTCCTGCGTCGTAACGACGCTCGCCAGATCGCCGCCTTCGAGGCTCGGACGTGCGGCTGCTTCGGCTACGAGCGCGTCCGTATCGACGTCCCCGGTCGCCAGCACCGCTTGCTGTGCACCGTTATCGCGAATCCGGCGTACCAGGGCTCGCGTATCAATGCCTTGGATACCGACCAGACCGTGCTCGCGCATGTAAGCGCCGAGACTCATCTGCGATCGCCAGTTCGACGGTGAGTCCCAGTACTCTTTGACGATGAAACCCTGAACGTAAGGTTTGAAACTCTCGACGTCCTCGGCGTTGACGCCGACGTTGCCAATCTCAGGATAGGTCATCGTCACCAACTGTCCTTCGTAGGACGGATCGGTGAGAATTTCTTGATAGCCCGACATCGAGGTGTTGAAGACAACCTCGCCCGCTACCTTGCCCTCGGCACCAAACGCTTCACCGACGAAGATCGTTCCGTCGGCCAGCGCCAAAGTGGCACGGAGGCTGTTTGCGCCGTTCGCGCTCATGCTGCGTCCTCCCAGACGGACCTGCCGGCGACGATGGTGCGCGTGACCTTGCCACGCATCTCCCAGCCATCGAACGGCGTATTCTTACTCTTCGAAGCCAACTCGGTGGCATTCACGTTCCAAGCACGGTCGGCGTCGAAAACCACGAGATCGGCGACCGAGCCGCGCGCCAGTGTTCCGCGCTCGATACCGAGGTTGCGCGCCGGCTGTGTCGAGAGAGCATCGACCATTCGCTCCAGCGTCAAGGTTTCGTCGCGGACCAGTGCGAGCGTCAGCGGCAAAACCGTCTCGAGTCCAACGACGCCCTTCGCAGCCTCGTCGAAATGCGACGCCTTCTCATCGCGGTGGTGAGGGGCATGATCAGTGGCGATGGAATCGACGGTCCCGTCGGCGATCCCCGCTCTCACCGCAGCAACGTCGCGTTCGGTACGCAGCGGTGGGTACATCTTCGCGTTCGTGTTGTAGCCGGCGACAGCCGAGTCATCGAGGGTGAAGTGATGAGGCGTGGCTTCGCAGGTAACATCGAGACCGTCGTGCTTGGCGCGGCGGACCATCTCGACCGACTCTGCGGTCGAGACGTGCGCGACGTGCAGGCGGCCGCCGGTGTAGCGCGCGAGTTCGATATCACGGGCAACCATCGCGGATTCTCCGACGCTGGGGATTCCTTCCAGTCCCAGACGAATCGACATGAGGCCTTCGTTCATGACACCGCCGCAACACAGATCGAGATCTTCTTCGTGAGCGATGACCGGAATGCCGAACATCTTCGCGTACTCGAGCGCGTGGCGCATCAGACTACTCTTCATGATCGGATGGCCGTCGTCGGAGACCGCCACGATGCCGGCCTCGAACATCTCGCCGAACTCCGCCAGCGCTTCGCCGCCGAGGCCGATCGACACGGCTCCCACCGGGAAGACATTCGCGAGTCCGGCAACCTTGGCCTTGTCGATGATGTACTTAGTAACGGCGCCGCTATCGTTGACCGGATTCGTATTCGCCATGCAGGCAACGGACGTGACACCACCGACGACGGCGGAGAGACAGCCGGTCGCCACCGTTTCTTTGTACTCGTAGCCCGGCTCGCGAAGATGCACATGCATGTCGACGAAACCGGGAGCGACGAATAGGCCCCTCGCGTCAACGACTTCTGCGCCGTCGCTGGGAATCGCCCCGGGCTTGTCGATCGCTTCGACGACGCCGGCGGTGATGAGCACGTCGGCCTTTTCCGACACGTCGCGCGACGGGTCGATCAGGTGACCGCCTTTCACGAGAATCCGGCGTGCCGCATTTTGAGTCTCTGTATTCATCGCCTATCCGTTCATCGCTTACCCGGTCGCCGCCTATCCGGTCGCGCTCGTGGGGGTGCGTTCGGGAATCTCGCTACCGCGAATTCCGTCATGCCCGGGGATGATCAGTTGGTAGAGGACGGCCATGCGCATCGCGACGCCGTTGGCCACTTGGTTCATCATCAACGAGTAAGGCCCATCCGCGACGCCGCTGGAGATCTCGATACCGCGATTCATCGGTCCGGGGTGCAAGATAATGACGTCCGACGATGCTTCCGCGAGTAGTTCTTCGGTCAAACAGAAGTAGCGCGCATATTCGTCGAGCGTTGGGAAGAAATTGTGCCCCTGCCGTTCACGCTGAATACGAAGCATCATCATGACGTCCGCGTCACGCACCGCAGTGGCGAGATCGTAATGCAGTTCGGCGCCGAGATGCTCGAACATCGGCGGCAATAGCGTCGGCGGCCCGCACAACCGAACCTTCGCTCCGAGCGTGAGTAAGCCGTAGATATTCGATCGAGCGACGCGCGAATGCAGGATGTCGCCTACGATCGTCACAGTCAGGCCCTTCAGTTCAGGCTTGGCCTGGCGGATGGTGAACAAGTCCAGCAACGCCTGCGTGGGGTGCTCATGTGCTCCATCGCCCGCATTGATAATCGGACAGTCGAGAACCTCCGCGAGCAGGATCGCCGCACCGGCCGAAGGATGGCGAATGACGATCGCGTCCGGCGACATGGCCGCGAGGTTACGCGCCGTATCTGCCAGCGTCTCGCCCTTGCTCAAGCTGGAACCGCCGCCCGATAGATTGATCGTGTCGGCCGAGAGCCGCTTGGCCGCGATCTCGAAAGAAATTCGTGTGCGCGTGCTGTTCTCCAGAAACAGGTTAACGACCGTCTTACCGCGCAGGACCGGGACCTTCTTCACATCGCGCTGCGAGATCTCGATCATCGTTTCGGCCGAATCCAGCAGTACCTGAATGTCCTCAGCGGAGACGCCTTCTAGGCCGAGCAGGTGTCGTTTACGCTCCATGGGACGCCTCCTGGAGGAACACGCCGTCGCGGTCGTCGAGTTCGGTGAGTTCGACGACGACCTTCTGCTCACGAGAGGTCGGAACGTTCTTGCCGACGTAGTCCGCTCGGATCGGTAGCTCGCGGTGCCCACGGTCAACCGCAACGGCGAGCTGAATCGCGGCCGGTCGCCCAAGATCCATGAGCGCGTCCATTGCCGAACGGATTGTCCGTCCCGTGTAGAGCACGTCGTCTACCAACACGATGGTCATGTGGTTCACATCGAACGGAACATCGGTGGGATGCAGTATGGCGGTGCTACCGAGCTGCCCTGCATCGTCGCGGTAGAGCGTGATGTCCATGGCGCCGACCGCCGGCGCGTCGCCGCCCTCAATCAGACCGATGGATTCCGCAATTCGGCCGGCCAGCGGCACGCCGTGGGTACGAATCCCGACGAGCGCCAATCCATCCGCCCCGCCGTTTCGTTCGAGGATCTCGTGCGCGATTCGCGTCAGAGCCCTTCGCAGCTGCGCCGCATCGAAGAGTTGCGAACTCATGGGTTGCCCTCGCCCTGGAACGGTAGATACAAAAAAACCCCGCCGTCGAGCCGGCGAGGCTTGGTGATTGGGGCAGGCGCTAGTGCACCGGCCTCGATGTGGACAAGATCAACTGTCACTTCCGGATCCCTTGGCGACCTCGCGGGGCCGCTTTAAAAGGCGGTAATCGGTGGTCTGGAAGTATGCCCGCCCCTTCTCGAAGTCAACGCGAGCGGGCCTGAGAAGACACACTCACGTGGGGATGCGCATTCCGAGACGAGACCAGCGCGGTCGGAAAGCGCCCGCGTCCCACGACCAGTACAGCACAAACGCCTTCCCCAGGATGTCGTTGATGGGGACCATGCCCCAGAACCGACTGTCGTGACTGTGGTCGCGATTATCGCCCATCACGAAGACATGGCCGTCCGGAACCGTCTCGGGGCCGAAATTGTCGCGCGGACGACGGGCCGCACGGTCGGGCAACGGATCGAAAAAGGCGTGTTCGTCCGAGACGCGCTCTCCGTTGATGTACAGGACTTTATTCTTGAGCTCGATGCGGTCACCGGGCAACGCCTTCACGCGTTTGATGAAATCCTTCGTGCGATCCTGAGGATAGATGAACACGATCACGTCTTCGTACTCGGGGGAACCGATCTCGAAGATCCGCTTCCCGACGAAGGGCAACCGAACACCGTAGACAAACTTGTTAACGAGGAGGTGATCCCCCACCTGAAGTGTCGGCAGCATCGAGCCGCTGGGAATCTTGAACGCTTGAACGACGAATGTGCGGATGAACAGCGCCAAGATGACCGCCATCACCAACGCTTCTGCGTACTCGCGAAGCGTCGACGTCTCGGCCGGTTGCTGCTTGGACGGTTCCTTGCGAGACGGTTCCTTGCGAGACGGTTCCGTCCCTGAAGCTTCCTTCCCTGAAGCTTCGTGCTCGGAAGCTCGCTTCTTTGACTTGTTTTGGGCCGCCACCGCTACTCTCCGACTTTGAGGACGGCCAAGAAGGCCTCTTGAGGGATCTCGACATTCCCTACCTGCTTCATCCTCTTTTTTCCTTCTTTCTGTTTCTCAAGCAACTTGCGCTTGCGCGTAATGTCGCCGCCGTAGCACTTTGCGGTGACGTTTTTGCGCAACGCCTTGACGGCCTCGCGCGCGATGATCTTGCTACCGATCGCCGCCTGAATGACGATCTCGAACATCTGCCGGTGAATCAGTTGCTTCATCTTCTGCGCGAGCTCACGCCCTCGGAAATATGCGCGATCGCGGTGACAGATGATCGACAGCGCATCGACGCGATCGCCGTTGATGAGTAGGTCCAACTTTACGAGTTTGGAGTCGCGAAATTCCAGCGGTTCATAGTCTAGCGAGGCATAGCCACGCGACGCAGACTTCAAGCGATCGTAGAAGTCGTAAACCATCTCGCTGAGCGGCAACTCGTAGACCAAAATCGCACGGCCCGGCGACGGAAAGTTCAATTCCCGCTGGATTCCGCGCTTGTCCTGGCACAGTGCGAGCACGGGCCCGAGGTAAGACTCAGGCATGTGCACGGTGGCAAGGATGTACGGTTCGGCGATCGAAGCGACCTTCATGGGATCGGGCAGCTTCGCTGGACTATCGATCACGATCTCGGAGCCGTCGGTCAGTGTTACTCGGTATGCGACGGTCGGTGCGGTCGTGATGAGATCGAGCCCGAACTCGCGTTCCAAACGCTCCTGCGTGACCTCGATGTGCAGAAGGCCGAGGAATCCGCATCGGAACCCGAAGCCGAGTGCTGTTGACGTCTCCGGCTCGTAAGAGAACGCCGAGTCGTTCAGCCGAAGCTTCTCGATCGCATCGCGCAACGGCTCGTACTGCGCGCTGTCGATCGGATACAAGCCGGCGAAGACCATCGGCTTGACCTCTTTGAAGCCTTCTAGCGCTTCGGTCGCGCCGCCTTGCGCATGTGTAATCGTATCGCCGACACGAGCCTCGGCGACGTCCTTGATCCCTGCGGCGATGAAACCCACCTCGCCTGGACGAAGCGCATCGACCTCGACCGGTCTCGGAGTGAACGCCCCGACACGCGTGATCTCGTAGAGCTTGTTGCTGCGCATGATGCGCACGCGCTCGCCCTTGCGCACGGTCCCGTTCACGATTCGAACGAGCGCCATCGCGCCAAGATACGGATCGAACCAACTGTCGAAGATCATCGCCTGCAGCGGCGCCCCCTCGATGAACGCCGGTGGCGGAACCAGCGCAACGATCGCCTCGAGGACCGCAGGCACCCCCATACCGGTCTTCGCGCTGACTTCCAGCGCTTGGGAAGCGTCGATCCCGATGACATCTTCGATCTCGGCGCGAACTTCATCGGGATGCGCGCTCTGCAGATCGATCTTGTTGAGGACCGGTACGACCTCCAGGCCGCCGTCAATGGCGAGGTAGCTATTGGCCAGCGTCTGAGCCTCGACTCCCTGCGTGGCATCGACGACGAGCAGCGCACCTTCACAGGCGGCCAGCGCACGAGACACCTCGTAGGAGAAATCTACATGTCCAGGGGTATCGATCAGATTGAGCATGTAGCGCTCACCGTCTTCCGCATCGTAGTAGATACGCACGGCGCGCGCCTTGATCGTGATTCCGCGCTCGCGCTCCAGCTCCATATCGTCGAGCAACTGCTCTTCCATATCGCGCTCAGCGACGGTGCCGGTTATCTGCATTAGACGATCGGCAAGCGTCGACTTGCCGTGGTCGATATGCGCGATAATCGAGAAGTTACGTATGCGAGATGTACTCATCCAAGCCGTGGCAGGTTAGTCCCGAGAATTCGTAGCTCGCGGGGCTGCGTCCGGGGGTGTCCTGGCAGACCCGGGCGCACCCGGGCTCCCCAGGTAACGGATGAGAGTAACGAGATCCGGCTACGACCGCGAGCGGAAGAAGCCGACTGCGGCGGCCAGTCCCTCGTCGATCGAGGTTTCCGGAGCCCAGCCGAGCACACGGCCGGCCTGCGAAGCATCGAGGCAGGAGCGACGCACCTCGCCTTCTTTCGCTTCCGCGTGGATCGCCTTTGAGGTCCCACCGATCGTCGCCGAGAGCCGCTCGTAGAGTTCCACGACACTGGTCTCGTTGCCGGTCCCGATGTTACACGGACCGACGTAGTCGGTGTCGAGGGCCTTCAGGTTGGCACGTACGACATCGCCCACGAAGACGTAATCGCGGGTCTGCAGACCATCGCCGTAGATCATGACGTCTTCGTCTCGTAGCAAACGCTGGCAGAAGATCGCGATCACACCAGCCTCGCCGTGCGGATCCTGGCGCGGGCCAAATACATTGGCGTAGCGAAACGCAACGTACGGAAGTCCGAAGATCGCGTGATTGTAGAAAAGGTAGTGCTCCCCCGTGAGCTTCGTAATCCCATAGGGGCAGATCGGGTGCGTCGCCTGAGTTTCGTCGGTGGGCATCACTTCCGGATCGCCGTAGACGGTACCGCCCGACGACGCGAAGATGACCTTCTTGACGTTGGCCTTACGACCCGCTTCGAGAATACGCACCATCGCCAGAACGTTGATTTCGGCGTCGAGGTACGGATCGTCAACCGACACCCGCACATTCATTTGCGCAGCATGCAGGTTAAGTACGTCCGGCTTGAAGCGCGCGATCACACGGGCGATGCTCTCGTCGCGGATGTCGAGCTGCTCGAACTCAGCGCCCGTCGGGAGATTCTCAAGATGACCGCTAGATAGGTTGTCTACGATGAGCACTTCGTGGCCGGCGGCCACGTATGCATCGGAAATATGCGAGCCGATGAAACCAGCACCGCCTGTAACGAGTATTCGCATTACGCCGTCATGGCGAGCCTTTGCTTGAAGTATTCAATCGTGGACCGCAGTCCTTGATCGAGCGAAACCTTCGGCTCCCATCCTCCCAACACACTTTTCGCTTTCGTAATATCCGGCTGTCGAACTTTAGGATCGTCTTCCGGCAGCGGCCGGTAGTCGATCGTCGATGTAGACTCGGAAAGTTCGATGATCTTCTCTGCGAACTGCAAGATCGTCATCTCGTTCGGGTTGCCGATGTTCACCGGGCCCAGATCGTCCGACCATAGCAGCCTAATCAGTCCCTCTACGAGGTCATCGACGTAGCAGAAGCTTCGGGTCTGGTCGCCCTCACCGTAGACCGTCAGCGGCTCACCCTTGAGTGCCTGACAGATGAAGTTCGGCACCACACGACCATCGCGCATCCGCATGCGCGGACCGTACGTGTTGAAGATACGGACGATACGCGTCTGCACCCCATGCGTGCGGTGATAGGCCATCGTCATCGCTTCTAGAAAACGCTTGGCCTCGTCGTAGACGCCGCGCGGTCCGATCGGATTGACGTTGCCCCAATAGTCTTCGGTCTGAGGATGAATGAGCGGATCGCCGTACACCTCTGACGTCGATGCGACCAGAATGCGTGCATTCTTCGCCTTGGCGAGTCCCAGCGCATTGTGCGTGCCGAGCGACCCGACCTTCAGCGTCTGAATCGGAAGCTCGAGGTAGTCGACAGGACTCGCGGGCGACGCAAAATGCATGATCGCGTCGAGATCACCGCTAACGTACACGTAGTGCGTCACATCCTGCTCGAGGAACGTAAAGTTCCTGTAGCCGAACAGATGAGAGATGTTGTCGCGGTCACCCGTCAACAGATTGTCGACACAGATGACCTCGTGGCCTTCTTTCAAAAAGCGTTCACACAGATGCGAACCGATAAAGCCCGCTCCGCCCGTAACCAGAATTCTCGCCATTCGCTGGTCGTTGCTCCGCCGCCCTCAGGCGTTGTGCTTGACCGATGGGCGTCCGATCGGGAAATAGGAAAAACCCATATCGCCCATCTGACTCGGTTCCCAAAGGTTGCGCCCGTCGAATACGACGGGCTCCTTGAGTAGCGTACGTACTCGATCGAAATCCGGACGCCGGAATTCGTTCCACTCGGTGCAGACCGCCAAAGCGTCTGCACCTTCGAGTGCGTCGTAGCTACGCTGATGATAGCTGATGCGATCGCCGAAGATTGCCCGTGCGACTTCCATCGCTTCGGGGTCGTGCACCTTCACAGTGCAACCGTGCGAAAGCAGCTCTTCGATCAAACCGATCGCCGGCGCTTCACGCATGTCGTCGGTTCGCGGTTTGAAGGCCAGCCCCCAAACACCGAACGTACGGCCTTCGAGCGAACCGTTGAAGTAGTTCTTGATCTTCGCGAAGAGCCGTTCTTTCTGCCGGTTGTTGGTCTCATCGACCGCCTTGAGCAGTTCGAAATCCAAACCGTTTTGGTTCGCGGTATGGATGATCGATCGAACGTCCTTCGGGAAACAAGAACCGCCGTAGCCGAGACCGGCATACAGGAAGCTCATCCCCAAACGCTTGTCGAGCCCGACACCTTGTCGGACATGCGCGATGTCGGCGCCGACGGCTTCGCACAAGTTGGCGACGTCGTTGACGAACGAGATGCGCGTCGCAAGAAGTGAATTGGCCGCATACTTCGTCATCTCTGCACTGGCGTTATCCATCACGAGGATGGGCGCGCCTCCACGGCAAAATGGCGAGTACAGGTCCTTGACGATCTCTCCGGCGCGATCATCGGCGCAACCGACCACAACGCGGTCCGGCTTGAGGAAGTCCTCGATCGCAGCGCCTTCTTTCATGAACTCGGGATTGTTGACCACATCGAACTGGTGCGTCGTGTTCTCCGAGATGATCTGTTTGACCATCTTGTGAGTACCGATCGGCACCGTGCTCTTGATCACGATCACGCGATAACCGTCCATGCACTGGCCGATTTCTTGGGCGACTTTGCGAACAGCGGTAAGATCCGAGGATCCGTCGTCGGCCTGCGGAGTACCGACAGCGATGAAAACCACGAGTGCGTGGCGGATGCCCGTCGCCATGTCGGTTGAGAACGCGAGGCGTCCTTCTTCGACATTGCGCTTAATTAACTCTTCGAGACCGGGCTCGTAAATTGGCACGCGACCTTGTCGCAGGGCTTCAATTTTCGCTTCGTCGACATCGATGCAAATCACATCGTTGCCACTTTCAGCGAAACAGGTCCCAGCGACCAGACCGACATAACCGGTGCCGACTACACAGACTCTCACGGCTCCTCCTTATGATTGATCGCCAGACCTGAAACGGCTGGTGAGGGCGACAATCCGGCTCGGATAGTATCAGCGCCCCTGGAGGCCAGCAACAGCGTTTGCTGCCGCGAACGCCTCAACGTGCCGCTACTATCGCGCTCCCCGACTGAGGCTTCGACTCCTGCCCCGCTACCAAATCTTCGGCGATCACGTACACCGGTTTTCCCTGGCTCTCGTGGTAGGTCCGGGCGAGCATTTCACCCAGCAACCCGAGCGTCACGAGCTGTACACCCGTGATCACTGCCAAAAGCGCCAACAGGACGATGGGGCGGCTGCCCAGTTCGACTCCAAGGAAGATCCTTTGGAATCCGAGCCAGGCCAACAATAAGCCTCCCGCACCACCGGCGACAATTCCCATTGTACCGAACACGTGGATCGGGCGGGTGGAAAACGCCGACAGGAACTTCACCGTCAGCAGATCCAACACGACCCTCAGCACGCGGCCGATACCGTACTTGGAACGACCGTGGATGCGAGGCCGATGGTTGACCGGCATCTCCGCGATCCGTGCGCCCAGATCCCCTGCAATGGCCGGTATGAACCGATGCATCTCGCCGTACAGCCTCAAGCTCCGGGCGATCTCGCCCTTGTAGGCCTTCAGCATGCATCCATAATCGTGCACTCGGACATTGGTGGTCAGTCGGATGATGAAATTCGCGATCATCGACGGCAGCCGACGGCTCAGAAAGTGGTCTTGGCGGCGGCGACGCCAGCCCGAAACCAGGTCGTACCCCTCTTCGAGCTTGTTGATCAACATCGGAATATCGGCGGGATCGTTCTGCAAATCCCCGTCGAGGGTAACGACGACCCGGCCTTTGCTATGTCGAAAGCCTGCCGCCATCGCGGCCGTTTGCCCAAAATTGCGGCGAAAGATGATCAGCCGCACGTGCGGATCGCCGCCGTGGAGCGTCTTCAAGCGCTCGGTGGTGCCGTCAATCGATCCATCATCGACGTAGATGACTTCGTAGGAGCCCCCTACCCGACCGAGCGCAGCCGTGATCTCACGGTGCAACTGATCGAGGTTTTCCCGTTCGTTACATACGGGGACTACTACCGAAACATCCATCGCGTCAGCTTCTCCGACCCACGCGCGTCGAGATCGTGGACAACCGGTGCCTCACGAATGGAAGTCCGTCAACGCCATGAATGCTTTATACCGCTGGTCGATATCGTCGCGCGTCAGCGTCTTGAGCCGGCCTAGACCGAAGTCCTCGACCGCGAACGACGCCACCACGCTGCCATGCACGATCGCGCGCCGAAGCCCTTTGCCGGTGAACTCTCCAGACTCGGCGAGGCTGCCGAACAACCCACCCGCGAAGCAGTCTCCCGCACCGGTGGGGTCGATGACGCGTTCGAGAGGATACGCCGGCACGGCGAACACGTCGTTCGCCGAGAAAAGCAGCGCACCATACTCGCCGCGTTTGATGAGCAGTGACTTCGGCCCCATCTCGAGAATCTTGCGCGCGGCTATGACGACGTTGCTCTCACCCGAAAGCTGTTCCGCTTCCGAGTCATTGATACTGAGAATGTCGACGTCCTTCAGCAGGTCGATCAGGTCATCGCGACTTTCGGTGATCCAGTGATCCATCGTGTCGGCACCGACCAACTTGTAGGAGCCCAATTGCGAGAGCACGCTCGTTTGCAGCCCCGGCTGAATGTTCGCGAGAAAAACCAAATCGCTGTCGCGATACGACTCGGGCAGCTTCGGGTCGAACTCGCCAAACACGTTGAGCTGAAGGTCGAGCGTGTCGCGATTGTTCATGTTCTCGTGATACCGCCCGGTCCAACGGAACGTTGCGCCGTCTACGACTTCAAGACCTTCGAGATTGATCCCTCGCGACTCCATGAACGACCGTTCAACTTCGGGAAAGTCCGAGCCGATCACGCCCACCATATTGACGGGCGCGAAAAAACTCGCCGCCACTGAGAAGTAGCTACACGAGCCGCCAAGCACGTCGTCCGCACTGCCGGTAGGGGTCTGGATGGAATCGAGGGCTACAGACCCGACGACACATACGGAATGGCTCATGACTCTTGGTCTCCTTGAAGTACACGACCGGCCGTAACGGCCAGTTCTTTGCGGCGATGATCAGGTATGGCTGCGGGATCGGTAATGACCGCGTGTTCGAGCGCGGTCCGACAGCCGCAGTCACGCCCCGCGTCGATACTGCCGGCAGCGCGAGCGACCGTACGCCGTGCCAGATCGGCGTTCGCCGTGAGCACCGCGAGCACATCCGCGATGCCGACCTCGTCGTCATCGCGCCAGCAATCATAGTCAGTCGCCATCGCCAACGTTGCGAAGCAAATCTCCGCTTCGCGAGCCAGCTTGGCTTCCTGCAGGTTCGTCATACCGATGATGTTTCCGCCCCAGCTGCGGTACAAGTGCGACTCGGCGCGCGTCGAGAACATCGGCCCTTCCATACACACGTAAGTACCGCCGGTGTGAACAGTCGCTCCAGCAAGCTCGGCTGCGGCAACGGCAACCGCCGATAATGACGAGCAGAAAGGATCGGCGAACGACACGTGTGCGACCACGCCGTCGCCGAAGAACGTGGAGATGCGGCCACGCGTGCGATCGATGAACTGATCGGGCACCACGAGGTGTCCGGGTTCGATCTCTTCACGCAACGAGCCAACCGCCGATACCGAGATGATCGCGTCGGCACCAAGGCGCTTCATCGCGTAAATGTTCGCACGGAAATTCAGCTCGGACGGCAATATGCGATGCCCTCGCCCGTGTCGCGGCAAGAACGCCATGCGCCGCTCGCCCAAGGTGCCGAGCACGATTTCGTCGGACGGATCGCCGTATGGAGTCTCGATGGATACGGTCTCGGTTTCGGTGAGGCCGTCCATCTCGTACAGGCCGCTACCGCCGATCACGCCGAGTAGAGCATGGTCATTCGCCACCAAACATCGTTCCCCTGAATCTCAGATTGCGCCTACAACGGTCGCCATACGATGCGACCGAATCCCTGCGCGCGTCTTTCGATCCTATAGCGGATATCGGGAGCGAGCGAGCGATTTCCGGCGAGTGCGGGCACCTTGCTCGCTCGAACCGCCGCAGGCGCGACCGCCTGCTGGTGTCGCTGCGCTTGCCGGCTCGCAGCATTCCACTTGAGCGCACTCGCGGACCGCCGAATCATCAGTGAAAAATCACCGGTGGGAATGGAAAATCACCAGTGGGAATTGAGCGCCGCCCCAGCAAACGACACAGCTTCGCGTGCCCGGTCGAGGATCGCGGTCATTGCGAAGAATCCATGGATCATGCCGTCGCCCGAAAGTGCGCACAGCGATGTCGCCGTTCGGTCCCGGCACACGCACGTTCGTAACGCGTGCCATATCGGGGCCGGGAGCGCTCATCGCCGACATCTGCCGGATGGAGTTACGCAGCTGCTGCGGCGTCACAACCGACGTGTCGGTGATTTCGGTGCCACCAATCGCATCGATGAGCGCTTGGCATTGCGGGTCCAACGGCATGATGAAGCGTCTCGAGCTACGGGGCACGACCCAGGTCAGTCACAGGGGCAATTCGCAACAGCACCGGGGACACCGACCGCGATGTTCAAGCAGAAGAGGGCGTCGGTCGCGACGACTGGCAGGCTCCCGCTCGGAGCACACAGACACTGCGGCACGCAGACCTCGCTGCCGACGGCGACACGCAAAATGAACAGGCAATCCGACGCAACCGGCCCCGCGCCGCTGCTCACCGGGCGACTGCAAACGAGCGGCACGGTCGTCGTGGTCGTCGATGTACTCGTAGTCGTCGTGGTGGTCGTCGTCTCCACGCTGAGCAACATCCGCTGCGCCTGAATCCCTTCGAGATCGCCGTCGATACCGCGCTCTTGCCAAGTAACCACGAACCCTCCGGTCTCCGACAGCGCGATGTCAGGCGTCTGCGGCGGATTGACCTGACTACGGTAAATCTCGAACTCCTGCCCAACCAACGACCCCTGCGGGCTGATGCGCCGACCAACGATCCCATTGTTCCCGTCGTACCAGACTGCAACCGAACGCCCGCTAGCGTCGCAATCTATCGCGAGCTGGACCTGAGAACCGGTCGTATAGGCGTTCACGACGAACGGATCGCCGGGCACGCCGCTCGCGTCGTAGTGACGCCCGAGAATGGATTCGGCGTCTCCGTCGCGATCTTCCGCGTCGAACCAAACGACGGTGAAGCGTCCATCGGCACCGCAACACACGTCACCGAAACCCTGTCGCCCCGTCGTGTATGCGTTGATCTGAAACTCTGTACCGACTTGGTCAGCGCTGACGTCATAGCGCTGGCCGAACATGCCGCGATCGCTACCGTCTTGTCCGTTCACAGTCCACACGACCACGAAGTCGCCATCGGTTGCGGCGCAGGCCTTCGAGTCACTGTGCGTACCGGTGGTCCAAGTGTTGATCTGGAACTCGTCCTCGTTCGGCCCACTGCCACTGCTGTCCGTGCGGCGACCGATCACCCCGCGCGACGGATCGCCACCGCTGACACCGTCCATGACGACGACGTTGTCATAGCCGAGTGCTGTGTCGAAACTCCCTGACGTCAAGTTCGAAGGTGAGCCGCCGAGGCCCTCGAGAAACACGACGGCCGCTGCGACCTGAAACCCCTCGGTATAAATGTTTACTTGCTCTTCACCGGTGTGAATCGGCGTCGCGCCGTTGAAAGCACGACCGTAGACACCGGAGCGATCGCCGTCTTGGTCATCGTACCCTGTCCACGTGACGACAAACGTCGTCCCATCGGGATGCATGTCGAGTGCGACGCGCTGCTGTCGTCCGGTCGTATAGGTGTTGACGACAAAGTCGGCTCCCAACGGGTTGCCGGCGCTGTCGTAACGACGCGCAAGGATCCCATTGACGTCGCCTTCCTCGTCTCCGGCCCAGGCAATTACGAAGTTGCCGTCGTCATCGCCCGCGACTTTGGGTCGCTGCTGCTGCCCGGCGGTCGCGCTATTGACGTCGAACACATCGCCGAGCGCGGTGGCCGGCTGCGCGCAGGCCGGATGAGACGAAGCCATCACGCTTGCGGCGAGCACGGCGGAGCAGACGAGCAAACGGCCAAGGCTTGGGGGGGAGATTCTCATGATCATCAAGGGACTCCGGGGCATTCGATCGATGTCACTTCGAGCGTGGACATCACCGATCCCGACGGCCCTTGAGAATCGGTTACGGAAATACGGAACTGGTCCGTCAGGAGCGGCAGGCGATACTGCTCATAGACACACTTCGCGATATCGGTTGGTCCGGCCAATCCGGCACCCCCTGCGACGAGGCCGACGGTCAATATCTTCGGCCCCACATTGTTGTCGTACGTGACGGTCGCAGGCGGCGACGCAAGCGTCGTACATAGCACGTTCGCGCCATAGCCTGTGAAAATGCCAAAGATACTCGCGTAGCTGACCTCGAAAGTCAGCGATGTCACGGCGTCGCTACTGGTCATGCGCATACGGACGTCGCAGGGCGGCAACGTCGTGGTCGTCGTGCTGGAGACAGTGGTGGTGGTCGTCGTGGTAGTGGTCGTCGTCGAGAGCGTCGTCGTAGTGGTCGTGGTTACATCGTCGCCGCAGAGGATCTCGGCGATCACAACCTCGACGTCCACATGTGCATCGCTCGGGTCCAACGAGGACGTGACCGTCACCGTGAAGTCGTCGGCGGCAAGGTCCGGGATACGCGTTTCGTAGAGGCAGCGCGCGAGATCGATCGGTCCTGTGATCCCCGGCGTGCTGCCGAGACCGATCGCCAACTGTTTCGTCGCCTGGTTGTTCTCGAACCCGATGAAATCGATCGTGCTCGGGGCCAACAGACCGGTACAAGAGGCCTGCGCACCCGGCCCGGGGAACAGTCCCTGAATCAGGCTGTAGTCCGTGTTCCAACTCAAAGTGCCCACCGTCTGCGTGGTCGGCAGGTGATAGCGAAGCGAGCAGGTAAGTTCTTCGGCGGGCAGCGTCGTCGACGTCGTCCCCGTCGCGCAGGGGCAATCGAGACTCACGGCGGAACTTCCCGACACCGCCGCATTCAAGCAGAGCAATGCATCAACAGCCGTGGCGGGCAACGAGCCTTTCGGCGCGCAGATGCACTCCGGCGCGCACGTCTCCAAGCCCACTGCGCTACGTAAGACGAACAAGCAATCGGTCGCGACCGGATTGCTTCCTGAACTCACGGGCTGCACACAATCACCGAGCGCGGCATGCGCGCAGACGGAGACAGAGACCGCCGCCAACGTGACTGTCATCGTGACAAAAGTCTGTCTGAGAATTCGACGGGTGATGAGGACCTGCATGCACGCTCCGGGGGTTGATTGAGCAACGACCATCAGCCGGCCCTCTATTCAATGGGTACGATGACTACGGGTGCTCGGCGAGGACGCGCTTCAAAACCTTGCCGGTGGGATTGCGCGGAAGCTCGTCCAATAAGACGATATCGCGTGGAACTTTGTAGCGCGCAAGATTGCTCTTCACGTGGTCCTTCAAGCCTGCCTCATCGACGGACGCGTCTTTCGTAAGCACGACAAAGCCTCGCAGGCGCTGCCCAAACTGCGGATCAGGAACACCGATGACTGCGGCTTCCACGACATCGTCGTGATCGGATAGCAAGTCTTCGACCTCGCGCGGAAAGACATTCTCTCCGCCCGAAACAATCATATCGTCGTCACGACCATCGACGAACAACAGGCCGTTCGCGTCGAAGTGGCCGACATCTCCGCTCGACATGAGACCGTCGAGGATTTCCTTGTTGCCGCCGCCCGTGTAGCCGTCGAACTGGTTTTCGTTGGCGACGAAAATTCGGCCCGTCGCTCCGGTTGGAACTTCCTTACCGTTCTCATCGAGAATGCGCACGATCGCGCCTCGGGGAGGCCTGCCCGCCGTACCGGGAACGGCGCGCAACTCATCGGGCTGCGCGATGCTTGCCTGCGCGACTTCGGTCGAGCCATAAAAGTTGTAGACGTTGTCACCGAAGGTATCCATCCAGCGCAGCGCCAATTCGCCGGGCAGCGCCGATCCACTCGCGCAGACCATTTCCACAGACGAGGTATCGTACTTCCCGATGATCTCGGGACCGAGGTCGAGTATCCGCTGCATCATCACGGGAACGACTGCGAGAACGCGCGGGCGCCATTCCTGGATACCTGCGAGCGTACGCTCCGGATCGAAACGGCGCTGAAAGCAGATCGTACAGCCGAGCGTGGCGCCCATCACCAGATGGAAACCGCCCCACGAGTGGAACGCCGGCGCTACCACGAACGCGCGCGTCCCGGTCTTGAGCGGCATCCGCCCGAACAAACCGATGATCGTGTCAGCACCGACGCGCCGCGCAGACCGCTGCGCGCCTTTCGGTGTTCCCGTCGTTCCTGATGTCAGCACCGTGACCCGACCGGGGTTCGGCGGCGGTGCGAGCGGAGAAGAATCGTGCGTCTCGGCCAGCTGATCGATGGTCGTCTCCGCACAGTCGCCTTCGGCGTAGGTAACGAAGCGCGTGAGATCGCCGGCGCCCTCGGCAACGATGCCGCTGAATTCTTGATCGTAGAGGATGACGTTGATGCCTTCGCGCTTACCCACCTCTGCGAGCTGGGGCGCGGCGAAACCGGTGTTGAGCAACAACGTGTTAGCTCCCAGCTTATCGAGGGCGACCTGCGCTTGGATGAACCCGCGATGATTGCGGGCGAACAGGCCGACGTTATCGCCGGCACCGACACCGGCTGCCCGGAGTGCTCGCGCAATCGAATTCGTTGCACGATCGAGATCCAAGAAGCTCATCTGCCCCGCGTCGTCAATCACCGCAACACCATGGGGAGATCGCGCAGCGGCTGCGGAGAAGCCGGCCGCCGCTGTGGTGCCATACTTCTTCGCGGCCGCCCCGATGGTCTTGAGATAGGCGGGACTGAGAAAACCCACGTCCCGCAACACTTGGAAGGCTTCGGCTGCACGCTTCAGCCGTCCACCCTGCCCGGTTCCTCGTAAGCTCATAGCGGCCGTTCTATGTCAGACGCGGGTCTGGGTTAAGCGCTTCGGCAGTATGGGCAGGAGCCGGTTTAGTGCCGTCGGGCAGACGCGGCCGGGCTAACCGGAGATAAAACTGACACGTGGGCCCGGTTCGAGACGCAATGCGCCCACCGGCTCAAAGATGTCGCCGTTGATCGTGAACGGCTGCGGCTCCGCGAACTCGACATCGACGCGCTGGGCGAGGTTGTCATAGAGCGAATCGAGATTGGCCGGGTGTCCACGGAAAAACCGATACAGCCTAGACAGCAACTCGCCGGGCGTGCTGGGCCCACCCAGCACGTGGTAGTAACCGCGCTTGCGCGCGCTCAGATAGAAGGGCTTCACACCCAACCCGATGTGCTCCACGCTGCTCGCGAGGAATAACGAGTACGACCGAAACGGTACGCGTTCACCGTCGACGTGAATGTCGCCCTCGAACGGCTTCACGATGCCTTGGATCAATGAAGTACCGAGGTAGTACGAGAGCCCGCAGGTGATGAGCAACCAAAACGCGCGCAGCGGTCCAGGGCGCTTCCCCGCGTAGTAGAGTTGCAGAAAATTAACGATCAACCCCGCGCCGACGATGTAGCCATAGTGCTCGCTGTTGACGCGGATCAGATCGCGCTGCGTGACCTCGTGGGTCTGGCCCTGCCGGTAGTCCTTCACTACGTGGGCGAGCATCGATTCGGCTCGCCGACGCCGTGCACGGATCGTGCGCGAGAGGTTGTTGATGGTGCCGCCGCGCAGCGGCAGCAACAGAGGAAGGGCGTCTTCACCCCAAATGTCGATGGCGCGACCGACGACGTGATGAAAACTCCCGTCTCCACCGCAGACCGCTAGAATCTCGATGTTGCGATCGTGGAGTTCGCGCAAGCGCTCGTCTAGTTCGTCGAGGTCCGTGGTCGCGAACGCGACGCCATCTTCGCCGAGTATCCTGGCGAAGCGCCCGACTCGCGAAGGGTTGCGCTTGTTGCCGCGCGCATGCGGATTGATGATGACTCCGAATCCGCCCATCAAGTACTCGCGGCTGCGAGCTGGCCACAAGCGGCCTGGATGTCTTGCCCGCGGCTCTTCCTCACCGTCGCATGAATGTTGTGCGACAGAAGCGCCTCTTGAAATTCTTCGATACGATCCCAGGGTGTGGAGCGGAAGTCGGAGCCGGGGAACGAGTTGAATGGGATCAGGTTCACTTTAACGCGTAACCGCCTGCACAATCCGACCAGGTCTTCGACGTCTCGGGCGGTGTCGTTCACTCCATCGAGCATGACATACTCGATCGTGATGCGCTTGCGTTTCGGGATTTCCAACAACTCGCACGCGCCGATCAATTCGGCCAACGGATATTTCTTGTTGATCGGCATGAGGCGATCGCGAAGGTCGTCGCGTGCGGCCGAGAGCGAGAGTGCGATATTGACGCTGGTCTCTCGAGCGAGTCGCTTCATTTGCGGAACCAACCCTACGGTCGAAACAGTGATGCGACGCGGAGAGATCCCAAGGCCCCATCGTGCCGTCATGATGTCGATCGACCGCATGAGTCTGTCGTAGTTCGCCAGCGGCTCGCCCATCCCCATGAATACATAGTTCGTCAGCGGCTCCGGCTGCGCGACATCGCGCGCCAGCATGACCTGCGAAACGATCTCGCCCGCTTCAAGATTGCGAGCGAGGCCCAGCGTCGCCGTCGCGCAGAAATCGCAGTCCATCGCGCATCCCACCTGAGACGAGATACACAGCGTAATGCGTTCCTCGCGTGGGATCAGCACGCTCTCGACGACCTTCGAATCCGCCAACTCGGTGAGGAACTTGCGCGTGCCATCCTCGGATGTGCTCAGCGTCGAGATCTTCGCCGAGTGCGCGTCGAAGTCCTCTTCGAGCGCGCCACGAACGTCGGCAGGCAAATTGTGCATCTCGGCGATGTCAGTGAGCGGCCTGTTGTAGAGCCAACCCGCGATCTGACTGGCACGATACTCTTCGAAACCGCGCGCGGCCGTCCAGTCCTTGATGTGGTCCAGCGTGAGGGACCGTACGTTTTGTTTCGCTGCAGGCATCGAGATACGCGAGCGGCTTCGGGGTGTGCCGCAAGCAAGAGCGGCGAGACTAGCTGGCCCGGCGTCACAGGCAAGCACTGGCGGACGGGCATGCAGCTGTGATACTCGGGAGTGCGTGCGCCGCGCGCAGTTGCGCCATGCCTATCTGGATACCGCTCACGATCGCCGCTGCTTTCGCGCAGAACATACGCTCCGTACTTCAGAAACGGCTGACGGCGGAGCTATCCACATCGGGTGCTACCTACTGCCGATTCGTCTACGCCGTACCGTTCGCCCTCGCCTATGCGACCATCATGACGCGCGACGAGCCCACGATGGTGATCGGCGCTTCGTTCTTTGCGTACTGCATCGTGGGTGGGATGGCTCAGATTCTCGGTACGCTGTGCCTGGTCGCGGCCTTCTCCTATCGCAACTTCGCGGTCGCAACGGGCTATTCGAAGACCGAAACCGTTCAAACCGCCTGCTTCGGCATCCTCATACTGGGTGACGCCGTATCCACGGGTGCGGCAATCGCGATCCTCATCAGTCTGGTCGGCGTCGTCCTCGTCAGTCTAGGACCGCGCTCGGCGAGCGACGATACGCCGAGCGGCCGGCCGGCGCTGCTCGGACTCGCCTCGGGCGCGGCCTACGGCGTGGCCGCGGTCAGCTACCGGGCAGCGTCGTTGGACCTGGCGCTCGAGCGGGCGGCGGTCTCGGCTTCGGTCACGCTGGCGACGGTGATCACGCTACAGACGCTGGTCATGGGCGCATATCTGTTGCTCCGAAATCGTGACGAGCTCAGGCGTGTAATCTCCGGCTGGCGCCCGGGGATCTGGGTCGGCGCCACCGGGATGGCAGCGTCGGTCGGCTGGTTCACCGCGATGACGCTACAGAACGCCGCTTACGTTCGCGCACTCGGGCAGGTCGAGCTGTTGTTCTCGTTCTTGTCTTCGAGCCTGTTGCTTGGTGAGAGAACCACGCGCAGAGAAATGGGTGGACTCGTTCTCTTGCTAGTCGGGGTCGTCGCGTTGGTGCTGAGCGAGACTTAGTTACCCTTGGTTCGCCTTGGCGACTGCAGGTCAGGCTTTGAGTTGCTCGCGGAAACTCACGGTGTCGAGTAACTCGAAGACCTCTTCGAGCACGCCTCCGCGGATACGCGCGAAGAAGCCGTACACGTTACGGTACGGCTTGCCCCGTTTGGTCGTCGCCGAAACGTTGGCAAAGCATGCTGCGTTCCCGGCTTCGACAGAAATCTGGATCGGTTCGAGGCGAAGACTGCCGGGCTCGTAGACCGTGTCGGGCGCCGTACTCAAGAACGCCACGATCGCATCGCGCCCCTCGAGACCGGCCAGCCCGAGAGACGGCGGCATGTTCCACACCGCGTCGTCGGCGAGTAACTCGCCGACGCGTTCCCAACGCCGCCCGAACAGGGCATCGAGAAACTCTTCGAAGATTTCGCGATCGCCGGCCATACCGTGTGCGCCGCCTAGCGCTCTTTGATTTCCAACGCGTTGAAGAAGTAGCCGATCTCGAACGCCGCCGTGTCAGGCGCATCGCTACCGTGCGCCGCATTGCGCTCGATGTTCGTGCCGAAATCCTTCCGGACGGTACCGGCATCGGCCTCTTCCGGATTCGTCGCTCCGAGAACTTCTCGATAACGCGCAATCGCGTTCTCGCCTTCGAGCACGGACACGACACAGGGGCCTTCCGACATGAAGTCGGTGAGGTCACCGAAAAACGGCCGCGCTTTGTGAACAGCGTAGAAGCCTTCGGCTTCCTTCTTGCTCATGTGAATCATCTTGCTCGCGATGATCTTGAGGCCGCCCTTCTCGATCAGGTTCAACACACCGCCGATCGCATTGTTCGCGACCGCATCCGGCTTGACGATAGAAAACGTTCGTTCGATTGCCATCTGTATTATCCTTTTTTTACTTGCGCGTTGCTTGCTTGCGAGGCGGCTTGCTCAGCTCTTTACGCTGACGCCCTGCTTCTCGCAGGCTTCAAGTAGTGCTTTACCCATATCGGCGGGACTCTTGGCCACCGTCACGCCGGCTGCGGTCAGTGCAGCCATCTTATCGGCCGCGCTTCCCTGCCCGCCCGAAATGATCGCTCCGGCATGCCCCATACGCTTGCCGGGAGGTGCCGTCTGGCCGCCGATGAACGCCGCCACCGGCTTCGTCATGTTCTCTTTGACCCACGCCGCCGCGGTCTCTTCTGCGTTGCCGCCGATCTCGCCGATCATGATCACCGCGTCGGTGTCGGGATCGTCGTTGTACAGCTTCATCGCGTCGGTGTGCGTGGTACCGATGATCGGATCGCCACCGATACCGATACACGTGGACTGCCCGACGCCTGCCAGCGTGAGTTGATGCACGGCCTCATACGTCAGCGTACCACTGCGCGATACGACGCCGACACGTCCGGGCTTATGGATGTAGCCGGGCATGATGCCGACCTTCGCCTCGCCCGGCGTGATGATGCCCGGGCAGTTCGGACCGATCAGACGACTATCCTTGCCTTCCATGAAACGCTTCACACGCACCATGTCTGCCGCCGGAATACCTTCGGTGATGCATACGATCAAAGGGATCCCGGCGTCGGTCGCTTCCATGATCGCGTCTGCCGCCCCCGGCGGCGGCACATAGATCACGGAAACGTTGGCGCCTTCCTTTTCGACGGCCTGGCTGACGGTGTCGAAAATCGGGCAGCCCTCGAAATCGGTACCGCCCTTTCCAGGCCGTACGCCCGCAACCATCTGTGTGCCGTACTCGCGGCAACCTTGAAGGTGAAACTTTCCGGTCGCACCCAAACCCTGCGTGACGACCCTGCTGTCTTTGTTGAGTAGAACGCTCATCGTTTCTTATCCTGGCGGCGCCTCAGCCGGTGATGCCTGCGGCTTCGCAGGCCTTCTTGGCGCCGTCGGTCATGTCGGCTGCACTGATGATGTCGATATCGGAATTGGCCAGTATTTCACGACCGCGATCTACGTTCGTGCCTTCGAGGCGTACGATCAGCGGCACCTTGATGCCGACCTGATTGGCCGCCTCTACAACGCCTTCAGCGAGCACGTCGCATTTCATGATCCCGCCGAAGATGTTGATGAACACGGCCTTCACATTCTCGTCGGCGAGAATGATCTTGAACGCCTCGGCCACTTTCTCCGCGTTGGCGCCACCGCCTACATCGCAGAAGTTCGCGGGCTCGCCGCCGTGGTGATGAATGATATCCATCGTAGCCATCGCCAAGCCGGCACCGTTGACCATGCAACCGATGGTTCCGTCGAGCGCGATGTAGCTGAGGTCGAATTCGGCCGCGCGCAGTTCCTTTGGATCTTCTTCGTTGTCGTCGCGAAGCGCTTTGACGTCGGCGTGACGATAGAAGGCGTTGTCGTCGAAGCTGACCTTCGCATCGAGTGCGATCAGATCGCCGGCTCCCGTGAGTACGAGCGGGTTTACTTCCAACAGCGACGCATCGAGATCCACGTACGCGGCGTACAACGACTTGAGGAACTTGACGGCGTCGCCAATCTTCTCGGCGGGAATGCCGAGACTGAACGCGATGTCGCGCGCCTGGCAATCGAGCAACCCAACGGTTGGATCGACGGTCTTGCGCATGATCTTCTCCGGCGTCTCCTCGGCGACCTTCTCGATCTCCATGCCGCCTTCGGTAGAAGCCATGACGACCAGACGACCCACCGCGCGATCGAGCAGGATCGAAAGATACAGCTCTTCGGCGATGTCGCAGCCCTCTTCGATGAGAACCCGCCGCACGACCTTTCCTTCCGGACCGGTCTGCTTGGTCACCAGTATGTTCCCAAGGATCGACTCTGCGATCTCCGCGGCTTCACCCGGCGACTTGGCCAGGCGGACACCGCCCGGCTTGTCGTGCTTGGGGAGGCCTTCATCCTTCAAGTTATTGTTGAAGATCTTAGCGGCCTCGGCCGCGTCGGCCACGATCGCTCCGGCGCCTCGCCCACCCGCATGAATCTGCGACTTGACGACGACGATGGGCGTGCCGAGATCCTCGGCGGCCTTCTTGGCGTCGGCGCCCTTGGTAATCATGATCCCGCGCGGCACGGCTACGTCGTAGCGGCGCAGGAGTTCCTTGGCTTGGTACTCGTGTACGTTCATCGCTGTTCGGTCATCTCCAACCTAGAGCTTCGCTCCGGCTTTGATCAGTTCTTTCACCGCGTTCGCGCTGCTCTTGAGCATCTTCTTCTCGTCGGCGCTCAGTTTGACCTGAACCACCTCTTCGAGACCTTTCGCGCCGATCTTCACGGGCACACCGAGATAGATGCCTTTGTAGCCGTACTCGCCTTCGAGATAGGCGGCGCAAGCGATCACCCGCTTCTGGTCCTTGAGATAGCTTTCCGCCATCGAGATCGCGCCGGCAGCTGGCGCGTAGTACGCGCTGGTGCCCATCAGTTCGACGATCTCGCCGCCGCCGAATCGCGTGCGCTTGATGATCGAGCTGAGCGTGCGCTTGTCGAGCAGTTGCGTGACCGGAATACCGCCGACGGTGCAGTAGCTCAGGCAGGGCACCATCGTGTCGCCGTGACCGCCGAGAACGAGAGTGTTGACGGCCTTGACGCTCACACCGGCCGCTTCCGCGATGAAGCATTGGAAGCGAGCGCTATCCAACGCGCCGGCCATGCCGAGCACGCGCTCGCGCGGAAAGCCCGTGACCTTCTTCATCTCGTAAACCATCGCATCGAGCGGGTTCGAGATGACGATCACCAGCGCCTTGGGCGCGTTCTTCTTAATGTTCTGGGCAACCGAACGCATGATACCGAGGTTGATCGACAGGAGGTCGTCGCGACTCATGCCCGGCTTGCGCGGAATGCCGGCGGTGACGATCACGACATCGGCGCCCTTGATCTGCTTGTAGTCCGAAGTGCCGGTCACTTTGGCGTCGAAGCCATCGAGCGCGCCGGCTTGCATGATGTCGAGGGCCTTGCCCTTCGCGACGCCTTCTTTGGCCGGGATGTCGAGGAGAACAACGTCTCCGAGCTCACGTTTGGCCGCGAGCATCGCGAGCTCGCCACCGATATTGCCTGCTCCAACTAGAGCGATCTTCTTACGTGCCACGTGTGTAGGACTCCTTGAAATGAATTGTCGTGAACCTCGGCAGCGGCTTCGCGGGCGATCGCCCGAACCCGAACTGGATCGGCTCGATGCGCTGCGGGATTCTCCGTTCGTACTGTGCCGCGTCGTACTGTGCCGCACCCACCCGTTCGTGCGCATCCCGGGCGCGAGAGTGAGAGTGCGGGCGCGAAAACGGGTTCCGTAGCCCGGGACACGTCTTGCTATCGAGCACCGCTGAAAGAGTCAAAATCGTTGAGAAATTGCGACACAAGCGCGGCCCGGACGGACTGCACGCAGAAGATCTCGAAGCCGCGGAGCGTCGCGGCGCCGCCTACTCGGCAGCGCCGCCCTTAGTCTCCTGCACGGCCTTCGCCACGAGATGCTCGGGCAGCTGCTCGTAGTGCGAGAAGCCCATCTCGAACGACCCCCGGCCGCTGGTCATACTCGTGAGATCGGGGGCGTAGCGCAGCACCTCAGCCATCGGCACTTTCGCCCGAATGACTTGGTTGTGGCCCGACTGGTCCATGCCTTCCACTTTCGCACGCCGCGAATTGAGATCGCCCATCACGTCGCCCATGCACTCGTCCGGAACGGTCACCTGCAGCGAAACGAACGGTTCGAGCAGGCAGGGCTTAGCCTGCCCCAGCGCGTCCTTCATTGCCATCGAGCCTGCCACCTTGAACGCCATCTCCGACGAATCGACGTCGTGATACTGACCGTCTACGAGCCGCACTCGAACGTCGACCACCTGACAGCCGGCGATGGTACCGGACTTCATCGCGTCGGAGACGCCTTTCTCGACAGCAGGAATGAATCCGCGCGGGATGGCCCCGCCGACGATCTTGGACTCAAATTCAAAACCGCCGCCGCTCGGCAGCGGTTCCACCTCGATCCTACAGTCGGCGAACTGACCGTGACCTCCGGTCTGCTTCTTGAGCCGCCCGTGCGCGGAAACCGCCTTCCGGATCGTCTCGCGATAAGGGACCTTCGGAGCCTTCAATTCGACTTCGACGCCGTACTTGCGATTGAGCCGCTCGCAGGAGACTTCGACGTGCAGCTGTCCCGATCCCGATAGCAGGATCTCGCCCGTGCTCTCATCACGCTCGACGTGCAACGCGAGGTCTTCTTCAGCGAGCTTGAGCAAGCCCTGCGTTGCCTTGTCTTCGTCGCCGCGTTTCTTCGCTGCGATCGCAAACGAGATCGCCGGATTCACGTCGGCGAAGGGGCGAATCTTCACTGAGCGTGCGGGATCAGCCAGCGTCTGACCGGAATGTGTGGCTTTGAGCTTCGCAATCGCAACGATCTCACCCACGCTCGCAGAATCGACCTGCACGGTCTTTTTGCCGTCGATGCGCAGCAGGTGACCGATGCGCTCTTTGTTGTCCGTGGCCGCATTGATGACTTGGGAATCGCCACTGATGGTTCCCGACATCACGCGCACGACCGACAGGTGACCTGCATGCGGGTCAACGATCGTCTTGAACACGAAGCCGCAGAAGGGATCGGAAGCACTCGCTGCGACTTCGACTTCATCGCCGTTGTCGGCGGTCGCTTTCGCAGCAGCAGCGTCAGCCGGTGCAGGCAGCAGTTCTACGATCTCGTCGAGCAGTTGAGGGAAGCCGATGTTTTTCGACGCAGACGTGCATAGCACCGGTAGCAGACCGCCGAACGAGATCGCTGCGGCGAGTCCCTTCGCAACGTCCTCGGCGCTGAGCTCGCCTTCCTCGAGGTATCGTTCGAGAATTTCGTCGTCGCCCTCCGCGGCTGCTTCTGTTAGCACGGACTTCGCCAACTCAACTTGATCGGCAATATCCGCCGGCGCATCACCGACCGTAAAGCTGCCGTCATCGCCGCCGTACGTATACGCTTTGCCGTCGAGCAAATTCACGACGCCGCTGAATTCTTCACCGTTTCCGATAGGCAGATGCAGCAAGGTCGCCGACGTCTCGAGGCTCTCCGAGACCGACGCCAAACAGCTATCGAGATCGATGTCGGGACGATCCATTCGATTGAGAACTGCGATGGTGGGGATGCCCTCTTCCTTAGCCCAGTTCCAAACCTTGATTGTTTCGGCCTGGACCGGCGAGCCCGGATCGAGCACGAGAAGCATGCCCGCGACGCCGCGAAGCGTGAACATGGCGTCGAGCACGAAATTGCCCTGCCCCGGCGTATCGATGACCGTGATCTCGTTCTTCTTCCACGTGAGACCGTGGAGCGAGGATGTGATGGTCGAGCGGCGCCGAATCTCTTCCGGTTCGGTATCGAAGAGCGAGGACTCGTCGTCTACGCGGCCGAGTCGGTTGTTGCCGCCTGCCGCGAATACGAGTGCGTCGGCTACCGAGGTTTTTCCGACCCCACTCTGGCCGGTAATTGCGATCGTGCGGATCCGTGAGACATCCGTGGGCACCCTTCGTCCTCCTTCGACTAGCCGACTAGCACGCGATTTAGCAGGCGCGTCCGCGTGCTCGAATCAGCTCTGGTTACGCTCGTAGACGATTCTCAGCCCGTCGAGCGTAAGAAACTCATCGACCTCTTGGATGGCCCGTGATTCCGCCGCAATTAATTGCGCAAACCCACCTGTTGCAAGGACACGAGCCGTCACCCCCTCTTCTTCCTCGATGTGACGCACCACGCCATCGACGAGCGCGACGTAGCCGTAGGTGATCCCCGCCTGAATGGCATGGGCTGTGTTGCGCCCCACGATCTTCGGCGGCCGCACGACCTCGACACGAGGTAGGCGCGCTGCACGCGTGTACAGGGCGTCCAGCGAGATCCCGACACCGGGAACGATGACTCCACCGACGTACTCCC
>JAJCZM010000051.1 GCA_029262375.1 Deltaproteobacteria bacterium
GACGGGGCGCGGACCTCGGTGGGCTTCACCACCGTGAGCGGGTGCGTGCCGAACTCGTCGATCGCCGTGTGATCCCTCTTCACGAACTTCGCCTGCGGGGGCTCCTTTGCGCGGGTGATCTTGTAGCCTACCGCATGCACGGCCGGGTGCGCGGCGATCTGTGTCGGGTTGCAGAGGGTCACGACCCCCTTCACGTCCGCCACGAGCGTACCGAACTGGTCCTCGAGCGTCTTCTGGACCCGAGTGAACTTCTCCTCGGAGAGTTTCGCCTTGTAGCAGAGGTAGGGATCGCCGGGAGGCACCGGCTGCGCTCCGGCTGCCGCCGCCAGAGCCAAAAGTCCCGCAGCAATCAAACCTGAAATAACTATTGTCCGTGACATGGCGACTCCATTCCTCCGCGTGCGATCCACGGCAACGGCCATGTTCGAGCGCTAGAGGGGAGGATGCAGTGCGCTTGCCCGCGACTGTGCCCCCAAAACTGTGGGCGTGCAATCTCGTTCGTAAGAACGGCGGTGATGCGAGTTGCGCTCGGCGCAGTCGGGTGATGCTGGGATACCCAAGGCCCGCCGTGCCGGTTCAATTCCCGCCCCGCCACAAGAGAGATCCTCCCGTCCGACACTTCGCGAGATCGGCTTCACGTTGTGTAGCCGCGCCACCCACCGCACAGTAGTACGCAGATGAAGAAGAAACGTGAGTCCGTCCCGCGGGCCAAAAAGCCTCGCACAAAACCCAACCGAGCTGCGCGAAAACGCGGCGGCCCTGCCCCAACGGATGGATCGTTGGTGATCGCCGCACTAAAGGATGCCGGTCGTCCTTTGCGCCTCGAGCCGCTGGCCGCCGCGCTCGGAGTGCCGGTGGGTCGACGCGGCTTGATAAATCTCGAACGTACACTTGAGGAGCTTGCTCGAACCGGCCACGTGCTGTGCAACCGGCGCGGTGCGTACTTGCTGTTGGAGCGAACTTCTTTGGCGCGCGGAACAGTCCAGGGCCATCCCGACGGCTACGGCTTCGTCGTGCTGGATGAGGGGGGTGACGATGTTCATCTTGCACCTCGCGAGATGAACAAACTGTTCCACGGTGACCGTGTCGCCGTACGGATCACGCGTCGGGATGGGCGCGGACGGGTCAGCGGCGAGGTGGCGGAGGTACTCGAGCGCGGCGTTTCCGAATTGGTCGGACGCTTCCGGATGGAGAGCAACGTGTCGTTCGTAGTCCCGTCCGACCCGCGTCAGCCGCGCGAGCTGACCATTCCGCCCGGTGCAAGCTCGGGCGCCCGCGACGGCCAGATCGTTGTTGTCGAAATTACTCGCGAGCCAGGCGCAACCACTCGTGCGCTCGCGCGCGTAACGGAAGTTCTTGGCGAAGCCACCGATCCGCAAATGGAGATCGAGATCGCGGTGCGCGCCTTCGGGATTCCCCACATTTGGCGGGCCGAAGTCATGGCCGAAGCGGAAGCCCTCGGTGAGCGAGTAAAGCCTCGTGACAAGCGTGACCGCGTGGACCTTCGAGAACTTCCGCTGGTCACGATTGACGGCGAGGACGCGCGCGACTTTGACGATGCGGTCTATGCCGAACGCAAACGCGACGGTTGGCGGTTGGTCGTCGCAATCGCCGACGTCGCTCACTATGTCCGAGCCGGGTCGGCTCTCAACCGGGAGGGGTACGAGCGCGCCACATCCGTGTACTTTCCTCGTCGCGTTGTGCCGATGCTTCCCGAGGCACTGTCGAACGGACTGTGCTCTCTCAAGCCGCGAGTGGATCGCTTGGCCTTGGTCTGCGACATGCGCCTGAACGATGCCGGCAAGGTCACGCGGTCCCGCTTCGTCAAAGCGTTGATCCGATCGCATGCACGGCTGACTTACGAGGGAGTGCAGGGGCTTCTGGATGGCGATGCAGGCGAGCGCACGCGACACAAAGCCCTGGTGCCTCATCTCGAGACGTTACGTGACCTGTATCTCAAGCTCGCGATGGCGCGTAGGCGACGCGGTGCACTAGATTTCGACAGGCCTGAACCGCAGTTCCGTTTCGACGAAGATGATTCGGTAGCCGGGGTTGATGCGTACACACGCACCGACGCCCATCGGATCATCGAGGAGTGCATGATCACCGCGAATGTCGAAGCTGCACGATTTCTGGAATCGAAACAGATTCCCGCGTTGTATCGTGTCCATGGCGATCCCAATCCAGACAAGATCAAAGAGCTGCGAGCGGCCGCCCGCCAGTTCGGCTTGGAACTTGGTGGAGGAGAGGAACCGCGGCCTCGCGATTTCGCGAAACTGCTCGGCGACGTTCGAGATCGCCCGGAGGCGCCGGTTCTAACGTTGTTGGCTCTGCGAAGTTTGGCCCGAGCCGTATACACCGCCGAATGTGACGGCCACTTCGGCCTGGGGCTCAAGAGTTACGCGCATTTCACTTCACCGATCCGCCGATATCCGGACCTGCTTGTTCACCGGGCTATTACGCACGTCCTCGGGGGCGGGAAGCCGAGCGGCTACGGCTATTCGCAAGAATCGATGGAGGCCATGGGCCAGCATTGCTCCCTGAACGAACGCCGCGCTGACGAGGCCAGTTGGGACGTTCAGGCTTGGCTGAAATGCAGCTACATGCGCGAGCGTGTTGGTGAAACTTTTGATGGGCACATCGTCGGTGTCATGGACTTCGGACTTTTCGTGCAAATCGACGGCGCGCTGGTCGACGGTCTGGTTCACGTAGCCCAACTTGATGCCGACTACTATGAATTCGACAGTCGTACGCACACATTAGCCGGCTCGAGGTCGGGCCATCGCTTTGGCCTCGGCGACCGTGTGCGCGTGCGATGCGCGGCGGTGCGCATCGACGAGCGAAAGATCGATCTCGCACTTGTCGAGCATGAAGGCCGTGCAGTCGGTGCGACGCGTCGCCAGACGAGCAAGTCTGGGAAATCGAGTGGGCGTGACGGACGCGAGCGAGCTTCCGGACGGCCGGCAAAACACGAACGCAAGGCAGACGGTCGTGACAAACCCGGCAAACCCGGCAAATCGGGAAAACCTAGTAAGCCTGGTAAGCCTGGTAAACGTCGACGTCGCTGATCACCATTTCTCCCCAAACGGCCGAATCATCACTTCTGACGACCAGGCCGAACGTGGCTGGTGTGCGACATGAAAGCACTCGTCTGCGATGTCGGCGGGGGCGCAGAAGTAGTCATCGGGACGATCCGCGAACACTGCGCGCGTCCAGGGCACATCGATGACCGCATCGATCGCAACGTACGCCGCATGAACGCCTTTGGGACCGAGACTACGTGCGGTGGCTTCGATCAGAATCCGCTGCGCCGCTTTGCTCGGGGCGAATGCAGAAAAACTGGCCGAACCGCGGTATGCCGACGTATTGCCCGTTGCGAGAATCGTACCCTTGCCGGCCTCGACCATGGCCGGGCCGACCGCTTGGATCAGGTGCAGCAAGGCCATGGTGTTGATCTGGAAGTTCAGTTCCAAGTCCTTCGGATCTGCATCAAGCACTTCGCCGAACGCTCCACCCACCGCGTTGTGAATGAGTACCTCCGGCGCGGTCATGTCGGCGGCGATGGCCGCCACGGTCGACTGGAGCTTCGCGGTTTCGGTTACGTCGCAGGGGTACGCGCGGGTATCGGGGATCTCGTCGGCCAGCGCTTCCAAGCGCGCCTGATCGCGCGCGATCATCGCTACGCGATAGGTCTGCGCGAAGCGGCGCACCAAGGCCGAACCCGTTCCCGGGCCGACACCTGTAACAATACAGACCGGTTTTGTGCTCATGCTCTCTTCCTTCCTTACGCGGTCAGTTTCGCCAGCGCGCCCGTGATGAGCGCGACGGCACTGAAGGCGTACACGGACCACGTGATCATGTTACCCGCGACGCGGGTAGGGGGCGGTGCGTCTCCACCCACAATACGAATCCCGTGCGCGTGCAACAGGCGGCCTAGCAGTAGCGCGCCGCCGAGACAGTGAATTGTCAATACCGAAGTTCCGGTATGCGCCAGTAGCGCCAGCGCGATGAGAGCGCCAGGAACGTACTCGGCGTTGTTCCCGTGCGCGCGCACGACCCGCTCCAATTGCGCGTCGTCGCCGGCGCCGACCGCAACTCCGGAACGCAGCCGGTGGCGGGTCACGTTGAGCGCCAGCAGCAGTGTTACCAAAAGGTTGATCCCCGCCCAGAGGGCCACGGCGGCAAATGATTGAGTCGATCCGTCCATCGTCAGTCTTCTCCTGTCGGTAGTGCAATTCAGGCAGCCGGAGTCCTATTTTGATTAGTTGCTTGATGCAACCCATTGCAAAACGCAACAAATTGGCTATGTTACGAGGATGCCGCGAACCCGCTTTGAGGAATTCCATTGCTCGATCGCCCAGGCCGCCGCCGTGGTTGGCGACGCCTGGAGCCTGATGATCGTGCGCGAAGCCTTGTTCGGCGTGACGCGATTCGGTGATTTCGAAGCGAATCTCGGCGTTGCGAAGAACATACTTACGCAACGGCTCGAGATGTTGGTCGATGCCGGCATCATGGTGCGCACGCCGGTTACGCCCACCGCCAGGCGTTGCGAGTACCGGCTAACGGCGAAGGGCTACGATTTGCTGCCGGTTACCGTTGCGCTGCGCGAATGGGCGGATCGGTGGGTCTACGGTGAAGGGAAAGAACCGCTGTGGCTTGTCGATAGTCGTACGGGAAAGCGTATACCGGCGACGAAGCTGCGCGCTGCGAACGGCAAACCGATTCCCTGGCAATTTATCAAGCCCGCCCCCGGACCCGGCGCAGACAAACGCACGCGAACCCGATTTGGCAAAGCGTGAATCGCCCCCCTGAGCGATCAAGAGATTCTCGCGTGTTCACGCGACGACAAGTTTGCGCGTTTCGTGCTCAGATCCAGCGCCGAACCGATGCCTTGTAGTCCGTGTAAAGGCTTCCGAACTTCTCTTCGAGGTAGGCCTCCTCGTAGCGGATCGCGATGAGATAGATCACGACCCAGACGACGGGCACCAGCATAACGACCCAGCCGTTGGCCAGCGCCACACCGATCCCGGCCTGTAGCAATCCCATCGAGACGTACATCGGATTCCTGGTGAAGCGATACACGCCGGTCGAGATGATCTCCGGCGTGGTCAGCCACGGCTTCGGGTCCTGCCCGGTGCGTCGAAAGAGCCCGAACGCAGCGAGCATCAAGAAGACCGCCAGCGCGATCAGCAGCGCCGCCAAGCCGTGGCGTACCACGCCTTCCAACGGAATTCGCAAGGGTAGGGCCCAACGATGGACGGCGACCCCCAGGGCCAATGCGATCAAGGGGACGAAGGGGGGCGGGAAACGAACGGCCGCACCGTCATTAGATTCTGCTTGCGTGCTCATGCGGGAATATTCGCACGGCGCCGCTCGGGCAGCTACCCTGGGGGATCGCGCCATGAAAACCTTTGCTGCTCTGGTATTCCTCGTGGTCTTGGCCGTCCTCGGGTTGGCCGTTGCCACGCCCATTACCTCCGAGGTCCGGGAAGCGGTGAGCATCAAAGCGTCGCCATGGAGGGTCTACGCAGTAGTCAACGACCTTCGCCGTTTCCCCAAGTGGTCGCCTTGGGAACACGACCGAGACGCGGTCAAGAGTTCCTTCGTTGCCGCCGGCGGCGGCAAGCCCGCCAACTACGAATGGAGTGGTGGATCGGAAGTCACGCACGGTCGCGTTTCGATCTCGTCCGCAACCGGTACCAAGAGCACGGTGATGACATTCGACTTTGCAAGACCGTTCGCCCCGCTCGGTGTTCCGATCGAATTCGTACCGCCATTCATGCTGCATGCCACTGGTGAGCTGGAGATTGTGTCGCGCGGAGGGTCGACTCTGGTCATCTGGGCGATGCGGTCGAAGTACTCCCCCGCGGATCACCTCAAGCGGGTGGTCGCGAGATTGGACGACGCGATCGCGGAGGAGATGGCGTTTGGGCTGATCAAGTTGAAGGAATTGGTAGAGGGGTAGGCGGGCACTATCGAGTACCAACCAACCTGATGAAAATATCCCGGTCGAGCGCGGGGTGTACTAGGCCGGCTGGTACGCGCACAGAGGGTCTTCCCCCAGTTCGCTGCCCGAATGAGCATACGCGCGCCCACGTGACCCGCCGCATGCGTTCCTGTACTCACAGACGCCGCAGCGACCGCCGAAATGCTCGGGCGTGCGAAGCGCGCGGAACACCGGTGAATCGCGGTAGAGTTCGATAACGTCCGTGTCTCGAACATTACCAACCACCAGCGGTAGGAATCCCGATGGTGTGACGTCACCGCGGTACGAAATAAAGGCGATGCCGCTCCCGTCGCGCATCCCCGCTCCCGGAACCGGGGCATCCGCCGGCTTGCCTTGCCGCTGCAACTGCACACGCCGAATCATAGGCGCTTCGGTTGCGGCGACGACGAACGGCATGCGCTCTCCTATTTCACAGACCCATTGGAGCAGTTCCTCGGCTTGATCGACGGTGATCTGCGGCAAGTCGGAACCGCGGCCGGTCGCAACCAGGAAGAAGAGGCTCCAGCGCTTGGCGCTCATCTCTGCGACGCGATTACCTATCTCGGACATGCATGGGAGCGTTTCGGCCGTAACCAGAGTGTTCACCTGCAACGGAATGCCGGCCTCGGCGACGTGACCGGCCGCAGTCATCGTCATGTCGTAGCAGCCGGGGATTCCCCGGATGCGATCGTGAAGCTCGGCGTCGCCGCCGTCGAGGCTCAACGACATCGCGCCGACGCCGTGTTCTTTCAGAGCCATGATGGTGGCGCGCGTGAGCTTGGCCGTGGCGCTCGGGGCAACGTCTACGTGCAGACCGATGCTTTTCGCGTGATCGAGAATTTCCCAAAAATCGGGACGTTCGAGCGGATCGCCACCGGTAAGCACGACGACCGGACGTTGCTTTGTTTGCAGCAACGAATCGAGCACCCGGAATGCTTCGTCCCGATCCAACTCGTCGGGTAGGCGCTCGTGTAGCGCCTCGGCGCGACAGTGCTTGCAAGCCAGCGCGCATGCGCGTGTCAGCTCCCAGTAAATGCGTCGCGGCGCCACCGAGTAGTCGAACGAGGCCGCGTGAGGATGTCCATTCGGATGTGGTGTCATGGCAGTAGGCTCCGATTCTACCAGCAAGGTGCGACGCACGGAATCGAAACCAACGACTCGCGCTCTCAGTGCCGATTGGGTACACGTCGAAGGGATGCCGCCAACTGAGCCCAAGTCTGCGCTCGTCATCGGCGGGGGGATCACCGGTCTGACCACCGCCTATAGGCTGCAAACGCTTGCTGCCGAAGCGGGCGTTGCGCTCAAGGTCACCGTATTGGAGGCCGCCGATCGTGTCGGAGGGGTGATTGAGACGATCGTCGCCGACGGCTTCGTGATGGAGCGGGGCCCCGACTCGATCATCACGGAAAAACCGTGGGCCGCCGAACTGTGCAGCGAACTCGCAATGGCTGCCGACCTCGTCCCGACCCGTCGCGAACCGAGTGGGAGCTTCATCGTATCGCGAGGTCGGCTGTGCCGCGTACCGGACGGTCTCCATCTCATGGCACCCTCGCGACTCGGACCTTTCGCGGCGTCATCGCTGATCTCGTGGCCCGGCAAACTGCGCGCGCTTGGCGACTTGCTAATCCCACGTCGGACAGGCGAGGGCGATGAAAGCCTGGGCTCGTTCGTTCGCCGACGTCTGGGCACAGAAGCTCTCGAGCGACTCGCACAGCCGATGGTCGGCGGCATCTACACCGCCGACCCCGACAAGCTGAGCTTGGCGGCCACCATGCCGCGCTTCATCGACATGGAAAAGAAGTACGGCAGCGTCATTCGCGGACTTATGACGGCCCGCCGCAAAGCCGGCACGTCGGCGCGAGGACCACGTTACGACTTGTTCGTTGCTCCCCGGAAGGGGACCGAAGCGATTACGCGCCGCCTGGTCGAGACGCTGCCTCCAGACAGCATCGAGACCGGTGTCCGGGCCGAGAACATCCGAATCGCTCGAGGGCGGTGGGAGGTCGAGACCAGTGTCGGTTCACGTTTTGGCGACGGTCTCTGTATTTGCTCGCCCGCTCACGCAACGGCGACACTACTGGCGCAATATGCTCCGGGGCTCGCAGCGGAACTCGACGCCATCGAGTATGCCTCGGCAACGACGGTCAACCTGGTCTATCCTCGCGAGGCCGTACCCAACGCTCTTGCGGGTTTCGGCTTCGTCGTGCCGGCTATCGAAAAGCGCGACATTCTCGCCTGTACCTACAGCAGCGTGAAATACGAGGGGCGTGCGCCTGCTGATAAAGTCTTGCTTCGTGCGTTCTTGGGCGGGGCGATGTCGCCGGAGAAGTTCGACCTCGATGACCGCGACACGCTGGCGTCGGTCAAACGCGAACTCGGCGACTTGCTAGGCATCACCCGCGAGCCGGAGCAGACTCTCATCTCACGCCATCCACGCGCGATGCCGCAGTACCATGTCGGTCACCTCGCCAGAGTCGGTCGCATCGAAGCGGCGATCGCCGCGCACCCAGGCCTGGAGCTTGCGGGCAACGCCTATCGTGGAACCGGCATGCCCGACTGTATACGTAGCGCGAACCAAGCGGCCGAGCGCCTGTTCGGTCAGCTATTCGGGACGAAGGAATCCTAGCGTCGCACGCTCAGTTGCCGGCGCCGCGTTTCCTTCCATGCGTTCGCGTCGCTGTTCGCCGCGTCATGCCGGACTGTTGCAGCGGGAGGCCCTCGACACTACCGAGTTCGATGTCCGTAACCGAGAGCTCCTGACTCACGTTCGGTAACTTCACGCGCAACGCGATTCCGCGATTCATGGGCGCGATCTGTCCGTGCACCAGCGGCGGTAGAATCAGCGCCGTCGCCTCATCGTGTGACGCGCGGCTTACGTGCATCGAGAATCCGCGGCCACGCAAGCGGCGACTGATCTTCACCCGCCCTACGCGATCATTCGAACGCAGCGTAACCTGCAGTCCTCCTGTTACCGTCGCGCCCGCGTCTCGCAATCTCACGTCGTAGGCAGCTCGGCCTTTGTCTCCGACCGTCGGTGCCGAGACGACGACCTGTGGACCGGGCGGCGAAGTCGACGCCATAGCGGTGGGATCTCCGTATCCCAGCGCGCCACCGGCGGCGCCGCTACAGGTGTCGGGAGCGAACAGCCCGAGCTGGCGGAGAACGGAGCAAATAGGATCGGATGCTTCGGTACCGAGCAGGCAGTTACAATCAGCCGCGCAGACGCAGTCCGCTCCTGCCGGTCCCTGGCCGATCGTACAGAGCACGGCGCATAAGGGATCGGCCGCATCGAGAATCGCGTTCTGGTTGCAGTCTCCCGACATGCAGGTGTTGCAGTCGAAATTGACACAGTCGTCGGAGCAACTCGGCGCACCGGAGGTGTCCGTGAGTGCGAGCGCGGTGCCGTTGAGGCAGAGCTGCTGCGATGCGGCTTCTTGCGTGCACTCGATCGTGAGTTCGGCAATCTCGCCGTCCCCGAAAGCTTCGATAGGTGTCACAGTGTCGGACACGTCGAACCCACAGTTGGGTGCGTCCGACGTACAGGTTCCGTTGCTCGAAGCGGGGCCGGTCGAGCAGGTATCGCCGCATGTGATGGTCGACGTCGCAGTGATCGTCGACGTGATGTCGGCAATCGCCAAACCGTTGGTCGCCAGGTTGAGCGGGACCAGACAGGTTCGGCTCGTATAACATTGGACACTGTTCGCGATAGTCACGCTGGCGCATGTATCACAGGTATCGCCGGTCTCGTCGCAGACTTCTTGCGCGGTGCAGGGGGCGCTGCCTGCGAGGCAGTTGCCGGCGGAGCAGATCTCCGCGCCGTTGCAGAAGGCGAAATCGTCACAATCCCCGTTGGTCGTACAGACCGGCGACGACGCGCCCGATAACACCTCGAGCGCCTTGAGGCTCGGGTCGCCTGCGATGTCGTGGAGGAATTCGATCTGCAGCCCGTCACCGTCGGTAACGTTGACGATGGCGGATCGCACAACCGCGACACCGCTGCCGCCTGCGGCGGCGACCTGATCGAAATCGTCGTAGACCAACGCACTCTCGGCTGCGATATCAAAGGCCCGTTCACCGGGCTGGTCGGTACCCGTAAACGTGTTGGCAAACAGGAAGTTGATCAAGTACTGCCCGTTCGGAACGTCAAAGTCATAGATCAGCTCCGGCAACGCGCTCTTGTCGAAATGCTCACACTGGAAGAGATCTTCGGTGTCATCGCTATCGCAGCCGAAGATGGTCGCGATACCGGTGATGACGCACAATTCACCACCACCTCCGAGATTGCATTCGGCATTGTCGTTGTCTCGGTTGTAGCCGAAGTCGGCCGTCCAAACGTCACCGTTACAGTCGACACGAGTTCCCGAGCAGGTCGCCGACTCAGCATGCGCATTTATACGAATGTCGATTGCAGCAGTCTGATCTACCGCCACCGAGCCGAAGCAAAGGTTTCTCGGGTCATCCGGGCACGGATCGTTGCCATCGCCGAGCCCGTCATTATCCGGGTCGCCCGAGACGATTTCACATGATTCGGTTACGACGTTGCAGCCTTCGAACAGCGGACAGTTGTCCGGGTTGCTGCAGGCACCGGCCGTGCAGAGATCGTCGGTGCAGGCTACGTCGTCGAAACAGTCGCCGTTGCTGGAACACGGGATGCAAAGATCGTTGGACTCGTCGCAAGTCTGTCCGGGGCAGGGGTCTGACCCGCCGACGCACATAGCGGCCTGGCAGGTCTCCGCACCATCGCAGAACGCACCGTTGGCACAGTCCGCATCTACTAGACAGTCCACACAAACGTCACCGATCTCGTCGCAGAACGCGCCCGGGCAAGCATCGCCGCTGCCGGTACATACTCCGGCCGCGCACGCGCTTACGGTCGAGCAGAAGAACCCGTCGTCGCAGGCTACGCCTTCTTGCGGCACTCCGTCGTGGTCACACAATCCGGCGACGCACGTGTCAACCGTACACACGTTGCCATCGTCGCAGTGACCGGCATCCATGCACTCGATCGGGAAGTTCAGTTGGATATAGCGGCCGATGTCCGCGCTCTCTTGATCAAGGCCGCCGGCGCTCAGCCAGCCCGGCATGAATGTGCCCGGGTTGCCGAAGCGAATCTTGTGTAGCACCTCCCAAGGATTTTCGACTGCGTGAGTTCCCAGCCAATCGGGCGCTTCGGGTGTACCGAAATTGAGCGCAGTACCGTCGAGCCCGTGGCAGGTGACGCACGGAGCTCCGGGCCCCGCGCTCAGGTACATTGCTTCTCCGGACACGTCGTCACCGAGGAACAAACCGATCGGGTCGATGAAGGCTGCGGTGTCAATGGTACGATCCTGGAGAAACTGCACCAAGTCGACGATGTCCTCGTCCATGAGGCCGAAGTTGGCGAACCCGTGGCCGTTAGGGATGGCATCGCTCTTGATGAGTTCGAACATCTCGCTGGGAGTCAGAAGCGATCCATGGACTCCGATGATACCGGTGAAGTGACTGCCGCTGCTGTAGGCACCGTCGAGCCCCTTGTAGTCCCAACCGTGGCATTCTTTGCATCGGTAGGTGGTACTGCCGCTCATGAGCGCGCCCACCGGGTACAGCGGGTGGTCGCCCGTCGGTTCCGGCGCGCCGTTGATGAGCCACCACTTGTCGTAAAGCAATCCTCCGATCAGGCCGTTGCCGCCGGGAATCGGCAGGCATGCACCAGAAACTTCGTCACAGAGTTGCCCCGGACATGGATCGCCGCTGCCTGTGCAATTTCCGGCCGAGCAAACGTCGGTGGTCGTACATGGGTTCGCGTCGTCGCAACCGGCGCCTTCGAACGGGCCGGGATCGTTTCCGCAGGTGTTCGCCGTGCAAAGATCTTGCGTACAAGCGTTGGTATCGTCGCAGTCGGTGTTGGTCGTACAGGCCAGGCCCTGCTCCTCGAGTACTTCGATCGCCTTGATCGCGGGATCTCCGGTTCCCATGTGCAACAGCTCAATCTGTAGACCGTTGGAATCGACCACGTCGATGAGAGCAGAACGGACCACGCCGACACCGCTGCCGCCCGCAATCGCCACCTGATCAAAGCCCGCATACGTCGTGGCGCCTTCGATCTGAATGTCGAACACGCGGTCACCCGGCTGGGTCGTGCCGTCGAACGTGTTGGCGAAAAAGAGATTGACCAGATAGCGACCGTCCGCCACGTCGAAATCGTAGATCAGATTGGGGACAGAGGCTTTATCGAAGTGCTCACACTGGAACAGGTCCTGAGTCGATGCCGCCGACCCGTCGCAACCAAAGATCGCATCGAGACCCGATACGACGCAGAGGTCGCCGCCGCCGTTGAGATTGCACTCCGCGTTGTTGCTGCCGACGTTGTAGCCGAAGTCGCCAACCCACACGTCTCCATTGCAATCTGTCTTCGAGCCGCTACAAACCGCTGCAGCGCTGTGCGCGTTGATGCGCATGTCGGTGGCCAAGGTGCGGTCGCGGGCCACGGGGCCGAAACAAAGATTGCGCGGATCATTCGGGCAGGGGTCCGAGAGGTCGAGCAACCCGTCATTGTCCAGGTCTCCCGGCGTCGCGCACTGTCCGCCGCCCAGGAAGGTCGCGGTGTAGCTCACGTCTGTGTTTGGCACGGTCACGTCATGCGCTTGCGCACCGGCATCCGACCAAGCGGACCACGTCTGTTCGACCTCCGATGCACACTGCGGTGACGGCGCGTCGAGCCCCACGATGAAGCCTTTCGCTTCCTGGAATACGAAGGGGGTCGCTACCGTGGATCCGCCAAGAACGACGTTCAGACCGGTAGGCGACGTATCCATCGTTACCGTTACGAGATCCGGAAGTATCTCGACGTATGTAGAATCCGTGAGGCCGTCTGAATCGGTGACCGTCAGGGTTACACGGAATCTTGCTGAACCACCGTACGGATATCCCGTTGCGGGCGCATCGAAGCTACCGCTCATCCCCGGTGAAGGGCCGAATTGCAGCTGCGTAACATCGCCGTGTTTCAGTTCGATCACCCATTCGAAAGCGTCCGTCCCGAGCGTTTCGTCTAAGTCCGTGCCATTGCCGGCATACGCTATCGTGTCGCCGGCGCTGAATAGAGATGCGTCGATGGGCAGCGTAATCGACGCGATCGGTGGATTGCCGATCATGATCGGAATCGGATCGGAAGCTACCGTGTGGCTCGCGTCCGAGACCGCGAGCTGTGCCGAATAGGGTCCGCTCGTCGTGTACTCGTGTGCGACGATCTTGCCGAAGTCTTCGCCGCCGTCTCCGAAGGTCCAATGGTAGGTCAGCGGATCGTTTTCGTTGTCGTCGGCGTCTCCCGTGAAGGTGACGGTTGTCCCCTGTGGTCCTGACAACGGATCAGCCGAAGCCTGCGTGATCACCGGTGCAAGATTGCCATCGTCAAAGGTCATACGGCGCAGTTCGCCGCTAATATGATCGACCCAGTAGATTGCACCGTCGGGTCCGATATCCAATGCCACGACAGCGCCCGCCTCGTCGGTGAGTTTGAAATTGCCCATGACGATCGTGCCGGTGACGTCGAATGTCAGGTAGCTGATCATCCCGGCTACGTAGTCGCCGTAGAAAAATGCGCCATGCATCCCGACGGGAAACGCCAGGCCGTGGTAGACCCCGCCGCCGACGATGCCGAAACCACCGCCGACGTGTTGATACGTGAATATGGGATCGACGAGCGTCGCGGGCTGATTGCAATCGCCCTCGCACATCGGCCAACCATAGTTCGCACCGGCTTCGCCCAAATTCAGCGTCTCGTAGGTATCGAGGCCGAAGTCGCCGATGAAGTATCGGCCCGTCGGTTCGTCCCAGTACGCACGCCACGGATTGCGCAAGCCCAACGCCCAGATCGCATCGTAGTTGGGGCCGAGCACGCACGTCTCACCCGCACCGCAATCGGCTGCGGACATGCACGGGCCGCCCGAGACGTCGCACGCGTTGTCGACGAAAGGATTATCGAGCGGAATGGATCCGTCCGGGTTGATGCGAATGACCTTGCCACCTGCGAGCGTCATGTCTTGCGCCCGCTCGGGGAAATATTTCTCACCAAGAGATAGGTAGAGTTTCCCGTCGGGACCGAAGTCCAGTCCGCCTCCGTAGTGGCAGCACTTTTCGAACGGCTGATCGTCTTCCCAAATCAAGACCGCCGAAGTCGGATCGCCGGTATCACCGAGATGAGTGAACCGTGACACCCGGTGTGTGTTGTTGCCGTTCCACGCGAAGTAGAGATAGAAAAATCCGTTGGTCTCGAAGTCGGGGTCCAAAACAATGTCGAGCATGCCTGCTTCGCTCGTATTGAGAACGTTCGGCACGAGCATGTAGGGCGCGACGGTTGCCGGTGTTACGGTCGGATCCACGATGACCAAGTGGCCGTCTTTCTCGAGCACGATGACCCGCCCGTCAGGTAGAAACTCCAGCGAGGTCGGACGATCGAGCGCGGTCGCAACGGCCTCGGTGGCGAAGTCCGGTTTGACATCGCAGATGCCGGTTTCCGCATTGCAGGTGGCGTGATCCGGACAGACCAACGTTGTCGCGCATGTGCTCGCGTCGCTGCCGAGCACCTCGATGGCTTGGACCGATGGAGAGTCCTGGACGCGGCCGAACTCGATGTCGAGCCCGTTCCCGTCAGATACTGTCACTATTGCGGATCGTACTACGGCGATCTCGCTGCCGCCCGCCGCCGCAACCTGATCGAACGCGCTGTAGTAGACGCTGCCCTCGAAAGAGATGTCGAGAACACGATCCCCGACGAGCGTCGTTCCATCATACGTATTGGCGAAGAATAGATTTACGAGGTAGGTCCCGTCGTCGACGTTGAGATTCCACGCGAGATCCGGGTCCGGCGTCGGGTCGGAGTGACTACACTGGAAGATATCTTCGGTTTCTTCATCCTCACAGCCGAACAGTGTCGTTATGCCGGAGATGACGCAGGATTCGCCGCCACCGCCGATGTTGCACACGTTGGCCTTGCTCGTCTGATTGAAACCATGATCTCCCACCCACAGGTCACCGCTGCAGTCGATCTTGTCGCCGGCGCATTCGACGGTGCTCGATGCATTGGTGTTGATCCGTAACGGTTTGGCGGTGAAACTGTCGAGTGCAACCGGTCCGAAGCAGTGGTTGCGGGGATCGAACGGGCATGGGTCGGCTGTATCTTCGAGGCCGTCGTTGTCGGGGTCGCTCGCGATTGACTGACACACATCGGTCAGGGCATTGCAGGCCTGACCTGCGGGGCAATCGTCGCTGAAATCGCAGCTACCCGCGATACAGCTGTCGGTAGTACAACTGACAACGTCGTCACAGTCCGCATTGCCGAGGCACTCGACGCACGAATCGACAGCCTCATCACAGAGTTGGCCGGTACACGGATCTCCCAGGTGGAAGTCGCAGACACCCGCTTGGCACAGATCGTTTCCGTTACAGAATGTTCCGTCGTCGCAGGGGCTGCCGTCGACGTCGGAAACGATCACACAGCTACCGGTGTCGGTATCGCAAACCCCGATATTGCACTCATCATCCAGCTGCGTGCAGTCGGTTGCTACGCCCGGTTGGCAATCACCGATTCCGTTGCAGACCTCGTCTCCATTGCAGGGATTGCCGTCGGCGCACGAGGTCCCGGCCGGCTGGCCGTCACAAGACACTGCCAGGATGGTCCTTTCGGACATCTCCATGAGATACCCGTAGTCGGGACCGGCGATGTCGGGCAGAGGATTCCCTTGCCCATCCTCGGTCCACTGTTTCGCGTCGACGAGGAAACGGAAAGCGCGACGATAGATCAGACGTGCACGGACGCTGAGGGCGCCGCCTCCCGCGGGGACGTCGAACGAGTAGTCGGTGACGTCCGTTTCCAGAGCCGGGATACGAGTGTCGAACTGAATTCCTGTAGCGTCGGTGAAGAAGGTTGGGCCGTTGCCCGACGCATCGTGGTTCAACTTCGCGTAGAACTTGCCGGGGAGACCCGCGTAGTAGCCCTGCGCCGGATCTCCGATACCGCCGAGGTCATGGATCTCCTGTACACCCGTATGTACGAGCGGTAAGCCATCGCCATCTCGCCAAGCTTCGACGAGTAGGATCATGTTGCGAACGGTTACACCGGTGGGCACGTGATGTCCCGTGTGCGCGTTGGTGACGGCCACGGTAACTTCCAGTGTGTCTCCGGTGATCTGAGTATCGATGCTCAGTTCGGCGGCATTTTCCAGGTACTCGGCGGTCGTCCCCCGGATTTCGTGGCTCCTGATGGTATTCGGATCTCGGGTCAGGCTGATCACGCTGCAGGCACTGTCGGTGCCCGAGGGAGGCATGTGGCAATCCACGCAGTCGGCGTACAACGGCGATTGCTCGTCGGCGTAAGCAGAATTCTTCCATTCGAAATACGTAGGCTCAGATACAACGCCGTTGGGTTCGTCGAAGTTGCCATCCTCGTCGGGGTCGTTCTTGTCTTGATGGCACGCGCCGCAGACCTCGGCGCCAAGCTGAGGCTGATACGACCCCCGCATCTGACTCGGGATGTTGTAGTCGGTATCGCCGAGCATTCCGTACTGTACCTGATCGACGACGGGCCCCGCCGGGCGCGTAAACGTCACGGTGCCGGGATAGAGTCCCGGATGATTCAACTTGCTCTCGTCGATGTCCGCGAATTTGTGACAGACGTCGCATGACACCCCGTGCGCGACGCCGGGCGATGGATCATTGATGCTCAGCAGTGCCCGAAACGGCTCATCCAACCATGGCTCCGGTTGATGACAGGATGCACATTCGCTGTTGGGGTTATGGCCCGCAAAGATCGAATCGCGCAGATAGACGAATCCACCCATACCGCCTGGAGTGCCGGTTCCCGAGTAGATGTCTTCGACCCAGGTATTGACGCCGGCTCTCGCCATGGGCGACCCCTGCCACTCCCCATATTGCGTGGGATGGCAACCACCGCAGACCTGCGGATCAACCAGCGTGTAGTTCGGGTCGTCGTGCTGCGGCACCGGCTCGAGCACAATGACGATGCCGGAGTCGGGTACGGACGCCGTGACGGAGACGTTGTAGTAGCCCTTCTTTGCCGCCACGACGGTGAGTCCCGAGCCCGTGGCGTCACCAAGCCAGAAGGTTCCGTCTGCGGCGGTGGTCGTCGAAACTCCGGTCGCCTGAACGGAGACCAAAGCGCTCCCGACCGGCGTGAGATCAGTCAGGACCACGCTGCCCGACAGCTGAGCCAACGCAGATGACGAAGCCAGCACCGAGCAAAGCACGGCAGCCGCAAAGAAGTAGATGCATGCGCGTAGACGCGAAGCGATAAGCATACCCAACCTTCGAAAAGCAGGGCGAGGATATATGTATACGCACTCAGCTACTGAAATACGGACCGCTTCGTGCGAGTGCATCCGTGCCTGCACGACTCTTGATCAGCAGCATCCGTGCCACCTGTTCTGCGATGCAGCCTCGCGTCGAAGATCCAGGAGTTTTCGCTCCCTATTCGCGGTGCTGTGTATTGGTATTGTGCATGTGAACCAGAGCGTGAGGAGTTGGGTTCCTAGAAGTGAAAACGGATGCCCACCATGAGTCTCACTACTGAGAAAACACGCGGCTCGTGACCAATGATCTACTGATAGATGAAGCTGCCAACGCTAATGGGCGGTGCGTGATCAGCGGTCCGAGCGTCTCGCCCCAGTGCCCCTCACCTCAGCTCGTCGAAACAGCTCTAGATAGTTCTGACAGCGACTCGCGCAAGCAGTCGGTAACGCCGTGAGCATCAGGGACCGATTCACGGCTTGCCAGAACTGTGAACGCCAAGTCGTCAGCGTAGCTCCAAGCAGTAATGTTGATGCCTATTCCTTCGACGATCGGGCCCACCGAGTACAAACTACGTAGGCGCGTGCCGGCGACGTAGAGCCGCTCGCTCGGACCGCGAACGTTCGACACGACTGCGTTGGCGGCCGGCCGATGTTTCGCCGCCAACCCCGTACGTGCGTAGAGCCGCACCATCATGCTGTAGGGACGAGGCGGCACGTACTCTGCCCATTCGAGCATGATGCTTGCGCCGAAGCGCTCGTGGTTGGCTTTGGCAACGGCCATCTTGTCGTGAATCGCCCGTACTCGTTCGACCGGATCGTCTATATCCGTGCATAGCGATGTAAACAGATTAGAGAGGCGATTGCCGGCCAAGCGCGCGTCGTCGTCCACCCCCGGCGTGGCGACCGGGATGGTCGCAGCCAGAGACCTCGACGGTCGCTCGCCACGCTGTTCCAGGAAGCGGCGAAGAGTACCGCCGACGACCGCCAGCACGACGTCATTGAGCGTGACGCCGAGCGCAGACTTGATCGCCAGTACTTCGGCCAAGGGGACGTCGGCCGTGGCAAAAGAACGGGCCGGCGTGAGTCCACGGTTAAGCGACGTACTCGGGCCTTCGAAAGGATGCGGAGCCGGAGTTCCTCCGCCAAGCTGGTGGCGGACGAGCCGCCATAGGCCCATGAGTGTCTTCCACACGAGCGGTACGAACTTGAAAAGCGTGCGCAAGTGATCCTTTAGGGCATCACGCAGCAGCGTCCTTGCCGATGGAACCGGTTCCGGATGCCAGGGGACGACGGCGGGCGACGGATCTTCGGCCTCGTTGTGAGCGCTCATCACATTCGCGAGCAGATGGGCCGCGGCGACACCGTCCGCCACCGAGTGATGAATCTTCGCGACGTAGACCATCGCGCCGTTGGCCAGGCCTTCGAGTCGCCAGACCTCCCAAAGCGGATGGCGATGATCGAGACTATGACTGGCGATGTCCGCGATGACGTCGTCCACTTCGCGCATGCCTCCCGGCGCCGGAATGGCGGCGCTGCGAAGGTGGTAGGTGATGTCGAAGTCCGGATCTTCGATCCAGACCGGGTGGTGAAAACCGAGAGGTACATCCACGATCCGGCGTCGAAACGGAGGCAGCAAATGAAGGCGCTTGGCGAGTTCGTCGCGGAAGCGTTCAAACGTATCGGGGCCGCTGCCAGGGAGCGGTTCGATGACCGCCACCTTGAGCGTGTGCATGTGAATCGACGGCGTCTCACCGTGCAGGAAGGTCGCGTCCAGACCACTCAGGCGTTGCATCGGCTCCTCACGGTACTCCGATTATCACGTGGCCGGATTGTGTGGTAGCTAGTCCCCATCTTGGAAGTACGCGCGTACATACGCCTAGTTCGGGACCTTCCCACGCTCGCCCCGTGGACGCGCACGAGTCCAGCACACATGCTCTCGCTGCGCGCGCGCAAGGCGCCCGACGACTTGGCGCTGGCGTATCTCGACCAGCGCTACTCCTGGGCCGACGTGGATCGTCGTGCCTCGATCTACCAGCAGGTTTTCGCCGACGACGGCGTTGGGCGAGGTGACGTCGTTGCGATGATGATGGACAATCGCCCCGACTACCTGTTTGCGCTGCTCGGTCTCAGCAAAATCGGCGCGATCGGCGCGTTGATCAACACCAATCTGAGCGGCAAAGCGCTCGCGCACGCGATTACCGTCGCCAACGCGAAGAAGGTTCTGGCCGGATCCGAACACATGGCGAGTGTCGCGGACGTCATCGGCGGCCTCGAAGGTTTCGATCCGTTGCGGGATTTCTACGTGCACGCGGAGTCCGATGCTTCGCCGGAGTGCACCACCGGCGCGCAGGACCTCAACGAGAGGATCGAGACCACGCGTCCCGGCACGCAGCTCGACCCGCGGCGCCGCGCGGACGACGTCTTCTGCTACATCTATACGTCGGGAACCACCGGCCTGCCGAAGGCCGCGATCATTCGCAATCAGCGTTATCTAGGCGCGGCTCTGACGTTCGGGCACCTGATGCATCGTTGCGGTCCCGGCGACGTGATCTACGTACCGTTACCTCTATACCATTCGAATGCGTTGATGCTCAGCTGGGGATCGGCGCTGGTCACGGGCGCCGGCCTTGCTCTACGTCGCAAGTTCTCGGCGTCCGCTTTCTGGGACGACGTTCGCAAGTACGGCGCCACTTCGTTCGTCTATATCGGTGAGCTGTGTCGTTACCTGCTCAACTCGCCCGAGCGCGAGGGGGAGGCCGATCATCGCTTACGTGTTGCGGTTGGTAATGGGCTCCGCCCCGACATTTGGGAGGCGTTTCAAACGCGATTCAACGTACCTCTCGTGCGTGAGTTCTACGGGTCGACCGAAGGCAACGCGCCGACGCTGAACCTTGCGGGCAAGCCCGGCATGATCGGTCGTCTCGGCAGGGGCCAAGCCGTCGTTCGTTGTAATCCGGACAGCGGCGAGATGCTCCGCAACGCTTCAGGGTTTTGCGAGCGCATCGGCCCCGGCGAAATCGGATTGCTCGTCGGTCGAATCTCCGCTGTCGCGAGCTTCGACGGATACGTCGATAAGAAAGCTTCGGACAGTAAGGTCACTACCGGTGTGTTCACGCGCGGTGACCGTTACTTCAACACCGGCGACCTCGTTCAGCTGCATGCGGGCCGCTGGTTGTCGTTCGCCGATCGCTTGGGAGACACATTTCGTTGGAAGGGCGAGAACGTCTCGACCACCGAGGTCAGCGAACTCCTGTGCGCAGCCCCCGGCGTGCTGGAAGCGAACGTCTACGGCGTCGAAGTGCCGGGGGCCGACGGTCGCGCCGGTATGGCGGCGCTACGAACAGATGAGAACTTCGATTTGGATTCCTTCGCGACGCATGTGGTAAGCCATCTCGCGGCCTATCAGCGCCCTGTGTTCCTGCGCATGCTCGCGACGGAAATGCGTGTGACCGGTACGCTGAAGCAACAGAAGGTCGACTACCGCGACGAAGGTTACGATCCCACCGCAGTGAGTGACCCGCTCTACATATTGACCGGCGATCGCTACGAGAATTTGGATGCGGCACGCTACGCGCGGCTGTCGCAGTCTGTCGGCGGCTGAGGCCTATCTTGCGCGCGAGTGTCCGGCGGACCAATCGATTCAGGCCGCGCACGCGACCGCACGCTGCGACATACTGAGCGCGCGCATTCCACCGCGCAGCGTGTTGCGATCGTGTCCGTCGGTCAGGAAGGCGAACGACAGCCCCGTGGCGGGATCGGCCCAGCCTACCTGACCGCCCATGCCGAGATGGCCGAATGCGCCGGGCGAATTGCTCTCGGCGAATCCGCGATAGAAGCGATCATCGTCACCGGCCACGACGATGCCGAGGCCTCGATTGGCGGCCTTGCGCGTCATTGGGTCGATCAGGTCACCGGTTCTTACGCGTCGCGCCCACGAAAGCGTCGGCTCCGACCAGATCCGATCGCCGCCGCAGGAACCGCCGGAGGAACCGCCGTGGAGAAGGCCTTGGTAAAACAACGCCAAATCGCTCGCTGTCATGATGCCACCACCGCCGGGAACACCGACCGCGTGGTACTCGTGGCTGTTGTACAGATCTGCAACCTTATCTTCGGGCGCGTCGTTGTCCGGCGGGCGAACCGTATCGTTCGCGATTTGCTCGTCGGTGCGCGCGTCGCCAACCCATGTGAAGTCGGCGACTCGATTTTCCAAGTCGGCCGCCAATCCGAGGTGGAAGTCTCCGAGTTGGAGCGGATCAAGTATGCGCGTTCGCACGAAGTCACGAAAATCGGTTTGCGTACAACGTTCGATGATCTCCGCAACCACCCACATCGACGACGCTGCGTGGTAGGTGAAACGGCTGCCCGGTTCCCAGTCGAGGTGCCAGTCGGCGAATTGCTGTAAGCGATACGTTCGATCTTCCCAGTCGAGCGGTCGAAACGGAGCGAACGGGAAACCTGCGGTATGGGTGAGAAGGTGCTCGACCAGAACGCTGTGCTTAGCATTCGCCGCAAACTCAGGAATCCATCGCGCGACACGATCGGCCACGTCGACCCGTCGCTCCTGGACGAGCAGCCAGATCGCAGATGCCATGAGCGCCTTGGTCGTAGAGAAGCCTTGGTACAGCGTGTCGTTGGTAGCCTCAAGGCTGCCGGTACAGGTTGTCGCTCGGCCGAATGTCCGTGCGACGGCTACCTGGCCGTGGCGCGCGAGCGCGATCTGAAGCGACGGCAACTCGCCCTCGAGGACAAAGCGCTGCGCGCGTTCCGCCAGGCGCTCGACGGCCAACGGGTCCAGCCCTGAGTCGTCGGCGGGCATTCAGGCTTCAGGCGGCCGCCGTTCGTTGCGCGGCCGCCTTGAGATCGGCAACCGCGTTCTCGAACCCCTCGCCGATGTCCCACAGCGACGGCAGCGTCTCGCGGCAAGCGAGCAAGCCAACGTCGACGCGGTCCATGTTGCTCAGAACGGTTACGTTCAAACCGATTCCCTCGCCAATCGGCCCCATCGGGTAGATCGCTTCGACTCGAGCGCCCGCCATATACAGAGGGATCGGGGGGCCGGCCATGTTCGAGACCACCAGGTTTGCTATCGACGGCAACAGGTTCGCGAGCTTCAGCTTCGAGAATGCCTGAGCGCCTACGGCCATCGCTGCCGGCCAGGCCAGGTCCAGCCATCCCATGAGCAGGTCGCCTTCGACAGCGAAGAACTCACGCTTGGCAGCTTCGGTTTCCTCGTGGATGGTTTCGAGCAGTCGCTCGGCATCGACGATATCGGTGGGGAGCTTGACCGTCATCGTCGCAACCTTATTAGAGAACTCCTGCTTCTCGGCAGCCGTCTTCATGGAAATCGGAACCGCGCAGAGCATCGGCTCGACCGGTAGATCGTCGTCTGCTTCGAGGTAGCGACATACGGCCAGGGTACAGGCTGCCAGGACGACATCGTTGACCGTTACGCCGAACGCGTGCTTGATCTGTTTGATGTCGTCGAGGCTTGCGCTTGCGTAAGCGACCGCACGGTTGGGAGTCAGCGCGCCGCCGAAGCGCGTGCGCGGGGCGCCTGCGAATACCGATGTCAGTGCATCCAGAGTCGAGGTTCGTTTGCTTCGCACGGCGGTGCGCCGAACGAAGCCGGTAGCAGTGCTCGCAACCAGCGACGCAGTCGTGAACGGACTCGGTATGCTCGGGACCAGCGCCGCGCCGGCGAGGGCAAGTTGAGAGGGGAGCGGTGCGGGGTGCCACGGTGCCGGCGTTGCGTGGTCATCGGCAAGCGGTTCCAGGTCGAGTAGGCCGGCCATCTGATCCGCACCAGATGCACCATCGATCATGCAATGGTGCATCTTGGTTACCAACGCGACCCGACCGTCGGCGAGACCATCGACGTACCACATCTCCCACAGGGGTTGGGATCGATCGAGAAGTTCTCCCGCGATTCGTCCGACCTCCTCGGCCAGCTCTCGCAACGATCCGGGCTGACGAAGCGTGAGGCGATGAACGTGATTCTCGACGCGGAAGTCGGGATCGTCGACCAGCAACGGTCGATCCAGACCAAACGGGACTTCGATGAGTCGCTGCCGGTACGGAGGCATGAGATGAATGCGCGCCTTCAAGTTGCGAATAACTCGGTCACAGTCGAAGGCCCCATCGGGGACAGTCGAGGGATCGAGGATCATCGTACCCAACGTGTGCATGGGCATGGTGGCAGTCTCACCGTAGACGAACAGCGAATCTTCGCCGGATAGTCGTCGCGGTCCGGGGCTATTGGATTTTTCGTCCATTGGTTGCGCCTCGTTTTCGGTTTCCTTGTCGTGCGTTCGCAGTGCTGTAACCACCAGAGGATCCGGCGAAGCAGTTGCTGTCTTCGTACGCTTCTCGGTTTCCGTTTCGGTTTCCGTATCGGTTGTCTGTGTGTCGCCGCGTTCGGTCGCTGCCAGGCAGTGAAGGTGCTCCACGCCATCGAGCCCGCGCGGCGCCCGACCATTGTTCGCCGAAGATGACGCCGCTCGTTCAAGTTCGATGACACGATCGACGGCTCGCACCATGGCTTCTTCAAAGCACGCGTGATGGCGCCCGTTGACGAAATGACCGCAGCAAGCCACGTGCAGCTGAGCGGCCGACGGCAATCGCTCGGCTACGTCGCGCACATGCGTCGCGGGAATCAAGCGATCACGGCCAGCCCACAGGAATGCGGCCGGTATCGCGAGTTCGGGCAGCCGGGTCCACACGGACTCCGGACCCTCGGCAGGATCGAGCATCAGTTCACGCGTAGCCGAGATGAAATGCCTGCGTGTGGACGGGCAGGCCAGGTAGTACGCAACGCGTACGCTCGCTCGAGCCAACCAGTCGTCCTGTAAGCTCGGATAGGCGTCCAAGTACGAACTGAGTCGTTTGAGCAATGGCCATGCGAGCTCGAGTGGAACGCGTTCTGCCAAGCCAGGAGAAAGAAGGTAGCCGACGTTGGAGCCCCAGCGTCGATGAAGCCAAGGAAGATAGGTCGCCGTCAGCGCGAGGCCGCGGAAAGCAGTGGGTTCGATTAATGCGGCTTCGAGTGCGACGCGGCCACCGAGCGACATGCCCAGTAGAATAGGCGGCGTCTCGAGGCTTCGCGCCAATTCAATCACAGGCTCGGCCAGGCGCGCGGCGGTGAGTGGTCCGTCGTCTCCCGGGCTCTGACCGAAGCCGGGCAGGTCTGCCCCTAACGTACGTAGGCCGCGGCGCTGAAGCCTGGCGCCCACGCCGGCGAACACAGTCGATTCGAGCGCGAGAGGATGCAGCGCGATCACGGGATCCCCCGACCCCCAAGTTTGGTAGAACATGGACACGTCTACTCCTGCACTGTTCTCCCCACTCCATTCATAGCATGCGGCACCCGGTTTGCATCGCCCGACTACGCATTGGCCGAGCTTTTCCCCACGTGGGTTCGCTCTAGAAAAGTGCGGACGAGACGAGGCCACGCACGGATCTCGTCGAGGCTGCTCGCGATGTGTAGTTCCGCGTTAGGCATCGCCTCGGCGACTTTCCGAGCCGACGAAATCGGATGCACGGGGTCACGCGGCCACGCCAGGATCAGTGTAGGTACGTCGATCTTCGCAAGTTCTCCGACATCGGGCAGGTCCGATCGCGCCGCGCCTTCGAGAGCCGACGTCAACGCGCGCGCGTCGGCCTCAGCCAAGTGGTTGACGAGTGCGCGCTGCATGCGAGCGAGGATCGAGTCGTCGCGGCCCAGTACCGGGATGCTACTGAGTAGGCGGAACGGAGCAAGACCTAGCCAGCCGACGATTCCGGCGCCGATCCGGTATGCGAACGCCTGACGCGGCCTTGTCTCCCACGCCGTAGGCGGCGCGACGAGTACCAATCCCTTCACACGCTGCGGCGCGACCAGGGCCGCATGTAGCGACGTTGCGCACCCCATCGAAACACCGCCGAAGTACGCCTGCTGGTGACCGAGCGCGCTGGATAGTTCGAGCACGTCGAGCGCCAAGGACGGCCAACGGTAATCTTCGGCATCGTAGGTGGCTTCCGATTCGCCATGACCGCGGGCGTCGTAGCGGATCCAGCGGATGTCTAGCTTGCGCGCATCGTCTGAGTTTTCATCTCGCGACCAATCGAAAACGCCGACCTCGATCTCTTGAGCGACACTCGTCATGAGGCCGTGCCCCCATATGAATGCGGTGCCCTCGCCGCGGGAACGAACGACCAAGTCTACACCGCGTACGCGGACTCTCTCTGTGCTGAAACCGTCGCTTCTGTTTTCCATTCTGAGTCTCATGTTACCGGAGACTTACCGGTATCCCGAGAGCCGTGCGGTGTGCGCTCACTTGGACGTCAGAAAACGATGGGCAGCTGCAGGTGCGCTTCATAGATGAAGTCGCGGTGCGCCCGCAGCCGCGCCGTCAGTGCGCGGTCGATGTCGTCGTTCACGCTGCCGTAGAACTGCGGCTGGCGGAAATCCGTTGCCATCGGGCAACGGTCTTCGGGCATCGGGTCTACAAAGCCGCATGCCGTGGCCCAGTAGATGTCGAGCGCCGAGAGTTGCTCACCCAGCAGATAACGGCTGCCGCGCGCGTGTTGTGCCGCAAGTTGCGCGTCGAGGACCTCTAGTATTTCCACAATCTGGGACGACGCGCGCGCAAGGTTCTTCTCGCTGTAGCCGTACTTCGCGCCGAGATGCGCGAAGAACGCGCGCTCCGGAGCATCATCGGGCAACGACGCCAGCGGCACCGACGTCATGAAATGCCGCTTGGAATAGCACAGCCCGGTATCACCCAAGAGTTCGTTAGCAAGACCGAACATGCGGATCCGATCGGCGGGATCGGTGGGAATCAAAGAAGGCTCGGGACTGAGTCGCTCGGCGAGGTAGAGTTGGTCGTTCCATAACGACCGCGGACGCTCGTCGTTCCAGATAACCACCGGTGCACTCGATTGCGCCGTCCATTCGACGAGCTCGCTCTGGCTGTTCTCCATCCCGACGAGAACGTCAGACGAGTTTTCGTTCGAGCTTCGCACGCGAGTGTAATCGAGGCCTTTGACGTAGTAGACCCCTTTACACGCTTCGTGCCACGGCCCGGGGACAGCGAACGCCCCGAGGACGATACGCAGACCCGACATCCGCTTCGCTTCGCGGATCGAGATGTATTCGAGTTTGATGTCGTCGGCTTGGATGGTCATCGTTTGCCCGTCGTCCGACTCTCTATCTGGATACCTGTACTGGATACCTGTACTGGATACTCGCGCGGGTGCGCTCGCATCCATTCTTGAATGCGCGGATGCGCGGCGACCGTCTCGCACACGACACCGAGTTTCGGCCACGGTTCGAGCGACAAGTCGGGCATGAGGTCGCGCAGACGGTCGAAGAAGTTGAACACGCAGACATCGGCCCAGGTCATCGTGTCGCCGACCATCGTCGAACCCGCGGCCAGTTTCTCCAGCCGGGCGACTTGCTCGGGCATGCGGGTCTCTCGCCACTGCGCGAGCATTTTGTCGCGCTCGTCTGCGGCGAACATGGTCGTACCTGGTGCGCCGGGAACCCCGTTGAAGATCATCTTCGTCGTTTCGGCCAGCGTGTCGTTGCAGTACACGATGATCATATCGACGCGTGCCGCATCGATGGGATCGTCCGGATACAGACCGGCGAGTCTGGCAGCGAACCGCGCAATGCTTTCTCGCTGCGCTAGCATCACGCCATCCACTTCGAGAGCAGGAACTTGGCCGAAGGGCAGGCGTGTTTTCAGCGCCGCGTCGTTGGTGAACTCTTCGAGTCCGTAGCGCACATCTTCAAACTCGATGCCGCCGGCGGCGAGCATCAGGCGGGTCGGCTCGCCGATTCCCTTCGTATCGAAATAGTAAAGCGTGATCTGTCGTTCGGTCATGCGGCGGGTGTGTCCTCAGCCAAAAACTCCAAGCGCAGTCGCGAAATATCGCCGCAGCGTCGGGTAGTCTTGTTTACTTAGATTGGCAGTTTAATGCACGTGCCGGAATGGATTTGACCTAGCCCGCCCAAGTCGCCCATAGACAATGGAGAGTCTCGGGCAGCACTTCCCAGAGACGTCCCGCTGGCTATGACCGAAAGGAAGAAGCTACGCCTATCGCGCCCGCCGAACGCGTCTCACGGGATGCGCTTCAGTCGCGAACTGCCACTAAGCAATCTCGGCCTGTTTCTCGATTCGATCGTAGAGAATCTGCCGAACATGATCTTCGTCAAGGACGCGGAGGAGCTTCGGTTCGTGCTCTTCAATCGTGCCGCCGAGGAGCTGATTGGTCATCCGCGCGAAGCGATGCTCGGGAAGAATGACTACGATCTCTTCCCAGCCGAGCAGGCTGAATTCTTCATACGCAAGGACCGAGAAGTCCTGGCCGGAGGAGAGCTGGTCGACATCGCCGAAGAGCCGATCCACACGTTGAATCAAGGCACGCGCATTCTCCACACGCAGAAGATCCCTATCCACGGCGAGGACGGTCAGCCTCGATTCCTGTTGGGAATTTCCGAGGACATTACCGAGAAGCGGGAAGGCGAGCGCCGCCTGCGTCAGGCCGAACGCCTAGCCTCAGTCGGAACGCTGGCAGCCGGGATTGCTCACGAGATCAACAACCCGATCGGCGCGATACTCTTGCATGCGCAGGCAGCGAAGCGATTGGATCCGAGCCGGCAAGAAGAACTGCAGCACATGATCGGTCAAATCATCGAGCAGTCGATGCGCTGCGGCCGTATTGTCCATAGCGTGTTGCGCTTTGCGAAACAGGGCGCCAACAAAGAGCGGCTGACCGACATCAACAGCTGCGTACGCAGTGCGCTGCACATCGTCGAGGGAGACGCCAAGAAGCGCGGTGCTTCGATCACGCTGCGTCTGAGCGAGGAACTCCCAGCGGTCGGCGTTAACTCGACCGAAGTTGAGCAGGTGGTGGTGAATCTCCTGCAGAATTCCATCCAGGCCGCTGAAACCGGAGTCAACGCCACGGTGACGACGGCGACTGTCGGCAATCGGCTGCGTCTCACGGTGGCTGACGATGGACCCGGGATACCCCTGGAAAAGCGCGAGTACATATTCGACCCTTTCTTCAGCGGAGACGAGGATAAGGGCGGTACCGGACTCGGACTCAGTATCGTGCGCGGCATCATCGAATCGCACAGCGGTACGATCGAAGCGCTCTTTCCCGAGGAGGGTGGAACAACGCTCGTCGTCGATCTTCCGGTCGGGCAAGCTAGATAACGATTTAGTGCTTCTGCGCGACGATTCTCCAGTTCAGATCTGCGATCTTGGCTTTCTCGGCGACGGTCCAGGCTTCGCCGCCCTTTTGAAGTAGATCGAGCGACTCTTCGACCCACGCAGACAGGACACGAATCGCTTCGAGCACTCTGACCACTCGTCGTCCCATGAGAATCAGATCGCGCTTCTGCTCGCATAACGGCCAGGCTTCGCTCTTTGACGGCGCCGAGACGAGAATCTCGAAACCGGCTCTTTCCAGAGCAGCGCAGACGTCGGCCGGATACATCGATTGGGTGGCCGCGAGCGTCGGAAGGAAGGTTTTGTGAAGCTTCACATGCTCTTCGTTGTTCCAATCGAAGTACGGCGTCAGTAAATACTCAGAACACGCGTATCGGGTTCCGGGTTTGAGTACGCGGTACATCTCTTGCGCATGCGCGTCCAGCTCTTCCTTCTTGAAGAACGGCCAGACGGCCTGGAAAGAAAAACACCCATCGAAGGTTTCGGATTCGTATTCGAGCGGCTTGTGGTGATCACCGACTTTGAAGTGAAGCCGGTCGCTCATGTCGGTTTCCACGGCCCAGTCGATCGCGTTCTCAATCTGGTTGGGGTCGATGTTGTAGCCGGATACTTGGCCGCCGGTCATCGTGGCGAAGTAGTGCGCGATTCGTCCTCGCCCGCAGCCCATATCCAGTAGATGGGACTGCGTAGGGTCCGCGAGTTCCATTTCTTTTAAGACCGCTTGTTCGCACAACAGCTGATTGCCGTACAGCCCTTCCGATTCGTCGAGCTGCGGCGGTATGTACAGCTTTTCCAAATCGAAGACCGACAACATGTTGTTCAAGACCTTGTAGTAGTCGGCGACGGCCTTGGTTTCGTCCGCGGTCTCGGTCTCCTCACCGGCCTGCATGCGCTGAAAGAACTTATACGCGTCGATGCAAGCCTGCTTGTCCTCTTCCGGCAAAGTTGCCAGCCGCTTCAATCCGACGAACGCGGTATTGATTCTGTACCAATTCACGATGTGCCCCCTGTTTTGCGCAACGTGAGGAGGATTCGCGGGTAGGAACTTCAACCCAGCACCTCAAGTCCGATGCCGGGCATTGTGTCTACTCGGAGTGCAGATCACAAAGGTCGCGGATACCAGTCAGGACGCCGCACGCCCCTTGGCCTGCCTCACGCCGCGCGCTAGCTTGAACGCATGGCGTCGCTTTCAGGAAGAATAGTCAATTTCATGAGCCGGCGGTTCCCGTCCCTCATGCATCGCGGTGGGGATCGTCAGGTCGAACAGTTTCGCGCCAGCAAGGGCGCGAAGGGCAACAAGATGATGGGGAAGCCCGTTTTCTTGCTCGACGTCGTTGGTCGCAAGAGCGGCCAATCGCGGCCGGTTGCACTGATGCTGGTACGCCGCGGCGACGATCTCATTGTCACGGGCTCCTTCGGCGGCAATCCGAAGGCGCCCAACTGGTACGAGAACCTGCTCGCCGCCGGCGAGGCCCACGTCGAGGTCGGATCGGAGCGCTGGGCGGTCGACTTCCACCAACTAGAAGAAGGTTCCGAACGCGAGCAGTGCTGGAAGCTGCTCTGCGACGCGTATCCGGACTTCGCGTCTTACCAGGAACTCACCGACAGACGGTTGCCGGTAGCACTGCTGTGCCGCAAGGCCGGCTGAGCCGGTCAGATACTCAACGGATACCTCGACGCGAGCTACGCGCGAGACCCTCTGCATAGCCGACACGGTCAGTTTCCTCAGTTCCTGAGTGAAGCGGCGCGCTTCTGCCGCCGCTGAACCAAATCTTTCTGAAAGTTTTTTTGCGGACTTTCCTCCCAACGACGCGTTCCTGTGTGAGGGCAAGTAGACGCGTTGGGGCGCAATAGACGCTGCGCGTCAGCCTTCGAGCAGGAGGAAACGACCATGAGCTACAACTTAGACGAAAGTCTGGAACCGACGCTACCGGAAGCAGGCCATTTCGAGACGGGCCACGAGGGTCTCATGCGCGCCGTGTTGGTCGACGCACTCAAGGTCTACGAGCGCGGCTTCGCAACGACAGATGTCGTGCGTCGAAAAGAAGCACGCGAGGTCGCCGGCTGGGTAGCCATCGATGACAACGAGTGGCCGTTTTCCTTCGTAAACGTATGCACGTGCCTCGGGGTCGACCCTGACTGCCTTCGTGAAGAACTCCATCGAATGCGCAAGGCTCACGGAGAGAACAGCTACGCGGCGAAGGCCGATAAGCCCTCCGTTAGACCTGCTGTGGACTTTGAGCGTGCCTTCCTCGGCGGAACCAGAGCGGCGTAGCGATGGCGATGTGCGCGAATGCAAGCACCGAGGAGCGAGCAATGAGAGTCAGGCAAAGCAACGATGCAATGGCCGATCGGACGGATCGATATAAGCAACACACGAGCGATGGCGGAGCGTCCGTGGCCGAGCCGGCCGCCGATGCCTACATGCCCACGGGTGATACGCTGTCGACCTACATGCGCGAGATTCGGCAGGTGAACCGCCTCACACGAGAGGAGGAGGTCGCGCTGTCGACGGCACGGCGGACGTTCGACGAGCAAGCCGCCGATTGGGTACGTGCGCTTTCTCTCAGGACGGGCCTCGTCGATGGCCCCTACGCGTGCGATGTCGGGAGCCGGCTACGCAACGACGCGCGCGTCGCCATGTGCGGCAGCAGTGCCGGACAGTCGCGGACCATCGAGGCTTACTACGAGACGGTGCGCAGTCTGCGTGCGCGTTACGCGGCCGAGTTGCGTGACGACGCCCCGCAAGACATCAAAGCCGCGGTCATCGAGCGAATGGGCCGGGTCCAACCACGCCGCGTCAATGCGATACTTGCCGCTCTGCAGGCCGAGAGCGAGGCGTGCGGACGAGCACTGCGTACCATGCGTGCAAAGGGCCGCAGCCGCCTCACGACGGTGTCCGCTGCCGGAGACGCCCTCGCGAAGAAAAGAGATGAGCGCGCACGTCGAAAGCTTGAGGAGATGGATCGGACGCAGGTGCTACCGGTCGATGAGTTGATGGGCGTTGTCGCGAGCCTGTCGGATCTGTTGCGTGAGAGTCACGACATCGCCGACCGCTTGGCGGAAACGAACCTGCGCTTGGTCGCTTCGATCGCCCGCAGCTTTACGACGGACAGGAACACGCTGATGGATCTCGTCCAGGAGGGAAACCTGGCGCTGATGAACGCGGCGAGGTACTTCGACCCGGAACGCGGCTGCGCGTTCAGTACGTTTGCCGCAACGGCCATCCGGCGACAGATCGGCGAGTATCTCGCCAAAGAATCGACGGTGCTGCACGTCTCGCAGGGAATGCACAAGCGCAGTCGGCAGGTACGCGCGGCGAAGGATGCGGTGCGCGCAGACGCGCAGTCCGGTGGAGATGTGCACGAGCCAACATTGGAGGAGGTCGCGCAGTACCTGGGAACGGACACAGAGAACGTAGTCCAGACTCTCGATGCCGTGCAGATCGCCACTCGGTTGGACGTGCCGATAGGTGAAGGGCACGCGCCACGTATCGATCTGATTGCGGACGAAAGTGCAGAGGATCCTTGCGATACACTCGATGCGTTCGAGTCCTTCACGGCAATGACCAAGGCGCTGTCTCTGCTGACCGAACGCGAACGCCGAGTGCTCGAGCAGCGCTATGCCCACGACTCGGTAGTAGCCGATACATTGCAGAGTGTCGGTGACGACCTCGGCGTCACCCGTGAACGCGTACGCCAGATCGAGAGCCGCGCTCTGAGGAAGCTCCGATGCCCGAAGTAGTGGACTGCATTTTGCCAGGGAACACGTCAGGAGCGACGGCGCTCATGCTGCTGCGTACGAGCGGGTGCCGTGGTGTGGCGCCGGTGGTAAGATCGTCGGGTCGGCAAGCGCCGAACCGCAATGGCGCAGAAACCAAAATCCCAGATCACCGATGCATTGGTCGCATCACAGCAGGCCAAGGCAGCGTCGGGCCGTTCGCCATCGGCGGATACCCTTTTGCCCGACATCTACGACGAGCTGCGCGCTTTGGCCGCGCACTACCTCAAAGCAGAGCGGCCTGGTCACACGATCCAGGCTACCGCATTGGTCAACGAAGCGTATCTGCGCCTGGTGGACCAGTCCCGCGTCGAATGGAAGGGCAAGACGCATTTTTTCTCGGTCGCAGCGATAGCGATGCGTCGTATCTTGGTGGATCACGCCAGAGCGCGCCTGAGGGACAAGCGTGAAGGCGGACTGCAGCGGGTCACTTTCGTCGACGATCTGTTCGGGGATGGCGTCGGTGAGGTGGCCTTCGAAGATATCCTGGCATTGGACGAGGCGCTTACACAGTTGGCGGCGCTCGACGAGCGCCAAGCGCTTCTGGTCGAACACCGGTTCTTCGGTGGTATGAGTGTCGCAGAAGCCGCCGCGGAGTTAGGGATTCCCAAGCGAACAGCAGAGGCCGATTGGACGCACGCGAAGGCATGGCTGCGACGCGCACTCACCGAACAGAAGACCACATGATGGATTCGCAACGCCACGCACGAGCCAAGGAACTGTTTCTCGAGGCGTTGTCGACGCCGAACCAGGAGCGCGCAACGCTCCTCGAAAGGCAATGCGGCGGCGATGCACTGCTGCGCCGTGAGGTTCTCGACCTTCTGAGCTACGCGGACGATGGCGACGACTACACCATCAGCGCCAAGCGCGGAAAACTCGAGGCAGGCCTGGCCGCTAGCGCGGTCAGCCGCGTAGAGCCGGCGAAGTACGAACGCGGACACGTGTTCGCGGAGCGCTACCGCATCGTCGGATTGCTCGGACAGGGGGCGATGGGCGACGTCTACCGGGCATTCGATACGACGCTCGACGTCGAAGTCGCGCTCAAATTGATCCACGACCCCGATCCGAGCCTGATCGAACGTTTGCAGGAGGAAGTGCGACTGGCCCGAGAGGTCACACACCCGGCGATCTGCCGAGTCTACGACATCGGTGAGCATCACGGAGAGCATTTCCTGACGATGGAGTTCGTCGAAGGCGAGGACCTGCGCGAACTGTTGTCGCGGCTCGGGAAGCTCGCGGCTGACGACGTCTACACGATCGCGCTGCAGCTGTGCGAAGGGCTGGTAGCTGCGCATGGGCACGGAGTTCTGCATCGCGATCTGAAACCGTCGAACATCATCTTGGATTCGAACGGGAAAGCGGTCATCGCAGACTTCGGCATCGCGACGACAACGGGAAATGACGGCGACGACTCGATCGCGGGCACTCCGGCGTACATGGCGCCGGAGATTCTCGCCGACGGCGCCGCCGCGTCAGAGCAGAGCGATTTCTTCGCGTTGGGGGTTTTGCTCTATGAACTCGCGACCGGAGAGCGCATCGCCGGCGAACGAGACATCGAGGAGATCGCAAGCAAAGCGCGGTCGCTGGCGTCGCGCGTCCCCGACCTGGATTCACGCTTGACCTCACTCGTTGCGCAGATGCTCGAAGGCAATCCGGACAAACGGCCGCGGTCCGCCGAGGAGGCTTTGCGCGGACTCACGAGTACTACCGCCACTCGCAGGGATCGCTCTATACGACGCGCGATCGTTGCCGGCGCGTTGGCTGCGGCCGCCGTCGTTGTGGCTGTCGTCGCGTTCGATCACGCCCAGGCACCTCGTGAGACGGTCGAGTCGTCGGTCGCGCGCTCTGTCGAGCGTCTTGGCAAATCGCTACCTTCCTCAGGCGTCGCGTCGGCGGCCCTGGTCCGCCTGGCGTTCCTCGGCTTGGACGACACGGCGGTGCGAGTCGGCAACCCTCACCTGGCGAATGCAATACGTGACGAAATCATTGATGGCCTGTCGGCGCGCGTGGAGCTCGACGTGATCACGGGCGACGCGATGGATCGGTTCAGCGCAGGTGGAGGGACGGCCGAGTCGGTCGGGGTGGAACTCGGCGCCGACTACATCGTGCGCGGCCGCGTCGAACGCGACGACGGCGACATTCTCATATCGGTTCGTCTGGCGGACGCGCAGGCCGGCGGCAAGCTGTGGTCGCGAGTGTATCGCGCGCCGCTACATCCCGAAGGCTTACGTGCGATGGAACACGACCTCGTAGACCAGCTTGCGGTTGCAGTCCAGGCGCATCGACGCAGCAAGCAACGCGCCCGGCGAACAAAGTCTGTTGGAGAAGGCAAGAGCGCCGATGCAGATACGTTGTGGCGTCGAGCCGATCGTTTCGCGAATCCGTGGACAAAAACCAAGCTACAGCGCGTAACGAAGATGTTGAGGCGCGCAATCGCACTCGATCCCGAACACGCGAGGTCGTTCGCGTCGCTCGCGTCGGCGCTGGTTCTGCGTGCCGACCGCGGCTGGTCGGCCGAGCGCCGCGGCAGCTACGACGAAGCGGAAGTGTTGGCCAGACGCGCATTGTCCCTGGACGAGTCACTGCTGGAGCCGCACGTGACATCGGCGCGGGTATTCAGCGTTCGCGACTGGAACTGGGCGCGCGCCGAGTCGGCGCATCTAGCGGCTCTCGAACGCGACCCGGAATCGAACACCGCACTAAACGCTTACGCGGAGTTCCTCTCTTTTCAAGGTCGCTTCGATGCCGCAATCGAGCACGCACTGCGCGCGGTAGACCAGGATGCGACGTCTGCGCTCACCTTACGTAGTACCGCTGCGCGGCTGTACGAAGCGCGCTCGTTCGAGCGTGCTGCGGCACTCGCGCGGCTGGCGTCGGTGCTCGACGATACCGACGGTGAGATATTCGGGCTACTCGCGATGATCGCGCTGGAACGCGGCGAGTACGAGGATGCAATCGCCAACTCGCAGCGTCTGATCCCATTGATGGGACGCAATGCTGACACGTTGGCGAGACTGGCGTACACGCATCATCGTGCCGGCGACCAAGATCAGGCCTACGCCTTGAGCTCGGAAGCGGCCGAGCTGGGCACGATGGACGTCGCGTCGCGCCTCCTAGCCGCGCTGGCAACGGATCGTCCGGACGACGGGATCGCAGCGCTAGACGACGCGCTGCGCACGCACGACCCGTTGGCGCTGCGTCTCGAGATCGATCCCGTCATCGATCCGCTGCGAGCGCATCCGTCGTATTCGAGCCTGAGCCGTCGCTTGGGCATGCCTGTTGGATTGCATCCGTAGCGATCAACGCGTGCTCGATCCGAGTGTTCGCCGAATCATGAGCCGCTCGTAGAGTCGCGGAACCAGGCGCGCGACCCAATACGATAGCACTGCCTCGCGGGGAAAGAGCAGCAACCGCTTGTTGCGCTCGGCTGCGCGTACGACCGCGTCCGCTAGCGCTTGCGGGCTCGCGGGTCTGCGAACACCGCTTCTCGCGCCGGCCGGTGACTGATCGCCATGCGGTCCAAGCGCGTGGTCGCCAATGGGCGTGTCGATAAAGGACGGGCAGACGAGCAACACGCGTAGGCCGTCGTCGCGGTGCTCGGCACGCAGAGAATCGAAGAAGCCGTGCAGCGCATACTTGCTGGCGCTGTAGCCGGTGCGCGTCGCCAGCGGGGCGATGCCGGCAACACTCGAGGTCACGATGACCTGGCCTCGTCGCTCCAACAGAGCTGCGAGCGCGGCCTTGGTGCAGTGGACGGCTCCGAAGAAATTGACATCCATCACGCGGCGTAGCACATCGACGTCGGTCTCATGAAACGCGCCGAGGTGGGTGATACCGGCGTTGTTGACCAACACGTCGATGCCGCCCAGCACTTCGATCACTCGCTCAATGGCGGCAGTGCAGTCGGCCTGCGACGTAACATCGCAGCGAAGCGCGAGCACGGGTACTCCGGTCGCTTCGATCGGCTTTGCAACCTGCCGCGTTGATTCCTCGTCGCGATCGAGCAAGGCCACGGCGGCACCCTCGCGTGCGAAGCGTTGCGCCAGTGCAGTGCCGATGCCGCCGGCTGCGCCGGTAATGACCACGACCTTGCGATCGGTTGTGGGTGTTTCAGGAGCCAAAGCGCAGCTCCCGGAATTTCTCGAAGCATTCGGCGCTCGAATACGACGGCGTAAACCCGAATTCCGTCTTGAGGCGATGGTTGCCGAGTACCGGTCGATAACGCAGAAATTTCACCTGCTCGGGGCCGCTCTGCGTTAGATGAAGCGTCTTTGCGACACGCAGTGCGCTTTCGAGAACGACGCTCGGCAAGGCCACGTAGGGCTTGCCGAGCCTTTGCGCGATCTCGGCCAGCGTGATGACACCGTCGCCGGTCAGGTTGTAGATGCCGGTACGGCGCTCGCGGATACCCTTCACGATGCAGCAGGCAACGTCGGAATCCCAGATCAACACGAAGGGCGCGTCTGAGCCGCGCACTCCGACAATGAACGGCCGCTCGAATAGCGCCGTTATCGGGTTGGCGGCGCTATCGCCGAGAACCGTGCCGGGCCGGAAGATGAGCTGGGCGAGTTCCGGGTGCGCTTCTCGCGCACGCGCGAGCATCTCTTCGACGAGTCTTTTGTGGCGAGAGTATGCAAACTCGTCGTTGCCGCGCAGCGCATCGGTTTCAGACAGTAGCGTAGGATTGTCTGCATGGTAGCCGTAGGCCGCGCCGCTACTCGTATAGACGAGATGGGAGACGCCCGCGCGCAGCGCACAGTCGAGAACGTTCTGCGTGCCGATCACATCAATAGAGTATTCCAGATCACGCGAGCTGTGTTTGCCCGGTGTCACGACCGCAGCCAGATGCACGACGGTATCGATCTGTTCGGCGACAAGCAGGTCGGCAAGGTTCGAGTCACGGATGTCCCCCGCGCGATATTGCACGCCCGATAGCCGCTCGCGTTCAGGCGGTAGGCGCAGGTCCAAGGCAACGACATTCTCGATTCCTTCGAGGTCGGTTGCGAGACGCGCTACGACCTGGTGCCCGATCAGGCCCGACGCCCCCGTTACCAGAACGCAGCGAGCGGCCCGCGTTGCGGTCATTTCCCAGGCTCCATGTGCATCGCCTTGAAGACGTCGAGGCCCGGAGCCCACATGTGCGCGACGGGATCCACATCGATGTGAATGACCGAGCATTCGCCGCTGCCGATGGCGCGCTCGAGCGCCGGTCGCAGCTCACTCGCTCGCGAAACGCGCTCACCGTAAGCGCCCATCGCACCGGCCATTTGATCGAATCGGATTTCACAAAAATCGGTATTGATGGTTCGCTCGGACGGCAGCGATTTCTTTTCCATCATCAGGGCCGCGTCCATGGCGATGCCTTGTCCGAACTTCACCATGCCCCACTGCAAATCGCAGATGACAAGATAGATCACCGCAAGATCGTTGCGCACCGCCGTTTCGATTTCCTGCGGATGAAACCCCATCGCGCCGTCGCCGATGATGCAGTAGACCTGCCGGTCAGGGCAGGCGACCTTTGCGCCGAGCGCCTGGCCTACGCCCGCACCGAGCATGCCGAACTTGAACGTGCTCAGCATCGCGCCGGGCGTTCTGTTCTCGTGATAGAGGTTCGTCCAAACGGCGGTGTTGCCGCCATCGATCACGACGATGGCGTCGTCGTCGAAAACCTCGCGGCAGATCAGCGGTACATGCGCCGTGTGCATTGGTTGAGCGTCGAGAGGGGTAGGGATCTCGGCGAGGAAGTCACGCATTTCCTTCTTGGTCGCCGTGTATTCATCGAGCCGCGCGCGCCGACCGCCGAGATGCGGTGACGGGTCTCTTTGCTGCAACTCGGCGAGAAGGGCTTGGAGAAAAGTGCGAATGTCAGAATGGACGGCGATGTCGACGGGCTTGTTCACACCGAGTACTTCCTCATCGGTATCGACTTGGATCACTCGTTGAGCGTCGGGCTCAGCCCAGTAGGGAGGCTTCCCCCACCAATCGGTTTCGCCGAAGCGTGTGCCGAGTGCGAGTACCACGTCGGCGCTCTGGCGGACTTCGTCGACCAGCGGCGGCAGCAGTGGGATCGCATTGGCGAGTCGTTCGTCAACCGCGGGGCGGCCGCCCCAGCTCGCTGTGATCGGGGCGTGGATTGTTGTCGCGAGTTCGGTCATGAGATCGGCTGCGCCCGCGTGTACGACTCCGCTACCGGCCTGGATCAACACGCGCTCCGCACCGTTGAGCAAATCGGCCGACCGGCAGATCTGCTCGGCAGACGGCACCAGTGGATCGGTGCGCCGGTAACGCTCGGGTGCGGTCAGTTGCACGACGTCGTCGAACGATCCGTTCAGGACGTCTTCAGGAATCGTCACGTGCACGACGCCGGGACGTCCGCGATGCGAGACGCGCAACGCGCGTCGCATCGTCTGAGGAAGACGTTCGAAAGACATCGCAGCGCCCGACCACTTCGACATGGGCTTGATGACTCCGACTTGATCGAAGTACTGAAAGGTTCCACCGCGGTCCGGCCCGACGATGGGTGCGCGGCGCCAACTCGTGATGACCAACACGCGATTGCCCTCTCCGTTTTCGACGGCCACTCCGGGCAGAACATTGGCAGCACCGGGTCCGTTGCTGGCGATGCACACTCCGAGCCGGCCGGTTACGCGCGCATACGCACCGGCCATATGCACGGCGGTACTTTCGTGGCGCGGCGTAATCAGACGAATGCCGTGCCGGCCGAGGCTCGAGTAGAGCCCGAAATAGGAGCCGTCGATGATCCCGAAGACGACTTCAACGCCCTCGGCCTCGAGCATCGTGGCGATCAGTTCACCGCCGCTCATGGCTTGTGTCGTAGGTGTCACAACTACCTCCGTAGTCGGCCGGCTTGCCCGGCCAGGAGCGCATGGACCTCGTTCCTTGAACCAATTGTTAACATGCTTCACAATGTGAATATGAGTTACGATGAGTCAAGCGAAGGCCGTAAGCGTGTGCTGCGCAAGCGCCAGGTCCGCACCCAACGCGTTTTGGCCACCGCCATGAGACTGGTCCAGGAGCGCGGTATGGACGGGTTCACGCTCGGCGACCTGGCGGCCGAACTCGACTATTCGGCCCCTGCGCTCTACCGCTATTTCCCTTCAAAAGACGCGTTGGTGGCCGAGCTGCAACGCAGCGTGACCAATGCGCTGGACCGTGCGTCGCAGCTGCTTGTCGAGCGCTGCGCCGAGTGGTGTGATGCGAACGACGTCGACGAGGATCTACGCACGCTGCTGCCACTCGTCGGGACCGCCGTTCACTACGATCGATTCGCCGCCGACGCCCCCGAACTATTTGGATTGCTCTCGCTAGGCCTCGGAAGTCCAGAGCGCATGCTCGACGACGACCAGGCACGAAGCGTCATCGAATCGGCCGACGGCATCTTTCGCCGATTGGCCCGCCAGTTCGACGCCGCCGACAGCGCGAAGAGCTTGCAACCCGGCGAGGCCATGTCGCGTGCGGTTGTCCTATGGGCGGCACTCCAGGGAGTCGTTCAATTGCGTAAGATCCGCCACCTGTTGCCCGACGCACTCGACTCACGTCAACTGCTGGAGACCGTCGTGTATGGGCTGTTCGAAGGGTGGGGTGTCGCGCGTGCTAGCGTGACACGGGCGCTGGAGCTTGGTTCGGAGTTCCAACTGTTCGATGCATCCGTCGATCCCGGCTTCGAAGTGCTCGAGCCCGCTCCCGCACTCGCCACGGCGGTAGAGTCGTGAAAGTCGGTTTCGTCGGGTTGGGAGACATCGGGGCTCCGATGGCGCAACACGTTGCTCGTGCCCACGAACTGTTCGTATGGGCGCGCAACGGCGAGCGAGCGAGATCGTTCGCCGGTGCCAATGACGCTGTAGCGGTTTCTACCTTCGCCGAACTGATCGGTTCGGTCGACGCGCTCATAACGTGTCTGCCGACGTCCGACGACGTTGCAGCATTGCTCGCGCCGGTCGACGATGAATGGCGCCCCGGCCAGCTGGTCGTCGATGCGACCTCGGGTGATCCTTTCGTTTCGCTGACCATCGCCGAGCGACTTGGCGAGCACAGCGTCGGCTTCGTCGATGCGCCGGTCAGCGGCGGCACCGACGGTGCGCGAAACGGCAACCTGACCGTCATGCTCGGCGGCGAGCAAGAGTGGATCGAAAAGGCGCAAGCTATCGTGGCGCCCTACAGCGCAATAATCGAGCACGTTGGGGCGGTAGGGGCGGGGCACGCAGTCAAGGCGGTCAACAACGCCCTGTTGGCCGTGCACATCCAGGCCGCCGGCGAAGGACTCGCCGCGCTTACCAAATTCGGTGTCGATCCGGCCGTCGCGCTAGGTGTCATAAACGCTTCGAGCGGACAGTCGTTTGTCTCCGAGCGAATATTTCCCGAACGCGTGATCACGCGCGCGTGGCCGCGCACGTTTCGCCTCGCCCTGCTCGACAAGGACATAGGCGTGGCGTTACGCGTATTGGACGAGACCGGCGTGCCTTCCGCCGCCATCCGCACGGCCCGCGAAGCGTTCGCAGCGGCGCGTGCAGCACTCGGCGAAGAAGCCGACCACGCAGAGCTGGTCAAAGAGATCGAACGCGCGGCCGGTGTCGAGATCAGGTAGGCACTCTTGGTTTTCGGGCGCAACGACGCGTCCGACGTTTCAAGCGAGGAGGAGAGTATGGACCTCACGAAAGAACAGCTTCTTGTCACCTACAGGAAGATGCGCATGATCCGATCCTTCGAGGAGAAGCTCAGCGAACTCGTGACAGCGGGCAAGTTGGGCGGCTTCCTCCACCTGTACGCCGGTCAAGAAGCGGTGGCGGCGGGCGTCTGTGGGCGTCTCGACGAGCGCGACTACGTTTCCACCACACATCGCGGACACGGCCATTGCATCGCCAAGGGCGTACGAGCAAAGGGGATGATGGCCGAGCTCTTCGGCCGCAGCACCGGCGTATGCAAAGGCAAAGGCGGCTCGATGCACATTGCGGACTTGGAGGCGGGCATGCTCGGCGCCAACGGCATCGTGGGAGCGGGCATCCCGTTGGCCACCGGTGCAGCACTTACCTGCAAGGTGAAGAATACCGGAGGCGTCGCAGTCGCGTTTTTCGGCGACGGCGCAAGTAACCAAGGCCAGTTCCACGAGGCGCTCAACATGGCGGCGAACTGGAAGTTGCCGGCAGTCTACGTGGTCGAGAACAACGGCTGGGGGGAATTCACTCCCACCGAGTTCGTCGTGCCGGTCAAGGACATTGCGGTGCGCGCCGACAGTTACGCGATGCGCAGCGACATTGCCGACGGCAACGACTTCTTCGACGTCTACGAAAAAGCGGGGCTGGCCGTAGAAGCTGCACGCGCGGGTGAAGGACCGACGCTTCTTGAATGCAAGACGTACCGATACTACGGGCACTACGTCGGTGATCCTCTCGCTTACCGATCCAAAGCAGAAGCCGAAAAATGGAAGACCGAACGCGATCCGCTCGACGCTTTTGAGTCTCGGGTCGTCGGCGACGCAATGCTCGAGGCCGAAGAGCTGCGGCGGATCGACGGCGAGGTGACCGCAGAACTCGATGCGGCTGTCGAGGCAGCCGAGAACGATCCACTTCCCGATCCCGCGTCGCTGTATGAAGACGTCTACGCGCAGGAGTAAAGAGATGGCACGAGAAATCACGGTAGCCGCTGCAATCAACGAAGCCCTGCGCATAGCCCTGGAAATGGATCCCGACGTCGTGCTCATGGGCGAAGATGTCGCCGGCGGCGGCACGCGCGAGGCCGAGGGAACCGATGAAGCCGGCGGCATCATGGGGACTACCCGCGGACTCGTCACGCAGTTCGGCAATGAGCGGGTACTCGACACACCGATCAGCGAGATGGGGATGTTGGGCACGGCCGTCGGTGCGGCGCTCACCGGCCTGAGACCGATCGTAGAGCTGATGTTCATCGATTTCCTTGGTGTGTGCCTCGATCCGCTTCTCAATCAGGCATCGAAGCTACGTTACATGTTCGGCGGCAAGGCCCGTGTTCCGCTCACGGTCAGAACCGTGACGGGGGCCGGTATGCAGTCCGCCGCCCAGCATTCGCAGTCGCTCTACTGGATAACGGCCGGAATCCCAGGCCTCAAAACCGTTATTCCCTCGAATGCCTACGACGCGAAAGGGCTGCTGTTGGCCTCGATCCGCTCCGACGACCCGGTGGTGTTCTGTGAACCGAAGGGGGTGTTGTTCGATTCGTGCGATGTTCCCGAGGGCGACTACATCGTGCCGCTTGGTAAGGCTGCCGTTTCGCGCGAGGGCAGCGATATCACGCTTGTGGGCATGGGCGCTACCGTCAAAATGGCGCTGGCCGCGGCCGAAGCCTTGGCCGCCGATGGCACAAGCGCCGAGGTCATCGATTTGCGATCGCTGGCACCGCTGGACGAGCAGACGGTTCTGACGTCGCTCGAAAAGACAGGCCGCCTCGTCGTCGTCGATGAAGCGACGCCACGCTGTGGAATCGCCAGCGACATTGCCCGTCTCTGCGTGACCAAGGGGTTCGATTTTCTGGATGCACCGGTGGGGTGCGTCACGGCGCCGCACACTCCCGTGCCGTTCAGTGCGATCCTCGAACAGGCTTACATGCCTTCCCCCGACAAGATCGTCGCGGCCGTTCGCGAACTGAGCTGAGGAGCGCACCGGTGGCGACAGCGATCAAGATGCCGAAACTCGGCATGACCATGGCCGAGGGTACCGTTATCGATTGGCCGATAGCGCTCGGCGACTTCGTCGATAAGGGCGAGATCGTGCTCGTCATTGAATCCGAGAAGGCCGAGATAGAGATAGAGGCCACGGCATCCGGGTGTTTTCGTCACGTTTACGTCGAAGCGCAAGAAACCGTTGCGTGCGGAACGCTACTCGCGGCGCTCACCGACAGCGCCGACGAGCCCTTCGACGCAGCCGCGTTCCACGCAGAGAACAACACGCCGGAGCAGCGCGCCGTTAGTGTTTCGGTTACCGCGCCTTCGGCAGAGGCGGCGCCCACGCAGCCTCGCGCGCACGCAGGGCGCAAGGCCGTTGCACCGGCCGCCCGTGCGCTGGCCAAGAAACTCGACCTCGATGTCGAGCCCATCGTTGGCAGTGGCCCCGGAGGCCGTATCGTCAAAGCCGACGTCGAAGCCTGGGCGGCCGCGCGCGCGGCGCTCATCGAGGTTGCCGACGGCGTGCGACTGGAGGTACCGACCGTCGGTAGCGGCGACCAGGTATTGTTGTTGCCGGGCTTTGGCACCGATGCATCGGCATTCGCTCGGCAGATCCCTGCGCTGGCCGAAGGCTACCGTGTATGCGGCGTCAATCCGCGCGGCGTCGGTCTGTCGGATGCACCCGTTGCAGACCGTTATGATCCCGCGCTGCTCGCCGCCGATGCCGCAGCGCTCGCAGGCGATGGCCCGGCGCATGTGATCGGCGCAAGCATGGGCGCCGCCGTCGCGGTGGAGATGGCATTGGCGCATCCGGACAGCGTGCGATCGCTCACGCTCATCACCCCGGCCGTCGAGGTAACGCCGCGCCTGGATGCCGTGCTTGCGGCATGGTGTCGCTTGTCGCTGGAAACAAGTTCCGACGTGCTTGCGACCGCACTGCTGCCCTGGTTCTTCACCGACGACTTACTCGCTGACCCGCGCGCGCGCCAGCGCATGCTTCGCGGTCTGACCGGCATCGTTGCGCGTGTTCCGGCCCACGTGCTCGATCGCTATGCGAGCGGGCTTCGGTCGTGGACGGGGAGTCGTAGCGAAGACCTACGATCGATCGCAGTGCCCACGTTGGTGCTGATCGGACGCGAGGACCTGCTCACCCCGGGCGGCGAACGAATTGCCGATGCCATCCCGGCCGCAAGCTGCGTGGTTGTGCCCAACGCCGGACATGCGCTGAGCTTGGAAGCACCCGAGGCCGTCAACGAGGCCATCCTTGCGCATCTGAACCGAGCCGGATCGTAGAGTTGGGCGGTGAGCGCTGCGTCGCGTTGGACTTGGCGAACCATGCCCCAATAATCTGGCGATCGGGACGCGGAGGCGATCATGTTCACATCTCACTTTGCCCGGGTCACTCAGCACGCGCTCACGGGCCTCTGTGCGATACTGCTGCTAGCGCTCGAACCACACGGCTTTGTGCAAGCACGCGCATGGCTCGGAGGTCTCGTGCTCGACGACCCCGAGCTCACGTACTCGACCACATTCGGTCGCGGAACGGGCGAGGTCCGAGAGATCGCGGTCGACACCGACGGCAACATCGTCATCGCCGGTGTCACGGGATCACAGTTCCTCTTCCCTTTGATCAACGCGGCCGACGATACCTACGGAGACAGTGGCCAAGAGGGGTTCATTACCAAGATAAGCGCCTCGGGCGACGAACTCATATACAGCACGTACTTGGGCGGTGACGACGACGACTGGGTTTCAGCGCTGGCGCTGGACGCAGCCGGAAACGCGTACGTCTGCGGCACCACCGTATCGCTGGACTTCCCGACGACCGGCGCTCTGCAACCGCTACCCAACATCGGCCAAGGGGGCTTCGTACGCGACGGCTTCGTGGCCAAGCTCGCTCCCAACGGGGATCTCCTCTGGTCAACACATCTAGGCGGCGAGTCGTCGGACGAAGCCCACGACATCGCCGTCGACGCGGGCGGGGCCGTCGTCGTAGTCGGTCAAACCAGTTCCGTGGACTTTCCTTCCGCGAATGGCTTTCAGTCTGCGTGCAACCTCAACCCGACCACGGAGCGCTGTGCCGATGCGTTCATCACCAAGATCTCGGGGGATGGCTCCAGCATCCAGTTCAGCACTTTCCTCGGCGGCAGTGCTGCCGGTATTGGTGAACAAGCCTGCGGCGTATCTTTGGACGGTTCGGGAAATGTCTACGTCATCGGAGAGAATCGCTCCGACGATTTCCCGCTGCTCTCGCCATTCCAAAGTGAACGCGGCGGCGGCATCAGCGATCTGTTCGTCACCAAGCTCGCCGCGACCGGCAATGCGCTCATCTGGTCGTCACACCTGGGTGGCGCCGACGATGAGTTCTCATGCAGCGTACTCTCGCGCGGCTCGACAATTGCGGTGGATTCGCAATCCGACGCGTTCATCGCGTTTACAACGAAATCAGCCGATCTGCCCGTTATGGGCGGCCTCCCCGCCAGCACGCAGGAGGACGACACCGACGTCTTCGCCGCCAAGATTACTTCCGGCGGCACGCTGGCTTGGAGCACATATCTCGGCGGCAGTGGTTCCGACTTCGCCCACAACGTTGCACTCAGCAGCGCGGGCACACCGGTATTGACCGGCTGGACGACATCCACGGGCTTTCCTTTGACGTCCGACGCGCTGCCCGAGGCGGATTGCCCGCTCGCCCAGACACCCAACTGCACAACCGACGCGTTCGTCACCGCGCTCGATGCCGACGATGGCTCACTCGCGTTCTCGACCTACCTGGGTGGCGACGACAGCGATCAAGGCAGCGGCGTCTGTGTCACACCCGACGATACGATCTACGTAGCGGGCTGGACCAAAACCGATCTGTGGCCGGAGGTCAACGCACTTCCGTCGGTGTACGGCGGAAGCGGCACGGTACAGATGTTCGTATCGGCGATCGGATCGGCGGATCCAGCGATACCGGGCGACGCGAACGGCGACGGCACGATCAGCGCAACCGATGCTCTACTCGCACTCAGTGTCGCAGTCGGCGCAGGTGAGTGCGCGTTGTGTATCTGCGACGTCAGTGGAGACGGAGCCATTACCGCTACCGATGCTCTGATCGTGTTGAACCTGGCTGTCGGCCTCCCCGTAGCGACCAACGCCCCGCCGTGCTGATCCAGCGGCAGCGCGGATGTCTAGTTCGACACTGTGACGCTGCAGCAAGCACTCGGCCCGCACCTAGGCTTCCAAGCTCGCATCGTCGATCCGTTCGGTATTGACGCAGTCGTGACTGTCAACGCCTCACGCACCGCAACCGTCTATCTGCTCACGGCGAGCATGCGCAGATTCGATACAAGCTCGAGGCAATCGCAATCGAGTCGGTAACCGGATCCGTACAGCGCGCGCGGTCGCCGAACTCCGTAACACAACCGTATCCGTTGTCGCAGCTGTTGATGTCGACGGGAGCACCGGAACCTTCGGCACCGAGCGCATCCATCACCGTCTCACAATTCGCATTGGTACCGTCACTGCCGACGTATGTTCGGGTAGCCTCGTCATAGAGGAGTCCGGCGGCTGCACATGTGGTGTCGCAATCATCCCCCTGCGCGGTGAGAAACCAACAAGCGCCTCCGATGGATACTCCGGCGCACGCGGGTGGAGGCGCAACGCCCGTTGCAACGTCGCCCATGCAGGTCGTGATCGCGGCCTCGACCGTCGCCTCGTCGCCGTTGGACGGACACGCGCCCGCCGCTTTCGCTTCGGCCTTGCTCCATTTGTCTGCGAACTTGCTCGAGCACCTGGAATAATCGGGCGTCTCGTTCTTCTTTAGGGCTTTCGAATCCGCCTTAAGACGGCAGTTGGCGTACTTGCCCGCTTCTTTCATCTTGGCCGCGCCGCAATCCACCGCCGGGTCTGCGGCGCTGGATACGGACGTTAGCGTAAACGACATGACCGCCGCGACTGCTGCGACGTGTAGCGCTGATGTTCTCTGCATTGGTTCCCCCCGGCGACAGCGTGGATAGTATGAGGACCTATACAGTATCGTTCGTTCCTACCACAAGAGAGCGCCTGTAAGAGAAGAACTGTACCCATGCGAGCCGACAGCCGTAGACTTGCTGACGGCGGTCAGAGACAATTTGCAAGGTATGGAGCGCACGGGACACGGGCCCGGGTCGAAACAGGGAGTGCCAAGCATGCGACTCACAGTACTTACTTGTATTTCAGTCCTTCTACTATCGGCTGACGTCGGACCAAGCCTGGCCGACTCCAATGCGACAGCCTGGAATCCGCGACCGCGCGTTATCGCGCCCAAACCCGCGGCAACGGTGCTGCGTGCTTCCGATTCACGCGAAGCGCTGATTCTGAAGTTCACTGAAGGCACGCGCGTGCGACTGCGCGGCAGATCGTTTTCTGCGGTGCGCTCTGACCTGACCGCCGTTCACAGCACGCTCTCCCGAGCGGGCGTCGACATGAGTCAGGTCGGTCGACTCTTCACGCTTCCAGAGTCGTCGCTCGACGAAATGCGTGAGCGTGGCCTTGCTCGCAGTACACGATCACTTGCCGACCTGAACCTCTACTATCGAATTATTGATCTCGGCAACGTCGACCTCGAGGCATTGTGCGACCAGTTGAATGCGCTCGACATCGTCGAGTCGGCAGTCCCCGAACCCGTGCCGGTCGAGCTGCCGGTCGATATCCCACCAGTCACTCCTTTCTTGGTCTCGTTCCAACACTACCGGGATAGCCCGCCCGAAGGCATCGGCGCAAGTGATGTATCGCGTGTCGCGGGCGCCGATGGTTCCGGAACGGCCATCGCCGACATCGAGTATGCCTGGACATTCGATCACGAGGACCTAGAGCTACCGCCGTCCACCTACATCGATACGGAGACCGCGAACGATCCGTACCCAGGGAGCTCCGAGGAACACGGAAACGCCGTTCTTGGCGAACTCGTAGCCAAAGACAACGCCTACGGTGTCACGGGCATCGTCCCCGGCGCGACCGCAATGGTCGTGCCGGCCAAGACGGTCGAGTCCGGCTACAACGTCGGCCGCGCCGTCACCGTGGCCGCGTCCGTCCTAGGACCTGGCGACGTCATTTTGATCGAACAACAAGCGTGCGTCTGCAACTTGGCTGCGCCATGCTTCGGACCGGTCGAGTATATGCAGTCGGTGTTCGACGCGATCGAGGCGGCGGTGGCATTGGGAATCGTGGTAGTCGAAGCCGGCGGCAACGGCGGCGTCGACCTGAACCAGGTAAAGTGCGCCGGTGTCTTCGACCGCAATGTGCGCGATTCCGGAGCGATCATCGTCGGCGCCGGCGATTCGGCTTCACGCGCACGTCTCTCGTTCTCGAGCTACGGAGATCGCGTCGATCTCCAGGGCTGGGGGGAATTGGTCACGACGCTCGGGTATGGATACGCGTTCAGCCCGGGCGACATCCGTCAGCGCTACACCGGCTACTTCGCCGGAACTTCAAGCGCATCGCCGATCGTAGCGGGCGCGGCGGCCGCCGTGCAGGGCTCGCTGATCGCACGCGGCGAACCACCCTTGAGCCCCGAGGCACTGCGTCTATTGCTTATCGACACCGGCTCGCCGCAACCGCTGGAGGCCGAATCGATCGGTCCGCTTCCCGATTTGGTAGCCGCGATCGGGACGTTGGATCCACCGGTCTGCGGCGACGCGATCCACCAGGCCGGCGAAGCGTGCGACGACGGGAACTTCATCGACGGCGACTGCTGCTCTTCGACGTGTACTGCGGAAGTAGGCTTGGCATGTGACGACGGCCTTTTTTGCACTACCGCAAGCGCCTGTAACTCGACGGGCGACTGCTCGGCCGCTGCTTACGTCGTGTGTCCGGACGCCGACGCTAATCCCTGTACGGTCGATACATGTGACGAACTCACGATGGGCTGCGTTGTCGACGATCAGCCTGCGCAAGGTTGCCTCATGGCCGAGAAGAACGTGATGCAACTGAAGGACGCCTCTGGGAATTACTCCGATCGCGTGAAGTGGAAGTGGTCGAAGGGGGAGTTCGTGGACTACGCGCACCTTGGGTCGCCGACGAACAGCACGAGCTATCGTCTATGCATTTACGACGAGACGGCTGGCGCCCCGATCGCATTCTTGGGCCGCGACATTCCCGCCGGCGCGTCCGGCTGGACCGAACACGGCGTCAAGAAGGGGATCGAGTACAAAGACAAACTCGCGACGCACGATGGTTTCTTAAAAGTGCGCGTACGCCCCGGGGCCGCCGGCAAATCGCGCGCGCAGGTGCTTTTGGCCAAGAGCACGTCACTCCTGTTGCCCGGACCGAGCTCCGCGCAGCAGTACTTCGAGCAAGATTCTCGTGTAATCGTCCAACTGGTGAACTCCGCCGGCTCTTGTTGGACAAGTGAGTACGAAGCCGCCGACACGAGAAAGAACAACGGTGGCGAGTTCAAGGCCGCCGTACGCTGAAGTTTTTGGGGAAGGTCGGCCGGCGCTGGGCGGAAAAACCCGCGGGAACTCCGATCAATGCAGCGACGGCAGTTGATCGAGCCACGATGCGAAATCCAGTCGGTCGATCGCAGCGGTACTGCGTCGCAGTATCGCCCTGACTGTTTCATCGCTTTCGGTGAGCGTACCCAAACCGATCGACGCCACGGCGACCATCAGCGTCTGGAACGCGTACCCCCGATATTGCGCTCGTGCATCCTCGGCAGCGAGTCGGACACCGTAGCCGGCAAGCTCGTCGATGTAGAAATCGATCAGTCGCTCCTCGTGGGCTGCAAGCAAGTCGGGTTCGAGCGAGTTGATCAAGAAGTACTGGACATCACGGATCCCGCCGCACCACTGCATCCCCTGAAAATCGATCATCCCAATTCTCGGACCGTCGTGCGCTTGGTATTCGAAGCAGTTCGCCAGATGGCTGTCGCCGTGGATCAGGGTGAGGGGAGTACTGTACCAATAGTCGACCAGCGCATCCCACCGCTCGATGGCACGACGACAGATCCCCACGTGTTGCGTGGTAAACAGATCCGGTGCCGCATCGTGGGCTGGGGAAATCGCTGCGGCATTGAGGGCTCGAGTTCTCGCACGCCCTCCTGGCGCGAGATAGACGTGGAGTCGGTTCGGAAGCAGCGCCTCTCGTTGCTCACCACTCCATCCCCAGAACTCGGCGTGAAGCCGAGCAAAGGTTCTCAAACACATGCGAGCGCGTTCGATCGTCGTGCCCGCGGCCATGTCACGGTTGATGAACATCCGCGTTTCCGCAACCTCGCCAAGATTTTCGAGAACAAGCACGAAGCGCGCGCCACGGCGCGCGACGGCATAAACCTCCGGCACACGAATGGGAACTCGGGATGCCACGTGTTGGCAAAAAGCTTCTTCGACCTCCCAGAACCCGATCGCGTTGGCGAAGATCCGCGTTTTAAGTTCCGGGCATGGGATCTTCACGTACGCAGTCTTTGGATGCCGCGCTTCGTTTGCCTGTTCGTCGCCAAAGTCCAGATCGACTAGAAAATTGGTACAGTTGCTACTTTCGAACTCGACGCCGGGCAACGTCACACCGTGAACGAAAGAATCGAGGCCCAGTGAGCTCGGTGCGTAGTCGCGAAGCAGTGCGTTTACGGCGTCGCGTGTCGCAAGTTGTCGAGGAGTGCGCGGGAGAGCGCGCCCGAAGCACTCCTCGACGCGGTCATACAGGATCTGCGCCAATGCGCTCGACAAGCGCGCGGCAATTTCGAGCCGTCCTCGCAATTCCGAATGGTGCATCTCAGGTCTTCGTCAGCTGAGCTGCGTCCGCATGACTTCGTTCGCGCAGCCATAGCCCGGCAAGAACGTCACACCCGGCCCCGGATGGCAGGCGGCCCCACACAGATAGAGCCCGGCGATGGGTGTTGCGTGCGCAGAGCCTTCGCTGACGGAGCGTGCGGCCAGCATTTGATCGGGGTGGATAAGGCCGTGCGTAAAATCACCGTTCGTCGCGCCATGCATTGCCGCGAAATGGTCCGAAGAGAAGATCGCGCGTTCGACAATTCGCTCTCTAAAGTCGGGCATGTACTCGCAGATGCGATCGATGACCTTCTCGGCCATCGCATCTCGCAATCGGCCACGCTCCGCGCTCGGCGCGTCGCAGGGGAAGAAGAACCCGTAAGCGCTCGCGATATGAAAACCCGGGGGAGCGAGACTCGGGTCTACGATGGTTGGGATTTGAAAAGCGATTGGCGAGTGCTCTGGAAGTTCGCCGCGCGCGCATGCCTCATAACTGGCCTGCATCTGCTCGGGATCAGGAACCATGGCTCCGCCGAAGCGCGCGTGAACGTCCCGGTTGAGCGACGCCCATTCGCCGCCGTACTCAGGAAGACCGTCGAGTTTGAAGAGGAGGTGCACCCAAGCGCCCTTGTGCTCGATGGCGGCAATCTCATCGACGAAAGACGGCGACAAATGCTCATCGCCGACGAGGCGCAGGAACGTTGCAGGTTTGTCGAGATTCGAAAGCACCGTGCGCGCGCGTAGTACCTCGCCGCTGCGAAGCTCGACGCCGACGGCTCTCCCGTCTTCGATGACGATTCGCTTGACGACTTGCTTGAGCCGAATCTCGCCGCCGTTCGCTGTGATCGATCGCCCGAGCGCTTCGGACAATGAGCCCATACCGCCTCTGACCCGACGCATCAGTCCACCACTGCCGTTGAGCGCCATGGTGTAAACCAGACAAAATGCGGAGCCGGCAGTATAGGGCCCCTTGTAGGTCGACTGTATGGCCGCAAAGCAAAGCAACGCGCGAAACGTCCGGTGCTTCACCGGGTCAGGAAAGAAGCGATCGACCAAATCCATCGCCGAACCTTCGCCGAACCTTTGAACACGAGTTCGAGCTGCTCACGAGCAGCAGCGCTCGGAGCTTCGGCGAGAAGCTCGTCCATGGTCTTCGGTAAGCGGCCGGCGGTAAAACGATCCATGACGGCAGCAGGGTACTTGCAGAACTGATTCAGGCGGATGAATCCTGTCATCGTTCGCGGTCCATGATCTTTGAGCAGATGGATGAGCTGGCGAAGCAGATTCGAGTAGAACAGAAGCGGCTTCGCGCCCGAGTTCGGTAGATTGATCGCCACTACGGGAAGGTTGATGAACTCGGCACCGTTGCCCTCGAAGTCCAGTGCATCGATGACTTCTTTGGCCAGGGGAAACAAAACGCTCGCACCGACTTCGTTTCGACAGCCCTCGAGAATTTCTCGAGTTCCCGTCATTCCGCCTACGTAGTCGTTCTTCTCGAGAACGACGACGCGATGACCGTGTTTTGCCAGCACGGCGGCAGCGGAGAGGCCGTTGTGGCCGGCGCCGATGATGATTGCTGCTGGTTCTTTCATTTACGGAGCACCTAGCAGGCGCGCGCGGCCGCGCCTAGTATTTCGCGCCGTCGGAACCTAGACTGGGTCGCTAGGCATTGAGCATGGCACGCATATTGATCCCTCTTCCCGATCGAGACTTCGACATCACTGAGGTTGCAGTTCCCTGGCGCAAGTTGACCGATGCGGGACACGACGTGGTGTTCGCCACCGAAGAATCGAGCACTCGTCCGAGCGGCGATCCGCTTCTGCTGACGGGCGTTGTGTTCGGCCAGCTCGGAGCCGAGCCCGAGCCCAAGGCTTTCTATGAGCAGATGATCGAGACGCCGGCTTTTGCCAATCCCATCGCTTGGCGAGACATTTCTCCCAACTCGTTCGACGGTCTTGTGCTCCCGGGCGGGCATGCTCCCGGGATGCGGCAGTATCTCGGCTCGAGCGTTCTCCAGAGCAAGGTCGCGGCGTTCTGGGCGCTCGGCCGACCGGTCGGCGCGATCTGCCACGGCGTGCTGGTTTTGGCGCGTGCTGAGCACGATGGGCACTCTGTTCTGCGAGATATGCAGACAACGTGTCTGCCCAAGTATCTCGAGCGCGTGGCCTACTACTCCACTGCGTGGAAGCTCGGCCGTTACTATCGAACATACCCCGCCTATGTTGAGGATGAAGTGCGTGCATCACTGCGCGAGCCTGAATCGCAGTTTCAGCGCGGACCGATCACGCTCGCAACGAGAGATAGCGAAGACGACGCATCGCCGGCATTCCTCGTTGAAGATCGGCACTACCTCAGCGCGCGCTGGCCGGGCGATGCCTACGCGTTCGCCCAGCGTCTGGTTGAGATGATCTCGAACAGCTAAGACCGTGACCAACGGGGACTGTTACGACTCCGATCACATTTCTCGCTGCCGGTAGAGTTCCGGCAGAAAGCGTCCCAGCGTCGTCATCTCCTCGTGGCAGTGTACCTGCAATGCTCTGGCATCTGAGTCGGACGTCAGCCTGCGTCTCAACCAAGGGGAATTGCCCACGGACTGCACGAGACCGCCGAGCAAGTCGCTCTCGAACTAGAGCGTTTCCGGCGCGAGCAACCTCGCGCGGTCTTCGTATCTCATTACAACGGGCAACCTATCGTCGGCGGTGGTCGGCGCGCAAGCGTGCGCCGGTCAGAATTGGAAGTAGATGAATTCTCCGCCCGCCCCGGACAGCGCGTACGCGGCGCCAATGAGCAGACCGGCCAGAGCTCCCTCCGCGACCGGCCCCCACCAGTTGCTGCCGGCGGCTTGCTGAAGCGCGGCGACGTGGCGCCGGAACCAACGCTCGAAGAAATGTGAACCGACGCAGAGCGCGACGATCGCCGTTTGTACGGGCGGCCAACCGCCGCGTAGATCGAACGTGGCTAGCCCAGCGAAGAAGAGCGCGGCGTCGCCGATAGAAGCGGCTCTGAAAACGGCAAAGAGGAACGCCGCTACGTGAAACATGACGAACACGGAGGGGATGTCGCGTACGGTTACCGGTCGATCGATGTCGCCTGCTCGTCCTCCGCACAAACGGTGGATCGCCAATATGATTCCGTGAAGTCCGCCCCAAACGACGAATGTCCAGGCTGCGCCGTGCCACAATCCGCCAAGAAGCATCGTAAGAAAAAGATTCACATACGTGCGGCCTGCTCCCTTGCGGTTGCCGCCCAGCGGAACGTAGAGATAGTCACGAAGCCAGGTGGACAGCGTGATGTGCCAGCGACGCCAAAATTCCGCCGGATTCCGCGAGAGATACGGCTCCAGGAAATTGGTGGGGATCTCGAAGCCCATCAGCAACGCGGAACCGCGAGCCATATCGACATAGCCGGAGAAGTCGAAATAGATCTGGAATGCGAAGCTGTACGCTACGACCAAATGGAAGCCGGCACTGCCTAGCGCCGGATCAAGGAAGGCGTCGTTGACGAATGGGGCCAGCAAGAGGTCGGCGAAAATAGCTTTCTTGACCAAGCCCGATACCAGCAACCAACCGCCGCGTCGTGTTCGAGCCGCCGATGGAGCACCGCCGGCGGCGAGCTGTGGAAGCATCTCGGCACCGCGCAGAATCGGTCCGGCAATGAGCTGAGGAAAAAACGAAATGAACAGTGCGTACCTCGAGAAGCTTTCAACAGGCTCGGAGCGTCCGCGGTAGGTATCGACCGCCAGCCCGATGATTTGAAAGCTGTAAAAAGAGATACCGAGTGGTAGGAAGAAACTCGGCACTTCGATCGCTAGTCCCACGGAAGTGAGTAGCGGGAGCATCGCTTCGATCGCAAACGCGGCGTACTTGAAGCTTGCAAGAACGCCGAGCGTGAAAACGATCGATGCCGTGAGATAGAGCCGCGGACGCTCACTGCGAGAGATCGCACGGAGTAGTAGGTAGTTGACAACTAGGTCGCCGACGAAGAGTAGCAGGTAAGTCGGCAACCAGAGCGCGTAGAAGAGCGTGCTCGCGCCCAGTAGAACACCCGAACGCGCACGGCGCGGCGTAAGCCGTAGCGCAAGCAGGACCATCCCCAGGAATATCGCGTACTGAACAGTATTGAAGAGCACTAGCGGTTCTGCGCCACGGCGCGCGTTTGAATCATCACATAAGGAGCAAGGGCCTCTGCGACGATCGTCGGTCCGTCGTAGCCAGGCGCGTACGTGAGATGTGCTCCGGTATCTCGAAACGCGGCATCAGGTAACAGGTCGTGGAGATCGGCGAACTCCGCGTCGGTCTCGTAGGCGATCCGCTCGAGAGTCGCGAGCGATTTCGCCAGACCCGCTTCGTCGTACACGCCCACGCTCTTGAGGTGATCGATGTTTATCGGCGGAACGTACAGCACGGTCGCTCTACCTGTTCTTGCGAACTCCTCGAGTATGGCGCGGAGGATCCGTATCGCCCACTGGTCGGCATCGATCCCGGCCATGGGTTCCCCCACCATCCGCTGCGCGCCTATGCGAGTCAGGCGCGGCGGCGTGCGAGGGAGTAGGGATTCGGTTCCGCGGCGCAGGTCACGTTGCCGCGTATGATCTTGCTGCGCCGTCCATCCGGTCTTCTCGGCGACCGCCTCCTCGACCACTTCCCGTAGATGGCCGAGATGTGCTTGTCCTGCGAGTTGCGCCATCCAGATTCCGGCCCAGCCCGCCGAGACGATCGATTTGTACAAGAAGAGTCTGTCTGCCGTGACGCCGAACTTGTGCAGGCCGAGTCCGATCAGGGCGTCGTAAAGTCGATGACTACGTACCCAGCCTGCGAGTTCCGGCCGATGCAGGTTGGGCGGTAGAGAATCCCGGATCAGAGTGAGGTTCGCCGTGACGATGGCAACGTCCGGGCGCGCCTCGGTGATTTTATCCTGTATGAGAAAGAAGCCCGCCGGAGTCATCCCCAAAGAACTCAGCGACTCTACCGATATCCGCCCCGGCCCGAGCCACTGCGGTATGAGTACGCTCTCAAGTCGCTCGTGGATTGTCTGGCCCTCTGGGTAGGCGATGACGGTTGAGTCGCCCATGAACGCGATCGTAAACGTATCGGGATTGAGGCTATGCGCGCGAAGCCTTTGCAGCGGACGAGGCAGCCCGAAAATCATCATCGTCAGGTTCATGCTCAGCCGCTCGGAGTGGATTGCGCTGCCCAACGCGAACAGCCCGGTCGAGGAAGCTGCGAAAGCGGCCACTAACGTGAGGACGAATGCAATGCTGCGGATCAAGCGGCGCATGGACGCCATCTTAGCATAAGGCCCCGGATCTCTGGCCCGACACAGACAGAACGACTATGCACGATGTCGCGTTAGCTGAGCGCGCAAGTATCTTGGTCGGTACGAGGATCGGCGTGACTCGCAGAGACACACAAGACGACCAGAGCCAGGGGGTGCTACACGGGTTCCGACCGCTCCCCATTGCGGAACTCCAGTGGCTGGCCACTCCTTTTCGTACTTGGTTCGCTCCCAAGCTCCTGGGCACCGAGCACATCAATGCTGACGAGCCGACCTTGTGGGTTGGCAATCACACGATCTACGGGCTCCTCGACATCTCGGTCCTCGCGACGGAACTCTATGCCCAACACGGGATATACCTGCGGGGCTTGGCCGATCGCACGCACTTCATGTTACCGGGCTGGCGCGAGACGCTCGTCAGGCTGGGCGCCGTGCTCGGAACCCGCGAGAACTGCTCCGCGCTGATGGCGGATCGCGAGCATGTCCTCGTGTTCCCCGGCGGCGGCCGTGAAGTCATGAAGCGCAAAGGCGAGCGCTACAAACTCATCTGGAAGAATCGCACCGGCTTTGCCCGGCTCGCCATTCGCCACGGATACCCGATCGTGCCGTTTGCGTCAGTTGGCGTTGAGGAAGCCTACGACATCGTCTGGGATGCCGACGACGTACTGAATTCTCCGCTCGGCAAACTGCTCTCACGCACGGGTGTCGCCAAGGAGTTCCTGCGCGACGGTGAAGCGATTCCGCCGCTCGCCCGGGGGCTCGGATTGTCGATGATGCCGAGACCCGAACGACTGTACTTCGGCTTCACGCCGCGAATCGATACGGCGCAGTACGACGGTCGAGAGGACGACGACGAAGCTGTCTACGACCTGCGCGACAAGGTGCGCGATGCCATCCGCGACGAGATCGTCCGGCTACACGACTACCGCGCCACCGACAACGAAACGAGTTGGCTACGCCGCCTCATCAACAGATGGGGTTGAGCCGGCGAGGGCGAAAGGCAAGTAGTTCACTGGCTGCAAATGCTGGGATCATCGCCGAAGTAGAAATTCACCTCGACCTTACTCGCGCTATTGCAGGCAAAGTCCAACAGGAATGACTCCGCGGAAGGCGAGGACCAGGTGAACGTCGCGAGCCGAGTACACGCGTCGAAACCGGTCGCACGATACGCAACTCGGCTAGGGAACTCGAAGAACAACGGAAGGTTCGTCAGCACGACATCGAGATCCTCGGTGACGACGACCTCCGGCTGACCGTCCACAATCACTTCAGCGTCTGAGTCGCGTTCAAGCGAAAGATTGGAGATGACGGTATTCGTCGAATTCAAGGTGCCGACTACGGAAGAAACAATCGTGCTGGTTTCGATGGATTCCACGCAACTCATGTCAATCACGTTCTCCACGACTGCTCCGGGCAGCAATGCGCTGCGTTCAAAACGTGCGAATTCACCGATGAGGTCTGTGCCGTCGGGATTCTTGGACTGAACGCGACCGAGGACGTCGACCGTCACGAGAGCGACACCGATCGTCGACAAATCGACACCACCGACAAGCAACTGGGCGGTGATGTCTACGACCAGCTCGTCACTCGCCTCGAAATACCCGTTTGCAACGACGAGGCGGATGCTGGTGTCTCCGGTCGCAGAGCGAACACCGGGCAGTTCGAGAGTTGCGATGCCCTGGTCGGAAAGGGCGCTAGTCACGGGCGGTTCACCGCTCTGCCGCAGGTTATAAGCGTGAACGTCGATGAGTTCGAAGTCCGTCGTTCCGCTCACGCTCACGGTGATCTCCAGTTCGCCCGCCTGCACGAAGCGAGATACCTCGGTCGAGAACGGGGGAATCACCAGTTCGATGACGTCGTAAGCCAGCGGAGGAACCGTCAGTCCGCGTTCCAGTAGCGGCTCGGCGGTTGGCTCGAGCCCCTCGAACTCAAACGCAGCGACCGCGACATCGGGTATCGACCCGTACTCGCTTGGTTGGTTCGTTGTAAGTTCCAATACGAAGTCGAGCCAAGCAATCGAGAGTCCTTGAATCGACCCCAGCGCCTCGTCAACCGCTTCGACCGAACCGGGTGCGTCGGGCATGAAAAAGGGGAGGCCCCCAACCGAATCGAAGATCGTCTTGTATATGCTGACGTCGTTGCCCGCATAGGTCTCGAGAAATACGAAGAAGTCCTGAGCAGCGTCAGCAAGCGGCTGGCCGGCGGGGTCATAGAGCGAGAACGCGGGCACGATCGTGTTCGCGTAGCGTGGATCCCTCGTCGGGGTCACGCCTGCGCCGAGTACGACGCGCGCACCGAGAGCGGCGGCGGTTCCCTCGTAGAGCCAGTCCGATTGGGATTCGATCAAGCGTTCGAAGGCCCCAGCTTCCGTTCCGGTCAACAACCCGTGCGACAAACTTCCGGCTTGTAGGGTGTGAAAATACTCGTGTACGGCCGTCGTGGCCCACTGGCTGCGCGGCTGCGTCGTGTTCACGTACGACGCGCCATCAAAAAGGAGCGAGCCGGGCAACGTGAAGCCATCCGCGTCGCTCGGAAGGCGAACGTGATTGGCGAAATCGTCGAAATAGACGACGTAGCGGTCTCCGGGCAAATTCAGAGTGCGACGGTCGAAACCGAGTTCGTCGACGAGCAGGCCGTATGCGGCCTCGAGTGCGGCCGTCATTTCGCGCGCATCGTCGAAGTCCATCTGGCTGCCACGAAAGCGGACGCGAAAATGATCGCTCGCTTCTTGCGCAAACACCGAACCGGCCGTCTTGATATCGTCTATGGTCGCGACGGCGCCGTTCGGAAGAGCCCAATCGATAGAACTAGCGACGTTGTCAAAGAGATTCGAGACCGAGTCGAAAACCGTACGGATGATTCCGGTGAACGACAATCCTGCGGCACGAGGCTGTCCGAGTGCGGCCATGGAGTCGAAGTTGGCGAGCAGGGTTCTCGCCGGGATTTCCACTTGGAGACTTCCCCCTTCGAAATCAGCGACGACGGCGAACTCTTGAGAGATGGCGTAGCCACCGATGGTAAACGATAGGTTCACGTCTTCGACGGCGGCGTCTGTCGGTACGAGCGCTGGATCGATCGGTAGTGTCAGCATGATCGCGCCGGATAGCTCCACATCGCCGTTGGAGACGATCACGAATGCATCTCGACTGAGTAGACGCTGCCCACCCCGTGCGCCGGGGTCGTCGGCGAACGCTTCAGAGATCTCGAATTGCAGAAGTCCTATTTCGGCGGCTTCCGAGACGATTCCTGGCGCGATCTCCAGCGTTGCGCCGCCGATGGAAACGCTGCCTCCTGATTCCGGCGTAACCACGGTGGTCTCGACTCCGACGACCGTACTGGAATCGGGGAACGCGGGTTCGTTCGGCTCGCATGCAGCACACGCGAGCACGAGAGGATTGCCGACGGCAACCGACAGGATCGTCAGTGCATCGGTTGCCGAAATGACACCCGAATCGTCGACATCGCACACGCAAAGCTCGCAGACAAGACTGCCGACTGCGGCGCGAAGAGCGGCAAGCGCGTCTGTTGCCGTAGGCGAATCGCCGTTGCTGATGGGCTGGCCGCAATCCCCCGTCGCTGCCCACGCGGGGCGCGAGCAAAGCAGGAAAACCAAAGCGATCGCTGCAACGACACGAATCAAGTGCATCTCCTCAGGCGCCCCAATCCGTAGCGTTTCCACAGACCTAGGGCCATCGCGGATAGCCGGGCACTGTTAGGAATCTCGTTCTTGAGAATCCGGACGACGATGGTGCACGAATGGGGGGGGGGCGTCGAGCTGTCGACTCGTGCGGAGCCGTCGAACCATGTGTTTTCCCGCCTACCGCCCTGCGATTGATAGCTGTTGGGCCTGCGCCAAGGATTCCACCGCATACTCCGCAGCATCCGCGCATACGTTTTATGGCGGATAGTACTCAACCGTTGGCGTGCGTCCACTCGTACGCACGCGCTCTGCTTTGCGGGGAGCTAGTACATATCCGTGCTCACCTGGGAATATCGGCTATTGCGATCCGGTCGGCCGCAGTATGGCATGCCGCTTGCTGCGTTACGCTGAGAGTATGCGGAACTACAACCATCAGAGGACAAGAGAGAAAGGCTCATTGACGATTGAGACGGCTCTCGTCGTCTCGATCTTCGTACTCATGCTCACCGGCATTATCGACTACGCGTCCTATCTGCATGCGCGTTCGCGCTTGCAGTGGTCGGTCAGTCAAGCCGCCCGCCATGCGGTCACGGGAAACTTGGACACGGACGAGGACGGCAACGTCCTGAACTGGAACGGTACCATCCGCCATTCGCTCAGGAAGAAATCCGGAATCTACCTCCCCGCCAAGCAGATCAGCATTACGTCGGTCGATGACAGCGGGACGCTCTCGGACGGACCGGGTCGCCCCGGCGACGTCGTCATCATTCAGGTCACCCACGGAACCAAGCCACTCACGCCGGGCATTAAGGCCCTGTTTCCCAACGGCAAGATGCCGATTCGCGTCACGACGCGCTTCAAGACTGAGTCGTTTACGGACAGCGCGACTCACATCGCCGGCGCTGCCGACGACGACGAAGAGAAGGAGCGGCTCCGAGCAAAGAAGGTGAAAGAGAGAAAGGAGCGACGCAAGAAGCGCCGCAGAGAGCGCCGCGCACTGCGACTCGGTGACAGCAGTTGATCCGGCTACCAGATACCGCAGCGAAGTGGGCTACGAAATGATGAACTCAAAACAATCTACGACACGAACGCGAGAGCGCGGCGCAGCCTTGGCCGAGTTCGCGATATCCGTACCGGTGCTTCTCGTCGCCTTCCTTGGCACCGTTGACATGGGGCGTGTCGTGTTCGCCCACCAGACGCTGGCCGACCTCTCGCGCGAAACAGCCAATTTGGTTTCCCGCGGAACCGACATCACTACGGCGGTCAACCTGGTGATCAAGACCAGCGATCGCTTCGATCTCGACAGCGACGGTTTCATCATCATCTCGCGCGTGACCGCCCGCAGCGCCGACGACAATACCCCGTGGGTAGCCGAGCAGGACTCCAACGGCGCGCTGACCGGCATTCACAGCAAGATCGGCACGGCGGGAGGCGCGGCACGCCTGCCGGTCACCAAAGAAATGGCCAACGGCCAGCGGATCATGGCGGTCGAACTGGTCCAATCGTTCGAACCGGTGTTCCCCTTGGCGCGCTTCGGGCTCGACGTTCTCCCGACCGACATCAGGGCGACTGCGTACTTCTAGAAGAGCGCGCAGAGCACGCATTAGGACAACTTCAACAATGGACATAACCGAGAGAATCGAACGACGTCGGCGACGCAATGACGAAAAAGGCGCAGTCCTTTTCCTGCTCTGCTTCGCGCTCGTCGCGCTGATGCTGGCAATCAGTATCGTCGTCGATCTGGGAATCGCTTACGTCTCCAGCGCCAACATTACGCGCGCCGTAGATGCCGGAGCACTAGCGGCAGCGCGCTATGCCGGAGCCGATGAGGACAACGACGACGCGGCCGCGCTGCGTGCGCTCGCGATCGATGTGGCAAGTAACAACATCGCAGACAATCCCCTGCCGGTGACCTTCAAGGCCAGCGTCCGAGAGAACGGGGTCGATACCCTCACGGTATCGCTGTGGGCCGAGACGAAGTCGCCTACCTTGTTCTCCAAGGTGATCCGCAAAGACTCGATTACGGTCTCCAGCGTGGCTGAAGCGACGCGATTCCCGCTAGACATGAGCCTTGTCTTGGACCTGTCGTACTCTCTGCAGCGCAACGGCGTGTTTGACGACATGGTCAGCGCGTCGAAGCGCTTCGTTAGCTATTTCAACAACAACCTCGACCAATTGGGCCTGGTAACGTACTCCACTTGGGCCTCGAACGAGATCGCCCTTCAAAAGGACTTCAAAACGATCATCACCGACCGCATCGACGGTCTCGGGCCGATCAGCGACACCAACATAGAAGAAGGTCTGCGCGTCGCGAAAGAACAACTCGACGTCGCGCCGGCACGCGCGAACGCCACTAACGTCATCGTGTTGTTCACCGATGGGCGTCCCTCGGCATTCGCAGACGAGTTCGACATGAGCCCGCTCGACAATCCCCATACGTATGAGGGGCTTATCGCCTCGTACATCAACGGCACATCGACACGCGGGCTATTCCAAACCAGTGATGGCAGGAAGATCAGGTACTTCGACGGCAGTGGTCAGCCGGTGCTCACCAGCAACGGGTCGGGCAGTAGTAGCCAAAACATGCCTGCCATTCTGCCTGACGGCACGTCCGTCAACGGGCCGAACATTCGCCGCTTGGGGATCGAGCAAGCCGAAGCCTGGGCGAATACGATCCGCGATGAAGGCTACACGATCTATGTCGTCGCACTCGGCAATCCCGCCGCAACGATAGAGGGAGACACCCCCGATCTGGAGTTCCTCAAGCGCGTGGCCAATGAGAAGGGCGTGGTCGACAAAGATCAGCCGAGGGGCGCAATGCTATTCGCTCCGACGGTGGCCCAACTCGACGATGCATTCTCAGCCGTTGCCGACCGAATATTGACCCGCCTCACCCAGTAATGGAGCCGGAGCTCCTCGACGACGCCGAGCCGTTCGACCGCGCGGACTAGCGCGATTTCTTCCGCTTGCGCGAAACTGGCGGCGCATCGTTGACCACGCCCGCCATGTCAGCGGCCTTGCGCCGCTCGAAGAACAGGTACAGGCACACCGGCAACAACGGCAGCATCACCAACTGCGCCGGTGTCAGACCGACGTACGTCACATCTGCTGCGCGCAGGAAGTCGAGTGGGAATCGAAACGGCACATACGCGATCAAGAACACCAATATATACCAGCCGGTGAATCGCGGCTTGCGGCGCGCCCAATAGAAACATGCCGTGATGGCCGCCGCCCATAGCACTTCGTAGAAGCCAAGATTGTGCCGCGCGCCGGCGGCCAACTCGCTATTGCCCGGGAAGTCCATTCCCAAGAAGAACTCCGTCAGCGCCCCGGGATGATCGAAGGCCAGCGTGCAGCCGATGCGGCCGAAGATCCAAGCAGGTGCGAAACCGAACGCCATCGCATCGAGAGTCGGCCAAACGGCGACCTTGGCTCTACGCATGTAGAACAGGCCCCCGGCAATCCCACCGAGGAATCCACCGAACGAACTCATCTGTTCCCAAAAACGCAGAAGCCGCATCGGGTCTTCGGCGATCTTGTGCGGCGAGTAGGCCGTCACCTCGACAAGGTGTGCTCCGAGAAACCCGGCAACGACCGCCCAGGTGATCGTATCGAAGAAGACTTTGGGATCGAGTTGCCAGCGCGCGGCCTGCCGCGTGGAAAGCCACACCCCCACCATGAGCGCCGTCCCCACCATGAGACCGAACGGCTGTAGCGTCAGAGGCCCAATATCGAAAGCCTGAAGGGTAGGGTCGGGGAGCATCAGTTCGTGAACCGTCTACGCGAAAGCCGTGTTCGGCGACAATATCGACGCGCGTGGCGTCGAATCAACCACCGGACGCAGTGCGAATCACGAAGCGTTTCGCTCCACCTGCTCATTCGGGGACGTCCTAGGCCTGGTCGCGCCTGACCGCGGCTAATCCGGTTTGCTCGTGCTCGCTCCCGCCTGCTCACTTGTTACGCGGCGGGCTGCCTGTGATTCTAATTGTAGGATCTCGCGTGACCGCTGCCGCAGACGGGCACTTCGCGTTCGCGCCGAGGTCCGCCGAAGCCATGCTCAGTTCGAGGCAGATCGTTCAATGTATAGCGTGTACCGCGCGTACTTCGCGCACCGTGCGGCGTGCGCTGATTGCGGTGACTGTGGGCATGGCTCTCTTTTCAGCCGCCCCACAGTCTGCGCAGGCTGCCCTCCGCGACTGCGCACAGCCAATCAGCATGGGCGCCTTGCCAACCGCAAGCGATTCACTGTTCATCCTGCAAGCCGCAATCGGTATCCGCGAGTGCGAGCCGTGCGTCTGCGATGTGGATGGCAGCACCGCGGTTACAGCCACCGACGCGCTGGCAGCGTTGCGAATCGCCGTCGGTATCGCCGGCACTCTCGACTGCCCGCTGTCGTGCTCGTCGGGCTGCGGTGACGGCGTCGTTGAAGACGACGAAGAGTGCGACGACGGCAACGGTGACGACGGCGACGATTGCACGACCGCTTGTGTCGCCGCCCGCTGCGGTGACGCCATCGTCAACGCCAGACGTGAGGAGTGCGACGACGGCGCCGAGTCGGCGGCGTGCGATCACAACTGCACGCTGGCTCGCTGCGGCGACGGTACGGTGAACCCGACGCTCGGCGAGCAATGCGACGAGCGCGGCGAAGCGCCGACCTGCGACACCGACTGTACGCTCGCCGAGTGCGGAGACGGCACGCTCAACGCCTCGGCGGACGAACAGTGCGACGACGGAAACCTGGTCGATGGCGACGGCTGTGACTCCAACTGCAGCGACACCCGATGCGGTAACGGCGTCACGAGCGGAAGCGAGCAGTGCGACGACGCCGGTGTGTCGGCCGACTGCGATACCGACTGCACCTTTGCGATCTGTGGCGACGGGAAACGCAACCGCACCGCCGGCGAAGACTGCGACGACGGCGCCGATTCACTCGAATGCGACGCTGACTGCACGTTTGTGGCGTGTGGTGACGGATTTGCCAATGGCGCGGCCGGAGAACAGTGCGACGATGGCAACGCGCTCGACGGCGACGGCTGTGACTCCGACTGCAGCATTACGGCCTGCGGCAACGGTATCGTCACCACCGGAGAGTTCTGCGACGACGGCGGCGCGAGCACCGACTGCGACGCCAACTGCACGGCCGCCGTCTGCGGAGACCAGACGCTAAACACGGTCGCAGGCGAGCAGTGCGACGACGGAAACTTCATCGATGCGGACGGCTGCGATTCGAACTGCCGCAGTACAGGCTGTCCCAATGGCATCGCGACCGCTGGGGAGCAGTGCGACGAGGGTCCGCTATCTGCCGCATGTGACAACGACTGCACATCGGTGCTTTGCGGCGACGCGCTCACCAATACCGCGGCCGGTGAACAGTGCGACGACGGCAACGCCGTCAACGGAGACGGCTGCGACTCCGATTGCACGTCAACCGCCTGCGGGAACGGCATCATCACCACCGGCGAGCTATGCGACGACGCCGGCGAGAGCGCGACCTGCGACGCCGACTGCACGGGCGTGCTCTGCGGGGATGGGATCGCCAATACGACCGGCGGCGAGCAGTGCGACGACGGCGGAATCTCGCCAAGTTGCGACGCCGACTGCACACTCGCGCTCTGCGGTGACGGAACCCTGAACACGCAAGCAGGCGAATTCTGCGACGACGGCAACGACGTGTCGGGCGACGGCTGCGATGCAAATTGCACCGCTAGCGCCTGCGGCAATGGTGTCACTACCGCAACGGAGCAGTGCGACGGGGCAGGCGAGACGGCGCTGTGCAACGCCGACTGCACACTCGCTATTTGTGGCGACGCCGTGCGCAACGCGAGCGCCGACGAGAGTTGCGACGACGGTAACATCACCGACGGCGACGGCTGCGATAGCGACTGTAGCGTCACCGGCTGTGGCAACGGCATCGTCACATCGGGCGAGGCATGTGACGACTCGGGAGAGTCCGCCGCTTGCAACAGCGACTGCACGCTCAGCGCCTGCGGCGACGGCACCCGCAATACGCAGGCCGACGAAGCCTGCGACGACGGGGGAGAATCCGCCGACTGCAATAACGACTGTAGCTCCGCGCGCTGTGGCGACTCCATCGTCAATAGCAGCTCCGGCGAAATCTGCGACGATGGCGCCGCCACGGCGAACTGCGACATCGACTGCTCTGCGCCGCTGTGCGGTGACGGCCTGACCAACATCGCAGCCGGCGAGCAATGTGACGACGGTGACGGCGGTGTCGCGACGGACGCCTGCAACGCAGACTGCACATTGGCGCGCTGCGGCGACAGCATCGTCAACAGCGCTGCCGGCGAGATCTGTGACGACGGCAACGTGACCGACGACGACGGCTGCGACTCCAACTGCACGCCGACGGGCTGCGGCAACGGCGTCGTCACCGCCACCGAATCCTGCGACGACGCCGGCGACTCAGCCGCCTGCAATGCAGACTGCACACCGGTGCGCTGCGGCGACTCGATCGTCAACGCGAGCGCCGGCGAAGAGTGCGACGACGGCAACATCATCAACGCCGACGGTTGCGACGCGAACTGCCGCCCAACCGGCTGCGGCAACGGCTTGAGGACCGGCCTGGAGCTGTGTGACACGGGCGGCGAATCGGCCACCTGCGACGCAGATTGCACACCGGTGGAGTGCGGCGACGGCATCACGAATGGCGCGGCCCTGGAAGACTGCGAAGACGGAAACCTGATCGACAACGACGGCTGCGATTCCAACTGTCGTACGACCGGGTGCGGCAACGGCCACACAACGCTGGGCGAGCAATGTGACGACGGCGGCCCCTCGCAGTTCTGCGACGCCGACTGCACGGTACGCGTATGCGGCGACGGCACGGTCACGGCTGAGGGCGGGGAAACCTGCGATCACGGTCGAGAGACCGGCGAGTGTGACATCGACTGCACCGAAGCCCTTTGCGGCGACGGACACGCCAACTCGGCAGCCGATGAATCCTGCGACGACAACGGTGAATCCCCGACCTGTGACGTCGACTGTACCGCGGCAGTCTGTGGCGACGGCACGACGAACCCTTCGGCCGGCGAAGACTGCGACGACGTCGACGAGTCACCCAGCTGCGACATCGACTGCAGCGACGCGCTCTGCGGCGATGGACTGCGCAACGTACGAGCCGGCGAGAGCTGCGACGATGGTGCGGTCGAGTTCGGGGAAGGCTGCGACCCCGACTGTGCGCCGTCACTTCTATGCGGCAACGGCCTGCGTGACTCGCTCGAGGAATGCGACGACGGCAATACCACCGCCGGCGACGGCTGCGACGAGCAATGCATCCGTGAGAATTGCGCACGCATCGACGATCTTGTCGTCTGTCTCTCGTGCCCCCAGGGCATGCAGCCCGACGCATCGCACACATTCTGTGAATGCGCTCCGGGTTATGCCCCGACGGAATCAGGCTGTAGCGACATCGACGAATGTGCAACCGGGGCACACGAGTGCGTGCAATCACTGCGCTGCATCAACACCCGCGGAAACTATGCGTGTGCGATTGACTGCACACAGGCCGGATTCGAAGACGCTCTGGCCTCGTGCGGCGCGCCGAGCGGTGTGATCGCATTCGACTGTTCAGACACGACCATCGCGATCGTCAATCTTCCGGGTAGTGACGCCCGCCGCATCGCCTGTCCCGGCCTCGTGATCGACGGCCTCGGCCGGAACATCGCGTTCGAGCTGGCTCCTAGATGTTTCGAAACACCGCTGCCGGCGGGTGACTGCCAAGGCGCGCCCAATCCCGATGGCAGCTGCGACTGCCCCGACGTAGATGATGGAGCCGGCTTTCTCACCTTACTCGCCGATGACATGACGGTGCGCGATCTCTCCGTGTCGGGCTTCTTCGAAGGGATCACGGCCGCTGCCAGCAATGCGACGGTCAGCGATCTCACTTTCAACCGACACTGCGACGATGCTTTCGGTAATGTGGGCGACGGCAGCGGGAATCGATTCGAGCGTATCGTCGTGCGTGATGGTTGCGACAAGTGCACACAGAACTCCGGCAGCCTCGCACAAACCGACGACGACCCTCGCATGCGTGGCCACTTCACCGCGGAATTTCGCGACATCGACTTCCTGTCGTGTAGCCAGCCAATTCGTATCACCGGTGGCGGCCGCTATCTGGTGGACCGCACTAGCATGCTCGACGAGGGGAAACCCGGATTCGACTGCCAGGGCCCACGCTTCAGCACGCCGCAGGACGACCCACTCATCGTCCACGTGAAAAACTCAACGCTACGCGGCTGCCGTCGGGGCATGCGCTTCACTGGATACGCGAAAGGTTTGGTCTCCGATACGGAGATCACCGACTGCACGCTGCGCGGACTGCTCGTCGCGGGCAACGCCCGCGTGCGCGCTTGGCGTAACCGGATCGTCGAGAACGGCGGCGACATCAGCTCCGAGCCGGGTCTTGGCGGCGTCGCGGTAACCGACGATGCAATCGTAGATCTCGGCGGGGGTGCCATCGCGATCGACGGAACCACTGAACCGAGCCTCGGAGAGAATGCCTTGTGCGCGAACCTCGCCTTCACGCGCGGCCCGCGCGATCTCGACAATCTCACCGACGACGTTTCGTACGCGGAGCGCAACTACTGGTGCAGCCTGGAGCCCACTGCTCTCATCGAAGGGCCGAGCGAGTTCCTTCCGTTCCTCGTCGAAGCGCCCTGACACGATTGTTGAATTTGCGAGACGGCGATGCCAGGAAATCGGCATGGATCTCGATCAATACAAGACGCTCGACCTGCGCCGCGATGGCCGCATTCTAACGATCACGATCAACAACGGCCCAATGAACGCCGTCGATGACGACCTACATCGTGAGTTCGCTCGTGTGTTCGTCGAAGCGCAGGACGATGTCGACAGCGACCTCATCATTCTCACCGGCGAGGGTCGTGCGTTCTGCGCGGGTGGAGACATGGAGTGGTTCCAGCAGATGATCGATGAGCCCACGAGATTCCGCAGCATCGTCCCCGACGCGAAGCGCATCATCTCGACATTGCTCGAATTGGAAAAGCCGATCATCTGCCGGTTGAACGGGGCGGCAGCCGGCTTGGGCGCGTCGATCGCGTTGATGTGCGACATAATCGTCGCCGACCAGAACGCCCTCATCGGAGATCCTCACGTCAAGGTCGGCTTGGTGGCCGGCGACGGCGGCGCTGTCATCTGGCCGCAGTTGATCGGCTACGCCCGCGCCAAGGAGTTCCTTCTCACCGGCGACATGCTCAAAGCGAGCGAGGCCGTGACCATGGGACTGATCAACCACGCGGTGCCGACCGAGGAACTTGACGCGAAAGTCGCAGACATCGCCGGTCGCATCCTCGCGAATCCACGCTGGGCCGTGCGCTGGACGAAGACGGCCGTCAATCTACCACTGCGAGAAATCGCCAATCGTGTCTCGGATCCCGCGCTGGCCTACGAGATCGTTTCCAACACAACGTCGGATCGCCAGGAAGCCGTGACAGCGTTCATCGAGAAGCGAAAACCGAAATTCACCGGCGACTAGTCCAGCAACGCCATGATGTCGTCGCGGGTTACCTGCAAACCGCCTGCAGCGCCTCCCGAGAGCGCAGCATCGGCCAACGCGCGCTTTCGTGACTGCAGTTCCAGCACACGCTCCTCCACGGTGTCTTTCGCGACCATGCGGTAAACCATGACCGGTCGGTCCTGTCCGATGCGATGCGCGCGATCAGCGGCCTGATCTTCTACGGCAGGATTCCACCAGGGGTCCAACAGGAAGACGTGATCGGCTGCCGTCAGATTGAGCCCGGTACCACCGGCCATCAGCGAAATGATCATCACCGGCGGACCGTCGTCGGCTTGAAAGGCATCGACGACCGCACCTCGATTACGGGTGGATCCATCGAGCCGAATGAAGGGTAGGGACCGTGATCGAAGCTGCGGCTCGACCTTGTCGAGCAATCCTGTCCACTGCGAGAAAACCAGCGCCTTGTGTCCGTCGGCCACCGCGTCTTCTAGCGCCTCACACAGTGCTTCGACTTTCGACGAGGTCTCGGCGTGGCGACCGGGTAGCAATCCGCTGTGACACGCCGCCTGGCGCAGTCTGAGCAGCGCTTCGAGCGCTTTGAGCACGCCGCCGCTTTGACCGAGCTCGCGGGCCACGTCATCGCGAGTCGCCGCACGCACGCCGTCGTAGACCGCGCGCTCGTGTTCTTCCAGTTCGCAGTAAAGAACCGCATCGGTTCGTGGTGGTAGCTCCGAGGCTACTTCCTTCTTCAGTCGTCTCAACAGAAACGGTTTGATTCGACCCCGCAGTCTCAGCAGTGCGGACTGGTCGTCGAGCCCGATCGGTGCTTCATAACCGCGCGCGAAGTCCTTGCGGCCCCCGAGAAGACCGCGATTGGTGAAATGCATCTGACTCCACAGTTCGTCGAGCCGGTTCTCGATCGGCGTGCCGGAGAGCGACAGCCGGAACTGCGCATTCAGATCGTACGCAACACGGGCTACTTGACTATCGGGATTCTTGATCGCCTGAGATTCATCGAGCACGACAACGTCCCATTCGGTTTCGCACATGAGTTCGGCGTCGTTGCGCAGCGTCGCGTAGGTAGTCAACGTGACGTCGGCATCGGCGTCGAGAGTTCGTCGCGGTCCGTGATACAGCGCCACGCTGAGCCCGGGCCGGAAACGTTCGAGTTCCTTCGTCCAATTGTGGATGACGCTGCGCGGGCACACGACGAGGCTGCGGCCGCGCAATACGCAGAGCGCCTGAATGGTCTTTCCCAGTCCCATGTCGTCCGCCAATACGGCGCCGAGACCGGCGTCGCGCAAACGCGCCAGCCAGGCGATACCGTCGGCCTGATAGCCGCGTAGCTCTCCGCGAAAATCCGAACAGATCTCACCGGCTATCTCGGCGGCGGGACGCGCGTGAACAACCGCGTCGGACGGCGTATCGGCAAGCAACCTTCGAAGAGAAGCCAGTTCGACCGGTTCCGGGGCTTCGAGTGCATCGCAGAGTTCGCCTAGAATCGGCAGGGCGGCTTTCGGCGTATGGCCATCATTGAGCGCGCGCGCTGCAAGCAAGTCGGCAACGAGATGGCCGTGCTCGTCGAGCCAACCAGCCGGAATTCGTGCGAAGTGTCCGTCGCTCAGAGGGACTAGACCGATGCCGTTGCGCCAGGCCGACACGACGGCAGTGGCGTCCGCGCTCACGCCGTCGGCCTCGAATACGATGGTAAATTCGGAGTTCTCGCCGGTTTCCAATCGAACGCCGAGCACGACGTCGCCGCTGCCGGAAGAAGCGGGCGAGGACGCCGATGCCGGCCGCCCGGCATCGAACGATTCGAGATCTGACAGCAGCTTTGCGGCGTCGGCGCCCGACAGATGTACGCGACGTCCTGGAATCAAGTTCAGGCGGTCGCGAAGTCGCAGCCGCAGTTCGGTTTCGCGCGCCTCATCTCGCATCGGCACGGCCCCGCGCAGATGCACCATGCGACCGCCATCGATGCGCGCTACCGGCGGATCGTCGTAGACCATGAGCGGCAGAACATCGATGCCCTCATCGACCAGATCAACGTTGAACTGCACCCACACGGGCACACGTCCTTGCTTCTCGGGAAGGCGTGCCGTGCGTACATCGACGGTGATGTGCTTGCTCAGCTCGGGCAGAGACGTACTGACGAGCTCCGGGATCTCATGCTTGGCGAAGACACGTCGGAACGGCAGCCGCTCCCAGGTCTGTCCGAAGCGCGCCTGCGCACCGAATGGATGCAGCGTATTGCCGCGACGCAGTATTCCGGGTGAAAAGATCTCGTTGATCGACGGGTCGGCCTCGACGACCAACTCGACACCGTCCGCGCCGGAGTCCTGAATGTACGCCTGTGGAAACAGCGGCTCTGCGGATGCCGTGACGACATCATCGCCGATTCGCAAATCGCTCACGCCGACCAACGCACGCAGCAGCGTGGTCACCCGGTCAAACGCGAGAGGGGAGCCGATGGCCCGTCCGATGAGTCGATCGATCTGTAGGTCGTCGTGGTTCGGCGCCACGATCCGCCGAGCTCCCGTGGCAAGGCCGTCGAGCGGTCGGTCGAGCAATTCTCGACCGCCGTCGGCTGTCGGAATGTAGCGACGAACGATAGTACCGCCCTTCGTACCGCCCTTCGTACTGCCCGGCGTGCCGCCCGCGGCTCCGCCCTGCGTGGCACTCGGGGCTCCGCCCGGTGTAGAACTCGGGGCTCCGCCCTCGATGCAGCGCTCGAGCACGTAGCGAATAGAGGCGTTCTGGGAATCGCCCTCGAACAGTTCGCTCGCCGCCTCCGGCGACGCGGTCACGGCGATGACACCGGCCGCGATATGCTCGCAGGGATCGAAACGACTGCCGCAATCGCATTCCCACTCAGCGTCTTCGGGGTACAAACGAACCGTCGGTGCGACCCCGCCACCGAGTGCGCGAATACGGAACGTCCATTCACCTGCGTCGTGCCCCTCGCCGGCTACGAGGCCGTCACGGGCGAGTTCGACGCCTCTCGACCACAGCCCGACGAGGCAGTCGTCTTTGACCGCATCGAATACGTCTTTCCAGTTGGGTTGATCAGCCACGACGCTACAACGCGCCTCCGTTCGGAGGCGCGTTCACTATAGCGGCTTCGAGGTCTCGGAGCGTGGCAGAGCGTGCCCGGAACGCACTACTAACCTCGCTATGGCAGCGCGAAGGCGCGCACGGCCCCGTTACTGCCGAACACACCCGAAGGAGCGATCAGCATGCCGTCTACGATAGCCGGCCCACCGACCGGTGCTTCGAGGAACTCGCCCGTATTGAAATTCCTCAACAGGGTCCCGTTGCTCGCATCGTAGATGTGGAACTCGATGCTGCTCGAGGCACCGCCGGTAAACAACATGCCGTTGGCCAGGCCCACGTGCGCCCAGCTGTACTCATCCTCACGATCAGACCAGACGACGGAACCGTCCGTGCCGTCGAACGCGAACAGCCGGTCGAGATTGTCCGGCGATGCAACGAGGCTCGTGTCGTAGAGCGCCGCATACAGATTGCCGTCGGCGAACCCGATCGCGCCGTTGAATAGACCGAAGCCGACGAACTCGGTGGCAGGTAAGAGTTCATTGGTCCAAACCGTCGCGCCGGTATCTGGGTCGACGGCGTACAACGTACCGTCCTTGCTACCTGCGACCACGAGATCCTGCGTACCGGCCATGCCGTCACTTACCGTGATCAGCGCCGGGCCGTTTGCGAACCCGTAGTCATGGTACGGCGGACCGTCGGAGAACTGCTCGATGGTCTGCGGCCGATTGACCCAATCGATCGCACCGGTCGCGGCATCGAGAGCGAAGATCGAATCGGCCGTGCCGATGGACGGAAAGCTCAGGCAGCCGATCGCCGCAATGTAGACCGTTTCGCCATCATCACTCGTCGCCGGCGTCGCGGTCACGCCACCGCCGCGGCCCGGAATACAGGTATTGCCTCCGCCGCAGTCCGCGTTGGTCGTGCATTCGATGCTCGTGTCGTTGTTGCAGATCGCATCGGGAACCGTCGGCGTACGCCAGAGTTCGGCGCCGGTATCGAGATCGAACGCGTACAGATGACCTTGCGTACAGGGATCGTCTTCATGCGAGGCACGACCGATGAATACACGGTCGTTCGCGACCGTAGCCGACGACCAGCCGTGCGCTGCATCCGCGACGGTATCGCCGATGTTGGTCTGCCAAAGCAGTTTGCCTTTCTTCGCATCGAGGCAATGAACGATCGCGTCGGCATCAGTGATGATCACGCGGCCGTCGGCGGTCAAGGTCGCCGAGGTTTGAATCCCTGGGAACAGACCGGGGAACGACCCCGTACCGGTATCGTACTTCCACTTGGCCTTGCCGTTCTTGCGACTGATCGCGTAGAGCACGCCGTCCCAAGCGGTCACGTAGATGAGTTTCTCGCCTACAGTCGGCGTCGAAGTGACGACCGGGTTGCCGTCGGGCACAAACGACCACAGCGGCAGCAACGACGCGACGTTACCGGTCGTAAGCGTCGTTTCGAGGGGATTGTTGCGGCTATTGCGGTGGTCAAAACCGTGGCTGGGCCAGTTGCGCGGTACACAACTGAGCTTGACGGTGTCCTTGTCGTTACCGCTCGCGCCGCCGGCAACGACCTTCAACGTCATCTTCGACCGCTTCAGTACGCCGCTCGATTTTTGCTTGAGCGGCAGCGTGACGCTCTGACCGCTGGTGCAGACGTTCGAGGCAGCGGGCAGCAGTGCCTGCGCGGCGACTTCCAGGGCAGCCAGGCCCGCAAATTTCGACTCGCCCTTCACGTCGAACGCAGTAACGTCAGTCGGGACGCAGGTAGGTATCGCAGGATCAACGTTGCGAAGGCAGACATCGACGTCGAAGACGCATTCTCCGTTCGCCGTCGCGTCGAGATCGCAGCCGGGATCGCCATCGAAACAGCGATGCTCTTTGGCCGCTTTCGGTTTGACCGGATTGAAAAAGGGCGAGTTCAGATGCATCGCCGTCGAGGCCAGCTCCGACAAGCAATTCGTCGTGTCATCGCCACCGCCTGGAATCGGACAGCTCGGCGGACACTGCGCACGCGCGATACCGCTGGAGAACAGGAACAGGAAGGCGAATACGCAGGCAGAAACACGCGTGGTACGAATGGTCATAAATCCTCTCCGAGTACACGCAGATGCGATCGCGTGCTTAGATTCCGGTGCTGTCGAGACTAGCAGAACCGAGCAGGTCTAAGGAATGGGTTTCCTGATGTCGGTGCTCAGCTGGCACTCGATCGGGTGGGCGAGGCCCCACGAGCGTTAGTCTGAATCAGGCCGCCGCACGCTCGGCCCGGTAGCGGCGCTGCCGCTCGCGGCTCGTCATGCCGGAGCCATCGGGGGCCCACCCCGGCGGACGAAACAGATAGCCGAGCATTTCCCGCAGGTTGTCGGCTCGCCGAAGGTCTCGAACAATAGCCCGCCACTCGTGAAACGTGGCCATGACGGGATTGCGTGTCTCGATATTGTGGGTGATTCCGTAGTCGGGCTGTTCCGTCTCCGCTTCGAACGTTCCCAGAAGCTTGTCCCAAACAATGAACGTTCCGCCGTAGTTTTTGTCGAGATACGGCACGTTGCGGGCGTGATGAACGCGATGATGCGACGGCGTGACGAGCACCTTGCCGGCCAGACCGAGCAAGCCGCCACGCCCGCCGAACTCGGTATGCGGCCAAAACTGATAGGCGAAGTTCAGTGCGAGCGCCGCCAGAACGAGCACCGGATCGAAACCGAGCAGCACGAGCGGAGCCATGAAGATCGGTTCGATCAAGGGCTCGACCACGGATTGGCGAAGGCCGGTCGCGTAGTTGTAGTGCGTGCTCGAGTGATGATTAACGTGCGCCGCCCAACCGACGCGCACCTCGTGGAGGGTGCGGTGAAAGCAGTAAAACGCGAAATCAACGCCGACGAAGGCGGCCAGCCAGACCGCCGGCCCGTCGCCCAACGAGAACTGAAACGGGGCCCGCAGGTGAAGCGCCCCCAGGCCCAGCAAGACGCTGGTGCGAATCGCCGCGCCGCAGCCGGCGTAGAACAGGCCCATCGTGATGCTGCAAAGCGAATCGGCCAGGTCGTAGGGGCGCACATCGGGGCTCGACAGGCCGCGTCTCACCAACACGTCGACAACCAGCAGCGCAAAGAACGCCGGCACTGCGAGGTTGTCGATCGTGTCGAGGATAGCCATCGGAGCGGGAGTTCGGACGAGCGGCAGCCCGCTAGCTAGTCGCGGCTCATGAAGAGCCTCAACACGTACCAGAACATGAGCGCCACGGAAGCGAACAGCTCGAGCGATGCTGCGACGTATCGGTCTTCGGGAAATCGATGCAGGACATTGGACGTGTCGTACAGTATCGACGCGCCGGCCATGCCCACCATCGCAACCGAGAACCAGGTTCCGAGATGAAATCCGAACAGCACGCCGCCGCCAATGGCCAGCAACGCAACCACGCCGCCCCAGCGCAACAGGCCGCCAAGGAACGAGAAATCCTTGCGCGTCGTCCAGGCGACGAACGTCAGACCCGTGAAGCCCGCCATCGTTACGATCGCCGCGCTTCGAATGGCGCCGGGAGCGTAGAGGTTGGCCATGTAGAGCAACGGCACGAAGATGATGGCTTCGGCAACGATGAAGGCGCCGAGCGCGGCGTACTGCTTCCCGAGTGTATCGGCCGTGTGTGCCGCGCGGCTCGCGAACCAGCTAATGAGGATGAAGCCGCCCAGCACGAGCAGCCAGTTCACGCCGAGCATGGCCTGGGCCATCGTCTGCGCGTAGCCGCCTTGGAACAGCGCAACCTCGATCGCCGTAAATACCATGATGGCACCGAAGAGGTGGGAGTACGTGCGCGTCAGGAACTGCGCACGTGAACCGAATCCGATGATATCGGTTTCTCGCGAAACGGTATCGCCTTGAAAGTACTGACTCATGGGAACCTCCGCACCGCTCGGCCCAACGAAGGTCCCGGCGTGCGCAGCCAGCATACCCGATTCACGGGCCCGGCAAGAGCCCAGCCAGGCGCCCGTCCAGAAGCCCACCCATGAAACGGTGCGTCACGTGTCTTCGGAAGGCTCGTACATGCTGCGCTGGACCGCCAGGCCGGTCTCGACGGTGCAAGGCGACATGGGCGCTGCGAGGCACAAAAGGATGAATCCCCGCTCACGTTGCGTACCGGTCAACGCGGTTTCCGTCGGATGCGCGACCGTGCCCGACACCAGCTTGGCCACACACGAGCCGCACTCTCCGTTGCGACAGGCGTAGGGGAGCCGCTCACCGCCGGCCAGCGCCGCATCGAGAATGGAACGCCGCGGGCCCACCTCGACGGTGTGACGCGTGTCGGCGCTACGGTTTACGATCTCGACTCGGTAGGGTGAGGGCATCTCGTGTCCGTAGTGCATACAGATTTCGGTCCCGGCGATCTAGCGACCGCCGCGGATCCGTACGGCAGACTTCGCGAAGAGCGTGCGAAGGGCCCCGTGCTGCGCTCGCAAAACGCGTGGATCGTACTCGGCAGGATCGAGGCGGAAACCGTGCTTCGCTCGCCGGCGGCAAGATCGGGATTCATCGGCGAATTGTATCGTGATCTGCTTCCGCCCGGTGCCGCGCGCGATGAGATGGCCGCGCGTCTGAACTTCCTGGATCCGCCCGATCACGGTCGCGTGCGCGCTCTGGTGGCAAAGGCGTTCACGCCGCGTCGTATTTCCGAGCTGCGCCCATTCATCGAGTCTACCTGCCGACGACTCCTCGACCCGCTCGCCGAGCGCGAGAGCGTGAACCTGCTGGCAGAGTTCGCGCACGAGGTACCCGCGCTGACGATTTCCGAACTGCTCGGTGTGCCCCCGCGAGACCGCGCGCGGCTGACCGAGCTCTCCGAAGAAGTCGCCGGCTTATTGAGCCCCGGCGGATTGAACCCGGAGGGCCTCGAGCGTGCGGTCGATGCCGCCGAACAGATGCACGCGTACCTGCGTGGCCTCATAGAGCAACGCCGACGCCAACCGAGCGACGACCTGATCAGTGCACTGCTCGCCGCACGCGAAGGCGACACCACGCTCAGCGAAGCCGAAATGCTCTCTCTGTGCGCGACGTTGTACTCGGCCGGTCATCGGACGACGCGAGATCTATTCACCAACGGACTGACAGCTCTGCTGCCCGAGCCACGGCTCATCGAGCGGATCCTCGACGGATCTCTGCCGGCCGCGCACGTCACAGAGGAGTTCCTTCGCTTCGAGACACCTACGCACTACGCCGCGCGTATGCTCGCCGAGCCACTCGATGTCGGTGGTACGACGATTCCGCCCGGCGAACCGATCATGCTGGCGCTCGCCGCCGCGAACCGCGACGCGGATGTCTATAGTGAAGCCGATCGCTTCGACCCCGATCGTTGGGCTACCGACCCTGCTCCGCCGCCGCCGCTGTCTTTCGTCTTCGGGCTGCATTTCTGCCTCGGAGCAAGTCTCGCAAGGCTCGAACTTGAAGTCATGCTGCACACGCTGCTCGATCGTTTCCCGATGGTCCAAATGCTCGATTCCCCGCAACGACTGCGGTGGCACCACAGCGGGCTATTCCGTCGCCTCGAAGAGCTTCGCGTTAGGCCTCGACCGTAAGCGCACGTCGCAAGAGCAAGGAGTCTACAGTGGGACCGTTAGAAGGAGTTCGTGTCGTTGAATTGGGCGTGTGGGTCGCAGCGCCTGCGGCCGGGTGCATTCTGGCCGATTGGGGCGCCGACGTCGTCAAGCTCGAGCCGACCGTGGTGGGCGATCCCGCCCGAACATTCTCGAAAATGCTCGGTGGAGATCTGCCGTTCAACCCGCCGTTCGAGATGGACAACAGAGGAAAGCGCAGCCTCGCGATAGATCTGTCAAAACCGGAGGGACTCGAGATTGCGATGGAGCTACTCGCCGACGCCGACGTGTTCGTCTCGAACGTGCGCGCTGCCGCACTCGAGCGTCTAGGTCTCGGATTCGAGCAAATCGCCGAGCGCTTCCCCCGACTTGTATATGCCTACATCGCCGGTTACGGCCTGGAAGGGCCGGACAAAGACCGTGCGGCCTATGACATCGCCGGATTCTGGGCGCGGTCCGGCATCGCGCACATGCTCACGCAGCCGGGCTCACACCCTCCGTTTCAGCGTGGCGGAATGGGCGATCACAACACCGGACTGGCCGCGGCCGGCGCAGTATGTGCCGCACTGCTTTCGCGCGAGCGCACGGGCAAGGGCCAACTCGTCTCCACATCGCTACTGCGCGAAGGCATCTACACGCTGTCATTCGATCTCGCGATCGCGTCTCGTTACGGCATCGGTCTCGCGGTCGGCGAGCGCGCCTCGATGGGCAATCCGCTTATCAACAACTACCAAGACAAAGAAGGACGGTGGTTCTGGCTCGTCGGACTCGAGGGCGATCGACACTGGCCTTCGCTCGCGCGTGCCGTGGGTCACCCCGAATGGATCGACGATGAGCGCTACAACACGCTCGTTCGTCGCTCAGAGCACGCGACCGAGCTGATCGCGCAGCTCGACGCCATCTTCGCCACGAAACCGCGCAGCGAATGGGGAGAGATCTTCGACGCGCAGGAGGCGCTCTGGTGGGCTCCGGTTCAGAATCTCGAAGAAGTACTTTCGGACGAACAGGTGCACGCTGCGGGTGGGCTCTGCGAGGTGCCCGACCAAGGGTCCACGACGCTGCTGCCGGCGACACCCGCCGATTTTCACGGCACGCCTTGGCAACCACAGTCGATGGCACCGGCGCTCGGTGAGCATACCGACGAGATCCTGGGGGAGCTCGGTCGCGGCGATGCAGCCCAGTCACTGCGCGCCAAAGGAATCGTGGTCTAGCGCGACGCACTCGCTCCAAGGCGCTGCGCCCGTTAATATCCATGACCATGATCGATCAGACCGATAGCGTAGTCGTCATGGAAGCGGCCCCCGATGAACTCAAGCGAGTCGCCAAACGATTGGCCGACGCGGGCATCGATTCTGCGATCGTCAGTCCCGAGAAAGGGAAGGGCGGTTCTTGAGGGACCAAACTTTGGCTCGCGGTCGCGAGTCACGACGCAGCGAATACCGTCGAACTATTCCGTAACGATTGGCTCGACGGACTCGACCCGCAGCAACGCGCCGCCGTCGATGCCGCCAATCAGATCGTCATCGATCCGACAGCACCGCGAACGACCTGCCCGGCCTGCCTGACGACCTTCGACACCGGCCCGAAGGAATGCCCGGACTGCGGTCTGTGTGTTGGCTGATTTCGTAGATTCGCTGCGCGCGGGCGCGCCAACCGCGGCTACAATGGACGGATAGGAGACGTCCCCGCATGCTATCGAGTTCAAATCAGTTCATTGAATTGTTCGGCCAGTCGATCTGGCTGGTCGTCATCGGCGGATTTCTGCTGCTCGCGGTCGGCGGCACCATTGCCTTCCTCAAAGCCCACGCCGACGACTGAACGTCGCCCCGTTCGGGGCTCCGCCGGGCCGGCATCCGCCGTTTGCGGGCGAAATCATCGGCAAATTCGGCCTCTGAGGACCTCGTAGAGCGCTACACTCAACGCGCCCGATACACTCACGTATCTTCTTGGACCACGGTTCACTTTCCTGCTAGATTGGCCCAATGGCCGAAGCTGCGATCACGGCGCCCGTCGCCGATTTGCCTCGCCGGGAGCGCCGCAAGCGCGAGATCCATAGTCGGATCGTGCAGTCAGCGGCGACTCTGTTCGAGAAGAGAGGCTGTCGCGCGACCACGGTAGTCGATATCTGCGAGCACGCCGACGTCGCCAAGACTTCCTTCTTCAATCACTTTCCCAGCAAGCAAGACCTTCTGCGCACACTTGCCGTCAGCGTGTTCGACGAACTGGTCGCTGAGGTCGAAAGCGCAAACACGGAAGACGCGGACTCAGCGCTCGCGCTGGCAAGCTTCTTCTCAACGGTCGCCGAGCAGATGGCGACGGCAGGTCCCACCGCGAAGGAGTTTACCGTCGAACTCATTCGCGCCACACAGGATGCGGGCTTCGAATCAGACGAGTCGAACAGACTCAATGCCGCGTTCGAGCGACTGGTCGCGCGCGGACGCGCACGCGGTGAAATCACCGCCCCCTATGACGACGCAACATTGGGCGAGATGATCAGCGCCGTGTACTACGGGCTCGTCAACGCCTGGATTCAAAACGATGACTTCGCCATCGAGCGAAAGGCCGCCGATGCGGCACGATTTCTCGCCGACGCGATGACGCCGCGCAAGCAACAGAAGGAGCAGACAGATGGCTCGACGTGACGTCGAACATACCCCCCTCGCGATCCCCAACGGCTGGTTCGCGGTCGCGTTCAGCCGCGATATCGTCGCCGGTGACATCAAACCGATTCACTACTTCGATGAGGATCTCGTGCTTTTCAGAACGCGCAGCGGGCAGGCGCGCGTGCTCGACCCGTACTGCCCACATCTGGGCGCGCACTTGGGGCACGGAGGACGCGTCATCGGAGAGAGCATTCGCTGCCCCTTCCACGCCTGGCAGTACGACGGTGAGAGCGGTGCCTGCGTGAAGATTCCCTACTGCGAGCGAATCCCTCCGGCCGCCAAAGTGAAAGCGTGGCATACGATGGAAAAGAACGGGCTGATCTTCGTTTGGCACCACGACCGCGACGCCGCCCCGAGCTGGGACATTCCCGTCTACGACGAGATAGGTGACGACGCATGGTCGGAACCGCGACTGCACGACATCGTGTTGGAAGCTCACGTCCAAGACACGCACGAGAACAACAACGACCCGGTTCACTTCCAGTACGTGCACAGCATGACGGAAACGCCTCCGTCCTCGATCGAGTACCGCGACGATGGCCGCGTCTACCGCTCGATCAGCGACTGCACCGCGGACGTGCCGAACGGAGACCCGATCCATTACACGTTGGAACGCGATGCGTTCGGCATCGGCCAGGTATCACTGCGCTTCGCCGGCATCCCCGGTGCCGGTCTTTTGATGTTCTCCTCGTCCACGCCCATCGATGCCACGAAGACACATTCCAGATGGCTGCTCACATGCACGAAGAACATGGTCGACGTCTGGGGCGAGGAGTTCATGTTGGCGCTGGTATCGGGCGTACAGTGCGACTTCCCGATCTGGAAGAACAAGGTCCATCGCGCGCGGCCGGTACTGTGCGAAGAGGACACGTTCCTCGCCGACTATCGCAACTGGGTGAAACAGTTCTACAGCCGGCCGGCCGCCGACTGAGGCGGTGCGCGTCGAATGCTTAGCTTCTAGCGCTTAGCCACCGGCGGCGCGTTTGGACAGCGCCTGCGTCAACGCGGGTAGGATCTCGTGCAGATCGGCGACCACGCCGAGATCCGCCACCTGATAGATGGGCGCACGCGCGTCGCGATTGATCGCGACGATGTACTGCGCGTTTTTCATTCCGGCAAGGTGTTGAACCGCGCCGGATATTCCGCATGCGACGTAGAGCTTCGGCTTGACGACCTGCCCGGACGACCCGACCTGATGCGCGCGCGGTAGCCAACCGGCATCGACAACGGGACGCGACGCACCGACGGCGGCGCCCAACGCATCAGCCAGCGGCACGATCACCTCGGCGAACTTCGCGGCGTCGCCCACACCACGGCCGCCCGACACGATCACGTCGGCCTTCGTGAGATCGACACCGGCACCATCGCTGCTTCGCCGCTCGACGAAGCGTGCGCGTGCAAGAGAGGGCAGGGAAAACGAGAGCTCCTCGACGACACCGCCATCAGAGCGTTGCGCGGGGCCTTGCGTGGCGCTGGCAGCACCGCCGTCGAAGGTTACAACCGCTCGCCCGGCCGGCGCAGCAACGCGGGTCTCGAGCTTGCCGCCGAACACACGGCGCGTGAACACGGCCTTAGCATCACCCCCGCCGCACTCGAGCGCGGTTGCAGAGCCGATGTAAGCGACATCGAGGCCGGCGGCGAGTCGCGGCGCGAGATCCCAGCCAATCGGCGTGGCCGACATGAGTACGAAGCGGGCGTCGACGCGCTCGAGGGCGGCGCGCGCAACGGCGCGATAGTTCTCGAGTCCGTAGTCGCCGAGACGGGAGTCGTCGGCCAGAAGCACGCGACCGGACGTACGCTTCGCGAGCGTTTGACCGGCGGCCGAGATGCCGGCACCGATCACCAGCGATACGACCTCATCACCGTGCGCGACGGCCAATCGCTCGGCCAACGCGACGAGTTCGAACGACTCGTCTCGAAGCTTGCCGGCAACCAGTTCGGTAATGACAAGAACCGCGGCCACTACAAGACCCTCAGCTCGTCGAGCTTTGCGACCAGTTGCGAAACGATCTCGTCGACGCTTCCTGCGAGCAATGTCGCCGCGCCGTCGCTGCCGGCCGGCGCGACCGATAGCAGCGATGTCGCACTCGTGGGCAACTCGGCCGCCGGCAGCTCCAGGGTATCGATACGCTTCTTGCGTGCCGCAACGATGTCCTTTAGCGACGGATAGCGAACCTCGTTGATACCGCTCTGAACCGTCGCGAGCGCGGGACGATCGAGATCGACGACCTCGAAGGCGCCGCCCTCGAGTTCACGCTCTACGCGATAACCGGCGGCCGTCGCTTCGATCGCAACGATCCCGGTAGCCGACGCGAAATCGGCAAGTTCCGCCAACATGGGACCCAGCGCCGCGGCGTTACCGTCGTCCGACATGAAACCGGTCAGCACCAGGTCAGGCTTCTCCGACTCGCAGACGGTTCGGAATACTCGCGCGAGCGCCAGTGAATCCATGGCTTCGTAGCAATCGCCAAAAACGTGAATCGCCCGGTGCGCGCCGATCTCCAACGCCGATTTGAGCGCATCGACGACGCGTTTTGGACCGGCACTGACGACGACCACTTCGCCGGAACCGTCCGCTGTTTGCGAGGCGTCGGTAAGTCTCAACGCTGCTTCGAGCGCGAACAGATCGTAGCTGTTCGGATCGAACTTGGCCTTACTGAGATCGATCCAGCCCGCCGTTTCGTCGAGCGGCGTATCGGAGCGTAGGCGCGGAACCTGCCGCAGAAAGACGAGGATCCTCAAGCTAGCCTCCTATTCCCACGGCGCGGCCGCGGCTGCGCTGCGACCGGCAAGCCGGCCGAAGAAGGTGACATCGCCGAGCGACATTCCGCTCGCATAGGTACGGCCCTCTAAACACAGGCCAGCGGTATTGCGGCCGGCGGCATACAGACCGCTGATTTCGTCGCCGTCCTGAGTGAGCACTTCACCGCTTGCGCGAGTTGCCAGCCCGCCGAGAGTGAGCATTCCGTAGATGCAGCCGGCCGACGTGCAGTCGATGGCGGCGTAGGGCGGGGCGGAGAGAGGACGACAGTAGTCGGGCGACTTATTGTGGAGCGGATCCTCGCCGCGCTCGGCGTTGCGGTTGTACACCTCGATGGTGTGCACCAGTTCGCCTTCGGGCATCTCGAGGGCCTTTTCCAGTTCTTCGAACGTTTCTTCGACTGCCGCCAGTTTGTGGAACGCCTGTGTCTGCCCGAACAGTTCGTCGTCAACGATGAGGTAGGCATGGCCGCCGGCCTTGAAGATCATCGCGTCAGTCGTTCGGCCGAGGTAGGCATCCTCGTTGATGAAGCGCTGACCATTGCGATCGACGAGAATGCCTTTCAGATGTCCATCGGGCGGATAGTAGGCGTTGAGCGCCAAGCCCTCGTGCATGTTGCGCAGTTCACCACCCGCACCGGCGCCGAGTAAAATCCCGGAACCGTCGTCGAACCCGTCGGAGCAATTCCAGTTGGCAATGAGGAGATCGGTCGCGTGTTTCGCCACCATTTCTTTGTTGTCGATGAATCCGCCGGCGCACAAGATCACGCCACGGCGTGCCTTGATGTTGAGGACCGAGTCGCCCTGGCGCGCAACGACTCCGACAACGCGACCGGCATCATCGACGATCGCCCGCTCAGCGCCGCACTCGTTGAGGATCGTCGCGCCCACGGCTTCAGTCGCCTGCAGGATCGGCTCCATGAAGTAGCCGCCGGCTTCCCCCTCGCGCGCGACCTTGTGCCCGCGCGGCGCCGGCGTCGCTTGCTCCTTGAACGGATGCACGAGTTCATTGCCGCTGTAGAACAGGCAACTGTCGTCGAACGGGTGAGTGGTCTTGCCCGCGACATAGCTGTCTTTGAAATCGACGCCGAGATCGACGAGCCAGTCGAAGTGCTCGACGCTGTTGTCGCAGAACAGACGTACCTTGTCGTCGTCGGCCTCGCGACCGGCGGCGAGTCGGACGAACTTCGTCATCTCCTCGACCGAGTCGTCGAAGCCACAGGCCTTCTGAACGCGGGTCCCGCCGCCGAAGTAGACGACTCCGGTCGATACCGCGCTCGAGCCGCCACCGCGCGTCTGCTTTTCGAGCACGAGCGTGTCCGCACCGGCGCGCACCGCTTCGATGGCCGCACAGGCACCGGCGCCGCCGTGCCCCACGACGACGACATCGTGCTCCCTGTCCCACGCGGCGACGTCGGCGAGCGCGGTCGCTCTGGTCGTCGCAGCGTTCATCTCAGGACCCCTTCGATCAGGATTTCAGGCTTACAGCGGCTGGAGTGGAACATGTTCATCGCAACGTAAGACTTTGAAATAGCGGATTCAAACTGCGAAAGTCCCGCCCGTTCGAGGCTTTAGCGTGAGCGACTTCACATTCGACCCTGTGCAACTGATGGCCGAAGCCGTCGAGGCCGCCGACGGCCTCTCAGACTTCGGAAACGACGACTTTCGAGACGGCCTGGCCGCGCTCTGCGCGACGTACGACCGCAACAACTGGACCGAGAAGGGACGCAAGCGAAACCGGCGCCGAACGGTCGGGTTGCTGACGACCCGGCTCAAGATCACGGATGCCTTCAAGCGGCATCCGGAGATACTCGAGCGACCGATCCCGAAGCCGATGGTGCTGACCGGCCTGCCGCGCTCGGGCACCTCGGCGCTGTTCAATCTACTCGGCGAAGATCCGGACGCGAGGCCTTTGCGCCTGTGGGAAGCACAGTTTCCCGATCCGCTCGACGATCTCCAGCCGGGCGCGCCCGACCCTCGGCGCGCGATGATCGACGAGTATCAAAAGCACATGAACGAGAAGAACCCGGAGTTCGCGAAGATTCATTTTGCGAGCGCCGACACGCCCGAGGAGTGCGTTCTGATTCACGCCTACGCGCTGCACGGCGTACAGCTCGGTGTCGAGATCATGTTGGAGCCGTACGGATCGTGGTTTCGCGCGCAGGACCTGCGGTCGCTGTATCGCTACTACGCCGATCTGCTGCGCCTTCTCGACTGGCAGCGTCCCGGCAACCGCTGGCTTCTCAAAGCACCGGCGCACATGTGGGCCATCGACGCGCTGATCGAAACCATGCCCGACGTCTCGATCGTGTGGAGCCATCGCAACCCCATCGCCTGCACGGCGTCAATCTGCAGCATGACGCAGACGTTGTTCGGCAAGACCATGGACATCGATCCCGCCGAGCTCGGTCCGGTCGTGATGGACTGGTACGCCACATCGCTCGAACGCGGCCTGGCTGTGCGCGACCGCAGTGACCCGGCGCGTTTCGTAGATGTCAGTCACGATGACTTTGTGGCCGACTCGATGGGACAGGTCGAGCAGATCTATGCGCACTTCGACATGCCGCTCAGCGACGCCGCAGCCGGCGCGATGAACGCGTACATCGCAGGTCACCCAAAGGACAAACACGGCAAGCACGAGTACGACCTGGCGACGTACGGACTCACGCTCGAACAAGTCAACGAACGTTTTGCTTCTTACGTCGCGCGCTTCGGGATCCAGTAGCGATGTCAGCCGCGAAACAATGGAACGAGTTCTGTGAACTCCTCAAGCAGGCCGGCGCGGTGCTCGAACGTGAAGACCTCGACACCACGGTCTTCGACCGAGGAGAAGGCCTGCGCTACCTCGGCCGCCTGCTGCGGGCAGGGCTCTACACGTTCGGAGAGAACACCGGTCCGAAGCATCCTGTATTCCGCACGATCCCCGACATGGTGAAGATGGGACTGGACAACCCGGACAACTACTACGTCGGCGCGTCGGTGAACCCGAACCTCACGTATCGCATTAAGGGCAATCGCGGCACGATCCACTATCTGAGTTTCGCCGCTCAAGACCAAAACTTCGCCAAGCGCGACTCGCTCGCCGGAGGCGCCGGGCACCTCGAAGACTCCGAACTTCAGCTCGATGATGAAGGCAACTTCGAGATCATCGTCAGCCGCACTCAACATGACGGCAACTGGCTGACGATGAACGAATCGACATCTCAGATTCTGGTGCGCCAGACGTTTCTAGATCGCTTGTCGGAACGCCCCGTACAACTCGAGATCAGCTGCGATGATACAGACAAGCCGGCGCCGGCGCCGCTCGCACCCGAGCGCGCCGCGGGTCAACTCTCGGGCGCTGCGATGTACTGCATTGGCGCGTCGCAATGGTTCGCCGACTGGGTAGTCGCGTTTCACGACAAGGGAGCAGTCAATACGTTTCATCGTCCCGACAAAGAGAATCACCGCCTGCTCGGTGGCGATCCGAACATCATGAATCTGTTGGGGTACTGGCGCCTCGCCGAAGACGAAGCCTTGGTCATCGAGACAACGCCGCCGCGCTGCGACTACTGGAACCTACAACTGGGAAACATCTGGGCCGAGTCCCTCGACTTCCGCTTCCGACACGTGCACCTGAACAACGGCGACGCGAAACTCGACGCCGATGGCACCTTACGCGTCGTCGTCTCGCATGATGATCCACGGACCGAGGCGAACTGCGCCGGTTCGAATTGGCCCAATTGGCTGGAGACGGCCGGTCATGAGCACGGCACGATGTGTCTGCGCTGGGTGCGATCCAACGGCTGCCCGATGCCCGTATGTCGCGTCGTCAAACGCGCGGAGCTGGCGCCATAGGTCGTTTCCCAAAGCTCTTCTCGCCCATCCGTATCGGCACCATGGAGCTGGCGAATCGGCTCGTCATGTCGCCGATGGAAAACTGCTACGCCGGTGCGGACGGCTTGCCGTCCGACCAATTCATCGCCTACTTCGAAGCACGCGCTCGCGGCGGAGTGGGGCTCATCACTCTCGGCGCGTCGACAATCGATTCGCGCCACTGCGAAGTTCCGAACTCGATTCATTTCGCGTCCGACAGCGTCATAGAAGCCCATCGCCGCCTCACGGACACCGTACACGCGCACGGCACGAAGATTCAGCCACAGATCATGCACGCCGGCCCCGATGGACTCGGACCCTTCATGTTCGACGAGCAGTCGATCGGGCCGTCGGTCATTCAGTCGTACCTGTTCGGTAACGCGTGCCGTGAACTCGCGGTCGAGGAGATTCCCGCAATCCTCGACCTGTACAAAGCCGCCGCGCGCCGCGTACGCGAAGCCGGCTACGACGGCATGGAACTGCACGCCGCACACGGATACATGCTGCTCGGTTCGTTCCTGACACCGTGGCGCAACCGACGCACCGACGACTACACGGGTGAAACGCGCGAAGGCCGAACGCGACTGATCATTGAGGTGCTGCAGGCGATACGATCGGAAGTCGGCCGCGATTTTCCGATCACGTTGCGCATCTCCGGCTACGAGCGCATTCCTGCGGGGCGCCCCATAGACGACACGCAAAAGATCGCGCCGGCCTTGGTGGAAGCAGGCGTCGATGCATTTCACGTCAGCGGTGGTGTGATCGACCGACTGACCACGCAAATGGTCACCGGCAGTGCGTTCGGCGATGCCCACAACGTCGCGGCGGCAGCGGCGGTAAAACGCGTCGTCAATGTTCCGGTGATGACGGTAGGGCGCATCCACACGCCGGAGCTCGCGGAAGAAATACTCGCCGCCGGCCAGGCCGATCTGATCGTCATGGGCCGTCCCATGATCGCCGACCCGCAGTTACCCGCGAAAGCGCGCGATGGGCGCAGCCGGGAGATTCGCCGCTGCATCTCCTGCGAGAACTGCATCGACTCGATGGAGAGCATGCGCATGCGGTGCGCGGTCAACGCCTTTGCGGGCCGTGAACTGACAATGGACGGCGAACGGGACAGCGAACTGGACACCGAACGCGCGCCGACGCGTAAGAAGGTCCTCATCGTCGGCGGTGGACCCGGCGGCCTGGAAGCCGCTCGCGTCGCCACGCAGCGCGGACACGACGTGACGCTCTTCGAGCGCAGCCACCATCTCGGCGGCGCGCTCGTCATGGCATCGGCAGTACATGAGGACAATGGGTACTTCCTCGACTACCTGCTCAGCGAGATCCGTCGCCTCGACGTTGATGTCCGACTCGGCGAGACCATGACCGCCGAGCGCATCACCGCGTGCGCGCCCGATGTCGTAATCGTCGCCACCGGCGGCCGCATCGTCAGCCCTCGACTCGAAGGCGACCATCTCCCCCACGTGCTCAGCGGTCGCGGACTGCGCGAACTATTGTGCGGCCGCGCGGCCCATCAGCCGCGCTCGCCCAATGAACCGCGCGAGCAAGACGAGCAACACGGTCCAGACGATGTCGGCAGATCACCCGCGCACGCGAATCAGTGGTGGCAGCGCGCCGCGGTGACACTGTTGGGTCGCCCCCTCGGGCGTTATGTAAGCCCGCGCAACATTCGTCGTGTGGCGAAGCTGTGGATGCCGATCGGCCGACGCGTGGTCGTTGTCGGCGCCGACTTGGCGGCCGTTGAACTCTCCGAGTTTCTTGCGGAGCACGGCCGCAGCGTCTCCATCGTAACCGAGGCAGACCAAATCGCTCCTGAGGTCGGCGCCAAGCGCCGCGCGGAACACATGGACCGCCTCGAGCGCCTGCGCGTATCGGTCAACACCCGCGCCGAGATCGTACGGATCACGACGAGCGGCGTGGAGATCGGGCGACCCGACGCGCCGAGCTGCCTTCTACCGGGGGATTCGGTCATCTTGGCCGGCGACGTACAACCGGAGACGGCGCTGTACGATCAAGTCAGGGAACTGATTCCCGAGACCCATGCTGTCGGCGACTGCACCGGGCTCGGTCTGATTCGCAAAGCCGTAGAAGAGGGCGCACAGGCCGCCTGTAAGATCTGACGAACGACGGACGAACAGCCGAAGGAACGAGCAATGCCCGCAAAAGACGAAAACCCAGCAATGTTGGCCGCGCATGAATCATGGCGCTGCGTGATGAACAAACTCAAGGACGAATGGTTCAGCCTCATGGCCGACGACGTCTGCATCGAAGACCCTATCGGTGTCGCGCCGACCAATCCCGACGGGACGGGCATCAAGGGGCGCGAAGGGCTGGAACAGTTCTGGTCCAACAACATCGTGCCCACGAAGTCGATGACGATCGTCAGCGAAGAGTCCTACGCCGCCGGCAACGAGTCCGCACACCTGCTCACGCTCACGGTCAAGTTCGATAACGGACTGGAAACGCGGGTTCGAGGAATCTTCACGTATCGCTTGAACGACGACGGTAAGGTCTGCAGCCTGCGCGGCTACTGGGGCATCGACGAGATGGAGTTCGAACAAGCCTGATGGCCACCCAGTCTCGCCCCACGATCTGCCGATTCTGTTTCAATGCCTGCGGCGTACTCGTCGACTTCGACGACGGCGAGCCGGTTCGTGTACGCGGCGACGAGAGCAACCCGGTGTATCAGGGCTTCATTTGCATCAAAGGGCAGCAGCTACTCGAGGCGCGCAATCATCCCGAGCGATTGTTGCGTTCGATGAAGCGCGGCGATGACGGCATGCATCGACCGATCGCGAGCGAGAAGGCATTCGCCGAGATCGCGGATCGGCTCGGCGAGATCCGCGACAAATACGGACCCCGTTCGATAGCGACCTACGCCGGCACGTACAGCGTCGCCAATCCGGCAACGGCGGCGATATCGACCGCGTGGCTCAAAGCGCTGCGCTCGCGCATGGCCTTCAGTTCAAACACCATCGATCAGCCGGGCAAGGCGGTAGCGCAAGCGCTGCACGGCGCATGGATGGCTCCGTGTCACGATTTCATGACGGCGAGAGTCGCCATGCTGTTCGGGGCGAATCCGCTCGTGGCGATGTCGGGCGGTTTGCCGCAAGGAAACCCGGGTCGATTCGTCACCGATGCACTCGCGCGCGGCATGGAACTGATCGTGGTGGACCCGCGACGCACCGAACTCGCACAACGCGCCACGCTGCACTTGCAACCGCGGCCCGGAGAAGACGCCGCACTGCTGGCCGGTATGCTGCACGTGATCTTTGCCGAGGGTCTCGAAGATGCTGAGTTCCTCCAGGAGAACGTCGCCGGTGTAGGGGAACTGCGAGCGGCCGTTGCCGCATTCACGCCGAAAGCGGTCGCCGAGCGCGCGGGCATTCCGGCCGACCAACTGGTAGACGCCGCACGTCGCTTTGCGGGCGCTGGGCGAGGAGTCGCGAGTGCCGGCACCGGACCGAACATGTCGGGCCATGGAACGCTGGTCGAGTACCTGCTGCTCGCCATCAACACCGTCTGTGGTCGGTGGATGCGCGCCGGCGAGCGTGTTGCCAATCCAGGGACGCTGGTCCCACAGTTCATGGCCAAGGCGCAAGCCTTTGGTCCTTATCGCGCCTACGGCTTCGGTGAACCGATGCGCGTGCGCGGCTTGGCGAACACGGCCGCGGGCATGCCGACCGCCGCACTCGCCGACGAGATCCTGCTCGAAGGCGAGGGGCGTGTGCGCGCGTTGATCTCGATCGGCGGCAACCCGGTCGTTGCCTGGCCCGATCAACTCAAGACCATCGAAGCCATGAAGAAGCTCGACCTATTGGTCCAGCTCGACATCAAGATGTCGGCCACTGCGAAGATGGCCGACTACGTGGTCGCAACCAAGGTGCCGCTGGAAATGCCGGGCATGACGTTGCTTCAGGATTTCCTCACGATGTACAGCCAGGGATTCGGCTACCCACAGTCGTATGCGCAATACGCGCCGGCGTTACTCGATACGCCCGACGGCTCGGACCTGGTCGAGGACTGGGAGCTGTTTTACGAGACGGCCAAACGACTGAAGGTGGAACTCGTACTCAAACCTGTATCGCTAACCGGGCCGGGGCAGGGCGAACCGACGACGCTGGACTTCGCACGCAAGCCTACGACCGCCGAGCTCTGTGACCTACTCACCAAGACCGCGCGCGTTCCGCTCGATGAAGTGAAAAAACACCCACACGGAGCCGTCTTCGACGACCACGACATCCGCGTCGAGGCCAAGGACGACGGCTGGGATGGGCGCCTCGACATCGGCAACGAAGTGCTGATGACGGAACTCGTGGACATCACGGCCGAGCAAGTGGGCGGTCGCGCCGACGTCGAGACGTATCCGTTCAGACTGATCTCGCGGCGCATGATGACGGCATACAACTCGTCGGGCCGCGACCTTCCGCGCCTGCGCACGAAGTGGAAACACAACCCCGCGTTCATGAACCCGGCCGACCTTGCACGCCTGCAGCTAGGCGCCGGCGACCTCGTGGAGATCCAGTCGGATCACTCTGCGATCTTCGGAATCGTCGAGCCGGATGACACCGTCAGAGAAGGCCTGGTCTCGATGAGTCATTCGTTCGGCGACGTGCCCGAACACGATGGGGACTTGCGCGCGATCGGTTCGAACACCGGTCGATTGACGCCGGTCGATCGCGACTACGATCCGTACACCGGACTGCCGCGCATGAGCAATATCCCCGTTCGTATCACGCGATGCGAGGCCTAGACCGGCGCACCGTTGTTCAGATCCGACAGGGGTACGACCTCACAGATCGGCGTCTCGATCTCTCCCTCGGGCAACATGAAGCGACAGAAAATGAGGCCGACCTGCCGGCCTTCGGTGTCGATCCAGTTGGGCACGCCGGGGTCTTCGTGCGCCAGCACGATGCGAAAACTGCCGTCAGGTTCGAGCGTGGTTTGCTTGCGATTGAGCGAGACCTGCCGGTTCACGTAATCGTAGGTCTGCATGTAACGATTCCACAACATGATGTTGCCGCAGCGACACTCGGGCCAACGTCCGGTGATGACCATCGCTTGATCGGCACCGAGCATGTACAGCGTCATCGAATACGCGGCATCAGCAGCGGCGAGCGCGAAATCGCCCGGTTTGATCGGCGGCGGCAGTTCGTTGGGCACCTTCGACACGAATTCCGGCTGCGGCGTTTCACCGGGGCGGCCCATGCCCAGCGTGCGCGTCTGTAGAAAACTCGTCACGCGACGAATCCCCTCGGCTACGGACTCATCGCTCGCAGGAGCGGGCGCAGCCGTCGCCTCGAGCGCCTCGATGCTGAGATGGATGGGCGGCGTGGTATCGGCCGCCCGCGACACGACGTCCTCATAGTAGTGGCGCGTCGTGATCCGCGCCGCCTCCGGCGGCAATGCAATCCAATTGCGATCTCGCGGCGGGCCTCCGAAATAGATCTCGAACCGGCCGTCTCCGTCGACGTCGAACTGCGTATCGTTGATCACGCCGGCGGTACGGGTTCCGAAGCGTCCCTCCGTCGCCGCTTCTTCGATCGTGAGCGAGACGTAGACCGCGCCGGCGATACTGCCACTTACGACGTAACTGAGCGCCGGATCGATGGGCGCGTCGTAGTAGAGGGCGTCGGAATTGTCGCCGGTGAACTTGCGCGTCGGCGACACGATACGCCTGAACGACGGATGCCCGCCGTCTTCCTCGAAGTTCGACACCAGCGCGCCTTGCAGCATGTGCATGACGGCCCGTAGTCCTTCTCCGACCTCATCGGGCGAGCCGACGAGCCATTCTTCACCTAGATACCGCTCATCGATCTCGGCGAGCAGCGCCAAAAGTTCGTGAAACGCTTCGCGGCTCGCACTGGTAGCTTCGCTCATCGCTAGTCCTCTTTCTTCGACTGCTTCTCGAGGTCATTTGCTGCCTGCGCTGCCTTTGCTGCCTGCGCTGCTTGCGTCGCGCGCGATGCCGCGCCCAGCGCGACGGTACCGCGCGGCCAGCCGGCGTAGTGCGTGATCTGAATCACGACCTCGTCGAGCTCTTCGGCGGTAAGGTCGCCGCGGCTGAGCGCCTGGCTCATGTGAATATTGAGATTGTCGCCGTCGCCCATTGCACCGAGCATTCCCAACACCACGAGACGGCGGTCACGGATCGACAGCGTCTCGTTCGACCACACTTCGCCGAACAGGTGATCGACCGTCAGGTCGGCGAAGCGGCTCATGCCCGGCGGGATCTCAAACCCGCACACGTCCTTGATCAGGCGCTGGCCTTTCTCTCTAGCTGATTCCGCCATCGTCATGTCTCCTTAGTTGATATCGATGATGACCTTGCCACCGGCCTGCGGATCGCGAGCAACGTCGAACGCATCGGCGAAGTCGTCCAGCGCAAAGCGGTGGGAAATCATCGGCGAGAGATCGCGCCTTTTAAGCAGTTCGATCATCTCTCGGTAGTCGGCCGGGTACTCCATCGCACCCTGGATCGTCAATTGTTTCATCATCACGACCAGAAAATTCACGGGAATGTCGTCGGTATGCAGCGCTACCACTGCCAAGCGCGCTCCGCCTTTCGCCTGGCCGATGATCTTCGGAATCATCGCACTCGCGCCGGAGGCCTCGATGTAGACGTCGCTGCCTACCATCGGACTACCGAGCACGGGCTCTTCGCCATGCAAGCTACGTAGTCGTCGAAAGGTCTTCTCTTGCGCGGCATTGATGGTTTCGCGTGCGCCGAGCTTTCGCGCGATCTCGAGCCGGCTCGGCGAAAGATCGACGGCCACGACATCTTCCACTCCACGATCCGCCAGCGTGGCGATGGCGGCCAATCCGATCGGTCCTGCGCCCACGACCACGACCTTCTCGCCGGGCTGCGCGCCGCTTCGGTCTACGGCGTTCATCCCAACCCCCAAGGGCTCGGCCAAGGCCGCGAGATGGTCCGGGATTGAATCCGGAATCGTGAAAAGGCTCTCGCCTGCGTCAACGTTGCGAACGAGAAGGCGAGGGGCGAACCCGCCTTCCGCACCACCGTTACCGATCATGTTGCCCGCACCGGTCGGGTTGAGCACCACGCGCGCGCCGACCGCAAGACCGCCGACTTCGGTCCCCACGCTCTCGACGACGCCCGATAGCTCGTGCCCGATCGGCATCGGGACATCCGACGGACCGATGAGACCGCCCTGGCGCACATAGCGCAGATCGGTACCGCAGATACCGCAAGCCGACACGCGCACAACGGCGTCACGCGGCCCTGCGACCGGCTCGTCGACGTCGTCGATGCGAAAGTCGTCCGGCCCATGCACACGAACGAGCTTCACGCGTCGCCCTCCTTGCGCACCGGGAATCGATCGAAATAGAACTGGAAGCGTTCGCGCACTTCTCCGGGCGAGACACCGAAATCCCCTTCGAGATCATAGACTATGCGGCCATGTTTGCCGCGCCGATTCGCTTGCATGTACGCGGCCAGTTGCGCACGCGCGTCGTCGCTCATCTCCAGCTCAGCAAGACCGTAGATACGCTCGACCATCGCGATGTCGTCGGCCATGAACTCGTGGAACGCGACATCAATGCTTTGGTGCCGAGGAATGAGCTCCCGGTCGCGCACGCAGGCGCGCAGCAGGTGCTCGACGCGATCGATCCAATATTCGGCGAGCGCCGGCGCGTCGATGGCGTAGCGTCGGCACCGGTCGCCATAGGCCAGCATCGTGATCGCCGACTGAATGACCGAGACGGGATCTCTATGCGTAATCGCAATCGTCGCGTCGGGAAACGCCTGCATCAACGGACCGATCTGTTCCAGATGCTGCGGCGATTTGAGAATCCAACGCTCCGGTCCGCGCAACCACTGCAGCGCCTTGAGCACGTTCTTCATGTACGCGTACGTCGACGTTTGATCCTGCGAATAGTAGTAGTCGCGCCACGACGGCACGCGCGCGTTCCATTCGAGCCCGTAGGAACCGAAGTCGAGATCCTGCAGTTCGATTTCTTCGTGCACATGCTCGGGCGTCATGTGATGCATGGCGCGCAGCAAGGGCATGACCTGATCCGATTGCTGCGAACTCTTGCGACAGCGCAGGTAACGCGGGTCCAGTCCATCGGCGCCGGGTCCTTCACCGCGCCGAGGAATAGGCTCGCAACTCTCCCAGTACGGAAGCGAACGCAGTCGACGATCAGCCGCAATCAGATTGACGAGATGGGTCGTGCCCGAGCGCGGTAGGCCGATCACGATGATCGGTCGGCGAATCTCGATGTCCGCGATCTCCGGATTTCGCTTGAGCAAGTCCTCGAAGAGCAGCCGGTTCGAAAGGTAGCGAACGGCATTGCCGAACACGACGCGGCGGCCGAAGCCATTCAGACCGGAATCCTCGCGCACCGCTTCGAGCCATGCGGTCAAGCGTGGCCGAAAATCGTCGCTACCGTAGTCGGTAAGTCCGGTCGCTTCGCAGGCCGCGTCGAGCACGGCGCTTTCCTCGAGCAAGACCGACTGGCCCTCCATGTAGTCGACGGCAAGCTTTTGGGTATCGCTCAGGACGGGCGCGCTAAGATCGTCGATGCGAATGTCGGAGGACGAGTCGGACACTTGGCCCTACCAACCCTCGGTCTTGTGCACATACTTCCAAATCATGTTGGGGAACCAGCGTCGCATGCGCCAGCCGGTGCGGGCGTCTCTGGTCGGGAACACCCAAAACTTTCCGGCGTGGAGACAATCCTCGATCGCATCGAGTACGGCGGCAGGTTCGATCGCGGCGGGGCCGGCATCGAGCATCTTCGGCCATGCCGTTTCCCGCCCCTGATCGAGCAGCGGGGTGGCGACGACGGGCGGACAGACACAGGCGAAACGAATGCCGCTGTCGCGATTTTCGTGGTAGAGCACTTCGCTGAACGCGACGACCGCGAACTTCGAGGCGTTGTAGGCGCCACTGAGCAGGATCGGCATCCAGCCCGCCATCGATGCGAAGTTCACGAAGCATCCGCTTCTGCGCTCGAGCATTCCCGGCAAGACGGCCTTGGCAACGTTCACGGTGCCGCCATAGTTGATGTCCATGATGCGCGTGATCGTTGCGGTGTCTTGCTCGGCCAGTTTGCCCAAAGGCATGATCGCGGCGGCGTTATAGAGCGTCCCGATGGGACCCAGCTGCGCCTCGACCTCGGCAACGGTCCGATTGACGGCTTCGCGATCGGTGACGTCACAGACCCAGGTGCTGATCGTTTCGCCTGCCTTTGCGGTCTCGGCGAGCCCCTCAGCGTTGACATCGAGCGCCGCGACCTTCAGCCCGCGCGCGGCGAATCGGCGTGCGGCCAACTGGCCCATGCCGCTGCCCGCACCTGATATAAGAACGGTCCCTTGAATCGGATCCATGTACTCCCTCCGCTCGCATCTTTTCTGAGCGCCGCGTTTTTGTAAAAGTCATCCGATGATCGATTCCCAACCGCACCTTCTGGTAGATCGAGCCGACGGCGTCATGACGTTGACCATGAACCGGCCGGATGCACGCAACTCGCTGAGCCCTCAGATGCTCGTACTACTGAGCGAGGCGTGGCACGAATACCGCGACAGCGACGACCTACGCGTCGCGATCCTTACGGGGGCGGGGGACCTCGACTTCTGCGCAGGCGGCGATCTCAAGCTGACGATGCCGCTCATTACGGGAGCGCGGCAGCCCGAAGATGAGTGGGACGAGCGTCTGATGGGAAACCTCCAGCAGTTCCTCGACGCCATCTTGCGCGGCTTCGAACTGTACAAGCCGGTGATTGCAGCCGTGAACGGCTACGCGCTCGGCGGCGGCACGGAGATCACGAACGCCTGCGACCTGCGCGTCGCGGCCGATCACGCGACCTTCGGCACGCCCGAAGCTAAGGTCGGACTGTTGCCCGGCGGGGGATCACTCACGCGACTTCCTCGGCAGGTTCCGTACGCGAAGGCACTCGAAATCCTACTCATCGGCGATCCGTTCAGCGCAGCCGAGGCGTTGGAGATGGGCCTACTCAACTACGTAGTCCCGCGCGAGCAGCTCATGCCCAAGGCACTCGAACTCGCCGGCAAGCTGGCCGCCAACGGACCACTTGCCGTGCGCAAAGCGAAGGAAGGCATCGTCAGGTCGAGCGGGCTTCCCATCGCCGAGGCGCTCAAGATAGAAGACGAAGTCTCGGCCGTCGTCATGACGTCGAAGGACGCACGAGAAGGTCCTCGTGCCTTCAAAGAAAAGCGGAAACCGAATTTCACGGGCGAATAGACGCGACAGGGGAGAAATCAAAGTAATGACAGCGATCAAAGCAGGCCTTCTCGTAGTATGGGCAGGGAGCATTGCCTCGTTCTTCATCGGGACCGACACGGCGATGGCTGCGTCGGGTAGAATGGTATTCTGGTTTCTGGTCGTCGCCCACTTGGTCGAGATCGCCGTGTTCTCGGGCAAGCTCAAAGCCGCTCCGGGCGGAATGGCCGCGCACGCGCTGCCGACCTTTCTCTTTGGCATGTTTCACATCCGCACGCTGGGCGAGTAGCGCGCGCCACGCAGAGCACTTTGCCGGTCTCCGATAGATTTCTAGCCACCCGGCTGCGCGAATTCGGTACGACGATCTTCGCCGAGATGTCGGCGCTCGCGCTAGCCAAAGGCGCCATCAACCTGGGGCAGGGATTCCCCGACACCGACGGCCCCGCCGAAATTGCAGACGCCGCCATCGAGGCCATCCGCGCCGGCCACAATCAGTATCCTCCCGGAATCGGGATTCCGGAGCTGCGCCGCGCCGTCGCCGAGCACCAGAAACGTTGGTACGACATCGACCTGGACGCCGACACCGAGGTCCTCGTCACCGCCGGCGCCACCGAAGCGATTGCTGCGACGATCCTCGCCCTGTGTGAACCCGGCGATGAAGTCGTCACGTTCGAGCCCTACTACGACTCCTATGCCGCCTGTATCGCGATGGCCGGTGCCCGCCGACGCGTCGTCACGTTGCGCCCACCTGAGTATTCGTTCGACTACGACGAACTGGCAGCCGCAATCGGCCCGCGTACCCGGCTGCTGTTACTCAACTCGCCACACAACCCGACCGGCAAGGTATTCTCGCGCGACGAGCTCGAACAGATCGCCCGCCTTGCGATCGAGCGAGACCTCGTGGTCATGACCGACGAAGTCTACGAGCACATCGTCTTCGACGGCGAGCACATTCCGCTTTCGACGCTTCCGGGAATGCGCGAGCGAACGGTGACGATATCGTCGGGCGGCAAGACCTTTTCGTTTACCGGTTGGAAGATCGGATGGGCCACCGCTGCGCCCGAACTGCTGCGCGCCGTACGTACCACCAAGCAGTTCTTGACCTATGTGAGCGGCGGACCGTTTCAGCACGCGATCGCGAAAGCACTCTCGCTCGGCGATGACTACTATCGAGATCTTGCCAGCGGGCTTGCCGCACGTCGCGATCGACTGTGTGCGGGGCTGCAGAGCGCCGGCTTCGATGTCTTTCGACCGTCGGGCACTTACTTCGTGACCTGCGACATTCGACCGCTGGGTGAAACCGACGGGCTCGCGTTCTGCCGCACGCTGCCAGACCGCTGCGGTGTGGTCGCGGTCCCCAACGTGGTGTTCTACGACAATCGTGACGAGGGACTACCGCTCGTCCGCTTCACCTTCTGCAAGAAGGACGAGGTGATAGCCGAAGCCGTGACGAAGCTCACGGCGTTCTAAATGCCGTGACGAAGCTCACGGCGTTCTAAATGCCATGGCGAAGCTCACTGCGCTCGAAATCTCGATCGCACATCGGAATTGGGCGTCGCCCTCTGGCCGACGGCGGCCTGCTCGGCTAGCCTGCCCGAACACATCGCCGCAGGAGACACCCATGGAGCCGGAAAAAATCACGCCGCACCGAGTCGGCCAAAACGTCTCGCTCGACTCCCCGGCTTGCACTTGACGCTATCTACGACGCTTCGACGAGGGCTGTTCTACGCAGGCGTCATCGCCGTCATTTGGGTCTCCGTCGTTCCGGCCGACGCGCTGGTCGAAACCGGTATCTGGGACAAGGCCGAGCATGCGGGTGCTTACGCGCTGCTCGCGCTGTTCGGCTACGTGGCCTACCGCAGCACAACGCAGCGCAATCGTCTCTCGGTCTCGCTCGTTGCGCTGGGGATCGCCCTGGAGTGTGTACAAACCCAAGTGCCAGGACGCGTGGGCGATCTCGGCGACGCGCTGGCGAACACAATCGGCGTCGTCGTCATCTACATCACGTATCGGACAGTGGCCGCATTGGGGATTCGGAGTACGACCCACGACTGATCAGCGCCGATTCGTTGGTCTGAAAACACCACGAGACCGCAGACTTAGAGGTCTTTCCGCATAGACAAGCGTTCAATGGCTCTGGCAGAATAGAGTCAGCGAGTAACCGAAGCAGCCCACATCCGACTCGCGACGTCCCGGGAGGGGGAGATGAACGCAACAACATTGGGCTTTTTGATACTGGTGGTTGGGGTTTCAACCGTGGCGATAAGCGTCGCTCGGATGATCAAAGCGGCGGACGATTATTGGTCGATGAACGGCTCGGACCGTTTGGACTGACGCTTCGGATTTCGAAACCGAATCTCTAGCCGGCACTCTAGCGACCATGCGACCTGCAACAGGTTTACGCCGGGCGCAGTGGTTCGCGCTCCTACGCGCGCGGCCGTACTAGCGAGACCGGCGTCGCCGGCCGCTCCACGACGACTAGTCCCGACGCGATCACCACGGCTGCGCCTACGAGCATCTGCTTGTCGGGGACCTCGCCCCAGAACACATACCCGAACAAAACCCCCCAGAGCAGCGCCGTGTACTCGAACGGTGCGAGCAATCCTACCGGCGCGGTCCGAAACGCTTCGGTGAGACAGAGGTTGGCGCAGCCACCGGCCAATCCCGCGGCTGCAAGCAACGCGAAGCCCGATACATCCGGTGTTGACCAGAACCATGGAAGCGCGGCGGTGCTCGCGGTCATCGTAAACAGCGTGAAGAACACCGCCATCGTGACCGTACTTTCCGTGCTGCCCATCCGGCGCACAAGCACCATGATGAAGCTGTACGACAGTGCTCCGATCAGCGCCGGCAGCGAGGCGCTGGAAAACACCGTGCTCCCGGGGCGTACGATCAAGAGAACTCCGCCGAGTCCGATCAGTACGGCGAGCCAACGACGCCCGTTCAGTCTCTCGCCGAGCAGGGGCCGCGCGAGCAGGGCAATGAATAGAGGGCCGCTAAACGAGATCGCGACGACATCGGCCAACGCGCCGCGACTGAGCGCCGTGAAGAATGCGCCCATGGCAATCAGACCGAAGACACCGCGAACGATGTGTTGCATAGGCCGCCGCGTCCTCAGGCTCGAAATGCCGCCGCTGTACCAAACGGCGACCGACAGCGGCACGAACGCAAAGACACTGCGGAAAAACACGACCTGCACGATCGAGTAGTCAACGGTCGCCGCTTTGACGATCGCGTCGAGAATCGAGAACAACAGTACGGCGACGAGTAGGTAGCCTACGCCCTTCATAGAGGATTGCAGCAGGGCGTGCGCCGATCAGGCGAGGCCGCGCAACCTCATGCCGGCTTTCGTATAGATGTCGTCGATGACGCGCATGTTCGCGATCGAGTCGTCCGGCCCGGTGCTAAACGGCGCTCCGTCGAGTACGGCAGCGGCGAACGCGCGCAGCTGATGCGTATACGTTGCATCTCCATGCACACGCTCGCGGCGTACGCCCGAAGGCGTGCGCAACGTGAGACGATGCGCGATATGCGGTGCGATCGGATTGAAGATGACAAGCTCTCCGTCTTCGCCCCGAACCCTAGCCTGCGTCTTCAGTAGCGTGCGAGACATGAGCGAACACAGAATGCGCCCACCCGCGCCCGAAGGGAATCGCAATTCGGCTTCCATGCGCCGATCGACGTCGGGACTCGTAAGCGTCGGTGTCGCCGACAGGACTTCGGGCTCTTCACCCGCCAACATGCGCGCGACGCTGATCGCGTAGCAGCCCGTGTCCATGAGCGCGCCGCCGCCGAGTTCGTAGCGGTAGCGAATATCGCCCGGCAGAGGCAGAGGCACGCAGAAAATACTCTCCACATAATTGAGGCGCCCGAGGGTGCCATCCGCAAGAATCTCCCGGATGCGCGCCGCCAGGGGGTGATATCGGTAGTGAAAGGCCTCGAACAATCGACGGTCGGCCTTCTTGGCGGCGGCGGCCATCTGTCTCGCCTCCTCGGCGTTCGATGCGAGCGGCTTCTCGCACAACACGTGCTTGCCCGCTTCGAGCGCCTTGATTGCCCACTCGCAGTGCAGCCCGTTCGGCAACGGGATGTAGACGCCGTCGAGCGTGTCGTCGGCGAGCAGTGCGTCGTAGTCATCGTAGGCGCGCGAGATGCCGTGCTTCGCCGCAAATTTCTCCGCTCGCCCGCGATCACGGGCGGCGATCGCCGTCACTTCCACTCGATCGACCCGCGCGGCGGGCCGGATGAGCGCCATCGGGGCTATCCGCGCGGCGCCGAGTACGCCGATTTTCAGTTTGCTCGTGGACATCGTCGCCTCCGTGCGCCCGGCCGTTACACGACACGATCAGTAGGTGGGCGTCGCCCGATTGTGTATCATGCAAGCGGACCTTGCTAAGCCCGGTCCGACCCACGAGCCCACAAGACCATGAGCCGCCTGAGAGACCTTCACTTGCCCGGCAACCGTCGGCTTCCTGCATCGCTGCTGTCGGCGACCTTCGCACGCTCATCGGGGCCCGGCGGTCAGAACGTCAATAAGGTCGCGACCAAGGTAGACCTGCGGCTCGACCTTGAAGCAGCGAGCCGGTATCTCGATTCGGCAAGCGTCATGCGGATTCGGCGACGCTTGGCGGGGCGCCTCGACGGCGACGGCCGCATTCGCGTCATCGTCAGTGAACATCGCGAACAGTCTCGTAACGTCGAAACCGCACTCGTACGCATGGAATTTCTGCTGACAGGCGCAATGCGCCAAACCAAAAAACGCGTGGCCACCAAACCGAGCGGCGGCGCGCGCCGCCGCCGCGTCGAGGACAAGCGCAAACACGGCAAACGCAAGGCCGATCGTAGCCGGGAAAGCGCAGACTGGTGAATAGCTCCGACAAACCGGAATCCCCCAAATTCCCGCGCTATTCCCGCCGCCAGATCATCCGTGCCGGTGCACTCGGCGCCGCAGGGTTGGCCGCCGCCACGGCAGTGCCATCGTTGCCGCCACTTCCCCGGAGCGCCGGTGCTCGCATCACTCCACGCGCTCAGGGAATGCGCAACGTCCTTCTCATCGTCAACAGCGGCGAGCAATCGTGGGATAAGCTGCCGGCCCACCTCGCTACCCCCGCGCGCGAGCTTCTGCTGGGACGCTCCGTCGAGTTTTCCGATTTTTTCGCCGCGAGCCCGACGTCATCTCCGGCACTGGCGGCGTTGCTCACCGGACAACACGGGCCCGCAAGCGGCGTCACCGACGCGGCCGACCGCGGTCTGATCGCTACACCGCTGGCACCGAATTCAACGACACTCGCAAGCGTGATGCGTGACGGCGGATGGCACACCGCTTTCTTCGGCGACTGGCCGCTATCGTCGTGGTATCGACCGAAAAGCCGCAACGACCTACTGCACGACCATGGCTTCGGATGGTGTGAACTCACCTCGGACGGTGGCAATGCAGGCTTGGCTGACCTGCTGACGACGCGCGCCGCCACCCGCTGGCTCGCGACACGCGCTCCGACGTTGAGCCAGCCATGGCTGGCGGTCGTGCGCCTGCACGCAACCGCGGCGGTCACCGAAGAAACTCTTCGAGACGACGCGCTTCGATCCGACTCGCTCGATCCTTCTGCGCTCGCAACGAAAAGTGGAGCCACAGCCGTGGACGCGCACAAGGTCACACGCCGTATCGCTCGATCCGGCGTCGGTGGCGCCCGCATCAACGACGAACTGTCCGCGCGGCTCGCGAACCGATACGACGCCGCCATCGAGTCATCCGACCAGCGTTTGGGCGAATTGCTCGAAGCTGTCGCCGCATCCGGCGCGCGTTCGAGCACCATCGTCGTGTACACGTCCGACTGCGGAACCTTGCTCGGGCAGCACGGACAGATAGGGCAGGGGCCCTTCATCTACGATGAGGCCATACGCGTGCCGCTCTTCATTGATTGTCCCGGCGCACCGGGCGCCGTCGCCAGCGAGCAGCTAATGTCGGCGGTGGACGTCATGCCCACGATTCTCTCGCTCGCGCACTTGCCTCCATACGCACGCATCGTCTCGCCCGGCTACTCGATGGCGCGCAGCGTATACGCCCCCGCATCGAAGGGACCGCGCCAGCGCAGTCAGGGCGGAGCATTGGTCACGCACAGCGCGCTCTCGACGATCTCGCAGCAGTTTGCTGCCGCGTCGGATCCTACCGACGGCAGCAAACTCGGGACGATCGCAGCCGCCATCGAAACCGCTCGCAAGCAGCAACGCGGACTGTTGCGCGGTGTGGTCACGAAACGCCAGAAGGCTGCACGCTACTTCGCACCGTCCGACCATCACACCCCCGCGGATCTGAGCGAGCTACGCCGACGCAATGACCTCGAAGCGTACAACCGCCACCGCGATCCAGCGGAAGAGCGCAACATCGCCGACGCGCGTATTCCGGACGCGGAGCTACTCGCCGAGCTCAATGGCCGTATCAACACGCTAGTGGCCGAAGAGATCGGCGGCGACAACGGCGACTACCTACCGGGCCCTCGATTTCTTTGGCGATCCTGAGTCCCCGGCGAACGCTTGCGCCGGCTTGCACGGGCGTCGAATGCGCCACATGCTGGCCTCGATGGGTATCTACGAACATTGGGTCCTGCCGAAAATGCTCGACTTCGCGATGCGGCAGCCGCCGATCATGAAGCAGAGACAGAAGGTCGTACCGCTGGCGTCGGGCCGCGTGCTCGAAATCGGTATGGGGTCTGGACTGAACCTCGCGTTTTACGATCAGGGAAAAGTCGAGAAGCTGTGGGGACTGGAACCTTCGACCGAACTGCGCGAGCTTGCCTCCGAGCGCGCTCGCGACGCGGATATCGACGTCGAGTTCGTCGGCCTGACCGGCGAAGAGATCCCGATGGACACGGCCCAGTGTGACAGCGTGGTCGTGACGTACACGCTGTGCACAATCCCCGACGCAGTACGAGCACTCGGCGAGATGCGACGCGTGCTAAAACCCGGCGGTCGAGTAATCTTTACAGAACACGGCCGCGCGCCCGACCAGTCCGTGCGTACCTGGCAGAACCGCATCAACGGAATGTGGGGAAAGATCTCGGGCGGCTGCAATCTCAACCGTGACGTTCCGCAGATGATCGAAGACGGCGGTCTGAAGATAGAGACGATCGAGACCATGTATCTGCCCGGTCCTCGGCCCATGACTTTCAATTACTGGGGCACGGCTACTCACGCCTGAGCCGAACCAAAGGAATAACCAATCGATGAGCATTAGCGTAGGCGATTTAGCGCCGGACTTTACGTTGAAGGATCAAAACGCCACGGACACGACGCTGGCCGAGTACCGCGGCAAGCAAGCCGTCGTTCTGTATTTCTACCCGAAAGACGACACGCCGGTGTGCACGAAAGAAGCGTGCAGCTTCCGCGACAACTACGAGTCGTTCGTCGAGGCCGGTGCCGCCGTCATCGGAGTGAGTTCGGACTCCGTCGAAAGTCATCAGAGTTTCGCAAGTTCGAAGAGTCTACCGTTCCGGCTGCTCGCCGATAGCAGCGGCGGCCTGCGCAAGCTGTTCGGCGTTCCGAAAACGCTCGGGCTCATGCCCGGTCGAGTGACCTACATCATCGACAAGCAGGGCGTCGTGCGCGAGATTTTCAACTCGATGCTGTTCGCCGACAAACACGTCAACGGCGCGCTGACAACCGTTCGCAGCCTCGCCGCGGACGGCGGCTGAGCTGCGCGTGAAAGTCGGACCCCTCAAGATCACCGCCGACAACATCGTCCCTTGGCTCGGGATCGGTATTGCCGAGATCCGTAACTTCGTACGCGAACGCTTCGGCGGCCTGGATCGCCGCGAGCAACGCGTGCTCGACTACGTGCGTGCCAACGTCGCGCCGGGAGACCCCGATGCGGTGCTGGCTGCGATGGACGATTTCGCGCGCAACGATGTCTTCTTGATGAATGTCGGCGACAAGAAGGGCGAGATCCTCGACGGCGCCGTGCGGGAGTCCGCTGCCGGGCAGGTGCTCGAACTCGGTGCGTTCTGTGGTTACTCCGCCGTGCGCATCGCGCGCCTGCTCGATAAGCCGGGCAGCCTTCTGACGTCGGTCGAACTGTCGAAAACACGATGTCGGGTCGTCGAAGAAATGGTCGCGCACGCGGGCCTGAGCGATCGCGTCTCCGTCGTGAACGGCGCTACCAGCGAAGTAATCCCCACGCTGGAAGGCCGCTTCGATCTGATCTTCATCGACCATGTGAAAGAGCTCTACCTGGAAGATCTGCTATCGATCGAGCGCCATGAATTGCTGGCACCCGGCTGCCTCGTCGTCGCGGACAATGTCGGCATGTTCGCAGGAGCCGACGCCTACCTCGATCACGTACGCACCTGCGGGCGCTATACGAGCATGCATCACGACGCCACGGTGGAATATCAGGATACGATCTACGACATGGTCGAGGTCAGCACCTGGCTCGGCCTGGAGTCTGCGCGTGCGGATGAACCGAACGCCAGCGAGCCTACGACGCCCCCCGCGCAGAACTAGCCCCCGGAGTATCAGACCTTCATGTTGGACATCGAACGCAACGGCGACGTACAGATTCTGCACCTGCGAAACGGTGAGAACCGATTCAATCGATCGTCGCTGGACGCCATCAACGGCGCACTCGACGAAATCGAAAGCGCCGACGACCCGACCGCCCTGGTCGTAACCGGCGAAGGTAAGTTCTTCTCGAACGGATTGGACCTCGATTGGCTCACGGGCGACGGCGCGGGCGAGGTCGACACGTTTCTAGCCGACTTCGAAGGCCTGTTCGCACGTGTGCTCACGTTCCCGATGATCACCGTCGGTGCCCTTAACGGCCACGTGTTCGCGGGTGGCGCCATGTTCTCGATGGCAATGGACTTCAGGGTCATGCGCAGCGACCGCGGCTTCTGGTGTCTACCGGAAGTAGACCTGGGCATGCCGCTGCGACCCGGAATGAACGCGATCGTGAAGGGCCGTCTTCCGAAAGCGACGTTCCATCAGGCCATCGTCACCGGCAAGCGATTCAATGCCGAAGAAGCACTGGCCGGCGGCATCGTCGATTCCACGGCCACGGAGGCCGACGTACTACCGAAGGCCATCGAACTCGCGCAAACATACGCGGGCAAGAACCGCGCGTCGCTGCGCGCGCTCAAAGAAGAGGGCTACAAAAACGAACTTGTCATCCTGCGCGCGGGTGCGCCGCATGCCACACTGACCGACTGAGCGGGCGCGGGCTTCTCTACCGGCTCGTTTCTACTGGACGTCGCGCGGAACCAGCCGCAACGTGTACGGATGCGCGACGAAACTTATGAACATGTCGCTCCAGTACTTCTCGCCCATCTGCTCGGCCACCGCCTCGACCTTGTCGGGTGCTTCGTCGAGTCGGACCTTGTCGAATTCCTCGCCGCCGATTCGTATCTTCACGTGAGGCTTGTGTACGTTGCCGTCGATACGACCGCCGGCACGATTGCCGAGACGGATGTAGACCTGGTCGTCGATGACCACCAGCCAGACCTTCGACCAATGCCCGTCGCCGTCTTCCGTTTCAGTATAGAACTCGAGGATCTCGTCGTCTGCGTACGAGGCCGGATCCCACGCAGCATGCGCCGTCGCGGTCGATAGAAACAAAACGGCAACACCCAGAACGCCGAACGCAAACTTTCGGAAAATACTCATACCACGCTACTCCCTGCTAGGAACGACTACGCGTCCCAAACTATCCCGGAATCCGAACCACCGCCGAGAACTACGTCGACCGGTGTCTTCTTGTCGATGTGCCCGATCAATCCGCCGTAGATCGAGTAGCCGACGAGCTGCTGCAGGCGAGGGGAGAACTCCTTCACCAGCCGCGGAGGGATTCCGAGTTGTTGATTTTCTTGTTGCCTGATGAATCCGGCGCAGTAGTTCATCGCGACCCCGACACGCCGCTCGTTGGTCTTGTTCTCGCCACCCCCGTGCCAAAGGCTGCCGTGCCACACCAGCACGCTTCCTCGAGCCATCTCGGCGGGAATACTGTCGTAGTGACTCCCATAGATCGGCGAACTGTCGGCCGTGTGAGACCCGGGGATGATGCGCGTCGCACCGTTGGCTTCGGTGAAGTCGGTCAACGCCCACATCGTGTTGCAGACCGTCGCAATGTGCGGTTTGGCGAGCGGCAGCAGTTGGTCGTCCGCGTGGATCGGCTGCGCGGACTCGTCGCCGCAGATGCTGATCGACGACAGCGACGAGACCAGACAACCGGGATCGAGCACGCCTTCGACGATCGGCAGTACGTTGTCATGCACGGGAATACGACGGTAGACCTCGCCCTTCGCGAGCAAGTTGTAGATCCTAACCGTCTTGGAACCCTCGAAATCGTTGTCAGCCGGCACAACGCCGCACTCGCGCTCCAGGCGCAGTAGGTCGTACTCGAGGGCATCGATGAGATCGCTCTCGATCGCGTTCTCGATGATCGTGTAGCCATCGGCGGCGATTGCCGCGAGGTGTCGCTCTGATTCGTTCGTCGTCATTCCGCGACCGCGCACTCTTCGTCGCGGATACCGAAATTGTCCGTGCCCGGCTGCCTTCATGCAACCCGTCCGCGAACCTCGTGTGCAAGTTGAGGCTGAGCGTACCCTCGCTATAGTCAAACTTTTGGAGGCCAAGCAAGACCATGACCCATTTCCGCACGACGATGCTCCTCGCTGCATCATTCCTGCTAACGCTGACGGCAGTGACCGCTTGGAGCGACGATGCACCGGCGCAAGCGTTCACCCTCGAGGCCCCACTCGGCATCGACCTCGACGCGCTCCAGGTTCCCGACGACAATCCGCTGAGCGCCGAGAAGATAGAGCTCGGCAAGTTGCTTTACTTTGACGGTCGTCTCTCGAGCGACGGCACCGTTAGCTGCGCCACCTGCCATCACCCGGACAAGGGATTCACCGATCAGCTGAAGTTCTCCAAGGGGGTCGATGGGCAAGAGGGCGGCCGGAACTCGCCCACCGTCATCAACACGGCGTTCGGGTACTTCCAGTTTTGGGACGGGCGTGCGCCGACCTTGGAAGCCCAGGCCGGGGGTCCCATCGAGAATCCGATCGAGATGGCCAGTTCCCACGACGAAGCCGTCAAGACGATCTCAGGCATTGCCGGCTACGCGCCGTACTTCGAGAAAGCCTTCGGTGACAAGACCGTGACCATCGACCGCATCACGAAAGCCATTGCCAGCTATGAGCGAACCGTTCTCAGCGGCAACTCGGCGTGGGATCGCTTCGTGGACGGCGACAAGGCCGCACTCAGCGAATCCGCGCAGCGCGGTCTTGAACTGTTCGAAGGCAAAGCCAACTGCACCCGTTGTCATGTCGGCTTCAACCTGACCGACGGACTCTTTCACAATCTCGGCGTCGGCATGGACGCCGACAAGCCCGATCTCGGCCGCTACGACGTCACGAAAAAGGAAGAAGACAAGGGCGCTTTCAAAACGCCCACGGTCCGAGACATTCAGCGCACCGGCCCCTACATGCACGACGGCAGCGTGGCGACGCTCGAGGAAGTCATCGAGCTGTACGATCGCGGCGGAGAGAAGAACCAGTGGCTCGACGTGAAGATGGTCCCGCTGGGACTGACGGACGGCGAGAAGAAGGATCTGCTCGCATTCATGAAGTCGCTCGAGGGAGACTGGAAGCACGAGGCCCCCGCCAACTTACCCAAGTAGGACCACAATTGGGACCATATGTAGGACCAAGAAATCGGCTGAGACCTCGCGGCTTCAGCCGATCGCGTCCAAGCAATCCCAGATCTTCTCGTGAGCGATGTGGTCGTTCGGATGAGCGCCCCTGTGTGCTAGTCGAACGACGCCTTCACGGTCGAGCACGAACGTACCCGACATCTGGTAGACATCGCCGGCCTTCGGCGTCGCGAGCTCGCGCCAGCGGCGCGCGATGGTCGTCAGGCTTTCCAGGAGGCTGGGGCCGAGCAACGTACGCATTCCTACCTTTGCCAGTCCGAACGCGCCGTAACCCGGCTCTCCGGGATGATCCACCAAGCAGGTGTGGCAGACGTCGAATTGTTTGCAGAACTCCGCAGTGAAAGCCGGAGTGCCTGTGGTGACCAGAAAGATCTTGGCCTGCGCCCGCTCCAAATAGCCGCTGCCTTTCTCTTTCAGCTCAACGAGCTGATCATGGCAGGCGATTCAAGCGTAGTGACGAAGGAAGAAGAACACCGACGGCGCGCCGCCGGTAATCGTGCTCAGAGGCGACTGCTGGCCATCGGTGTGGAGCAGGGTAATGTCAGGAGCTTTCGAACCTTCGCGAATCATTCCAGCTTTGGAAGTCATTTGGCAGTCCTCGGCCGTAGTTAACCGTCGTCGTTCCGTGTTGCCTGCGACGTTGCGTGTGAAGATCAGGCAGCGTCGGTTTCCGCCGAGGCGGTCTCGGGGATGAGCGGTTCGATTCCGGCCTCGCGCATCATCGTTTGATCGCCGTCAACATCGGGATTGCCCGTCGTCAACAGCTTGTCGCCGTAGAACACCGAGTTTGCCCCGGCCATGAAGCACAGCAGCTGAGCTTCTTCGTTGAGTGCGCTGCGTCCGGCCGACAACCGCACGACCGATTCAGGCATCATGATGCGCGCGGTCGCGATCATGCGAACGAGTTCGACGCCCTTCACCGTCTCGAGGTCGCCGAGCGGTGTGCCTTTGACCGGCACCAGCGCGTTGACCGGAACACTCTCGGGATGCTTCGGCAGGTTAGCCAACTCGATGAGCATGCCGCATCGATCGTCGATCGACTCGCCCATGCCGATGATTCCGCCCGAACAAACCGTAATGCCGGCGTCGCGCACGTGCGCAAGCGTGTCGAGACGTTCCTGATAGGTACGCGTCGAAATGATGTCGCCGTAGAACTCGCGCGAGGTATCGAGGTTGTGGTTGTAGGCGGTGAGACCTGCCCGTTTCAGTCGAACGGCCTGATCGTCGGTGAGCATGCCGAGCGTGACGCACGCTTCCATGCCGAGATCGCGCACGCCGCTTACCATTTGTAGGACGTTGTCGAAGTCGTCGCCGTCGCGCACCTCGCGCCAGGCGGCGCCCATACAGAATCGGCTTGCCCCGGCGTCGCGAGCGGTCTTGGCGCTGCGCAGGACGTCTTCGACACCCATCAGCTTTTCCGTCTCTACACCGGCGTCGTAGTGCGCACTCTGCGGGCAGTAGGAGCAGTCTTCCGGACACGCGCCGGTCTTGATCGACAACAGCGAGCACAGTTGCACCTTGCTCTCCGGATGATGCGCACGGTGCACACCCTGGGCGCGGTAGACCAATTCGAGGATGGGGGTGTCATGGATGGCTCGCACCTCAGCGAGCGTCCAATCGTGACGCAGAGACGAGTTCATGGGGGATTTCGTACTTCTATGTCAGCGAAATGGCAACAGAAACCGGCTGCGGCATGGCTTTCAGGCGTGAGGCCTACAGGCGTCGGGGACGCGTCGGAGGGCGCTCAGGCGGCGTTTTTGCCCGCCGCCGGGCCGACTCTCAGCGTGATCAGCGTAATCTCGCGCGGCGTGGCCACGCGCACCGGCTGCCCGGTTACGCCGAGTCCGAGGTTCACATGCAGCCAGCTTTCGCCGCTGGTGTACGTACCGCGCGGGTAGCGCGTCATGAAGCGCGCGATGCTGGCCCGACGACGACGTCCGATCGGCAAAGAAAGCTGCCCCCCGTGCGTGTGGCCCGACAGTACGAGCGCTGCGCCAAGGTCGGCGGCGTGGCCAAACAGATCGGGACGGTGCGAGAGGATCACTTTCGGCCGGTCGCTGTCGGCGCTTGCCCAGAGCTCCGCCAGAATCTCGCTTTCGCGCAATCCGCGGGCCCAGTCGTGGCCGCGGTCCATTAGGCCGATCAAATCGAAGCCGGCGCCATCGTCCTGCGTTACGGCGATCGTATCGTCGCACAACACCGTGAAGTCGGTGTGAAAACGTAGTGCGTGCACGACCTCGTCGGTTCCCGTCGCGACATCGTGGTTGCCGAGGATGGCGAACACGCCCATGCGTGCCGTCAATCCCCCCAGCGCGGGGAACGTCTCGTGCGCATGATGAAGCCCGTCGGTGATGTCACCTGTGATCATGATCATGTCGGCGTCGAGACCGTTGATGTGATTCACATAGCCGGTAATGCGCTCGGCATTCATGAACTGCCCGAGATGAATGTCGCTGATCTGCGCGATCGTACGGCCCTCGAACGCAGCGTCGAGGCCGGCAATGGGCACGTCGATGCGATTGATCCACAGATGCCGCGATCCGACGCCATAGCCCCAGGCCATCACCGCACCGACACCGAGTAGGACGACCGTGCCGCCCACGCCCATGACCACGTTGAAGGTCTCGGGCGCGATGACGGTGCCGACCTGTCCGGTCGCGTACAGCATCGACCAGAGCGCAGCCCAGGCGACGGCGCCCACCATCAGGAACAGGAATCCAAAAACGCAGGTGAACGCGAGGCCGGTATAGGCGCGACGCGCGGTCAGGCTAGGACCGGCCAATGGCAGCGGACGCGCAACGATGAGTCGATTGAGAAAGTAAATCGTCGCCGGCCCGACGAAGTGAAGCCAAGGGGGGAGGGAAACGCCGGCGAGGTTGCTGAGCAACCACGCCGCACAGACCCATTCGGCAAGGGCCACGAATACCAGAAGGAGAGAGAAGAAATTGGCCCAGAAGAATCTTGTCAAAAAATACTACAAAGTGCGCGAGCGTTCGACGAGCTTCTCGCGAATGCGGTCGAGCTGATCAACCAGCTTGAGCCGCATGCGATCGACCGAGTCGCTATTCCCGTCTGCGAGAACTTCGCCGCCGGCCGTATCACCGATCTTGCGCACGACGGAGTCCAAGCGCATTCGGACTTCGTTGAGTTCGGTGATCATTCTCGAGATCTCGACGTTAGCGTGATCTTTAGCAGTCTGCATCTCGGCCGACAGCTCTTTCATCACGTCAGATTTCTCAGAAACGGCTTTATTGTCTTCCTTCATCAATGCTCTCTCCGCTAACCAGTACCAAGTGTTTACAAGCCGTATCAAGCGTTATGACGACTCCATACGTGGGACGCAAGACTAGTGAGCGGATTGCCCGCATCCGTCCCCGCCCTGCAGTCATCTTGCAGCATCGATGCCAACCGGGATTGCAAAATCGTACGACTCGAGCCCTCGAGCGCCGAGCCAAGCCGCACATTCACGTACCAGCGACGATTCGATGACGGTCGCTAGCGGAACATGTCTTGGTCTTTCGGGCGCACCAGCTCGGCGGCTCGACCGCCCGCAGGAGTGTAGGAAAAGCCTCGTACCACGACTGCCGGCACACCATCAGCTTTACCCATGAGCAAACCGGCTGCCGCCGCCAACTGATCGGCGACAGCGATCAGGGTGTGCTCGAGCGTACGTCCGGCCCAGTCGGTACTTCCCTCGTGGTCGTCGAGCACGGCCAGGCCGGCCGCTCCGATGGCGACGTCGAGTTGCCCCATGCGCCAGGGGCGCCCGAACGTGTCGGAGACGACGATGGCCGGTGTAGGCGTCAGCCGCTTCGCCAAGCCGGCGCGCAGCCTTTCGGCCGACGCATCGGAGTCCAGCGGCAAGAGCGTGGCCTGGCCTTCGCCGTGTTGATTCGAGCGGTCCAGGCCGGAATTCGCGCAGATGAAACCGGGCCCCGTCGCGGTAATGAGATGACCGTCGACCATGCGCAGAACCTCGATCGATTCTGCAAGAGCGAGTTCCACGACTGCCGGATCCTTTTCGTACGTCTCTGCGAAGCGGATCGCCTCTTCGCGCGGCTCAACATCGGCAAGCTTGACGATACGCCCCTCGGCTTTCGACACGATCTTTTGGCAGACCACGACAACATCATCGGCGTGGGCGCCGCCCGCAGACTGCTCGATGGCGTCGGCCAGCATCGCCACGAGATCGTCGCCGGGTACGATGCTGGGAAGACCGGGGAGGGGAATCAGCTCGATAGACATGTCGATTGCCTACTCGATGATCTGGGCTAGCGCGAAGGCCGCCAGTGAGGCTGCAGCTTCCGGGCTACGGATCAGAATGTCGCGCTCGACCATTCGCGGCTGTAGCCGGGCCTTGGGGTTCGTGGGGCTATCGGGATTAGCCGCCGCGCGGCTTGAACTCGCCGCATCGCCCGGCGCAACGACCAAGCAATCCATCACCCCGCGGTAGATGGCCGAGATGGCGCGGGAGTCGGCCTTGTAGCCCATACTGCGCAACATCGACGCCAGCGGCCCTTTCACGGCGCGCCCACCGATCAGCGGACTGACGCCTACCGTACGATCACGCGCGTCTCGTAGTGCGGCGCGTACGCCTCGTACGGCGAGAATCGGCCCCACGCTGACGAAGGGATTGCTCGGCGCGACGACGACGACATCCGCTTTGGCGATCGCATCGAGTACGCCCGGCGCCGGTTCGGCTCGCGTCGCGCCGCGGTACCGCACGGCTTTCACGCGCGGACGTCCACGGTGCTTTACCAAGTATTCCTGGAAGGGCAGCACTCCTGCCGCGTGGGTATCGACCATGGTACGTACACGGTCGTTGGTGACGGGTAAGACGCGTTGCCCAATGCCGAAGCCCTTGCAGATCTCGGCCGTAACGTCAGCCAGCGAGCGACCGTTGCGAAGCGCGTCAGTACGAAACAGATTGGTCGCGAGATCGCGGTCGCCGAGTTGGAACCACGGCGTGTCATAGAAACGATCCAGGGCGCCCTTCGCATTGAAGGTATCGCCGCGAATACCCCAACCGCGCACGCGCGGCGCGACATCGGCCAACGTGTAGACGATCGTATCGAGATCGGGAGAAACGTGAAGTCCGAAGAACTCTTCGTCGTCGCCGGTGTTGACGATGACGGTCAGGTTTTTCGGAGCGACGACGCGTGCGAGGCCGCGAAGGAGCCTAGCTGCTCCCACTCCACCCGCTAGCAGCGTGACCTTCGTGTTGGATCTCGTAGGATTTCGTTTCTTTCGTATGGCCGCCATCCGGATCGTCAATGAGATCGTAGACCGTATTGCGCTGGCGCGGTATCCGCCCCATGCGTCGGATCATCGCCTCGAGTTCTTCCACCGACGTGTACTCGCCGGCGTCGGCACCCGCTTCACGCGAGATGCTCTCTTCCATGAGCGTGCCACCGAGATCGTTACAACCGGCCGCCAGCGTAAGCGTGGACAGCTCGTGACCGAGCTTTACCCACGAAGTCTGTAGATTGTCGATCAACCCGCGCAGCATGAGACGGCTGGTCGCGTAGACCGCAAGATCCAGTTGCCCTTGTGGGATGGGCGCGACCCGGCCTTCGGCATACAGCTGCGTGTTCTGCCAAATGAAGCGCAGCGGAACGAACTCCGTGAACCCGCCCGTGTCCTTCTGAATCTCACGCAAAATATCGATATGCCGCGCGATGTGCATCGGCGTCTCGAGGTGACCGTACATGACGGTGGATGTCGTCGGGATGTCGAGCGAGTGCGCGGTCTTGATGATGCGAATCCAGGTCGCCACATCGAGCTTCTTGTGCGACAGAATCTCGCGCACCTCGTCATCGAGAATTTCCGCAGCCGTCCCCGGAATAGTATCGAGCCCTTTCTCTTTGAGGATGCCGATGTACTCGGGATAGTCCATGCCCATACGACGCGCGCCGTATTGGATCTCCATCGGCGAGTAGGCGTGAATGTGAATCTTCGGGAAGCGCGCACGGATCGACTCGAGGATGTCGAAGTAGCCCTCGCCGTCCATCTCGGGATTGATTCCGCCCTGCATGCAGACTTCGGTCGCGTCGCGATCGATCGCGTCTTGAACCTTGTCGAGTACGGCCGACATGGGGCGCTCGTAGGCGTCTTCGTCGTTCTTGTAGCGCGCGAACGCGCAGAACTTGCAGCCGACGAAACAGATGTTGGTCCAGTTGATGTTGCGGTTGACGACGTAGGTGACGACCTCGCCGACGTCCTCGCGACGGATCTCGTCGGCGGCTGCCACCAAGGCCGACAGCTCGTTGTCGCGCAACGTGAGAAGATGTGCGCCCTCGTCGACGCTCGGTCGGATGCCTTCGAGCGCGCGACCGATGATCGAAGCCGTAGACGCATCGATGCTTGCCAGACGGGTATCGAGCGAACGATCGTCCTCCAACAGGAAGGAGAGGGAATCGGCGTTTTCTTCTGTCTCGTAACTCATACGGCTATCGCTCCATTCCGGCCCGCCCGGCCCGATGAAAAACCGGCTACTACCGGCGCCATCCTCGCGTCTAGAAAACGCTCGTTCGTCCACGGCTCGTAGATGGGAAGTCGCGGCCCCAGCGTTGCCGATTCCGCTTCACAAGTCGCGCGCAGCTCGTCGATGTGCGGCCAGGGCGCTTCGGGATTCACGTAATCCATCGTCAGCGGCGAGATGCCGCCCCAATCGTTGATACCGGCCCGAATCAGATGACGGTGAGCCGCGGGGCTCAGGTTCGGCGGCGCCTGCAAATTCATCTCACCGCCGAGTATGAGACGGGCGAGCGCCACGGTGCGCACCATATCGTCGTCGCTGAGCTCCGGTGCGCCGTCCATCTTCGTATCGGTCTTGGCGCGGAAGTTCTGCACGATGACCTCTTGGATGTGCCCGTACTTCTCGTGAAGGTTACGAATGGCAAGCAGGCTGCCAATGCGCTCGGCTTCGTTCTCACCGATCCCGACGAGAATCCCGGTGGTGAACGGAATCTCGAGCTCGCCGGCCTCGGCGATCATCTGCAGACGCGGCCCGGGATCTTTGTCCGGTGCCCACTGATGCGGCATATCGCGATCTCGCAGACGCGGGCTGATGTTTTCGAGCATCAGTCCCATCGACGCGTTGACGGGGCGAAGCATCGCCATCTCGTCCTTCGAAAGTAGTCCCGCGTTCGTGTGCGGCAGCAGTCCTTCATCGAGAGCAATCACACAGGCTTTGTAGACATATTCGGCCGTGGACGCGGCGCCGTAAGACGACAACAGCTCGGTGAAACCGCGAAACGCGACCTCCGGCTTGTCGCCCAAACACATGAGCGCTTCGATGCATCCGAGTTCGCGGCCCTTGCGAGACCACTGGGCAATCTCGTCGGGGCTCATCGTCCATTCGCCGACATCGCCGGGATCGCGCCGGAACGTACAATACGTACAGCGATCGCGGCAAAGGTTGGTGACCGGCAGGAAAACTTTGGGAGAGTAAGTGAGATCGCGCCCGTGATGGCGGTCTCTGAGCCCCGTAGCGGCTTCTAAGAGACTATCGTGTACCGAAGGTACGCCCGCAGGTAGGGAAGCCAACGCATACGCGTCGTCGTCGCTGAGGCGACGATCGGTGGCGCATTTGGCTAGCGCGATGTCTGCCGGATTGGGCATGTTGCCGGTCGGCCTGGAGCGGCGAAACGATCACGTTTCGGGGCACCCGCTGAGGCGGTTCTACGGCACAGCAGGGCGGTTGTCAACGTGGGAGGCGAGGCGAGCGTTGCCGGGTCGGCGTCTGAAAAACGCCGACCCGGTAACGATTTAGCGTTCGGCGAACAGTCCACCGATCCCGAGCTTGTCCATGCGGTACTTGAGGATCCTGCGCGTGGTGCCGAGGATGCTCGCCGCCCTGGTCTGATTGTAGTGCGTGCGGTTGAGCGCCTCGCCGATGATGTCGCGCTCGAATTCATCGACCGCATCCGACAACGACTTGTGACCGCTCAGGACCTGCTCGCGTACGTGCATCGTGACGGCAGGCCCGTCCACCAACTCCGACGGCAGGTGCTCCGGACCGATTGCGCCTTGCGCAGGTCCAAGCACGAGCATGCGCTCGATCACGTTCTCGAGCTCACGGACGTTGCCCGGCCAGGGGTAGTTGAGCAGACGGTCCAGCGTTCCGGCGGCCAGTTCACGGTCACCGAGCCCGAGCTCCTTCGTCTTCATGTCAACGAAGTGGCGGATCAGGTGCGGAACATCTTCCTTACGCTCACGCAGCGATGGAATCTCCAGCGAGACGACGTTCAGCCGGTAGTAGAGATCCGACCGGAACTGTCCCTCCGCCATCGCGTCTTGTAGATTGCGGTTGGTCGCAGCCACGACGCGAACATCCACCTCGATCGGACGATTGCCGCCCACGCGCATGATCTCGCCTTGTTCGAGCACACGCAGCAGCTTGGCCTGCAGCGCCGGACTCATCTCGCCGATTTCATCGAGGAAGATCGTCCCCGTGTGACCGTACTCGAACTGGCCGATCTTGCGCTCGACCGCGTCGGTGAACGATCCGCGCTCGTGACCGAACAACTCGCTCTCGAGCAGATTCTCCGGAATCGCAGCACAGTTGAGCGTGACCATCGGCTTGTCGGCACGCGTGCTATGGAAGTGAATCGCTTTAGCGATCAGTTCCTTACCGGTACCGGACTCGCCCATGATGAGCACCGTCGTCTTGAGCGGTGCAACGGCGGTGACGGTCTTGAAGATGTCCTGCATCGACTCGGACTCGCCGATGATGTTGTCGAAGCCGTAGCGCGTGCCAACGGCATCGCGAAGCTCTTCGACCTCGCGGCGCAGGGACGCGTTCTCGGTCGCTCGATCCGACACCATCCGCAACTCTTCGACATCGAAGGGTTTGGTTATGTAGTCGAACGCGCCGAGCTTCATCGCCGACACGGCCGTCTTCACGGTCTTCGTAGCCGTGAGCATCACGACGGGAAGGATGCGATCCTTCTCGCGAATGCGCTCGAGAACCTCGAGCCCATCGATGCCCGGCATGAGAATATCTAGATAAACGAGTGCGGCGGTGTTCGATTCCAACCACTCGATCGCGGCTTCGCCGCTATCGAGAAGTACCGGGTCGAATTGGTCCTTGAGAACCATTCGGACCGACTCACGTACACCTGCTTCATCGTCAACGATTAATACGACTGGTTTGCTCGCCACGGGTTTCTTCCTCTCCTCCACGCAGCCGACACACGATGCGCACTGTGTCTTCTGCGAACTCCACATCCACCACACACCCGTTACGCTCGGCTAGGGTCCGCGCCAAAAGGACGCGCCACGACGGAGGTCCGTCGTCCGAACGAACGAACTTGCGTAACTTCGCGACCGGGCCCCCGCCCGACGCGATCTCAAATACCAGGGTATGGCCTTCCGTCGGCCTCTCCCCACCTGGAGGCACGGCGCCTACACGCGGGACCTCGCGCGGCCGCGTCGCAAAGACGCGCACCGCCTCGCCGTCAGCGGCTTCCGCCATTGCTGCGTCGAGTAGATTTTCCATGACGAATCGCAGTTGATCGCGATCGCCGGTCGTCGGGGCTTCGCCGTCGGCGTCAACCCAGACACGCTTGGATTTCGTGTCGTCCATCTCGGCAACGACACCACGGACACACTCGATCAGATCCATGGCTACCGGTCGCGGCTCATCGAAGTCGCTGTATTCCTGCAACGCTTCGAGATGCTGTGCGATGCGGTCGCAAGCCTCGGATGCCAACACACCGAGTTCTCGCGCCGATTCACCTGCCGCTTCACCCGCCGCCATCACACCCGCGAAAGTCTTGATCGCGACCATCGGGTTGCGCAGATCGTGAGCGAGGCCGACGACGATCTGTTCGATCGAATGGTCGCGCGACGCGGCCGGAGGCCCGCCACTGCCACCACTCCCATCACTCCTGGGCTCGATGTCGCCTGACGCGACAGAATCTTCGGTGGGCGACGCGGGCGACGTACCTAGTGCGCGTTCGGCTTCGCGCGCAGTCTCGGGCGCTTCTTCAGCACCGACCGTGTGGACACCGTCTTCGCCGAACACGACGCGCCGTCGCGTGCCCTGCACCGGCAGACGCGAGATCTCGCCGCGGTTCGACGTCGGGGCACGGCCGCCGATCGTCTCGTCGGGCGTAAACATGAGCTCTTCGGCTTCGATCGTGCGACCGACTTCATCGATATCGCCGACCATCGTGAGCGTGCGCACCAACACCGACTCGAGTTCAACGAGATTGCCCGGCCACATATACGTCTGCAGCCGCGCCATCGCATCGGGACTGAAAGAGATGTCTCCCGTTGCACCGAGACCGCTCTCGATCGTACGAGAGAGCGCCTGAACCAACGGCGGAATCGTAATCGGCCGCTCGCGCAGCGGCGGAATCTGCACGGCAAGACCGATGAGATGCTGATAGAGACTGCGCGAGAATTCGCCGGCCACGACCGCCTCGGCGGGATCGTCGACCGATGTGCAAATGAGTCGGAAATCGCGCGGTCCGGCAAGCATGGACGCAAGCCGCTCCTGCTCGACCAACGGTCGCTGCTCGATCTCAGGAACGATCAGTGCGTACGGATCACCGCCGTGTTCGCGCAGCAGAACCGCGTCCAAGCGCTCGTCCGCGTATAACGTGACCACACGCGGCGCGGGACGTGCGACTGCGCACACGGCAAGGGCAACCCGGCGCCGACCGCAGCCGGGCTCACCGAGAATCCACAAGGGCGCGCTCAGCCTGGCACCGCGACGCAATACAGCACCGGCAGGCGCAGGCACGAACGGGAACTCCAGCCACGCCGAATCTTCTTGATCGCGACCGACCGCCATCGGCGCGTCGCGTCCGCTGCCGGCTGCGCGAGCCGCCTCGAGCAGCTTGTCCACGCGAAGACGCAGCTCGAAAGCATCAAACGGCTTGCGAAGTATGTTGAGCTCGGCGCTCTCCTCGACAGCCGGTGGGATGGGCTGCCTGCGATCAATCAGCAACAACACCGGGCCGAACGACGCGAGGCTTCGTAGCGTCGCTTGATCGGCGAGTTCGGCCGGCCGTAGATCGGCGATCACCAACTCGACGTCGCCGGGTGCGTGAATGCGCGAGCGCACCACGATGTCGTGCGCTTTGCCGAGCACCGCTTCGACCGTCGTCACTGCGCGGCCGATGGGATCGATGAGTGCGATTCTAGCCAAGCGCCACCGCTCCTTGGCCAATCGATACGCCGTGATCTCTATCGCCGGCAGATCGAATCGCCGGTTCAGTAGGTAGACTGATCACGAACGTTGTGCCTACGCCGAGTTCCGTCTCTACGTCGATGGCCCCGCCGTGCTTCTCGACAAGCTGGTGCGCGATAGACAGTCCGAGACCCGTGCCCTCGGTACGGGTCGTATAGAAAGGATCGAAGATGTGCGCCAGCCGGTCCTGCTCGATACCGGGCCCGTCATCGGCAATGCGGATGGAGACACGCGGCTCCGAGAAGCTGAGGACCGACGCGGTCGTCACGCGTACGCTGCCGCCGCTACTACATGCTTGAATGGCGTTGAGAATCACGTTCATCACGACCTGTTTGACCTGATCTTCATCGGCCGTGACGACGGGCAATCCGGCGGTTTCGACACACTCGAGCGTCACCGAAGCGCCGCGCGCTTGGTTGTCGAGAAGCAGGCAAATCCGTTCCAGGCAATCATTGAGATCTACGTGCTGCAACTCTGCAGGTGCGGGGCGAGCAAATGCCAGTAACTCGTTGATCAATAGGCAGATTCGATCCACTTCCGACAGCGTCAGATCGAGGAATGTATTGCGAAACTCCTCGTCTTCGATGCGCTCGGGCAAAAGCTGCGTGAACGTGCGGATCGACACCAACGGGTTGCGGATCTCGTGAGCAAGGCCGGCAGCCATCGTCCCGATGGCCGCGAGTCGGTCACTACGCTGGATGATCTCGCGGCTGCGCTTGAGATCGGCGTACAGGCGCGCGTTCTCGAGCGCGATCGAAACCTGGCTCGCGAGCAGTTCCAGGACATCGATATCTTCGCTCGAATACATGGCACCGCTCTCGCGTCGTCCGAGCAAAATGAGACCTTCGACTTGCTCCGGACTGCGAAGCGGCAGCGCCAAATCGACACCGGCCTCGGCCATCGACGCGAGCAGGCTGCCGCCACGGGGCAAACGAACATCGCCACGCAGCTCCAGCTCCTCTCTCACGACGGGCTCACGCACGTCCCCCAGGCCAAGTACTAACGGATGCTCGCGCGACAAGACGTTGGGCAGCTTGCTGGCCCCCTTACCGCTGATGCCGTCGAGCGTGAAGCCTTTCTCGACGTTCGCGACGTAGACCGCCGCCACCCGCACACCGAGCGTAGCAGCCAATGTCTCAACGACGCGTTCCACCAACGTTTCTAGTTCGAGAATACGTGTGGACTCGCGGCTGAAAGAGAGTAGGGCGTCGCGATAGTCGCGACCGCGTACCGAGAACAACGAATCGAGCATCTCGTTGGCGGCGGTACGAATCGGGCGGACGATCGAAGCGGCCAACGCGCAAACCAATATCGTGGCTACAAAGAAAGGACCGTGGACATCGCCGCCGAGATACGCGCGCTCAGCGCCGGCGAGCAGCAATACGAATGGGGACGCCATGACGACGAACGTCAGCGTACGAATGAGACCGCGGGTAAGCGCGGCATCGAGATCCATCAACCTGGAGCGACGAAGCAGGTAAGCGACGCCGCTTGCCCAAGCCGCCGACACCACCGGAACCAGCGGGACGGCCGGCCAACCAGGGATGGGATAGGAACTGGAGAAAGACGCTCCCAGATCGTGAATCCCGGCCAGCAGTATCGGCACGACGGTCAGCGCGTAATAGCGGGCCTGCGTGCGGCGAACGCCGCCGGTACTGCCCATGAAGACGTAGAGTTCGTAGAGCGAGATCGCCGCCGCAGCCACGGCCGCGACCGCCAACAGCCCGGACCACTGCGAGGCAACAAAGAACACGCCCGCACCGCTCGGACCGATGGGCAGGGACCGCAACGACGAGTGCATCAGACCGGTTGCCGCCATCACGGCCATGATCGCGCTCAGCGAGTATGCCGCGAGCACCAGACCGCGGCGCTCGATGTTGAAGATCTGCAGAGTCGTGTGCAGGAAAAGAGCCGGAGCAACTGCTGCCGTGAGCAAGAGGACCCGCACCCAAAGCTCGGCCTCACGGATCGGCAGCGGCTGCACCAGCGAGAATGCCGCCAGCGAGAGGACCGCCAATAGGCAGCAACACAGAGAGAAGAGAATGTTGGCTTGCCCCTCGCGTCGCTGAACGAGCACGAAGACGCCAACGAAGACGTTGATTCCGAAAGCGCACAGAGTCGCCGCAGCGAAAGGCGTCATGTCGATGCCTTGTGCCACGACGCGAGCGTAGCCCGACCTATGGAGACGGCCGACTGGAAGTGGGGGAAATCCCCCTCACTGGAAAAGCTACCGCACATCATCAACCCCGCCCCCCGCACCGCGCCGCCAGCATCGATCTGCTCCTCGCGGTGCCCGGCTGAAGCACGTGTCGCGCCCCAACCGAGGGATCAAGATACCGTGCATCGTTGTACGGCTCAATACAGCCAACAGGCTTTTCGAGCTTTTATATTCTAACTTACAAGCACTTAGACGCTGTGCATCATCGTCGGTTCGATCCTGTGCGGGGTAGTGCAGGCACAGTGAGACGTCGCACGATGGCACCGGTCGCCAACACGAAGCCGACGATCATCAACAATGCACCGCCACGATGCACGATCCGGTAGTACTCGTGCTTGGCCAGCGACTCCGCATAGAGCTCCCGGGCGGCCGTGTACTCTTCGAGGATCGTCGTCGTGCCTGAGAATGGAATGCGCGCAGACGGGCCGACCTTGGCGACCGCGGCCCGCATCCGCTTCTCGTACTTCTCGGCACGGTCGGTGCCCATGATCCAGTTGCCCAGGCCGAGGACCACGAACAAGACACCGGCGATCAGTACGCGAGAAGAGCGACGCATCCTGCCGACGAGTCTCCAACCGCACGGCGCGTGCGTCAAGCGCAGCGCGTGCGCCGCTCATCCGGCGTACCGGTTGAGGCCCCCGAGGCCGGGCGATATCGTCCGAGCGTGGGACGACCCGTCATCAGGCGCTGGGGCCGCGTGGCCTACGCCGAGGCTCTCGAGCGCCAACTCGCCCTGTGGGGTGATCGCGTCGCCGGATTGGCACCCGACACGATCATCGAAGTGGAGCATCCGCCGACGATCACGCTCGGCCGCAACGCCCCCCAGTCAGACGTCACGACACCGGCCGCCGAGCTCGCTCGTCGCGGAGTAGATCTGGTGCGCAGCGATCGGGGAGGGCGGGCGACGGCGCACGGGCCCGGACAGATCGTCGTCTACCCGATCGTGGGCATCGCCGAACACCGCATCGGCATCCGCACCTGGGTCTGCGATCTGGAGCAGGCCCTCGTGGACGTACTCGCGCACGTGGGAATAGAAGGAAGACGCATCGACGGAAAACCCGGAATCTGGACCGACCAAGGTAAGATCGCATCGCTCGGACTGCGGGTCGCGCGCGGTGTCAGCTACCACGGCATCTCGCTCAATGTCGGCTTGGATGCGGGCCCGTTCGACTGTATTGTCGCCTGCGGCGTTCCCGGCGAACGCATCACTTCGGTGTCGCAAGAAGTGCCCGGCGCGGCCTCACGCGACGAGATCGCAAGCGCACTGTGCGACGCGATAGCCAGCAAGATCGAAGCCTACGCGCCGTCTCAACCATGACGACCATGACCCGCAAACGCGACCCGAAACTTCTCACCGAGGCCATGCTGGCCGGCGACCGCGTCGCCCTGGCTCGGCTCATTACCGTGATCGAAAACCGCGGCGCCGGAACCGCCGCGACGATGTCGAAGATCTACAAAAAATGCGGCAAGGCCCACACGATCGGCATCACCGGTCCTCCCGGCGCCGGCAAGTCGACGATCACCAGCAGCGTGATCGAGCATCTACGCGAGCGCGGCAAGACTGTCGGCGTGGTCGCTGTCGATCCGTCATCTCCCTTTTCGGGAGGTTCTGTTCTAGGCGACCGTATTCGCATGCAGAAGCACTTCCTCGACGAGGGCGTGTTCATTCGAAGCCTCTCGACGCGCGGTAGCCACGGCGGCTTGGCGCGCAGCGGGCGCGACGTATCGCGCCTATTCGATGCGTTCGGAAAAGACTACGTGATCATCGAGACGGTCGGCGTCGGCCAGACCGAACTCGACATCATGGAAGTCGCCGACACCGTGGTCGTCGTATTGGTTCCCGAAGCAGGCGATACCGTACAGGTCATGAAGGCCGGGCTTCTGGAGATAGCCGACGTCTTCGTCGTCAACAAAGCGGATCGCGACGGCGCGCTGCGCATGAAGACCGAACTCGAAATGATGCTGCATCTGAAGACGCCCGAAGGCGACGACGCCTGGCAAGTACCGGTGTTGATGACGCAGGCCTCTGCCGGAGTCGGCACGCTAGAGTTGATCGATGCCTGCGTTGCCCACCAAGACAATCGCAAGCGACGCGTGACTCCCGACGCTCGCATGCAAGAGCGCCTCAAGGCGGAGGTACTCGAGATCTGCGAAGAAGAACTCATGCGACGCCTACGAGCGGGCCGCACCAACGGAGAAGTCGGCGCGCTGCTCGATGCGGTCGGAAGCGGCGAGAAGGATCCCTACGAAGCGGCGTTGGATCTGCTAGGCTCTCCCGAGGAACTCTCGAAGTTGATTGCGGGGGGAGATTGAGGGAAACCATCCCTGCAAAACGGTTTTGGCGATGTAGCTCAGGTGGTTAGAGCGAGGGCCTCATAATCCCTAGGTCGATAGTTCGAGTCTATCCATCGCCACCATTTCCCTTCACGACTTCTGCTTAACACGACGGTTTCGGCCATCGCATGCGATGGCTACGTCTGAGCGCGGTGCGATTCAAGACATCTAGCGTTGCAGAGAGGCCGCCTTCTTTGCCGCGCTATCGACCGCCTCAGAAATTTTCTTGAGTGAGAAGGGTTTTTTCATAAAGGTCACGCACTGCTGCATTGCTGCGCGTCTGAGATCTGCCGAGGGGTGTCCCGTGATGAGGATGACTTGGACACTAGGATTGGCAGCGAGGACGGCTTCGGCAACGTCCATCCCGTCGTGCTCATCGTTGAGCATCCAATCGACCACGAGGACATCAGGGGGCGATGCAACGCCGACGGCGATCGCTTCGCTGCCACTTTTAGCCACCACCACCTCATGTCCTTGAAGCTCAAGCTCTAGAGTTAGGTAACGACGATACGTATCGACGTCGTCGACAACGAGTACATTAGCCATCGTACGGCTCCTTGTGGGTGTTCGCGCGGGTTGCGGCAAACTGGATACAGACGCTCGTTCCGCCCCCTGCGCGAGGCTCGATCGAAATGGTGCCACCGTGGTCGGCCACGATGCCGTGAGTAATGCTGAGCCCGAGACCCGAGCCGCCGCGACCTCTGCGGGTCGTAAAAAACGGCTCAAATAGATGGGGCATGTCCGCCTCCGCGATGCCTGCACCGTCGTCGTCAACCGCCAACGATACGCCCTCGGCTAGTTGCTCGGTGCGCACCGTGATCTGCCGAGCTCCTGCGTTGCAAGCATTTTCGAGAAGATTGTAAATAGCCTGTTCAACCTCGGTCTCGTTGAGCAGTAGCGAGGGGAGGTCAGCCGCGAGTTCGAAGCCGACGACCGCGCTGTGCTCCGCGGCGCGGCGGGCAAAGAGGTTCGCTGCATGATCGACGAGACTGTTGAGCTCGGCTGGATGCTTCTCAAGGCTTTCCTCACGCGAAAATTTCAGGATGTTGTCTACGATTCGACCGCAACGTTCCGTCCCCACGAGCACGTCCTGAAAGGCGAGCTCGATCACAGAGCGCTCATCCAGCCGCTTCAAGGCGGACTCTGCCGCGAGTAATATGGCTCCTAGCGGATTGTTGATTTCATGCGCCACGCCTGCAGCGAACGTCCCGATAGTGGCCAGGCGCTCGTTGTGCCGGAGGTGCGTCTCCAGGTTGTGCCGATCGCTAACATCTTCGGCCATGCCGGCAAGACGCGTGATCCGGCCGGTCGCGGTCCGAATGGGAAAGCCCCGCGCGCGGATCCATCGGACCGACCCATCCGGTCGTACAATCCTATACTCTGCGTTGAATATACCGGTGTGCTGCTGCGCTTCCCGTTCGCTCTCGACCCGCTCCTTGTCGTCAGGATGGATCGCATCAAACCATCCCTGCGGGTTCGTGTATAGACTGCTGCAAGGCCGGTCCCAGATCTGTTCGTAGGCGGGACTAACATAAACCGTCCGGTGGGCCACGGGGTCTTCCATCCAGATGACCTGATTGTTGTGCTCCGCGAACGTCCGGAACAATTGCTCGTCGTCCGTCACATCACGAGCCGTGCAGTACATGATGCCACGCTCGAGCGACGGAACGGCATGCCAGGAAAGCAACTTGTAGCTCCCGTCTTTACAGCGCACTCGGCACTGGAAATTCATCGTGACCATGCCCTGATTGAGTTGCGCAAACTCCGCTGCTGTCATCTCCTGATCTTCAGGGTGCACGAACTCCATGATGTTTTTGGAGCGGAGTTCCTGATCGGTCCAGCCTAGCGTCGTCTCGAACCGCGGGTTGGCAACGACCACGTACCCGTCCAAGGTCGTCGCCGTCATCATGTCGAGCGAGAGATCGAACACCCGATCTCGCTCCTGGTCGACTCCATCCGCCTCCGTAGTCGCCTGCTGTCGGGCACGCAGCTCGCCACGAAGCGATAAGACCGCGTACGACAGGAAGCCAATTGCCGCCGTAGATAGAAGAAGGAAGATCGTGAGCAGTGATGACATAGGGCACGTAAGCCGCACGGGGGCTAGCCCAACCAGGGTCTCACCGCCGGAGGGGTATTTTCAAGATAGTAGATCGCTCTCCCCGATGGGAGGGGCGATCGCGGCGGGCTGCCAGCGACCATCCTTCCGGCGCGCCCTCCCTTAGGATCACTCGCATGATCCGTAGGTCGACAGTTCGAGTCTATTTATAGCACCATTTGCCGCCACCACGGCCTTTCCAGCAGGCAACGCAACACTGCGCATGACGCCCCGCATGCGTCGATTCGGCTGGGCCAACAAGCGTCAGCAAACCGTCATGGGACAATCCCTAACAGTGCATGCGCTGGGCGTTGAGGGAGTTCACTTCGTGGCGCAATGATTCTGGTCGCGGTCTTGCAACGAAGCGTGGAACTCGAAACGGCGGGCCGCTTCTTGTCGCATACTGCGCACCTTTCTCCCGCCGCTCGTGACACATAGAGCGAAGGAGACGCGCAATGCGACTACATTCACTAAGCGCGCTGCGGCTGACGACGTCGGCGGCGGTGTTGGGACTCATTTTCATGGCGCAATCGGTCGAGGCCGGTTGCGGTGATTTCAATGCCGACGGCAACGTGACCGCCACCGATGCACTCGGCGTGTTGACCGTCGCAGTCGGAAGCTCCAGTTGCGACCTGGTGCGCTGTGATGTCGACGGCGGCGGCACTGTGTCGGCCACCGATGCGCTGCTCGTGCTCAGCGGCGCGGTCGGACAACCGATAACCTACGCGTGTCCGAGCGTTGCGATCTCGTCGATCAACGAATTGCCCCGCGCAACCGGCCCGGTGTCGGGCGGGGCCACTTCGGCCGCGTTCGTTGCCGGCCTCACCGATGGCGCGCAAAGCGGCATCAACCTGAAAACCCTCAGCGACACGACCTTCGATGCGAGCAGCTCGATGGCTGCATGCGAGGTATCAAACCTCGCGCGCCAGGCCTTCAACTCGGCGGCCGAGGCCGACCGCATTCTGTGCTACGTGCAAAGCTCCTTCGCGGCACTGTCCGAGCCCGAAATCGACATCTACGACGGCGAGCTGCACACCTTCGCACTCGACTTCGGAACGCCGCCTGAGGGCTCCGACCCGGAAGACTTCGGCGGACCTTCACGCGTACGCATGCGGTTGGCACGCAACGAAAGTGGCACCATCGTCGACTTCGAGATGTTCATGTGCGGTGACGGCGTCGGCGACGAAATCGAAACCGGCTACGTTAGCCAGTCGATCGACGGCCCGGATTTCTCGATGATGTCGGTCAACGTCGGCGGCGATGCCGACGGGATTTGGTCTGACCGTATCACCGTCAGCGGCGGACTGAACGACGCGGGTCAGTTCGTCGGCTCCAAGCTGGTGGATGTCGTCCACGGCTACGATGGCCAGTTCGGCGGAGGCTACGGGGAATTCAGCCTCGTGCAGCGTGCCGACGAGTTTTCGCTCGACGGTTTCGACAGCGGCTGGCAGAGCAACGGCAGCAGCCAGGACGTATACAGCCGACGCCTCCACGCCGCTGTCGAGTTGTTAGACGCCAACGCGAGCGAAGCCCCTTACGACCTTTCCTTGCTGGCAGTCGGCCACGGTGCCGCAAAGGTGCAGTCGAACGGCGAAGACAGCTGGGGGATCTGGGACCACCTCTCGACCGAGGGCTGGAACGGCGATACCGCGCAGCCCGACGACGAGGCCGCCGGTGAGTTGCTCGACGATGTCGTCAACGCAGAACTGATCGCAATCGGTGACCCGACGAGCATAGGCTTCGACGGGGCGCTGGCCTACGACTGCAACGATGCCATCGAAGCGACCGTCCCGATCGATCAAGCGCTACTCGACGAACAGTGCGCTGCGCTCGATATGGGCTGGGACTGGGTCAACTGCTGGAACATCATCCAACCGGATCCGGGGCAGTAGACGCGACGCCGCCGCACGTGACTGCGACACGAGTTTCTCGGTATACCAGGCCACGACCTTCGGTTTGTGCTCGCTCGAATAGCGCGGAGCACGCACTGTGCTCCGCGTCACAGCCGCCGCTTGTTACAACTCACCCATAGCGATCGGATCCGAATGGGAGGGGGCGGCGTACCTGCGTGCAATTCGGCCCGGCGGTGCGCGGCGCAAAAGATCCTATGCGGAAACTCGCGTGCAGGTGTCTGTTCGTTGGCGGTCCTTCAAGCGCAGCCGCGCTGGCGAGCATTGTCGTTTTCAGTCTCACTCTCACTGCGTGTCAGTCGTCTGAGACGCAGACCAACGCAGTACCAGTCATCGGAAATCCGTCGCCTGGCGGCACACCACCGATCGGCGGCGGTACACCACCTATCTTCAATCCAAGCCCTGCGTGCGGAGTCGAGCTCGCGCTGCAAGCGCGTGAGGAGCGCGGTCTGGTCAAGAACTGCAAGACACCCGCTCCGGGGCTCATGAAGCCATGTTCGGGCGATGCGCGTTCGCATCTCGCTGATACGGTCTCCCATGGCACCGTGTATGCCAGTGGCTCGGCGTCGTTGGCATCGGGACGTTTGGCTCTCAATGTGAACGTCGCGCAACGCGTCGGACAAGCTGCAATCACGCCGACGCCGTATAACAGAGCGGCGTTGCGCCAGACGTTCACCGTTAACGCCAAGCCGTTGCCCGGCAGGGATTCTTTTCCTGCCGACATACTCGTCGACGCTAGCTGCGAGGTAGACAACTTCTCGTTCGACAACGGTAACGGCGCGTTCCTCCTCGACGCGACCTTCACGACAAAGGACAGTGTAGAAACCCGATGGCTTCGCTTTCCGGGAATCTATGGACGCAACTCGCAACAGATCCGACTCGACGATTTCGAGATCCCAATCAATGACCCATGGCTGCGGGTGGAACTCGCACTGGAGATTCGCGACGCGTCGGTCGTACGCGGTTCCGCCAAGTGCGAAGCACAGCTGAGTATCGCGAGCGTTCCATTCTCGTGCTCGTCCGCGTGCAAGGGGTGCTTGTCTTGCGGCAACAACGAGGTTGACGCGGGAGAGGAGTGCGACCCGCCAAGCACTTGCTGCGATAACGACTGCCATTTCACAACTGCCGGCACGCCCTGCCAGGGCGGACTCTGCACGGCTAAAGAAGTTTGCAACGGACGGGGCTCGTGCACCGGCGTCTGTCGAGTGGGTGTGCCGTGCGGCCTGACGCCGCCGGGTCTCGGCGGAAACCTGGTCTGCCAATCGATCCGTGGCGGCTGCACTTGTGCCGAAGTACAGGAGCCGGAAAGGCGCCCCTGCGGCGACGCGGAGTACCCGTTCGGATGCCACCTCGGTGACTGCGACGGCGCAGCACGCTGCGACGCACGAAACGGGCAGTGCCGGTGCATTCCGCTCGAACCGATCCCGCCCGTTACGCTTCCCGGCCCGCTCGAACCGCTCGCCCCTGGGGGGCCGGTGCTGGATCCGTAGACCCGCAGCGCCGTCGGGCCGCGCGAAGTACGGGAAAGCTGCACCTTGTCATACGGTCGCGCGCCCTGTCATACCTCATGGGTGGAGAACATCTGATGAGACATTCTCTGGGCTACGCGAGACGGCTGCGGTCAGCAGCGACTCTTGCCGTCGTCGTTCTGACGGGCGGCATCATGCTGGCGCCCGCCGCGTTCGCACAGCCGCAGTCGAAGGGCCAGGCCAAGTGTCTCAACGCGATGGTCAAGCGTGCGGCCAAGCTGGTGAAGGCACAGGGGCGCGAGATCGACCGATGCACCTACGAGGCCGCCGCCAACGGGGGACTCGCCAACGCATGCTTGTCGGCCGATCCGAACGGGAAGATAGCGGCCGCCACTCAGAAACTCATCGCGACTGAAACAAAATCCTGCAGCGAGACTCCCGACTTCGGGTACGTCGGAGCAACCGTTCTCGCTCAGGCCGCAACTGCTCATCGAATCGCGTTCGTCGAGAGATCGACGTCGGTGGGATATCTCCCCTCGTCCGACGCCGATTGTGCGCGCGTCTTCCTTAAGGGCGCGGGCAAGATCTTCGCGACCAAGCTGAGTCTCTTTGCGCGCTGTCTGAAGCGCGGATTGGCAGACTCAACGATTCAGTCCAGCAATGACGTCGCCGCTTGTATGAGTGTGTTCGACGGCACGAGCGAGCCAAAGATTGTGAAAGCACTGGCGTCGCTGACTGCCAAGATGGCCAAGTCAGGCTGCGATTCTACGACAATTCCCGTTTGCCAAGATGACGTCGATCGATGCGCCGACCAAGCGTCGAGCTGCCACGGCTGCGAGATGCTGCGCATCGGCGGTGACTTGAGCGTCGACTGCGATCTTGTCGATGGCGACGGTGGGTCACAGCTCAGTTGTGAGTCGGCCTGCGGCGACAGCGAAGTCGGCATCGCGCAGCTGTGGGAAGAAGAGTGCGATGATGGCAACCGCACGAGCGGTGACGGCTGTGACTACAACTGCACGCCCACTGGCTGCGGGAACGGCGTTACCTCGCCGGGCGAAATCTGCGACGCCGCTTACGGCTCACTCTATGGCGGCATCTGCGTCGGCGGCACGAACGACGGTGCCCACTGCGCATGGAACGCTGAGTGTTTGGGCGGCTACTGCACGAGTTGTCCGTATCGCCAGAGCTGTCTTCCCGATTGCAGTGGATGCATCCAACCACCGATCTGCGTCGGACTCGCCCCGTCGATCGAATGCTACATGTACACGGGAACCTGCATAGGGCAGGGGTGCATCTTTACGCCTCTGATCGCCTGCGACGATCCCTTCTGCGGCACACAGGGCAACTGCACGATAAACGGCTACTGCGTGCCGGCCCGCGGGGATGAGTGCGCTGAGTACGAGGGCGTACCCGGGAACTGCACGCTCGGTTACTGACGCGCCCTTGAGATCGTCGCTGCAGACAGTTTGGCGGTCGCGCCGGCCGTCACGCGACGTCCTTACGTGACATCACGCACTCGCACCATCTAGAGCCGATTAAGCCACCGCTCGGCAAGCTGCAGCCGTCGTTCGAGCTGAGCACTCGTCGCTTCGGTCACGCGTCGAATCCCTGCCTGTCGATTCAACTCGGAGTTGACGTCGGCGTGGCCCATTGCTGTCGCATTGACGATCGAGCGAACGAAGTCGCTGTTGCGCTCGCGCAACTCGCGCTTGCGCCCGCGCGGTGACTGTTTCTTCGGCTGCGCGACCGGCTGCGGATCCAGCTCAAGGTCGGGCTCCGGTAGCGGCACCGCGAGCCCCAGCTCAGGGAGCGCGAACCATTCGTCGCACGCTGCGACGGCATCGTCGGCCATATCCGGAATCTCGTCGCCGCCGTCGCCGCCGGCATCGTCCGCGTCGTCCGCGTCGTCGGCCTCGTAGATCCGCGTGGGCTCCAGCGGCTGACCATCTTCTTCGAGGGGCACGGCCGAGATCGCAGCAAAAAGCGACAACTGCTCGTCGCCCAGGGGATCGTTCGGTACTTCTTCTTCACGGACGATCTCGTCGCCGTCGCGATCAGGCTTCTTCAGAGAGTGGCGTCGCTGCTCTCCAATGCCGAACGCGAACGTCCGCAGTTTCCAGTCGTCGGGAATGAACATGTAGGCGGCTTGCTGCTCGAGCCGGCCGTTGAAGCGCACGAGCCGACCGACCGCTTGGCGAAAGAACAAGTCCGTCGACGTATTCGTGGCATACACACCGACGCGCAGTCGTGGAATGTCGACGCCTTCAGAGACCATACGCACGGCGACGATCCACGGCTGATTGCTGTCGGCGAACGACGCGATCTTGTCGGATGCAGCAGGATCGTCCGACGTCGCCACTGCAACTTCGACGCGCAACCGCGAACGGAAGATGTGCGCGATCCCGCGTGCATGTTCCTGGTCCATCGCGATGACCATCCCGCCCGCGGTCTTGTCTCGCACGCGAAGGTGCATCAGCTGCCGGTGCGCCTTCGCCAACACGGACGGAAGCCATTCGCCTTCGAGATCCAATGCCGTGCGCAGACGTTGGCTCGAGAGCGTGCCTGAGAGCCGGTCGTCGAAGCTGGCGTGATAGGTCGAACCGTCCGGGGCGCTCCACTCCATGCGACCGTTGATGCGAGGGAAGTACACCGGGCGCACGACGCGCCGGTCGCGTAGCGCATCGCCGTAGCCGTACTCGAAGTCGGGCACTGCCTCTTCTCCCGTGTATCGCACGAAGGGGATGGCGCTTTGATCGGAGCGAAACGGCGTCCCCGACAGACACAGCCGCATCGCGGCGTGCTCGAAGGCGAAACGAACCGCGTCGCCCCAGGACCGCGAATCGGCCGCATGATGGATCTCGTCGAGAATGACGAAGGCGCCGGCGACCATTCCGCGCAACCCTCGCGGGTTGGCAGCGACCTGCTGGTAGGTCACCGCGACGCCGTGTACGTCGCCGGGCAGCCGTCCGTCGCCGGACGACCACGCGGGGTCCAGATGGATGTCGAACTGCTCGGCCGCGTTCGCCCACTGATTCTTGAGGTGTTGGGTGGGGACGACCGCAACGACGCGGCGCACGGAGCGGTTGACCAACTCTCTACGTGCGGCCGTCAGCGCGAACGTCGTCTTGCCTGCGCCCGGTGTCGCCACCGCCAGGAAATTCGGACCCTCGTGCTGTCTGAGCTTGTCTAACGCCTCGCGCTGCCACGGGCGAAGCCGGATCTCCACCGCCACTACCTCAACACTCCTTCGTCGAAACCGCGCCGCATACGGCGGCTATCACGGGCGTGGCGGCCGTCGCTGTCGTCACTATGGCCGCCACCGCGGCCACCGCGGCTGCAATTGTACGCTGCGACCGCAATCGCGGGATCTACCTCGTCCGATAGACCATGCTCACAGAACTGGCCTGACTTTATTCGGGGGGGCGGGCGGAATGGGCTCGGCGCCGATATGTACGCGAGATATACGACTGACGGCCGTGAGAGGCCAGGGCCGACGGCACGTTGTGCTCGCCATTTCGATAGCGCCCGCCATGTCGGTCTCGCCCGCCATTTCCGTCTCGCCCGCCATTTCGGTCTAGCCCTCCATTTCGGTCTAGCCCCCAGGGCAGCGGCTGTCGCCGAGTGCTGTCGACGATTCCCAGCGTCTGGAAACGTCGGCATCGCCGTTCCCAGTTTCGACGACTACCCGGCGCGGCCGCGCTCAAGCACGCAAGAGTACGGCGTCTGGCACGAAAGCTGCTGTACTGTGGTAGAGGGAGACTACCCGTATGACCCTATCGTCAATCGTAAAGAGAGCGCACGTTCCCAGTTCCATCGAGTCGGTGACGTCCATCGCCGCAGATACCGAAGTCGACCCGCGCACGGTCGGCGTGGAGCCAGAGGGCGTGGACGCGATTTGGCGCGCAGTCGAGACGCTTTATCGCGACGGCGTTCACCCAGCGATGCAACTGTGCGTGCGGCGTCGTGGCCAAGTCATCCTCAATCGTGCGATCGGGCATGCGCGCGGCGCCGGTCCCGACGACCGGCCCGATGCCGAAAAGGTTCTTGCGACCACGGAAACTCCGTTCAATTCTTTCTCGGCGAGTAAGGCCGTGACGGCGATGGTCGTTCATCTCATGGACCAGCAACATCTGTTGCACCTCGATGATCCGGTGGCAGCGTATATCCCGGAGTTCGCCGCGCACGGCAAAGGTGGGATCACCATCCGCCACCTGCTGACTCATCGCGCGGGAATCCCGAACATACCGCCCGAGGTGATGCGCCTGGAGACGCTCGAGCACCCGGCCGAAATTCTCCGGATCCTGTGCGAATCAAAACCGCTGTGGCGCGCCGGACGACGTCTCGCCTACCATGCAATCAGCGGCGGCTTCCTTTTGGGCGAGATCGTGCAGCGTGTCGCCGGCGACAACATCCGCAACGTGCTGCACAGCGAAATCCTCGAGCCGCTGGGGTTTCGTTGGATGAACTACGGCGTAGATCCGGCCGACGTGGACCAGGTGGCACTCAACTATTTCACCGGCATGCCGGTGCTGCCGCCTGCGTCCTGGTTGTTTCAACGCTTTCTCGGCGTGCCGTTCGATCGCGTCGCTGAGCTCGGCAACGACCCGCGCTATCTGACCGCGATCGTCCCGTCGGGCAACGTCGTCACGACAGCCTACGAGCTCGGTCGCTTCTACGAGTTGCTACTTGCCGGCGGTGAGCTCGACGGTGTGCGGGTCTTCGAACCACGCACCGTGCTGCGCGCAGTTTCAGAGCAATCCTACCTCGAGTTCGATCTCTCGTTGGCGCTCCCCGTGCGCTACGCAATGGGCTTCATGCTCGGCGGTCGTCGATTGAGCTTCTACGGGCCGGATACACTTCACGCTTTCGGCCACATCGGCTTCATCACCGTGATGGGATGGGCCGACCCAGAGCGTCGCATATCGGTCGGCTTCATGAACAGCGGTAAGCCTCTGCTCTACCCCGAGATTCACCATTACTCCGACATCATGAAACAGATCGGACTTGCCTGCCCAAAAGAGGAAGGCTTCGACTGGCATTCCTCGCTCCTGCCGGGTCGGCAACCGCAATCGAAGAAACAGCCGCGCCCCGTTGGTCTTAGTAAAGCGAGCGGCTAGTACCGAGCGGCCGCCGGCGGGTACGTGCCTTGTCACAGACCATGCCGCGCGCGATGATCGCGATCATGACGCGAAACACCGAGCGCGCGATCGCGCTCTGCATTCTGATAGTCGGTTATGCACTCAATGCGACGGCACAGACGCCGGCCGGACCTGAATTCCAAGCAAACACGTACACTCTCTGCAATCAGCGCAACCCCGACATCGGAGCCTTCCCCGACGGTGGGTTCGTGATCGTGTGGGCCAGCGGTTCCTACGAGTACCCACAAGACGGTAGCTATCCGGGTGTGTTCGGACAGCGCTTCGACGATTCCGGCTCACGCGTCGGCACTGAGTTTCAAATCAATACCTACACGACGAACGAGCAGCGACGCACTTCCGTGGCGGTCCAACCCGACGGTCGCTTCGTCGTCGTCTGGCAGAGCTGGGAGCAGGACGGCAGCGCCTACACCGTCGTCGGTAGGCAGTTTAACGACGACGCCACCGCCGCCGGCGCCGAGTTCCTGGTCAACACGACGACCGCCTACGGCCAGTACGTCCCGAGGATCGCGGCTCACGACCAAGGCTTCGTGGTCGTGTGGGAGAGCGACTATCAAGACGGCGAGGGCGAAGGGGTCTTCGGTCAGAGATTCAATGTCAGTGCCGCGCGAGTCGGCACCGAGTTCCGCATCAACAGCTACACGCGCGGCGATCAGGATTACCCCGACGTAGCAGCTCGCAGCGATGGGAGGTTCATCGTCGTCTGGCACAGCGATCCAAGCGGCGTCGAAGCGGCACAGGACGGCAGCGAGCATGGCCTGTTCGGCCAGCGATTCGACAGCAGCGGCAATCCGGAAGGCGCCGAATTCGCGATCAACGCATACACAACCGGCCCGCAGGTGCGTCCGGCGGTGGCTTACGCGGGGGACGGCGGGTTCCTCGTCGTCTGGGAAAGCCGTGGCCTACAAGGGTTCTCGTCGATCGACGACGAAGCCGTCGGCAGGAAGTTCACAGCCGATGGGACTCCGGCCGGCACCGAGTTCCGCATCAATACGTTCACCACCGACACGCAACAAGACGTGACCGTGGCGGCGACGATCGCCGGCGACTTCCTCGTCAGTTGGGAAAGCATCGGTGGAGCGGGAGCAACGGATACCGACGCAGGCGGTGTGTTTGCACGCCGCATATCGGCGACGGGCGTGCCGATCGGCAACGAGTTCCAGGTCAATAGCTACACGATGGACGATCAGACCGACCCGCGCATCACCGGTCTGGCTAACGGCGGATTCGCCGCTGCGTGGGAGAGTGACGAACAGGACGGAACGCTCGACGGCGTGTTCGGCCAGAGCTATCTCGCCCCCGCTCGCGATTGCGGAGACAGCAACGCCGACGGGAACATCACGGCAACGGATGCGCTAGTCGCGCTGAACACCGCCGTGGGGACGGCAAGCTGCCCGCTCTGCGCCTGCGATGTCGATAGCTCGGGAGCCACTACCGCCAGCGATGCGCTGCGCATTCTTCAAAGCGCGGTCGGACAGCCGGTGACCTTGACCTGCATCGCGTGCTAGCGAGGTAGGGCCGCAAAGTAGGACAGGCGCTCTTCTACGCGCGATCGGATTCGCCGGCTTCGATCACGATCTCACTGACACGGTCGTTGATCTGCCGAACCAAGCCATAAACGCCTTCAATAGTTCGCGCCTGTATGTCACGCACTTCGGCTACCGCAGCCTCGAGCGGCTTGATCGTCGCCAGCACGTCGAGAGGGAACTCGGCAATCAGGCGATGAATGTCTTCGGCGGCGTTCGCGCCTTCCTGCACCGTATCGTGAATGGTTTCTGCGATCTGTTGTACTGTGTTCATGTCGGTCTCCTATAGTCGTTCGCGTGGCACGCTCCCTTCGTAGTCGTTCGCGTGGCACGCTCCCTTCGCAATCGTTCGCGTGGCACGCTCACTGAGGCGTAACGGCGCTCGTCGTCGAGCGCTCAACGGTCGGTCGATGTTTTGAGAGCAGTTCGTGCCAGTCCTGCTCCGCGTGATCCGCGGGCTCCGTTGTTGCGACAAAGTCCGTGAGCAGATTGGCAAAGCGCTCGGGCATCTCACAGTGGGGGTAGTGGCCCACACCTTCGAATGTGTACAGGCGGCTACCGGGAATCGCCTCGTGCGCCTCGTGCGCGTGGCGCACGGGAATGATGGCGTCGTCTTCCCCCCAGACGATCAGCGTGGGGACCGCACAGGTCAGGTAGAGTCGGTCGGACGCGCAGACCGACTGACCTTCATGATCAATGACAGCGCGCAGAGTCTTGAAGAACGCAGTTCGGCCTTCTGCATTCGTCAAGGATGAGTACCCGCGCCAGATCTCCTCGACGACGGGCGACGCACGCACTCCGCGCCGTGCAATCCAGGCCGCGAGTCGGCTGCCGGTGTCTCGCAGCCGGTCCGAGCAAAAAATCGGCAGCAAATGCTCTGCGCCAGGCAATGTCAGCAGACGTAGCAACGGGTTCACTTCCAGCCCAAGCCCGCCACTGCCCACGAGACCGAGTCGCTCGCAGCGGTCTGGAAACTGATACGCGAACTGCATCGCCACGCCGCCGCCGTAAGAATGCCCAACGACCGTCGCGCGTTCGTGCCCCAGCAACGCAAGAAGATCGCGAAGCACGTTGGCGTTCGCGCCGAGCGAGTACTCGGTGCGAGGCTTGGCGGTATCTCCGTGTCCTAGTAAGTCGGGAGCCACGACGGTGAAGCGCTGCGACAGTTGACGAAAGACGTGGCGCCAGGTCTCCGAGCTACTCGCCATGCCGTGAAGCATCAGCAGAACGGGGCCGTCACCCGCCGTTCGGTAGCGTATGTCGTGACCGTGAATGCTTAACTGCTGCAGCGGTGGTTGCTCCGCTGGTCCGTCGAACGTCGTCGAATCACTTGAGATGTTCATGTCTTCGCCTCCGGTTAATCGCGGCCTTCATCACCGAGCGCGTCTAAGCACCCTGCACAGATAATCGAAGGCGTGCCTGGCGTTTCTCGAATCCCGATCGCGGCTTTCGTACCTGTGGCAAGAATGGCGTTGCAGCGCTCGCACACCGCATTGCGATTCAGGACAGCTTCTTGCCACGCAATCACCGCGGCTTCGCCGCGAGTGGGGGACACGCGGCCGGAACGGTGTCGCGTGGTCGCGCCGTCGCTTTCGTCCGCGTCATCCCCAGCGATGGAGAGAGCGACATTGGCACTGTCGTTGACGATGTCTTCGACGAGATCGAAGGTGTGGAGCAGGACGTTGCGAACGACGGTGGAGACCGACATCCCGAGACCTCGCGCGCGACGCTTGATCTCCCGATCCAGCGTCGGCGAGATCCGCGTGTGGAGGACCTTCTCGTGCTTTTCTTCGGCCAGGAGAGTTTTCGAATCAGGGGCTTTTTCGGACTTGGAATCGCTCATCGGCACCGTGCTCCTGAGCCGAATGTGATCGCTCGTGATACATTTGTCAAGTAATGTAACACAAATCTCAAAGGCGATACGCAAGCCGTCGGGCGTGACAGCTCGACGAAGCGTCTCATTTGAACTTGAACTCCGGTTCGCGCTTCTCAATGAACGCGCGGATGGCCTCAGCGGCGTCCTCTGTCAGGAAGCTCTGCACCATGTGCTCGGCTTCCAGCGCGAGCGACTCGCGCAAGCCCTGTATGGCTCCGCGATTGATGTTGCGCTTCATGCGACTGAGCGCGACGGTCGGGCCGTTTGCGAGACGATGGGCGTACGCAAACGCATCCTTGCGGAAGCTGTCGCGCTCGAACACCGCGTTCACCAGCCCAAGGGCGGCACACTCCTCGGCCGACACACGCTCCGAGAGAAACATCAGCTCCTTCGCTTTCGATTGGCCGAGCAGCCGGTTCAAGAACCAACTCGCGCCATAGTCTCCCGACAATCCGATGTTCGCGAAGCCCGTTAGAATGAACGCCGTGCTCGAGGCCACGCGCAGATCACAGGCAAGTGCGATCGACAGGCCGGCGCCGACCGCCGGGCCGGGTAGGGCGGCGACCGTCGGCTTGGAGAGTTCATACAGACGAAGCGTCAGAGCCTCTTGCTTACGAATGAGCTCGGCGACCTGTTCATCGACCGTCTTCTCGCGCGCCTGCGTCGACGAAGAACCGCTCATGCCGCTCACGTCACCGCCCGAACAAAAGGCGTCGCCCGTGCCGGTGATCATCACGCAACCCACATCAGGATCCGCCTCGAGCACGAGCAACGTCTCGCGTAACGCCGGCGTGACGATATCGCCGAGCGAGTTACGTTTCTCGGGTCTATTGATGGTAACGGTCGCTACGCGTTCGCTAACTTCGCAGAGAAGCTCTTTGGTGCCGGTATCAACTACTTTCGTGTCAGACATCTCTCGTACGCTCCACCCTCACTCATCGTCTATACTGATTAGCTCGGGCGTACGCTCACGCGTCGAGCATGTCCGCACTTCCCCTAATCGAGACGAGTTGTTACCAGAAAAGGCGTGCGAACGGCACTCGAGCACTGAATGGACACCCACGAACAATTCTTCCAATGCCCGTACTGCTGGCAGCAAATCTCCATGATCTTGGATCTATCGGTATCCGAGCAGTCCTTCATCGAGGATTGTGAAGGCTGCTGTTCGCCGATCGCAATCGGCTATCGGGTTGTCGAAGGCGAAGTCGCTGAACTGAGCATCTCGGCGGTTCAGCCGTAACAGGCACGAAGCCTACGGCGAGGCTGTGATCCCGAGTGGATTGCGGATCGCCTCGGCGTCACCCGGCGCGTCGAGTCGCGGGCTGCCGAGTTGTACGCGCGCGGGATCGAGCCCGCCGCGCACGGTGAGTGCTTTCACCACGGCGTCGGCGCGTGCCGCTGCGAGCGCGAGCAGCTCCGTTTCCGTCACTGTCACCACCGCGCGCAGGCGCCGATCCATTTCGGCATAGGTCCATTCGTCGTCGTCCAGTTCGGCACCGTCGTCGTCGGTCTCGGGGGTTTCACGTCGCAAGCTCCGGAAGCTCTGATCGAAGTCGGTATCGTAGACATCCGCGAGAAGCCTGCGACGATTTTTCTCGTCCAATACAACGGAAGCGGCGTCGGCCGGAGCATCCGACTTCTTGCCGATCTCTTGGTGGCGCAATCCTCGTAGGCGTCCTTCGATCGTTTCGCGACGCAGGGCCGGCTCGTCGATCTCCGAGCGTACGGCGCCACTGACTTCTAAGGCGAGCGTCGGTCGCTCGCGCATGGCGACCGCGATGCGCTCGAGCTTACCAATTTCGATTTCGGAGAGAACGGCCGTCCCCGGCGCAAACACGGGTGTGCCCAGTTCGTCCTCGCCGCCCATGCCGGGCACGAGCGATCCGAGCATGGTGAACGGCGCTGCGGCGGCTTTCACGATGATGTTCGTGAACGCTTTGAGGATGACCCCGCCGAGGCGAAAGCCGGGATCGTCGAGTTGCCCCTCGATGGGGACGGCAAGATCGATGTGACCGTTCACATCCTTGAGCAGCGCAACGGCGAGTCCGATCGGCAAGTCGGAAGCGCCAGGGCTCTCAATACGATCGCCCATGGCGAAGCCGCCGAGATCAAGCCTATTGGTCGCCGTCAGCTTGGAATCGACGATGCGGTACTCAAGATTCAATCCCAGTTTGCCGGCGGCAATCGCCTGGCCGATGTGCTTGCCCGAATAGGGCGACAATCGGCTGGTATCGAGGTTGTCCATCGTGACCTTGATATGCCCGTTGAGCCGTTCGGCCAACGGCGTCAGGTTGCCATCGATGCGAAGCGGCGCCGTGCGGCCGACCTTCGCACCCAGCCCGAACTTGATGTCAGCGTCCGGAGACGTCGTAACACCGGCGATGATCGCATCGATCTCGTCGAGTTCCATGACGAACTTCTGTGGCAACGAGTAGTCGGCGATCGCAACATTGCCGGCGGCGATTTCGATTTGATCGATGGCGACTGCGAACGCTGGTGCGTCGTCAGAGGCGCTATCGGCCGCGTCGTCGGCTTCGTCGTTGGCTTCGGCGTCGGCTTCGGCGTCGGCGGCACCACCGGTCTCGCCGGGATCCGTGCCTGCGTCATTCGACGCCGGACTCGCCGCAGCGGCGTCAAGGTTGCTCGTGCCGTCCTCGCGAATGGTGAGCGTTACACGCGGTTGATCGACGACGATCCTCGCGATCGTGAGCGCGTCACCGGCGGCGCCCACTACAATGCCGTCCACTGCGAGTTCGGCCAGCGAGAGCAGATCGGCATCGCTACCGACGCCCACGTCGAGCGCGGCAAGCTTCATGGATCCCTGTATGATTCCCTTGCCGTCGTCGGCGGCCGCGTCGCTGCCCTCGAGCGCGATGTCCAGATCGACCGTGAGCCTGCCATCGCGCAGCGACGCACCACTCGCACTGGCAACGTAGGGAGAGAGAACGGCGAGCCCCAGATCGCGGGCTGTGAGCTTGAGTGCACTCTCGGTAGTGGCAGGCACGACACTTCCGTCGAGGGCGACCGCGCCGCCGCTTGCCAACGTCGCGCTTAACGCTACTTGTGCGGGTGCGGCGTCCGCGGCTCCGGCCAGACCCGTGACCCGTATCGCGAGCGGATCGATACGAATGCGTGCGGGCTCGCGCGTGCTCCGATCGACCACGTCGATGACATAGTCGGCAACCACGATCTCACCGACGGACCACTTCCAGTCGGCAGCCGGCTCTGCTGCGTCATCAATGTCTTCGCCGTCTGATGCGGAATCGGTCGCGGCACTCGCGTTCGCGGCATCGTCGGACTCAGGCGAATCCGGCGGGCTCGGCGGGCTCGGCGAGCTCGGCGGGCTCGGCGAGGAAGCCTCCACCGGCGCGAACAATCGTGAGTAGTACAGAACGCCATCCGCTTCGCGCTGAACTTTGACGTGCGCGTTCGAGCTCGCAATGCGCTCGATGGAAACGCTGCGCTCGGCCAGTTGCAGACGGCCACCGCTCACTTCCAGATTCGGCAACGTGATGACGGCCTGTTCGGTGTCTTCGCCGAACAGCGTGATGTCGTGCAAGCCGAGCGTGATGTTCGTCACGTCCAGATCCGGCTCCGCGCCGGCAGCACTGAAGGCATAGTCGAATGCCAGATCAGCCGTACCGCTCGCGATTTCGAAACGTAGATCGTCGCGCAGATAGCTCCACGGCGTGCGCGAGCGGAACTCGTCGAGGCGAAGCCGGCCCTTCGAGCCGATCGGATCGAGCGCGATGTTGCCGGTCCACGTCAGCGTGGCACCATTAGCCGTCGAGGCACTGAAGGAATGTTCGGCGCTGTCGCCCGCGAGCGTCGAAAAATCCTTGATCGCCAGCTCGACCGGAGAGATCTCTTCGCGAAACGGGGTCGGTCTCGATGCATCCAAGAACTCGAAACGACCGCTTGCGATGACGATCTCGTAGACGATTAGGGGGAACACACCGCCGTCGTCGTCAGTGCTCTCTTCCGCCGAAGGCGCTTCGGACTCATCAGATTGTTCGGCCGACGCTTCGAGATGCGCAACCACATCGCTCCAGGACGGTGTGCCGTCGGCGAGAATGCCGACTGAGATCTCGGGCGCGGCCAGGCGCAGTTCGCGCAACACTACGGCACGCTTGAATAATGACGAAAGCTGCAGGTTCACGATCAGTTCGTCGAGCGCAAAGGCATGGGTGCTTTGGCGCCCCTCGATCGTCACGCCGCCGGCCGCGAGGCGTAGCGAGAACGGATTGAAGGTGAAGCGCTCGACCGCAACCTCGCGACCGAGCGTTTCAGTCAACACGGCAGGAACTTGCGACTTCAATACAGCGGGAACGACGAAGAAGCCCAGCAGTGCGTAGAGGATGGTCGCCACGCCGAACCAGAGAGTGCGGCGGCCTCGGCGGGGAAGCGACGCGTAGGAGTGTCTGACGCGGTTGAGCACGAGCTGCCCCACCATGCCCGACACAAGCGTTCGGCTAAAGCGCGACAGCGCGAGCGGCTTGGGCGGCAGGCACAGGCTCAGCCCATGCCTGCCCGCCGGCTATCGAATCTCGACGGTTACTGAACGTTTCGTGCGAGGAACTCCGCGAGCGGCGTCAGAATGTTCACACTCGCAATGTCCTCGGCCGTCGTCACGTCGTTGTGAGCGAGCCCTTCGATGATGTGGACTTCGTAGCCGCCGTCGACGTCACCGTAGGTCGGGAACGCCGCACTCGGCACCATGTCGTCGACTACACGTACCTGCCCGGTGCAACTCGGTGCCGTGCAGGTCGCGATGCTACTGCCGAAGCTGAGGTAGCTCGCGCCGACCGGCGTCAGTCCGTTACTGCCGCCGATGCAGATCACGGGAATGTCGATGTTACCGGCCTGCGTGAGGTTGACGATATCGCGCCGACCCAGTCCGACCGAGAGCGCCGAGCTGTCGAGGCTGATCGACTGCGCACAGTCGCCGTTGTTGGCGCAGCTCGCGCCGACGTTCGCCGTGGTGCACACGGTCGCCGCACACACACCGGGAGCGCTGGTGACGCCGAGCCCCGACGTAGCGAAGTACCAATCGGACGCATTCGCATCGCCGGCCAGGAAGGTACGCAGGAATCGATCCATCTTGACGACTTCCTGCTCGACGCCCCAGTGGCCTGCGGGCAAAGTTGTCGGTGCGGGCCCGTTGTCGGGCGTGGCAGCCGGCGGAAGCAGAGGATCGTCAATGTTGGTCCAGCTCACGGGTGAGGTGAAGCTGTTCACGACGCCGAGGCTAGTCGCCACGGCCGGCGAAAGGACTACGCCGGCACCTTCATCGTCGAGAAACTGCCCCGTGATTCCCGCGACCGTCGAGTCCGGGAGGAAGCCGAGCAGGGACAATCCGGATACGACGTCGAGAGCGCTGCTGTCGGCTCCGCTGAAGTCCTGCTGCAATATACTCAATCCGGAGTTCTGATCGGTCACGCCTTGGATCGCTTGAATCGCCGCAACCGCACCGACCTCGGGACCAATACCGCCGACGGCGGAATAGGCCGCAACGGGCTCGGTGCACACCGGTGGCGTCTGTCCTGAGCAATCGACGGCCTCCGTGGCGACGGTACAAGGCGTCGTGCCGTCCACGCAACGAGGCGCGTTGTCGCGCACGGCGCCAAAGAGGCCGCCGTCGAATTTGGCGATCATGCGGTCGAGGCTGTCGCTCGTGAGCGCGGCGCCGCCCGTAGAGCCGGCACCGCCTTCGAACATGAGCAAGCCACGAAGCTTCGCGTAGCCGGGTTCGGCCGGACCGACCCCCGTGAGATTGAAGTCGGTGGCGGCATAACGCGCGGTGTAACCGGTGCCCGCACTGTGCCCACCCATGAACACGTTGCCGTTGCTGACGATCGTAAGGGCGTGCTCGACGATGGCATCGAGATCGCGGCTCGCGACCTGCCCCGTCCATTGCGCAAGGAACGGAATGTCATCGGCGCTGTTGTAGTACACCGCGCGACGCCCCACGCCGGAGGCGGTGAGCGGATGCATCGTGAAGCCCATCTCGGCGCCGAAGGCGAAGTCCAGAGCCGCCAGTTCGTCACCCGCGCGCCGCGCCGCAGGCATCCCGGCGACGTCCTCTAGTTGGTTCTCACGGCGATGGTAGGCCCACATCTCGAGCACCAATCCGTGGTCGGCCCACACTTTGGGGATCAAGTCTTCGATCATGATCTGGAAGTTGTTCGAGTCGCCGCCGAAGCCGGCGATCACGATGAAGACGGCATCGGGCTGTTGCTCGGGACCCGCCAGCCGCCAGCGCGTATAAGTCGCGTTGTTCAAGCTAAAGCCCGCGCCGCCGAACTGCGTGATGAGATCAGGATTGGTCACTACGACACCCGCAGTGCCCGGAGTCTGCGCCGGCTCGGCGTCGCTCGGCAACGAGACCTTCTCGAACGCGACGTTGCGACAACTGTTGTCGCCGACTTCGTTGTCGTAGCTATCGCAGTCGATCGCCAAGTCGTCGCCGGCCATCGCCGCCGCCATGCCGCAGGTCTTGCACGCTTCTTGATCTTCGATGCAGGCGTGCAGTACTTCCGCATCGGCAGTGCCGCAGCCGGGGAAGGCGACCGACAGATCGACGCCGACACACTTCTTGGCAACCGTGGCGCGAATCTTGTCGACCTTCGCACCGGTTTGATCGCAGGTCTTTGCAATCTTGCCTTTGGAATCGTCGATCACACAGGCGCTGATACTCGCCTGGTCGGCTGCGCCGCCCTTGAGCGCTTTCTTCTTACAACCCGCGTAGTTCTTCAGGCGTGTGTCGCGGCATTTCTTCACCGCCTTCGCGACGCTTTGCTGGCACTTGGCCAGTTCCGCCGTGCCGCCACCGATGGGCAGCGCCGTGGTGAGCTCGCTGCCGAACATGATCGCCAGCAGCTGATCGTCGCTCAGCACGGCGTTCTCATTGGCGATGCCCGCACCGGCGAATCCGAAGTCGGGAGCATTGCCGTAGCAGGTCGCCGTATGCGCCGCTTCGGTGGCAGCCGTCGCTTTGGCGACCTTGCCTTTCGCATCGCTTCCGAAGCAGGTGGTGCCGGCTTTGCTCTTGGAGATGTCTTTCATGCAGCCGCACATGCCCTTGCCGACGGCCTTGACTGTCTTACCAAAACTCTTTTCGACGTCGTTGGAGCAACTCTGCTGATCCGCGGTTTGCGCTTGGGCGAAGATCGTCGCGGGCGCAGCGAACAGGATCGCGATGGCGAGCAGCGCGAAGGCGAGCAGGGGCTTCGGAATGATTTGCGATCTAGAGGACGTGTGGCGGGCGATATCCATGGATGTTGTTCCTCCTGCGACGGTCTGCGACCTCGAACCGCTCCGAGAGCACATTCGCGTCGCGCCGGTGCGCTCGGGCTCCAACCTTCAAGTAGACCAGCCGGTTCGGCTTCTTACCAGACCATTTGTGCCCGCATTGTGCTCCCAGGCCCGGCACTCACCACACACGGGGGGGCAGCGTTACCTTAGTCCGCCGGCTTGGGCAGCTCGATGTTGCAGAAATCGTTGCCGGCGACGCGCAGCGGTCGGTTCGACTTGGCGTTGTAGTTCTCCTGCGCGATGTGCGCGGTGAGTTCGACGATCTCAGTCTCGGAGAAGACGGCTGCCAGTTTCTCAAAAAACGCATCGCTGACATCGACCGGCGTCGCGCTGACGCCGTCTGCGTATTCGAGCGCCAGCTGCTCGCGCTCGCTGAGCGAGGATGCGTCGGCCATCTCCAACGCGGCTTCGATTTTCTCGCGGCTCAAGCCTTCGTCACCGCCCACGGCGGCATGCATATCCATTCAAAAGGGACAGCCGTTGCGCGCGGCGGCGCGGATCTTGACGAGTTCTCGCAGGTCGTTGCCGATCGCGGTCTTGCCGGTCCCCATGATCGCGTTCGTGATGAAGTTGGCAATCATCGGTCGCGTGGCGTGGGCCTGCACCTTGATGGGGTTGATGTTCTTGCCAACGTTCATCTTCAGCAGGAACTGAATGATTCGCGCGGCGATGCCCGCCTCTCGTCCCTCAAGAGATCGTACTCTGGTCATGTTGGATCCTCCTGCACGCCGTACACGTATGCTAGCGGCGCGCCCGAGACACGCAACGAGACCGAGGATTTGGCGCGCACGAGCGTTACTGATTTGACAGATCGGGATTTCCCGGCTGCCCGGCTAGCCGACTAGCCGACTAGCCGACTAGCCGACTAGGTCGGCCTGGCGACTTCGCGACTTTGCAAGTTGGCAAATTGACATGAAAACACTCAACCGATTCGTCGTCCGGCACCCGTGGGCCGTCATCGCCGCCTTCGCGCTCACCACAGCCGCGTTCGCCGTGAAGTTGCCACAGCTTAAGGTCGATTTCGACGTCGATGCGATCTTTCCGCAGAATCACCCCGAGGTCGCCTACAAAAAATGGGTGCAGGAGTTCTTCGCGATCGACGAACCCGCGATCATCGTGATTCTCAACGAGGGTCCGCACGGCGTATTCACGCCCGAGACGCTCGGGTTGGTCGCGCATCTGTCCGACGCCATGAGCGCACTCCCGGATGTGGACGGCGAAGATCTCGTCAGTCTGAGCGCGATCGATAACATCACGGCCGAAGACGATTCGCTGTCGGTCGAGCCTTTCTTCGAAGATCCACCCACCACGCAAGAGCAGGCGGACTCGATCCGCCGGGCCGTCTTCGCCAATCCGATGATGGTGGGAACGATCGTCAGCCGTGACGGGGCCGCCACGATCGTCGCCGTGGAGACTCTCCCCGGCGTGGACAAGACCGCTCTGCACGACGCCATCAACGCCATCGTGACGGCCGCACCGCACGGACAAAGCCGCATCGAGGTCGCGGGCCGCCCGATCGTCGAGAGCCAGATGAACAAGATCACGAAATCCGAGATCAGCGGTGTCATGCCTTTCGTGATCGCAACAGCTGCCGCTGCTCTCGCGCTGTCGCTTCACAGCATTCGCGGCGTGCTGCTACCGATGCTCGTCGTGCTCACATCGGTGATCTGGACACTCGGGCTGATGGCGTGGACGGGAACCGTATTCTCGGCGCTCAACACACCGCTACCGATGATGCTCGTGCCGATCGGCATCGCCGACGGGATTCACGTCATCCACCACTACCTGCATACGGTTGCGCACGACCCTGACCGACCAACGGCAGAGTCGGTGTTCAACACGATGCAGGACTTGTACTTGGCGATCGTGATGACGTCGCTGACGACCGCCGCGGGACTCGGCTCGTTGGCGACATCGTCGATCTCGACGAACCGCACCTTCGGCTATGCTGCAGCGTTCGGCACACTCGCCGCGATGGCGTTCTCCCTGACGGTACTGCCGGCGCTACTCGTAGTGCTTCCGCGCCCGCGAAGAGGCTTGGCGCGCTCGGTCGATGACGCCGGCACCGAACCAGGACCGATGGCGCGCGCGTCCGAATGGATCGCGCGACTCGTCACGGAGCGCCCCAAGCGCGTCCTCCTGGGCACGGTCGCGGTGCTACTGATTGCAGTCACCGGAATGCCCCGGCTCACCACCGACGGCTCGGTGCTCAAGAACTTCCCGGCCGACGACCCCGTTCGCCAGGCAGACCGCATTCTCTCGCAGCGCTTCGCCGGCTCACTGCCGATCGAGGTCGTGATCGACGCGAAGGAAATCGACGCCTGGAAATCCCCCGAAAAGCTGCGCGCCATGCAAGCCTTCCAAGAGGAACTCGAAGCAGTAGCCGGCGTGGGGGAGACACGCTCGATCGCCGACTACGTGCGGCGCATGAACGCCGTCATGAACCCCGACGACGACGCGGCCGACCGAATTCCCGACACGCGTGAACTCGTCGCCCAGTATCTTCTGCTCTATTCGATCTCCGGCGAGCCTGACGATTTCGACGACGTCATCGACTACGACTACGCGATCGCCAACATCCGCGGACAAGTTGGCAGCGACCACTCACCGGATCTCGAACGCATCCTGACGGCGCTCGCTGCGGCCGAGAAGAAACATCTCGCGCCGCTCGGACTGTCGGCGCACGCTTCAGGCTCGGGGCGAGAAATTTACGAGTTCATCGAATTGATCGTAAGCAGCCAGATCTCGAGCCTCGCGGTCGCGCTGACACTCGTCTGGTTGATGGCGTCCACTATGCTGCGCTCGGTCATCGGCGGGCTTCTGACGAGCGTGCCCGTGGGGATCGCAACCTTCGCTACCTTCGGCGGCCTCGGCTGGGTGGGGGAGCCGATCGGCGTCACCACGGCGATCATGTCCGCTATCGCGATCGGAATCGGCGTGGACTACGCAGTGCACTTCGTGGCGCGCTATCGCGATTGCCGGCGCAAGGGCATCCCAACCGATGTGGCCATCCGTACGACGCTCAATAGTTCGGGGGTCGCAATTTTCTATAACGCGGTCGTCGTTGTCGCCGGCTTCTTGGCGATGGCGACGTCGGAGTTCCTTCCACCACACGCCATGGGCCTGCTGGTCTCGTGGAACATGGTGGTCTGTTTCGGCGCCACGATCACGACGCTCGCGGCACTGCTTGCCTGGCTCGACCCCGCGTTCGCGCGACGCGGCGTGCGGGAAGATAACGCGTAGCGCTGAACTCCGACCGCACCCCGCGGCCGTGCCGGCGGTCCTCCCCGTATTCGTCCTCGTGCCCCCCGCGCTGGGGTTGCTCACCGCCTCTCGAAATAGCCGAGACGCCGACCAAATTGCCACCTGAGGCGCTTTGGTCTTGACCCAACCGGTCTAAGCACCGATTCTTGGACGATGAGGCAACCGCAGTGCATGCGGGCCCCGGAGGTTTCCTGAATGAGTGTCTTTGACGCCGCCCGCGTTCTCGCCATCACGCTGATCCTTGCGCTCTGCGCAGCCGCCATTCCCGCCTACGCCCAGATCCAAAGCGCGGAGCAACAGAAGTGCTCGACGGCTATCGACAAGGGATTCTCCAAAGGCGTGAAAGCCGTCGGAAAAGAGATGTGCTCGTGCATAAAGGATATCGCCAAGTCGAAGGCGAGCGCGGCCTCCTGCTTCCGTAACGACCGCAAGGGCAAGATCACCAAGACGCTCGTAAAGACGGAAGCCACGCACGCCGACGGATGCACCGCTAATCTTCCCGATTTCGGCTTCGCTGGCGCCGGTCCGGCCAATCTGCGTGCGCTCGAGACCGACCGCGCCTTGCTCGACGCTCTGTTCGGCGACGATCTCACGACGGCGCTGCCAACCGGTGCGCCCGATGCAACGCTATCGAAGTGCCAGCAAGGCGTCGCCAAGGCCGTCAAGAAATGCCACGACACACGCGCCAAGACTTTCGCGAAATGTAAGAAGGGGGCCCTGAAGGACGGAGCCACCGCGCAAGCCGCCATCACCGTCTGCGTGACCGACGACAGCGCCGGCAAGATTGCCAAAACCTGCGATCTCAACAGCGGAGGCAAAACCGACAAGATTCGCGGCGCAATCGCCAAGTCATGCGGCGGCGTCGACCTCGCTGCCGCATTCCCGGGCTGCGCCACTGGCGACGCCGAGACCCTTCACGGCTGCGTTGTGGCAGCCGAGGCCTGCTCGGCCTGCGGCGCGATGGCAGAGGTCGCCGGCGATCTGCTGGGCACCGACTGCGATGCCTACGACAACGGTGCGAGCGACAACAGCTGCATCGTACTGGGCTGGGAGAACGTATTGCTCCCGAACAGCGTCGAGCCGGCTGAAACGCCCGGCACCTCCGGCGTGGTCGTCACCAACCCCAATCTCATCGAACAGTTCGGCGGTGCGAGCTTCAGCCTGAACAATTCGGTGTACACACGCTTTCGCGCGGCGGGCCCGGCACAAACCCCGGATGCGATCCTCATCTTCAACGCCGGTTTCGGAGGCGATACGAACAACGCCCGATCTCTGATCGAAGACCTCATCCCCAAGATCTACGCCGATCACGGCTTACTGATCGAGGTGTGGGGATACCACCGCCGCTCCAATCAACTCGAGGACCGCGTGGGCCTGCTGACCGCGTTCGCGGCCGGCGACGAAGACATGGGACTGGACTGGTACTATGGAGGAGAGATGGGCTTCACCTTGAGCCCGGGCTTGGTAGCAGGCCCCAATCGCCGCGCGGTCTTCTACAACACCACCGACGACATCCCTTTTCTGGCCAATTGGACCGTGCAAGTCGCGAGTCGTGACATTGACGCGATTGTCGACGCAGCGCACGCGGTGGTCAGCAACGGTAACGTCTTCATGGCAGGGCACTCGGCCGGTACCGGCTTCACCGCTCGCTACGCCGCAACCGACTTCGACTTAACGGGAGTCGGCCCGGCGGACCCCGGGTACGCGAAGCTCCGCGGTCTGGTCTTGTTCGAAGGCGGAGGCGGCTCGACGCTCGGAGATCCGCTGACGTCCGATAGTATCGATCGCATTATAGCGAAAGCCGATGGCGGCTTGTTCGGAGCTGTGCGCGACAACGCTCCGCGTTGCGTGGACGGCACGACGCCGTGCACCATCGACACCGAAGCTGTTGACTGTATCGGCCAGGTTCCGCCGGTCTGCACGGAACCTACCTCGTCGTACACCAGCTTCTTCGGTCCCGGACTTCTCGCGGCTGGGGAACTCGCGCCGATTCAAGCGATTACGGACGCTAACACGGGCATCAACAAATTGATGGCAGACACGGCGGGGCCCGGCACGGCGCCGGTAGATATCGTTCCGGATCTGTCGGCCCTGGGAATTCTACCGGACTCCACGACGGCAGGTACCCTCGGTCAGTTCATCGACGACGACGAGATCGCAGCGTCTCTGAACCCCGCGCTCGCAAATAGCGCCGGCAAGCTCGCGACGAGCGGTGACCCCGTCGCCTGGCTCGATATCGACGAGCTACTGCCACCCTCGGCGACGCCTGATCTCGGACCTGCTCCGACGACATTGCCGCCGGCCAACTGGGGCCAAGAGAAAGAAGTCGTGCGCATGGACCGCCTCATCAACACGTTCGCTTTCGCCGACTCGAACGCGACCGACTGGTACTACGAAGGCTCCGGCTACAGCGTTACCAGCTCACCCGGCCGCTGCGTGGCGACCAGCTGCACCATCGGTAACGTTGGCGCATCCTGCGCGACCAACGGTGATTGCGCACAGTCGATCAGCCTCGATTCAAGCGCCGTGTCCGCTGGGGCATCCCGACGCGATATCGTAAATATGGTCGAGGCGGCGAACATCGATATTCCGGTGATCTGCTTCGGCGGAAGTAACGGCCTGACGCCGGTTGGTGTCAACTACTTGAGCTTCGCCAAGAGCATCGGTACGTGTGCGTCGCCGAGCTGCACGGGCCAGGTTCGAGTCGTCGATGAATTGCTGCCGAACCCGGCGTTCCCGACCTTCGGCAACATAGACGGAGGCTACGAAGTGTACATCCGCGAGGGCCTGGCCCACGTGGATGTCATCTCGGGCGAGGACACACCGGACGTAGACGTCATTGCTCCACTCAGCGCCTTCATCGCGCGCAACGTCCAGTAGAAGCGTCGATCTAGTTCGCGTCGCGTACGGCTCGTACGCGGCGCGAAAACACTTTCGTGTCGAGCAGGTTTTCGCCGGTATCGAAGCGAACGACCCAGGCCTGGTCCGTCGAGCCGCTCGGTCCAGTAGTAGAAGACCAGTAACTCGTAGCGCCGGTACAGCTGCACGTCGCGGCTGTGACGTCGCTGCACCCGAGACAGGTTGCCGACTGATGGAAAATCGCGTCGATCGACGGGTTGTCCACGCCGTAGTCTACGATGCTCTGTAGTTCCTTCACGTTCGCAATACGCCAATCGCAATGGCCGGCGAAGCAACTTGTTGCGCCCCCGGCAACGTCGTTGAGTACATCGAGATACGACGTCACGATCGTGCCGTCCATGTCGTCGGTACCGGTGGACCACGCGTACAGCTGATCGACATCGTGTACGCCGCCCGCGTCGTCTTTCTTTGCCCACATCAACGCGACGTTGACGTCGGTAATCGTACCATCAGCGTTGTCAACATAGGCCAAGGGCGCGCCGGCCTGCACGTCGCCGTCCGAGCCGGCGCCGAAGCTGGTCGTCTGGCCGGTGGCTGGAAACTGATCCGCGGTCACGGGAGGCAGCGTGCCGCCCGAGAGCAGGGTCGCGATTTCGTCGGTATCGATCGTGATGCGCGCGTCGATCGAACTCGCGTCGCTCTCGCTGGGGCAGATGCCGACTCCGGCTTTCGCCTCGAGCTTGCCCCATTTGTCTGTGAACTTGGACTCGCACTTCGTGAAGTCAGCGGGAAGCCCTTTCTTGATGCCGGTAGCTTCGGACTTGAGACGGCAAGTCGCGTATTTCCCGGCTTCCTTGAGTTTGCCGGTTTCGCATTTCTCCGCCGGGTCGGCAGCGACTGCCACTTGCGTCACGCCGACAACGACAAACGCGGACAACAGGCCCAAAAAGATCGAGACAGGTCGGATGATGTTGCGCATGACAGAGCCTCTCCGGTTCGTGATCGCGCATGCGAGTGCGCCGCGCGTCAATCGAGGATTTTACGCGGCAGGGGCGGAGCCGCATACGCGGCCGTGCACACGGGACCCGTACTGTGGTGCGTGTTATCGCGCCGAAACGACGCGGACAAAGAGCAGAACCCACATCGCTGTGAGAAAGCCCCAGCTGGCGAGAAACGCCTGGAACCGCCGGACGACGACATTCGGACCGAGATGAAGGAAGGTGTGGACGAAGCGCATCAACACGTACGCCCACGCCAGCGGCACCATGGCACCGCCGTCGCTACCCGTCGCTACAGCGAGTGCGACCACGGCATAGAACAAGACGGGCTGCTCGAGCAGATTGCTGTAATGGCGCGATAGAAGATGCGTAGCCTCCGGCTCGGTGCCGTCTCGGTAGGTTCGGTAGTATTCGGGATCGGCCTGACCGGCGGCCACATGCTGGAACCGCAGTTGCGCAAGCCTGAGAAGAATGCCGATCGTCAACGCGACGAGTGGGAACACGGGGTAGAGCAACTGCATGATCGAAACCTCAGCACTCGAATCCTACGTCCGAGCCCCGATCGACGGAAGGGAAACTCGATAGCGCGCGTCAAAAGAAAAGGGCCGCGCACCAGACGGTACGCGGCCCTCCGCAGTCACGCCGAAGCGTGAATACTGGCTATCAGGCTAGGAAGTCTGGCGCTTGAGCCAACGACGATGCTTCTTGATCGACTTGCTCTCGCACTGGCAGGCCTCGTTGCAACGCTGCCACTTGCCGCAGCTTCGGATGCCGTCGGCAGGCTCGCACATTTCGCCGGCCTCGATCGTACGGTTTCCGCAGTACGAGTGGCCCTTGTCCGAGTCGGAATCGCTATCGCTATCGGAGGAACCGTGCGAGTCGCTATCGGACGAGCCGTGCGAGTCGCTATCGGAGGAACCGTCCGAGTCGCTATCGGAATCAGAGTCGGAGTCGCTGTCGCTGTCCGAGTCACTGTCGTGGTCCTTGTCGCACTTGCGCGCTTCGCAGACACAGTCGTTGCACTGCTCTTTCCAACCGCAGCTCATCACGCCGTCGTAGCGCTCGCACTCTTCGCCGTCTTCAACGACCTTGTTGCCGCACTCAGGCGCGGGGGGAGGCGCACAGAGGCAATCGATCGTGCAACCGTACTCGCATGCGGGGCAGTCGTTGCCATCGCACTCTTCGCCGATTTCACGAATGCCGTTGCCGCACACCGGAAGCTCTTCTTCCGGGCAGGTGCAGTCGGACTCACACTCGCCGGGGCAAGCGTCGTCGGCCAGGCCGTCGCACTCTTCGCCGATTTCACGAATGTCGTTGCCGCACACGCGCTCGAGGTCGAAGCGAATGTCGTCGATGGCGCCCGAGCCGTTGAGCGCGACGACCATCTTCACGACACCGGGTGTAGGACCGAGGCCGATCACCGCGACACCGTTGTCGCCGGTAGCCAGCATGTCGATCACGATGATCTCGTTGTCATCCGCGTCGAGAAGCGTCACCGAAGCGGTGGGCTCATCGGCTTCCACGTCGACGAGTTTGATCTCGTTGACGGTCACCGTGCCGAGCGCCGAGAAGTCCAGCTCGATCATCGAACCGACATTGTCTGCGTCATCCGGGTCGAGGCCGTCAAAGTCCTCGGTGAGTATGAGGATCTCGTTGAGGGCTTTGGAGTTCTGGGACTCCATACCCATCTGACCGCCGACACCGATACCGGGGCCCCCGAAGTCTTGGTTCGGAGTTCCGAGGTCGTCGTCACCGCCGGTGCATCCACCGGGGCAGGCCGAGTTGAAAATCATAGCGGCATTCTCGCCCGGGAAATCCGGGTTCGTGCCGAGGACACTGACCGGACCGACACCGTCGAGTGAGAAGACCTCACTTACGATGGATCCGGGCTCGTAGCCCTTGAAAGTAATCCGTTCAGCCGCGGTAGCAGTCGAGCTGAGGGAGAACAGGATTGCCAAACTCAAGGCGAGTCGGGCTATGGGTTGCAGTCGCATAATGCTCCTCCGATCTAGTGGTTAGTTTGCGCGCAAGCGCGTAGTCGCGGTCGGTCGTGGGCGAAAAAGCTGGACGAACCGGCTCGCTGGACTTCTCGCAGACCCGATGATTGGCGCGCTTTGGGGGGGCAACAAGCAACCGAAAAAAGTTCCTTCGTCCTGCTATGTCGGCTGCACAAACAGCCGCTTCGTCGAAGTTTTCATTCGGTCGTTTTCCGAGGAAATTCCACCCGCCTTATCACAAGAAAAATGACGCGCACCGACAACCTCGAGGCGCATTCGGGGTAGGGGGGTTCCACGATGCCGGCCGGGGCCCGAGTGTCGCCCGCCGCAGGAGACCGCCCAGAGCTTGGGCGAGTAAAATTGCCTCCAGACCTTGATTTGGAGTCCACTCCAAGTTTAGACTGCTCTCTAACCAAACGATCGTTTATGCAGCAACTTGTCAAAAAGGAAGAGACCTCGGCCGGTGAGGGGCGCCGAGAGCGCCGCCGCCGCGAGATGCGCACCCGCATTTACGAGGCCGCGCGGGAGCTTTTTCAAGAGCAAGGCTTCGAGGCCACCACGGTCGAGCAGATCGCACGCCGGGCCGATATCGCACCCGCAACGTTCTTCAATCACTACCACAGCAAGGGCGGCGTCATGGCGCTCATGACGAGCGAGATCGCCGACCATGTGGGGTTCCTCGTCGAGCAACACCTCGACGGCAAAGGCTCGATCAGGCAACGCCTCGTCGGGCTTGCGGAAGATGCCGCACGACAGATCGGCGAGACGCATCAGGTCGCGCGCGACGTGATGCTCGAGCTCGTGCGCACCGAAGGCCGGCCCGAAAACACATCCCCCTATATGGCGCGAGTACACGGACCGCTGCGCGCGATGCTCGAAGAAGGGCAGAGCGCCGGCGAAGTACGCAAGGACGACGACGCGGCTTTCCTGGCCGAGATGGTTCTGGGTGCACTCAATACCGCACTCACGAACTGGCTCGCCGACCCCGAATACCCCGTGGCAGAGCGATTACCGCGCGCCGCACATTTCATCTGCGATGCGATCGGTATTGCCGACGCGCACGAGCACAAAGGAAGTAACGAGAAATGAGTGCACCGACTGACGTCAACTACGGAGAATCCGCATTCTGGACCTGGGACGATCGCATGTGGGATCACCTGCGATGGCTACGCGAGAATGACCCCATTCATTGGTCGGAAGCGTCGGACATGTTCATCATCTCGAAGTTCGAAGATCTCTCCTTCGTCTCGAAGAACCATCAGATTTTCTGCTCGAGCGGCGGCGTGCTGCCGGGGAATCCGGCGCGCCTGAGCTTGATCGATGAAGATGAGCCCCGACACGGCCAACTGCGCGGCCTGATCAACAAGGGCTTCACGCCGCGTATGACGGCCAAACTCGAAGAGGTCTTCGCGCGCATCGTAACCGAGACAATTGATGCGGTCGCCGACAAGGGGACATGCGACTTTGTCGACGACCTCGCGGTACCACCGCCGCTGCTGATCATCGCCGAAATGATTGGAATTCGCCCGGAAGATCGCAAGCAGTTTCACCAGTGGTCCGATGCGATGATTCTCGCGCAGGGCAATATGGAAGACCCGGCCGTGGTAGAGAACGCCGGTAAAGCATTCGGCGAATACGCTCTATACATCAACGAGATCATCGAGGATCGCCGTAAGAACCCGAAGGACGACCTGGTCTCGATTCTCGTGGGAGCGAAGGACGAGGGACACCTTGGAACGTCGGCCGGTCGTGCCGAGACCGACGACAGCGTATCCAAGTTCATGCGTACGGAAGAAGAGAAGGCGCTCAACGCAGACGAACTGACGATGTTCTGTGTCCTGCTTCTCGTTGCCGGCAACGAGACCACGCGCAACGGAATCTCAGGCGGCATGAAGCTGCTCATGGACAATCCGGACATCAAGCAAGCGTTGACGAAAGATCCGGAGAAAATCCCTGCCGCGTGCGAGGAGATGCTCCGGCTGACATCGCCCGTGATCGCATTCTGTCGCACGGCGACTCGCGACACCGAGATCAAAGACACGAAGATCAAGGAAGGCCAGAAAGTCTTCATGCTCTACCCATCCGCCAATCGCGATGCCGATGAGTTCAAAGACCCCGACAAGTTCGACATCGATCGCAACCCGCAACACGTCGCGTTCGGGATCGGCAATCATTTCTGCCTCGGGGCAAACCTCGCGCGCATGGAACTACGCGTATCGTTCCGTGAGATCCTGCGTCGTATGCCGGACATGCACTATGCCGGAGACGGCCCCGAAATGGCGCCCTCCGCGCTGGTGCGAAGCTTCCAACACATGCAGGTGGCGTATACACCGGAGTCGTGACCACTGGGCGTGAATACGATCCGTTCTCGTACGAGATAGACGAAGACCCGTATCCCACCTACCGGTGGATGCGCGACGAAGCGCCGGTCTACTACAACGAACGGCTGGATTTCTACGCGCTCACCCGCTTTGCGGACAACTTGGCCGCGTTCATCGACGCGGAGACCTACAGCTCGTTTCACAGCACGAGCCTCGAGTTCATGGACGGGCCCAAGCCGGACTCGGGGCTGATGATCTGGATGGACCCCCCCGAGCACAATCGATATCGGGCGCTGGTCAGCAAGGCGTTCACGCCGCGTCAGATCGGTAAGATTGAACAAAGCGTGCGCGCCGTCGCCGTCGCACATCTCGATGCACTCGTGGGCCGCGAGCGCTTCGACATCGTGCGCGATTTCACCGCACGCCTGCCGATGGACGTCATCAGTTCGCTACTGGGGATCCCGCAGTCCGATCGGCGGTGGCTGCAGGAGCGCTCGAACGCGATGATGCACCGCGAGCCCGGCAATCCGATGCCCACGCGCGAAGCCATCGACGCGCAGGGCGAGGTCCACGACTTCATCCACGCGCAGATGAACGAGCGCCGCAGTCATCCCCGCGACGACCTCATGACCCGCCTCGTAGAGGTGGAGATCACCGAAGACGACGGCACGCGCGTGAACCTGCGCGATCACGACGTGAAGATGTTCATCGTCCTGCTGGCGACGGCGGGCAACGAGACCGTCACGAAGCTACTCGCTGCCATGTACCTTGATCTGTGGCGCTTCCCCGACGAGCGCGTTCGTCTACTCGCCGAGCCTGCACTGATCGCGAACGCCGTCGAAGAGGGTCTGCGCTTCGAGACACCGTCGCAGTACCAGGGCAGGGTGACGACGCGGTCGGTCGAACTGCACGGCAAGGCTATTCCGGCGGGCGCGCGCGTCCTACTGATCAATGCCGCCGCCAATCGTGATGAGCGTAAGTTCCCCGACCCCGACCGCTTCGATGTCGGCCGTGAGATCGACCTGCATCTCGCGCTCGGTTACGGGCGCCACGTGTGTCTCGGAGCCTACTTGGCGCGCATGGAATCGCGCATCGGCATCGAGGAGCTACTCAAACGCTTCCCGGATTACCGTATTCCGGACGACGGCATTGAGCGTATGCACTCGAGCAACGTTCGCGGTCTTTCGGGCCTCGTGATGGAGACCGGATAACACGATGTTCCTACTGCGTTTCGACATGCGCTCGGCCGATGGGCCGGGTCCGCGCCCGGATCTGTACGACGCCGCCGTCGAGATGTCGGCTTGGGGTGAGTCCAACGGCTGTCTCGCGGCCGTGCTCTCGGAGCACCACTGCTCACCCGATGGCTACGTTCCGTCGCCGCTGATCCTGGCGTCCGCGATCGCCGCACGAACCAAGACGTTGGCGATACAGATCGCGGCACTGCTGCCGATCTATCACGAGCCGATTCGCCTCGCGGAAGACATCGCGGTTCTCGACATCATGAGCCGAGGTCGCGTGTCGTACGTGATGGGACTCGGCTATCGCCCCGAAGAGTTCGACATGTTCGGCGTCGAGATGAAGGGCCGCGGTAAGTGCATGGAGACGAAGCTGTTGGCCGTCAAACAGGCGTTGCGCGGCGAGCCGTTCGAGTACGAGGGGCGCCACGTGCACGTCACGCCATCGCCTCATTCACCCGGTGGACCGCTCATGTTCATGGGCGGAAGCACACCGGCAGCGGCGCGGCGCGCGGCGCGCTGCGATATGGGACTGTATGCGCAGTACTTCGACCCGGCGCTCGAGCAGACCTATCGCGACGAATGCGCGCGACTCGGAACCGAACCGAAAGACTGCATGATTCCGCCGGCGGGGGTCGTGACATCGGCCTTCGTCGCGGAAGACCCGGACAAAGCCTGGTCGGAAATCGGCCCCTATCTGCTGCACGACGCAACGATGTACGCAAAGTGGTTGGGCAACGCGCCGTCGGCTGCGAAGGCAACGGCGACAACCGTCGAGGCGCTCCGCGCGGACCCCGGTCCGTATCGAATCTTCAGCCCCGAGGAGGCCGCCGCCTACCTGAAGGCCAACGGAGTTCTCGTCACGCAGCCGCTGTGCGGCGGCGTCCCGCCCGATCTCGCATGGCAAAGCCTGCACCTGATCGCCGAGAAGGTATTGCCGGCCGTCGCCTAATCTTTGTCTAACTCAGGGATCACGTACTTGCCCATGAGTTCGATCGTCTCCATGACCGCCTCGTGCGGGACCTTGTAGGGGTTGACGAGACAGAGCAGCTGATCGGCTCCGGTTTCGGCGTAGTGGCGCACGTGCTCGACCACGCCGTCGGGATCGCCCGCAATGCAGCCGTGGGTCTCGTTGAGATACTCGAACGTGAGTTCCTTGTGTAGATCCTGCGCAACGATGTCACGGACCTCTGAGAGCCAATCGTAGTCGCCTAGGCCTTCTTTCTCGGCTTCCAGCCAACGCGGCAGGGTCGCGATGATCTCGGCGCCGTACTTGCCGTACCACTCGAACGACTCGCGCGAGACGGCGTAAGATTCTTCCTTGGTCTTCATACAATTGACCATCGCAAAGATCGTCGCGTGGTTGTGCAGGAAGGCTCCGTAGGGCTGCTCGCAAGCGGCGATCCCTTCGCGGTAGATGTCGATCTTCTTCTTGATCTCTTCGGGCGGAATCCCAACCGCAAACGAAAGCAGGCCGATGCCCATCTCTCCGACTTCGCGATGCATTGCCGGACTCCCCGTCGCCGCATGGATGGGAGGATGCGGCTTCTGTAGCGGCTTCGGCAAGACACGCCGCTTCGGCATCGACCAGTGCTCGCCCTGAAACTCGTACTCGTCGTTCGTCCAGCAGCCGACGATGTGTCGCAGCGCTTCGCGCCACATCTCGCGCGTCTCGGTCGGGTCAATTCCGAATCCTTCGATCTCCGGGCGCGATGCGGATCGGCCGGTGCCGAACTCGACGCGACCGTCGCTCAACAGATCGAGCACGGCGGCGGACTCGGCAGAACGTACCGGATGGTTGTACGGCTTGGGCAACAACCGCACGCCGTAACCTATTCGTAGATTCTCGGTACGCGCAGCTACCGCGCCGTAGAGAACCTCTGGATTTGAACAGTGCGAGAACTCTTCGAGAAAGTGATGTTCGACCGTCCAGAAACCGTGCCAGCCCATCTTGTCGGCAAACACGGCCTGTTCGAGCGTGTCCTTGTAGGCACGATACTCGCTCAGCGCATCCCAAGGACGCGCAACGGGGATCTCGTAAAATAGGCTGAACTTCATCGCGAAAGGCTCCTACTGATAGCAGTTACGGCCGGGCGAGGGGAAAGGGCGCGCGCCCACGAAAAAGGGCCGGCCGAGTTCTCGTCGGCCGGCCCTTTCTATAACCGCGCGGTGCGTCTGTTGCGGCCGCGTCTAGTCGTCTATGCCGAACGTCGTATCGACGAGCGTATCGCCGATGCTGAGCGCCGAGGCGCCGAGACAGGCCGGATCGGGCGACATCTCGAAGCGACAGCCTTCAAGACCGGTCGTGTCGCTACACTTGTCGACAGCCGCATCGACCTTGGACTGGGCCTTCGTGATCTTCTCGGCCCCCGCGACAGCGCAGTCGGTCGGCGAAACGGCGATGATGTTCTCGAGTTCGCAACGACCCAGCGTCTTCTGGACGGTACCGACGGCTTTGGCCATGCCCGATAGCACTTTCTTCTGACAGGACTCGGCAGCGACTGATCCGGCGCTGTTCGCCGGTAGATCCGGCGGGGCCGTACCGAGCGCGTCGGTCAGTTCCTGTTCCATGGCGGCGTCCTGTTGGCAGATGAGGCAGGTGGCAAGACTATTGATCGAGGTGAGCACGATCGAGTCACACGGCGCCTCACAGTTGGTCGGCATGTCGAGCAACGACGCCGTTAGGCTGTTTCCTTTGCAGGCCTTGTCTTTGCTGCCGCCGACGCGAGAGCGGAAACGAGACTCGGCGCTCAGAATCTTGGCGTCGCGCCGGCCCGTGTCGCAGGCACGCCCGGCTACCTCATCGAGATAGCATCGGTTCCACTCCCTCAGGTGAGTCTTGGTGTACTTCGCATATTGCTTGGAGACGTCGCTCAAGCACGCGTGGCGATCTTCCTCGGGGGCAAGCACCTTGATGAAGCCGACCGACGAGGCATTGACGTACACGCTGGGTTCATCCGGATCGTCCGACTCGATCTCGAGCACCGCGTTGTGGAATCCGACGGTGGTCGGACTGAAAACGATATCGACGATGACGCTCTCGCCGACGGGGATGGCAAACGGAGCCGTCGGCCCTACGAGTGAGTAGTCCGGTGACGCACCGGCCTGAAAGTCGGCCGACGAAACATTGATCGGGAACGTGCTGCCGTTGTTGAATATCTCGATCGAATAGATCTCGGTCGTCCCGACCTCCACGCCGAAGCTACCGACGATATTGGTGTTCAGGCGGATGTCGATCGGAACCAAACAGGTAGCGACGAACGGCACACAATAGGTGTGGTAGTCGACCGGCGGGTTATCGATCGCGAGAAAATAGTTGTCGCACGAGTAGCCCGGAAGCGTCTCATGGATCATGATCTCGTCGCCGTTCGTGAAGCCATCCATGTCTGAGTCGGTGAGTTCCGAATCGATCAACGACTGCGTGATCGACTTGCCCAGATACAGTTGCTGCTCAACGGTCGAACCGTAGGGGTTGCGCTGCCCGGTACCGTTCCACTTGAAGTGACAGACACCGCAAGCATCCAGATTCGCGCCCGGCGCAATACCGTAATAGGTCGTCAGAGCATCGAAGTAGTTAGGACGCGCCTCGGCCGCATCGATAGGTCCGAAGAGGAAGGCACCGAGCGCCACCCCACACACCACTAGCATTTTCTCGAACGATCTCACGGATAAGCCACCTTCGTGAAGTCGTCGACGACGTCAGCAACCGCCGCCTCCACACACGCCTTCGTTCCGACCGCCGTTCCGGTTGCCGCGCAACCTGACAGGCCGGTGAAATCGGTACATTTGTCGATGCCTTTGTTGGCCTTTGCGACGGCCTTGCCGATGCGGCCATCGGGGTCGGTCGAGCAATCGACAGCCGGATTGTTCTTGCCGCTCGCATTCGCGTCCTCGCAACGCACGAGTGCTTTCGTCCAATCTGCAGCAAGTCTCACTGCCGCCTTCGCCACGCGAGCCTGACACTTACCGGCAGCGCCCGCGGGCGCAGTACCCGGCACGGATGGCGGCGATACGCCGTAGCCGGCATCGAGGGCCGCAGCATACAGGGCATCGGTCATGCACGACGAGCAAGTCGCCGTCTCCGTCATGTCGAAGTTATTCTGACTCGCGCAGGGCACAGGACATACCGGCCCATGGCCGAGAGAAATCGGGGTCAGGCTCGCTCCGACGCAACGCTTGTCTTTGGCACCGCCAACGCGCTCGACGAGGTCGGCCGCAGCGTCGGCGATGTCGGCGTCGCGACCGACGCTGTCGCAGGTCAAACCTTCAGCCTCTTTCGCGTAGCAGCGACCCCATGCCTTCGAGTACTTCTTGGCATACTTCGACAGGTTCTTGCCGATCGATTTCTTGCAACGCGCCACCACGGAGGCGTCGGACTCGTAGAAGCCCTTCGCCATCACGACCGGTGCACCCTGGCCGTTCTGATCCCACAGATCGAACATGATCGGGCCGGCGGAGTTCGTCACATTCTCGTCGCGCAGGAACTCGACGTACTCGCGGGTCGTCGTCTGGTAGAACAATGTGACCTCCGCTTGCACCGCTGTCGCGCCGACAGGGTAAACGACGTCATCCCAGTACTGGCCGTCGGCGTAGGACTGACCGACCGGGCGGCCACCGTTGAACGCTTCGAAACCGGCATTGGTGAAGCCGCGTGGCGGAATGCGATTGTCCTTGTCGATGGTATCCACCAGCGTCAGATGCTGACTCGGTCCGGGCATCACTCCCAGCGTGGTAGCCAGACCCGGGCTGATGCTGTGGTTGGCCTCCCACACGTGCAGATACGGGTCGTAGTCGGGATCGAGCGGCGCGGCGTCGTAGCCCTCGACGATCGCTTCGGCAAAGACGTAGCGGCCCGACTCGAACACGACGGTGCGATCCGCGTCGAAGGCACGCACGTGCAACCACATCCTGCGTCCTTCCGGATAGCCGGTAGGCAATTTGTGACCGGTCTCGTTGGTAACGGTGACCGTCAAATTGCCAGCGCTGATGTCGAGCGACACGGTCGCGGATTTGCGTAGGAACTCGGTCGCGATGTCGACGGTTTCCAGCAGAAGGGCCGCATCCACCTCGGCACCGAAGACCGGGTGCAGCGGAATCACCTGCGGAATGAAAGTATTCGCTCCCAAGAACTGATGCAGCGGAAGATTGGTGCGATCGGCGCCGAACTCCGCATCTCTGCCGGTAACGTCGGGCATGTGGCAGTCCTGGCAAGACGACACCGTGTCTTTGTTGAGACCGAACTGCGGTGCGAAAACTCCGGTGGTCGCGTATTCGCTGTTGGCCCACTCAGAGTAGGTAGTCTGTTCCGGGAAGCCGGTCGTCACGTCAGGGCTCGGCGTGTCGAGCGCATTGACGAAATACGTGTCGGACCCGCTGTCGTAGGTGAACGCCGGATTGAAGACATCGTGACATGTGCCGCACAGCTCGGAGGTCTCGTGATACGGCGACTGCAACGTGGTTGCCGTCGGTATGTGCGGATCGGAGCCGATGTCGGCAATAATATCGAAAGGACCGCGGCGACGATCGATCGGATCGATCACCATCATCGCGTTCCCGGGCGCCGGTACGGGAGCGGTCAAAGCGGCCAAGATCGCCGCATCTTCAGGCGGATTGCCTGGGTTCGCGACTGGATCAACAAGGCGGTGACAGACGCCGCATTGAACACCATGCCGGTCGTCCGCGGTCATGCCGGTGCCGTCCTCAGGCACGCTACGTCCTTCTAGCCAGCCTTTCGGCAAATGGCATCGCAGGCAGGTTTCACCCGAAAAAAGCGCGTCTTGCTGCGCGATGGCTTGCGCGGCCCACATGAGCGGGTCGCGACCGGATTGCGCCATCATCGAACCGGCCCAGTTGCGGAACGGCTCGACTTCCGCAGAACCGTAGCCCGAGTGGCACGGTGCGCAGGTGTCCGGTGTTGCGATGAGATCGGTCAACGACAACGGCTGGGTGCCGGGGGCGTTGAAGTCCTCTCGCGTGGTCATCAATTGGGCGTCAGCGGTGACGCCCGATAGCAATAAGACGGCCGCCGAGAGTGCACTGAGCACTCTCGGCGACCGCAGTCTCTTACGCAGAGATCGCATCTACTTTCCTCAATCCTCCACAGTGTTCGCCACCGCAATGTAAGCAGTACATCTCTGCGCGTACTCCGAAGACGACCTACGGGCAGTCGTTCGCTCCACCGAGGATGAACGCGACCCCGCTGGGCTCGTTCGTACTATCGAAGCAGTTGCCTGTGTTCGAAGCGCCCGTTGCCGGCACGCGGTTCTCTTCATTGTAAACCGCAGCCAGCGTGATACCGAAGCCGATGCCCGGATCCGGCACCGAACCGTTGGTTCCCAGCGACGTGTTGTGATCGAGCGTGTTGTCGGTGCACACGTCACCGGGGACACCGTCCGCCTCGGGCCACGGATCGCCGGCGAAAACGTTCACGCCGGCCTGATCGATCAGCGTGACGCCGATGGCCTGGTTGTCGCGCACGTCGTTATAGCCAAACGTGTTGTTCGACGGCGAGATCAACAACACGCCCGTCCCCTGCGAGAGATTCGCGACGAATCCGCTCGGAGCGAAGTTGACCGTGTTGTTGCTGTTTACGAGGTTGTGGAACGTGTGGTTGTTGTCGTTCGAACGCGGCAGCAGCGTCGAATCCAAGAACACGAGCATTCCAGCCGCGTTGAAGAGCGAGTGATTGTTGTAGGTCTCCGCGTTGTCGCAGTTCTCGATCTCGATACCTGCAACGTTGTAACGCGACGTGTTCCAACGCGTCACAATGTTCGCCGACTTGCCGACGTACAAAGCAGCATCGTCGCAGTTAAAGACGTTGTTCAACTCGACGACCACACCGTCCATGAAGGCCGGGAAGATGATGTAACGCGAATTGATCTGTCCATCGGCCACGATGTCGCGGAACGTCACGTTGTTCGACGGCGTGAAGGGATCCACACCGGTCACGAAGATTCCGTCGCCGTCCCAGTTGTTCGGCGTCAGGCTCTGGAAGACCAGGTCGTCCACACCCAAGGCATTGAAGCCTCGGTTGGTGCCCGAACCGCCGCCCGGCTCGATGACGGGACGATCGTTGGCCGCGCCGCCGCAACCGACGAACTGAATGCCGGCCGTGGTGACTTCAACGTCTTCGTTGTACGTGCCGCTCGCGATCAGAAGCTTGTCGCCGATCGACGCCGCATCGTGCGCGTTCTGGATCGCATCTGCACCGGGGCTGACCAGCGTGCCGGTCTCGGCATACTGATTCGCGAGGACCTCGTTGACCTGCGCCCAGACAGAATTCGAGTCGCCACAGACCATGCACTCTTTCAGGTCTTCGACGGTCGCCGCGTAGGGGCAAGCGTGCAGGCGCGGCAGGTAGCCATTCGGTGGCCCTGCGCCAACGGTGCAGCTCTTGTCGATCGCGCCGAGAATCTTGTCGATGGTCTTGGCGATCTTGCCGGCGGTCTTCGGTTCCGTCGGTGCAACGTAGACACCGGCCGCGTACGATGGCGCACACACCGCGCCCACGTCACCTGCGGTACCGGCCTTGGCTTCCTTGGCGATGCACTTGTTGATCGTCTTCAGGATCTTCGGGAAGAACTTGCCGGTCTCTTTGCTGAGCGCGTCGGCGCACCCCTCGAGATTCACGTTCCCACCGCCCGCAGGCGAGAAACGATCGGTGATTCCGTTCATCTTCGCAGCGACGAGGCCCGCGGCGACGTTGTCCTGCGAAAGCATGCAGCTGCCGACGTCGGCCGGGGCAAAGCCCGAGCTATACGACGTGCCGGGCAGGCCGGCGAGCACCGACGCACCACACGACTTGGCGATCTTCTCAGCGCCCTTGATGGCAGCCTTGTCGATCTTTCCCTGCCCCTTCGCGTCCGGGCAGGCTGTCAGGTTGAGACCGTCGGCCGGCTCCGTGCCGGGGAATGAGACATCATCATAAAGCTTGGCGGGATACGTGACCGTCTCCAGAGCGCGATCCGCCATGCACTTGCCGACGACCTTCAACTTGGTCGCGATGAACTTCGTCGACGATTTGGCCATCGCCGCCGAGCACTTGGCCGCAGCCTTGTCGACGGTGCCATCGGGCACGTTGATGGTCGGAGGCGCGGAGTCTCCGCAAACCTGTGTGGGTTGGGCCTGAGCAGCGGCGGGCACGAACACGCAGACTGCGATGAATGAAGCGATTAGTTTTCTCATAGTTAAGGCAAAGCCCCCTTGGCTTATTGCTCGAGAGTTCCGGTTATCCGAGGCGCGACGTGCGCGCCCATACTAATGGACATTAATAGACCGCCCGAAGGCGATAGCTCCCTTTGTATAGACGACTACCGAAGGGAACGGCGTGAGGCAGGTCACACGAGCATCTCGCCGGAATCCGACTTCGCCCGCAGTCACCTCCAACACCGCAACATCGCTCGATAGCGCGGCTATACGTAGCATCAAATTCACACGGCCCGGGCGACCGTGTCAATGGACAAACCCTCGAAAGCCGCACTCGGGGCACACCCGAAAGGGTGGGGGGGCGATTCCGGTCGATCGGTCGTCCAGCGACGAGCTCGTCCGCCGAAGCCAACGCACGCTCGCAACCCGCCGTCCAATGTTCAAAACCCGAGCCGAGGAGACCTCTGCTCGCGACCTGAAGCTGAGAGTACGGCAAGAAGCACCGCGCCAGGTCAGACCGCATAGATCAAAAGCGCCGAAGACGGCCTATCCCGCGTGAGCCCGAAGTAAGAACGGAGATCGATGTAGCGTTCGGGGGTGAGTCAATACGAACCAGCGTACGAGCACGCCGTCTTCACTGCGAAGGCCAAGCCCCTTCATCAACAATCGGCGCTCGCGCAAGAATCTGGGACGGATCGATTTCGTCGGTCGCGAGCCGCGTGAGCAACGCCACTGGGATCCTCACGACACGGCTACGAAGCTCGACGTCGCCGGCCGGGTCGGGCCGTCCGTTGGCATTCTCGTCAAAGACTTGAAGTCCGTATCCGAGCACGAGTTCGAGGCCGGCGGGGCGAATGTCGAACCCTTCCATCTTGCCGATGGCAGGTGCGACCACGGATCCCCAGACCTCGGCCAATCGCGACGCCGGCGTCGATGTAGTCGGGTCGAAGAGCAAGCCGGTGAGGACGCGAATCCGCAAGAGCTCTTGGTGGGGCGGGGCGGCGATCCCGTCGACGCCGACTTCCGATGCCGTCGAAGCACCCGCCCGCATCGTCTCGACCAAGAAACTCGCTTGCAGCGCTACGGAATCGGGGCCGTACTTCTCGGCGGTTTCCTGCAGCTGTAGAGCCAGCGACTGTGCTTGCTCGCGCGTGTGCTCCGCGGCGCTGCCGGCTGCGGCCGGATCAGACGCCCACGCCGACGCCGCAACGACGGCAATAAGCGCCGCAGCCAGAACCGAACCGAGAAGAACACGTCTACGACGACTACCTAATGATGCTTGCACGACGGGGAATAGTGCCCAAGATCTCGTCTAGGACCAAACCCGCCGCCTAAGGCCCGGTGGCCTTGAAGTTCTCACCATCTTGTTTCTTGATACCGCCGTTCGGGAACGTCGTCTTGAAGCACTCGTTGTCAATGCCATCGTTGATGAGCAGCTGAACGACGACATCGGTCAGACCAGCGGTAGGCGGCGGCAGCAGCGCCGCGCCTTTTGACTGGACCTGAACCGACGACTTGCCATCGACGCCTTCCTTCATCTTCACGCTCGTGATGCTTCCATCGGGAGTTCCCGATCTGTTCTTGTACTTGAAGCCCTTGGTGCCGGTGGCCTTCCAGCAGGCCTTGCCGTCGCACGTGGGAACGACACCGCCGGCCGGCAGGTCCATCTCGCGAACGAGCGCTGCGCCGCTGTAAATGCAGACGCGCATCGTGTTGGTGCTCGCCAGCGGGTCACGGAAGTCGGCGGTGCCCACCGCGTCTCCCTTCTTCCACTTCCATTTGAACTGATCCTTGCTGTCGGGCGTCTTGTCTTTCAGCTGGACCTGCTGCTTGCCGGCGCCGCCGCTACCCGCGAGATGGCATACACCGTCTGCTTCCGGCGCCGGGCCGCACAACGTCACCGTATCGGGGTCACAAACGTTGCCGATGCCATCGGAGTCGCTATCGGCTTGCCCTGGATTCGCAACGGCGGGGCAGTTGTCGTCGGCATCGAGCACGCCGTCTTCATCGCGATCAATACCTACCCGCGTGCCCGAGCCGGGAGGGACACAGGTGTAGGTGATTTCTTGTCCGGCCGTTGCGGCCAGGGCTCGCAATGCGCCGTCGGTGATCGGAGCCTCGGAGGCCATATCGCTCACGAAGTTACCGATTAGGTTCATCACCCAGCCACGCGCTTCGCCCGCGATGTTCGCCTTGGCAACGAGATCGCATTCTCGCGCAACGCCGCCGAGAACCTTGGAAACAAATACCGACTGCGCACGCGCGATCAATAGATTGATACGCGCATCGACGGCGACCGAATTGGTTGAATCCAAGGTGACCTGCTGGCCTACGATCGGAGCGAGGTCGGTATCAAACGCGAGCATGAACCGTTCCATTTGGCGGCGCTTGACGTCGCCGCCGGCGGGGCCGTCAAAGCCAACGGCACCGGTATTATCGAAGACGTTCGCGGTGAAGAAGCGGAAGATCGTGTCGATGCTTCCGTCGTGTAGGAAACCGAAGCCTCGAACCTGATCGCCCTTGTGCGCGTTGTCGCCCGCATTGACGAACGGTATGGCCGGCAAGCCGAACATGCCGACCTTCTGATAGAGGTTTCGCAGATGGGCGACCTTCAAGATCTGGGTTTCCAACTCGAAGCTGGCACCGCCGTCGGCACCGAAGAACCCTTGCGAGGCATTGAGGGTGTGACAGCCGTTGCAGGTAAAGCCCAGGTTCGGAAGATCGAGACCGTCGGACTTACGCGTTCCGAGATAGAAGTCGCGCCCCGCCTGTTCATCTAACGTCAGCATGTTGTCGAGCGCGCGGACGGGGTTCGGCGGCAGCGTCAACGTCAGCGCGAAGTCGGTGAACGCCTGCATGTCGGGCGTCGTCATCGGCGTTTCACGACCGACCAGGCCTTCGAACGCAACGATGAAATTGTTGAACGACAGCGCCTCATCGAGGCCCTGACCGAAGAAGCCGTCGGCGCGGTCGCCGCGCCAGTGCATCGGCCCACTATTGGAAAGGCCGCGCAGCGTCTGCGTCGTCATCGGGCCTTTCATCGGATGGAACTCGTCGACCGCAGCGCCGCCGTTCACGTCCGGGCCGGCGCCCAGCGCCAGTTTGATCGGCGCCGGATTGTCGGTCACGACGTCGTCCGGATTGCCCAGATCCCAAGCGAGTTGGTCCATATCGCCGAAGGTGTGGCAGCTCGCACACGAGGCCTCGCCGTTGCCGGATGTATTGAGTGCGTCGTAGAGGAACGGACGTCCCGTGACGACATCGGCAGGCTCGGGGTTATGAAGACTGATGTGCGCGTCTTCGAGACTCGTCCCGAGATCGATCGAAGCGACCGAGTTATCGAAACGCGTGATTACATAGAGGCGGTTGTTGGTTTCGTCGAGAACCAGACCGCTGGGGCCTCCGCCGCTCACGGTCAGATAGCCGCTGCTTTCGACGGTAGGATCGAAGGTACCGGCCTCGAGCGCGGCCGTATCGATGACGCCGATCTTGCCTGAGCCGAATGCCGCTACGTACACGGTGTCTCCGACACTGTTGAAGACGGCCTGCAGTGGCGTGGCCAGGCTGTGATTCTTCGCGGTCGCGTCGAAGCCGATGTCACCGGCCAACGTGTTGTAGTCGATGTGGCTATTGAGATGTCGTGGCTTCACACTCGCACCGGTCACATCGGTCGTATTCGGATTGTCGATGATCGTGATGCGCGCCTCGGCGAGACGCCCCTGTACGGTTGACGATCCGAAGACGCCGGGGCCCTCGAAGCGCACCTCGTTGATCGATTCGGTATTGGTCACAAAAAGATCGCCGTTCGCGGGATTGACGGCCAGGTTGAACAGGGTGGTTCCGACGTGGGCGTGAAGCGCCGTCTGCGTGAGCGTATCGGCATCGATGGTAAACACGTCTTCGTCGGGCAGGTTGAAGCGAACGGCGTTGTTCCAGTTGCGGCCGAGTTCGTCTTCCCAGGTCGAGGTGCTTTCGTTGTAACGGACGATCAAGCCGACTTCGGGGGCAACGACCGTCTCCACGTTGACGCCGGGGCCGGGATTGCCGCCTGGAACCGCACCGCCTGCAATACCGCCCGGCGACGTGATGCCATCGCCCGCGCAACTCGATGCACCCGAGAATCCGTCGCAGACGAAGCCCTCGTTGACGACCGAGGTGCGGTTGCCTGTATGGAAGCCGGCAACGTAGACCTTGGAATCGTCGCTACTGACGGCCAAGCCTCGCGGCGTATCCGTAAACACGGTGAGGATTTCATCCGGTACTCCGCCGAAGGCCGCGCCCAACGACGCGGTATCGAAAACCCAGACATCCGCGCGGCCGATCCCGTCCGTGAGGAAGTCGGGGTCACCCGCGCCGGTGGCGGCAGCGATACTGGCGTCGGTTCTCTGCTGGCCGCGGCGCGCGGTAGTAATGAACGCCCGCGTAGTAACCGTTCCGGCAAAGACGATGTCGCGCGGTTCATCACCCACAACCAACGTGCGCACGACTCGACCGGGATCCGTGCTGACATCGACGATCGAGACGGAGTCGGACAAGTGGTTGACCACCCAGACCTCGTTGTCGTTTCGAGCGGCAACGGCCACCGGTTCCATTCCCACCGGTACCGACCCGACGTGCGAAATGCCGGCCGCATCGACGTCGAAAATCTCGAGCCGGTTGTCCGGCGTATTGACCGCGAACAGCCGGGTGCCGTCGGGACTGAGCGCAAGCGGCCGCACATGGCCGGACTCGAAATTGACGAATGAGGGCTGCGCCGGCGCGGACGTGGTGAGCAAAAGTAGGGCGGTAAGCGCGATCGGCGCGGATTTCAGAAATCGCATGAACACTCCTCGGCGATCTCGCGGCGGCCCCCAGCAGGCGCCCGGCAAGAAAGCGTGCGCATTGACGGTAGACGCCGAGCAGACCGAGAGTCAAGGGAAAATGGGGCCGGCCCGCGTCGCTTTGCAGCGAAGCGCTTGCGCGACCATGATTGGTGGCCGCCTTATAACGGTTATACGGCTATACGGTTCTCCAGCCATGACTCACCTAGAACGCATCGACTATGTCTTAGTCGGCCGATTGCTCTCGGCCTTTCCCGAGATCCGCGCAAATGCACCCGTGTTGGTGGGGGTCTCCGGCGGCTCGGATTCTGTCGCGCTGCTCGAGTTGCTCATCCAGGCGCGATCGTTTGTCGGGGCCACAGGACGACACACGGCAGTGTACGTCGACCACGCTCAACACCCCGGAACGAACCGCGAGGCTGCCTTCGTCGAGGAAACCGCCGATCGATGTGGAGCCGAGTTCGTCGTCGCCGGCATCGTCGACGCAAGCCAAAAGAGCGAGGCGCAGCTACGATCACAGCGCTACGCCGCCTTCGAAGCCGTCGCGAGCCGGGTAGGCGCCCGATACATTGCGACCGGCCATACTCTCGACGATCAAATTGAAACGTTCTTGTTGCGATTGATCCGCGGTGCCGGCCGCCATGGATTGACCGGGATTCCCGCGCGACGCGGCAACATCGTACGCCCTCTACTGGGCATGAAGCGCGAGGAGTTGCGTGGCTATCTGCAACGCCGTGGCGCTTGCTGGCTTGACGATCCCAGCAACGCGACCGATCAATACACGCGCAACCGTCTACGCAACGAGGTCGTCCCGGCCGTCCACCGCGCGTTCGGTGACCACGCGCTCGAGCACCTGCCTGATCTCGCCCGACGGCTGGGCGTGGAAGACGACTTTCTGGAGGCCGAAGCAGCGCGCTATCGCAGTCTCGTGCTCGTCGATGAGGGACGCGCCGTCGATCTCACGGTATTGGGCGACGTTCCGGCGGCGCTGCGTCCACGACTGTTGCGGGCCTGGCTTGCTCAAATGACGACCAAAATGGATTGTGCGGGGGGTCCCGCGCCCGCCATGATCAGCATGAGTCAGCTGGCCGCACTCGAAAAACTGATCGAATCGCTGGATGGCTCGGTCGCGATCGATCTGGCAGGCCTTCGCATCGAGCGAACCTACGACCGGTTGCTTGCCCGCCCAACGGGCGAAAGGGAGTGTCCCCCGCAATCGTTCCTGTATAAGATAGATGCACGAGTGCGCAGACGCTTTGTCGGTCCGCAATACGACTGGGAAATCCTCATCGACCCGACCCCGGACGGCCGCCCGAGTCGCGCCTGCGGGACGCGCCGTGAATGTATCGACGTGAAGAGCGAAACCCTCATGAATCCCGCGGTGTTACGGCCGGCGGCGAACGGGGACCGCATTGATTTAGCGAGACACGGGCTACGCAAAGTTCGTGATATTATGGCTGATCGTAGACTTCCCAGAAGCCTGCGTGAGGTTTGGCCCGTGCTCGCGTGCGAGAGCCGAGTTCTTTGGGTGCCCGGCTTTGCCGTCGCCGAGGGTCTGGAAGCAGGCGAGAATGAACAAGCCCGTGTGCGCTTGGATTGGAAAGGAGCGCACATTGGTGTTAGCAGGGATCTCCCTTAGGAAACGATCAGTTGTCTGAACCGACTACGAATAAGTCCCCGATGAATCAGTTCTCCCGCAACGTTGCTTTGTGGCTGGTGTTGGCCCTGATGGTCCTTCTGGTCGTCAACATGTTCCAGAGCCAGCAGGTTCGCGACGAAGAGATCGGCTACAGCGAGTTCTTGAGCCAATTGGCCGCCGGCTCCGTCGATGAAGTGATCGTGCAGGGCGGCATCATTCGCGGCACGATCGATGGTGCGCGCAACTTCCGCACCTACGCGCCGCCGGAGAGCCCTGTCACCATCGAGCGACTTCTCGAGAAAGGGATCCCCTTCAAGGTAAAGCCCGAGGCCGACGATCCTTGGTACGTCGTCCTGCTCGTGCAGTGGTTCCCGATGCTGCTGCTGGTCGGTGTGTGGATCTTCTTCATGCGCCAGATGCAGATGGGTGGCGGAAAGGCCATGTCCTTCGGCAAGAGCCGCGCGAAGCTGCTCAACGAGAACCAGAACAAAGTTACGTTCGCCGATGTCGCGGGGATCGACGAACCTAAAGAAGAACTCGAAGAGATCATCGCGTTCCTGCGCGACCCGAAAAAGTTCACGCGACTCGGCGGCCGTATTCCCAAAGGCGTCCTTCTCGTAGGCGCACCGGGTACCGGTAAGACACTTCTCGCGCGCGCCGTAGCCGGCGAGGCCGGAGTGCCGTTCTTCTCGATCTCCGGCTCCGACTTCGTCGAGATGTTCGTCGGCGTCGGTGCCTCGCGCGTACGAGACCTGTTCGTGCAGGGCAAAAAGAACGCCCCATGCATCATTTTTATCGACGAAATCGACGCAGTCGGACGCCACCGCGGTGCCGGACTCGGCGGCGGTCACGACGAGCGTGAACAGACGCTCAACCAATTGCTCGTCGAGATGGACGGCTTTGAGTCGAACGACGGCGTGATCATGGTCGCCGCCACCAACCGCCCCGACGTACTGGACCCGGCGCTGCTTCGCCCGGGCAGGTTCGATCGACGCATTGTCGTACCGCGCCCCGACATTCGCGGACGCGAGGGAATCCTGCGCGTACACACGCGCAAGGTGCCGCTGGCCGACGACGTCCGCCTGGACGTGCTGGCGAAAGCAACACCCGGATTCTCGGGCGCCGATCTGGAAAACCTCGTGAACGAGGCTGCATTGCAGGCAGCGCGTGACGGCGAAGATCGCGTGTCGCAAAACGCCTTCGACATGGCCAAAGACAAGGTCCTCATGGGCAGCGAGCGGCGCAGCATGGTGCTGTCGGACGCCGAACGACGCAATACCGCCTATCACGAGTCGGGACACGCATTGGTCGCACGCATGCTCCCGGGCACCGACCCTGTCCATAAGGTCACGATCATTCCCCGAGGCATGGCGCTGGGGCTCACACAGCAGCTGCCGGAAGAAGATCGACACGCGTACAACAAGCAGTACATCCTCCATAATCTCGCGATCCTCTACGGGGGACGTGTCGCCGAGGAACTCGTGTTGAAGGACGTCACCACCGGCGCCAGCAACGACATCGAGAAAGCGACGGATCTCGCACGTAAGATGGTCTGCGAGTGGGGAATGAGCGACTCGCTCGGTCCGGTGCTATTCGGCAAGCCTAACGAGGAAGTATTCCTCGGTATGGATATCGCCCAGCGCACCGAGTACTCGGAAGCCACCGCGCAATCGATCGACACGGAAATCCGAGGGATTCTCGGCGACGCATATGCCTGTGCGATGCAGATCCTCAAGGACAACCTATCGACCCTGCATTCGATGGCCGAGGCCCTGCTCGAGAACGAAGTACTCGACGGCAAGGACATCGACGAAATCATCTCGGCCAACGGCGGGAGCATTCCCACCGTCGCGGGCGCCTGAGAAGCCCATAAGGGAAGCCTTCTACATCCTGGCGTAATCCAGTTCGTCTGCTTGGCGAGGTGTGATACTTGTTTGGTCGGTCGCGCGGCCCCTGTGTCGACGTGACTGAGCGCCACACCGAGGACGTAAAGCCGCCGATGGCCCAGGAAGCAGCCAAGACCACCCCCGCCCCCAACCAACGGAAACTCTTCGGAACCGACGGGATCCGCGGTGTCGCCAACATGGACCCGATGACGCCGGAAGCCATCCTGCGGCTCGGTAGGGCCGTTGGACGATACTTCCAAACCTCCGGCGAACATCGGCACCGAATCGTCATCGGCAAAGACACACGCGTGTCCGGCTACATGATCGAAACGGCGCTCGCTTCGGGCTTATGCTCGATGGGAGTCGATCCGGTCTTGGTCGGCCCGATGCCGACACCCGGCATCGCCTTCCTCACACGAGATCTGCGCGCCGACGCCGGCGTTGCCATCACTGCGTCGCACAATCCTTTCGAAGACAACGGCATCAAATTCTTCGGTCCAGACGGCTTCAAGCTCCCCGACGAGGCCGAGGCCGAGATCGAGGAACTGGTCTTCGGCGACGAGATCGACCGCATGCGTCCGACGGCCGGAGGCATCGGCAAGGCCTACCGCATCGACGATGCCGGTGGCCGCTACAACGTCTTCCTCAAGCAGGCCGTCCCAAAAGACCTCGTCTTCGACGGACTCCGTGTCGTCGTCGATACGGCAAACGGTGCTGCGTACCGAATCGCACCGGCGGTCCTGCACGAACTCGGCGCTGAAGTCGTCGCGATCGGCGATACGCCGAACGGCATCAACATCAACGAGGGATGCGGCGCGATGCACACCGACGTGTTGGCCGAGCGAGTACGTCGCGAGGGTGCAGACGTCGGCATCGCTCTCGACGGCGACGCAGACCGCTGCATGCTCGTCGACGACCTGGGCAACGAAGTCGACGGCGATCACATCATGGCCATTCTCGCGTTGGCGATGAAACGCGACGGCCGACTGCAAGAAGACACGCTCGTGACCACCGTGATGTCGAACCTCGGCCTCGAGGTTGCGATGAAGAACAAAGGCATCTCGATGGTTCGCACCGCCGTCGGCGACCGATACGTCGTCGAACGGATGCGCGAGGAAGGCTACAACCTCGGCGGAGAGCAGTCGGGCCACATCGTATGTCTCGACCACACCACGACCGGCGACGGCATGATCACCGCACTCATGGTGCTTACGGCCATGGGCCTTGCCGGCGAGCCGCTTTCCGAACTGGCGAAGATCTACGACACCTACCCACAGACGCTCATCAATCTTCGCGTACGCGAGAAGAAAGAATTCCGCACCGTCGAGCCGATCGCGACCGCGATCTCACTGGCCGAAGAACAACTCGGTGAGAAAGGCCGCGTCCTGGTGCGCTATTCGGGTACGGAAGCCCTCGCCCGCGTCATGGTAGAAGGCGAAGACAACAACGCCGTCGAGTCCCACGCCCGCGCCATCGCCGCCGCCGTCCAGGCGACCCTAGGCGCGTAAGCGCCGTTCTCCATAGGCGCGTAAGCGCCGTTCTCCATAGGCGCGCGAGCGCCGTTCCACTCGTATAGGCACGCTCGCTGGCACAGCGCGTGTGTCGGTGAGATTATGCCCCGTGCGCGCCGGAGCCGGCGCCCGTGAGCAACCCGTGAACGAGATCTACCTGGGCGTGAACGTCGACCACGTCGCCACCATTCGCCAAGCTCGAGGCACCGCCTACCCGAGCGTACTCGACGCTGCGTTGGCCGCAGAGCGGGGTGGGGCGACCGGCATTACCGTTCATCTGCGCGAGGACCGTCGCCACATCCAAGACGCCGACGTTCACGCGCTGTCCGGCTCAATCACCACAAAGCTGAATCTGGAGATGGCCGTTTCCGAAGACGTCGTGTCGCTGGCGTGCACGGTCGCGCCGGCCGACGCCTGTCTCGTCCCCGAGCGACGAGAGGAACTCACGACCGAAGGCGGACTCTCCGTAACGCAGGGCTTCGATCGCGTCGCCGAGGTGACGCGTCGCCTCGGCGCGGTAGGCACCCGCGTCAGCCTGTTCATCGATCCCGATCGCGCCGAGATCGACGCCTCCATCAATGCCGGTGCGCCGGTCATCGAACTGCATACCGGCGCATATGCCGACGCGTGCGACGTGACGGCGGCGAACCGCGAACTCGAGCGCATCGCCGACGCAGCGAGCTATGCGCATCAACGAGGGCTCATCGTCAACGCAGGCCACGGGCTTACTTTGGAAAACGTCGGCTCGATCGCACGACTCCCCGAGATCGTCGAGCTGAACATCGGTCACAGCATTGTCGCGCGGGCTCTGTTCGTCGGCATGGAAGAAGCAGCGCGCGAAATGCTCGCGGCCTGCAGGCACGGACGCGCGGATGTCTGACTCGAGACTTCCCACCGGCACGGATCGCGCTTCTGCCTGCGTTCTCGGCCGCGCCGCCGTGCGCACGCTCGACCGTTTCACCATCGATCACGGCGTCGAGTCTATCGAATTGATGGAGCACGCCGGTATCGAACTGACGGCATCAATTGTTCGAATAGCCCCCGATCCTGCCCGCGTACTCGTGCTTGCAGGCAGCGGCAACAATGGCGGCGACGGTTACGTCATCGCTCGACTGCTTCTCGAAGAGAAGTGGGATGTAACCGTGCTGCATCTCGGCCGAGAACCGCGAGAAGGAGGAGAGTGCGCGATCAACCGGCAGCGCTGGCTCAACACGGGCGGAACCATTGTCGATGCCCAACACGGCGTCAGCATGGTCAGCGACCCAGACGGATTCGATCTCGTCGTGGATGCGCTGTTCGGTACGGGGCTCGACCGAGCGATCGGCGATGAAGCCGCCGAGGTCATCGAAGCACTCAACGAGACGGCCATCGCCGTATTCTCAGTGGACATACCTTCCGGACTGGATGCCGACACCGGTGTGCCGCTCGGTCCCTGTGTCCGCGCCGACATCACAGCCACCATCGGTGCAGCGAAGCCGGGTCTCTTCGTGGCCGCCGGCCCCGATTGGTGCGGCCGCGTAGAGGTTCTCGACATCGGACTGGCGACGCCGGCAAGCGCCGCCGTCGAGTCGATCGGCACCGTACTGGACGCGACAGCGATCTACCCGCTAATCCCCGGCTTGGATCGAACCGCGCACAAGGGCACCCGCGGCCACGTCCTGATCGTCGGCGGATCGGCCGGCAAATCCGGAGCCGTCGTACTTGCGGGCCGCGCGGCGCTGCGCAGCGGAGCCGGGCTCGTCACGCTCGCCGTCCCCTCGGGCATCGCAGGCGCGGTCGACGCGATGCTGCCGGAAGCGATGACGTTGGCGCTGGCCGACGACGGCGACGGAAATCTCGCAGAGGGCGCCTGGCAGGCGATCACGACGCTCGACACGATCTACGACGCCCTCGCTATCGGTCCCGGTCTCGGCACCGGTGAAGGCACGGAGCTGTTCGTCGGCGAAGCGATCCAGCACTTTGCCGGCGCTCTGGTTCTCGACGCCGATGCCCTCAACGTTCTCGCACACGGCAGCCCCGATCTTCGAACACGGCTGGCACGCCGCCGCGCACGCGATCATCGCCGCGTCATCCTCACCCCGCATCCCGGCGAAATGGCGCGACTCGTTGCGACGGATACGGGTAGCGTACAGGCCGATAGAATCGGCGTCGTCGACGCCTTCACGAAGTCGCACGAGGCCGTGCTGCTACTGAAGGGCGCAGGCACGTTGGTCGGCCAAAACGGCGCCCTCGCGTTCAACACGTCCGGAAACCCGGGCATGGCTACGGCAGGCATGGGCGACGTGCTGACCGGTGTCACCGCCGCGCTCAGTGCCCGCATCGAGCCTTCCTACGACGCCGCGTGTGTCGCCGCCTATGTGCACGGCAAGGCCGGCGATCTCGCCGCAACGCGAATCGCAACGAGCGGCTTCCTGGCGTCGGAAGTCGCGGACCTACTCCCGAGCGTCTTCGACTGGCTCTCGCAGTGGACCACGTGAACCACGTGAGCAGCGTCACCAAGCATCGAAGCGGCGGTCCGGAAGCCACGGAGCGCATCGCAGAAGAGCTTGCCGCCGTCCTCGCACCGGGGACTACGGTCGGGCTGGTGGGACCGCTCGGTGCCGGCAAGACCTGCTTCGTGCGCGGACTGGCGCGCGGTCTGGGCATTGCCGGAGACGAGATTGCGAGCCCCACCTTCGTCTATCTCGTCGAATACACGACGGGGCCCACCACGCTGTACCACGCCGATCTGTACCGCTTCGAAGATCTGGCGCTGCAATCTGACAATACCGATAGCGCGGACAGCGCGACGACCACCGCCGATGTCGAGCGCGCGCTGGACAGTATCGGGCTTCGAGAGGCCATGGACTCGGATGGGGTGACGGCGGTCGAGTGGTGGCAGTACTACCGTGGGCCCACCCCCCAGCGCTTGGTAGTTGTTGAATTTTCTATAGAAAACGTCGACGATAGATCGATTTCGCTGTCGGTTTCCTAGGCCGTATCGCGCATCCTCGAGACTATGTCGCGTCGCATCGTACAGAAGTACGGAGGTACCTCCGTGGGCACGCCCGAGCGCATTCGTGCGGTCGCCGAGCGCGTGAAGCGCACCCACGACGAGGGAGCGAGTACCGCGGTCGTCGTGTCGGCAATGTCGGGAGAGACGAACCGGCTGTTCGAGCTCGCTTCGCAGGTATCGAGCGCACCGCTGACACGCGAAATGGACGTGCTCGTCTCCACCGGCGAGCAGGTCACCACCGCGCTGCTCAGTATGGCCTTGCACGATCTCGGCGTCCCCGCGTTATCGCTGCAAGGACATCAGGTTCGTATCGCCACGGACTCGGCGCACGGGCGCGCGCGCATTCGCGCGATCGACAAGTCTCGGATCGAAGAAGCATTCGACGCAGGCAAGGTCGTGGTCATCGCCGGATTCCAGGGCATCGACGATCAGCAGAACATCACGACCTTAGGGCGCGGCGGCTCCGACACCACTGCGGTCGCGATTGCGGCAGCACTCGGTGCCGACTGCGAGATCTACACCGACGTCGATGGGGTCTATACAACCGATCCCCGCATCTGCTCCGACGCACGCAAACTCGCGCGCGTGAGCCACGAAGAGATGCTCGAGATGGCCAGCCTGGGCGCAAAGGTCCTGCAAACGCGCTCGGTTGAATGCGCTCTCAGATTTTCAGTTCCCGTCCACGTGCGCTCGAGTTTCGATGACAAAGGCGAACTCAGCGGCACCTGGGTCGTGCCCGAGGAGGCAAGCATGGAAGAAGTCCTCGTATCCGGAATCCCAGCCGACAAGAATCAGGCGAAGATCACGATGCAGGGCGTTCCCGATATCCCGGGATTGGCCGGCCGCATCTTCGGGTCTCTCGCCGACGACGGAGTCGTCGTCGATATGATCGTCCAGAACGTGAGCGTGGACGGCGACCGCACGGACCTCACGTTCACCGTCGGCAAGACCGACCTCGACAAAGCGAAGAAGATAGTCGAGGACATCCGTGAGGAGATCGGCGCGAACAACGTGGTCGCCAGCGATTCGGTCGGCAAGGTATCGGTCGTCGGATTGGGAATGCGTAGTCACGCAGGCGTTGCAGCGGACATGTTCAAGGTACTCGCCGCCGAGGGAATCAATATCCAGATGATCTCGACCTCGGAGATCAAGATCTCGGTCATCGTCGAACTGGACCAGGTCGATCGTGCAGTGAACGTTCTTCACAAGAAGTTCTTTGCAGACCGTGAAGGCACGGACAGTGGGACCAACGCGTAAGCACGTAGTCAACCGATGAGTCCTGCGAAACACATAGATCTGTACGACACGACGTTGCGTGACGGCTCGCAAGGCGAGGGCGTGAGCTTTACCGTTCAGGACAAGCTCGTCGTAACGGAGAAACTCGACGACCTCGGCATTCGTTATGTCGAAGGCGGCTGGCCGGGCTCCAATCCGCGCGATGCCGAGTACTTCGAGGCGGCGAAGAAGCTCAAACTCAAGAACGCACGCGTCACGGCGTTCGGCTCGACCGCGCGCCCCGGCAAGACGGCGGCGAAGGACGACAACATCAAAGCCTTGCTCGCCGCCGACACATCGGTGGTGACCATCGTGGGCAAGACCTGGGCCGAAGAGGTGCGCAGTTCGCTGCGCATCTCGCTGGCGGCGAATGTCGATCTGATCGGGAAGTCCATTGCGTACCTGAGCAAGCGCGTCGACGAAGTCATTCTCGATGCAGAGCATTTCTTCGACGGCTACGCGACGAACCGCGACTACGCCATGCAATGCCTGCAGGCGGCAATCGAAGGCGGGGCCAAGGTAATCTGTCTATGTGACACGCGTGGCGGCTCGCTCCCCGAGCAAATCACCGCGGCGGTTACAGAAGTGCGCGAACTCGGCGCGGCGGTCGGCATTCACTGTCACGACGACTCAGGTCTTGCGATCGCCAACTCACTCGCTGCCGTGGCAGCCGGTGCAATCCAAGTTCAGGGCACGATGAACGGATTCGGCGAACGTTGCGGCAACGCCAACCTGTGCACGCTGCTCCCGAACCTACAGCTAAAGCTCGGCTACAAGTGCGTTACCGCGCGCCAACTCAGGAAGCTCGGCGAGACTTCTCGGCACCTCTACGAGTTAGCGAACATGATTCCCGATCGCCAGTCGCCGTACGTCGGCATGTCGGCATTCACGCACAAGGGCGGGCTGCACGTGTCGGCGATCAAGCGCAACCGTGCCAGCTACGAACACATCGATCCGGAAATAGTCGGCAACGCGCAGCGCGTTCTGGTGTCGGACCTATCGGGCAAGAGCAACATCGAGTACAAGGCGAAGGAGTTCGGCCTCGACGTCGACAATCGCGCCGACGAACTCGGCGGCCTTCTCGCCGAAGTGAAGAAGCTCGAGAAGAGTGGGTTCCAGTTCGAAGGCGCCGACGCATCGCTCGAGCTATTGCTACGCGCAAACCTTAACGGGAAGGAAGCTTTCTTCAAGCTGATCGGCTTCCGCGTCATCGACGAGAAGCGACACGAAGACGAACCGGCGCAGACCGAGGCCACGGTAATGATCGAAGACCCCGACGGGAATATCGAGCATACCGCCGCCACCGGAAACGGCCCGGTCCACGCGTTGGATCTCGCGCTGCGCAAGGCGCTGGTACGCTTTTACCCGACACTCTCCGACGTCACGCTGCACGACTACAAGGTACGCGTCTTGGCGGGAGAAGAAGGTACGGCCGGCCTCGTTCGCGTTCTGATCGAGTCGGGAGATTCCGAGAAGCGCTGGGGAACCGTCGGCGTCTCGCACAACGTAGTAGAAGCGAGCTGGCAGGCACTCGTGGACAGTTTGGCCTACAAGCTCCTGAAGGACGGTCGCTCGCGCACACGTAAAGCGCGCGCGAAGTAGACTAACCGACGCGATGCAAGGCTATTTCGATTACAACGCCACGACGCCGACTCGCCCCGAGGTCATCGAGGCCATGGCTGAGGCGATGTCGGAGCCGCTTGGAAACCCCTCCAGCATGCACACGCACGGGCGACGTGCACGGCACTATCTCGACCAGGCCCGCGAGCGCCTCGCACACCTGGTGGGAGCCAAGCCGCGACAGATCGTGTTCACGTCCGGAGCGACCGAATCGAACAACATCGCGATGCGCGGCTTCGCAGCACTAGCGGGCGAGCGAGCCATCGTCACCACGAATATCGAACACGTGTCGGTACTGGCCACGGCCAAAGACTTAGCGACAAAGGGAACGCCGCACATCGTTGCGAACGTCGATGGCCGGGGCATTCCCGATATGGAAGCGATTCGTCGCGCCACCGACGCGCGCCCGTGCCTGGTGGTAACGGCATGGGCCAACGGCGAATCCGGCCACATCGCCGACATGGACGCGCTGACGGCAGCAGTCGCCGAGTCGTCAATGCTGCTCATGGATGCTGCACAAGCCGTCGGCCGAATACCGACGCGCCTCGGCAACCGCGTCGACATGATGTCGCTGTCCGCTCACAAATTCGGTGGTCCGAGAGGGATCGGCGCACTGGCACTCGCCGATGACGTCATCGCGCGCACGAGCACCGGTGGACCTCAAGAGCGCAACCTACGCCCGGGCACGGAGAACCTGCCGGGAATCGTCGGCATGGGAGTCGCGGCCGAGCTGCGCCGGCGCGAGATGAACGGCGAGGCGCAAAGGCTCGTGCGCCTGCGTGATCGCACTTGGCAGCGACTGAGCGGCGCGCTCAACGACGTGATTCGCCTGAGTCCGGAAAACGGCCTTCCCAATACCTTGACGATCGCGGTAGGGAACGTCGGCTCCGATGTGATACTTGCTGGACTCGACCTGGTCGGTTTTTCCGTGTCCGCCGGCTCGGCGTGCGCGGCCGGAGCACCGGAGCCGTCGCACGTAGCCATCGGACTCGGGGTGGATGATCGCTATCTGCGAAACGTCATTCGGATCAGTTCGGGCTGCGGCACGACCGAAGACGACACGGACCGTTTGGTGGAAGCACTAACGCAGGTAGTAGCACGCGCGAGGAAAGCGGCATGAGTTCGATCGAATCGACAGATCGGCGTCGCATCGTCGTCGCCATGAGCGGCGGGGTGGACAGTTCCGTCGCTGCCGGCCTGCTCGCAGAACAAGGCCACGAAGTCATCGGCATCTCACTGAGGCTCGCGCCCGAACCTGCGGCCGGAACACCGCGAAGCAGTTCCGGGTGCTGCAGCGTAGAAGACTTCCAGGACGCCGCACGCGTGGCGACGGCACTCGGTATTCCGCATTACGTCTTCGACATGCGCGAGGAGTTCGAGCGCTCTGTGATCTCACCGTTCGTCGAGGAGTACCTCGCCGGTCGCACACCGAGCCCATGCATTTTGTGCAATCGAGAAATCAAATTCAGCCTGCTGCACAAGAAAGCATTCGAGTTGGGCGCCGACGCCGTGGCAACGGGACACTACGCACGCATCGAGCACGACGAGACCGGCTACCATCTGCTACGCGGGCGCGATCACCACAAGGACCAGTCCTATTTTCTATTCGAGATGGGGCAAAAGGAATTGGCGACGACGCTGTTTCCGGTCGGGCACATGGAAAAGGACGAAGTGCGTCGCCATGCGATCCGTCTTGGACTGGGCGTCGCCGACAAGCCCGACAGCCAGGAAGTCTGCTTCGTCTCCGACGGGCGCTATGCGCAGTTCGTCGCGCGCGCGGCTCCCGACCGCGTGCGATCCGGAGAGATTCGCAACGAGAAGGGCGACGTACTCGGCACGCACGAAGGCATCCACGGTTATACGGTGGGGCAACGACGCGGCCTCGGTGTCTCGGCACCTAACCCGCTCTACGTCAGTGCCATTGACGCAGACAGCGCCACCGTGACGGTGAGCGAACGCGGCGCGCTCGCGGCCGACGGTCTCGTAGCTTCGGGTGTCACTTGGGTCGCTGACGACGCGCCCGGCGACGATCATCGTGTGTTAGCGCGTATTCGTTACCGCCACGAAGCAGTACCGGCGTCGGTCGTCGAGACGGGTAACGGCACGGTCGAGCTTCGCTTCGACGAACCGCAATACGCGATCACGCCCGGGCAGGCCACGGTCTTCTATCGCAACGATGAAGTCGTCGGCGGCGCCTGGATTCAGCGCGGCATCCCGCACACCCCGCACACCCCGCGCACGCCTCGCGCCCCGCGCGACGCAGCCCGCCCGACCGCGGTCGAGACAGACTGATGCGGGTCGCGATCACTACGCTCGGTTGCAAGGTAAACCAATACGACACCGCCGTCATGCAGCGGCTGTTCTCCGAGAAACACTGGCAACAGGTTCCGTTCACCGACGAGGCCGACGCGTATGTCGTCAACACCTGTACGGTCACCGATCGCGCCGACTCCGACGCGCGGCGCTTCGCACGGCGCGCACGACGCGTGAATCCGAGCGCGCGTGTGATCCTGACCGGCTGCTACGCGCAGACCAGCCCGCAGCAGATCAGCGAACTCGACTATGTAGACTACGTGATCGGACTCGGCCGGCTGCCGGACCTGCTCGGCGCTGTCGCAGGAGAGCTGTCGGACCGCATTGCCGTGTCGGACCTGCGCCAGGCCGATACCGTGGAAACACTCGGAATTAAATCGTTCTCGGGGCGCACGCGCGCATACGTCAAAGTCCAAGAGGGCTGCGATCTCTTCTGTACCTACTGCATCGTTCCCGTCGCACGCGGCAAGAGCCGCAGCGTCGCACCGCGCAAAGTCATTGAAGAGATCGATCGGCTCGAAGCGACCGGCTATCGCGAGATCGTGCTCACGGGCGTTCATCTCGGCGGTTACGGCGACGACCTCGACACGCCGTGTGACCTCGCGTTCCTTCTTGAAGCGATCGCCGAGAGACGTCCGAGCCTCAGAGTCCGAATCAGTTCGGTAGACCCGCCCGAGATCACCGATCGCCTTGTCGATATCGTCGCGTCGAGCGACGTATTCTGTCGGCACTTCCACATTCCACTGCAGTCGGGGAGCGACACCGTGCTCGAACGCATGAAGCGGCAGTACACGGCGGGCGAGGCACGCGAAGCCCTCGAGCGACTGCGCACGCGCATGCCCGACGTCTCCATCGGCACCGACGTGATTACCGGCTTCCCCGGCGAGACGCCTGACGAATTTGCCGAGACCGCCGCCTATCTCGACGCCGTCGGACTGTCGTACCTTCACGTCTTTCCGTATTCGGTGCGGTCGTCAACATCGGCCGCAAAGCGCTGGCAGCCGCTCGCGGACCACCTGGTTCACGATCGTGCTCGCACGCTGCGAGAGCTGGACACGAAACTGCGACGTCGCTTCGAAGACCGCTTTGTCGGCGAACGTGCCGACGTTCTGGTGGAACAGGCGCGCGACCCCGAAACCGGCATGCTCAAGGGATACTCGAACAATTACCTACCGGTACTCGTGGACGGGACCGACGCCCACATGAACCGCGTTGTACCGGTTTCTCTCACCGGACGTCACGGCAAACGGCTGGTTGCCACGCCGATCGACCACCGCGCGACTGAGAACCGAGTGGGTCAGGCAACGGTGTCGCGATGAGCGACTCGCTCGAGGTTCTCGAGGCGACACTCGGGTACCGCTTCACCGACAAACAGCTGCTCGATCAAGCGCTGCGACATAGCTCGTTCGGCGCGGAGTCCGCATCCAAGAACAACGAGACGTTCGAGTTCCTGGGCGACGCCGTACTCGATCTGGCGCTCAGCGAATTGATGATGCGCGAGCACCCGGAATACAACGAAGGGGATCTTACTCGGCTGCGCGCAGCGCTCGCGAACGCGTCGCACTTGGCGGACGTCGCGCGAGAACTGAATCTCGGACAATGGCTGCGCCTTGGCCGGGGGGAAGAACAGAGCGGCGGACGCGACAAAGAGAGCATCTTGGCGGCCGGCTACGAAGCCATCCTCGGTGCAATCTTCTTGGATGCCGGCTATGAAGCGACACGCGCAGTGGTCGCGCAGCACTTCGAAGAGTCCGTCCGCACGCCATCGAATGCACGCGAGGACTTCAAGACGACGCTGCAGGAATACACGCAGCGCACGCACAAGGTCACACCGACCTACAAGGTCACCAACATCACCGGCCCCGACCATGACAGACGTTACGAGGTCGCCCTGCATCTGGGCGACAACCCGATTGCCGAAGGCAACGGGCGTAGCCGTAAGCACGCCGAACAAGAGGCCGCCAAGATCGGGCTGGCTCTCCTACAGGACAACAAGACATAACGACGATGTCGGACGACTCCCCAGACAACATAACCGAGAGCGCCCCCACGGCGGCGGCGATGATCGCGCTTGCCGGCGCACCGAATGCCGGCAAATCGACACTTCTCAATCGAATCCTCGGGCGCCGCCTGAGCATTGCAACTCCGAAACCGCAGACGACGCAGACACGTATCCTCGGTATTGAGATGCGTGGCCGAACCCAGCTGGTATTCACCGACACCCCTGGCATCCACAATCCTCGAGGCGCGATCCATGAACTCATGGTAGGTCGTGCGCGCGCAAGTATCAGCGGCGCCGATATCGTCTGCTGGCTAATCGATACCAGCAAGGGAATCCGGCGCATCGACCGCGAAGAATTGCCGCGACTTGCGGCACAGGCCGCAAGGGAGCAGTCAGCCGGCCCGCAGGCCCACCGCGATCCCGACGCCGACGTCGACGTCGAACCGGAGGTCGTCTCCCAAGTGGATCCCCATGACGACGCGATCGCCGAGCTGTTCCACGACGACGACCACGACGATGACGACGATAATGACGACGACGACGCCTACGGTGAGTCGGACAAGTCGGACTACGAAGCCTACGAAAACCCCGATGGGCAGAAACTCGTCGTCGTACTGAACAAAGTAGACGTCGCAGCGAAACCGGCGCTGCTGCCGCTCATGAAGGAACTGGGCGAACTCGCGCCGAACATCGAGGTATTCACCACCAGCGCACTGCGCGGCGAGGGGGTCGAAGATCTGGTCGAACACTTGATCACACTCGCCCCCGAAGGCCCCCTGCTGTTTCCGGAAGACGCAGTGACCGACAGGCCGGTCGAGTTCATGGTCGCAGAGTACGTCCGCGAGCAGCTCTTTCATCGGCTACAACAAGAACTACCGTACCGCGTTGCCGTCAAGGTGGACCTGCACGAGCGTCGCAAGAAGACCGAGTACTTCGAAGCATCGATCTACGTCGATGCCGAGTCGGCGCGCAAGATCATCATCGGTGCCGGAGGAAAGAACATAAAGGCCATTGGAACCTCTGCACGCAAACGCGCCGAGGAACTCGTCGACGGCAAAGTCTTCTTGAAACTCGAGGTACGCGTGAAGAAGAACTGGCAGGACGACGCCGGCTTCCTCGAGGAACTAGGACTGTGAGCATACGTCGCACACCGACCGTGCGCGCGACGGGTGTTCCGACGGTTGCGATCGTTGGAAGGCCGAACGTCGGCAAGTCGACGCTATTTAATCGGCTGATCCGCAAGCGACGCGCGATCACGCTCGATACGCCCGGCATCACTCGCGACCCGATCTCCGAAACGGTGAACTGGGACGGCATGACACTGAACCTCGTCGATACCGGCGGGCTGGGCGGTGAGTCCGACATCGCTCTCGCCGATCAGGTACACAAGCATACGATTCGGGCCGTCGGCGATGCGGATCTCATCGTGGTGATCTTCGATGCACGCGGCGGGCTCAATCCGATGGATGGCGAAACCGTGGCGCTGATCCAGCGCCTCGGCGTTCCCACGATATGGGTTGCGAACAAGGCGGACGGCCTCGCCCAGGATGCAACGCTCGTGAATTTCTGCGAGCTGGGGATAGACGAGCCGCTCGGCGTATCGGCCGAACACAATATCGGACTCGGTGACCTGCGTGAGGTCATCCGAGAGACCCTCGAAGGGCAGGCCGAGGCCCGAGCACAGGCGCAGGGGCCGGACGAGGCAGAGCTAGAACCTGAAGCGTCACTTGAAGTCCCTGACGCCCCTGACGACGAACCCACGAATGGGGTCGTTTCGATCCCTCGCGACCCGGGGCACCCGCTGCGCTGCCGAGTCGCTCTCGTCGGCAGACCGAACGTCGGCAAGTCTTCGCTGCTCAACCGAGTTGCCGAGTCGGAGCTCTCGCTCGTCGACGACAAACCCGGCACGACTCGCGACGTCGTAGATACGCTCGTCACGCGTGACGAGCAGGAGTACCTACTGCTCGACACGGCCGGCATGCGCCGCCCTTCGAAAGTGGACGAGGGCGTCGAGCGCCTGAGCGTACGACGCAGCATGGAGGCGGTGCGCCGCTCCGATGTCGTCGTGCTCATGCTCGAGCCCGAGGAGAGTCTCACCGACCAGGACGCGCGAATCGCACGCATCGCCTGGCAGGAAGGCCGCGCGATGGTCATCGTCGTGAACAAGGTGGATCTGCTGCAACACGGCCAAGCACGAGAGAAGATCCGCGAAGAGATCTACACGCGCTGCCCGACACTCGGTCCCGTCGAAGTGGAGTTCATGTCGGTACTCGAAGGCACGGGCATCGATCAATTGTTCGCCGCCATCGACCGAGCATACGAAGCGTTCAACAAGCAGATTCGCACTTCGGACCTCAACCGCCTCGTAGAAGAGATCGTCGAACGACGCCAGCCTCCGGTCATCGCGAACGCGCGCCTGCGATTCTTCTATGTCACACAGACGGCCACGAGACCGCCTACGCTGACGTTCTTCTGTAACCGGGAGAAAGTACCGACCGATTACTCGCGCTTCATGGAGCGCTGCGTGCGCGAAACCATCAAGCTCGACGGCGCGCCGCTTCGGCTTCGCTTTCGGCGTCGAGATTCACACGATCGCCGCTAGGCGCGGCCGGTCGCAGCTCGAATCACGAACCGTTTCGTTTGTAGTTCTGCGCCAGCCCCATGTAGTTGGCGACTGTCGTGCTCATCCACCGACGATCGGCATCGGTCACGTCCCGCACGACGCGGGCAGGGGAGCCCATCACCAATTTCCCGGCCGGCACGATCGTCCCCGGAGTGACCAGCGAGTTCGCTCCCACCAAGGCGCCTTCCCCGATGACGGCCCCATCGAGCACGATCGATCCGATACCGATGAGCGCGCCTGCGTGGACCTGTGCCCCATGAACGATGACCCGGTGCCCGAGCGTCACATCCTCGTGGATGATCGTCGGGTGAGTGCCCTTGGAGACGTGGATGGTGCACTGATCCTGGATGTTCGTGCGGGCCCCGATTCGAACGTGGTGGACGTCCGCCCGCACGACACACTGAAAAAAAATCGAGGCCTCATCGCCAAGTTCGACGTCTCCGATGACGTCGGCCGACGAGGCCACCCAGGCGGTGTCGTGAATCTTCGGGCTTTTTCCGTCGTAGGCGTGGATCATCGGCTGCTTCCGGCGCGCTCGCGCGGCTCTCGGTGCCGGCTCGAACATGGCTTCGAACGTGGGCTCGAACATGGGCTCGAACATGGGCTCGCTTCGAGGCTGTGCTCTGCCGAGCGGCAGTCGTTGAAACGTACGGCGGCCGTGCCTATATGGCAACATGGAACCCCTGGATAACGTCCCCGTTGGCTATACTTTCGACGACGTCATCTTGGTGCCGGGCTATTCCGACGTACTGCCATCGGACACCAACGTCGAAGCACGACTCACCCGAAACATCCGCCTGAACGTCCCGCTCACCAGCGCGGCCATGGATACGGTCACCGAATCTCGGTTGGCCATCGGCATGGCGCGTCTCGGCGGCCTCGGCTTCATTCATCGCAACCTGTCGATCGAGGCCCAGGCCACGGAAGTCGAAACGGTGAAGAAGAGCGAGTCGGGCATGATCAGCGATCCGATCACGGTCTCGCCCGACATGCCGCTGAGCGAAGCGCTCGAAATCATGCGAGTGAACGGCATATCGGGACTGCCCGTCACCGACGGCAACTCGCTGGCCGGCATTCTCACACACCGAGACATCCGCTTCGAGCGCGATCTCACCAAGAAAGTCTCGGAAGTCATGACCAGCGAACTCGTGACCGCACAGAAAGGCACGCGCCTCGATGAAGCCACCGAGATCCTGCACAAGCACCGTATCGAAAAGCTCCTGGTCGTAGACGGGCAGGGACGCCTCGCCGGACTCATCACCGTCAAAGACATTCAGAAGGGCATCGAGTTTCCGACCGCATCGAAAGACCCGAGCGGCAGTTTGCTCTGCGGCGCCGCGCTCGGCGTCGGCCCCGATCGCAACGAACGCGCGGCGGCGTTGTTCGAAGCGGGCGTTGACGTCGTCGCCGTAGATACGGCCCACGGCCACACGAAAAACGTCATCGATACAGTCAAGGAAGTGAAAGCCGCGCACCCCGACTTGGAGGTTATCGCCGGCAACGTCGGCACGGCCGACGGCGCGCGCGCCTTGATCGATGCCGGCGTAGACGGCGTCAAAGTCGGAATGGGTGTCGGTTCGATCTGCACCACCCGCGTCGTCTCAGGCGTCGGCATGCCGCAGCTCACGGCCATCATAGACGCGTGCAGCGTGGCACGTCCCGCCGGAGTTCCGGTGATCGCGGACGGCGGTGTCCGTTTCAGCGGCGACATCACGAAGGCGCTTGCGGCAGGCGCATCGAGCGTCATGATCGGCTCGCTACTGGCCGGAACGGAAGAGAGCCCCGGCGAGACGATTCTCTACCAAGGTCGTACCTACAAACTGTATCGCGGCATGGGCTCGCTCGAGGCCATGCGCGGCGGCCGCAGCAAGGACCGCTACTTCCAGCAAGATACCGACGACATGAAGCTGGTGCCCGAAGGCATCGAAGGCCGCGTCCCGTACAAGGGCTCACTTCAAGCAACGGTTGAACAATTGGTGGGCGGCCTGAGAGCGGGCATGGGGTACTGCGGAGCTGCCGATCTGGACGCGCTGGCCGAGGGCACGAAGTTCATTCGTATCTCACCGGCGGGCCTGGCCGAGGGACACGTCCACGACGTTACGATGATGAAAGAGCCGCCCAACTATAGGATCGAATAGGCGATGATCACGATTCTTGATTTCGGGAGTCAGTACACTCAGCTCATCGCGCGGCGCGTGCGCGAAGCGAACGTGTACTGCGAGATCCATCCGTACAACGTCGATCCCGCAATCATCGCGGAACTGGCTCCCGAGGGTGTGATTCTTTCCGGCGGTCCATCGAGCGTGTACGACGACGACGCGCCGAAACCTGCTGCGGCCGCGCTCTCGCTGGACGTCCCCTACCTCGGAATCTGTTACGGCATGGGACTGCTGGCGCATGACGCGGGTGGACATGTCGCACGCGCCGCGCAGCGCGAATACGGACCGGCGACGTTGGTCGCCAACAACGGCGGTTCTTCCGACGCGCTGTTCAACGGTCTCGAAGGAAACCTCGGACAGGTCTGGATGAGCCGCGCCGACCGACTCGAGCAACTTCCCGCAGGCTGGCAAGCGATCGCTTCGAGCGACAACTCGCCCTATGCAGCGATCAGAACCGCCGACGGCAGGCGCTACGGTCTGCAGTTCCACCCTGAGGTCGTGCACTCCCAGCGCGGACGCACGATGCTGGAGAACTTCCTGTTCAAAGTCTGCGGCGCAAAGGCGGACTGGACACCGGCAAGCTTTGTTGACGCGGCCTGCGAGCGCATTCGTGAACAAGTCGGTTCTCGTCAAGTCGTGTGCGGACTGAGCGGCGGCGTGGATTCCACCGTGACTGCGGCGCTCATCGAGAAGGCCGTGCCGGGCCAACTCACCTGTGTGTTCGTCGATAACGGCCTACTTCGCCTCAACGAAGCCGAGCAGGTCTGTCGCGAACTCGGCGAGCCGTTCTTCGGCGATGACTTCGTGCACGTGGACTCCACCGATCTTTTTCTTGACGCGTTGGCCGGCGTGAGCGACCCCGAACAGAAGCGAAAGATCATCGGCCGCACCTTCATCGAGGTATTCGATGAAGCCGCCAAGTCGGCCGAGCGCACCAAGCCGCACGCCGAGTTGCTCGCACAGGGAACGCTGTACCCGGACGTCATCGAGTCGGTATCCGTCAAGGGACCGTCTGCGACCATCAAGAGCCATCACAATGTCGGTGGACTACCGGCTCACATGAACCTCGAACTCGTCGAACCGCTGCGTGAGCTCTTCAAGGACGAGGTGAGGGCGGTAGGCGCGGTGCTCGGGCTACCGCACGAGCTACTGTGGCGTCATCCATTTCCGGGTCCAGGTCTGGCAGTGCGCCTTCTGGGTGACATCGTCCGAGAAGACTTGGCGATGCTGCGCGAGGCCGACGCAATCTTCATCGAGGAGATTCGCCGCGCCGATCTGTACGACAAGATCTGGCAGGCCTTCGCCGTTCTGCTCCCGATTCGTACGGTGGGCGTCCAGGGCGACTACCGCACCTACGATCGTGTCGTAGCGCTACGCGCGATCACAAGTGAGGACGGTATGACCGCCGACTGGTTCCGCTTCCCGGACGAAGTGCTAGCGCGATCGTCCGCTCGTATCGCCAATGAAGTGTCCGGCGTGAGCCGAGTCGTGTACGACATCTCGTCGAAGCCACCGGCAACCGTGGAGTGGGAGTAGCCCGGTAGCCCCGGCTCGACGGCTCCGCCGACTGAATACACGCGCCGCCGAGCACGTCCGACGTTGATATGAGCAAGCCCGGCCAGTCAGTACCACCGCCCGAAGTCGCCGCGCCGCGCGAAGTACGCCGGCCCGACAAACTCATGGACCCGGCCGCCGTCGCCTCGACCATGACGTATGCCTACAGCGGCCATCTCGCGACCGTCGGCGCCGACGGCTGGCCGTACGTGATCCCACTGCTCTTTGTTTGGGACGCCAACGAAATCCACTTCCACACCGGCGCGATAGCGGGACACCTGCGTGCCAACATCGAGCACGACTCGCGCGTCTGTTTCGAGATCGATGAGGCCGGCGAAGTGTTCCCCTACGGCCGTTACGAGTGTGATACGTCGATCGCTTACACGAGCGTGGTCGCATTCGGACGCGTACGCGTCGTGACTGACCGGACGGACAAAGCGGCATTTTTCGACAAGTTCATGACGAAGTACGAGGCCAGAGGCGACGATCGACCAGAGAGTTTCTTCCCGCGCCTAGACGCCGTCACTGTGTACACCATCGCTGTCGAGCGCATGACGGGCAAGCAGGCTCCGCTTCCTGCTCCCCAAGATCGATGGCCGGCCAAGGACATGACGAAGTCGCCCGGCACCCAGCCCTGAGCCCAACCGGAGCAACACCAGCAAGGAGCCGTGAGCAAGGCTCCGCCAATAGGAGCCGTTCGAAAGGCGCCGCCAATAGGAGCCGTTCGAAAGGCTCCGCCAATAGGAGCCATACAAATGACACTCGAAGTTGCCATTCTCGACGTGATCGCAGGCCAGGAGACGGATTTCGAAGACGCGTTCTCAAAAGCGCAGTCCATCATCTCGTCGATGCAGGGGTATCTCGGGCACGAGCTGAAGCGTTGCGTGGAGAACAAGTCTCGCTACATTCTGCTCGTGCAGTGGATCAACCTGGAGGCACACACCCAAGGATTTCGAGGCTCGCCGGAGTATCAGGATTGGAAAGCTGCTCTGCATCATTTCTACGATCCGTTTCCGACCGTAGAACACTACGAAGCCCTTTAGCACTACGACGAAGAGCGCAAAGCCGATCGGGGCGCGTTCTTCAAGTCGATCCACAGTACGCTCCTCACGCAAATGGGGCACGACATTGGCTCTACCGATCTCCCGGTCATGCCGAGCATCGACTGAGCGACACCGCATTCGCTTGCTTCGCCGCAGGCCCAGTCGGTAGGGTACTCGCTCGCCGGCGTCGGCGACCCCACTGCAAGATGCAATACCTACGCACCCCCAACGAATGCTTTGCCAATCTGCGCGGGTACGACTTCGCGCCGAACTACGCCGACATACGATCGCACACGCGTACGCGCATGCAGATGCACTACGTCGACGAAGGACCTCGCGACGGCGCACCGGTATTGATGGTCCACGGTCAACCGACCTGGTCGTATCTCTACCGGAAAATGATTCCGCCTATCGCCGCAGCCGGCCATCGGGCGATCGCCCCCGACCTCATCGGGTTCGGACGCAGCGACAAGCCGGTCGATAAGACCGAGTACAGCTTCGAGCGACACATCGATTGGCTCGAAGAACTCGTCATCGGCCTGGATCTGGCGAACATCACACTCGTCGGCCAAGACTGGGGCGGCCCTATCGCGCTCGGCGTGCTCGCGCGCCACCCGGACCGTTTCGCGCGCGTAGTGGCTGCGAACACGATGCTTCACTGCTGCGACCCCGACGTGGCCGGTCGCGTATCGTGGTCCAATCACGGCGTCGGCGATGACGACGTCCGCATCTCGCAGCACCTGCTCAACTGGATCGTCTTCTCGCAACGCGCGTCCGACTTCGACGCGAGCATGACGGTCGGCGCATCCACGGTCGCAGCGATGGATGACGCCACGCTCGCCGCCTACGACGCGCCGTTCCCGGGGCCGCGCTACAAAGCAGGCGTGCGCCAGTTCCCAATTCTGATTCCGGTGACTCCCAGCGATGAAGGCGCAGCGATCAACCGCGCGACATGGGAGGCTTTGGCTCACTTCGATCGACCGTTTCTGACCGCGTTCGGTGACAGTGACCCCGGCACGGGCGGATGGGACGCGATCTTTCAGGAGCGCGTTCCGGGCGCGCGCGGGCAGGCGCATACGACGATCAAGAACGCCGGCCACTTCATTCAAGAGGACGCCGGCGAGGAACTGGCGGGCATCGTGACGGCGTTCATCAAGTCAACCGAGTCAACCACGGCAAAGTCATGAGCGACTACGCGTACGATCCAGAGTTGGCCGACATCGTTCCGTTTCTTCCGACAGTCATAGATTGGTCGGACATCCCACAGGCACGCGCGAACATGGAGCAACTGATTCTCGCCGCTGCGCCCGGCGACCCACCGCCGGACCAGGTCACGTTCGAGGATCGAAGCATTCCCGGACCGGTGGGCGCACCCCAGGTACTGGTTCGAATCTATCGGCCGATGGCCGCCACGTCGCCGAGCCCGGCGCTCCTGTACATTCACGGCGGCGGTTTTTGCTTCGGTTCGATCGAGACCGAACACCTCGGTGCCGCCTCGGTTGCCATCGGCACGAATGCGATAACGGTCTCCGTGGAGTACCGACTCGCGCCGGAGCATCCGTTCCCGGCAGGCGCCGAGGATTGCTACGCCGCTTTGGTCTGGATGAAGAACGAAGCGATATCCCTCGGCATCGACCCGGACCGCATCGCAGTCACGGGCTCGAGCGCGGGCGGCGGTTTGTCCGCCGCGGTCGCGCTGATGGCGCGAGACCGCGGCGGCCCGCAGCTGTGCTTTCAGGCGCTGGGCATTCCGGAACTCGACGACAGACTCGACACGCCGTCGATGAAGGCGTTCACGGACACGCCGCTGTGGAATCGTCCGAACGCCGAGATGAGTTGGCGCTGTTATCTCGGCGAGAATCCCGGCGAGAATCTCCCTCAGAATCACGACGATAGTCCCGGTGAAGTTTCTCCGTACGCCGCTCCCGCAAGGTCTGAGGATCTCAGCGGCCTACCTCCGGCCTACATTTCGACCATGCAGTTCGATCCGTTGCGCGACGAGGGGATTCACTATGCGCTCCGGTTGCTCGAGAGCGGCGTGACCGTCGAACTACATCAGTTCCCCGGCACCTTCCACGGTTCGAGCCTGGTTACTTCTGCGAACGTCTCCAAGCGCGCCACGGCAGAGATGTCGCTTGCAATCCGCCGCGCACTGCACGGGCCTCGCTAGCAAGCTTGCGGGGCCGGCGAACGAAGCTTAGAACTCACGGGATGTTCGAAACGATCACCGCCGAAGTCGATGCCGCCAATTCGGCACTCGGCCGACTCACCCTCAATAGACCCGATAAGCTCAATCCGTTATCCGCGACCGCGCTGCAGGAGATCGCAGACGCCGCCAAGTGGTTCGACGATCAGAAGACCATCAAGGTCGTGGTGGTATCAGGAGCGGGCAGGGCGTTCTCGGCCGGCGCGGACCTCGGCACGTTCGCCGGAAAGCAAAAACTCTCGATACGCGAGGCATCGGACCTCGGGCGGACGATGGCAGACGCAGTGGAGAACATGCGCGCGCTAACGATCGCCGCCATTCGCGGATGGTGCGTCGGAGGAGGCGTCGTGCTGGCCAGTGCCTGCGATCTACGTATCGCCGCCACCAGTGCGCGCTTCTCGATCCCCGAGGTCGATCTCGGAATCCCATTGGCCTGGGGCGGCATCCCACGATTGGTACGCGAAATCGGGCCGGCGATGACGAAGGAACTGGTGCTCACGTGCCGCCGCTTCGATGCAACCGAAGCCAAGAGTATCGGGTTCTTGAATCGCATCGTCGACGAAAGCGAACTCGATCGTGAAGTGATCGACCTCGCCGCAAGTCTCGCAGCGAAGGCGTCGCATGCCCTGTTCTCAACGAAACGCCACGTCGACGCAGTAACCGCGCAGATGATCGGCTTGCGACACAGTTGGTCGGACGCCGATGGGCTGGTCACCGCGTTCGGAGACGAAGAGTGCGCCGCCGCGCGCAAGACGTACCTGGACTCGAAGAACTGAGATGGCACGTACGAGTATCGTTGAAGCGATCGGCCCGCTGCTCGCGCACTATGATCGAGAAGAGCAGCCTGTGTTCGTCGCCGCCGGCGAACGACTGGCTGCGCAGCGCTACCGCCTATGGGCCGACGAAGTCTCGAACGGCTCCGACCGCGAAGCGCTGCGATCGTGCGCCACACGCGAGGAAGAAATAGCGAATCGCATTGATGCGCTACACCCGTGCGCAGCCGACCTGCACGCGCGTATCGACCGCGAGAATCCGGATCTACAAGATCGTTATACGTCGATATTCGATGGACTGAGTCTCCCCGAACAGTTCGCCGTTCAGGCGGAAGGTGAGCGCGCGGGCGCCGCGACCTGGCGCGCCTTCGCGCGCGACTGCACCGACGAGGCACACCGCAAGGAATACCTCGCGTGTGCACAACTCGAAGAACAAAGCGCCGAAATATTGGAGAGGCTCGTCGCGCTCTTCACGCACGACAATACGGAGGATCGTCGATGACCACGGAAGCTACGATGCCGGCCATGCCGGCAATGCCTGCCCTACGGCTGATCGTGCGCCAAGACCTCACGGCTGGATGATCCATCGATGTCGTACTACATAGTCGCGAACATCAAAATCGAAGACCCCGATGAGTACGCTACGTACCAAGATGGATTTCTCGAAGTGTTCGAGCAGTTCAAGGGCGAAGTGGTGCTGGTCGCCGACGACCCGGTCGTGGTCGAAGGCGACTGGCCGTACACGCGTGTCGTCGTGCTCCGATTCCCAACGCAGGACGAAGCGCTGGCCTGGTACTCATCGGATGGCTATCAGGCGATCATGAAACACCGCGTGAATGCATCGACCGCTGCTATCGTGTCGGCGGAAGGCTTCGACACGCCCTGAGCGAAGTCGCCCTCACAACATCGTTGATATGACGAGCCGCCCGGCGGCTCTCCGTATCCACCTGTAGCAAGCCGTAGCAAGCCCTACCTAGCCGGAGCTAGCCATACGTAGCCATGCAGCTGGAAATCGAAGTCATCGCGTTGGTCCTCTTCTCCGCGTTCCTACACGCGGGATGGAATGCGATCACCAAGTCGAGCAGCGACCCACTGATCAACATGGCCGTCGTCACGGCGAGCGGTGGCTTGATAGCCGGTGCCATGATTCCGCTGACACCGACGCTTCACCCCGATGCATTTCCATATTTGCTGTGCTCGGCGGCGCTGCACTTCATCTACCAACTCACTCTCGTTCGCGCTTATCGCTATGGAGACTTGAGCCAGGTCTATCCGATCGCGCGCGGCATCGCGCCGCTTGGCGTTGCGCTGCTGGCAGCAGTCATCGCGCGCGAAATTCCGTCTGCACGGCAAACCTTGGGACTGGCAATCGCGTCCGCCTCGATCATGAGTTTGGGGCTGATCGGACGTAGCCACGCGCGCTCACGCACGGCGGTCTGGCTGTCTCTTGTAACCGGTGCGCTCATCGGCATGTACACGTTCATCGACGCCACCGGCGTGCGAGTCGGCGGGCACGCGTCGAGCTACATATCATGGATGTTCTTCGTGGACTCGTTCCCCATCGCCATCGCGGCAGCCTTGCGAAGACGCGGTCGCGTCATGCCCTACATCCGTAAAGAAGGTCCGCGCGCCGTAATCGGAGGAATGATGGCGATTGCCGGCTACGGCGCGGTGCTGTGGGCGATGGGACGCGGTGCGATGGCGCCGGTGGCATCGCTGCGCGAAGCCAGCGTCCTGATCGCTGCGATTCTCGGCACCCGACTGCTCGGCGAGCCCTTCGGGCGGCAACGCGTGCTAGCCGCCGCCGGCACCGTCATCGGCCTACTGCTGGTGCAGCTCTAGAACCGCTCTGTGATCTTGCGCTAACGCGTCACGTCGAACATGGTCACCTGTGCTGCCTTCGCCACACACGGAGCAGGGCATCGGACCGTCGCGCGCCGTCACCGCCGCACGCGGGGGCGGCCAGATCGGGCATAGTGGTAGAATCGACGTTTTATCCGCATGACGACCTGCTCGTCACGACGTTACGCAACAACGTAACATTGGGCGACCTCGTCAAAGCGCTCTCGATGTATGACGACGACGATTTTCGCGATACCACCGACGTCGTTTACGACATGCGCGACGTCGAAATTGGGTTCGACGCCTCGGCTATGGATTCGCTCAACGCCATGTTCGGGCGTCGTATGCGCCGCGGAGTCGGTACCAAGACGGCCATCGTGACAAACAGTAAGTTCGTCGAATCGGTCCTCAAGACCGCCTACGAGGCCAAGAACTTGCAGACGATTTGGAAGTTCTTCGACGACCTCGAGGGCGCAATCGCGTGGGCCAAAGCACCGCAATAGCCGCCGGCCCCGAGGCGCTATCGGCGCTAATAGAATCCACACGACATGAGATACTACGAAGACATCGACACCGACGTATACGTCTCGGCACCGGGCAGCTATGAGGTTACGGCGGACGAGATCATCGAGATGGGATCGCGCTGGGATCCGCAGCCGTTCCACATAGACCCCGAGGCGGCGAAGGAGTCGATCTTCGGCGGACTCGTCGCCTCATCGGTTCACCTGTTCGCCATCGCGGTCGGCCTCGGGCACACGCGCGAGGAGCCCACCGCGGCCGTCACCGCACTCGGCTTTCAGGAGCTGCAATGGCATGCGCCGGCGCGCCCCGGCGACCGGCTCCACCTACGATCGCGCGTGCTGAACAAGCGCTTGTCGGGCAGCAGACCGGACTGTGGGATCATCGAGTCACGCAGCGAGGTGCTCAATCAAGATGATCAATTGGTCTTCGCCTACACGAGTGCGGCCCTTATTCGCAGGAAACCGGCCGACTGACGACTCCCGTGAAGCCGCCTTGCCGACCGCGGTGCCCGCACAGCTTGATTCCCGCCGGGGGGCGGGCAAATTAGGTAGGCTTTGAGCTACGCGCACCTCCATCTGCATACGCACTACAGCCTACTCGACGGCGCCAACAAGATCGGCGCGCTGCTCGACCGCGCGAAAGCACTCGATATGCCGGCGGCCGCCATGACCGACCACGGCAACATGTTCGGCACGGTGGACTTCTATCGCACCGCTGTAGATGCCGGTGTGAAGCCGATCATCGGATGCGAGGTCTACGTCGCCCCACGCAGCCGCACCGAGCGATCGAGCGTGGCAGCCGACGACTACGAGCGCGCGGGCAACTACCACCTGATCCTTCTCGCGCAAAATCTGCAGGGCTATCGAAACCTCTCGAAGATGGTTTCGCAAAGCTACATCGATGGCTTCTACTACAAGCCGCGCATCGACAAAGAACTCTTGCGCGAGTTCAACGAAGGCATCATCTGCTTGAGTGGTTGTCTCGGTGGCGAAGTCGCAACGGCGATCACGAACGACCGGCCCGACATCGCGCGCAAGGCGATCGAAGAGTACGCCGGGATCTTCGGCGACCGTTACTATCTCGAGATCCAAGACAACCACATGGATATGCAGGCCAAGGTCAATCGGCACCTGATCGAGATTTCGGGTGAGGTGGGCATTCCGTTGGTCGCCACCAACGATTGCCACTATCTCGAACACGAAGACCACGAGGCACATGAAGTGCTTCTCTGTATCCAGACTGGCAAACGACTATCCGATGAGACGCGCTGGAAGTTCGAGACCGATCAACTCTTCGTCAAGTCGGGCAACCAAATGCTCGACGCGTTTCCGGAGGTCCCCGAGGCCATCAAGACGTCGATCGACATTGCCGATCGATGCAACCTCGAACTCTCGTTCGGGCAGAACCAGTTCCCGGTCTACCAGTTGCCCGAAGGCCAGAGCCTCGAAGACACGCTCATCGAGCAGTCGAAAGAAGGACTCAGAGAGCGCCTCGACGTCATCCGCAAGCTTCGTCCCGACGTCAATGACGCCGCCTACTACGAACGCCTCGATATCGAACTCAAGACGATCATCGAGATGGAGTTCGCAGGCTACTTCCTCATCGTTGCGGATTTCATCAACTACGCGAAAGTGGAGGGGATCCCCGTAGGCCCGGGTCGCGGGTCGGCGGCCGGGAGTTTGGTTTCGTACGCGCTGAAAATCACCGACATCGACCCGATCCCGTACAACCTACTGTTCGAGCGATTCTTGAACCCTGAACGAGTGTCGATGCCGGATATCGACGTCGATTTTTGTTACGAACGGCGCGACGAGGTCATTCGTTACGTACGCGAGAAGTACGGCAACGACCGAGTCGCCAACATCATCACGTTCGGAACGATGAAGGGCAAAGCCGCGATCCGCGACGTGGGGCGCGTGCTGGAATTCTCGTTCGCCGAAACCGATCGGATCTGCAAGCTCTATCCGGCGGCGCAACAGGGACGCGACTTCTCTTTGGCGCAGGCCCTGGAGATGGAACCGAAGCTGCGCCAACTGCGCGACTCCGGTGAGCGAGAAACCAGGCTCTTCCAGTTCGCGCAGAAGCTGGAGGGTTTGGCCCGGCACGTATCGAAGCATGCTGCCGGCATCGTGATCTCCGAAAAACCTCTGGTAGAGAGTTGCCCGCTGTTCGTCGACAAAGACGGAACCGTGATGACGCAGTTCGCTGGGCCGGAGATCGAAGCGATCGGCCTGATCAAGTTCGACTTCCTCGGACTGAAGACGCTCACACTGGTGGCCGACACCGTCCGTCGCATCAAAGATTCCAAAGGCATCGACATCGACCTGGCGACATTGCCGCTGGAGGATCCGGCGCCGTATCGTCTGATCACGCAGGCGGACACGGTCGGCATCTTCCAGATGGAAAGCGGCGGCATGCGCAAGCTGCTGACTCAGATCAAGCCCTCGACGTTCGAAGACCTGATCGCCGTGCTCGCGCTATACCGTCCGGGTCCGCTCGATAGCGGAATGGTCGAGACCTACATTAAACGAAAGGACGGGCGTGAGATCGTCGTGTACCCCGATCCATCGCTAGCGGAGATTCTCAAAGAGACCTACGGCGTCATCGTTTACCAAGAGCAGGTCATGCAGATCGCCCAGATCTATGCCGGCTACTCTCTCGGCCAAGCCGACAATCTGCGTCGCGTGATGGGCAAGAAGAAGCTCGAAGCGATGGCCAAAGAGAAAGAGGGCTTTCTCAGCGGCGCCAAGGAACTGAGCAGACCCTCAAACGCTGCGGATCAGATCTTCCAGCAGATGGAGACGTTCGCCGCTTACGGCTTCAACAAGTCGCACTCGGCAGCCTACGCGCTGGTGTCGTTCCAAACGGCGTATCTTAAGGCCCATTACCCGCGCGAGTTTCTGGCGGCACTATTGACGTTGGAGATGGGCGACACCGACAAGGTGTACAAGAATCTCGCCGACTGCCGCCAACACGGTATCGCCGTGCTGCCGCCGGACGTAAACGAAAGCCGCGCCGACTTCACCGTTTGTGAGGGCGGCATCCGCTTCGGCTTGGGCGCGGTAAAGGGCGCCGGCGGGAAGGCCGTCGATGTCATCATGGAAGCGCGCTCAGACGGCCCCTTCGAATCGTTGGGCGATTTTTGTATTCGCACCGGCTCTTCTCAGGTAAATCGTCGGATCATCGAAGGGCTCATCAAGGCCGGCGCCTTCGACAGCCTCAGCGATTCGCGCGCGGTTCTACTCGCAGGCCTCGACGCAACGATGTCGTGGGCAGTACGCGTGAAAGACGATCTCGATGCGGGACAGATGGGACTGTTCGGAGGCGATTCCGGATCGAGCCAGCCGGAGCCCGATCCACCGAACGTCGCCAACTGGACCGAGGCCCAACGCCTGGAAGCCGAGCACGAGGTGGTTGGATTCTACATATCCGGCCATCCGCTCGACCGTCATCAGACCGACCTCGACTTTCTCGCGATCAAAAGCACCGACCTGCTCGACGACGAACTGGATCAAGCAACCGTTCGCGCAGCCGGCGTCACGAACACAGTGCGACTGAAGAACAGCAAGAAGGGCGATCGCTATGCGACGTTCAACCTGGAGGACCAAGGCGGCTCGATCGAAGTCATTGCTTGGCCCAAAGTCTTCTCGAATTGCGAAAGTGCTATTGTCGGACGCGAACCGGTTTTCGTATCCGGCCGGTTGGAAATCGGCGAGGGATTTCGCGGCACCGCAGCCGCTGCGGTAGAAGAGGGCGACGATGCAGCCGGCGCATCAGCGAGCGGCGGCTTCCGCATGAAGCCGCAAATCATCGCGGAAGAGATCACGATACTGACCGAGAAGCGGCGTCGCACTGCACGCGGCGTCGACATTGCGGTAAGCGGCGGAAGCCTTGGCAACGACGACATGGAGCAACTGAAGGCTACGCTGCAAAAACATCCCGGCACGTGCAGACCATTCCTGAAGGTCCACCGAGCCGGCGAAACCGAAACCTGGATCGAGCTCCCCAAGGAACTCGGGGTCGATCCTACCGACGGCTTCCTGAGTGAGATCGAAGATCTGCTCGGTCCCGGCTCGGCCACCTTAAGGTAGCTTCGCAACGTAAACCCGAAACTGCGGTTCTCGTTTGGTCCGGTGCAATGCGCACCGACGCGGATGAATCACTCGAAGAGCTTTCGCTACTAGCGCAGACCGCCGGGCTGGACGTGCTCGGCAACCTCGCCCAAGAAGTGAAGCGGGCCAATCCCGCCACGCGCATCGGTCGCGGGAAAGTCGACGAACTCAGCAAACTGTTGCTCGAGACCTGCGCCGAGACGGTAATCTTCGACGACCCGCTCACGCCCGCCCAGCGACGCAACCTCGAAGCCACGCTGGACATCAAAGTCATCGACCGTAGCCAGCTGATCCTCGACATCTTTGCCCAACGCGCCCACACGCGCGCCGGCAAACTGCAGGTGGAGCTGGCACAGCTCGAGTACCTCCTGCCCAGACTCACGCGCCAATGGACGCACCTATCGCGAATTCGAGGCGGCGTCGGCATGCGCGGCCCGGGAGAAACGCAGCTCGAGAGCGATCGCCGCCAGGTGCGCGACAAGATCGCAACGCTCAAGAAACGACTAACGAACGTCGATCGAACCCGTCAACTCAATCGCCAGGATCGCGAGGCCGTCCCGTTCCCGACCGTCGCGTTGGTCGGCTACACCAACGCGGGCAAGTCCTCGTTGATGAACCGCCTCACCGGCTCTGAGCTGTACGTCGCGGACCAACTGTTCGCGACGTTGGATTCGACCGTGCGTCGTCTCGCACTCCCACACAAGACCGAAGCCATGCTGGTCGATACCGTCGGATTCGTCGCGAAGCTGCCGCACGAACTCGTAGAAGCGTTCAAGGGCACGCTCGAGCAGGCGATCGTTTCGGATCTCATCCTGCACGTCGTCGACGCAGCGCACGAAGAACGAGACAACCGGATTCATGCCGTCAACGACGTACTCGATGAGCTGGGCGCCGACCGCACAAACGCACTCCTCGTCTACAACAAAGCCGACCTTCCGGGCGCAAAACCGGCCCCCGCAGACGGCGTCTCAGTATCCGCACACACCGGTGTAGGTACAGACAAACTTCTGGAAGCGATCGAAGAAAGACTCGCGCGCCACGACGAACGTGTCGCAATCACGCTTCCGCTTGACGACGGCCGCACGAGAGCCTGGTTGTACGAGAACGGCCGTGTGCTAGAGGAAACGGAGAACGACGACGGGATACGTGTAGTCGCCATGATGAACGCCAGAGCGGCCGGACGGCTGCGTCACAAGCTGGGCCAACAGTCCGGCGATGTTTCGGGCGATCATTCGAGCGACGAATCGAGCGACGAGCCCGGCGACGAGTCGGGCGGATAGCTCGTCGGTCGCACGACCATAGACACAGGGTCATGCAGAGCACCACGGTACTGAATCTCGCGAATACGATCACGCTACTGCGGATTCTCGCGGTACCGTTGTTCCTTTCGGCGCTGGCCGACGGCACCTACAACATGGCCGTCATCGTGTTCGTCGCCGCTGGTGTCTCCGACGGAATCGACGGAGCTGTAGCGCGCCTGACGAACACACGCACCGAACTCGGCGCACATCTCGACCCGTTGGCCGACAAACTGCTGCTCATCAGCGCGTTCATCGCACTCGGCATCCTCGATGCGGTTCCACGTTCACTGATGATCACCGTCATCGTGCGCGATGCGGTCATCCTGGGCGGCTACCTGACGACGGCGGTCGTCACCGGCCAACCGATGGAGATGCGCCCCTCGTTCTGGGGCAAAGCAACGACCTTCTTCCAGATCTCGTCGGTAGGCATCGTGCTGCTCGGGCAGGCTGAATGGCTGAGTGTGGGAACACCGGTGCTACTCGTGTTCTTCATCGCCACGGGCCTACTCAACTTCATTTCGGGCGGTGGCTACGTGCTCGACGGCCTGCAGTACTATCAAGACTTCGAAGCGGGGAAGTTGCCCCACCAACAGCCCGACTCGGCTACTCCCGGCGACGATTAGACCGGCACCGTGGGCACTCACAGAACGCGTTCGAATTCCGTTGTGCAGGGAGGCCCCTCTGCATGGAAGTACTCGACCGACCCGTCAGCGGCGCATGCGATGATCGACGCAGAACGCGTGCCGTATTCACCCGCGTGCACACAGATGCGCGAGAACGGCGCCTCCGGACCGGGCTCAATGCCGGCGTCGTGATCGCCCAGCACCGCCTCGAGCGCCCGCACCAACGTCTCGACATCCTCGCTGCGCGCGACTATCGCCCCCGCATCGCCAAAGCGCTCGGCCGCCGCCGCGCGCCGCGGACAGCGTGGATCGCGCACATCTAGATTGGTCAGAACGGTAAGCCCGGGCTCGAGCAACGTCTCTTGAAGCCCATCGTCGTTGTCGAACACCGTGGCGACGTCGCTGTCGGCCACGAAGAGGTTGAAAGGACCGAACTCGCTGACGTCGATCGCACGCATGCTCTCGCGCACTTCAACGACCGTGGCGGCACCGAGCGCCATGGTCGTCAGTAGACCGCGCGACCGGGTTCCCGTCGGCGAGCCCGGCGCGAGCGCTTCCGGACGACGATTGAGCAAACCGGCGACAAGAACACGACCGTCGGCGCGAGCGCCGAGCCAGGTACCGCCGGCGTCGAGATCCTTACCCCATATGGTTCCGGGAGGATCGTCGCGTAGCCGCGGCGCTTCGGCCGGGCGGGCCAAGAATTCGTCGCGATTCGCGGCCACCACAATGGGGTAGCGCTCCGAAACACGATGGTAAACCGCGAGCGTGCACACGATGGGGTCAGGCTATCGCCGCTCCGCTTCGACACCAACCCAGTGGCCCACACATGTCGTTTTGTCACGCCGGATGCCGTCTGTTAGCTTCTGGCTTCCGGCGCATCGCGCCGCGTCATTCAATCCCGAGGTTAATGTAGTGAGTTCTGACGATCTGTACGCCTCCGTCGACGATGTTCGACAACGGCTCGCGCAAGAAAATTATATTTGCGACAACAACATCGCCACGGTGGTGTATTTGGCTACCGAGCTCGGTAAGCCGCTTCTCGTAGAAGGGCCCGCCGGTGTCGGCAAGACCGAATTGGCCAAGGTCATCGCGTCGAGCCTCAGTGCCGAACTCATTCGACTTCAGTGCTACGAGGGACTCGACGAAGCGAAAGCGCTGTACGAATGGGAGTACGCCAAGCAGCTCCTGTACACCCAGATCCTCAAAGACAAGATTGGTGAGGTAACAGCAGGCACTGGCAGCCTGTCGGAAGCCGTCGACAAACTGACTGCGCAAGACGACGTGTTCTTCTCGCAGCGATTCGTCCTGCCGCGGCCGCTCCTGCAGGCGATTCAGTCGGAGCACGCGACGGTTCTGCTGATCGACGAGATCGACAAGGCCGACCCGGAGTTCGAGGCGTTCCTGTTAGAGATCCTCTCGGACTTCCAGGTAACGATCCCCGAGCTGGGCACGATCGAGGCGGTGCGAATCCCGATCGTGGTACTGACCTCGAACAACGCGCGAGAGATGTCCGATGCGCTCAAGCGGCGCTGCATCCACCTCTATATCGACTTCCCAGCTCCCGAGTTGGAGCTGCAGATCGTGAAGATCAAAGTCCCGGAGGCGCACGACCGGCTCCTCGACGATGTCGTTGAACTCGTACACGCACTCCGGCAGCTCGACCTCAAGAAACAGCCAAGCATCTCAGAGACGCTCGACTGGGCGCGCGCTTTGGTGGTCATGAACGTGGCAAGCCTCGACGAAGCGCTCGTCAAGGACACGCTCTCGACGATCCTCAAGTACGAAGGCGATCTGCGCAAGGCTGAGAAGGAATTGGAGCTCTACCTCAACAAGAAGAAGGCCGATGCCGAAGCAGCCGCCGCACCGGCCGAACCCGCGGGCGAGACAAAGGACTTACTCAACTAGCCGACGAGCCGTCTAACGAGCCTTCTAATCTAAATGGATACGCGCATCATCGAATTTGCGGGCGTCTTGCGTCGAAACGGCATTCGCGTTTCGACGGCGGAGACGCTCGAGGCCCTGCAAGGCTCGCATGCGTTGGGCCTGCGCGATCGTACGACTTTCAAGAACGTACTGCGCGCGACGATGGTCAAGCGTACGCCTGACATCGAAGCATTCGACCAGCTGTTCGACACGTACTTCACCGGGATCTCCGATCTGCTCGGCGAACTCACCGCGCAGGCGGCGGGCGACATGTCTCAGGTCGATTTCCAGGAGTTCCTCGAGGACCTCGAGCGCATCATGCAGGAGATGGATCCCGGGCCATCGGAGATGACCCGATCGCTGGTGATGCAGGACAACGGTTCGCTCGAGCAGACCTTGCGCGAGATGCTCGAGTCCGAATCCATGCAGAACATGGATAGCCGCACGATGCAGCCGGCCGCGATCAAACAGATGCTCGACATGATCGGCGGCGCGAACGTCAGCGAGGAACTCGATCAGATCCTCGAACAAGCACGCCAGATGGGCGCCACCGAGCAGCAGCTGCAAGAGCTGAAAGACTACCTCGAGCGTCGCATGCAGGACCTCGGCAAGATGATGAAAGGCCTACTCGAGATCGACAGCGATCAAGCCGATCACAAAGAAGAGCAAGAACAGGAGCGCGAGCGCCTACTCGACAAGAGCTTCTACTACCTCTCGCCGACGGAAATTCGCCGCATGCGTGAAGCCGTCTCGGCCTTGGCCCGCAGACTGAAGAACGTGATGGCCACACGCCGCAAGCGCATGAAGCGAGGCCGGCTCGACGTCAAACGCACGATCCGAGACTCGATGGAGTTCGGCGGTGTCCCGTTCCGCATCCGCTACGAGAACAAGCGCAAAGAGCGGCCGCAGGTCATCATCCTCTGCGACATTTCGGATTCGGTACGCAACGTATCGCGCTTCATGCTGCAATTCGTCCACTCGTTGCAGGACCTGTACTCGCGCGTTCGCAGCTACGTGTTCGTCGCCGACATAGCCGAAGTCACGAAGCTCTTCAGCGACAACGACATTCAGAGCGCCATCCAAGACGCGATCAACGGTAACGTAGTGAACGTGTACGCGCACTCCGATTTCGGGCGCGCGTTTCGCGACTTTCACCGCAGTCATATCGAAGCGATCGACAACCGCACGACGGTGATCATCCTCGGCGACGCCCGTAACAACTACAACGCACCGAACGACTGGGTGCTGCGCGACATGCAGGAGAGGGCGAAACAGGTAATCTGGCTCAATCCGGAGAACCGTTCGACCTGGGGATTCGGCGATTCCGAGATGTCTCGTTACGCCCCCTACTGCGACGTCGTAGAAGAGTGCCGCAACCTACGCCAGCTCTACAAGGTCGTCGACGACCTCATCATCTCCTGAGTCCGCCTCATCGCCGCCGGCCCCCTAGCTCCAGACGGCCTGCCGACTCGGCCCCCCGGGCGAGACGGCGCAAACGGCCCAAAACCACAGAGAAGCCGCGCCGACGCGAGCGGCAACGCCGCCGAGAGCGGTATCGGGCGCAGGACAGTTGACGCCCCTGCGCCAGCCCGCCAGTATCCAAGGACGTGAAGGACGGTTTCGTCAAGATGATGGTAGGGGGCCTGACCCTCGACCCGGTCACCAAGACCCCCATCGTGGTCCTCAAGGACGACGCCGATAGCCTGAATCTGCCGATCTGGATCGGCCTGTTGGAGGCCACCTCCATGGCCACCGAGCTCGAGGGCGTCAAGATGAACCGCCCAATGACCCACGACCTGCTCAAAAATCTGCTCGAGCAGTTCGGAGCAAGTGTCGAGTCCATCGAAGTCACGGCGCTCAAAGAAAATACGTTCTACGCCATCATAAACCTGGCCTTGGACGGGCAGCAGCTCAGCGTTGACTCGCGCCCGAGCGACGCGATTTCCCTGGCATTACGCACGGGGAGCCCCATCTACGTGGCACGTGAGGTGCTGGAAGCATCCAGCGTGCTATCGGATGGCTCGGCCGAGGACGGCAACGACGACGACGACGATGACGGCGAACGCGCCCAAGACCTCTCAGACGTCGCTCCGGAAGAATGGTCGAACATCCTCGAAAAACTCGACCCCGACGATTTCAAGTATAAGATGTAGCCCCGGTTCCGGCTCAGGCAGCCCACGCACCCGTAACCGCAGCAAATCACCGAGCCGCACGATCTTTACCGACGGCGGCCAACCCTTGGAGGGGTAAACGGCTATGGCGCGCCGAACCGAGATCGACCAGAAAGAACTGAAAGAACCTGATGCGTTTATGGAAGGGGTGGGCGCAACGCTCACCTACGTCCGCGAGAATCGCGCACAGGTGATCGGCGCCATCGGCGCAGTTGTCACGGTGTTCGCACTGGGCGTCTGGTGGAACGCGTCGTCGAGCCAAAAGACCGAGACGGCAGCCGCAGCGTTCATGCGCGCGACCGACGCACTCGAATCAGACAATCTCTCCATGGCGGAAACGGCGCTCGGCAACGTCGCCGATACTGGCGTTGCGCCGTACAGCGAAATGGCGGCCCTGTACGCCGCCGAGGTGTTGATGCGTCGCGCGTCGTACGGCGAGGCCGCCACCGCGTACGAAGCGTTGGCAGGCTCCGGCTCCACGACCTACCTGCGCCAGATCGCAATGGTCGGCCGTGCACATGCACTCGAAAGCCTCGACCAAGCCGGCGATGCGCTGGTATCTTTTGCCGACGCAGCCCGAGTCGACGGTCCGTATCGTGAGACCGCTCTGCGCGGACAACTGCGCACCGCCAAAGCCGCCGGTAACAACGAGCAGGCTATCGCGGCCATCGAACAGATACTCGAGAGCTACCCGGGCGCGGCCGATGCCGATGCACTGTCTGCGGAGCTGGCCACACTCAGGGGATAGGCGCATCGCGGGCACCGCCGATTTCCTTGTCGGCACGCCTGCAGTTAAATTTCGCTAGATCTACCTGCGTCTCTGGAGGGATTCGCCGTGCGCAAGCAGCCAGTCTTACGAGCATTCGCTCAACTCATGACATTCGTCCTCGCGTTGATCGCGTTTGCAGCGCAGGTCGACGCGCAACCGGTCGGGGGCGAACCGGAGTTCGCGATCGGAAGCCCGGGAGAGGGCACCTATCTAAATCTGTCGCGCACGGGCGCTGTCGCTAGCAGCAGTGATGGCAGCTTCATCGTCGTGTGGCCCTACGCGGGCCAACAACGAGGGGTGTACGCGCAGCGTTTCTCGTCGAACGGAAAACCCGCGGGCGCAGAGTTCATCGTCTCCGGTGCCGACGAGTACGGTTACGGCACATCGGCGACCTACCCCGCCATCAATCATGTCTCGGGCGGAGGCTTCGTCGTGGTATGGCACGGCATTCTCATCGACGACCAGTACCCAACCTCCCAGCACGTACTCGGCCGACTCTTGTCAGAGCAAGGTTCGCCGCTCGGCACGGAGTTCCAGATCTCGACGACCCCCCCCCCGGGTACACCGAAGAACACGCGGTGGACCTGGCGGCAAACACCGACGGAAGCTTCGTCGTCGCGTGGACTACGTATCCTCTGGAGTACGGCGGTCCCCACACAGTGCTGGGTCAGCGAGTCGGTGCGCAGGGCGCACCGCTCGGCACGGAGTTCATCGTCAACACGACCGACTATGCTCCAACCCAGGAAGTCCAACTCGATACTGATGCGGAAGGCAATTTCGTCGTCGTCTGGAGCGCAGGCAACTTCGACGGCAGCGGCCCGGACGGCGCGTATTTCGGAATCTTCGGTCAGCGCTTCGCGTCAAACGGCACCCGCGCTGGCACGGAGTTTCAGGTGAACACTTTCACCACTTACAGCGAGAGCCGGCCGGACGTGGCCATGGCTTCCGGCGGCAGTTTCGTCGTCGTGTGGGAAACCCAGTATGGGGATGAGTTCGCGAACCCGTTCTTCCCGGACAACGGGTTTCCGACCTCCCTCGATCACTCCGTCACGATGCGACGCTACAACGCAGCTGGCACGCCACTGGAAGACGACGAGGAACACATCAATACGTACGTTCCAGGCAATCAAGCTCGCCCGACCATTGCGATGAACACGAACGGAAGTTTTGTCGTCGCTTGGGAAAGCGCCAGCGCGTACTACTCGGCGAGCCACGACAATCGTGACGATGGGGCAGGGGTTTGGGCTCGCTGCTTCAACCCCGACGGCACCGGGTCCGAGAGCGAGTTCCACATCAATACGTATACGCCCGGCGCAGAAGGCAATCTCTCGCTGGCGACGAACGGTTCCGGCGACTTCGTGGCGGCCTGGACCCGCAGCGACGGCGGCTACTATGGTTCATCGATTGGGGCCCATGGCCGACAGTTCACCGTCAGCGACTGTCCGTCGGACGGCACCGGCACCACGACCACGACTCTGCCCGGAGGGGGAGGCGGCACACTCACGGTCACGAAGAACGATGGCGGGCACGCCTGGACGGAGGATCCGACGATTCAATACGTGATCAACGTGACCGCGGTAGGCGGTACCGTGACCGATATCGTGCTCACCGAGACCGTGCCCGAAATGACAACTTTCAACGCCTCGGAGAGTTCCGCCTGGACCTGCACGCCCGACGCGTCCGCCGGCAGCACCTGCACGATCGATAGGGGCACGCTGAATGACGGAAATTTGCGCCAATCGATTTTTTCCGTCGATGTGGTCGAGGACATTCCCGCTTACTGGGACGTGTACAACGAAGTCGAAGCCACCGGGACGGGCGCCGCATCGCTCAGCGCCGGCATCATCTCGCCTCTGACGTTCTTTGGATCAGATATCACAACGCCGGCGACCGAAGCAGCTTGCGAAGCTGACGTCGCAGCCTGCTGGGCCAACTGCATCTGGTGCTACATGATCTACACCTTCACGGCCGACCCGAACGCCTGTGAAGCATTCGACTTCAGTCAGTCTATTCGAGCCGGCCTGGCACGGGCGGCCGGCACGGCTGAAGCGCCGACGCCGGCCAAGCTATCGACCGGCTCGATCACGACCGCGCTCTACACACTGCGCGACCGCGTGCTCAACCAGTCGCGCGGTGGACAACGCGCCATCGAACTCTACTACGAGCACAGCCCGGCCATCGTCACCGCCGCAATCGCCGACGGCACGATCATCACGCAGGGTCTCGCAGCCGTCGCGGCGTTCGAGCAAAACGCACGTGACTTGGCGGCGGGGAGCGGCACTACCGCGATGGTCACTCAGAACCAGATCGACACGCTAAATTCGTTCCTGGATACGCTGCGCGCTCAGGCCAGCGGCGACCTTGCCGACGCGATCGACCGAGAACGCGCCCGCATGGATCTCGACGATCTCGTCGGCGGAAGCATGGACGATGCGTTCGCGGAGCTCGACACGCTCAGCTGTGACGGTTTCGAAACTACGCTGTTCTGCGGCGAAGTAACCGGCGATTGCACGATCACCGCAACGGACGCGCTACGTGTGTTGCGCATCGCCGTGGGATCGTCAGACCCGCTCGCGGAAGCAGACGTCGATGGCAGTGGGGCGACGACGGCGTCCGACGCGCTAATCGTGCTCAACGTCGCGGTCGGGCTCATAGCTCCGCCGACGGCGTGCAACGTTCAGTAGCGCAGTAGTCCTGCTTCGCGTGGAAGAGGGCGGGCTACTCGTCGTCCATGAGTCGCTCTCCCGCGTTCCCCCAGCGTAAGTACAGCGCCGGCAGTCCGAAAAGACTCAGCAGCGTCGAGCTGGTGAGTCCCCCCAGGATGACGATGGCCATCGGATGCTCAATCTCGTGGCCCGGCAAGTCTCCGCCGAGTGCAACGGGCAACAGTGCGAACGCAGTCGTGACGGCGGTCATGAGAATCGGCGCCAGACGTTCCTCGGCGCCGCGCAACACCAGCTCTCGCCCGAACGGCATGTTCTCTTCGCATTCGAGATGACGGTAGTGACTGATCAGCATCAGCCCGTTGCGCGCGGCGATGCCCGCGACCGTCACGAAGCCGACCAGACTCCCCAGCGTCAGCACTGCTCCGCTTATCGCGACAGCGCCAACCGCACCAACAAGCGCAAACGGAAGACTCAGGAGAACCAGCAGGGCCATGCGACTCGACCCGAAGTCGGCGTGAAGCAGCAGGAACACGCCGAGCAGAGAGAGAGCGGAAAGGCCCAGCAGCTTGCCCTGTGCCGCCTGCCGTTCGGCAAACTCCCCCAACACCTCGGGATGATAGCCGGGAGCGAAGTCCAGCTCGCCGACCTGCGCCTCAATGGCGCGCGCTACCGCGCCGAGGTCGTCGCCGCGAACATTGCACGTGACATCGATGCGACGTGACGCGTTCTCTCGCGTGACGGACCCGGGAGTCGAGACCATCTCTACATCGGCGACGGCCCGCAGTGGCACGCGTGCACCGCCGGGTGCATCGAGCATCAATCCGCGTAGTGCGCTCACGTCGTTGCGTACCCATGGCGCGCCCCACACGACGAGATCCACGGCCTTCTGATCTTCGTACAACTGCCCGACCTTGCGGCCCTTGAGCAGCGTCGTGACGTCGCGCCGCACGGCCGATGCGGAGAGTCCATGAGCGAGGCCCTCGGCCGGTCTGTAGCGAACTTCCACGTGCGGAACGACCGTCTGGGGCTGTACCTTCAGGTCTACGACACCCGGGACATCGGCAATAGCCCCCTTGACCGCATGGGCCCGGTCCAAGAGAACGTCGAGATCCGGACCGTAGATACGCACCACGATACTCGCGCTGGTACCAGTCAGAACCTCTTTTACGCGCTCGCGCAGATAGGTCAGCAGATCGCGGTACAACCCAGGGTATCCATCCACGACCTCCTGGACGCGTGCGACCGTCGCATCATAGTCAATGTCCGGGTCGAGGCTGATCCAGAGTTCAGTAAAATTGGCACCGACAACTTCATCGGCAACCTCTGCTCGGCCAATATGAGAACCGAAATTCCGTACACCAGGAATCGCGCGAAGCTCCTTGCTCGCACGAATGGTAATTCGTCGCATCGCCTCCAACGACGTTCCGGGCTTCTCGACCCAATGCATCAGGAAATCGTACTCGCGAAAGTGCGGCAGGAATTCCTCTCCAAGGAACGGCACGAGGAGCGACACACAGATGACACTCGCCCCGATGAGCTGCGGCACCGGGACTCGCGGAGCCAGGAAGCGAGGCAGCAATCTCCGATAGTGGCCCTTGAGCCAGTGCACGAGAGGGGAGTCTCCTCGCCCAACGACCCGCCCCGGTAACAGGATTAGCGATAATGCCGGCGTTACGGTCAACGCGACAACCAGCGAAGCTACGATGGCGATCACGTACGCGTATGCGAGCGGCCGAAAAAATGTCCCGGCCAAGCCATCGAGAAAGAACACCGGCGCAAACGCCAATACGATGATAACGCTCGCATAGACGACTGCACTGCGCACTTCGAGCGATGCGTCGAGCACCACGGCAAACGCGGACCGCGGTTGCGCCACACCATCGTTCAGTCGCAGACGCCGCGTGATGTTTTCAACGTCGATGATTGCGTCATCGACGACTTCTCCAAGCGCAATGATCAGTCCGGCAAGGACCATCGTATCGATGCTCGCGCCCTGGTAGTGAAGCACCAGTACGGCGGTAATGAGCGACAACGGAATCGCCACCAAGCTGATCGCAGCAGTACGCCATTCGTAAAGGAACAGCACGAGCACGGCGACGACGAAGAAACAGCCTATCAGCAGCGCCGTACCAAGGTTGGCCAGCGACATCTCGATAAACGTAGCCGGCCGAAAGATGGTTGAATCGACGTGTACGCCGGTAAGACCTGGCCGTAACAGATCGAGTACGGCTTCCAGCTCACGCGTCACGGTAAGCGTGTTGCCCCAAGGTTCTTTCTCGACAATCAACAAGATCCCGGGAACGTCGTTGATGATCGCATCGCCAATCGCGGCGGGATTCCCCTCGGTGACGTCGGCAACATCCATGATCCGCAACGGACTCGAAGCATCGATGGCCAGCGGCATCGCACCTATCGATTCCACGTCAGCTGAGGCTCTTGCGTGCGAAACGGCGAGGCGTTGGTTCGGAGTATCCAGGAAGCCGCCGCCCTGACTGTCGGCCGAAGCCGCCGCCGCTTGCAGGACGTCGCTGAGGCGAACGCCAGCCGCGTGCAAACGGTCCGGCTCAACCAGCACCTGAATCTGTCGATCGCGTTGTCCCCAGATCGCGACGTTGGCGACACCGGGAATGGCCATGAGTCGTGGACGAATCGTCCACTTCGCCATCTCGCTCAGTGCCGTCTGGTCAAACTCATCGGACCATAGCCCGATCTTGAGCACCCGGCTGGTGGATGAAAGCGGCGACAGCATTACCGGTGCGGACGCGGCGTCAGGAAGCAGCGTGGCTGCGCGCGACAAGCGTTCCTGAACCAACTGCCGCGCTCGCATGACATCGACGTCCTCGTCGAACAGCAGCACGACTGAAGACAACCCCTCAACGGACTTCGATCGGATCGTCTCCAACCAAGACGTACCGTTCAGAGCGTTTTCGAGTGGCACACTGACAAGGCTCTCGACCTCTACGGCGGAGAGGCCGGGCGCCTCGGTTTGAATCTCGACCAAAGGCGGCGCGAACTCAGGAAAGACGTCGAGCGGTGTGTTTGGCAAAACCCGGTAGCCGAGAAGCACCGTCAGCACGGCCGATGCCACAACAATGACGCGAAAGCGCAGCGCGCTCCCGATCAAGCTCTTCATTTGCCGGCCCCGAATTCGGTTCCGTACAGCTCGGCAACGGCGACCGTGACGATGTTGGTCCCGACCTCGGGCCCACGCCGGAGGATGGCCCACTCTGCATCGACGTAGTCGACGTCGACACGACGACGTTCGTAGACGTTCTCACCGCTAACTGCGTACAGCCACGCGCCGCCGTGCACGTCATAAATGATCGCCGAGTTGGCCACCACGAGGCGCTCGGCATCGCCCGCGAGCATGACCGAGACCGATACCCGTTCCCCCGGCCTCAGCCGTGCGCTTTCCGACGCCGATACGGAGTAGACGAGATCGGCAGATGACGTCGCAGCGTCGGCCAGAGCCGGTGCGACCGCTGGTTCGGCAATGATCGGCGCGCCTTCGGTGTCCCCCAGACGACGAATCTCGGCCGGCTGCGTGTGCGCGATATCGGCTAGTTCCCCAACAAAGACGGGGACCCGAACCCACAGCGGGTCCATTGCGACAACCTCCAAGAGCGCCTGTGACGGACCCACGGCTTGTCCGCGCCCAACGTGAAGGGCGGTAACGACACCGTCGTGCGGGGCCGTAAGTACCAAGGCGGTCAGGGAGCCCGAGGCGGGCTGCATTCCGGTACCACGCAGCTGATTCAGCCGCGCACGCGCGGCGTCCAACGTTGCGCGTGCTGCGGATCGTTCCGCTTGCGCCTCTTGGTCCGCGCGCTCGCTCTGTGCACCGTCGGCGAGTAGCTTCGCGACTCGCTCGGCGTTCGCGTCTGCGATTTTGGCCCGAATCTCCGCAAGCACCACATCACGGCCGGCACTCGACAAGTCGCTGCCCGGCAGCGTGAGTAGTTCCATCAAAGGCTCGCCGGCGACGACGACTTCACCGGCCGTCGGAAACACATGGCCTTCGGGCGCGAGGATCGTGCCCGATTGTGGCGCGCTGAGCACTATCTGCCCGCCCGACGGTACAGCAACGGTGCCACCCAAGGTCCGCCGACGAGCAACAGCTCGACGCTGGACGCGTGCCGTCTCGATCCCGAGCCTGGCGGCTGCCTGAGGAGTTAACCTAACGCTCGCGAGCGCGGTCTCATTCACGGGGTTCGAGACGGTCGCTGGTGCAACGTGGCTGGGGTGCGCAGCCTCGTCACCACCACAGCCGAGCGCGCACGCACCAAGCGACAGTGCAATCACCACCATCTTCACCGTCAAGCGACCAAGACTATCGTTTACAATCATTCGCTATACCGACCGACGCTATATTCGAGACGAGCTTTCGTGCGATCCACATCAGCGCGCGCAAGCGCTACCTGATAGCGCAGCGCCAGAGCATCGCGCTCGGTTTCAAGTAGGACCTGGCGAGAGAGATCCCCCTCATCATGCTGCAGAGCTGCACGCGACAACCGCCAGTCGATCTCCGGCAGGACGATGTCGCGAAATTGGATCCACGCATCCAACGCGTGCGCGTGGTCGGATACTGCGACCTCCACCTGCTCACGGATCGATCGCCGCACGCGCACATACGCCCAGGATGCGCGCTCTAGATCGCTTCGCGCCCGCGCGACGCCTGCCTGGTTGTGATCGAACAAGGGGAGTTCGGCGCTCAAGCCGGGTCCCATCTCGAAGCCTTCGCTGCCATCGGCATTGGCGTCCAATACGACGCGAAGTCGGATGATCTGTACTTTTTGTAATCCCAACTCCGCGATCGCCTCCGCGACCGCAATCTCAGCAGACCGAAACTCAGGGCGGGCTATGAACGCCACACCCACCAGCGCATCAGCATCGAGAACACTGCCTTCCGTGGCCGCTCCCGGTAAACGGAGCGCGTCGCGCGAGGAGGCCGGTGCGGGACTGAGCGGCGTGCTCGCGATATCCGAATTCAGGCCGAGGAGACGCGCCAGCTTGCTATAGGCGATCTCGCGCTCGTTGACCGCGAGCGAGTGCCGGACGTGTGCGGAAGCGACCGCCGCGCGTGCGTCACGCAGTTCGAGATCGCTACGCTCACCGGCCCGAAACGCCGCCAGCAGCATGTCGGCAAGTTCTCGCTGCAACTCCTCGGCACGCCCTTCGAACAAGACGCGTTGATCGGCGAGAAGACAGTCGGCGTACGCTACTCGAACGTCGCGGATCGTCGCGAGCCCCGTCGCGACAAGGCCACTTGCAACTCGGTCGGCCGCGAGTCTCGCCAATCTGATCCGCTTCGGGCGTTGCCATACCGAATCGATCGCCCAACCGACCGCGAACTCCAGCTGCTTCGGCCCGGTAGGAAAGAGCAGAGAGAAGTCGGGGTTCCGGAGCAGTCCGGCCTGTTGAAGGTCGCTGCGTACAATCCCGAGCGTGGATAGCGCTTCATGAAAGTCTGCGTTGTTCCAGAGTGCAATCTCGACGGCCTCATCCCTGTCGAGGCCGTCTGCCAAATTCACGCTCGGTGGAATCTCCAGCGTCGTCCCAACGCCTTGCCTCGCCAGGCCGGCCGCACCGCGCTCCGCCAGCATCGCGTGAACCGACTCGGCGTCCGGCGCCATCCGCAACGTCGAGCAGGCCATGGCGCCGAAGAGTAGCGGCGCTATCAGCACGGAGAGTCGAAACCCAGTTCCCATCCTGGATCGATTATGCCCGTCGCGGGCCCGCCAGCCCGTCGCAAGCAACGGCGATTGCGCAAGATGACACAATTGTAATGTTCGCCAGCGGCTACCGGCGCCAGCTATAGTTGCTATCAGCCATGCGGATTCTGTTGCTAGAGGATGATGAGGCTACCGCGAGCGCCATCGAGAAGGGGTTGAACGCGAAGGGCTACGACATCCTGCGTGCCAGCGACGTTCCAACGGCGCAGCAGCTGCTCAGCAACCATACGGTCGACGCGGCAGTTCTCGACGTCATGGTCCCCGGCGGTACCGGCTACGACATCCTTGGCGCTCTGAAGCAGATTGATGAGTCCGTTCCCGTCCTCATGCTCACAGCTCGCGATAGCATCAAGGATCGCGTTGCCGGCCTTGAAAAGGGCGCCGACGACTACCTCGTGAAACCGTTCGCCTTCGCGGAACTGCTCGCACGACTTCGCGCACTCGAGCGCAGAACGTCGGATCAGGTCAACAGCTTACGAAGCGGAAACCTCGAACTCGATCTGCGACGACGTAGCGCATCGTGCCACGGCATACCCGTCGATCTGACACAGACTGAATTCAGACTGCTCTCAGCGCTGCTGGAGCGCCGCAGCGAAGTGATCAACCGCAAGGTCCTCCTGGAGGAGGTATGGGGCTATCGCTTCGTTCCGAGCACGAACGTCGTCGACGTGCATGTGACTCGACTACGCAGGAAGCTCGAGTCGGCCGGCGCGCGGACGCCGATCAGGTCGGTGAGGGGACTCGGCTATGTCATCGACTAGAGCACTCGGCGCGACGCTGCGTCGCGTGGATGTACGACTCGCAACCGCCTTGACCTTCGTGCTGGGGTCGTTATTGGCCGTCACACTGGTGTTTGTCTACGCGTACTCGGCCGAAGAGAGTGCGGAGGAGATAGACGTTCGAGTCGCCCTGCGTCTCAAGGAAGCCGCCCTCTACCTAAACGGGACGTATGGGCCCGAAGCCGGCACTGTCGTGGATCGTCAGAGCATTGACCGAATAGCCAAGCTTGAAGGCATTGCGCTGCGATTGCTCGATGCCGACGGCCTCCCACTCCAAGCCTGGGGCACATGGCCAAGCAAAGGACGCGCGTTTGTCGAAGGACATCACGCGGATGCTGAGATTGTAGCGCCCTTGCCCGATGACGAACGCGGTCTAGAGATGGCACTCGCAGGCTCCGAGGATTACGTGCTGCACGAAGTGAGCCTGCCGGATGGTCGACGCCTTCAAGGAGCGGGGCGCCTTGAACACTTCGCGGCCGAGCTGGACGAGCTCAAGTGGATCCTCGGCGTGTGCTTCCTCATCGGGACGGTGCTTGCCGGTGCCGCCTCTCTCGCGCTGGCGCGATGGGCGCATGGCCCGCTTCGTCGTGCCACGAGTGCGATCGCACAAGTCAGCGCGAATCAACTCAACGCACGGATGCCGACACGCGGTACCAACGACGATGTGGACCGTCACGCGACCACCGTCAATGAAGTCCTCGACCGCATTGAAAGCGGCGTTGCTCGACTGGAGCGCTTCAGCGCCGATGTCGCGCACGAACTGCGAACCCCGGCCAACCGCATCCTCAACGTCACAGAAGTCGCACTGCTCTCAGCACCGGACAACCCGGCGCGCGAGGAAGCGCTCGTCACGGCACATGCAACGGCTCAGGCGATGGACGGGCTCATCGAGTCGTTACTCCTGATCTCCCGTGCAGAGGAGGGGCGCCTCAGCGTGAGTGCGAACGAGATCCAACTCGACGAACTGATCTCGGGTCTCGTAGACCTCTATGCAGCAACTTGCAGCGAGCGCGAGATCAACATCTGTTGCTCACTGACAGCCACGCGGATCAGTGGTGACCCCGTGTTGATCTCGCGTGCACTCGGTAACCTTCTCGACAATGCCGTTCAGCATACGCAGGACGGAGGCGAAATAACCATCGAGTCGAGTCGTACGGCCGAGTCCGTGACGGTATCGGTGTCCGATAGCGGCCCGGGGATTCCTCAGCGCGAAAGAGAGCGCGTATTCGATCGATTCGTGAGGCTCGACCCGGCTCGTAGCGGTCCCGGCACAGGGCTCGGGCTCAGCGTCGTAAGAATGGTCGCTCGACTCCATCGCGGCAACGTAGCGATCTCACCGTCGAGCGCGGGTGGAGCCAAGTTCGACCTGACCCTCGCCCAATAGTTTCACTTGCGCTGCAGCAGCTCGAGGGCATTGATACTGACGCGTCCTTTCACGGCGCGTAGCGTGATATCCAAACCGTTACCGTCGGAAACCTGGACGACAACCGAACGAGTGACAGCCGTCTGCGTATCGCCGGCGGCTACGACGGTATCGAAGCGCGCGTAGGCCGTCGTCCCTTCAACTTCGATGTCAAAGAGACGATCACCGGCGTTGCTGCCGGATCGGTGGATGTTGGCGAACATCAAGTTGAGCAGATACTCGCCGTCGTCCACGTCGAAGCGATACTCGAGGTCGTCACCCCAGCGGCGCGCGCGATGGGCGCAGCGGAACAGCTCGCTGGTGGCAGCGCTCTCACAACCGAACGATGCTTCGATACCAGAAATGACGCATTCGCCGTGAAACTCGTCGCCGCTGCCGTCGCAATCGCGACCGCGACCGGCATCCTTGTACCCGAAGTCGCGCAACCACATGTTTCCGTCGCAAGCCCGGTAGCTTCCCGCACAGTCCGAATCGGACGGGTCAGCATTAATTCGCACGATGCGCCGGTAGCTGCGGTCGGTCGCAACATACCCGTAACAGGCGTTGCGAGGGTCGTTGGGGCAGGGGTCTTCGAGCGCCCCGAGTCCATCGTTGTCACAGTCGTCGCAGCCCGAGACAGGCTGCATCGTAGTAGTAGTCGTAGTCGTAGTGGTCGTCGACGTCGCGCCTGGGGCCAACGTGGTAGTGGTAGTCGTGGTGGTGGTCACGGCGGCTAGCGTGGTGGTGGTCGTCGTCGTGGAATCGGGCGGCGTGGTCGGGGGCGGCTGCGTCGGTGCGTCGTAGTGCAGCAGCTCGATCGCCTTGACGCTCGGAGCCTGCCGAATGCGCTCAAAATGAAAGCTGAGGCCGTTGCCATCCTCGACCTCAATGACGTAGGAGCGCACGACGGCTCGCGCGTCACCGCCTGCGGCCGCCACCTGGTCGAAGTCTTTCGTGAGCAGAGCCCCCTCAGCGAAAATGTCGAACACCCGCTCGCCGATCAGCCGCGTCCCGCTGTAGGTATTCGCGAAATAGAGGTTAAGCACGTACGTCCCGTCGGCAACGGCGAAGTCGTAGAACAGGTGCGGCTCGGATCGCCGATCCGAGTGCTCACACTGAAACAGGTCTTCGGTTTCCTCGTCGTCACAGCCGAACAGTTGAGCGATACCACCGATCACGCAGGCCTCGCCACCACCGTCGAGGTCACAGGAGCGGCCTTTCTCCGGCTGGTTGTAGCCGCCGTCCGCGGACCACCTGTCGCCGTTACAATCGATCTTTTGTCCGGTGCATTCGTTCTCCGAGACGTTCGCGTTGATGCGGATCAGATCGCCGCTCGCTTCATCGTGGGCGACGGGGCCGACGCAAAGATTGCGCGGATCAACCGGGCAGGGGTCGGTGGCACCCATAAGCCCGTCATTGTCGAGGTCTTCACCTTCGCCGTCCGGAGTTGGAGGCGGCGTAGTCGGCGGCCCGGACGTAGGGTCGCCGCCGTCGTCGAGTTCATCGCCATCGGAGATGCCATCGCCGTCAGTATCGGGATTGTTGGGATCGGTCTCACCGGGATCGATCAGCTGATCCAGATCGATGTCCTCGTCTGCATCCAGCAGGCCATCGCCATCGCTATCTACGACCTCGGCCACGGCGGCGTAGTCGATCGCGAGGACTCGCGACGGTGCGCTGAACACCCCGGCGTCGTTGTACGCGAGAACGCTGAAATACGCGGTCGGCCCGAGCGGCAACCCCATCACCATGAGCCTGATCGTCCCGTCGGCTTCGGTGGGCGGAAGACCGACATCAGCCGGCGGGTTGTCAGTCTGCCCATCGTACTGGACACTTACCGCATAGCCCGTGGCAGAGCCGGTCGATGGCTGCCAGCCGATCAAGGCCGTATAAGCCGACGCACACGGCGCCGTCGCGATCTGCAACACGAAAGTCGCGATCGCAACCAGAGACGAAGAGCCTGCTGTTTTTCGGGGTCTGAGAAGTCGATCCACTACCGCAACATCCGCATACAAAAGCGTACATGCTCATGCGCGAACGATCAGTAGCGCGGCGACGACTACGTGCAGCGCACCTGCGGGGAATGAACCACCGCGTGCGACGTGTGTGCGTTAGGGGGCGGCGGATTCCACGCGAAGATAGAGCGGCCGGACCCACCACTCTTGCCCATCGGCGACCCTACGTACTTGGTAGGTGAGTCCTCCGAGCGAACGCGGATTCCAGGCGAGGATCTCAACCTCTTCGCCATCGCGAAGATCGTTGGGCAGAGGGTGCCCTTGTTCGTCGTTGAGGGGAACGTTTTGCTCACCGACACGCTCCGAGCGCGCGGCATTGATAAACGCACGCCTCCCGATCGCGATCAGTAATTCTTTGTTGCGAGTCTGTATCGACTGAGGCGCCGAACTAAATGAACCCATGCGAGGACCTCCGTGCGGCAACCTCGTAAGGTTGCGCGCGACAGCCGTTAGAGCGGCTGTTGATAGCTGTCACTTGCTGATTGAGGGGTGCGGGGCACTCGGCCACCTGCGAAGGTCTCGCAACGAACGATCAGTGTGTGAGCATACCACGCGCACTAGCCCAACGTACAGTGATTCCGGCCGCGTCGGCGCGAAAGAGCCCTAGTAGGGCACCACGTAGACTGCGATCGTAACGAAGTAGACGGCGGCCGCAACGACCACGAGCGCATGGAACACCTCGTGATAGCCGAAGATGCTGGGCAGGGGGTCCGGACGCTGAAGTCCGTAGATCACAGCGCCGACGGCATATAGCACTCCACTGACCGCAAAGAGGCCGCTCGCGGCTGCACCGAGCGAATCGACCACGCTCGGCAACAAGGCGATGCCCCCAGCCGCACCGACGACGACGAACACGATGGAGCGAAAAGCCTTTCGCGTGTCACGAAAGAACAGATTGAACGCGATAGCAGCAGCAGCGACGGCCCATACAGCCCAGAACGCCGTCTCGGCCGCGCCAGGCCGCAGCAGCAGAAGCACGATGGGAGTGAACGAACCGGCGATGAGTACGAAAATCATCGACACGTCGACTTGGCCCATCCAGTAACGCGCCCGCGGTGGCCACACGACACGATGATACAGAGCACTGGTGCCGAGCAGGCCGGCCAAACTGGCCACATAGACCCCGACCGCGAACGATGCGCGCGGGGTCGCCGCACTCAATACCAACGGCAACCCGGCCAAAAGACTGACGAAGAACGCATACTGATGAGATACACCGCGCCAAAGCGGTCTGCCCACAGGACCTACTGTCTTGCGATCAGCGCGCGAGGCACGCGAAGAATGCGTGGCAGCAACTGTTCGGTCAGGACTCAGAGCGCGACTCCGCTTCACGCTGCCCCTGCCGAAGCTCGGCCCAGAACTTGGCTCGGGCCTTCGCGGTGGCGCGATCATCCGCCGCTGATTGGGACGACTCGTCGGACTGGGAATCGGAACTTTCATCGGACGGGGTCCAGATTGCAGCGAGAAAAGCTCGTATTCGTTCCCACATTGCAGTAACCCCGCGTTCGACTGCTCACAGGCACGCACCAGGAAGGCAGCCGCGCTCGCCGAGCCTTGACCCTACGCTCTTACTGCCCGAATACCAGAAGAATCGAGAGTACTACCCATTTCGTGGCGGTTATCGCGAAAGGACACGCCTGAGGCCGTTGCAGCAGCCGACCAGGCAGGCGCGAAATGGGCGCCAATGGGGGCAGGGTACCTGCGAGACGGTGGCAGCCGCGGGGGCCTGGCTGCCAGATCGCCGACACTCGGGATCGCCGCGACCTCTCAGCGCCTGGACCGCGCATCGTCCGGAATTGGCGGCCAGAGCCCGAACCGGCGCCGGACCGAAGCGCGCCGACTCAATTCGGGAAGCCACCGAGATGCATTCAGAGCCGTGACCGCGCTCGAACGAGCTCGTCGATTGAGTGGGTTCAACGGGCGACGTCGGATCTTCTTCGGTCGATCTCTCGCGGCGTCGCGCGACACGCAACGCGACATCAGTCGGCGATTTGAGAGCGCGTCTTGATGCCGACGATCTACGTTCAGACGAACATTCCACGCTCCGACCCGCATTACGGACGGGCACAGGGGAGACATCGCGCGCCGCGCGCGAAACCCCGGATAATCCAGCCGGCACAAGGCTTTTCGCCTGACCGGGCCCACCAGCAAAACGTCCGATAAGATACATTATGTCAACCAGGCTGGATTGGTCGTTCTCCGGAACCCGCCGAGAAGCCCCGGATAGCAGGCCTCGGCAAAGCCACCTAGGCGGCTTTGCGAAGCAGGCCCCAAAACGGCCTGGTCAGACCTTTACGTATGGATCGTAGAGCTTGGCGTATTCGTCGAGAGCGAAACGATCGGTCATGCCGGCGATGTAGTCAGAGATAACCCGAGGCATCGGGCGATCATCGGCGGCGCGGCGAACGACGTGCGGCGGAAGCTGATGCGGATCTTCCGTGTACGCCTCGAACAAGCCGCTCATCACGCGGCGTGCCTTGGCGCCCATACGGCGCACGCGCTGGTGCTGGTACAGGCGCTTCATCAGGCGCGCCTTGAGCATGGCGACGGCAATCTTGGTGTCGGGAGTGAACTCGGCCAATCGGGGCTTCATGGCGCGCACGTCATCAATAGTCTCGATTCCGGCATCTGCGATGCGTGCTTCGATGTTCGAGAGTAAATCTCGAACCAGGAAATCGAGCATCCGGCGGACGGCCTGATAGCGCAGGATCGTGAAATCCGCGACAGGGTGCGCAGACTTCGCCGCCGCGAAATGCTCTTCCCACAGATCCAGCCCTTCCAGGTCCCCTACCGTCAGCAAGCCCGACTGGATGCCGTCATCGACGTCGTGGCAGTTGTAGGCAATCTCGTCGGAGAAATCGACGATCTGCGCCTCGAGTAACGGCGCCTCCTCGGGATGGAAATCAGCCACTCGAGGCCTGTCGTAGCGCGTCGAATGCTTGACGATGCCCTCTCTGACTTCGTACGTCAGATTGAGGCCGTCAAAGTCGGCGTATCGCTCCTCGAGCACTTCGACGAGACGCAGACTATGACTGTTGTGATCGAAACCACCGTGCGTCGCCATCAGGTCGGCCAATACGTGTTCGCCGGCATGCCCGAACGGTGTGTGCCCGAGGTCGTGCGCGAGCGCGACCGCTTCGGCCAAGTGAACGTTGAGGCCCAACGCGCGGGCCACGGTGCGTGTGATCTGCGCGGTCTCCATCGTGTGCGTCAGGCGCGTTCGATAGTAGTCGCCCTCGCTGTTCACGAAGACCTGCGTCTTGTATTCGAGCCGGCGGAACGCCTGCGAGTGAATGATGCGATCACGATCGCGCTCGAAGCAGAGGCGGAAGTCGTGTTCGGGTTCGGGAAACGCGCGACCGCGACTATCAGCCGACGGCATGCCGATCGACGCGAGCTCGTCGCGTTCGCGCTGTTCGAAGAAAGTCCGGTCTCTCACCTTAGAGTCGATTACACCGGACGCCGCTCAGGGCGCCAGCGTCGTAGTAGTCGTTGTCATCGTGGTCGAGGTGGTCGTCGTAGTGGTCGTGGTCGGTAACTCAGCCGGCGCGAAGAAGATGTCGGCGTAGCTCGACGAGAGACCTACCGTGTCCGACAGAATCGTGCAGCCCGAGCCGTCAGTCATACAACCGACCACCTGCTCCGCTACCGCATCCGCAACCACAACCTGTGCAACGGTTTGATCGCCTGCCGGGTTGAGCGCAATCGCCGTCGGACCGCCGCCTACGAGCACGTCGGCAGCACCGCCGAGCTGACTGCAAACAGCGCCGTCTTCGTCGCAAACGACCACGTCACCGGCCTGATCGGCGATGTACATCGTTCCATCGTCGGCTACGGCCAGCGCGACCGCCTGAACGACGCCACCGGTAACGCCGAGCACACCGACCAAAGAACCATCGGTGATATCGTGCTCGCGAATCGGCTGGCCGGCACGACCGTCTGCAACCAATAGGTTTCCATTGCTCGCCCGGATCGCAACGGACGAGACCTGTTCGGCACCCGTCGTCACATCGCCGACCGTCGTAAGGAAGAGCCCGGTAACGCCGTCGAACAGCGTGAGCGTTCCGTCAGCATCGACGGCGTAGAGATCTTGATCTTGGCCGAACACGATGTCGATAGGACTGATTCCGACCGATGCCGTTTCACCGAATGTATCAATGATGGATCCATCGTAGCGATCGAACTCTCTGACAACACCCGGCGTTTCGACCGCCAGCAGCAGGTTCCCTGTGAAGGGGCTCGACACGCCGGCAATCGCGCGCGCTGCAAAGCTCCTGGCGTCGGTGTATTCGGCTACGAGCGCACCGCGCGCACCACCGAACCCGTACAGGGAGCCGACGACAAGCAGTTGCGGGAACGTGCCTAGGACCTTCTGACCGATATCGGTACCGCCGCGAGTCGTCTCGACCAGAAGGCGAATCGTATACGGCCCGGGCCTGTCTGCGATGAAGCTGGCGAACTCGCGTTCGCGCCGGTTCTCGAGCAGGCAGATGCCCTCGGTGCACTCGGGGGATGTGCTGCCGCTGTTGTGCAGGCAGCGATCGTCGCCGCCGTTGGTGCAGTCATCATTGCTGTCGCACTGCACCGTGCCGCCGGCACCGTCGTCGTTTAGGCAGATGTCGTCGTCGTTCGTGAAGCACGCCGTCTCCGGTTCGTCCTCGCAATGATTCTCGAATACCGAGTCACTATTGGGGTGAATCTTCGACCAGAAATACTCGAGTTCGCCGTCGTCCGGATCTTCCGAGAGGCTGGCGTCCATCTCGAATCGCTCGCCGATATCGACGAGAAAACTCGTAAAACTGATTACCGACAGAGGTCGTGGCGGAACATCGCGACCTCCCGAGGATCCGCAACCGGACGAGAGGAGCACTGTGATACCGAAAATTGCCGCAGCAATGGTTGAAAAGCCTTGCTTCACTGTGAGACCTGCCCTCCGCGCCGCCCCTCGAAGATCGCCAAACAGGCAGGGGCAGGCTCCGGCTGGCCAAACATACCCGGTAAAGGGGAATCTGCAAGCATCTTGCGTACATACGGGCGGTAACTGAGGGCTCTCGGCACTCCCCTACTGTTGTCCGGGGGGGCGCCGCGTGGCACTCTCAGCCTCGACTGTCAGCGCACGAGAGACCGCAAAAGCTCGAGTAACACATGAACACCCCAGCCGAACGCACCGTCTTCGTAGCCGCGCCCCGCGGATTCTGCGCAGGCGTGTCCTACGCAATCGAAATCGTCGACCGAGTCCTGGATCGCTACGGACCACCGGTCTTCGTCCGTCATGAGATCGTTCACAATCGACACGTGGTCGATCGTTTGGCGGCGCGCGGTGCGCAGTTCGTGGAAGACCTGACCACCGTTCCAGAAGGAAGCCTACTCATCTTCAGTGCACACGGCGTGTCGCCGGGGGTGCGCAGCGAGGCGACGCAGCGCAACCTGCGGGTCATCGATGCGACCTGCCCCCTCGTGACGAAAGTGCACCTCGAGGTACTTCGCTACGCCGAGGAGAGCTACCAGATCCTTCTCGTCGGGCATCGCGGACACGTCGAAGTGGACGGAACGCTCGGGCATGCCCCGGAAAGAATTCACCTCGTAGAAAACGCTGACGACGTCGCCGCACTCGAGCTAGCCGCCGACTGCCCGATTGCCGTCGTGACGCAGACCACGCTATCAGTAGACGACACGGCGGACATAATGGACGCGATCCGGAAGCGTTTTCCGCAAGTACGAACACCGGGGCGCGACGACATCTGTTACGCCACTCAGAATCGGCAGACCGCGGTGAAAGAACTCGCACACAACTGCGACCGCGTGTTCGTAATCGGTTCTCCGACATCGAGCAACGCGAACCGGCTCGTGGAGGTCGCAGAGAAGGAAGGCACCGCCGCGCGGTTGATCGAATCGCAGGCCGGTATCGATTACGCGTGGCTCGACGGAGCCGACTCGGTCGGTGTCACCGCCGGTGCATCGACACCGGAATCACTCGTACAGGAAACGATCAACGCCCTCGTCGCCAACGGCTTCCCTCGCGTGGCCCAACTAGAGACCGCGCAAGAGAACGTAGTCTTTCCGCTGCCGCGCGCGCTGCGCGACGGTGAAGCGTAGCCCCCTACATTCGCGTACGGATACGATCGACGGCCTCTTCGACCTGATCCTTCTTTCCGAACGCCGACAGGCGGAAGTAGCCCTCGCCGCAAGAGCCAAATCCAGAGCCCGGCGTACCAACGACGTTGGCCTTTTCGAGCAAGCGGTCGAAGAACTCCCAGGAACTCACACCGTCGGGCGTCTTTGCCCATACGTATGGCGCGTTCACGCCGCCGAAGGTCTTCACACCCAATCCATCGAGGCCTTCTCTGATGATCGCTGCGTTCGCCATGTAATAGTCGACGCGAGTGCGAATCTCGGCGTGCCCGGCGTCGGAGTACGCGGCCTCGGCGCCGCGCTGGATCGGGTAGGACACGCCGTTGAATTTCGTCGAATGTCTGCGCGACCAGAGTGCATGAATCGACACCGGTCCGTCCGGACCACGCCCGTTAAGTTCCCGAGGAATCACGATGTAAGCGCAGCGCGTACCGGTGAAGCCCGCGCTCTTCGAGAAGCTGCGGAACTCGATCGCGACTTCGCGCGCACCCGGAACTTCGTAGATCGAATGCGGGATGTTCGGGTCGGTGATGTAAGCCTCGTAGGCAGCATCGAACAGCAGAACGGCGTCGTTCGCCTTGGCCCAGTCCACCCATTCTTTCAATTGAGCGACGGTGGCGACCGCGCCCGTCGGATTGTTCGGGAAGCACAGGTAGACGAGATCGGCGCCGGTCGCGGGCGGTGACGGGCAAAACCCATTGGCCTCGTTGCCGTCGAGATACAGGATGCCTTCGTAGCGGCCGGTGTCGTCGGCAGCTCCGGTACGACCCGCCATGACGTTCGTATCGACGTAGACAGGATAGACCGGGTCGGGAATCGCCAACTGCGCGTCGTCGGCGAATATCTCTTGGATATTGCCGCTATCGCATTTCGACCCGTCGGAGACGAATATCTCGTCCGCGCCGATATCGACGTTGCGCGGGGCGAAGTCGTGTCGCACGATCGCTTCGCGCAAGAACTCATAGCCTTGCTCGGGGCCGTAGCCGCGAAACCCGCCCTCAGTCCCCATCTCGTCGACGGCGTTGTGCATCGCTTCGCGAACGGCATCTGGAAGCGGAAGCACGACATCGCCAATCCCCAAGCGGATGAGCGAAGCCGACGGGTTGGCCTCTTGATAGGCCTTCACACGTCTTCCAATTTCGGGGAACAGATATCCCGCAACCAACTTCGCGTAGTGTGGATTGACCTTCGCCATCTCGCCTATTCCTCCGTGTGTTCCAAACTTGTGCGCGGTTACAGGCTCGAAATGCATGCTCAATGCACGCACGGCCAGCCTGAAAAGAGGTGCAAGATAGCGAGGAACGTCGCAGGTTGAAAACGCGGCAGCGTTGACCAACGGACACCTCTCGGACAGCATTGGCAGGTTCGACGACGCGGGCGCTCCAGACGTAGCTTTAGGAACTCGGGAGACAGGCCGCGAATCGCGTACAGGGGAACAGCGCATGCAACAGTCGCCCAGTTTGAAGCTCGCGCGTGTCGCGACCACCGCCGCGGTCATCAGCGCGACCGTTGTAGTGATATCGATGATCACCGCGGGGCACGGGCACGCAGAACTCGCGAACGAACGGCCTTACCGTATGACGGAGACACGTCAGTCTTGTCGCGACTTCACGACGCTGCGGCGTCCGTTGTTCGGCGATCTTCACGTTCACACGAGTCTATCGCAGGACGCCAGCACCCAGGGGACGCGCAACACGCCTTCCGACGCGTACCGTTTTGCTCGTGGCGAACGACTGGGAATTCAGCCCTACGACGATGCGGGAGTGCCACAGCGATTCCTTTCCCTGGAACGTCCACTGGATTTCGCGGCCGTCACCGACCACGCCGAACTGCTCGGAGAAGTCGAGATCTGCCGGTCCCCCGAAATGACCGGCTACGACTCGATCGTTTGTCGTATCTATCGCCGATGGCCGCGCCTCGCTTTCTTCATGATGAACTCGCGCGCGACCTATGTACGCGACCCGGATCGCTACTCGTTTTGTGGTGCCGACGGCGTGCATTGCCTCGATGCCGCGAGAGCACCGTGGAAGACGATCATCGATGCGGCCGAAGGAGCCTACGACAGAAGCGGCGAGTGCGCATTCACGAGTTTCGTCGCTTACGAGTGGACCGGAGGACCCGGCTCCAACAACATTCACCGTAACGTGATCTTCCGCAACGAGCACGTACCCGACCTACCCGTGAGCTTCTTCGAAGCGTCGTCGCGCGGCGCACTCTGGGATGCTCTCGATCAGTCCTGCGAGTCGGGCACACCCGGCTGTGAGGTCCTGATCATCCCGCACAATTCCAACCTCAGCGGCGGCATCATGTTCGAAACGGACCGACTCGACGGCACGCCGGTGGACCAGCAATCGGCGCTTCGCCGCGCAGAGCGGGAACCACTGGTCGAGATCATTCAGCACAAGGGGGATTCGGAATGCCTTCCCGGTACGGGCGCGACCGATGAACTCTGCGCGTTCGAGAAACTGCCCTACGACAACTTCCGATCGAAGTACGTCAGCATTCTTGCCAAGGATCCGCATCCGAAAAGCACCGTTCGATACGCGCTCGGCGAAGGCATCCGCCTCGAGGAAAAAGTCGGTGCGAATCCATTCCGATTCGGCCTGATCGGAAGTACCGACACGCACCTCGGCACTCCGGGCGCCGTCAACGAGAACGTCTTTCGCGGTCACGGCGGCGCGGGCGTCCCCGCGCTGTATCAGATCCCACCGGGGTTGCCCGACAACCTGGAATTCAACCCGGGCGGGCTGGCCGTATTGTGGGCCGAGGAGAACACGCGAGATTCATTGTTCGCGGCCATGCAGCGACGTGAGGCCTATGCGACAAGTGGCCCGCGCATCGTCGCGCGCTTCTTCGGCGGCTGGGAACTCGATCCTTCGGCGTGCAGCAGCCCTGAGCTCGCAGCCAACGGCTACCGCAGCGGCGTCGCCATGGGCGGCGTGCTCCCGACGCGCTCGGCGCAGAAAGGACCGACGTTCGTCATTGCGGCGAACGCCGATCAGGGGACTCAAACGACGCCCGGAACACCGCTGGAGCGCATCCAATTGATCAAGGGCTCGGTCGGGCGCGACGGCACCGTCAGCGAGCGCATCATCGACGTCGTCGGGGAGCCGGCATCGGAGCGTGCACTGCTCCACGAGGACTGCACCGCGGTCGCAACCGGACGGCAGGCGCTCTGTAGTGTATGGACCGACACGAACTTCGACCCCGAACATCCCGCCTACTACTACGCGCGAATCCTCGAAGTTCCGACCTGTCGATGGAGTGAGAGAATCTGCAGAGCCCGCCGCGTCGATTGCAGCGACCCGGCAACGATCGGCGAAGGACTAGAAGGGTGTTGTGATCCGTCGCACCGGCGAACGATACGCGAACGCGCATGGACGTCGCCCATTTGGTATGCGCCCAATGCCGCCGGATCATGAGGCGGGCGCAGCGTTAGCCGAAGCACTCGGCATGACTTACTACGCCTCAAATAAAACCGGGCCGGTGGGAAACCCACCGGCCCGGCGCTTAGCCAAATTTGACTGGTTAACGAATTAGGACGACGAGGAGCTGCTGCTCGCGGGCAGAGCTTCGTCGATGGCGTCACCGGCGCGCTGGAACACACCCGTGATCTGTCCGCCGAGGACCTGCAGAACGCCGATTGCGGCAACTGCAATGAGGGCCAACAGCAGCGCGTACTCCGCCATTGAAGCACCCTGTTCGTCTTTCCAGAAAGTTTTGAGAATCGTCATGGCTGGTCATTACCTCCAAGTAATTACTCGCGGTTGGCGCGAATGGCACCTATACCTGCAACCTGGATGCCAAGCGGTTCATGTTCCGTAACGAGCCATTTCTTCTCGGAATTCCTCGATCGCTTCGGCACAACGCATGGCAAACGCACTCTCGAATGTGACGCGCACGACGTTGAATCGTCACTCGCGTTGTCGAGAGGCACACGACAGCTTGCGCGCAACTGATTGTTTCTCAGTTTGAGGTGCGTCTGCTCAAGGCGCGCACACCTAGAAAGGCCCGTATTTTGTCGATCGCGTGAGACTTGGCTTCGCGCCGCGCCGGTGCGCCAGGCTCTCAGTACGGAACGATTTGCGCTGCGAGGGCGCGCTTCGTGCCTCAGAAGAGCTACGCCACGTTTTCGACACCGAAAAACGACACTCGTGCACCTCTCACGTGCTGCAGCGCTCGCGTAAGTTTCCCCCGACATTGACAGATGGAGATGCAAATTCCGCGCTAGTCGGCGCAGTGCCAGGCGCTACTGGGCGACGAGATCGGGCCGACACTCGGGGCTGCCGAATTCGGAGAGTATGCTCACCACACCGGACGTACCGTTGAGTGCGTTGAGCGCGTAGCGGCATCCTTCGACCCGCCCTACCCTCCAGATCGTAGGTATGACGAGATCCACGGTCGGTGTGCCGCCGCAGTTGTCCGAAGACCACGTGAACGGACCGATGAGTTCTCCTGGGAACGGCTGATACTCCGACTTCTCACCCGCCATGTCGCCGGGCACGACCCAGGTAAGACCATTCGCCTCGAGCGTCTCGGAACAGCCGCCACCGGTTAGACGAACCATCGGGTTCACGCCGTCGACAGGTACGGTCGTCGTGGTCGTCGTGCTGGTCGTCGTGACGACGACCAGCGTGCTCGTCGTCGTGGAACCCAGCGTTGTCGTGGTGGACGACCCACAGCAGACCAGCGCAATCGAGGTATCGCCGACGGCACGTCGCAAACACACCAACGCGTCGGTCGCGGTCGTTGCTCCCGAGCCATCGGCGTCGCACAAGCAGTCCGCTACCGGGCAATCTCCAATTCCCACCGAGACGCGCAGGATGAACAGGCAATCACTCGCCGTCGGATTGGAACCGGTCGACACCGGCCGCGCGCAGCCGGCGGCTCGTGCAGCCGTCGGCAATACCGCCGCAGCGGCAATCAGCGAGATCGTGAAGACAAAGAGGCATGTGATATGGCGCATGTCATCCAGCCCCCAGCAGCCGTAACTGCCAGGGCTGGTATCAACGGTGGCAGGAGTAAGGCCCGGGAACAATCCCGGGCACGAAAGGAGGAAGACGGGTAGAGAAGCCCCCGGCTGGTGCCCCGGTTGGATCGGACTCCGAGCCGGTCTCGCAATCGCGACTCAGCTCAGATGAATGAAGCTGACCTCTACTCGCAAGTCAGTCGCATCACGTCTTTGTCCCCGCGCAGACCCTCCGGTCGACGTACGTGGGCTTTCAAGCGTAGGCGATCGCCTTTGGGGACGGCGATGCTCACGCTCGGTGTGCACTGGAGCACCTGCTCACCGCCGTTGTCCGCCGGAACCAGCGGTGGGTCGAAGACCACGCCGGTACCGATGTCGCAGATCCCGTCGCCTGATCCGAGGAATTTATCGCACTCCACGTTGTCGGGTATAGAGCAGATCTTCTTACGCTGTCCCTCGCGGCAGCGATCGGGAACCTCGAACGTACCGCTCGTCAGACCGCTTATTGCGGTCGTCAGCGTCTCTGCCGCGTCAGCCTGTACGATGTCTTCGATCCGTAACTTGACCAGATCAACCGACAGCACCAGGCCGGTGGTGCAATCGGACGGCTCGGGACGATTCAGACAGTACCCGACTCTGAACGTACAGACGCCGTCTGCGACGGTATCGGCATCACAGGCATCGACCCCCTCCGGACAACGCTGATGGCGTTTCTTCGGATCCGTCGGCGGGTTGTCGAGCGTCCACGCGCCGGGGCACTCTCGGGAGCCCTTGAGCTCGGATTTGCCAATGAGGTTACGTGTGCAATCAAGCGCACAGCCGCTCCCCGGTGATCCGTTCGATGCTCCGAGATCGCAATCTTCGTCGCATTCGACCTCACCATTGCCACAACTAGGGAACGTACACACGGACGAACAAACCGTGGGCAGTGTGCACACACCATCGATCGCGGTATCGCACTCTTCGAGTCCGCAGATCCCATCAGGCGGGCCGGTGTTACAGTCGGTATTCGTCGCGCAGACAATGCCGACGAATCCCTGCGTGCAGGCACCGTCCAATATGCCGTTTCCGCACTCGTTCTCACACAATGCGTTGCAACCGTCGCCGGCCTGCAGATTTCCGTCGTCACAGTCTTCGAACGGCGGCGTCCCCTTGTTCTGTAGGAACCCGTCACCGCATTCGGCATCCTGACAGTTGTTCAAGCAGTCATCCTTGTTGCTGGAGTTGCCATCGTCGCACTCTTCAACCCCGCACTCGCCATCAGGCGGACCGGTATTGCAGTCGGCGTTCGCCGAACACGAGAACCCAACTGTTCCTGCTACACAGATACTATTGATGAAGCTGTTGCCGCAGGGTTCGGGGACTTCCGCCAAACACGAAGAATCGCAGCCGTCACCGTCGAGAACGTTGCCGTCGTCACATTGCTCGAATGGCGGCGTGCCGTTGCTATTGGTGAAATCGTCGCCGCAAACAGCGTCGAGACAACCGACGACACAGTCATCGTTGTTCTTATTGTTGGCGTCGTCGCACTGCTCGGCATTCCCGGGATCGGCAACACCGTCGCCGCAGAACGGATCGACGCAGGTCAAGCGGCAAGCGTCGGGCGTAGTGTCGGAGTTCGCCGGGCCGTCGTCGCAGGTCTCACCCGTATCGATCACGAGATCGCCACAGCCCGCGGCACTGCAGTCGGTGCGGCATGCGTCGGGAGTCACGTCCGAATTGGCGCCGCCGTCGTCGCACTCCTCGCCCGCTGAGATATTGAGTTTGCTGTCACCGCAGGACGCCGGCGTGCAATCGAAGTTACATCCGGCGGATTCGCCTGAGTCGTCGCAGAGTTCACCCGTGTCGGTGACTCCATCGCCGCAGCTCGGGTTCGTACAGTCCGTACGGCAGGCATCCGCCAAGACATCGGAGTTGGCACCACCGTCGTCGCATTCCTCACCCGCTTCGGGGACGCCGTCGCCACAGACGCTGAACGTACAATCGCCGCGACAATTGAGAGCGCCGCCGCCGCCAAACGGCGGATCGCAGTCTTCACCGGCGAGCGTATTCGTGACCAGATCACCACAGGTCACGGCGGAGCAATCAGCTTCGCAGGTGGCGGTTTGTACGCCGCCATCATCGCAGGCTTCGCCCGCGGAGGTATTGGTGTTGGAGTCCCCGCACACCACCGGGGTGCAGTCGTCATCGCAAGTAGCGGACTCGCCACCGGTATCACACTGGGAACCGTTGTTGAACGCGATCCCGTCCTCGTCTTCGTCCAGCACTCCGTTTTGGCAAAGTGTGGACTGCGCGATCCCGTCGGCACCGGTTGTCACGCACACCGCACTACGCAATCCTCCACCGAACGGCACATCTACGAGCGGTGGCGAATCGCCGACGTCGTCGCCGGCCGCTACCGTATCTAAAATTCCGTCGGCACCGGTCGAAAGGTAGGCGCTGGAAAAGTCGTCTCCAGCGGGCGTCGTCTGCAAGATTTCGTCAAGCCCAGGCAGCACGCAGCCGAACGACTCACTACAGATGTCTTGACAACGCAGGTCGATTACCGAAATGACATCGTCACTTCCTCCGGGCACGACCGAATCGACAAAGCTATTCGGACCCGCGCAGATGGCAGCAGTAGAGAGATCATCACCGGCCGGTGTCGAATCGATCGTCAGATTTGGGCCGGGTAGAAGACCGATCTGGCGCGGCTCCCCCTGACCGAGCGGAATCCGCTGCACATCGTCGCCCGCGAGGATAGGCGGCGAGTCGCAAATTCCATCGTCGCCTGAACCACCGTTACCGGTTCGAATGATGAGCGAGTCCGGTAAGCCGGCGCCGAACACCACACCGTTCGTGGAAGGCTCGTCGTCACCGGCGATGACTGTCTCGCAGATTCCGTTCAGCCCGGTGCTCACGTAGAACGTGCCGCCATCGGGCACCGCGCTGTCATCTCCGACAACCGTAGAATCAACAATGGTGTTCGGACCGGCTTCGATACATCGACTTGCCGGTGTCCCGTTGCCAATGACCAGTCTCTGTTCATCTTGCGCTTCCGCGCAAGGCACGAGAAGAAACGCAACGCTCGTAACTGCCAACGCGGCACGAACGAACCTGGATCGACAGCTGGGCGAGTTGAGCATCAGTACCCCCTCAATGTGTAAACGCAGTGCACCGCTCAAGGTGAAGAACACTCCCCCTTACCGCCGCGGTACAAACACTGTCAATGGGAATCCCATTTTGCGTGGCTGCTGCCGAGGACCATGCGTCGCAAGTGCGCACCAGTCACGACGCAGCGAACAAGGCGGTGTGTAGGCCTAAGGGTTTCGCTTAGCCCGAATCCAACAATGCGCTGCTGCCCCCCATCGAAGGACCTTTCGCGTTGACAAGCACCAGGCGCGTACCGTAGTGACCAAGACAGTAGTAGGACTCCCGCTGCTTCGGGTTGGGGACGGTGAAGGTGGTGTGATCGCAATCGGTGGGCGGGGCGCTGCATTCTCCGGAGGGGGTATCTGCATGACGCTTTTGGTTGGCTCTTTCTCAGCAACATTCCGTTCACCGTTTTTGATCCTCGTTGTAGTTGCATCCTTCGCGCTGGTCCCACAGGTCGCCAACGCGGCGAAGGACCATTGCCGAACGATAACGTTCACCGGCGTCGCCGGAGAGGGATCGCAAGACACCATCACGATCGACATCGTCGAACCGGACGGAGCGGTGATCAACAAAGCCTGCCCGATGCAGGTCACGAGCAATCAGACGAACATCGAGTTCTTGACCAACCTTTCGGCGAGTTGGGGACAGTTCGACTGTCCGTCTCTGACTCCCCCGGCCCTTCCTCCGGCCGAAGACCTACCCGTCAAGAAGATCTGCGCGAATGCGACGGCCTTCGGTCCTTCGTGCCGCCTGAAGACTAAGATCAAAGCAGACAAGAAGAACCCCGGCCCGCCTCAGGAGTACAAGAAGAAGCAAGTCGACATCTGCTGCTACGAAGAAGTCGACTGCAAGGTGAAGCTCGGTAAGAACGACATATCGCAAGTGCCGATCAGCGTGCGCGCCCAGCGCAACAACGGTGCGCCCTGTCCGCCCGATGAACTGCTGCCGGCCGCGGCGGGAACGTTTTGCGTCGTCAACTTGGATCCCATCGGCATGAAGGGCTTGCCATCCGCCAAGGCGACGAGCTGCCGCGCCAACATAGGCAAGAACTCCGCGAAACTAATGGCCGGCACGATGAAGACCTTGACCGATTGCCACAAGCGCCGCATGGCCGGTCAGGTTCTCAGTACCACCGACTGCAACGACCTCGACGACGCCATCACTGAGGTGTCCGACGCCGCCGCGTCCGGTGAGGCATCGCTACGCGCGGCTGCAGCTCAGTGCGAGAACAACGCATCGCCCTCACGCTTGGGATACGTCACTTGCCCGGCGCCTTGCGACCACATCGACATAGGCCCCTGTGCGCAGGGCTTGGTCGGCAACACGTGCAACTTTGACCGCGAGTGCGACACCGCGCCGGGTGCGCTCGACGGGAAGTGCGGCAACTGGACGAGCGCGGCCGACTGCCTGGTTTGCTTGGCCCATACGGCGGTCGAGACCGCCGTGCGAGACAAATACCAAACACCCGAACTATCTCTCGACAGCGCCGAGCAAGACTGCCAGAACGACATCGGTCGTCTGCTCGCCCAACTGGCATCACGCCATTACTCGGAGACGACTGCCTGCCAAAAACGTCTCGACGGTGGCAAGCAAGACATCCCCAGCACGGCCAAAGCGTGCAAGGACGCCGATACCAGGGGAATCCGAGCGAAGGCGAATCTCGGCATCCCGGACCATCTCCAGAAGTCCTGCGGTGACGCTACCATTGCGGCACTCGACTCGATCTGCGGCGGCGCAACAACCGTAGCCGCCGCCGCTCAGTGCATCGTCGAGAACGGTAGCGATCTCAACGACGCGCTGTCGTTCGCAGCGTACCCAGACACTATTCCGCCGATACCCGGCGATTGCCCGACTTCAATCGAATACGAGATCAACGCGGGCAATCAGGGATCGTGCGTGGCCGACGCGCAATGCATTCCGGGCTTCTGCGTAAGCGGCAGTTGTGTTACCCGAACCGATGTCGACATGGGCTGGACCGGGCTGGGACACGACATGGACTTGAGCCAAGGTAGCGCCTTCGCGGTCACTATCGACTGCCCCCAACTTTGCGACGCGAACACCGCCAACGCCGGAACACCTTGCACCGCCGACTCGCAGTGCGACGCTCAGTGCTTCCCAACCGGTGGTGGTGCGCCTTCCGGTCTGTGCCCCAATGGGCAGGTCGACTGCGGATTCGGCGAGGCGTGCCTCGGAGGTTGCGACAACTTGGAAGCACCATGTGGCGGCTGCAACGTGACCGGCATTGATACCGGCGCGGGCAATTGCCGCTGTGCAAACGACATCACGGCTTCGTGCGACGAACCACTCGCCGCGGACATCGACGATTGCGGCGGCGCGCTCTGCGAATGCTATCTCGCCTCGCCCCTGCCGCTATCGGCTGCCGAAGTGAGCACGTGCAGCATGCGCCGTATCGTCAGTCCAATCACGGGCGCGGTAGACGTCGACTTCGGCCCGGTTCAGCTCGACATCGATCTCAGCACCGACGTGCATCTGGGGATCTCCCTCGACCAACCCTGTCCGACATGTAACGCAGGTGTCTGCAACGGCGGCGAGAACAACGGGTTGGCGTGCGCGACGACGTCGGTGAACGCGACTTTCGGTGCACTGAGCCTGGATTGCCCACCCGACCCGGCGGGTCTGATTTCAGGGTCCGGCATCAAAGTGCGCAGTACGAATACGACCGGTACCACAACAGTAGGCAGCCCGCATTCTTGCGACGCTCCGCTGGGCGCCTTCAATTGCCACTGTGCAGTGTGCTCGCTCGACTCGACGATCGCGTGCGCGACGAATGCCGACTGTGGCGGAGTGGCAGGAACCTGTACCGGCAGCGGTATCGGCGCCAGCCGGCAGCCGAACAACTGCAACGACCTGAATTGCACCGAGGGCGTTCCAGGCAGCGGTGACGGAACCTGCCTTGCGGGCCCGACGGACTTGTACTGCGCGGGCGAGGTCAGGCACGACGGCAGCGGCTATATCAATTGCGCCAGCAACACTGATTGTGATGTGCTCGGCCCCGGCTTTGGTCCTTGCGCCCTTACCCAACAGCGCAAGTGCTTCGCGCCTACGATCACCGCCACAGGCGTACCGAGTCCCAACTCGCCCGTCACGGTATCGACGCACTGTATAGCTCCGACGGCAAGCGCGGCCGTGAACGCCTCGCTAGGACTGCCCGGTCCGGCTCGCGTCAGCATGCAGATGACGCCGACGATCGGGTGTGCGATCGGCTCGGCCGTCTACGAACCCGAGATCGGTGGCTGTTTCGCACCCAAGACCGTGTTCGTCAGCTCGAGCACGCACAGCGGTGCACTGGGCGGTCTCGCCGGTGCCGATGCGCAGTGCAACGCGTTGGCGTCCGCCGCCGGTCTGATCGGAACGTTCACCGCGTGGTTGTCGGACACTTCAGTGGATGCACGCTCGCGCGTGACACACTCACCACACCCGTACCTGCGCACCGACGGCGTGCTCGTCGCCAACGATTGGGACGACCTGATCGACGGCGCTTTGGCTGCACCGATCAACCTCGATGAGAACGGCGCACCGGCGGTCGGCAGCAATGCCGTGTGGTCGGCAACGGATACCGACGGTACACAGGCACCGGGCGTCAGTTCGGCAACCACTTGTCTTGATTGGACATCGAACGGCGCGACTGGGCCGATCGCGCTGATCGGACTACGCTTCGCGACGAACGCCGACTGGACCGATTGCGTCGCCACTGGTGGCTGCGGCGCAAATGATTGCAACTCGACAGGACAGCACTTGTATTGCTTCGAGGACTAACCGATCGAGGAGAAACGGCGTAGGCGCCGGTTATGGCGTGTTTGGCTGGTGCCCCCGGCAGGACTCGAACCTGCTACCTCGGGATTAGGAATCCCGCGCTCTATCCACATGAGCTACGGGGGCGTGAGGACCAATTGTATGCCTACCAACGGCCATCGCCCGTCGGCACGACCAAACCACATGCGTTGAACTAGTCGAATGCAGCGTGCTTTGAAAACGGCACCACGCGGCCTACTCTGCGTTCCTATCCGATCGGCGGCCGCCGATCACGCCATGGCATCGCCTGCTCGAGCTGCGACGAAAGTCGGATGAGTTCGGCTTCGCCCCAAGGCTTTCCGACCAATTGAATGCCGATCGGTAGACCGCGTTCGCTCCAGTGCAGCGGCAGAGAAATTGCCGGCTGCCCAGTCACGTTGAACAACGGCGTGAACGCGGCCATGTCTGCCGATCGCATCAGTGGATCGGTCGGATCCTTCACGTCTTCATAGAGCGCACCGATTTTCGGGGGCTCGATCGCGATCGTCGGGGTGAGGTAGACGTCAAAGTCGCGCCCCCACGCTTCGACGAGATGACGTGTAAAGATCTGCATTCCAACGACCGCCTGCACGTAGTCCAGACTGTTCGTGTTCATGGCGGCCTCGCGCATCGCAGCGCTCAGCGGCTCGACCTTACTCCAGTCCTGGACGCCCCAGTACGCCATGCTCGTGTTCCACACGGTGATGAAAAGACCGCTGATATGTTCGCGAACCTCGTCTTGCGACGGCCACGGCGGCCCGCCTTCGAACACGTCGTGCCCCAGATCGGAAAGTACGGCTGCGGTTCGCTCGACCGCATCCACACACGCCGGGTCTACCGGAGCTCCGGTCGGCGCGGTCGTCTGATAAGCGATCCGCAGGCGCCCGGGCGGTGCGCCGACTTCTTGGGAGAACGGACGCTCAGGTGTCGGCGCGTTGTACCAAGCGGTCGGATCGTCACCGGAGATCAGATCGAGCACCGCCGCCGTATCGGCGATCGTGTGCGAAAGACAGCCGTTGACCGCGCCGCCCTGCATGACGTCGCTGACCAGCGGACCGTCCGATACGCGGCCGCGACTTGGTTTGAGACCGACCAATCCGCAGCACGACGCGGGAATCCTGATCGATCCGCCGCCATCGCTGGCGTGCGCGATCGGAGCAAGCCCTGCGGCAAGTGCCGAGCCCGAGCCGCCGCTTGACCCGCCGGGAGTACGGGTCGTGTCCCATGGGTTGCCGGTGGCGCCCCAGGCATCGTTCTCAGTCACGCAGACGACGCCGAACTCCGGCGTATTCGTGCGAGCGTGAAACAAGAACCCCGCATCGCGCAGATCACGAATGAATGTCGCGTCGAACGCCGTAACGTTGTCTAGCAATGCCTTCGAGCCGAAAGACATGGGCCAGCCCTCGACGAAGGTAAGGTCTTTGATCGCCATGGGAACGCCGAAGAACGTTCCCAGCTGTGTAGGATCGCCGCTGCCCGCGAGGGTTTCGCCTGCGGCCTTGGCCTCGGCGCGAACGTCGTCGTCGCGGCGCCAAGTCACGGCGTTGAGCTTGTCGTTGAGCGCGTCGGTACGCTCCAAGTAGAAATCCACCGCTTCCAACGGGCTGACCTGCTTCGCTTTGATCGCGGCAGCGAGTTCGAGAGCTGACATATAGGGATCCACGATTTTGACTGGCCTCCTCGCGAGCCGCCGACACCGAGCACGGCCCAAGAAGGAAGCTAGGCTCGCGACGAAGCCGTATCAAGCTATTCGTGCCGATCGCGCTACTCGCGAGACGCGTCCGCCTCTTGTCAGCTCAAGCCACGCTCCGTAGCATGGGCGGATGTCTTGGTTTACTCGTGTCACCGCATGGGTCGCCCTGGGCGTCCTCGTAGCCGTCGTCAATGCACCGACCGTCGACTACGACTTCGCCTACGACGACAACGCGTACATCCTCGAGCGCGCACCAGCCTGGGAACAGGGCTGGCCGGCGTTCTTCTCCGAGCGTAGCTTCGGGATCGGTCGTCACTTCGCACTGCTCTCGATGGATCTCGATCGACGCGACCCGCTCGCCCCTCGCCCGTTCCACTACACGAACATCGCGGTATCGGCGCTGGCGACACTTCTTCTCTGGGAACTGGCAATCGCGCTCGGACTGAGCGGTGCGGGTGCGTTCGCCGCCGCCGCGCTATTCGCGGTGCACCCCATACACACCGATGCCGTGGTCAACATCACCGGGCGGGCCGGCTCGATGGCGGCGGCGAGCGTGATGGGCTGCCTGCTGATGCACGTGCGAGGTTATGGGCGCGGAGTCACAGGCTACGCAGCCGCCGCCCTACTCTTCCTATTGGGATTGGGTTCGAAAGAAGACGCGCTCGTACTGTTCCCGCTGCTGATTCTGTACGACGCCATCGTACGTCGCGAAACCAAGAGTGAAGAGCAGATTCCTTGGGCTGCTTACGTCGCGTACGCCGGTGTCACGGCGGCGTGGCTTGCGGGAGTGTATTCGAACTTCGCGACCGTCACGGAGATCGGCTACTTCGACAACCCGCTCGCGCATGTCGACGTCTGGCAGCGCATGACGCGCGCCTCGGAGATTCTCTGGTCCTACGCCGGCCTGACAATCTGGCCGACGCACCTGCTTCCCGACCGCTCGTTCGCCGTCACGCGTCCCGATACGGTTGCCGGACCGACCGGCCTGATCGTATGGATCGTGGCCGTCGCAACGGCGCTCGCACTTCGAGTACGCACACCTCGCGCGGCCTTCGCGTTCCTGTGGTTCCCTGCGACCTTTGCGATCACCTCGAACATCGTCTTCCCTATCGGCACGATCATGGCCGAACGGCTGGCCTATCTGCCCTCAGCCGGCTTCTGTCTTTTGGCCGGTCTCGCGGTTGCGGCAGTCGCGAAGCGCGGTCGGTTCATTGGAGGACTGACCGCAGTCGTCACGTTCATCGCCGTCTTCGCACTGGGATTGGCCTACGATAATCGAGCGCGCGCGTGGGCGTCCGATGACCACTATCACTGGGTTGCTGCGATCATGTCGCCCGATTCAGCCAAAGCGCATCACAATCTAGGCCTGACGCACGCACGCGCCGAGAAGTACGAAGACGCAGCCCGGGCGTTCGAGCGCTCGCTAAAGATCTACCCGCCCTACTCTCGATCGGCATACTACTTGGCCGACATATACGGGAGGCTCGAGCGTCCGTACGATGCCACGCGTACCTGGGAACGCTACATCCTCGAGGAGCCGGACGATGCGGGGGCACGCTCGCAGATACTCCATCTGTACGTCACACTGGAAGACTTCGATGCAGCGCTACCGCACGCGCAGGCTATGGCCGAACTCGAGCCGGGCAACATCGAACACATTAAGGCGTTGGTCGTGATCGAGGGCCGCGTGCGCGGCGAAAATATCGTCTTCTAATCTTTGAACGTCAGCTCCAAGACCGGCAGTCGATACTTCTTCATGAGGAGGTAAACGGCGAGCGCACCCAATCGCCTACGTGACTGAATTTCGCGACGCTCGCGCCACAGTTCCGGCAGCAGCACGAACGCAGCCGCGTACGAACGGAGCAGGATCCACAACAGTTGCCAATGCGAGTAGTCTCTCGCGAAGCTGCTGCTGATCCCCTTCCCGGTTACCGCAGCAAGCGCCTGCGCAACATATCGAGCCAGCGTATAGAAAGGACTCAACAGCAACAGACGGCGCGGGAACAACTTGATCGAGTTGAAAATACGATTGCGTTCGACGAGGTGTGCTTTGAAAGCCGAGTGGTAGCCGCTCGTCATCGACTTCTTGTGCAGCACGACGGCGTCCGGCACATAGCGGCACTTCCAACCGCGCAGCTGCCCACGAAAGGCCAAGTCGAGATCTTCCAAATAGGCGAAGTAGCGTTCATCGAAGACGCCGACGTCGTCGAGCATGGTCTTGCGGTACAGGGCTGCGCAGCCGTTCGGTCCGAGCACTTCGTCAGGCTCGTCGTACTGACCGACGTCTTTCTCCAGCCACCCTCGCGAACGACATACGCCGTCCGGGTAGACCAGCAGGCCGGTCGAATCGAAGACGTTCGGTCGGTCGTACATCATGATCCGCGCAGCAAACATGCCGAATTCCGGATCGAGATCGACCGCTTCCGCGAGACGCCCAAGGCAGTCCGGCGCCATTTCGGCATCGTTGTTCAACGCGAAGACGAACTCCCCGCGCGCCTCGCGAATCGCCTGGTTGTTGCCGGCGCAGAAGCCCTGGTTCTCGGTATTGCGAATCACACGGGCATCGGGGTGGTTGGCGCATAGCCATTCGTGCGTCCCGTCGGTCGAACCGTTGTCGACGACGATGACTTCGAAATCGCGGTAGGTCTGGCTCTCCACCGTGGCCATGCAGCGGCGCAGCAGGTCGAGGCCGTTCCACGAAAGGATGATTACGGTAATACGCGGCATTGAGCCCCTCATCCTACCTCAACCCATGGGCAAGAGCGCAGATGCCGCGTGGGCGTTCGCCCGGCTCCAAAGCATGGCGCGTGCTCACTCATTTACGTACATCACGTGCGTTTTCGTAACTCGCTGTAGCGTCCAACACCCCAAAAACCCAGGTTTTGCCGCGTCTGACTATATGGCACCCGAGTTGCAATATCCCATGGCAACATTGACTGCAGTCGCCGGGCCGCACATTTCAACGGGCCGGTTGGTTGGGAGGAGGATAGGTAAGATGGATCAAACGAGCACAGGTACGCTCATTCGTAGTCTTCGGTTGAAGCTGGACATGACGCAGGAAGAATTCGCCCACTCGTTGGGTATCACCGTAAGCACGGTAAACCGCTGGGAGAACGGACACTCCGAGCCGAGCAAACTAGCTCGTGCCAGCATTGTAGGTCTCGCCGAAAAGCGTGGCGTCACCATCGACCCCGTCACATTGACGATGCCCGCGGCGCAGCCGCAGACGCCCGCGCCGGGCTTCGAAGCCTACGCTCGATAACGCCGAGCGTGGCTCCCGATCGGTGGTTCGGGAGTTTGTTAGTGGGAGGGCGGCGCAAGCCGCCCTCCCTCCAAACACTTTGGCGCTCAGACCGCGGTCTGAGCTGAGCCCTCGGTCCTGTACTGGACCAGGCGCTCGATCGCACGTCGCGCAAGCTTACTCGGCTTCGCGTGGCCATTCTCCCACCGGTTCACGGTCGCAACCGTAATCCCCAGCGTGTGCGCAAACTCTTCCTGAGTCATTCTCAGATTCCGCCTGAGATCGCGGATACTCGCTCCAGTCTGATCCTGCATGTTCTACTCCTAACGCGAACGAACCGCGTACGTTTCTTGGTTGCGATTAGAGCAATGGACATGCCACTGAAACACTGGGTTTTTGCTGATCTTTTACGCCCTCCATATCGGTACGCGTGTCATCCTTTTGTCGATACCACCAGTTGGGTGGCCTAGTAGACAGCAGTTGTACCGACTCGGTACAGCACAAGTTCCCTCGCAGAATGCCGCACAACAGCCCGCTTGTCGCGCACTCGCAGCGCCCAAGACCGCAACAAACCGGTAGCGCATGACTGGCGCCGTGCGCTCCGACGCTGTTCAGCCAAGTACATGGAGACGGGTCGCAAGCGCCGAGACTCCGGCGATGGAGGAACAGAGAAGTGGTCGATACCGGAAACAGAAACGGCCGCCTTCCTTTCGGAGGGCGGCCGTTTCTAGTCGGACATCAGCTGTCCGGTCTATGCCGTGTGCGCAGGCGGCCTGCGCGGGCTCTAGCCTATCTTACATGCGCGGATCCGGAACGTGTCCGAGCATGCCTTCGATCTCGCGCAGACGGGATGCAAATGCCGCGTCCCCCGAGACTCGATCAGCCACCGATCGAACGGCTCTGAGCACCGACGTATGGTTGCGCCCGCCGAGCACCTCGCCGATCTCCGGCAAAGAGGAGTTCGTGAGCTTCCGGCACAGGTACGCGGCGACGTGACGCGGCCAAGCGACGCGGCGCGAGCGATCGCGCGACAAGAGCTCCGCCCGCGTGATGCCGTAGACCCAGGCCACCGTATCGATGACCTTGTCGAGCGTGATCGGCGCGCTGCTCGCGACGTAGGGTGCGATCAGGGTTTCTATCAGACGCTCGTCTAGATCTGCGCCTTGATGGGTCGTCGCAGCGCGAAGCCGCAATACGAGCCCTTCGATGTCGCGCACACTCCCCTGAAGGCGAACCGCGATGCGCTCGATCAGAATGTCGGCAAGCCCGAGTCCTGCCTCCTGCGCCTTCGCCTTGAGGATGCGCACGCGCAGGTCATCGTCCAGCGAGGCCACATCGGCCAAAAGCCCGCCCTGAAAACGAGACTGTAAGCCGTACTCGAGCGCTTCTAGGTCACCCGGACCTCGGTCACTGGCAAGCGCGATCGGCTTACCGGCGCCGTGTAGGAAATTGAACGCGTGGTAGAACTCCTGCTGCGTCCGCTTCTTGCCCGCGATGAATTGCACATCGTCGATCAGCAAGGCGTCGGCAACCTTGAACTCGTTTCGGAACTGCTCCATGCGATCGAGGCGCAGTGCCTCGACCATCTTTCGGGTGAACTCTTCACCCTGATAATAAAGCACCCGTCGCCCACGCTTCTTCAGACGATTCTGAATCGCCAGTAGTAGATGCGTCTTGCCGAGCCCGACTCCGCCGTACAGGAAGAGCGGGTTCCCCGCATGCACCTTACCGTCTGCCAACTGTTGGGCGCCCAACCACGCAAGGCGGTTGCTCTCACCGACGATGAAGTTCTCGAACGTCTTCTTGTTGGTCAGTCCTGCCGTTGTACGAACAGAGCGTTCGCCGGTGGGACGAGGCTTCTCGCGTCCGGTCGGCCTAGTCCCACCAAACGAACCCACCACCACCGCCACGCGACACCTTCGATCTGCTGCTACGGATACAGCCCTCTCGATCGCCGGAAGGAAGGCTTGCCGAACTCGGTCTCGGAACAAACCGAACGGAGCCTCCAAGGTCAGAGTGTCGTCCTCGAAGCTCGCAGGATTGAGCTCCAGGATCCAAGTTTCGTAATCCTTCTCCGGCAGCTCCTTTGATATCAAAGAGCACGCCTCTACCCACAGCCTAGCTGCATCCGTCCTCATCAAAATGAACGGTGCCTCACACGTTATCGGCTACCGAGAGCGGTAACCGTCCTGCGCGCGACATGACGTCGCCCGCTCCGATGTCTAAGTGCCCAACCGTTTCCATCGTCTCCCCCGCAAGTTCGTTCGTCATCTACTACATGCAGCGACAGTGACATTCAGTGGCATTGGTAACGCCGAGGTCGCTGCAGTCGTTTGGGCTGGTCACAATTCCAAGCGCCTTTAAGTTCAATCAGGTCTTTCGTTGGTCGCGTTGATCGAGTTCAGGTCGCGCCGAGTCTCACAAAGTTGGTGCCTTCGCGTTCGGCGTGCTTGGTGATTACTTTTCGCCGCCCAACGAATCAAGATCGATTTCACAGTTGTCATTATTCCGGCCAGTTACACACACCGAAACTTGTGCGTAGTACCTGCAAGTCATGATGGTGCGCGCTTTGTCCTCGTGATTACAGGTGATTTTCGTCGTCGCGTTGTGAGCAAGATCGTAAGCACTGGTATGCAAATTCCCGGCACCGTGTTTTCTCGAATGAATTTCATCTGTCGCTGTGCACAACCACGCAAACAATCGGCTTCGATAAGCAATTAACGTCACTAGGGCGAGAGGAAGTCGATCGGTAATTCCAAAGTTGCATTGCGGACTTGATAGTTTGTGTCGACCTGTCGCCAACAACAATTGCTTCTACACTCATAAGCGCCGACACCATGACGCAGAAGACACCGACTCCAGTTTCGGCGTTCGACGATTGAATCGCTAAAGCGTACCGACTAAGTTCCGCCAGCCGCTTGGAGACACTTTTCGCACACACTTACCTGCTGCTGTTTGGCAAGCTTGCCGTCGGCGGCCTACTCACACTTGCAGTGCCGACGTTCCACCAGATGGAGCGTGGCTTCTATAAGTCCACCGCTGCCGTGTATCTCGGCGCGGCCGTCGCGATGGCGCTCGGTGACACCTACCTTTGGTGGACCGCTCCCGTTGCCGGTGTGATCTCCCCCTCCGCGACCATTCTTTGGGCAATCTTCTCGCTACTGTTCACCGGCTATTTCATTACGCTTTTTGTCGAGATGCCCTTTTTGCGAGCACGCGTCTTCCCGATCGCGGTGCTGGTGGGCTTCGTCGCGCTCGCGGTTACCGGCTGGCACTACAAGCCTGCGGCGAGCGGAGTACTTACGGGCATTCCCTATGTCGTGGTGCCAATAGCCGGGGCGCTAGCCCTCGGCGGTGCAGCCTCGGGCATGCTGCTCGGCCATTGGTACTTGATCGACCTCGACCTGGATCTCGATCCGCTGCTACGTATGTACGCGTTTTGTAAAACGAGTCTGACAATGGAGATCGCCGCTGTGTTGATCGCGGCGGCTCTGCTGTGGATTGCACCCGTCGAAGCGCTGGCCGGTGCATTCGATTCGGCTTTCAGCGATCAGGCGGTGCTCGTGCTCGCACGCGCCGCCGCTTGGGGACTCGGACTCGTGCTCATGGTCCTCATCGCAAAGACGCTCGAGATTCCGCAGACCATGGCGGCTACCGGGTTGTTCTACATTCACGCAACCACGATCGCGGTTGGTGAGATCGTCGGACACTGGCTCCTGTTCCGTACAGGACTTCCCTTATAAAGCGAGACTAGTCGGCGACCGACGGCGATGCCGACACGAGACTCGGGTCACGCAGGTCATCGAGAAGGCTCGCGAGAATCGACTCCTGCGAGTCGTAGGCGGGCCCACCGAGCGCCGCAAGCAAGTCGGCTAGGGCCTGCCAACCTGCGACGGCCGTCGCGGGAGGCGCTACGGCAGCGTCAAATTTCTGCACACGTCCGTCGCGATTGACGAACGTTCCTTCGCACTCGAAGTGACTGCCAATCGCCAGCACCTGATCGGCGAAGCCCGTCGTCTCATCAGCGCGATCCGAAACGACGACCGTCGCTCGCAGTGACTCCAGTTGCTCCACCCATGCGCCCCCGGCTGCGACCGGATCTGCACGCAGCACCAGCAGCGCGTCCACCGGCTTGTCGATGCTCGTCGCCTCCTCATAGCCCAAGGCCTTCAGGCCGCGTCGGTTCGGGAAGCGATCCGTACTGATGAGCATCTTGTCGTCAGGTACGTCCGAGGTCGCCGGTGACGTCACGATGCGTGGTCCTGCACCCAGGAGATCCTGGATCTTTGCAGCCAGGAAGCCTTCTTCCAGCGTCGCTCCGGCCCCTGCGACGATTCCCAGCGACGTGACGGTCTTCAGCCCGAACGCCGCTCTGCGCGCCGCTGCACTGGCGGCGACATCGACAAACTGCCCGCCCTCGCGCACGAGGCTCGTCTGCAGGCGATTCTCAGCGTTATTCGATTCGTGCGTGGTACGACCGTGGTCGCACATCCAGAAGCCGTTGACGTCCAGGTTCGCACGCGGCTTGAGTCGATAGATGGATCCGCGTCGGCTGCTCACCTCGATGTTGCAGCCTGTCGCGCAACCCGTGCAGATAGAATCGGCCGAATCGAGATACCAAACGCGCGCTTGGAAACGGAAATCGCGGTTCGTCAGGGCGCCGACCGGGCAGATATCAACGATGTTCGCCGCATACGGATTGTCTACCGACGCGCCGCCGGCCAGCGTCAGTTCACTGTGGTCACCACGCTCGGTGATCGTAAGCTCATGTGTTTCGGTAACTTCGTCGAGAAACCGAACGCAACGCGTGCACAATATGCAGCGTTCCTGATCGAGCATGATGGACGGGCCGACAGGCTCGACTTTGTGCTTATGGACTTTGTCGCCAAGCGAGAACCGACTCTCGTAGCGGCCGTAGTCCATGTAGTATTCCTGCAACTTACACTCGCCCGCCTGGTCGCAAATGGGGCAATCAATCGGGTGATTGATGAGCAGGAACTCGAGAACGGATCGACGCGCCTCTTTCACGCGGGGATTGTCGGATTCCACGACCATCCCCTCCTGGACCAATGTATTGCAGCCGATCTGCAGCTTGGGCAGCGGATTGTTCTGCTTATCCGACAATGCCTTGATCTCGACGAGGCACATACGGCAGTTGCCAGCGACGCTCAGTCCGGGATGGTAGCAGTAGTGCGGGATTTCTTGATCGGCCATCTCGGCCGCCGTGATCAAGTTGGTGCCGGCCGGGACATCTAGTTCGCGACCGTTTATCGTAACTTTAGGCATACTTAAGCGACCGCCCTACGACCGTCTTTGAGAGCGCAGCCACCGTCATGCACGTGCGCAGCGAACTCGTCCCTGAATTTGCTCAGAAAACTCTGTACCGGCATCGCGGCAGCGTCGGCGAGCACGCAAATCGTATTGCCCAGCATGCCGCCGGCGACGCTGTCCAGCCGCGCCAGGTCGTCATCGGTGCCGTCGCCCAGATCGACCCGCGTGACAATGTGGTCAAGCCAGCCGGTTCCTTCACGACAAGGCGTACACTGCCCGCAGGACTCGTGATGATAGAAATGAGAGATCGCGCGCAGCGCGTGCACCATGCAGGTGCTGTCGTCCATGACGATCACGCCGGCCGAGCCGAGCATCGAACCGGCCGCGGCAACCGAATCGAAATCCATAGCGATATCGGTCTCTTCGGCGCGCAGGATGGGGACCGACGAACCACCGGGGATCACCGCCTTGAGCGTTCGGCCTTCCAACATGCCGCCCGCGTAGTCGTTGATCAGCGTACGTAGGCCCGTTCCCATCGGCGCTTCGTACACGCCCGGCCTGCGAACGTGGCCACTCAAGCAGAACAACTTCGGTCCGGGCCCGCCCTCGGGACCGATCGCCTTGAACCACGATGCCCCCTTCGCGATCACGTGCTTCACACAAGCCAGCGTTTCCACGTTATTGACGATGGTCGGGCAGCCGAACAGCCCTTGCACGGCCGGAAACGGCGGCTTGATGCGCGGGTAGGCCCGCTTGCCCTCGAGCGACTCGATCAGTCCCGTCTCTTCGCCACAGATATAGGCACCGGCGCCTCGGTGAATGTGAACGTTCAGGCTGTAATCGGTCCCGAACAGCCTGTCGCCGATGTAGCCCTCACGCTGCGCCTGCGCGACCGCCTTGCACAGGATGTCGTAGCCATCCGCGAACTCGCCGCGAATGTAGATGTAGGCATCGTGGCAGCCGATGGCATAGCTCGCGATGATGATCCCCTCGAGAAGCTGATGGGGGTCCTTCTCGATGATTGCCCGATCCTTGAACGTTCCGGGCTCGCTCTCATCGGCGTTGCACAGCAAGTAGATCGGCTTGCCGGTGTCCTTCGGGACGAAGCTCCACTTCAGGCCCGTGGGAAATCCCGCACCGCCGCGACCTCTGAGGCCTGAGTCTTTGACCTCGGCCAAGACCTCTTCGGGAGAGAGCTCCGCGATCGCCTTGCGCGTGGATTCATAGCCGCCGTCGGCAACATACTGGCTGATATCTGTCAGGTCGGCCGAGACATCCTCGAACCGGAGAAGGACTTTTTCACTCATCGCGATGTTTGCTGCTGCTACGGGGCGACCTGCTGGTACACCGATCGCGGGCGGCTAAGTCTCCGTGGTACGGCCCATACCGAGGGCCTGAGGTTGCCGTTGGATGCGACGCTGGAGCGCCATCAGGGCATCCAGCACTCCTTCAGGACGCGGCGGACAACCCGGCACGTACACATCTACCGGAATCACACGGTCGACACCGGGCATCGTCGTGTAGTTGTCGTAGAACCCGCCCGTCGAGGCACAAGCTCCGAAGGCCATGACCCAGCGAGGCTCCGCCATCTGTTCCCAGACGCGCCGCAGAATCGGCGCTTGCCGCACCGTAACCGTCCCGATCACCATGAGCAGATCAGCTTGGCGCGGCGTGAAACGAGGAAGAAGCGCACCGAATCGGTCGATGTCGTACGGAGTCATGGTCAAGGACATGAACTCCATCGCGCAGCAGGCTGTCGCGAAAGGGTAAGGGAAAAGCGAATACTTGCGAGCCCAACCCACCGCGGCGTCAAGTCGGGTCACAGCGACGCTCTCGGCCAACAGTGCGGTGTCGTCGCGAACTTCGCCTAAGCGGGGCAAATTGGCAGGATCCAGCGGCTTCGCCATCCCGGTAAAGTAGAGACGAAAGCCCGTAAATTCAAGGCCTTGTTGCAATCATGAGCGCGTACGGTTACAAGCGCCGCCGATGAACAGCCTCACTGGACTCAGCCACCTTCTCGGCGTCTCCGTGTATTTCGGGGCTACCTTCTTTCTGGCCATAGCGATCGAAAGCGTCGGCAAGAATGCGCCCGATGCGGTTCGGCGCCGCGGCAGGTTCGCCGAGCTGTTCCGCATATACGACCCTCTTTCGATCGGTGCACTCGGCATCATCGTCGTCACCGGGGCCATGATGGTCACGGGGTACAAGGAAACCCTCGGCGCTGGATACTTCATCGCGCTGGGGCGACCGCTCGCCGTAAAGCTTTCGATCGCGTTCTTCCTCATCATCCTGGCTACGTGGATCTCTTTCGGGATCTGCCACCGCGTCGTGAACGCCGACATGGGCGCGACGCCGGTCACGGATGCCGAACTCGACAGTCTCATCAAACGACTTCGCGTGGCGTTGTGGCTAACGCTTGCGACCGGCGTCGCAACGCTATGGGCCGCACTCAATGTCGGCGCGCCCGCCCTTGGGGGCGCCGGCTAGACGCGATGACTTCTGCCAAGCCGGCGATCTAACGGTCCACGCAAGACCCTGCCCTCCCCATGATTACTTTCGAACTTCTCAGCCCGGGCAAGTATCTGCCGGCAACGTACTTCCAAGATGTCGCGACCGGCACCGAAAGAACCGAGATTGAGATCGGCCCCGGGGACGGCGGCTTCTTATTCGAGTCGGCTGCACTCGCCCCCAAGACCGTGTTCGTCGGGCTCGAGATTCGTAGGACGTGGGCCGAGAACCTGATTGCGGATCCCAAGCGCCCGCCCAACGCGCTCGTGTACAACCAGGACGGTCGCTGGCTCTGCCCTCACCTACTCGCCGACGAGAGCGTAGACGCGTTTCATCTGTACTTCCCGGATCCTTGGTGGAAGAAGCGGCACCACAAACGACGTCTCGTCACCGAAGAGTTCGCAGCCGCGCTGTTGCGCTGTCTCAAGCCGGGCGCTGGCGCGTTCGTGATTACAGACGTTCCGCCGCTCTACAGCGCAATAGAGGAACAGTTGATTGCGACGGGATTGACACGAGTCGATTGGACTCGCAACACCGACAGCCCTGCGCAGAGTTCATACGAACGTAAGTACAGGTGTCAGGGGCGTTTTCTTTATAGCGGGCGATTCGAGAAATCGCGCTAACCGGAAATCGCCTGCAGCCTAGCCGGTCGCTTCGGCCCGCTCGGGCCAAACAAACTCCTTGGTTGTCTGCGCGATACCGTTGGCGTCGAGACGATGCCGGTCATAGAGCTGCGCATGCGTGCCCGACTGACCGTAGCCGCGTACTCCGTGCGTGCGAATGACAACGTCAGGTGTCTCCGAAAGCGCTTCGAGAACAGCGCTGCCGAGGCCGCCGACAACGCCGTGGTCTTCGACCGTCAGGATGCGACCGGTAGAAGCCGCGAGCTTCTGTAGCAGCGCCACATCAATCGGTTTGATCGTGTGAATATTGACGACGGCGGCATCGATGCCTTCCTTCGCCAGGTTCTCGGCAGCCTCGAGCGCGTAGCCGACGACTCCACCGCTTGCCACGATCGCGACATCTTTGCCCTCGCGCAACTCGACGCCCTTACCGAAGTCGAACGAGTATGAAGATGCATCGTTGATATCGGGAAGCGCCTGTCGTGTAAGCCGCAGGTAGGCCGGCCCGACGTAGTCGGCGAGGAACTCGGTCGCTTTGTAGGCCTCGATCCCATCGCCCGGCTGCACCACCACCATATTCGGAAGCGAGCGCATGACGGCGAGATCTTCCAGACCCATCTGAGTGTAACCGTCTTCGCCGATACCGCAGCCGGCGTGCGTTCCCACGATCTTCACGTTCGCGTTGTTGTACCCAACCGAGACACGAATTTGCTCGAAACGACCGGTGATGAAACACGCGAAGCTCGCCGCGAACGGCACCATGCCGCCGAGCGCCAGGCCGGCGGCCGCACTGACCATATTGCCTTCGGCAATCCCCATCTGGATGAAACGATCCGGAAAAGCATCTGCGAATTTGCGCGTGTTCGTCGAGCAACTCAGGTCCGCGTCGACAACTACGACTTTGGGATGGGTTTCACCGACGCTCGCCAGCGCTTCACCGAACGCGGCTCTTGTAGCCTTTGCCATCTCTCGACTCTCCCTCAGGCCGCTTGGGTGCCCGTAATTTCCGCCACTGCACGCTCGAGTTCGTCCGCGGTCGGCGCTTTTCCGTGCCACGCGGCGGTGTCTTCCATGAACGACACACCCTTGCCTTTCACCGTATGGGCGATGATCATCGACGGACGATCCTCGCGAGCAGCACCATTTTCGAGCGCCTGCAGAATCGCGCGGAGATCGTGACCATCGACCTCTTGTGTATGCCATCCAAAGCTCGTGAATTTGTCGGGTAAGGGCTCGAGATCCATGATGTTTCTCACATAGCCGTCGAGCTGTACCTTGTTGTAGTCGACAATCGCGGTGAGCTTACCGAGGCCGAACTTGCCACCCGACATGGCTGCTTCCCAGACCTGACCGGCTTGCAATTCGCCGTCACCAAGCAGGCAATAAGTGCGATAGTCGTTCTCGGTATCCAGACGTTCGGCCAGTGCCATACCGACTGCGACAGAGAGCCCCTGTCCGAGCGACCCGGTGGCAGCTTCCATATAAGGAAGGCGAACGTGATCCGGATGGCCCTGGAGTCGGCTATCGATCATGCGCAGCGTTTCGAGTTCTTCGTCTTCCAGCGCGCCTGCTTCCGCCAGCGCTGCATAGAGGACTGGAACACAATGGCCTTTCGACAAGACGAATCTGTCGCGAGCGGCCCAGGTCGGGTCGCCAACGCGGTAGTTGAGTACGCCGAAGTACAACGCGGCAACCAGCTCGGCGCTGGAGAGCGAGCCGCCCGGATGACCCGAGTTCGCTTTTGCGATCATACGGAGGCTGCGAATCCGCAACTGCCGCGAAATTGCTTCTAATTCCTCGATTGAGCGCATGTCACGCCGAACCTGCCTCGCACCTTGATTGGAGTCAAGGCATCTTTGCGTCGCCCCCTCACCTGGCTACCCCCCAGTGCAGCGGATCCCACGCGCGCCCAGGGTCGGGCAACACGTTCACGAACTTCACCTCCGTTCGCCCGCCACTGTCGTCGATCGCACTGAGGCCACAGTTGTCGATGCGCACACGCCGGTACTGCGCGGGTGGAATCGCCAGGTAGTGGCAAACCGTAGATCGAATGATGTCGCCGTGGGAGACGAACAATGTCCGCTGACCGACAGCCGCCTTCTCCATCGCCGAGAGGCCGCGCGCTTGTACGTCCAGAATCGTTTCGCCGCCCGGAGTGGGTGAGCCGCAGGGGTCGGCCGCATACTTCACATACTGCGGATCTCGCATGACCTCTTCGTAGGTCATGCCCTGCCAGCTCCCAAAACGAACCTCTTCTAGATCGGGATCCTCGCGTACGACGAGCCCCAGCGCCGCGCCCAAGATCTCAGCGGTCTCTTGCGCGCGCCGCAAAGGACTGGTCACGATCGCATCGATGGCCGATGGGGCGAGCAGCTCGGCTGCGCGCGCGCACTGTGAACGTCCCGCTTCGTTTAGCGGGACGTCCGCAGCGCCCATGATTCGCCGCTCGCGATTCCACGACGTTTCGCCGTGGCGCAGGATGAGAAGAGTTTTCGTACCGCCGTCAGGCGGCATCGGCGCTGGACTCGCCACCACCACTGCGCAGTCCGCAGAACTCTTCGTAGTCGATCAACTCGGTGATCGTGGGATTGTCTCCGCACATCGGGCACTTCGGATCGCGGCGCAGCTTGAAGATGCGGATGTTCATTCCGAGCGTCTCCACGTGTGCGAGTCTGCCGATCAGAGGCTCGCCGATGCCGAGGATCAGCTTCATGGCTTCGAGAGCCTGAATGCAACCCACCAACCCGGGCAACACGCCCAACACGCCGGCTTCTTGGCAACTGGGAGCCATGCCGGGAGGGGGCGGTTCGGGAAACTGGCAGCGGTAGCACGGGCCCTCGCCTGGCGAGAAGACAGTCGCCTGACCTTCGAACTGGAAGATACTGCCGTGCACGTTCGGCTTGCCGAGCATCACACAGGCATCATTCACCAGATAACGTGTTGGAAAGTTGTCACAGCCATCGACGATGAGATCGTAGTCCTTGAAGATCTTCATCACATTGCTCGAGTCCAAGCGCGTGCGGTGCTCGACGATGTTGATGTCGGGGTTAAGCGCGTTAAGCGTCAGCTTCGCAGACTCGGTCTTGGCTACTCCGACGCGGTCGTTGGTGTGGATAATCTGCCGCTGCAAGTTCGACATGTCGACCACGTCATTGTCGACGAGGCCGATCGTGCCGACACCCGCCGCGGCAAGGTAGAGCGCGACCGGTGAACCGAGTCCGCCTGCACCGAGGCAGAGAACTTTTGCCTGTAACAACTTCGCCTGCCCTTCCTCACCGACCTCTCCCAATAGGAAGTGACGACTATAGCGTTCGAGTTGATCGGCAGTGAACTGGAAGTCTTGCTTCCAATCTTTGCCCGCGCCTTTCCAGGCGCCGTAACCACCAGCCATCGACGTGACGTTGGTGTAGCCCATTTCTTTCAGGACCATCCCCGCCAACAGTGATCGCGTACCGCTCTGGCAGTAGGCGACGATCGGCTGATCTTTGTCGGGCAGCTTCCCCTCGACCTGCATCTCGAGAAAGCCGCGCGGAATACTCAGTGAAGCCGCCAGGTGTCCGGTTCGATACTCTTCTTTCTCACGGACATCCACGAGTGCGGGTGCTGCTGCGCCCGCGAGCGCTTTCTCGACTTCGTCTACCGAGAGTTCCGGAACCTGACGACGGGCGTCGTCTACGATCTCTTGAAATGTTCTTGCCATGCGAAGGCCTCCGAATAGCACGTACTCGACGCGCGACTCCCCTAACTGGGTAAAGCGCGCGCGCCTTGCGAATCATCAATAATAGCCTCGCGGCTGCGGTCTTGGTAGTCAACCCTGAAGCCCGTCGTAGAGTTCGGCACGGTAGCGGAGCCACGACGCGACGGCGCGAGCGTACGACGGAGAGACAAAAGCCCTGGGCCAATTGACCGCTGTCAACAAGGGCCAGCGCCTGGAGAGGTAGAGCGGGTCGGCGGTCGCTCCGAAAAAGAAACTCAGCTTTTCACGGTCGGCGATACGGAACAGCCCCGCTCGCCAAAGGTAGTAGAAGATCACCGCTCGCGCAGCACCGGCGCCTGATCCTCGCGCTCGTAGCGCTCCAACATGATCTCCATCAGACGCCCCTCGCCTTCATCTGCGATGACGTGTGATCGGCCCATGAGTAGCTGCTTGTCTTCGATGAAATCTTCACGCCGAAAACCCGCAACTGTCGGGTGCACCGCGGTGTCCATGCGGATGGCATCGCAGGGGCAGGCCTCGACACACATGCCGCAATAGATGCAGCGAAGCGTATCGATCTCGTAACGGACGGGAAATTTCTCCACCGTCTCGTCGGGATGCTCACCGGCTTCGATGTGGATGCAGCGTGCCGGGCACGCCGTCGCACACAGGAAACACGATGTGCAGCGCACGGACCCGTCGTCTTTCAGCGTCAGGCGATGACTTCCGCGGTAGTCGGGCCCATACTTCTGATACTCATCCGGATAATTCATCGTCGTCGCAGCAGTCAGGTTTTTGACCCAGCCGAACTGATGGAAGATGTGGATGAATAGATTGCGCCAGAATCGTCTACCGGTGATGTAGAGTCCCGAAAGGATCTCTGGAACGTAGATACGCTCACGGAACGAGAGTTCTTCCGGTCGTCGCATGCTCGGCTTCGCCTCAGGACGCCTTCGGCAACGATCCGATGCTCGGACGCCCTGCGAGACGGCTGATCCACGCACGCACGTTGCCGAGTGAAGCATCGACGGACACACCTAGACGATCGAGGCTCATGAGAGCCGGAGCAAAAGAGATGTCCGCGAGGCTCAGCTCACCGACGAGAAACTCTTTGCCGACGAGTTGGCCGTTGAGCATCGCCAGGCCCTTGCCGAGAACCGCATTCGCGCGCTTCACGAGCACGTCGTCACGGTCCAGCACACCCTTTTTCATTTCGCGCTCGATCGCCATGGCGGGAAGCGTGAACGAGGTGTCGGCATAGTCTTCGAGCAGCCGAACTCGCGCGAGAAGATCGGAGTCGTCGGGCCGCAGAGACGGTTCAGGATACTCGTCCTCGAGGTACTCGTTGATAACCGTCGAGTCGTAGACAACGGTATCGTCATCGACGAGAACCGGAACCTGACCAAACGGATTGAGCTTGAGGAATTCGGGCTGTCGGTGCTGGTTGGCGCCCATGTCCACAGTCACGAGATCGTAGTCCCAGTCCTTCTCGGCCAGAACGATTCGGACCTTCATACCGAAGGGACAATCGGGATGATCGTAAAGCGTCATCGTGCTTCTCGTACTCCTCTGTTTGTAGCCCGCCGCAGTCCGGCACCAACTTACAACTGCGCTCTGTTACAACGCGTTCTTAGGGAACGCTTTTTGGAACGCGTTTTGCGCGCGCCTAAGCTTGCCGCAGCCTAGAACAATCGGTGTACGGGTGCAATTTTGCGGGGTTTCCGAAGCACAATGTCGCGGGCCATCTCTAGCCGTCGCCGTGGAGCCGTCGCCGCACAGGTTCGAACGAGCGACGGTGAATCGCACAGGGCCCCAGTCGATCTAGCGCCTCCATGTGTGCAGCCGTCCCATAGCCCATATGACGACTGAACCCATAGCCTGGGAACTCCCCGTCCAGCCGCGTCATGAGGTCGTCTCGGTAGACCTTGGCGATGATAGAGGCCGACGCCACCGAGTAGATGAAGGAATCCGCCTTGACGTACGCCATCTGCCGCGTCTCCACCTCGGGAATCGTACGCGCATCAACCAAGAGGTAGTCGGTCTCGCCTAGCGCCAGCACCGCGCGTCGCATGGCTTCGAGCCCGGCCGCGTGAACTCCCAGCCCATCCACCTCCTCGACCTCGACCACACCGACCGCAGCGGATTCCGCCGTACCTCTGATCTGAAGGGCGAGCTGCTCGCGGCGCTTGGCGGACAGTTTTTTCGAGTCGGCCACGTCGAGCCCGCCGGCGTGAGCAGCCGGAAACACAACGGCAGCAGCAACGACCGGGCCGGCCAGGGGGCCAATGCCAACCTCATCGACGCCGGCCACTCTGAGACAGCCGAGATCCCACAGCAGCTTCTCGAGCGCCAGAGGTTCGGGGACAACGAGACCAGCCATCGGTCCCTCAGTTTTTCTGGGGCGAATTGAACTGCATGACGATCGCGATCAGATCGCGGATCGCACCGTCTTCATGCGTTTCGTGCTGCTGCCTGAGAAATGCCTCGCAGTCGGCGCAGGGTTTGCCGACCTGCTTGAGCGCCACAACACTGCCGATCATCGCTTCGCTCGGGCCCTCCGCCACTGCTTTCTTCAAGACACCGACGGCGGCCGCAGACCCCACCTTCGCAAGCGCCATGGCTGCAGCCCGACTGCTGTCGTCGCCACGAAATAGCGCCCCTCGTAGTGCGGGGACCACCTTGTCACTACCGGTCCGGCCCAATCCATCGCAGGCGGAACTGCGCACGTTCTCCGCATCGTCAGATTCGAGTAGCGCAGCCACGCTCGCTAGCGCGCCCGAGTCGTCACCGCTGCGAGCGGCCAACTCCCCGAAGGCCCATGCGCGGACATCCCCAGACTTGGACTTGGCGAGCACGGCAACCTCGTCGGTCGGTCGCTCAGTGCCTAGCAGCGAAAGTGCGCGCAGCGCCGCCGCACCGATCGAGTCCTCGTGCTCTGCGAGCTTCTCGAGGCCCGGTTTGGCGCCGGTGAGTCCGGCGCGACCGATCGCGTCCAGGATGCCTACGCGCTGCTTGGCAGGCGCGTCGCCGCCCGCGAACGCGAGCATATCGGTGTACGCCTTCTCCGTGATGTGTGTGAGCGTTCGCCCGGTCAGGAAGTTGACTGAATCTTCGCTAAGCACACCAGTAGCCGAACTAAGTGCCCCGGCGACGATCTCTCCTTGGCGCAGCTTACGATCGGGCATGCCCATGTCGAGCGTCTCCGCCCAGGCCTTCCCTAGTGCCTTCGCTCCCTCTACGTCGTCTCCGGAGAACGCATATCTACTTCCGCCCAACACTTCGTGCCGCGGCGTGGTCGGTAGATTGTCACGCCAATACTTGGTGCGCGGAAGCACGCGCAACGGTGCGACGAAGCTGCGGCCCTTCTCGAACGGTACCGGGTCATCGGCTTTGACGACCTCGTGTACGACCAGAACGCTACGCGGCTTGCCGTAGCGCGCGTGGATCAGCTCGCTGATCCGGCCGGGGAACGCGAGTAGACGCCCATCGCGATACTTCATGGGGTCGATCACGTCGATCACCCCGAAGGCCCATGAGTCCTGGATATGATCGTAAAAGGTTTTGGTCTGATTCGCGTGGACTGCCGTTCCCAGACAGAGCAGCATCACAACGGCAACGGACGTACGTAGTACTCTCAATTCTCGTTCTCCCGAAAAGAAAATGGCGGAGGCCGCCTACGACCTCCGCCATTCTAGCAAGGCTTGCCCCCGTAAAAAACGCGGGGGCTAAGCGTCTGGGGGCGGCATGTACCATGGAGGCCGCACGGCCTCGATGCCGCGCTCAGGAACGGGCACACGCTGATGCTGTCGTCTCGCGAGCCGCAGAAGTACCTTCAGCGAGGTCTCGAAATTCTCGATAGGCTGCACCTCGAGTAGGCCGTCGTCGATCATCGAATGCATGAAGCGTCGTCCGGCATCAGTTCGCGCGATCGTAATGGTCCAATCCATCGCGCCGACACCGCCGCAGGAGACGTCGGAGAGTTCGGCAGAGAAGTCGCCGCAATGGTGACACTCGGGACGCGCGTACTCTTGCGCTTCCTTCAGCGGGATGGTCACGACCTCACCGTCCTTCTTGTATATGAGAACTTCACCTTTGACGTTGAACTTCTTGATCTGATCAAGCGGGATACCCATCTCGTTCTGTATCTTCTTGATCATGAGTCCGTCGAAATCGAAGACTTCAGAACATAGCAGTCCGATTCGTAGCGCGATGCGATCCATCGGATCTTTCAGGCTCTTGGCCTGACGCTCAATGTGCTTCGGTTTCTTCTTGCCGTTGTCGAGAAAGCCCTCGTCCTTGTACTGCCCTTTGCGCGTCGGGGTGATCTGGCAGGGCACCCCCACGAACGCGACCTTCTCGCATTCCTTGTCGACGGCCTGCTGGAGCGCGAGATCGTTGGCTACGTATGTGTACCAAGAACCGGCGGCAGCCATCACACCTTCCGGTGTAGTTTCGCAGCTCGGGATCGGCGAGCACGGCGCCTCGGGATCCGGCGACGAGACACAGGCTCCGTCGAACAACCCTTTCTCCATGCCGTAGACCAGCATTGCCGTGACGACTCCGCCGTCTTGACAGTTCTCGAGAATTCGCGGGTCCTTCGCTCGAGCGACGAAGATCTCCTGATAGGGTCCGAATCCACCATTGTAGACGTCGCCTTCCTCTTCGCCGAAGACGGTGTCGTGCATCGAAAACTCACGCGGTCCGAGACGCGGACAGACCTGCGCGCAAACGTCGCAACCGATCCCTTCACTAATTCCGCAGAAGTCGAACTCGCCGTTCTTCTTCGCCACCTGCTTCGGCTTGCTGTCGATGTACTCGATGACGTTGTGCGGGCAGACGAGCACGCAGGTACCGCACTCGCAGCACGAGCCGTAGTCCACCACGTCGTTCATCATTTCCTTGAACGAAGGATTGTCCTTGAAAGAAGGATTGGCTGAGTCAGACAAAATTAAATCTCCCGCGCTACTGCGGACATTCTCGGCCATCCCTGCAGGCGAAACAACACGCGCAGCTAGTTGATGGGGGCACAGCGCCACACGATCAGTCGTATCGCAGCAGCGCGTATGCCCCGAGCGGGGCGAGACGTTCGCACCCCCCGAGGAATCCGAGTTCGATGATAAACGCGCACTCGACGATCTCGGCACCGAGCTTCAGGACCAGGTCGGATGTCGCGCGGGCCGTTCCACCGGTCGCCAGAAGATCGTCTACGATCAGCACCCTCGCGCCGGGCTCGATCGCGTCCACGTGCATCTCCAGACTGTCGGTACCGTATTCGAGATCGTACGTGACACTATTAGTGTGGTACGGAAGTTTGCCCGGTTTGCGTGCAACCACCAGACCGACCCCCAGTTCGTAGGCGACCGGCGCCCCCACGATGAAACCTCTGGACTCGATACCGACCACGGCATCAATCTTCCCGCGATAGCGCTCGGCGATTTGTTCGACGATCCAACGCAAGGCCGCAGCGTCGCTGAGGACCGGAGTGATGTCTTTGTAGACGATACCCGCCTTAGGGAAGTCAGGTACGTCGCGGACGAGCGCTGCGATATCCATGCAGCCGTGGGTACGACGCGCTTACGACCGAGGCAAATAGTACAGAGGATTGCGGGCAACGTTATTCTTACGGATCTCGAAATGCAGCTGCCACGCCGATGCATCCCCCGATCGCCCCACCGTGGCGATACGCTGGCCGCGCCGGATGTTCGTCCCCTTGCCTACGAGGTTCGAATCGTTGTGAGCGTACACGGACGCAAAACCGTCTGCGTGCTCGAGAATGATGACGTTGCCATACCCGGTCAGACGGTCGCTGAATATGACCCGCCCGGCACGCGCAGCCAGAACGGGGGCACGCGGAGACGCCGCAATGTCGATCCCATCATGATGGCCTCGCGTACGTTTACCGAAGCTAGAAGCGACCTTGCCACTGGCCGGCCACGAGAAGCCATCTTTGCCGGCGACGCCCGCCGGTCCTGTGCCGATACTGGGGCTGGGGCGCGCCGCACTTGTTGAAACAGGAGTAATCAGATTGACCGGCAATCGTCGACGCGCATCAGGAATGAAAAGACGATCGCCGGGAGCGAGTTCATACGGCGTACGAATTCGATTGACGCGTGCGAGCTTCGAGTACGACATCCCGTACGCCTTACCGATTCGATAAAGATTCTCGCCGGGCGCAACAACGTGCGTGATTCCGGTCGCACAGCCCAACACGGACGTGGCGGCACAGACCGCGAGAATCGCAACTAACCTTTTTACTACCACCGCACCCACGACAGCCAACTACCCCTTGCTAGTGCTTGATGAAGATCTCAATCGCTGACGCGCCCGTGAGAACGGCAGCCGTGACGAGCGCCCCGGCTATCAACACTCCGAGCGTCGCCGCAATCATGTACTGCGCGAACGTGAAGCCGAGCAGATATGCCCCGAGCGCGCCCGAGTATACGCCCGAGCCGGGCAAGGGAACTCCGATGAACAATGCCAAGCCGAGCGTGCCCCATCGATCCACGTAGCTCTCAACGTTATGTCTCGCGCGGAGCACGAGTTTTTCATAGAGGTCATTGATCCATCCTACCTGAAGGAACAGATGGATCCCCTTGTCGAGAAACAGCCAAACGATGGGAGCGAGGGCAATGTTGGCTACGATACAACCGGCAACCACCATCCACGCCGGCAGCGCGTCATCGATCAGGCCCCAGGGGATACTGGCGCGCAGCTCCAACGTCGGCACGAACGTGAGCGCAATCAGCCATAACATCTTCATCCCCATCCACTCTTCCCCTATCGGCCGGCGCCGAAACGCCTGATGCCCGTCATGTCCAGTCGATTGCTAGGTCGCGGATCACGCTCATCGATTCGTAATTCGTAAAGTCGAGATGTAGCGGCGTAACCGAGATCAACCCCGCGTGAATCGCCGCGAAATCTGTCCCTTCCTCGTCCTCGTAGCCGAGTTCGGTGCCACCGATCCAGTAGTACTTCCGGCCGCGCGGATCGGTTTTCTCGATGATCGCGTCGCCGTAGCGCCGCTTGCCCTGTCGGGTCACCGCGAACCCGCTGGGACGCGCTCCCTCGGGAACGTTCACGCTGAGTAACGTATCGTCGGGCAATCTCGTACGCTCGAGGGCCACGACCAGCGCAGCCGCGAACTGCGCCGCTGCCGTATAGTCGAACGCTGCTCGTCCGACCTGCGAGAACGCAACCGCAGGTATTCCCAGAAGAACCGCTTCCATGGCGGCAGACACCGTACCTGAGTAGTGGATGTCATCGCCGAGGTTTGCGCCGCGGTTGATACCGGAAACTACCAGCCAAGGCCTCTCTTCCAGCAGACCGTTCAGTGCGAGGTTGATGCAGTCGGTCGGAGTGCCGTCGACGGAAAACCAGCCCTCGCGCACCTGATCCGCTCGCAGTGGTCGCTCGAGCGTCAGCGCATGACTGACGGCCGAACGCTCGCGATCCGGAGCCACGACGACCACGCGATCAACCTGCGCGACGGCTGCGGCCAACCGTGTGAGGCCCTCCGACTGAATGCCATCGTCGTTACTGACAAGAATCATGAACGCTTGATGATCCGGATTCCCTCGCGGGTCGTCAAGCAATGGCAACTTATGCACATGCCACCACCAGCCATCCGACCTAGGAAAGGTACTTAGGGGGCCTCCCATCGAGGAAAACCCGACCATAGTCCTAGAGTCCGTGAAATATCTACAGTTTTCTTATCCGCGGCGTGGGATTTTCTTGACTCAAAAGAGTCCTTGGGGGTACATTTCGGCCGCTCTAATAAGTCTATCAGCCAAAGAGCACATTCATGTCCCAACGCAGCAGACGAAAAATCGAAGAGCCCATCTCGCTGGTCGCACGTTCCCGGCGAGACATGCTCGACGCCGTAAGACAGGTATTGTCCGGCGCCTCGCGAAGTCTCGGTGGCCTCGAGCGGTGCGATGCAACGATCACGCCGCAGATCATGCACGATGGACGCAACGATCAGTTCCAAGTCATGCTCTCGGTCACGAAGCGCCCCACCACGAACACCCGCCCATCATAGGCACCTTCTTCCCCGGCACGCCGGACACCCGAAAAACTCGAGCGATTCTGCGGGACGCGCGTTTGCTGACGCTCACACCGAACAATTACCGACCAAAAGAAAACCGGGAGCCGTCATCGACGACTCCCGGTTCTACTGTAAAGATGGTCGGGGCGACTGGATTTGAACCAGCGACCACTCACACCCCAAGCGAGTGCGCTACCAGGCTGCGCCACGCCCCGCCAAACGACGCGAGTTTTGCACGGATGTTGCGCCTAAGCGAGCCGTGAGGGGCCCGGCAACCTGCCCGAGCCCCTCACGCGGTGCTCCCCCGAGAGCGTCCCCTTAGCGTCCCCTAGATGTCGTAGCCGGCCTCGCCGTGAAGCGCGAGATCGAGGCCGGTACGCTCGTCTTCTTCGCTGACGCGGATTCCGATCGTCTTGTCCAAGGCGAACACGATTGCGAACGTCATGACCCCCGAGTAGATCGCCGTCGCCAAGACGCTGAACGTCTGGATCCACAGCTGGTGCCAGTTGGCACCCTCGATCACACCGGGAACACCGGCGATCGCCTCGATGGCGAAGATGCCCGTCGCGATCGCGCCCCATGCGCCACCGATACCGTGGACGCCGAACGCGTCGAGCGAATCGTCGTAGCCGAGGCGGCCCTTCAACATCACGCCGCCGTAGCAGATGACACCGCCTAGCAGGCCGATCGCTATCGCCCCCATCGGACCGACGCTGCCGCACGCAGGAGTGATGGCAACCAGGCCCGCAACGGCTCCGGACGCCGCGCCGAGCACGCTGGCCTTCCCTCGATGCATCGCCTCAACCAAGCACCACGAGACCGTGGCGGCCGCAGCAGCAATATGCGTCACGACGAAGGCGTTCGCTGCTGCGCCATCGGCTGCTAGCGCACTGCCACCGTTGAATCCGAACCAGCCGAACCAAAGCAGGCCAGCACCGAGCACCGTCATTCCCAGATTGTGAGGCTTCATCGCTTGATGCGGATAGCCAATTCGACGCCCCAGGACGACGGCAAACACCAACGCCGCCACCCCCGAGTTGATGTGAACGACCGTGCCGCCCGCGAAATCCAGTGCGCCTTGTTCGAGGAAGTAGCCGCCGGGCCCCCATACCCAGTGACAGACTGGATCGTAGACGAGCGTTCCCCAAAGGACGATAAAGATCGCGTATGCGCTGAACTTGAGACGTTCAGCGAACGCTCCACTGATGAGCGCCGGCGTGATGATCGCGAACATGCCCTGGAACAACATGAACATGTTATGCGGAATCGTGCTGTCACCGTCCGGTGCAGATGTCACTCCGTTCAAGAAGGCGAAGTCGAGACCACCTACGAAAGCGTTGCCTTCCGAGAAAGCGAGCGAATAGCCGATCACGACCCACTGCAACGTCATGACCCCCATTGCGAAGAAACTGTGCATGAGAGTGGAGAGGATATTCTTCGAACGGACCATTCCGCCGTAGAACATCGCCAAGCCCGGCGTCATGAGTAGGACGAGCGCCGAGGAAACGAACATCCAAGTGGTGTCGCCGGTATCTAGACCGCCTTCGGCGAACGCCGTGGCCGGCAACAAGCATAGGTAAGCGACGACCGGTAACACCGAGCGTCGGACGAATCCGAAAGTGCGAATCATAGGGTCCCCTCCGCAACGCGACGGCAGGCCGAATCTGGCACACCATCGCGCGGCATCTCATGCCGACCCGCAACCCCGAAAGCCCCATTGCCCCGGCGTGATGTTTAGAACAACACCTGCTGGTCCGGCAGTACCGTAGGAACCAGCAACCCGCATGCCAAACGCTTTGCCACCCAAATTGCCAGGAAACCGAGCACCATCGCCCAGATTGCTCGCGTGGCGCCGCTCAAAGATACGGCAGTGCTTGCATCGCGTGCACCGCAGATACGCTGCGGTGGATGCTTGCCCCAAAGAGTTTCACAGCATCCGGCATGTAGCGACGCGCCGGCGAGAGGATACTTGCGACCGAACCATGCCGCTGCAGAGCGCGACCAACGAGATTCCCTGGGTTTTGGAGCGCAGCCGTCGGCACGGAGCGTGCTCTGGTCACCACATGGCCTCACCAGCACGCCCGAAGATCTCTATCGACGAACATCGCAGCCCGCTAGCGGGCCTCGGCCGCCTCACCGGCAACGGCTCACTACCACCCGGCGAGACCGCGCTCATGCGCGCGGTCCTGGAAGACGCGATCCTTTGTTTCCTTGGGCTCGCCAAGCGACGCCGGATCGATCCACAGATTCTAGCGCGAGAGGCCGAGTATTGGATTCGCTCGCAGGACCTCGAGTCGCCGTTCGCATTCGACAACATCTGCCACGTACTGGGGCTCTGCCCCGAATCGACCCGTATCGAAATTCTATCGTGGAAGGAACGAGGAGTTCCCGCGGCGGTCATCGAGGCCGAAGACGGCCTACGCGTGCTGCACTGAGCGCTAGCTCAGCGCGTCGCGTAGATCGACCAGCTGATCTCTGATCTGTCGCAGCGCTTTCAGATCGCCGCGCGGACCGGTCTCTTCCGCAACAGCAGCCTGTTCGGAAGCCCCCGTACGTATGTGCCGACGAGCGCCTTCGATGGTGAAGCGCCGCTCATGGAGCAGTTCCTTGATGCGCAGTAGAGTCTCGACGTCTTTACGTCGATACAGGCGATGCTGGGACCGAGTCTTGCCCGGCTTGATCACACTGAATTCGGTTTCCCAGTAGCGAAGTACGTAGGGCTTCACCCCGACGATCTTCGCGACCTCGCCGATCTTGAAATAGAGCTTGTCTGAGGGAATCGCGACGCTGTCCACAACAACCACCTCCTCGCTTCCCTAGCGCCCGTTCAACCACCCATGTTGATCGTACGCTTGAGGACCTGACTGGGCTTGAAGGTCAGTACCCTTCTCCCCGTAATGATGATCTCGTCACCGGTTTGGGGGTTGCGTCCCTTCCTTGGACGCTTCTCGTTGATCACGAAGTTGCCGAACCCGGAGATCTTCACTTTCTCTCCGGCTTCAAGGCGCGCTTTGACCACCTCAAAGATGGACTCAACCACGTCGGCTGCTTCCTTCTTAGAGAAACCAACGCGCTCGTATATGCGCTCGACGATATCGGCTTTCGTCATTCGATAGACCCCCGGTTCAGGCTCTAAACTAACTTTCTCCGCTCGTGATTCAAGCCCTGACCTCAATTCCTAGGTCGGTTGTGAGCCTCTCGACCACTCGATCGTGCAGTTCGGCAACATCGTCATCGGTTAACGTGCCCTCCGCCGAACGATAAACAATCGAGAAGGCCAAAGCGCGATGCCCTTCAGGCACGCCCTTGCCCACATACTCGTCGAACACGGCGACGCGTTCGATCAACGGCTCGTTCATGCTTTCCACCGCCGCCACGACGGTCCCCGCTAGCAGATCATGCAAGACGAGGAACGATACATCGCGACTGGACGCCGGATAACGCGGCACCGGTGCTAGAGCGGAACGCGGCGGAGCATACTGAAGCAGCAGTAGGCTGTCAACTTCAAAAACGCATGTATCTCCGCGAATTCCCAAGGAATCTGCCAGATCGGGATGTACGCGACCGACCACACCGACGACCGTGTCTCCCAGCAAAATCTCCGCGCATTCTCGCGGATGAAACGCCGCGTGGCTGTCGGTAGGTCGCCAGCCAATCTGGGCACCGCCCACTAGGAGACGAAGCAGGCGCTCGACGACGCCCTTCGCATCCCAGAACCGGGCATCTCCCGCACTGCCGGGGCCACGGTCGCGCCGCGCGCCGCTGAGCAGGCCGGCAACGGCGTCGATCTCGAAAATGTTCTTCCCTTCGCCGCGGCTGAAGGTACGGCCGAGACTGAAAAGATCGGTTACAGCGACGCCGTTGTGTACGTTCGTAACGTGCGCGGCAATCAGTCCGGGGAGCAGACTTCGACGCATCTCGCCTTCGTCACTGCGCAGCGGATTGCGAACTCCAACAGCGCGCGTGCCATGGTCGTGAAGACCCGCGAAGTGTTCGTTGAGCGAGCGGGAACAGAACGAGAGACTCACGACTTCCGACATGCCCTCGCTTGCGAGGCGCACGCGCGCGTCTCGCTGAAACGCGTGTAGCGGCGGCAGTTTCGCCGCGTGCATCGGCACTGCGGGCGCCTCGGGGACGAACGAGTCATAGCCCTCTAACCGCGCCACTTCCTCGATCCAATCGATTTCTCGAACGAGGTCGTGTCGATGCGAGGGAGCAACGACGGAGACGTCCACACCGACCTCCTCGACCGCACCGCCAAGGGCTCCGAAATGTGCACTGGCACAATCGCGCGACACCTCGCGGCCGAGGACTTTACGAATGCGCTCGGTCCGTACGACAACGGCAGCTCGGTCGGCCGGAGCCGCGCCGGCAGCGGCAACGCCTCCCACGAGCTTGCCGCCCGCCGTCTCAATGATCAGCTCAGCAGCTCTCAACAGCGCGCTCTGTACGCCCGACGCGTCTATTCCTCGTTCGAATCGGTACGACGAATCCGACACCAGCCCCAGCCGTCGCGACGTCACACGCACCGCGCGCGGCTCGAACAGCGCGCTCTCGAGGAAGATACGCGTGGTACCGTCATGCACCGCGGTACGAGCACCTCCCATGACTCCGGCAATCGCCACGGGGCCGCGCGAGTCCCAGATAGCGAGATCGCCATCGACGAGTTCACGGTCCTCATCGTCCAGCGTCGCGAAGGACACCGATTCGCCGATTGCTCGCACGCCGATCGTCGAGCCTTCGAGCAGATCGGCATCGAACGCATGCAGCGGCTGACCGTACTCCAGCAGGATATAGTTGGTCACATCAACGACGTTGTTGATCGGACGAAGGCCGGCTGCGGCCAGACGTGAGGCCATCCAAGCCGGCGACGGGCCTACTTCCATACCGGCGACTTCGACTCCGCGGTACATCCAGCACAGATCCGGTGAGTCGATCGCAATCGCGTAAGCACTGTCGCCGGTCGGTGTTTCTCGTGCCTGATCGAAGGCTGATGTCAGGACGCAGCCACAGAGCGCGGCGACTTCGCGTGCCACGCCACGAATGCTCAAGCAGTCGCCGCGATTCGGCGTTATGCCCAACTCGATCACCGTCTGATCGAGTCCGAGCAGCCCGGCCGCCGGTAGTCCGGCCTCGACGTCCGAACCCAGCACGATGATACCAGTGTGGTCATCGGATACGCCGAGTTCAGTGGCGCTGCAGAGCATTCCGCCCGACTCCTCACCGCGAATCTTGGACTTCTTGATCTTCAATCCACCGGGCAGCACGGTCTTCGGGCGCGCGAGCACAACGATGTCCCCGGCAGACATGTTGGTGGCGCCGCAGACGACCTGACGCGGACCATCTCCGTCATCGACTTGGCAGAGGCTCAGGCGATCGGCATTCGGGTGCGGCTTCTTTTCGAGTATGCGTGCGGTGACCAGGCCGGTCACCAGCCGTTCGTCAGGGGCTTCCACATCTTCGACTTCGAGCCCCGCCATCGTCAGGCGTTCTATGAGTTGTTCGAGTGGCGGCAGTTCGCTAACGAACTCCGCCAGCCAGCCGAGCGGGACGCGCATCAGAACTGCTCCAAGAAACGCTGGTCGTTCGCAAAGAAGAGTCGGATATCGCTGATTCCGTACTTGAGCATGGCGATCCTTTCCACACCGACGCCGAACGCGAAGCCACTGTAACGTTCGCTATCGTATCCAACGTGCTCGAACACGGCAGGATCGACCATTCCGGCACCGAGTATCTCCAGCCAACCTGTTCCCTTGCAGACACGGCAGTTGCCGGTCTCCGACCTACCCTTACCGCCACAAATCACGCAACCGATATCGACCTCGGCGCTCGGCTCGGTGAACGGGAAGTAGCTAGGACGAAACCGCACCGGCGAGTCCGGGCCAAAAGTCTCGCGCAGGAACGTAGTCAGGACGTACTTCAGGTGTGCAAAGTTGATGCCTTCATCGACCATCAAGCCTTCGACCTGGTGGAACATCGGCGAATGGGTATTGTCGTCGTCGATCCGATACACGGCGCCCGGCGCGATGATCATGAGCGGAGGCTGGACCTCCTGCATCACTCGAATCTGAACGGGGGACGTGTGAGTCCGCAGCAGCAAACCGTCTTCGATGAAGAAGGTATCCTGCATGTCGCGCGCTGGATGTTCGGGCGGAATATTGAGCGCTTCGAAGTTGTGGTAGTCATCTTCGATCTCGGGTCCGTCGGCAATCGAGAACCCTAGCGCGCCCAGCGTGTCGCAGATCTCGCGCGTCATCGCCGCGAGCGGATGTATGTGCCCCGCGGGACTACCGAATGAAGGCAAGGTCACGTCCAGCTGGTGACCGGACAACCGAGCCGCGCGTACGGCTTCAGCCACGGAGGCCTCTCGGCGCGCGATGGCGTCATGAACGCGCTGCTTGGTGGCGTTCACGCGCTTGCCCGCGGCAGGGCGTTCGTCGGCCGACAGCGCGCCGAAACCGCGTAAGATTGCCGTTAGCTCGCCCTTCTTGCCGAGAAAGCGGACACGCACGGCCTCGAGCAGCGCGGCATCGCCCGCCTGCTCGACTTGCGCCAATGCGTCCTGCTCAATCGCATCGAGCTGCTGTTGGATAGTATCCGCCACCGTCGTGTCGTGCGTATCGCGCGAAGCGCGCGCTAGGCTGCGAGTTTCGACTTGGCGAGATCAATCAGCTCGTTGAAAGCGTCTCTCTCGTTGACTGCCATCTCCGCTAGAACCTTGCGATCGATTTCGACACCCGCCTGCTTCAGGCCGAACATCAAATTCGAATAGCTCATTCCTTGCAGTCGGGCCGCCGCGTTGATGCGAACGATCCACAACCTACGGAAGTCGCGCTTGCGTACCTTCCTATCTCTGTAGGCATAGGTGAGGCCTTTCTCGACCGTCTCCCTACCCTGTCTGTACAGTTTGCGCCCACCGACGTTACCGCTGGCGAGTTTCAGGACCCTATTGCGCCGGCGTCGGGCCTTAGTTCCTCTAGTTACGCGTGCCATCTTTCGTGCTCCAGTACTTCAATCGCCAGAGGCACGTTACCCGTAGGGCAACATCCTCTTGACCTGTTTCGTGTCTGCGGCCGACACGATCGCGGCCTTGTTCAAGTTGCGCTTCTGCTTACGCGTCTTCGCCGTGAGGATGTGACGAAGGTAGGCCTTACGACGGCGAACCTTCCCCGAACCCGTTAGCTTGAAGCGCTTTGCCGCCCCTCGCTTCGTTTTCATCTTCGGCATTTCTAGTCTCCTTTCGATTCCGGCGTCGTCGATTCCGGCGTCGTCGACTCCGGCGTCGTCGATTCCGGTGTCGGCGCTTTCGGCGTCGGCGCTACCACTGGCGCCGCGGCCGGCGCCGCCGGTTTCGCTGCAACCGTTCCCGGCGCGGCCGATTCCGACGTCCCCTTTACAGGGACTACCTTGTTCGGAACCACGAGCACCGACATGTGGCGCCCTTCCATTCGTGGAGTCCCCTCCGGCGTAGCGAAGTCCGAGATGGTATCGAGCACCTTATCGAGCATGTCTCTACCGAGCTGCGGACGTGTAATCTCACGCCCCTTGAAGAACACCGAAATCTTCACGCGGTGTCCCTTGTCGAGGAACTTCTTCATGTGATCGATCTTGAAGCGAATATCGTGCGCTTCGGTTCGTGATCGAATCTTAACTTCTTTGACCGCCGAGGCCGTGACTTTCTTCTTGGACTCCTGAGTCTTCTTCCGTTGTTCGTAACGGTACTTGTGGAAATCCATGATTCTGCAGACCGGCGGATTCGCGGTGCCCGCAACTTCGACCAGGTCGAGTTTGCGGTCGTCGGCAATCCCCTGCGCCTGCTGCACGGGCATGATGCCAAGCTGATCTCCGTTGGTGTCGATCAGACGGACCTCACGCGAGCGGATCGCAGAATTGATCCTGACTTCTTCATCTTTTGCTATGGCGAACCTCCGTCGCCCGGGCGGGCGTTGTTGTCGAGCCACTGCGCGAAATCATCCACGCTCATGGCATCGAGCTGGGTGCCGTCGCGTAGTCGCGGCGCAACTGCACCTTCTTCGAGTTCTCGGTCACCGATCACCCCGATGACCGGGATCTTCGACTGTTGAGCCTCGCGGATCTTAAATCCTAGTTTCTCGTTGCGCACATCGGCCTTCGCCCTGAATCCGCGCCGCTTCAGATCACCCGCCACCTTCTCGGCGTACTCGTTTTGCCGATCGGTGACAGTCACCAGTCTCACTTGCTGGGGCGCCAACCACAAGGGCATCGCACCACCGGTATGCTCTATGAGGATCCCGATAAAACGCTCAAGCGATCCGAGGATCGCGCGGTGAATCATGACCGGTCGCTGCTCCCCGCCGGAACTGTCGATATAGGAAAGTTCGAAGCGTTCGGGCATCGAGAAGTCGAGCTGCGCGGTGCTAAGCTGCCACTCTCGCTTCATTGCGTCGAGCACGCAGAAGTCGATCTTCGGACCGTAGAAAGCTCCATCGCCGGCGTTGATCTCGAACGCTATCCCTTCGTCGGTCAGAGCTTGCTCGAGCGCGCTTTCGGCCTTCGTCCACATCGCGTCGTCGCCAATGCTCTTTTCGGGCCGCGTCGAGAGGTAAACTCGCGTCTGCGTGAAGCCGAACGCCTGCTGTGTGGCACCGATCATTCGGATGACGCCCTTGATCTCATCCTGCATCTGATCGGGCGCGCAAAAGATGTGCGCGTCGTCCTGGCAGAACGAGCGGACCCGCGTCAGCCCATGGGTGACACCGGAGCGTTCGAATCGATGCAGTCGGCCGAAATCGGCGACTCGCATCGGCAGATCGCGATACGAGCGCAGCTCCTCTGCGTAGATTAGACAATGGGTCGGACAATTCATGGGCTTCACGGCGAACTCGCGATCATCGCGTTCGGTGAAGTACATGTTGTCCTTGTAGTGGTCGTAGTGCCCGGAGCGATGCCACAGGTCGACGTCGAGTACTTGCGGCGTGATCACCTCGTCGTATCCGTACTCGTCGTAGAGGCCGCGAATGTAGTCGACCAGCAAATTGTAGAGCCGCGCACCGTTGGGCAGGAAGAACGGTGTCGCCGGCGCCTCCTTATGAAAGCTGAACAGACCCAGCTGTTTTCCGACCTTGCGGTGATCGCGTTTGCGCGCCTCTTCGAGCATCGCAAGATGCTGCTTGAGTGCCTTCTTGTCGGAGAACGCGGTGCCGTAGATCCGCTGCAACATCGGGTTGTTCTCGTTACCGCGCCAGTACGCGCCCGCAACGTGCGTGAGCTTGACCGCCTTGAGGAGCCCCGTGCGTGGAACGTGAGGCCCTCGGCACAGGTCGAGAAAATCTCCTTGGCGATAGAGGCTGACGGTATCCGTCTCGAGACCCCGAATAATGTCGCACTTGAACTCTTCGCCCATCGACGAGAAGAGCGCGATGGCATCGTCTCGCGGGAGTTCCTCGCGGGTGATTTCGTGATTGTCTTTGACGACTTTCGCCATCTCCGCGCTGATGCGCTCGAGGTCTTCGGGAGAGAATCCCGGGTCGTACTTGAAGTCATAGTAGAAGCCGTCATCAATGACCGGCCCAATCGTGACCTGGGCATCCGGATATAGACGCTTGACGGCCTGTGCGAGCAGGTGCGCAGCAGAGTGGCGGAGAACTTCAAGGGATTCGGGAGCGTTCAGTGCGATGGGAGCAAGCGTAGAGTCAGCTCGCAGCGGTGTCTGTAGGTCAATCACATCACCGTTGGCCAAAGCGGCGATCGCGCTCTTGGCGGCGGAGCCCATCGCTTCGACGAGAGCTTCACCGACCGTAGTTCCCATGGGAACCCGGACGCTCTCTAAGTCGGCGACCGTTACGCTGATGTTCTGGGACATGCCGTGTCTTCTTGCCAAAGCGACTCGGTGTCGCTCGTAAACCTGTTCCAACGTTCGGGCGGGAATCGAAACTCCGCTTTTAGGGGCCGCCTCGCGGCGGCCATGGCCCTACGTGTGCGTTAGGTTCTCGGTCTGCTCCTTCGTTAAGCTGCGTGCGTCAAGTTGCTCGCATCAGTTAGCTTGATATCGCCTGGTAGGCACGGGCGGTTTCGAACCGCCGACCTCCTCCGTGTCAGGGAGGCGCTCTCCCCCTGAGCTACGTGCCTTCAGGGCGAATCAAGGGAGAGTAACGCGTTCGTCTAACAACCGCTAGCGCAGCAGTCAACACGATCGCGGCTTTCTGTCTGCCGTCATCAGCGATCGATGCTTCGACGCGAGAGCGTGGCCCGGACCCGAATGCCCGACCCACGCTCATCGTCGTTGCGCTCGCCCGCTGTGGGGCTCAGGACTTCTTGGACTCGTCGGTAGACTCGCCCTCAGCGGCGTCGGCAGCGGTATGGGACTCATCCTCAGGCCTACCGTCTTCCTCGGTGGCGCGCGGGGCCTCGTCGTCCTCCATCATCGCGACCGGTGCGGGAGGCAGCTCATCCTCTCCGTCTACCGAGACGTCCTCCAGTTCCCCCCCGATGGGCTTCACATGGATCTTAATGGTGGCACGAATGTCCTGACCTACTCGCACGATCGCTTCGAAGTCGCCGATCGCCTTGATAGGCTCGCCGAGCTCGATGCGACGCCGATCGATGTCGAAGTCCTTTTCAGCAAGGAGCTTCGACACATCGATGTTCGTCACGGACCCGAACAGCTTGCCTCCGCGTCCGGCGCGGACCTCGGTTTCTACCTGCAACCCCTCGAGGTTGCGGGCCACCGCTTCCACACTGCCGCGTTCGTTCTTCTTCTTCGCATCGATGATGCGCTTGTGGTGCTCGAGTTCCTTCAGGTTGCGTCGATCGGCGACGACCGCCTTACCCCTCGGCAACAAATAGTTGCGAGCGTAGCCGGGCTTCACCTTCACGACGTCCCCGATGATCCCGAGACCGGTGACGTCTTCTCTCAGAATGACTTCCATCGGCTAGTCCCTCGCATACGCAAGCAGCGCCGCATTACGCGCGCGCTTGATTGCGACCTTCAGACGTCGCTGATGCTTGGCGCAAGTCCCGGTGGTGCGGCTCGGAACGATCCGACCACGCTCACTGACGAAGTCATCCAGGACATAGAACCATTTGTAATCAAGGCTGAGTTCCTTATCCGCGCAGAAACGACAGACCTTACGGCGTCCGCGTCCACGGCGACGCTTGGGTCGCGGCGGGCGCGGGCCGCGCGATTCTTCGCGATCTCCCGAGCCGCCCTCAGAGGGTCTACGATCTTCACTCATCGGTCTTTACTCCTTCGGAGCTCGCAGCAGCGTCGGCAGATGCCGGCGCTTCCGGTGCTGCCGCGGGCGCCGTCTCAGCAGGTGCCGATGCGGGCGTTGCGGCTGCAGGCGCCGGCGTCGCTGCGGATGCCGATGCCGGCGGTCCAGCTTGCGGGCGCGGACCGCGATCACGATCGCGGTCACGATCATGCTCGCGACGCGGACCACGATCGTAAGATCGGCCCTCGTAGCCCCCGCGCTCCTCACGCGGCGGCTCTGCCGGTTTGTCCGGCGGAAGCCCTGTGTGCTCCTGCTGGACTGTCATATAGCGCAGCACTCCATCCGTAATTCGCAGGTTTCGCTCGAGCTCGCTGACCGCTTCCGGCGGGGCTTCGTACTCGATCAAGTAGTAGTGACCGTCCGATTCCTTCGCGATCGGGTACGCAAGTTTGCGCGACCCCCAATCGTGACTGGCTTGGACGGCCCCACCCTGCGCTTTGATAATATCTGCGCAGCGCTGGACGAGCGGACCCTGTTCGGCCCCCAGCGTGCTGCTCAGAACTACAAGCGTTTCATAAGGTCGCATTTACGAGTCCTACTCCTTGCCGGCTCAGACGAGCAACGGCGCGATCACCAATGCGACGATCGACATCAACTTGATGAGGATGTTCATTGCGGGACCGGATGTGTCTTTGAAAGGATCGCCGACCGTGTCGCCAACGACTGTTGCGTGGTGAGCGTCAGTACCTTTGCCTTCGCCTTCGATGTTGCCTTGCTCAATCGCCTTTTTCGCGTTGTCCCACGCGCCACCAGCGTTCGACATCATCAGAGCGAGTAACACTCCGGAGACAGTCGCACCGGCGAGCATTCCGCCCAACGCTTCTGCACCGAACAGGAAACCAACCGCTACGGGCGATATTACGGCAACCAAGCCCGGCAGGACCATCTCCCTGAGAGCGGCAGTCGTCGAAATGTCCACGCAGCGGGCTGCGTCCGGGCGGACGCCTTCCTTGCCTTCGAGCAGTCCGGGAATCTCTCGGAACTGGCGACGAATCTCTTCAACCATCTGACCGGCAGCGCGGCCGACCGACGTCATCGTCAGCGCACCAACGAAGTACGGCAATACGCCGCCGAGGAAGAGCCCGACCACGACCGTCGGGTCCGTGATCACGATTGAAAGCGGGCCAAGATCCGATCCGGCTGCTTCACGGGCGCTATTCACTGCGAGTGCGTAGGCCGAGAACAACGCAAGCGCGGTCAGTGCCGCCGAACCGATGGCGAAGCCCTTGCCGATGGCTGCCGTCGTGTTACCCAAGGCATCGAGCTTGTCGGTGACGGCTCGAACTTCTGGACCGAGTTCAGCCATCTCGGAGATACCACCCGCGTTGTCTGCAACCGGTCCATACGCGTCGACCGTCATGGTCACGCCGACCGTTGCGAGCATACCCACGGCAGCGATGCCGATCCCGTAGAGGCCGGCGAGGCTGTTAGAGACCACGATGGCAATGCAGATGACGATGACCGGCAGGACGGTACTCTCGAGACCGACCGCCAAGCCATTGATGATGTTCGTCGCAGCACCAGTCTTCGATGCTTCAACGATTCGGTAAACCGGTTTCGACGAGGTGTAGTACTCGGTGATCAGGCCGATCGCGATTCCGGCAGCCGTGCCGAACACGACCGCTCCCCACACACCGGTCTTCACCGCGCTGCCCGCTATGAAGACGAAGGACGCAGCCAAGAAGATACCCGCTGCAATGAATGTCGAATAGCGAAGTGCTTCCGCCGCACCGATGCTCTTCAGAACGCGCATCGACAGGATGCCGACAACCGACGAGACAAGGCCAAGCACAGCCAACGCCAGCGGCATCACCATGAGCCCGGTCTGAACCTCGCGTGCGGTGCGCTCCGGATCATCGGCAAGGCCGAGGAGACCGGAACTCGTCATCGTTGCCGCGATCGCGATGGTGGCAATCATCGAGCCACAGTAGGACTCAAAGATGTCGGCACCCATGCCGGCCACATCACCCACGTTGTCGCCGACGTTGTCGGCGATGACGCCCGGGTTGCGCGGATCGTCTTCAGGGATGCCGGCTTCCACTTTGCCGACCAGATCCGACCCGACGTCGGCGGCCTTCGTGTAGATGCCGCCGCCCACACGGGCGAAAAGCGCGATCGAGCTGGCGCCCATGGCGAAGCCGTTGATCACCGAAGCGGTGTCAGGATCGCCATAGCTCGCAAAGAGCGCGCCGACGCCGATCAGCCCCAGGCCCGCCACCGATAGTCCCATGACAGCGCCACCATTGAAGGCGATCAGCAGCGCACCCTCTTCGCCGTCCGTGCGCGCCGCTTCCGCGGTACGCACGTTGGCTTGAGTCGCCGAGATCATTCCGAGGAAGCCCGCGGCCATCGAGCACGAAGCGCCGACCAAGAAGGCCAGGGCCGTGTCGCCGCCGAGCTGCCAGTAGAGCAACAAGAAGACGACGGCTAGAAAGATGAGCAGGATACGGTACTCGCGATTCAAGAACGCCATGGCTCCATCGCGAATCTGGTCGCCAATTTCGACCATGCGTTCATTGCCCGCGGGGGCCGCTGTCACCGTCATATAAAGCCACACCGCAAGCATAAGGCCGACCATGCCGGCGTATGGCGATATCGTGGTCAAAAACTCCATTCTGGATCCTCCGTTTAACTATCCGTAATTATTTCGATGCTATTTGGGCGAACCGCCCTCGGCCGAAGCCGGCGGAAGCCCGTTGAACACCTGCATCGCGGCACGAACACCGTCCGCGATGAATATTTTGCTCGCGGCGACGCCGCGTTCGATAAGAAGCTCTAAGCCCTCAGCCTCATCGGCCGAAAACGGTGAAAGGACGTGATCAATCATGTCGCCATCGGACTCGGGACGACCCACGCCAAGGCGTAGACGGCCAAAGCCGGAGTCCGAGAGATGCTCGATGATGGATTTGATCCCGTTGTGCCCCCCACTGCCGCCGTCAGGACGGATCCGGACTCGGCCTAGCGGGAGATCGACGTCGTCATAGACGACAAGCATGTCGGCCGGTTGGATACCGGTGTCCGACAGTGCGGCAGCGACACTTTCGCCGCTGCGATTCATGTAAGTCTCAGGTTTCATGACCAACACCTCGGTACGACCTACCCTTAAGGTGGCCGTCAGCGCTCGATACTCCGAACGCCGGATGTGGGTGTCGCAGGACTTCGCTAGTTCGTCGACTACACGAAAACCTACGTTGTGACGCGTATTGGCGTATTCTTCGCCCGGGTTGCCGAGTCCGACGATGCAGTACATCGGCCCTCCGAGGCGAGGTCTCGCCTACGCGCCCTCCTTTTCCCCTGCTTCCCCGGCAGCAGCTGCCTCGTCGCCGGTCGGTGCAGGTGCTCCGGCAGCAACAGTTCCTTCTTCTTCCTCTTCAGGTTCCGCTTCAACGACCGGCGGCAATACCGTGACGATCGTAAAATTCTCGCCCGCAGGAACTTCAACACCTGCCGGCAACACCACATCTTCGAGGTGGATCGACTCGTGGATGTCGAGGCCCGAAACGTCGATCTCGATGACGTCGGGCAACTTATCGGGCAGCGCGCGCACGTCGAGTTCGCGGCGCAGTGGCTGCACGATGCCGCCTTCGATGACGCCCTTCGCCTTACCAGTAAAGCTCAACATGACCGCCGCTTCGACGGGCTTGTTCAGGTCGACGCGAAGGAAGTCCACGTGAATCGGCGTGCCCTTAACGGGGTGCGTCTGTATCTCTTTGACGAGCGCGATGTTCTGATTGAGGCTCGACTCGGCGGACGCGAAACGGATGAGGTGCGCTCCAGACGATCCGAGACCGAGCGAAGCAAATTCACTCGCATCACAATCGACTGGAAGATTCTCGCCGCCGGCGCCGTAAAGCACGCCCGGCAATCGACCGTCTCGGCGGATCGTAGCAGCGGAAAGATCCGCCGCCCTTTTGACTACTTGAAGCTCGATTCGCTGCATTTCGTAAAGTGCTCCCCCTTAGTGGGCACGGGCTTATGGCCGCGACGTCTAGGGAATCTCGGGTTCTTATCCGTGTCCTAAACGAAAAGCGAACTGATCGACGCTTCTTCGTGGATACGGCGAATCGCCTCCGCCATCAGGTCGGAAACGGGCACGACTGTCATTCGGGGCTCGGCCAGGACGTCGGGCCGCGGGGCGATCGTGTCGGTAATAATTAAGGAATCGAGAGCGGAGGCGGCAATGCGCTCCATGGCCGGCCCCGACAGCACGCCGTGCGTCGCCGCCGCCATCACCCTGCTGGCGCCGGCCTCCATGACCGCTTCCGCGGCCTTGCACATGGTCCCCGCCGTATCGATCAAATCATCGACGATAATGGCGGCGCAGTCCTTCACATCACCGATGATACGCATCTCTTCGACCTGATTGGGCTTCGCACGCCGCTTGTCGATGATCGCCAGCGAGGAGTCGAGGCGCTTGGCGTACGCTCTGGCACGCTCCACGCCGCCGGCATCCGGCGATACGACCGCGATCGGCAGGCCTTCGACGGCTTCGATGATTCCGGGTAGCAGGATCGGGTTCGCGTACAGGTTGTCCACTGGAATATTGAAGAAGCCCTGGATCTGCCCTGCGTGCAGTTCCATCGTCATGACGCGCGATGCGCCGGCGGTCTCGAGCAGATCGGCAACGAGCTTCGCGCTTATCGGGACTCGGGGCGCGACTTTCCGATCCTGGCGTGCATAACCGTAATAAGGAATGACCGCCGTCACACGCTTCGCTGATGCTCGCTTGAACGCGTCAAGCAGCAGCAGCAGCTCCATGATGTGGTCGTTGCCGGGCGAGCTGGTCGACTGAACGACGAAGACATCCGCGCCGCGCACGTTGTCGTCGATCTCGATGAAGATCTCGCCGTCGCTAAAACGTCGAACTTTAGCGGCGCCTAGTTCGACGCCGAGAACTTTGCATATGTTCTCCGCGAGTCCGCGGCTCGCATTACCAGCGAAGACTTGAAGAGCATCTCTTGCGACGGCTGACCCTGACACGATATCCGCAATCTCCGCTTTAGCGATGTCGCGACGTCACAACGCCGCGATCCGTGACTACATGCCTACCCGAAAAAAGAGTACTGGGCGGGAAGGGTTCGAACCTTCGAATGCCGGTACCAAAAACCGGTGCCTTACCACTTGGCTACCGCCCATCGAAATCCAGGATCTCACCGCCAAGTTCACAGCGAATCGGTTCTTCAGTTCGCCGGTCGACCCGCTAGACCGGTCACCGCGAACGCGCGGTCTTCCCCGTCAAAAGCAGTTGCCGCTCGGCGCGCCTGGCGCAAGTCCGGAAACACCCCAACCACTGCCGAACCCGATCCCGACATCACCGTATGCTCTGCTCCGAGCTCGGCAAGGCGGCTGCTCAGCCTCGCTACGTCGGTAACCGAGGAAGCAACCCCAGATTCGAAGTCGTTGGAAAGGCGCGACAATAGCTTCTTACGGCTCAACTGCAAGCTCGCGGCGTGCAGACTCGACCGGACGGCACGCTCGCGTAACGGACGCCTACACTGTGGTGGAAGCGCCGAACGATACGCCCAGGCCGTATCGACCCCCTGTGCAGGAACCACGACCACCATGGCGAGCCTGGGAAAACCGCTCAGTGGTTCGAGGATCTCGCCGATTCCGCGCGCGATCGACGGACGGCAATCAAGGAAAAAGGGCACATCGGCACCCAGCCCGGCCGCCAGCTCCAGCGCCCGATCGCTAGATAATCGACGGCGCAGTAGTCGCGGCAAAACCCGTAGCACCGTAGCTGCATCGCTGCTCCCTCCGCCGAGACCGGCCTGCGACGGGATGCGCTTGACGATCCTGATGTCGATGCGCGCCGAGAGATCGAGTGCACGCGCGACGACATCCGCGGCCTGCCACGCAATGTTCGCCGGGCCACAGGGCGCGCCGATTGCGCCCTGCACTCTGCAATCGATCTCGAGAGGAGCCCGTGTAACGCGCGCACGGATACGCACGTCATCGTACAGGGAGATCGGCACCATGATCGACTCAAGCTCGTGAAAACCATCGTCACGTTGGCCGAGGATCCGCAGGGCGAGATTCACTTTCGCCGCCGCGCGATACGTGTGGAACGTAAAAACCGACATCAACGCAAAGTTTGACGGCTGCCCTACCCGATGACAAGACAGCCGCATATGTCTACATCGGAGATCGAAACGGCGACAACGGCCGCGCGCGAGGCGGGTGCTCTCATTCGAGACGCGCTCGACCGGGCCAAGAGCATTGAGCGCAAGTCACCGATCAACTTGGTTACCGAAACCGATCTTGCAGCGGAGCGGGTCATCCTGTCGATTCTGCGAGGCGCATTCCCCGGCGACAGCTTCGTAGCCGAAGAATCACACAGCGGCGAGCGCCCTTCAGGTCGCGCCTGGGTCATCGACCCGCTCGATGGTACGACCAACTTCGTCCACGGCCTGCCGCACTGCGCGGTGTCCATTGCCCTCATCGACGACAGCGGAGCTCTGGCCGCCGTCGTGTACGACGCTTGCAAGGATGAGCTTTTCTCGGCCGAGCGCGGCTCGGGAGCCTGGGCCAACTCCTCACGTTTGTCCGTCTCCACCGAGACGCAGCTCAGCGAGTCGCTACTGGTAACCGGTTTTCCCTATGACCGACGCCTCTACAGCAGCTTCTACCTCAGCTACTTCGAGCACTTCCTGCACAAAGCGCGCGACCTGAGACGCTTCGGCGCGGCAGCGCTCGACCTGTGCTACGTGGCCGCCGGCCGCTTCGACGGGTTCTTCGAGTGGAAACTTCATCCCTGGGACACGGCAGCGGGCTGGCTCGTGGTCGAAGAAGCCGGTGGCCGCGTGACCGATTTCGCCGGCGAGCGCTATGACCCTTGGCGCGTCCGCGTATTGGCAACCAACGGGCTCATTCATGAGCAAGCCGTCCGTGAGCTCTCCACACTTACCACGCACCCCGACGATAGCCCCGCCGACTAATTCTCTAGCGCGTGCAGTCCACATATAGTCGCAACCATGGCGTACGCAGATACGGATTTCGACCTGCGCGGCAAACGCGTGCTGATTACCGGAGCGAGTCGGGGTATCGGCTATGCGATCGCGGAGCGACTCGCGCTGGCCGGTGCAAGAACGGCGCTTAGCAGTCGCAAGCGCGAGGGGCTGGAAGAAGCCGCTCAAAAAATCACGGCAGCAGGTAAGGAATCGCGTTCCGTATCGGTAGAAGAACCGATGATTTTCCCGGCGAACGTGAGCCGGACGGACGACGCCCGATCACTAGTCCCCAACGTAATTGCCGCTCTCGGTGGAATCGATGTTCTAGTAAACAACGCCGGCAGTAATCCGAGCTTCGGGCCGCTCATCGACTTGGAGGAATGGGCCTGGGACAAGACGCTTGCGACCAACCTCAAAGGACCGTTTCTGCTTTCGCAGGCGGCCGGCAAATGGATGTCCGGCAACGGTGCCGGCGCGATCATCAACATCGCGTCGGTTGGCGGCCTCGATCCATCCGTCATGCTGGGCGCCTACAGCGTGAGCAAAGCCGGGATCATCATGCTGACCAAGGTGTTGGCTGCGGAGCTCGGGCCGGCAGGCGTGCGCGTGAACTGTATCGCGCCGGGGCTCGTGGAGACCCGGTTCGCAGACCACCTCGTATCCACGCCCGAGATCCACGCCCCCCTGGTTGCGCGCGCTGCTCTGCGTCGCCACGGTCAGCCCAATGAGATCGCGGGAGCAGCCCACTATCTCGCGTCCGAAGCCTCCTCGTTCATGACCGGCCAGGTGATGGTGATCGACGGCGGAGTGCGTTACTAGAGAGTGGTTGTCGGGATTCGGCCCTCGTAGCTCAGGTGGATAGAGCACCGGCCTCCGAAGCCGGTTGCACAGGTTCGAGTCCTGTCGAGGGCACCACCCCCGGAATCGCCACGCGCAAGCGCTGTGTGGTTGACATTTTACCCGACAAAACGCTAGGTTCTCGGGATTCATCCGGCCACTCTGGTTTACAATAAATCGCGTGCATCATCGTCGGAGATAAGCTGCGCCAGGCCGGAGAAGGCCGAGGAGATTTGAATGGAGGTACGTGTTGAAGGTTCGCTCGAGCGAGCAATCCGTACGCTGAAGAAGAAGCTGGCCGCAGAAGGCGTCTTCAAAGAGATGAAGATCCGCGCCTTCTACGAGAAGCCCAGCGTGCGCCGCAAGCGCAAACGGCAGGAAGCCGAGCGCAAACGTCGTAAAGCCATGCGACGCGCACAACGTTCCGGCTAGAGAGCCACGTCATCCAGCGTCCCGGCAGGGCCGACGAGCCCGGGACGCATGCCCCCGACATTGGGGACCCTCTTGACGGCCCTGAGACGCTAGGGTAACGTTCCGAAATATCACGACTATTGCCGAGCCTTTCTCGGCGAGTGGTGCATCTGACCCACATACGACAAATGCCTAAGCGTCGAGCCTCAGGGTGGGAGATGGGAGTCGCGGAGATGGAGCTGCCTAAGTGCATGAGTTGCAAGGACGGGACCCTGATTCCCTTGTCGGATTATGGGACCGAAGGCGCGTCCGTAACGTACAAGGCATGGGCCTGCATCAACCCTGAGTGCGGCTTTCAGCTGCGCATAGACAAGGGCCAGGTCACGTATGGCAAGCGTCTCGAACGGCCGAACAGCTGATCTGACGTTTCTCGCAGATCGCGGCTGAGGCCGCGATCGCCCCTTAAGCTAGCCGAACGGACGTTCGCGTCATCGACCACACCGATCACCGGTGCGGACACTGGTTCGGCAATCGTTGATTACACGGGCATTAGCCGTCGGTTGCGCCCGTAAACCGGCACAGGAAGAACTACGATCCATGAGTGAACCGAAAGCGAAAAACATTGTCTGGCACGAGACCACCGTGAGCAAGAACGAGCGCGAACTGCAGAGCGGGCACAAGGGCTGCACCGTCTGGCTCACCGGCCTGTCAGGCTCCGGCAAGTCGACCCTCGCCAATCTCCTTGAGAAGGCTCTCTGGGAACGCGGAGTACGGTCCTTCGTTTTGGACGGCGACAACGTACGCCATGGCTTGAACAAAGACCTCGGCTTTTCCCCCGCGGATCGCACCGAGAACATCCGACGCATCGGCGAAGTTGCGAAGCTCTTTACCGAAGCCGGCGTGCTCAATGTTACGGCCTTCATTTCGCCATACCGCGCCGACCGCGATCTGGTGCGTGACATCATGGAAGACGGCGATTTCGTCGAAGTCCTGGTGGATTGCGATCTCGACGAGTGCGAGAAGCGCGACCCGAAAGGCCTCTACAAGAAGGCGCGGGCGGGTGAGATTCCCGAGTTCACCGGCATCTCCGCTCCTTACGAAGCGCCTGCGAAGCCTGAGCTCACGATCAATACCACCAATCAGAGCGAAGCAGACAGCCTCGCGGACCTGATCGGTTACCTCGAGTCGAAGGGCTACCTCAGCTCGTAACCTTGCGGCCCATCGGGGCTCTGCGCGTTCCGTTCCTTGATTTTGATCGCGTACGTCTCCGTCATTCGGCGGTGACGTACGCGGCCGTCATCCCTCCATCCACGACAAACTGAGTACCGTTGACGAACGACGACTCGTCCGACGCGAGAAACAGCGCCGCATCGGCGATCTCCGTGCTTTCGCCAAGTCGTCCCATCGGCATGTGTACGAAACGTCGCTGTTTCTGATGCGGATCGCTAAAGAGATCCTCGATCAGTTCCGTGTTGAGCGGCCCGGGACAGATCGCGTTGGCCCGTAACCCCCTCTTGGCGAACTCCACCGCAATCTCGCGGGTGAGCGCAAGGACACCGCCCTTACTCGCGGTATACGCCGCCTGTGACGTCGCAGAGCCCATCATCGCTACCATCGAGGACGTATTGATCAGCGAACCACCGCCGCTTTCCAACATTGCTGGAATTCCGTGCTTACAGCCCAGGTAGACGCCCTTCAGGTTGACGGCCATCACGTGATCCCAAACGTCTTCCTCCGTGGTGACGACGGACTCGTCTCCGTCGGCAAAAACTCCTGCATTGTTGAATAGCACGTCTAGTCGTCCCCAACGCCCGACAGCAGTCTCGATCATCGACAAGACTTCGGCGGACACTGCGACATCGACTCCAAACGCCTCGGCCGTACCGCCCGCCTCAGCGATCTCCGCGACGACTGCGGCAGCCCCCGCCTCGTTTCGATCGGCCACCAAGACCTTGGCGCCCTCGGCCGCGAAGCGCAGCGAACTGGCTCGGCCGATCCCGCCTGCCCCGCCGGTAACGATGCTCACTTTGTTTTCCAATCTCACGCGTTTCGCTCCTGTCTGTATCGGACCGCCGCATCTCTGAACGCTCGGAACAGCGCGGCTTGCTTGGCGTCGGTTCGTGCGTTCAGTTCCGGGTGCCACTGTACGGCCACCGCCCAACCACCGGCTTCCGGCTCGAGTGCCTCAATCAGTCCGTCGGCGGCCCGCGCGGTCACGCGTAAGCCGTCGCCCAAGCGCTCGACGGCTTGATGGTGCCACGACATGATCTCGGCATCCCCCTCGCCCATCGCGACTGCCAAGCGCGACTCTCCCGGTTCAACTTCAACCGCATGCGCGATCGGCTCACGAGGCGGCGCGCGATGGATGACCGCCTCGCCGTAGCGTTCGGGAATGTGAGCGACAAGAGACCCGCCTGCCGCGATATTGACGATCTGTAATCCACGGCAGATCGCAAGTAACGGCATGCGACGCTCGAGCACCAAACGGGCCAGCTCGAACTCGAAGCCATCGCGCTCACTATCCACCATGTAGGTGGTGTCGTGGACCTCGCCACCGTAGGTCGCAGGGTCGACGTCGCCTCCGCCCGACAGTACGAGGCCGTCGAGCGGCGCGAGACACGCTTGGGCATCACCGGCCGCGAGCAAAAGAACTTCCATCCCGGCGCTACGGATCGAGTCGATGTACTCCGCAGGGATGGAATACTTCCTATTCTCATCACCCGGCGGAGTGTACGTAGTTATACCGACGAGGGGCTTCATTGATTCGACTCGGCGACCGCGCACTCAGCCGCGCTCGAGGAATCGGCGTCGCTCCCAACCGGTCACGGCAACGCGGAACTTCTCAAGTTCCACTTCTGCGAAGCGCACATAGTGGTCGCGGACGTCATCGCCCAGAACACGGGCCACGAAGGCACTCTCGCGAAACAGGGCCAGTGACTCGTCGAGTGTGTGCGGCACTTGCTCCAACCCCTCCGCCTCATAGACATCACCACGAAACAGTTCAGGCGGCTCAGTCCGATTCGCGATTCCATCGAGGCCGGCCGCGAGGTGCAATGCCATCGCAAGGTACGGGTTGCAGTCGGCACCGGGGATTCGGCACTCGATGCGTAAAGACGGCCCATGCCCGACGACACGGAACCCTGCGGTTCGGTTGTCGTACGACCATGCGATGCCCGTCGGCGCGAAAGTCCCCGGAATGTAGCGCTTGTAAGAATTGACGTTCGGCGCAAAGAAGAGGCTGCTCTCTCGCGCGTGCGCCAGTAGACCGCCGACATACCAACGGAACTCGTCGCTGGGAACGCTGCGTGTGCCGGGCAACGGCTCGCCGTCCCCCGCGAACACCGGACGGTCGTCGGTCGCTCCCCACAAACTCGAATGCAGGTGCATGCTATTGCCGGCGAGGTTCTCGTCGAGCTTCGCCATGAACGTCAAACAATGCCCCGACAGCATCGCGATCTCTTTGGCCGCATGTTTGTAGATGCTGTGGCGGTCAGCCATCTCCAGCATCTCGGTGTAACGAAGATTGATCTCGTGCTGTCCGGGCCCCCATTCTCCCTTGCTGAACTCGATCGGAACGCCGGACTCGTCCATCGCACGACGAATCGCACCGACAATCGGCTCTTCACGTGTTCCCTGAAGAATGTGGTAGTCCGCTACGTACGGACCGAACGGCTCGAGCCCTTCGAAATTCTTGCGGCGCGCCTCGTCGTAGTCGTCGCGCAGGAGGAAGAACTCCAACTCGGTGCCGGCCTTCGCGACGAACCCCATCTCCTTCGCCCGATCGAGTTGGCGGCGCAGAACGGTTCGCGGTGCCAGCGCGATCGGTTCACCGCTCTCTTCGTGAAAGATATCGCAGATCACGAACGCCGAGCGATCGAGCCACGACGCCACGCGCAGAGTGTTGAGGTCGGGGACGGCGTGCACGTCGCCATAGCCGTCCGCCCATGACGCGAATTGGTACCCCGGCACGGGGTCCATCTCCATGTCGCACGCGAACAAGTAATCGCACACGTGCATCCCCTGCTCGGCAATCTCCGAGAGGAAGAAGTGGCCGGTGATGCGCTTGCCCATCATCCGGCCGTACATATCCGGGAATACGGTAACGACCGTATCTATTGATCCACTCTCGACGAGCGCGCGTAGCGCATCGAGACTGAGACGCCCTCGATCCTGGCTAGACAATCGTCAGGGCCTGACTAACGTCCAGCCGAGATGAGCGCAGAGACCGAGAAGAAGTCTTCGTTCGTCCCGGACTCGTCGCCCTTGTTGTATCGCCAGCCAACCGCCTGACCGAAACGCTGGCTGGGGAGCGCTGCACGCGTCGCGTGGTCGAGTTGAATGTCGACCATTGCAATCGATGGCGCGAATGCCATCACGTTCTCGTATTGGCCGTCCGGCGGCGCGTCGTCGTAAGGTGACTTGCCCATCTTGTAGAGATTCACCCAGACCTTCCAAAGCTCGCCGGCGGTATCGTAGATGTCGCTGTGCGGAATCACGAAGGTTTCCTTGTCGACGAAGATCACACGCTTGGAGTAGGCGTACTGAGGGAGTTTGGAAATCCCCTCAACGACGTACACATCTCGCGGTTCCCACACATCGTCGAAAATGAAGTCCGCGCTCCCCTCGCCCCACTTTACCGGCCAGTTCTCCGCGTGGAATGCAGAAAGGGTTTTCTTCTCGCCCAGGAACTTCCAGTCCATCCAGGCGACACTTCCGGCGTAGCCGTAGTAGCTGTCGACGTCCGTGTCCTGCCCGAACAGCGCGTCCGACCGCTGCGCAGAAGACAAACGACGCACGCGGCGCAACTGCGGCAAATATAGCCAGCTATCGTCGTGCCGCTCAGGGTCGAGATATCGGTAGTACGTAAAGCCCGTTCCTTTCAGATCGAAGGGCTCGATGATCGGGTGAAGCGATTCCTTGTAGTGCGCCTCGTCTTTGTTGGGCTCGTATAGGGGCTTCGGCTCTACTCGCAGACGACCGGTGAAATACATTCGCCGAAAGTGGTCGATCACGAAATGCTTCTCGACCGACATCGACTCACCGTCGCGACCGATTGCTCCTGTGTCGGCATCGAAGTTCGAGACGTCGAGATCATCGGTATCAGTCCAGTGACGCTCGAAGTTGAACATGATCTTCTTTGCCGCATTGGGATCGTTGGTATCGATGCTCGGGAAGGGATGTCCCGCAACGTAGTTCTCGACGCTCAGCCCGTTCGGCGCGAGTTTGACCTGACTGGAATACTGCTCCGTAGCGGCTCGGAAGTCCGCAGGGATCGGCACTGGTTTCGGATCGACGATCCGCATCCGCATACCGCGCTTGACGATCCATTTGAGGCCAGGGCTGAGAAGATCACCGGCGTCCTCCAGGTTGGCGCCCGTGATCACATCACCGGCAGCTACGTCGGCACGCACCGGAGCAGCCCAGAGGCCTCCTCCAATAACGAGCCCCGCGGCGACAGCAGACAGCAGAAAATACGAGACAGCCGATTTCCTCATCAGAACCTCCGTACGAGCGGATCGCGCTCCACCCGAATGCCCTGTTTACACCACGCACGCCGCGTGTCTCAAGGGAACTGCCCCTGTGTGCGCGGAAAAGCCTCTTGCACGAACCACACCCGTTCACGCAGGGCGTCACTTGCAAAGGCCCGGGTTCTTGGTACTGAAAAATGGTTCCCCCAGCCGATGCGAGGGCCTCAGGGACCTCGAACGCTCGGCCTAGAATCTGAACATTATCAGCAAGATAAGCTGGAGGTTATTGATGAAGATGCGTCTGCTAGTCGCCGTAGCCGCCGTCGCGGCGGCGGGTCTATTTACCACTCTCGATGCTTCACCTGCCCAGGCCGGTGGCGAGATCAAAGGCAAGATCAGTTTCGATGGCGCCGCGCCCGCGCGACGGGCTGTGAAAATGGCCGCCGACCCCAAGTGCGAGGAGGCCAACCCCGATGGCCGCCTCGGCGAAGTGTTCGTCGTGAACGACGGCGCGCTCCAGAACGTCTTCCTCTACGTGAAGGAAGGTGTTTCGGGCGAGCACGAGACACCTGCAGAGCCGGTCGAGATGGATCAGAACGGCTGCATGTACACCCCCCACGTCGTCGGTGTCATGGTCGGTCAGACTATCGTGATCAAAAACAGCGACTCTACACTTCACAACGTCCACTCGCTCCCTGAGAACAGCAAGCAGTTCAACAGTGCGATGCCGATGAAGGGAATGACGATCAAGAAGAAGTTCACGTCGCCCGAGGTCATGGTTCGTATGAAGTGCGACGTGCACCCCTGGATGTCAGCCTACGTCGGCGTCCTCGACCACCCGTTCTTCGCCACGAGCGCCGCCGACGGCACGTACACGATTTCCGGCCTACCGGCCGGTGAGTACACCATCGAAGCGTGGCACGAGAAGATGGGAACCCAGACGCAGAAGGTAACGGTCAGCGACGGCGGAGCCGCCACTGCAGACTTCTCGTTCAAGCCCGCGGGCTGAGCGGTCCACCGCTCTCCCCGATCTAACGGAATACCGAGGGGCGTCGCCCGACCGGCGCGCCCCTCGGACTTTCCTCCCGGAAGAGCCACGGGCATGCCACAGGAGATCCATTGGAATCCGTGAGCCCACAGCTAGCGGTCCTGGCACTCACCGCCCTCCTCGCGGTTGGCACAGCGATTGCCGCAGCTCTGCGCGCGCTATTGCCGGCGACCGCACCCACCGCGACCGACAGCGTTGAACGCAGCACCCACATCGTTTGGGCTGCCGTCCCGATGATAATTCTCGCCGCAGTTCTGGCGGCAGTGGCGAGATATGCCGGCTGAACGAGCCTCGACAGTCCATCGCGCCGCGCGTGTGCTGGTAGCCATGACCTTCGGTCTGGTACTCGCCGGCGGACTGGTCACGAGCCGCGATGCGGGCCTCGCAGTTCCCGACTGGCCACTCTCATTCGGTACGATCAATCCACCGGCCTGGTATGCGATAGAAAACGTTCGCACGGAACATGGCCACCGACTCATCGCCGGTAGTGTTGCGCTCTGTACGCTGGGGCTCGGCTGGCTCGTTCACCGGCGGGAAAAACGCAGAGACGTTAGAATTCTGAGCATCGCCGCGATGAGCGTTGTTCTGCTGCAAGCACTCCTCGGCGGGCTGCGCGTCTTAGAACTCTCCGTCGATCTGGCGATGGTGCACGCCTGCGTCGGCCAGATATTCTTCACGATCGTTGTTTGCCTGGCCGCGATCACGTCACCGCACTGGCAAACTGACGGCACTTACGCGGCGCCCCCTCATCCCGAGAGCGCACGCACAGCCAGAATGCTCGCGGGTTTCGTGGTCGCGCAGTTGCTGATCGGGATCGTACTTCGCCATGAGGGCGCCGCAGCTCGGCCGCTGTTAGGCAACCTGATCTTCTATGCGCACGTATTGGTCGCCTTCCTCGTCTTCGCGACATCCGTGAAGCTACGCGACACGCTTGCATCGAGCGCAGAGTATCTCCGCTCCAGGTCTCAGTTGCTCGTGCGCCTTGTACTGGCACAACTCGCCCTGGGTGTGCTTACATTCGCTCTGACGGAAGCCATGACATACCAGCGGCAGGCAACGTTTCTCGAGGCTTGGGTCCCGACATTCCATGTGGCGATCGGAGCATCGATCCTAGGACTAACGGCGACGCTGCTGCTGCATGCACGCCGCGAATTGTCCGTGCCCGCCGACGCGATGTCCGGTGAACACGCGCAGCACTCGCAGCCTGCACAACCGGCTCAGTCATGAGGAACTCTTCGAGGGGAAATGCTGTCGACCCGTTGGCGAGGCCGCGAATGAGTGAACGCTCCGCGCTCTACATCGAGCTTACAAAGCCGCGAATAACAGCGATGGTGCTGCTCACCGTGGCGATCGGCTACTGGCTCGCGCCCGGCGGCAACGGCGGCTCAGGCATGGTCCTCCTGCACGCACTACTGGGTGCAGGTCTCGCGTGTTCAGGCGCCGGTGCTCTCAACCAGTACATCGAGCGGGAAACCGACGGCGTGATGGACCGGACCCGGTTTCGCCCCCTGCCCGCCCACAAAGTATCTCCATCAGCGGTGCTCACGCTCGCAGTAGCGCTGGCGAGCGGAGGCGTCGGCTACTTGGCGGCTTTCAGTAACTCTCTGACCGCGGCTGCATGTGCGGCGACGCTCGTGAGTTACCTCTTCGTCTACACGCCGATGAAGCGCACGTCGCCCGCATCGACCTTGGTGGGCGCCATTCCCGGCGCACTGCCGCCGGTGATGGGTTGGACGGCGCGTCAAGGAACCTTAGACGCGGGCGCACTCGTGCTGTTTGCCGTCTTGTTTCTCTGGCAAATCCCGCACTTTCTTGCGATCGGAAGAATGTATCGCGACGACTACGCGAGCGGCGGATTCCCGATGCTCGTCGTCATCGATCGCGACGGAAGCACTACCGGCTGGCAGATGCTCGTGTATGCGCTTGCCCTCATCCCCTGCTCGCTGGCGACGTCTTTCATCGGTCTGACGGGCTCGCTGTATTTCTGGATCGCCCTCGTGGCAGGCATCGCGTATGCGTACGCATCATGGCTGGCCGCACGCGACGGCGGCGTCGCTTCAGCACGACGCCTATTGCTTGTCTCCGTCCTCTATCTGCCCGCGCTATTCGCCGCGATGTTCATAGACGGACTCTTCTCATGAACTCCGAAATTCTACGGACCCAGCGGCGGTAGGTGCGGTCACAGGGCTCGTTGTCTCGCTCGTCGTGGTAGCGTTATTTACTCTTGCGGCGACGGGCGTCGCGGTTCGGAGCGCGCCAGGCGATCGCTCAACACTCTAAACGATGACAACAGACACCGAACAGACTCCCGGCTCCGCGCCGCCGATTCCGACAAACGAGCCTACTTCCGGCGGCAAAGCCATGTGGATTGTTCTCGGCTGCGCCGCGCTCGTGATCATTTTGATGCGTATGGTGCTCGGAGGTGCCCAAGCACTCGCGCCACTTCCGGTCATTACGACCGTACCGGACTTCGTTCTCACGGATCAGACTCAGAACGAATTCGGTAGCAAGGAACTGCGAGGCCGACCCTGGATCGCGAGTTTTATCTACTCAACCTGCCCCGGCCCGTGTCCAATGGTGGTGCAGCGCCTCGGGGACATCAAGGAGCGGTTGTCGAACGATCCGAGGCTGCTGATCGTATCGATCACGGTTGATCCGGAAGGTGACACTCCCGCCGTGCTCGAAGCTTACGGCCGCACACACTCCATCGATCCCGAACGCTGGCGCTTGCTGACGGGCGACTACAACTACGTTCTCAACCTCGTGCAGAAGAACTTCTATCTGCCGATCGCGGAGAACGAAGGTGCCGATCCCAAACTCATCGCGGAGATGGGCCCGATCACGCATAGTACCAAGCTCGTGCTCGTCGATGCCCAGCTGCAAATTCGCGGCTACTACGACAGCAACAACGCCAACGAACTCAAAGCGCTAACCGCAGCGATGAAACGACTTATCGAGGCAGGTACGTCATGAGCATCTCATCACTGCCCACCGTCAATGCGATCTTGAACAGCCTGGCGACCGTGTTCATCATCGTCGGTTGGTTCCACATCAAGGCAGGCCGCAAAGAATCGCACCGCAAGTCGATGCTGGCCGCCGTCGCGACCTCGACCCTGTTCCTGGCGAGCTACCTCTACTACCACGCCAATGCCGGGGCGACGCGCTTCACCGAGGAAGGGGTCGTGCGCACAGTCTACTTCTCGATTCTGATCACACATACGGTGCTGGCTGCGATTACGCCTTTCCTTGTGGGAACCACTGTCGTCGTCGCGCTTCGCGGGAACTTCGAACGACATCGCCGCATCGCACGATGGACACTACCTATCTGGCTCTACGTCTCCGTCACCGGCGTGACGATCTACCTCATGCTCTACCACCTCTGGCCACCGACGGCCTGACGCAGTTATTTTCGTCCCCGTGCTGAATCCAGCGCCGTGGGTCGGTACCATGAGCGAATGGATCCGACCGCGCTAATCTCGGTCCCGCTCTGGCTCGGTCTCGCCGTGGGTGCGATGACGGTCGTTCTCATCGTCATGTCGATGGCGACCTATCGGCGGCTACGCTCACTCGATCCAACACCACTGCACGCACGCTTGGCGGTTCTCGAAGCCGAGAACACGCGCTCGGAACTCACGATCAGGCAGGAGCTCTCACGTTCGCGTGTCGAAGGAGCGGCCGCGCAGCGCCATGCCCGCACGGAGGGCGCTGAGTCTATGAAACAGTTCTCCGACACCGTCCTGAAACAGCTGGGCGCGTCGGCTACCGTCCAAAACGAACGGCTCGACGGCTTTACCAAGCAGCTGCTTCGCCTGACGTCGGCGAACGAGGACCGCATGGAGCAAGTACGCGCATCGGTAGACAGCCGATTAAAGGAGCTGCGCGAAGACAACGGGAAGCGCCTGGAAGAAATGCGCCGGACGGTTGACGAGAAATTGGAGGCAACGCTGGACAAGCGGCTGGGCGCGTCTTTCAAGCTCGTCAGCGATCGGCTCGAGCAGGTCCACAAAGGGCTTGGCGAGATGCAAAACCTCGCGACCGGCGTGGGCGATCTCAAGCGTGTGTTGACGAACGTCAAGGCGCGCGGGACTTGGGGCGAGATCCAACTGGAACGATTACTGGAACAGGTGCTCACGCCGGCTCAGTATGAAAAGAATGTCGCCACCAAGCCGCGTAGCGCCGAGCGCGTCGAGTTCTGCATCAAACTCCCCGGTCCCACTGACGCAGTAGATGACGTCGTCTGGCTCCCGATCGATTCGAAGTTCCCGCAGGAAGACTACCAACGCATTCTCGACGCTCACGACATCGGTGACGGTGACGGCGTCGCCGCGGCCACCAAGCAATTGGAGGTGCGCATCAGGACATCCGCGAAAGAGATCTCGGACAAGTATCTGAACCCGCCGCGAACAACCGATTTCGCAATCCTGTTTCTTCCGACCGAAGGACTGTACGCCGAAGTCGTACGACGCGCCGATCTACTCGAACACTTACAGCGTAGCCACCGAGTAATAATCGCAGGTCCAACCACACTGGCGGCACTGCTCAACAGCCTACAGATGGGCTTCCGAACGCTAGCGATCGAGAAGCGCTCGAGCGAAGTGTGGCAACTTCTCGCAGCCGTAAAGTCCGAGTTCGGTAAGTTCGGCACGATGCTCGAGAAGGTTCAGACGAAGCTGAAGCAGGCCAGCAGCGTCGTAGAGGACGCGGCGACCAAGACGCGCACCATCGAGCGAAAGCTCACGAAGGTTCAGGTGTTACCTGAAGCCTCGGCTGCCGAATCACTGCCGGAATCATCTCTCGACGAAGAGGACGCCGAGCCTACGGAGCTGACCAGTTAAACAGCTGACCAGTGAAGTAGCCTAGCCAGTCACGCGGCTGAACGCGGCCCGAAGAGCCCCCGTACAGTCGTCAAGCATCGCCCGCCCGGGCGCAAGCACCCCGGCGAGCGAGAGGCAGCCGTGAATGGCCCCCTCGTAACAGCGATGGGACACCACCACGCCGGCTGCCGCCAGCTTCTCAGCATAGGCCCGCCCCTCGTCACGCAACGGGTCGAAGCCGGCAGTGGCGATGAAGGCCGGAGCTACGCCCGACACATCGTCACTGAGCAACGGAGATGCCCGAGGATCCTCGCGTTGGGCTTCGTTGTCGAGGTACTTGTCACGAAACCAATGCATGGCATCGCGCGTAAGGAAGAAGCCTTCCGCGAACGAATCGTAGGAGCCGCTATCGCAGCGTAGATCGACCACAGGATAGACAAGCATCTGGAAACAGGGCGGAATCGCATCGCCCTTTGTCAGCTGCGCCACGACCGCCGACAGATTCCCACCCGCGCTATCGCCGCCGAGAGCGATTCGCCGCGCATCGATGCCCAGTTCGTCGGCGTGATCACGCACCCAGCGAAACGCTGCGAGCGCGTCATCCACGGCCGCCGGAAACCGGTGCTCCGGCGCGAGACGGTAGTCGACACTCACGACAACACACTCGGCCGTCTCGGCGAGCGCGCGGCAGACCTCGTCATGCGTATCCGGATTTCCGATAACCCAACCGCCGCCATGATAGTAAACCAGCGCCGGCTCAGCCTTGGGTGTGGCGGACGGCGAGTAGACACGAACTGGAATGTCGCCCGCGGGTCCATCAATACGGCGATCCACCACGCGTGCGAGCGCGCGCGCCCCCGGTCCGAGCCCGGTCGTCATGCTACCGAACGCCTCGCGAGTCTGCTCGACGTCCATCTCGCCCAGCCCGGGACGGCCGCTGCGCACCTGCAAACCAAGTAGGAACTGCGTGCGCGGCTCGAGAACGCGTCCGTCAACCGATGTGGGTGTAGAATTTACCGCGCGAACGATGGGCATGGGCGCACGCATGATAGCCGCCGCGACGAGTGCTTCGATGTCCTTGCGCTCCATCAGGCCGCCCTGCCACCGAAGTCGTAGCGACTTAGCGCCGCCAGCGTATCGTTGAAAACCTTGCGAACGATCACTGAGAACAGTCCAGCAAGACCCGGAATTTTGGAATTGAAGCGGCAGCGCCAGACAATCTTAGTGCGCCCGTCCGGTTCATCGCTGAAGTCTACCTCGCCGAGATGATCCCGCATCGGTAGCCCGCCTTTAACGACACGATACGTCATGCGATTGGGCGGTTCCCACGACACCACTTCCTCGTAGGCGGATACGCCGCCGTTGCTGATCACTCGAACACAGCCAACGCCGTTCGGCGCTGGGTTGCCTTCCTTCTCGAGGCGAACCTTGCCGATCGACGACCACTCCTGCCACGACACATGATCCGTGTATTTCGCCCACACCGCGTCGCGCGGCGCATCGATCACACGCTCGACGCGTACTTCCTTCATCGGCGGCATCCTAACAGCGCCCCCCTATCGGGCAAGACGCCGCGGGTCAGGTACGAGGCCGAAAGAGGCACGGCCGGGCTCGGTTGAAACACGTTCTATTTTCCCATTAGCTACGCCCATGCAGATCGATTTCACGGACGAACAGAAGGCCCTCAAGGCCGAGTTGAGAGCATATTTCTCGGACCTCATGGCCCCCGATCTCGAGCACGAGGTTTCCACAGGGGAAGGCGGCGGACCTCTGTTCCGCAAAGCACTGACAAAGCTCGGCGCGGACGGCTGGCTCGGAATCGGTTGGCCGAAGGAATACGGCGGACAGGGGCGATCTCCTCTCGAGCAATACATCTTCGCCGAAGAGGCACAGCGCTCGGGCTTCCCGCTTCCGTTCCTCACGATCAGTACGGTCGGTCCGACGATTCAGGAATTCGGGTCCGAGGAGCAGAAGCAGCAATTTCTGCCGCGGATTCTCAAGGGCGAGATTCTGTTCTCGATCGGGTACTCCGAAGCGAACGCCGGCACGGACTTGGCCGCGCTCTCCACCAAAGCCGTGCGCGACGGCGACGATTGGGTCATCGACGGGCAGAAGCTTTGGACCAGCCTCGCAGATCATGCGGACTATGTTTGGATGGCGGCGCGAAGCGACCCGGACGCCGAGAAGCATGCGGGCATCTCGACCTTCATCGTGCCCACCGATGCCGACGGCTACAGCTGCACAGGAATCGAGACAGTGGGAAGCGTACGCACCAACGCAACGTACTACGACAACGTTCGCGTCCCGCAATCAGCGCTCGTCGGCGGCGAAGGCAACGGCTGGAAGCTGATCACCAACCAACTGAACTACGAGCGTGTGTCACTCATGGCAGCCGGTACCATGACGCGCATCATGAACGAAACCATCGAATTCGCGCGCACAAGCCACAACGCAGCCGGTGAACGATTAATCGACATACCCTGGGTACGCGCGAATCTCGCACGCGTGGAAGCCAAGCTCGAGGTGCTCAAGCTCTTCAACTGGCGGCAGGCATGGAACGTGACCAACAAAACGTTCGATTTCGCCGAGGCGTCCACCGTGAAGGTCTTCGGCAGCGAGCTATATATCGAAGGCTACGGATTGCTGCAGGAAGTGCTTGGGCAAGCTGGATACCTGAAGCGCGGAACGCCCGGACACGCCGCCAGAGGGCGCGTGGAGCGCATGTATCGCTCGATGCTCATCCTGACCTTCGGCGGCGGAACCAACGAAATCCAACGCGACATCATCGCGATCGCCGGCCTCGGCATGCCGCGCCCGCTGCGCTAACTACGGACAAGAAAGGTAAACGGACTCAACATGGATTTTTCCTACAGCCAGGAACAGAAAGATTTGCGCGAATTGTCGCGCAAGATTCTCGACGAAGTCTCTCCCGTCGAGAATCTCCCTAACTTCGAAGAGCCGCAGGATTGGTTTCACGAACAGCTCTGGCAGGAACTCGCGAAAGCCGGCTTGCTCGGCGTCGGTCTCCCGGAAGACGTGGGCGGATTCGGCGGCGGCATCATCGAGCTATCGGTGCTGCTCGAAGAGATCGGAAGAAGCTGCGCGCCGGTCCCCGTTCTGCCGACGTTGCTCATGGGGGCGGCGCCCATCGATCGCTTCGGCAGCGATGAGCAACGCAAGCGAATCCTGCCCTCGGTTGTTACCGGAGAGCTCCTCCTGACCGCAGCGCTGACCGAAGCCGGCGAACAGAACCTCGAAGCGCCTACCACCAACGCATCCCCCGACGGCGGCGGCTGGCGCATCGACGGAACGAAGGACTACGTGCCGGCTGCATCGATCGCCGGCTGGATCCTGGTGTCCGCGTCGACTCCTGACGGCGTGGGACTCTTTCTGGTCGATCCGAAGCGAGACGGCGTCGCTCTCGAAGGACAGGCTACTACCACGGGTGAACTCGAGTATATCGTCACCTTCGAGAACGTATCGGTGGATGCGACCGACGTGATCGCAACAGGCGAAAAGGCCGTCGAAGCTCTGAACTGGCTGGTCGATCATCTGCTCGCCGGTCTGTCGGCGATGGAGTTGGGAGTCGCGGACCAGGCCGTTCGAATGACCGCGAAGTACACGGCCGAAAGGAAGCAGTTCGGCAAACCCATCGCAGCATTCCAAGCAGTCGCCCAACGCGCAGGCGATGCGTTCATTAACGTCGAAGCAATTCGGCTAGCGACGATTCAGGGCGTGTGGCGACTCTCGCAGGGATTGCCCGCGAGGAGAGAACTAGTGATCGCCAAGTTCTGGGCTGCGGAAGGTGGACACCAAGCCTGCTACGCCGCACAACACCTACACGGCGGCATCGGCGTCGACACCGACTACCCGCTACACCACTACTACTTGTTGTCGCGCAGGATTGAACTAACGCTCGGCGGTGCCAACACTCAACTCAGCTGGCTCGGCGATCGCCTCGCCGGCGACGAATGGACGCCGGCACCGTAGATCCGCAATGAACGGGGCCGTCGCAGTTCACCACGGGCGCAGAGCGAGATGAGCTACAAGTTCACCAGCCTCACCCCACAGTTGTACCGCTACATGCTCGACTGTAGCTGGCGTCCCGACGACATCGAGCGCGAACTCGTCACGCGAACGGAAGAACTCGGCGCCGAGTCCGCAATGCAAACGGCACCGGACCAGGCCGCACTGCTCGCCATGCTCGTGCGCCTGACCGGCGCCACGCGAGTTGCGGAGGTCGGAACCTTCACCGGCCTGAGCGCGCTAGCGATGGCGCGTGCTCTTCCCGAGCACGGGAGGCTGCTCTGTTGCGACGTAAGTCGCGAATGGACCGACATCGGACTTGAATACTGGAAGCGAGCCGGAGTCGACGACAAGATCGATCTCGTCATCGGCCCGGCCTCGGAAACGCTGGCGGCGCTCCCCACGGGCGCCCTCTTCGACATGAGCTACATCGATGCGGACAAATCCGGCTACATCGACTACTACGAACAACTTCTGGCGCGCACACGCCACGGCGGCATCGTGACGTTGGACAATGTACTTTGGGGCGGATCGGTGGTCGACGTCGGCAACACGTCCCGATCGACCGAAAGTATCCGCGAAGTGAATCGTCGCATCGGAGACGACGAGCGTGTGGACGTGGTAATCCTGCCTATCGGCGACGGCCTCACGATCGCGAGAAAGAAATGAATCGACGCACCTTACACTCACGGCTCGGTCTCGTATGCGCGGGCATGCTCACCTGCTTGCTGATGCCGGCGGTCATGCGCGCGGGCGAACACGGCCATTCGCATGGGGATGAACCCGGCCATCGCCAGGCGGACGCGCCGACGCACGATCCGATCAAAGCTACCGACCGAGGCGAATTCGCCGCGACCAGCCATAGGCGTTTCGACGACGTCGAATACTGGCAAGGCGTATTCGACGATCCGAAACGCGACGCCTGGCAACAGCCCGACGCCATCGCGAACGCGCTGCGTCTCAACAACGGACAAACCGTAGCCGACCTCGGTACCGGGACGGGGTATATGATCTCTCGCCTTTCGCGGGCTGTCGGCGCGGCGGGAACCGTCTACGCAGTCGAAGTCGAACCCAACTTAGTCGCGCACGTCCGAGAACGCATCGAAGCAAACGAACTCTCCAACGTGACGCCCGTCTTGGCTTCCAAGGATCACCCTCGCCTGCCGGTCGGCAGCATCGATCTGTTGCTGATTCTCGACACGTATCATCACTTGGACCGGCGCGATGAATATTTGGCGATCCTGCAACAGACGCTCAAGCCCAACGGCCGCGTCGCAATCATCGACTGGAAAAAGAAGGAACTGCCTGTCGGGCCACCCCCCGCGCATAAGCTGGCGCGCGACCGCGTGGTCGACGAGATGACGAGCGCGGGCTTCGCACTCGTCGAAGAACCGACGACGCTCGAGAACCAGTACTTCCTGATCTTCGAGCGTAGCTCCTAGAACAGGTGCTCTAGACCGATGCCGACCACGAACTGAACCCGGTCATCGCCTTCGATCTCCTGAAATTTCGTCGTGAAATCCAGCTTGCCGACGTATCGCTCGGACAAGCGCTTACGCCAGTCTACGCCGACCGAAGTGGTTTCGATTTCAAGCAAACGAACGATTTCCGGAACCCCTGGCCCCGCACCCAATGGTGCCGCCTCTTCCTGTTCGAACGCGTTACCAAAACCGACCTTTGCGCTGATAGACTCCTCTGCGTCCGGAAACGAGAAACGTGCCATGAGCGCGCCTGAGCTCGCGGCATCGCCGTCGCTCGTGTCTACCGCGAATAGTCCCTGGAAGAACCAGCGCTTCCAGTATCGACCGAGCGAGCCTTTGAGCGTCACGACATCCTCTTCGTACACGGTCCAGTCGATACCGAGCGAGCCTTCCATCTGCTCGGTTAGAGTTTGCACGATTTCGGCGCCGAGCATGAAATCGTGCAGGATGTCCCCCGTCGCATAGCTCATCCGCAGATGCGCGTAGGTCGTATCCCCCAAGGTCGGGTACGCTTCGGCATCGAGCTGTAGCGCCGATTCGTTGAAGCGGTTGATGTAACCCGCTCGCGCGATCAGCGCGACACGATCGTCACGCCGCTCGGACGCCACGTGTACGCCGTGCCAAGCATCGACATCGTCGTCGAACGTGCGGCTGCGGTAGTCGAGGGATGCCCGGTAGGTCGCTGCGGCGGCCTCGTCGCGCTTGACCTTCGGATTGCTCGTTCGTGGACGCGCCGCGACCTGTGTCGGCGTCGGCTCGACCGTGGAGGCTCGCGCAACGGTCGCGCACCGTGCCCGCAACTCACTATCGTTCGGGATGAGAATCCTACTCTCGGCGCACAACTCAGCTGCGCGCTCGTGCTCGCCCGCCCAGTATTCGACGTCAATAAGCGCCTTGCGCGCGGCGGCGTGATCAGGCTCGCGTTCGATCACGCGATGTAACGCATCACGTGCCGGAGCGTGGCGCCCTTCCCAGCCGTCGAGGCGGGCAAGCAGTACTGTGGCATCCGAATACGACGGCGAGAGCACCAAGACCTCGACGGCCAGTCGTCGTGCCTCCGATCGATCCCCTGCGTCCGCCGCGCGTTCCGCCGCGGCATATAGCTCATCGACTCGACTCGAAGCAGGATCCTCGGCCAACGAAAGACCCGCGAAACCGAGCAACAAGATGGTCAAGAACAGCCCGCTAAAAATCCGCATCATCTACCTATTCCTCTTCCTCAGTCCTCGTGTCGCGCGCCGACGGCATCTCAGGTTCGGACTCAGCGCCAACTCTGTGCTTCGACGAAGCCGCGCCTGCGCATCTCGCCCCACTCTCGTCGGCCGGTCATCGCGCGTCGAAGACCGTTCAACCGCCACAGGACCGTAAGTTGTCGATAGCCGAGCGGCTCGCATAGAGCATAGCCGATCATGCGGAGAAAATCGCTCGTGCGTTCGTATCGGCGAAAGGTTGCTTCTTCCATCACAACAGCGACGAGCGTGACCATGACCCCGTAGCCCCAAGCCACGAGCGCGAACGTCGCGGCATACTGCACCCCCAGTAAGCCCATACATAGACCCAGGACGACGATCAGCAGTCCGTAGAACTCAACGAGAGGCGCCAGTAGCTCGCCGAGCACGAAGAACGGAAACACAACGAGCCCGATCTTGCCGTAGCGGTAGTTAAAGAACAGCTCGAAGTTTCGTGCGAGCGAGGTGGCGAGACCTCTGTGCCACCGCTCTCGTTGTCGGGCCAGGCTGGTTACGTCAGCCGGGACCTCCGTCCATGCCACCGGGTCTGGAATGAACGGCATCTGATACGAAATGTCGTTTTGGAGCAGATATCGGTGCAGACGAATGACGAGTTCGACGTCCTCGCCGACCGACGCAGGGTCATAGCCACCGACCGCGACCAGATAGTCGCGACGGAATAGCCCGAAAGCGCCGGAAATGATCAGGTTGCCACCGAGGGCGTTCCAACCGAGCCGTCCGAACAGAAATCCTCGCAGATACTCGGGGACCTGTAGTCCCGCCAAAAAGCGTCGCGGCATCGCCACGTCTTCGACGTTGCGGTTCACCACCGTGCAGCCGTTCAGTACGCGCACCGTCGCGCCCGCTGCGGCTACGTTGGGATACAAGACGAACGGCCTCGCGAGACGTAGTAGCGCATCATGTTCCAGTAGCGTATCCGCATCGACGCACAGGACGAGTGGATGCTGAGCCGCATTGAGAGCTGCGTTGACGGCGTCGGCTTTTCCGCCTTGCACTTTGTCCACCACCAGCAAGTTCGCTCGCGTGCGAGAGCGGTAGCACGCCTTTACAGGTTTCGTCTCTACGGTGGAACGGTAGGACGAAGGTACTTCGTACAAATCGAAGGCACGACGTAGGTGCTCTAGCGTCTCGTCACGAGATCCGTCGTTGACGACAACCACCTCGTGCGTCGCATACGATAACGCCAACAGGCAATTCACACTGGTCTCGATGGTCGCCTGCATGTCATGAGCGGGCACGAGCACGGATATCGCCGGCAACGCGTCGGACGCGATATAGCGACTCACCTCGTCATTCTTATAGATCTCCCAGTGACGCCAGATCTGCGGGATAGACAGCAGCAACAGGAGCAGATGAAACGAGTTGACTGCAACGAAGTACCAGATGATGGCAGAGTCCGACGAAACGACGAGGTAGTGAACGAACTCCCACATCCGCGCTAGAGACCTCGCACCGTCGGACCGATTTGATCGATCGCATCCGGCTCCAGTCCGAGTATGTAGCGCACAAGTGATTGATCCGAGGCCTCGTCGTCGCGCTGCAATTGCTCTCGAAGCACTCGAACCCCCGGCACCCCGATGCGGCGTAGCGCAACGCCCGCCGCTAGCCGAACTTCCCGGTCGACGTCCGCCAATCGCCCTTCGAGACCGCCGGTCGCCGCTACGGATGCGATTCGACCGAGCGATTCGCAAACATTTCGCCGAACCACGCTGCACTCGTCATCCAACCTCAGCATCAGAGCCTGCGTGCTCCTGCCATGCGGAAATTCCGACGCGGCACGCACGGCAGCCGCACGAATCTCCGCGGATCGAACGCTCGTCAGTTGAAGGACTTCGTCCATGTAGATGGGATCAGCCGTCTCGGTGACATACTCGAGCGCGACGCAAGTTGCTCGCGGCCCCGCCGTCCCACCGAGCGTGGAGAGAACCGTATCGACCACGGCGCGATCATGTACTTGCAAGACGTCGAAGATGTAGCGCCGCAACACAGGCGATGCCTCGATGGAGGCAGTGAACAACTCGCGTAAGAGATCCGGCTCCGGAACCCGCCTGAGGATCCGGATGGCCGCAAGCCGTACACCGTGATGCGGATCCCGTAGCAGCGCTTTTGCGTGTTCAAGATCGCTCTCGAGAGCAACGAGCGAAAGGGCGCGCGCGGCATCCAATCGTCGCCACCAGAACCTCGAACCTGCATGGGAGCGCACGCGCGAGAACCACGGCGTGGTGCGCAGCATGCCCACTATGTCCTCCCAGCGTCCTCCCTCGACACGCCCCGCGTACGCTCCGACAATCGCGGCAAAAGCGTCGTCCCCGACCTTCGCTAGACGCGCTCTCGCATTTTCATCGCACAATTCGCCTGCCAGCCATCGCGCAATCGTGTCTTCCCCCACCTCGACCTCGCGGTCGTAGACGGACGTGAAAACACTGCGCGCAATGCGAGCCATCAACAGCCCGGTCAACATCAACAACACGAGCGCGAGCTGCACGAGCGCAACCTGCATGAGCAGATCGTAGCTCACGACGCGTTCTGGGTTGCGATTCGCTCGAGCCTACTGAGGAGTAGTGGGATTCGTACCGGTTTGACGATGTAGTCGGCGGCTTGTGAGCGGAGGCCGCGAAGCTGGTCTTTCTCACTGCCGCGTGCGGTGACGAGCACCGTGGTGAAGACTCCGGGACGTTCCGCTTCGAGTTCATCCAGGATGCTGAAGCCGTCCATACCGGGCAAGTCGACGTCCAGGAGAACGATCGGCCTTTGGCCGCAGACGTTCACAGCCTTCAATGCTGCCAAGGCGTCGCACCCATTGTAGAACGCCTCCACATCGTAGCCCGCATTGCTGAGCGCATAGACGAGCATCTCGCGGAGGTTCTTGTCGTCCTCTACAACGAACACGGGTACGGCCGACAGGCGCTGGTTCTTCGAGACACGTGTGACGCGAACACGACCGTCGTGTGGGCGCGCGCGAAGCGCGTCATCCAAGATCGCCTGCAATGGCTGTCCCGCCGACACCGCGAGTGCGGCGCCCTCGAGTACCACGCCATCCGATGGACTGTCACCGGGGGCCAGTCGCCGGTCGAATTCCAAATTCCCAAAACAGCGTTCCAGGCGAAGCGCGAGCTCGTCCTCGCTGACATTGCCCTGCATCACGGTAAGTATGCCGCCGGCGACGCGACCGAGAACCGTACGACCGGACCGGAACGTTTCACGCAGTGCATCGGCGACCGCAGCCATTGCGGTGTCACCCGCTTCCAGACCATAGCGGTGCGTAAACGACGTGAGTCGTTCGACCTCGATTGTAGCAATGGCCCCAGTGCGACATTCCGCGAGCAATTTCACCGTCCTATCAAGGAAACTCGCTCTGCTACGAAAACCAGTGGCTGGGTCGCGTTCGGCGATGTCACGCTTCATGCGCTCACGTTCAAGTCTGCCAAGCGCGCGAACGCGGAGTTCTTCTTCGAGGATCGGTTTGTTTAGAAAGTCGTCGGCGCCACTTTCGAACGCCTTAAGGCGAAATTCCGGACTCGAATGCACGGTCTGAATGATGATCGGTAGGCGAGCCCAGCGCGGCGACGACCGGACGGCTTTTGCAAGCTCGAGACCGTTCGCTGAGGGCATGTCTACATCGAGAAGCAGAAGGTCGGGATCTTGTCGCTCGAGTTGGGCGAACACATCTATCGCATCGTCGAGGCACTCGACCTCGCAACCGGCAGCCCTTAGCTCCGCAGACTCGAACTCGAGAATGCTGAGATCATCGTCGACGATGAGAACCCGTCCGGCGCGTGAGTCGGGTTGCTCGATCAAGCCACGCCATTCATCAACCAACGCTGCGCCATCGAGTGAGCCGGCCAAGTACAGGTGGACGCCGGCCTCCACGGCCTTCAGTCGATGTGCAGTCGAGCCGTCACCACCAGCCAAAACCAAAGCACTAGCGCCCGCCTCGAATCTGAAGCGAGACACCAACGCACAATCACTCGCCGTCGCAGCACCACCGCCAAGCGTGATGACATCGAAGGCCTGTTCACGCACCCGGTCAAGAGCAACGTCCGGCGACTGGAACGCTTCGACAGACCATCCACGCTGCCGCGCGGCACGCGTGGCGTCTGCAAGCAGGCCGGGATCGTCGTCCAGCAATAGTACGCGCGCGCGCTCGTCGGATTGCTCGCCTTCGGCATCGGCTGCGGTCACACGAATCGCACCAGCAGCCTTTATGGCGCGAGCCAACAACCCGTCGATGTTCGCGATCGCGTTGCGCACGCGACCCAAGTCGACTGCCGCATCGGTATCGACTTCGTCGAGCCAGCCCGCGACGAGCGTCTCCGCTTCGGCAGCGACCTGCCCTATGCCGGGAAATCCGTAGCTCGCCGCTGAACCGTGAATCTGGTGGAAACGACGACGCATCGTCTCAAGCGCCGTACTTCGCGATCGCGAATCGGACGCCGACTCCAGTGCCTGCTGCATTTCCTCGACCGCACTCTTCAGTGAGCCGAGGTAGTTGGTTCGCATCGGCCGGGCGACGCCTTCCCAAACCGGACGACCGTCATCTGCTACGTCCGAGACGCCGCGGTCTTCGCTGCTCACGAGACGTGCGATCTCCGTCTTCAACGCGTCCGGTGTGAACGGCTTGCGTACCCGTCCGTCCCACAGGCCCTCATCGTTAGCAGTTTCCGAGTTCGCTTCTTCATCGGCGCTCAATAGGAGCAACGGCAAGTGCGCGGTCGACTCGGCCGCCCGCAGTACGGACGCGACACGATCACCATCGAGATCGGGCATGTGGTAGTCGAGAATCACGAGATCCGGATCGCTCTCGTGGGTCAGTGCGAGAGCCTGCGTGCCGTTCTCTGCGAGCAACACCTGGTAGCCCTGCCGGGTGAGGATGGCCATCAGAAGCCGCCGGATAGAGGAATCATCGTCTGCGGCGACAATCGTCACCGGACGGGGTGTTGCACCTGCGTTTGCCATGCTGCGCTGCGGGGAGGGAGTCCCCCTTCGGCGAAAGAGCAACCGTCGTGCCAGGCACATGGTCGGCCGATGCCCCTACAAGCGTCTAAATACGTTAGGCTTTTTTCGCCGGCGTTCGCCGGCGGCAGGAACTCGCGAAAAACACGCACATTCCTGGGCAGCGTGGCGACGTTGCGCAACGCATTCGACATGCGACCAGCTATGCAACGGCCGCTTGGACACCGCTTGTCTAGCAATAGCGTTTCGGGTCAACCGAGACGTAGGTACGCGCGGGTAGCGCGGCCACGTAACGGAGGAGCAACGTGATGGCGATTGCGGAAATTACAGCAGCGCAGGCAGCCGAGGTCTTAGAGACGGACACCGGCTCTGTGTATCTCGACGTACGAACGGTCGCTGAGTTCGAACAGGGACACGCAGCCGGTGCGTACAACGTTCCGGTGCTGTTTATGGAGCCAGGCCGCCCGGCCGAACCGAACGCAACGTTCGCAGCGATCGTCGAACGCCACTTCGAAAAGACTACGAAACTGATTGTCGGCTGCCAGAGCGGAGTACGCTCCATGAACGCCTGCCACGTCCTGCAGGGGCTCGGCTTCGCCGACCTAACGAATGTAGCAGGCGGATTCGGTGGTGCGCGAGACGGTTCGGCCATCGGCTGGCGCGACGCGGGACTTCCGGTGACGACTACAGCCGAGCCGGGCCGAAGCTATCAAGAGCTCGAGGCTTAGGTAGTAGCGCGCGCGCAGAGGAGCCACGTGTCTCCATCCCGCTCGGCGATTCCCGTACCGAGCATACGCCGAAGATGCGCGTCTACAGAGACTGCCGCAGCGGGGTGTAGGAACTCAGGAACGTCGACGTATATCTTAGCCACCAAGTCGGCGGTCGTCGTGGGACCTTCGCCGAGACCGGAGAGAATCTGCTGGTCGCGTAACTCTCGGTGCGCGATGTATTCACGCACCTTCTTGTGTGGCTCTCGAATCGCCGGCCCATGCGCGGGATAGATCACGTCCATGTCGAGCGCCAGAATTCGATCGAGCGATGCCATATAGTCGCCGAGGTCGCCATCGCGAGGGATCACCGTCGTCCCGGCGCCGAGCACAACGTCCCCCGTGAACAGCGCGCGCTCTTCCTCCAGATAGAAACATAGGTGGTCGGACGCATGGCCGGGCGTCCATATGCCACGCAGCGTCGCACCTTCGGTACGCACAATGCATCCATCTTCTAGGGGCTCAATCTCTACGCCCTGATCCAATTCGGGGCGGGGCATCTTCAAGACCGGGACACGTCCGATCCGGCCGAAGATACCCTGCACACCGCCGATGTGATCGGGATGCGCGTGCGTGATGACGATCCGCTCGATTTCCACCAGTCCGTCAGTTTCCAAGATCGCACGCTCGAGGATATCGAGATACGCCGACACGCCCTGCCCCGTGTCGAGCAAGACACGATTCGCACCGGTACCAATCAGGTACGTGTTGGTCCCGGGTCCGGTGAACGGCCCGGGATTTTGCCCGAGAACGACCGTTACGCGGTCGGACCATCGATCAATGTCGGCCAGCTGCATTCCAAGCATGGAGTCGGTAACGACACGACCGGTTTCCTTGACTGCCATGACTCACCGCTACCAGCCGCACCGGCTACTCGCAACGGCACCTGGCCGATCTGGATGTCAGCCCACGATTCCGCTATCGCGCAATGCCGCCACTTCATCATCGCAGAGGCCCAGTTCCGAAAGGATTTCGTGCGAGTGCGCCCCGTCAGGCTGCGGTCCGAACGCAATGGCGGTCTTCGTACGATCAAACCGTGGCGCCGGCGCCGGTTGCACCACGCCGTCCACTTCGACGAATGTGTTGCGTGCGACGTTGTGGGGGTGCGATGGCGCCTCTGTCGCAGACAAGACCGGCGCAAAGCAGACGTCGCGGCCTTCCATGATCGTTTCCCACTCATCACGAGTCTTGCTCTTGAACACTGTCGCGAACCGTTCACGTAACTCCGGCCAAGCAGACTTGTCGTGCTGATCGGGTAACTCGGCCTCGGTCATTCCCGTGGTGGCGAGAAGCTCAGCGTAGAACTGAGGCTCGATCGAACCGATGGAAACGTACTTGCCGTCACGCGTCTCGTAGACGTTGTAGAAGTGAGCGGCACCGTCAAGAAGATTGCTCTCGCGCTCGTCGACCCAGAACCCCGCCGAGATGGCCGCGTGCATGAACGCCACCAGCGACGAACACCCGTCCACCATCGCCGCGTCTACCACCTGCCCCAGACCGCTACGTTTGCTCTCGAGGATCGCGCTCACCACGCCGAGCGCAAGGAACAACGAGCCTCCACCGAAATCACCCGCGAGGTTGAGAGGAATGGTCGGCGGCTCGCCTTTTTTCCCGATCGCGTGCAGCGCGCCGGTGAGCGAGATGTAGTTGACGTCGTGGCCGGCCGCTTGGGCCAGCGGTCCGTCCTGCCCCCAGCCGGTCATCCGACCGTATACCAATCGTGGGTTCACCTTCTTACAGTCGTCGGGTCCGAGGCCAAGTCTCTCCGCGACGCCGGGACGGAACCCCTCTATCAACGCATCGCTGGATTGTACGACCTGGAGCACCAATTCGCGGCCACGCGGATCCTTCAGGTCGATCGCCAGACGTCGACGCCCACGCGAAAGTACGTCGTGGCTCGGCTTCGACCAACCGCCCATCGGTCCGGGGCGTGGGCGGTCTATGCGAATCACATCCGCACCAAGATCGCTCAGCAGTAGCCCGGCATAGGGCACCGGGCCGATGCCGCCGAGCTCGAGTATTCGTATGCCTTCCAACGGTCCCATCGTTCTCTCCCGTTCTACTAACGCCAGGCAAACACCGGCTGCTCGAAATGCGCGACACGCGTCGCGCGTCCATGCACGGCTACTTCGCGAAACTGATATAGAACGGCGGCGGTTGGTGCGTGAATATCGTGACCAATCAGGGGTAACGAGATCACCAGCCGGTCGCTCTCTGCAATCGTACGAAGACGCGGCACTTCGGGATGCTCGAGTTCAGCCAGCGCGACACGGTAGACCTCCGCCACTTCGCTCGGATCCGGCGCAAGCGTTCCGTCTTCGCCGCACCAAACGACAACCGGAGTGATGTTGTAGCCGGAGCGGGTCTCGTAGTCGTCGAGGACACCGAGAATCGCCGATGTCGCCAGAGACAAGCCCACCTCTTCCTCGAGCTCACGAAGCGCGGCCTGCTCCGCCGTCTCCCCCGGCTCGACGCGACCACCGGGTAGCGCCCATTGTCCCTTGTGCGTGCTGAGTCGTGCGGCACGCCGAGTCAGCACGAATGCAGGTTCGCCGTCGTCACCCGGGATTATCGTCACTGCTACAGCGGCATGGCGTAGATCTGCATCGCCGGAGACGGGCACACGAGAAAAACCGTCGAGGTTCTCCGTGAAGCGAACTCGCAACGATGCTCCGAAGCTGGCGCCGGAATCACCCATCTAGTCGGGGTACTCGATCTTGAGAGGGCCTTCACTCGGCACCGATTGGCAGGTCAGCACCCAGCCCTGTTCGAGTTCCTTCTTCGACAGGAAGTCGTTGTTTACCATCTCGACACGGCCGGTCGAGAGTTTGGCCATGCAGCACCCACAGAAGCCGTCGGTGCAGGAAAACGGCGGTTCGAGTCCGGCTTTCTGCGCGGCCATCAAAACCGTCTGTCCCGCCTCGTACGGAATCTCTTGCGTCTTGCCGTCCAAGTAGACGGTGATGCTGGTTGGCGCGCCGCCGGGCACAGCTGCAGCCGCCGCAGCAGCTTCCTCGAGCTTCGCGGCCTGCTCATCGGGATCGGGCGGTGACACGAACCGCTCGATGTGAAAGCGCTCATCGGGAATGCCCGCGCCACGTACGGCTTCTTCGACGATGTCCATGAACACGCCTGGACCACAGACGAAATACTCCGAATCTGCGTGATCAACGATGAGCTCGCGGACGCGTTCGACCGTCATATATCCATCGACCGAATCCAATGAATGCACGATTTCGAAGCGATCTGCGTACTCGCCGGCCAACGTCTCGAGCTCTGACTGGAAAATGACCGAGGCTTCGTCGCGGTTTGCGTACACGAGTTTCACGCTTCGGCTCGTCGTCGCGAGCGCGGTCTTGATGATCGAAATGATCGGCGTGATCCCGCTTCCGCCACCGAACAGAATCAGCGGATTGACGCCATCATTCATCACGAACAAACCACCCGGGGGCAGCACGCGAACGACATCGCCGACGCTCACGCGGTCGTTCAGCCAATTGGAGATCCGACCGTCCTCTACACGCTTGATGGTCACCTTGTGAACGGCTTCGGTATCCGGCGAGCTGGCCAACGAATAGCATCGCGACAGCGTCTTCCCGTCGTACGGAATCTGCAGCGTAAGGAACTGACCGGCCCTATACCGGAAGCGCTCAGTCAGCTCGGCGGGAATCTCGAAGATAATCGAGCACGAATCGGCCGTTTCTCGAACGAGCTCGCCGACGCGAAGGTCGTGGGCGGGCCCTTCGCTCGCGCCGGGAATATCGACGGTTCCTGTCGAATCGGTAGTCGTCATTTCGTCTCTCTAGGCTGGTCGCGTCGGCAAAGGGACGCGTATGGAAAACGGCAGGTTGGCCCAGCAGGCATGATAGCCCAAGCCCCACTGAATACTCAAAACCGCGTGGCGTTCTTCCGGATTCCAGCAACCAAACCCTCACACGAGGCTGTCACAGAAGTCCCCGAGGAGGGATCGCAATTCATCCGGTCGATCGACATGAAGTAGGTGCCCCGCCCCTTCGAGACACTCGATTCTCGCGCCGGGGAACCGCTCACGAACAATCGCCGCACCCTGCGGTGGGAAATAGGAACTGGCGCCGCCTCGCACGAACAAACAGGGACCATCGTAGGTACCCTTCGGCGCCTCGAAGCCGAGCTTGTCGAAATCGTCGGAGATTTCTTCGACTCCAAGTCGCCAGAACAGGCGGCCATCGGCACGCCGGCCGACGTTCATCAGGATCGACGACGCCAGAGACGGATCTCTGATGGACTGCGCCAAATGCTCGCCGGCATCTCGGCGACTCGCGCACTCGCCCGGATCGAAGCGCTTCATCAGTTCGAGCACCCGGCCGACTTCCGATTTCGGGCCACCGACCGGCAAGACATCGAGAATGGCGAGGCCGGTTACGCGCGCCGGGTGAACCAGCGCTATGTGCATGGCAACGCGGCCTCCCATTGAGTGACCGATCACGATTGCCGACTCTAGATCGTGGTCGTCGAGGAACCGCTCGAGGTCTGCCAACATCGCCGAGTAGGTGTGTGGTCGCGCATGGGGAGAACGACCATGATTGCGCAGGTCTAAGCTAAAAACTCGGAAGTTCTCGGCCAGGAAGCGGGCCACGCTTCGCCAATTCGATAACGAACCGAAAAGGCCGTGTACGATGACGACCGCAGGTCCGCTGCCGCGCTCTTCGTAGTGAAGTCGCACCGGTTCGGCCTCGACGATATCCGTCATCTATTTCACCCGTGCGCTCGTGCAGGTGGGCTGCAGCGTCGCTCGTCGACAGACCGATCAGCCGGCAAGATTAATGAGCGCTTTAGTGACGTCGACATCGGCCGAGTCGTTCTTGATCGAGAACTGCAAACGCTCGCGCGTGTCACTTTCGCGCCTAAGACTCGAGCTGTCGTTCCCGTACATACGAGCGAGCAACTCGCGCACATGAGCCTCGAGTGCCTCGTTCGCCTCAGCCGTATTAGGCCCGAGCAAGCGATCGTTCGAATACACCTCAAGATCTCTCACGTTGAAGGCGAGCTTCCCTGCGAATTCGGGCTCCGACTCTAGACGCTTGCACGCGGCCAACACGCTCCGGCAGATCGCAGCGAGTCGCGCGGAGATACCACCTTCCTGGTTTACCTTCTGGTAGTAAGCCAAACCTCGGCGGCCGCCCGTCTCATCGACGGCGAAATTCCCCTCGTGGCCGGCCAACAGAATCCCCGGCCCTTCATTTACGTGGCTATAATCCGCTACGTCGATCAGGAGAGTCTCCGTCAGCCGTTGCTGGATCCACCGGTGAAAAACCGGAATGAAATCGACGAGCGGAATCGATTCGCCTTCGAGACAAATGACCTTAAAGCCTATGCGTTGCAGTTCCATCTTCTTCTTGTGTCTCGTTCCGACCGTCAGACGGAAATCTGCGGAAGCACTCCCTGCTCAAGCAGGCGGCCATGGCATGCGTGAGCAGCCTCAATGAACAATTGTGATTCCTCGACGAGGTGACGCGCACCCTCGTCACTGAAGTCGCGTTCAGCATCGCCTTCATGTCGATGGAATAGGTAATTGGCGAACTTGCCACCGGCAAACTTGTCGAAGAACAACTCGGTGTCGTAGAAGCGCGACCGAAACTCGGAGACGATCGCGGCGGCATCATCAGCTACGTCGTGGTACTGCAGTCGCACGAGACCACGCGCTGCCTCGAGCATCGCTTGATAGGCACGCTGGTCGGCGGCTGTGTAGTCACCGTCGTCGAGCAAGCACTGCGCTTCGAAGGCTACGCGCTCCGCCGCCTGAAGGTCGAAGTCGATACGCTCGATAACTTCACCCGCACACTCGCCCTGGCCGAGATCGGCAATCGTGAACTCACGCGGATCACGCCAGTCGGAGTAGCACGTACGATCTTCTTCGTAGGGAGGAACGTCCGAATGCGCATTGACGAGCTTCTTCAGTTCCTTCTTGCCCACGCGAGCGATGTAGTCCTGGAACGATTCTCCCTTCTCGCGGTCGGAAATGTACTGATCGGTGATCGCGTCAAGAAATTGCGGAATCTTCTTCGACGGGACCGCGCCGATGGCCAAGCCGTACGACCCAGCGTTCTCCTGCCACTTGCCCCCCAGTACGACCTGAAAATGCGGCACCGTCGTGCCGCCGATCTTCCGGCTTACACCGTAGAATCCGATGTCGGAGACATGATGCTGTCCGCACGAATTGAAGCAGCCGCTGATCTTGATTCTGAAGCTCTGAATTGCCTCGTCAATATTGTGGCTCTTCGCCGCTAGGTGCTCGCGCAACTCGGCCGCTAGGCCGCGCGACGACGCGATACCCAGCTTGCAGGTGTCCGTGCCCGGGCAGGCGGTCACATCAACAATCGTGCCGGCGCTGGCCTCGCCGAGGCCGACTTGAACGAGCTTTTGATACAACGTGACGAGGTCGGCTTCTCGCACCCAGCGAAACAGAATGTTCTGTTCGACCGTCGTGCGCACGTTGTCGCCGACGTACTCGCGGGCGAGATCGGCGATTCGTCGCATCTGTCGTGAAGTGAGATCGCCCAAGGGGCAACTCACGGTGACGACCGCGTAGCCCTCTTGGCGTTGCTTGTAGACGTTGGTCTCGTACCAACGATCAAAGCCCTCTGGATGAGCCGTCCCGTTGAGAGCAGCGGCATCGTGTAGCGGTGTTTCGGTCCAATCTCCGGCATCCGCAACCATCGACACCCAACGATCGTCGTGCGGAAGAATGCTGCGCTCCTCTTGAACGAGTCGCTTAAACTCGTCGAGGCCGAGCTTCTGGATCAGGAACTTTACACGGGCGCGGGCGCGGTTCTTCTTCTCACCTAGACGGGCAAACACACGAGACATAGCCTGCGCCAGCGGAAGAATCTCTTCGGCCGGCACGAATTCTTCGTACAACTTAGCCTTCTGCGGAACGGCACCGAGGCCACCGCCAACGTACGTCTCGAAGCCCCGCACTACGTTTCCATCAACCTCGCGCGTACGAGCGATGAAGCCCAGGTCATGCATCGTCGTCAAACCGCATGCATGCTGCTGGCAGCCGGAGAACGCGATCTTGAACTTTCGTCCGAAATCCTGAGCGTCGGGATGGCCTAGTAAGAACTTTGTCTGCGCATCCGCATACGGCGTCACGTCGAACGTCTCATCACGGCACACGCCCGCGAGCGGGCAGGCCGTAACGTTTCGAACTGTGTTGCCGCAAGCCTCGCGGGTCGTGATGCCGCAAGCAGCAAGCCGGCGATGCATCGACGGCGTGTCATCTATGTGTACGAAGTGAAACTGAAAATCTTGTCGTGTGGTGATGTGCGAGATCGCATCGGAGTATTCTTCCGCCAAATCCGCCAAGACATCGATCTGATCGGCCGAGAGTCCACCGAACGGGATCTTTAGTCGCTGCATCCCGGGCGCGTCGTAGACCGTCTCGACGCCCTTCGTGAGTTCCTCGGGAAACTGGAGAGTCTGCCAATCGACCCCGTCATGACGGCGCCCGTTATCGTAGCGCTGTCCGTAGACGCCCCTACGAAGCCGGGTCTCGCCGAAGATTCGATCCTCGATCTTGCCCTGCCGCTTCAGGTTCATCTGCGTCTCGTAGGTATCGATCTCTTCCGCGAGGTCCTCGGGCAGGCTGCCTTCAAGCTTCTCTTTCCATGTGGTCATGACGCCTCTCTCCTATGCGGCGGCTCGTCTACGAACGTAGTAGGCACGACGTGCCCACCGGGCCGAACAGGGATGGTAACTCCAACTCGATTTATCGACAACTTGCGCAGTTTTCGCGCTGCGGACGCTTCGACGCCTACTGGCCGAAAAATCGCCCTCTCAACCGAGCCGCAGCGAGTTTCAATCCTGCGACTGCAATTGGACCTGGCCGCGATATCGAGAGGCCGCGATGACGAATAGAACGCTCGCGACAGCCATAATCGCCGCGAAGAAGAGATAGTAGCCCGCACCCGAGAGAGCGTCCGGCCCCATCTGGGCGATCACGTAGTTCACACCGGACGTCAGCAGATTGCCCAGCGAGATCGACAGCAGGTACAGCGACATCACGATCGATTTCAGTTCCGCCGGCGCCTGCGTGTAGGAGAATTCGAGCCCGGTGACCGAGACCAACACCTCCGAAGCGGTCAGCACCACCCAAGCAAGCAACTGCCAGACAATGCTCGGCGTCTCGCCGGCTGCGATACGCATCTCTATCCAAGCCGGAATGCAGAACGCCACCACCATCAGAACGAGCCCCACACCGATCTTGCGTAGCGGCGTCACGCGAACCATCCGCCCGGCGATCGGATACACCGCCCAGGAAAACACAGGAACGAGGATCAGAATCAGGATCGGGTTGATCGCCTGAATTTGCGACGGCAGCCACTCGACGCCGAGCAGATGACGATCCATTTGCTGCGCCTGCAGTACCCAGGACGAGCCGGTCTGATCGTACAGCGCCCAAAACGCCGCAAAGAACACATAGATCGGAGTCAGCCGAAGGATCGCCCGGCCGCCCTCACCGGCGAGAGCGGTGCGCACGGCAGCAAGCCCCGCCGGCGGGATATGGACGAATTCCCGACGCCCCAGCCAGAAGACCCAAGTCGCGATGAGCATGAGCGCACCGGGCAGACCGAACGCCACGGACGGGCCGAACCTCTGCAGAAGTAGCGGCGTGGAAATACTCGAGACGAAGGCGCCTAGATTAATCGCTAAGTAGAACCAGCCGAACACTCGCTCTACGAGATGGCCGTTCGTATTCCCGAACTGATCGCCCACGTGAGCAGAGACACACGGTTTGATTCCGCCGGATCCAATCGCAATGAGCGCGAGTCCGACGGAGAGCCCGAGCCTCGTTTCGTCGAGTGCCAGAGCAAGGTGACCGAGGCAATACACCACCGAGAGCACGAGAATCGTACGGTACTTGCCCCAGATAAGATCGGAGACGAGCGCCCCCAGCACCGGAAAGAAATAGACCGCCGACGAAAACAAATGATAGACAGACCGTGCTTCGGCATCTCCCATCGGCGCGTGCGCGCCTCGCTCGTCGAGCAAGTATTGCGTCATGAACACGACGAGAATCGCCCGCATCCCGTAGTAGCTGAATCGCTCGGCCGCTTCGTTACCGACGATGTACGGAATGCCGGAGGGCATAGAGTGAGAACGAACCGGGGCCGTACGATATGGCGTGCCGGTACTCATCACATCTCCGCTATCGGGCAAGTGAAAGTGTAGCGGTCGAGATCCGCTCCGCGCTGCAGGCGTCGGCCACAGCGACCAACACGACTAGCGATATACACCGGAGAGCCCGTTTGTAGGAGACACGAGACTGAAGGGCGTTACGTAGGGCTCCATCACGAGGCTGCCCATTAGCGCAATCGCGATCAGCACGAGCGAGACTAGGGGGGCGACCCCGGAGCCAACACGAATCAGCCCCGCGGCAATCAGGCCCGCCGCAGCGAACAGCGCGACTGCATATAACAGTGCCTGACTCCCGATCAGCCACGCCGCAGCGACGACGGCTCCCTGTCCGCCCTCTTCGCCGACGAGTGCCACGAGATACGCAGTCAGCTGAAACATACGGGCAGCGGGCACACGCCCCGCCTCCACCAGAAAGAACGGCAAAGGCGCCAGGAAAAACAGGGCCGCGAACACGAGCCAACGCATTGAAGAACGAGTCATTGAGTAGGGCCGAGGCGAACAGCGCCCTCCTTCCAATACCACATAGGCCGGGTCTCGCGCCACGTGCTGAGCGGGAAGCCACCGGCAGTCCCGGCAAATCGCTGTTGACTGATCGGCTCGCGATATCAAAATGCCGTCTGGATGGCGCACGACAAACATTCAGGCGCCGGCCGGCGCTCCCTGCGAGACGTCGCCGGGTCCGACGCGGTCCTGCTGCAGCCAACCTCCCGGCCCTACCCCCTATGCGGCAGTCGACCGGGTTGACCAGAACCGAGCAGGACCAGTGCCTAGGAGAACGATATGGAATCGACGAAACTGTTTGGCTCAAGGCTCTCTCCGTTCGTTGAGAAAGTTGCTCGTGCCCTTCAAGTGAAGGGCATCGAGTTCGAGGTAGTGGCACCGAAGAGCCCCGCGGACTTCAAAAAGTGGAACCCACAGACCGGCAAGATGCCGGTACTGGAGATCTCGGGAACGCGGCAGTACGACTCGAGCTTCATTGTTGAATACCTCGATGAGGTCATCGCCGATCCGGCACTGACGGCATCCGACCCAAGCATTCGCAGCAAGCAGCGATTCATCGAGGATTGGTCGGACGAATCCTTCTACTGGTACTTGATGGCGATGCGCTGGGCTCCTGAAAACGAGAGGGCTACGGCGATGCAGATCCTATCGACGGTTCCGCCGCTACTTCGACCCATCGCGAACCTCATCATCCCGAGACAGATCAAATCAGCCGCGCTGGCCCAAGGACTGGCCAGACTGCCCATGGCCGAATTGGAGCGTGAACTCGGACGCCGATTCGATGAGGTCCTCGGCTGGCTCGCGGATCGCCCCTTCCTGTTTTCTGAGACAGTCTCGATTGCTGATCTCGCGCTATTCGGACAAATGAGCACGTTGTGCAGCGGACCGACGCCGCAGGGCGCACGACTCATCGACGAACGCGCCGGCCTGCGCGACTACTACGATCGCATCGATCGCGCGACGGCGCGCGGCCGGTCGCGAGCGCAACGAGCGGCATAATACGACGCCGCGATCCGCGGCTTGGAACAACGCATCGCCGAAGCGGTGCAGAGCGCTGTACCGCTTCGGCTCGCGTTGGCACGACCGCCCCGATCCTCTACAAGGCGACACATGCCCCTACCCGTTCCAAGCAACCTAGATGCGGCTCTCTTCGACTTCGGTGGTGTCTTCATCGCCTCGCCTTTCGAGGCAGCCGAACGTGTCAGCGATGAACTCGGAACAGATCCGATGCATCTGCTGGAAGTCGTCTTCGGTCCCTACCACGACGACACCGACCATCCCTGGCATCGCCTCGAGCGCGGCGAGATGGCGCTGGAAGACGCCCGCACGGAAATTCTGGCTCTGGGGAAGGCCGCTGGGATCGATGCCGATCCGTATCGCGTGCTGGGTCTGCTCGCGGGCAACGCGGCGATCCGGGAAACGATGGTTGAGAGAGTGCGAACACTGCGCAGCGGCGGCGTCCGCACGGCCCTGGTAACCAACAACATCAGAGAGTTTCGCGAAGGGTGGCAAGGAATGCTCCCATTCGACGAGCTATTCGACGTACTCGTAGATTCGAGCGAGCTGGGAATTCGCAAACCGAACCCCAAGATCTTCGAACACACTCTACTCGCGCTCGGCGGTGTGTCACCGGGCAAGACTATTTTTCTCGACGACTACGCGGGCAACATTTCAGCGGCCGAGAAGCTGGGCATCCATGGAATCTTGGTGGGCTACGATCCAGCCGCCGCGATCGAAGTGCTCGACGACGTTATCGCGACCGCCGGTATCTGCTAGTCCACGCCTGGTCCGCGACGGCCCCACAACCAGCTCAGAACTTGGTCCGCGGCATGTCCATGTTCAGGCCGTTGGTTCCGCCATGCACGCCGACAATCTGACCGGTCACGAAATCCGCCGCATCGGACGCAAGATAGACTGCGCACGCAGCGATGTCGTCGACCTGGCCGATGCGCCCCATCGGTGTCATTTCGATCATGCGCGCTCGAATCTTGTCGTCTAAAACAGTGGCCAGCGCGTCAGTCTCTATCGATCCGCAGGCAATCGCATTGACACGCACGACCGGCGCAAAGTCCTGTGCCATTTCCTGCGTCAGGAAATTAAGTGCAGCCTTCGCTGTCCCATAGGCAGAAAAAGCAGGCCAAGGCTCGACACCGGCGAGCGACGAGATGTTAATGACACTGCCTCCTCCCGTCTGCGCCATCTTCGGCGCAACGATGCGGGTCATGGAGAACGCGTGCGAGACGTTGAAGCGGAACGCGCGCTCGAAATCCTTGTCGCTGGTTTCAAGCGCGGGCTGCGGAACCCAACCGCCAGCGTTATTCACGAGCACATCGACTCGCCCGAACTTCTCGATCGCCGCTGCTACCAGCGACTCACGATCGTCCGCCTCCATAACGTTCGACGACACGGCCAACCCCGAGCGGCCACGCTGTTCAACGTCCCTCGCGGTCTGCTCGACCTGTTCTAGTGTACGTGCGCCGCACACCACGTCGGCTCCTGCTTCCGCCAGCGCCAGTGCGATACCTCTGCCAATTCCGCGCCCGGCGCCGGTGACGATGGCCACCTTGTCGGTCAGTTTGAAACGATCGAGAATCATCGTGTAGGACTCCTGTGAGGTGAATACGCGCCGATCGAGTTGACCCAGCGGGTACGAGCCATGATGTTCTGCCCGGCGCGCTAGAGCCAATGTCAGCGGTCATGGCAGAAACGGGAGAAACGAACGTGGGCTACCGAGTCATTCAATGGGCAACCGGAAACGTAGGAAAGGAAGCGCTGCGCGGCATCCTCGCGCACCCCGACCTGGAACTCGCGGGTTGTTGGGTACATGGCGACGCCAAGAACGGTCGCGACGTCGGCGAGATCCTCGGTGGCGAACCTATTGGTGTACGAGCGACCAGTTCGGTCGATGATCTGCTAGCGACCGATGCCCATTGTGTCGTATATACACCGCTGCTTGCGAACGTCGATGAAGTCCTCGCGATCGTGCGCTCCGGCAAGAATGTCGTAACGCCGTTGGGCTGGTTCTATCCGAAGTCCGCGCCATCGGCGGACGAGGTCGAGGCCGCTTGCCAGCACGCAGGTGTCTCTGTGCACGGCACCGGCATCCACCCAGGCGGCATCACCGAGCGACTTCCGTTGACGATCGCAAGTATGTCACGCGACATCCGCCACGTGCGAGCGGAAGAATTCTCAGACATTCGAAGCTACGCGGCAGAGTTCGTTGTGAAGGAGATCATGCTGTTCGGGAAACCACCGGAGGTCGCGCGAGAAAGCGCGATGCTGGATCTTCTCGGGAAGGGCTTCCTGCAATCGGTCGACATGATCGCCGACGCGATCGGAGTCGAACTGGATGCGGAACGACGGACAATCCACGAGATGGCTGTCGCGACAGCCCCAATCGACACAGCGTTCGGCCCGCTCGATCCGGGCACCGTCGCGGCGCAACGCTTCACCTGGCAGGGAACCGTCGGCGGGACTCCGGTGATCACGGCGCGCGTGAATTGGCTCATGGGGCAGAACAACCTCGATCCCGCATGGAACTTCGGACCCGAGGGCGAGCGGTTCGAAGTGGAGATCGAGGGAGAACCGAGCGTCTCCGCGACGTTCCACGGACTGCATCCGAGCGAAGCGGCAGCGGGACTCGAGCGAAACCCGGGACTAATGGCCACTGCGATGAACTGTGTGAATGCAGTTCCCTATGTCGTCGAGGCACGTCCCGGCATCAGGACTTACTTGGATCTGCCGCTCGTGACGGGCCGAGCCGACAGCAGTCTACGCGGCGGTATCCGTTAGCACGTCACGGATGCCGCGACCGTTCAGTGCGCTCTAGAACTGCAGCGTCGTATCGAGCAGGACGCGGAAGTCGACGATGTCTTCGCGACTCGTGACCGGAAACTCGACGCCGGCGCCGACGAGCACGGAGTCGCTGAATCGATAGCGCCCCCCCCCACCGAGCGTAGCGACCGTACCGCCGTCGCTGCTTCCGAAGTTGAAGATGTCGTAGCCATCGTACTCGCCGAAGAGAGCTGCGTTGTTCCGACCAGCCTCACGTATCGTCGTCAGTAGGTTGCCTTCGAACACACCGAAAAAGTTCGGAAAGATCTCGTGGTCTACGTGAAAGCTATAGTGGAAGAACGAACTGTCGTGGTTGGAGTCCAGCGCCATGTCGACCCCCGCGCTCGCCTGAAACGCCGTCTTGTCACCGGCTCGTGTGGAGAACGACAGGAACGTATCCGACATTCCACTTCCGCCACCCTGCAGTTCGATGTTGCCGGCGTCCAGCGTGCCTAGTGGCGCCTCGTAGCTCGTCCCCACCGTGAGATATCGACCGAGCGAAGGCTCTGCGAGAATGGCGTACTTAACGCCAAACGTGATGTTCGTAAGACCCGAATCTTCAGGAAGCGAATCCTCGAAGTTGGTTTTCACGTACCCGAGTTTACGAACCATCAGACCCCAGCGCTCGTTCACTGCGAAACGCCCCTGCACGATGACTTCGTGAATGCTGCCCTTGCCCGTGGGCGGCATGAATCCTTTCGGAAGCTTGTTGTAGAGATAGAAAGTCCGAAGTTCCGTATTGATGTGCGCGCCCTCGTGCCGTGTCGGGCTGGTCAGTGCGGGCATGTGCTGAGGCGCATGCTCTCCCGCAATCGCGGCGTCGACGAGACAGACAAGCGTCATGAAAGCGGACGCTACAAAAGCGACGGTCTTGCTACGGGTAAACTGGTGCATCGTCTGAAACCTCATTTTTCTCTGTATCTCTAGGCAGTTATGCGGGCGCTACCGAACTGAAGGTGGGAGGTAGTCGTTCGGCACTCGCGCTACAGGGAAGATAAGCATCCGGCGTGCCAACGATCGGTCGAGCGGATGACCGCTCGCCGGCACACCGGGCGGGGCTAGACGCTCGGATTGAGGATATCGATGAACGGAGCGTCCAGCTGGAAATCGGAATCAGGCTGGCTACCGGAGACGCCGCCGATCTGCCGCAGCGCTTTTTGCACGTGCGCCGGACGGACGGTCTCGCCCGAAGAACCACCGTCAACGGCCAGTGTCGCCGGATTGATCGAAAGCGCGTTATGCCCTTCGTCACTCGCGCCGACTGCGCGGTTCGTCCACGCCTCGTTCTTCTTCATTAGGATGGCGCTATTGATGGGCCAGTGGTCCTTACCGTTGCCATCGTTGTAGCGCGGCGTTCGCCCGAAGTCGGAACCGACAAGGACGATGAGACGATCGGCAAGGCCCATTTCGTCGGCCAGATCCCAGAGATATGTAATCCCGTTGGTGAGACGTTGTAGCGCCGTACGATGATTGTTGTCGTGATTGGAATGCGTGTCGAATCCGCCGGTCTCGAGATCCGTTGCAACCGTCAATCCCGACCCAGCACAGATCAGAGCCATCTGTGCCTGCTGCAGGAGGTCGTTTCGATTGCCATCCTGATCGATCGGATTCACCAGCTGATCGGGCAACCCGACCGTCAGCGCGTTGAGCTGATCACGATTCGCGCGCGCATACGCGAGGTTGGCCAGCGAACGACGATGCCGCGGCAAGAGATCCGCGCGTGCCTGCTGCGCCGTCAGGCGGTCGTTCATGTAGCGCTCCACTACCGCAACCTCGTCTTCGTCGTGGTAGAGATCGTCGTTGCCGGGCACGCGATTCACGTTGATGAGATCCTGGATGTCACGCACATTGCTAACTTCCGCGTACGTCGCGAGGCCGGCCGTTTCTCTGTAGCCCCCGTTGGTCAAGTACGGCAGCGGCATTCCGTCGCCATATACGGCCGCCGCCAGGGCCGAGAAAGACGGGTATCCTTCGGGGATCTGGCCGCTCCAGGTATGCCTGGTGCCGGTGTCGTGCGAGTTCGTCTCTCCGTCAATACCATTAATGACCAACATGTCCGTGTGGAACCGCTCGAAGAACTGCTCGTTATTGGCGAACGGAGCATATGTGATCCCGCTCCCGGTAATCGTTCGCGTCACATCGTTGCGTGACCACTGCGTGATCTCTCGTTCGCCGGGCACGTTCTCTTTCGGATCGCAGAACACCGTCGGATCCCAGCCGCCACTTGCCGCGACAGTAACAAAGATCGGTCCGGTATACGGGTCAACTTGTTGGGCGAATGCCTTTCGCACCGGCCACGGAGTGACGGCCGTGAGACCGACAACGCCCATCAACTTGAGGAAGTCTCGTCTATCCAGAGTACTCATGTTCCGTTCTCCCTCTCCTACTCATAAATGAACCGATAGTCGGTGATCATGTACGCGAGCACCGCGATCCAAGACCGTATCGTGTGGTTCTCGTCGACCTCGATATAGTCGCCTTCGTTGAAGTCGAGTTCGCAGCGCCCTCCGCCCCATCGAAGATTTGTGTGCTTGTCGCCGGCCACGCGCATCGTCCACACTTCGGTGAATAGCGCGTAAGCACGATCAACCTCCGGGTCATCGGTCGCCAGATACTCGCCGAGGAACCAGTAGTGCAGCCAGACGACATTCTCTCGGATCGCCTGCTCACCTGCAGCCGTATCAGGCGTATCGGTGGGCTCGACGGCCGGGAAGAGATTCCTATTGTTTGCCGTCTCGCTGAAGTCGACGACCGCGAGCGGACAGGCCATCTCGAAGGCCATGCGCTGAGGAACCGTGCTCATCAGCGCGTTGAGTTCATCGGCGCGTTCGATGATTCCTGACGAATCAATGCCGCCGTAGAAAAGTCGGTAGCGGCCGAGCAAATCAGGCTCATCCAGGCTCCAGCGACGCGCCCAGGGCCGCCCTGCGATTCCCTCGAACTTGCGGTTGAGCTGTTCGGGCGTGAGCAGCTTGACGAATCCCATGTTCGCCAGCTCGGCGTTACGCTGGGTCCCGCTGACCAACGTACCCTTGGCCGTAAACAAAGGTGAAATAACGAGCTCGACGAGCAGGTCTTTGAGGTTGTAGACACCGCGGCGACCGGTGCCCGCTGTGCCGTCTCGGAATTTGTCGGCGATCTCCGTGAACTGAGCGTCCTGCGCAACCCAGCCGGCCAGGCGACCGCGATAATCGGCGCGAGCAGGATCGGAAGGACGGCCTGCCGGTGCGCGCCCGAACAACGCTTCGTACCAGAACTCCACCGCGCCGCGTGCGAAACGCGGATCCTGCGCAATGGTCTGTCCAAGCCATGACAGACTCGCGTCCGTTTCGGCCTCCGGCATGGTGACGCCGCCAAATCCCGGGACGCGCATGTCGGAGTACCAGCGATCACCGTGGTCGTACAGGTCGGTGCGCTTGTAGCTGGAAGGGAGAGAATCCTCGTCGTGCTCGAGGTACAAACCATCGTCGCCGAAGTTCTGGAACGTAGCGGCAACCGGATCGATGACTGAGTGACAAACGGTGCAGTTCGCGTTGTTCATCGTCGGATTATCGGCGTCTTCTAACTCGGTGGGGTCGACCAATCGCGGCGACAGCGCTTCAACGTCTATCCCGAGGAAAAATTTGTAGACCCAACGAGCGCGTGCACGGTTGCGATTGGTCGCCGTTGACGGAAAGCGATTGAGGAACATCGGCGATGTGAGAACACCCGCGTGCGGGTAGCCGTTTAGCCTATAGCCTTCATTTTGACCGGCGTGCCAGTTCTCCTCGCTCCAATCTGATTGGATGTCCGCCTTCGTCTTGTAGACCGGCGCCGACCAAGGGTTCACTACCATGTAGTTGGCCGTGACGATCTCGGTATAGGGCCGGTCAAAGCGCGCGATGTACGAGATCAGTTCAAGCGGCTCGCGGGCGAGCGCCCGATTCGTCATAGTCCACGCGTCACTCCCCATCTCGTCGCCATAAATCGCTTCCACGAGGTCGATGCGTCGATAGAGGTCCGGGTATTGATAGACGCCCTTCAGGACGCCGAAGGCATTGGACTGGCGGATGAGGAATTTGTCCGTGAGGAAGTGATCGTTCGCCGACTCCATCAGAAAATCGCTGAACGCGTTGCCCGTCATCAAATCTCGAATCGTGGTCTTGAGATCCTCGACGTCACCGTCGGCTACACGATTCTGCTCAGCAACTGTCGGCCGCCGACCGGCGAATACGATGGCCGCTTTGTCGAGCACTTGGTTGTTCGTCAGAAAGGTTACGCCCGACCAGAACTCCGCCTGCTCACCGCACTCGCTAACCGGATTCTCGAAACGATCGAGAAGTTCGATCATGTTCGCGTGGTGCGCACTGCCGGTGGTGATCCCCAACCGTTGCCCTCCGCCGTGAGCGAGCCCTTGTGGCTTCGAGAGCAGCAGCTCGGCGCCGATCTTACCGTCGGTAATCGACGCGTAATCCCGCCATGCGTTGAAATTGTATTCCAGATAGCCCATCTGGGCGTCGTCTATGAGGACATGATCGGTCTGCGCCGCAATGCCTGTCGGGTTGTGGCAAACGACACAATCGGTCTGAATGGGCGTCCAGATCTTCTCGAAGAAGAATTCCATATCGGTCAGGCAGATGTCTGTATCGGGCGTGCAGTCGCCCTCGATATCCTGACCGATGGCAAGCCCGAGAGTCTTCAGCGCATCGGTCGACGTCACCGACCCACTGCCGTCAATGTCGCAGGTCGCGAGCCCGCACGACGCGATACCAATCGCCACTTGAAGAACGCCAAGCGCATCCTGAGCAGTGACGTTTCCATCGTCGTTCCAGTCGCCGCACACCTGAGCAGAAGCCGGTGTGGCAACCGCCATGTTCGCAAGAAGGACGAGCGTGGCAATGGAGAGAAGTACAGGTCGGATTCCAGGCATAAGCATCGTAGCGCCGGGCTTGCCGGCAGCGCCCCTTCGAGTTGGTTCCGCGATACCTGCAGCAATCCGCGAGCCAGCGCGCTAACTACGTGAAAACCCTAGCGCGGTGGTTCGCTTCGCTTGCGCGCTGCCATGACGTTCGTCATGTCGAATCTGTGCGGTGGCGTCGCAGCGCCGCCGCTTGACGACGAAGGTGCGTATGGATCGACGAACAGAGTTAGACAACAAAGCGCAAGAATTCTGACGAACATGGTCCCGCGGAGCACCACGCCCGTAAGCGGCGTCTGAAGTCAGGCGACCAAAGTAACGTCTCCGTTGGAAGTGGCTCCGAAACGAAAAAAGCCCCACTCCTTTATGGAGTGGGGCTTTCTCGCACTACCCGTAGCGGTACAGGTAATGAAATAAATCCGGCAGCGTCCTACTCTCCCACACGCGCAGTGCAGTACCATCGGCGCTGGAGGGCTTAACTTCCGTGTTCGGGATGGGAACGGGTGGAACCCCTCCGCTATCGCCACCGGAACTGGTAGCTCCGTCGGATTCCGACATCGCCCAAACGGACGATCCGGTCGTCGACGAAGCAAATCATGACAACTGCAATAGAGTGATCGAGTGCGTATTTGCGCACATTCTCGAAGATGCTCAACAATAGCGAAGATCAAGCCTCACGGCCTATTAGTACTGGTTAGCTCCATGCATCACTGCACTTCCACACCCAGCCTATCAACCTCCTAGTCTAGAAGGGGCCTACAGGGGCATAAATGCCCAGGGATACCTTATCTCAGGGGGGGCTTCCCGCTTATATGCTTTCAGCGGTTATCCCTTCCGCACGTAGCTACCCGGCAATGCCACTGGCGTGACAACCGGAACACCAGAGGTGCGTCCATCCCGGTCCTCTCGTACTAAGGACAGATCCCTTCAAGTATCCTGCGCCCACAGAGGATAGGGACCGAACTGTCTCACGACGTTCTGAACCCAGCTCGCGTGCCATTTTAATCGGCGAACAGCCGAACCCTTGGGACCTGCTCCAGCCCCAGGATATGACGAGCCGACATC
>JAJCZM010000052.1 GCA_029262375.1 Deltaproteobacteria bacterium
TGAGCGCCGTGCCAGTTGCCCACATCGAGCCGATCGCCGGGCCCACCATTGCAACCGATCCGCTCGCGGTGACTGCGGCACTCTGCGCCCATCTCGAAGCGTTGCCCGGCTCGGCAGGCGTGCGTGTGGTCAAACCGCTGCTCGACGTCGAAGATCAGTTCCGCACGTGGTCGATCGTCGTGAAGAAAACACGCATTGTGAGCACGCGAGCGCGGAACGTGCAGTGCGGAAACCAGTCTCTGGAGAAGGAAGCGGCGGCGACCTCTCAACCAGATTATATCACAGACGGTGACCGTGTGATTTCGTTGGCTGGGATGTGTGACTTCCAAAATCCCAGTAATCGGCGCCGGGGCTAAGCTCAATCGCAGCCTTGTCCTGTTGCGGTGCTAATTCGTTTACTGCCGTTGCGGCAGTCCCGGGAGAGCAGGACGTGGGCTGGTGATTTCGCGCGCTAGCTACAGCGTGCACACTCGACTGTGGCCGTTCCGATGCTGAACCGTAGGATGCGGAGCGCGTCTACTGCGGTGACGGTTCCGCTTCGGTCCACGTCGCATATGCATGTTGCACAGTCGGCCAAGTCGACCGATGACCGCAGTGCGAACAATGCATCCGACGCCACGGTTACACCGGAATCGTCGGGGTCTGCGCACGCCACGCGGGAACAGTCGGTTCGACAGCGTTCGCCGGCGACCCAGGATCTGTTGGCATCATCGCACTCTTCAAGAGGCTCTACGTTCGCGTTTCCGCACATCCATACGGGTAGCGGAAGAAGGGTTGGCGGTGCGTTCATGGAGATCGCCGGATCCTCAACGATGTGAAATTCGTCCACTGCTATGGCGACACACAGAAACTCTCGTGTGGTCGCAACGATACGGCCCGACCCGTTGCGAATTTGGGGCAAGAAGCGGATCCGTTCGTCCTCGGTAAAGCCTGCGATGCCGCTCGTGGCGATCGTTACGGTGGCACCGACGGGCACGTTCAGTGCGCTGCCGTTGTTGTCGGAAACGGAATTGGAGAGCGTCCCCGTTTTGGAGAATATCTCGACGCCGATGTTCGCGGGCGAGCTACCGACGTTGGTACATATGACCATTGTCTCGATACCGTTGTTCTTGATGACCGTTGGTAGGAGTCCGATTCGCAATGCGCTGCTTCCATCGCTGAACGACGGCAGGGCGCTGTCGAGCGGGCCGGCGGCGGCTGGTCCTGCGAACATTAGTAGTGCGGATGTGGCGGCCCATATCCGCTGTATGCGGCGCCCGAACGCCTCGCTGGTTTGACGATGCAGCATCGGAACTACGGAACGTAGACGAGCGGTAGGTTGAATCCGGCGGGCGGTGGGGAGGTTGTTACCGAGGGATCCGCAACGCTGTGGACTTCGTCGAGTATCCAAGCCGTACACGATACATCTCTGATCGAGGCAACGATTCGTGCGGACCCGTTCGCGATGTTCGGAAGTCCCACTAGTTGCACGTCTTCGGTGACTGCGGCCGTTGCGCCGGTCGCGAACGTGGTGGTTGCGCCCACCGCCACGCTCAACGCCACCCCCTCATCCGCGCCGACCGATGTGATGGGCGCCCCCGTCTTGTCGAATACTTCCAGCGCGATATTGGCGATCTCGCCGCCAAGATTCGAGCAGACGCACACCGTCTCGAAGCCGTTGTTCTTGATGACGCCGACGGCCGTGTAGACGTGCAGTGCGGGCTTTCCATCGGAAAATGTGGGCAGCGCGGTGTCGGTCGGACCGGCGTAGGCCGGTACTGACAACGCGAAGACGATTGAAGCGGTGCATGCCGCACTAACTAGTCTCATCTGACTATGTTGCCTCCTCAGCTTTCATCGCCGTTCGCGAGTGAAGCTACAACCGAACGGAACGTGGACCAGACGTTCGAAATACGCTCTTGTGTCATGTTTATTTTTGGGCTAAAACGCACACAAGTCAAGATGTGGGCAAAAACGCCCAAAAATGAAACATGCTGGAGGCAAGACTTGTCGGTTCCGTCACGGTGGATCGAGCGAGGATGGCCTCAAGCTTCGCAGACCGTCGCTTGGAGCGGATTATAGTCCGAAGCGACGCTGAAAGGAGGATCGCATGAGAACATGCGTGCAGTACATCGTCGCCATTTTTGTTGTCACTTTGGGCTCGACGGCCCCGGCTATCGCGGGCGTCGTTGACAGCCCGGTCACGTCGATCAGTCCGGGCTCGAGTACGCGGGTCATTTATCTGGTTCCTGGTGCCACGAAGAACAACGATATTGAAACGCTGTTCATCTGTACGAATCTCGAGAAGGACAAATCGGTCACTGTTGCGGTCGAAGTGTTCGACAGTCTCGGTGTTGGACCACTCAACGACGTCAGCAGTGGGGTCGGCGATGGTGCGCAGGCGATTGCCGTCGGCGGGACTGCGACGATCGCGACGGGCGGGACGGTGGGGTTTTCTGAGGACGATGTGATCGGAGGCCTCCCGCTCAACGTGCGGGGAGGTTCTGCGCGAATTCTCAGCACGTCAAAGCGAATCATGTGCGGAGCCTACTTGGTGGATGAACTCTCTGCGCCTCCGACGTCGATGACGAACCTTCCGGTGATCAACCGCAAGCAACAGGGCGACTGAGCCCACGGTCGGTCAATGCGACCCTCCGAGTGACGGCAAACAATGTAATGAGGGTGTGTCGTAGCATTGCGGGCGGTAGTGGCGGATGAAGGTCGCCGTCAACCCTCTGTTCCGGCGTATTCCATGGCAGCGACTCAAGATCGCTGCCATGGAACTGCGTCCGTTCCTAGAGCCCGTTCGACGAGAACTTCTCATCGCCTTCGCTTGCAGTTTGGGTGCGGTGTCCATGGTCGTGGCTCGCCCATGGCCGATCAAGATGGTGTTCGACTATGCGTTGCTACCCGACGGGCGAGTCAAATGGGTCTTCCCATTTGCCGTGCTCAAAGGCTACGGCGCGATGGGCGTTGTCACTATCTCGTGCGCGTTATTGCTCGCAATCAGTCTGCTCTGGGGCGCGTTCACATACACACAACGATATCTGGTTGCCGGTGCGGGACAGCGCGTTACGTTCACACTGCGGCGGCGCCTTTTCGCGCATCTTCAGCGCTTGTCTCTGTCGTATCATCGTCGCCAACACATCGGCGACTTGATGCTGCGAACGACCGGCGATGCGAACATGTTGCGCGATATGATCGTGGACGCTGTCGTGATCCTTGCAACCGATGGTCTCGTCTTGCTGACGATGGTGGCTGTCATGTTCTACATGGACTGGCGACTCACGATGATCAGCCTTGCGGTCCTGCCGTTGCTGGCAGTGGCCGTGTTTCGCATCTCGCATGACCTCAGAGGTGCGGTTCGCAAGCAGCGGAAACGCGAAGGGCGCATGGCCTCTCTCGTTGGCGAGATGCTGCAATCGATCGCGGTGATCCAGGTGTTTGGTCGTGAGGAGTTCGAGGACGACAAGTTCGCCGGCTCTAATCGCAGCAATCTGCGGCAAGGACTGAGAACCGTGAAGCTCGAGGCACAGCTCGAGCGAGTGTCGGAGTTCATTATCGCCCTAGGTACCGGCACTGTGCTCTGGTTCGGAGTGGGGCGAGTCTTGTCCGGCATTCTGACTCCCGGCGATTTACTCGTATTTACGGCCTATCTCGGCGGAATGTATCGACCGCTTAGGCGCATATCGCGCGTTACCGGCAGGATCGCGAAAGCGACTGCGTGTGCCGAGCGCGTCTTCTCTGTTCTGCGCGCAGATGAGCGCATCAAAGTGCGCCGCGACGCGATCGAACCGCCACGATTCAAAGGGCGGGTTACCTTCAAGCATGTGACGTTCGCATATCGCCGTGGGCAAGACGTATTGCGCGACGTGAATTTTACGCTGACGCCTGGGAAGACCGTGGCGGTAGTTGGGCCGAATGGTGCGGGGAAATCGACGTTGTGCGCGATGCTACCGCGACTGTTCGATCCCGACGAAGGTACGATCACCATCGATGGAGAGAAGATCAATCGTTGCACGCTAGATGGCCTACGAGAGCAGATCGGCATGGTGATGCAGCAGCCGTTGCTGTTCTCCGGGACGATCGCCGAGAACATCGCTTACGGAAAGCCCGATGCCACCGATGACGAGATAAGAGCCGCGGCAGTACTGGCCGACGTTCACGAGTTCGTCGACTCTCTTCCGGCCGGTTACGAGACTGTCATCGGCGAGCGCGGCGACACGCTCTCGGGCGGGCAACGACAGAAAATCTCGATTGCCCGCGCGATGGTGAAGAATCCTTCGATTCTCATTCTCGATGAGCCTACAGCAGCGCTCGACGCTAGTTCCGCGGCGCGCCTCGGCCGAACGTTGGCCCGTGTCGCGTCAGGGGTGACGACGTTGCGCGTGGGGCATCGCCTCGCCGAACTGCGAGAGAGCGACCTCATTGTCGTGCTCGAGGACGGCGTTGTTTCACAGATGGGCACACACGACGAACTGATGGCGCGCCCCGGGTGGTATCGCGAGGTCTATCAGTTACAGCTTGCAGCCGACGTGTCGGTGGTGCCCGAACTGACCGCGTCGGCGGAGGGTGGCCATGGGTAAGTCCACCGGCGAAGCGCGGATCATGACTCCTCACATGGTCGGGATCGTCGTCGCGATGATGTGCAGTGCGGCACTGGTCGGCGTCGCGATGTTCACCTTCCACGAAGAGACCGTGTCATCTAGGCCGGCGGTCATTCCTTATGACTTCTTCTGGTGTGCCGAGGACGACCACTGTGTCGTCGTAGACAAGATCGGCTGCTGTTCGTGCGAGCAGGGCGGGGCGCAGGTGGCCGTCAATTCGTGGCATCGCGACGATCTACGCAGGTTCCTCAAGAAAGCGTGCCGACCGCACGACAAACAAGTGTGTATCCAGATGGATCTTTGCCGCGATGAGTTTATTGCGCGTTGTGTCGAACGGCGCTGTCGTCTCGTCGTCGCGGGTGAGTGAACGGAGCGTGCGGACGTAGAAGGCCATGGAGCAAAGATTTCTGAAGTCAAACGCCACGGTGAGCGGTGGTGGTACAAGGCGGGTCGGGTACGTGCTGAAGGTGTTCCCGCGCGTATCTGAAACGTTCGTTATCAACGAGGTCCTCGCGCTGGAGTCGTTCGAACAACCGGTGTCGATCTTCGCGCTGCACCATCCCGCCGAGTCGGTTACACACGGAATTCTGGACCGTCTTCAAGCTCCCATTCACTATGTCGAAGACGTCGAGGCCGACGAGCACTATGTAGCCGCGGCGCGCCGCTGGCTGGCTCGTAGGTTCGAGGTCGACCGCAGTGAGCGCGAGCTATATTTGCCTCGGAAGTACGTTCGTCTGGCGCTGGGGCTTGCGCGCCTCGGCCTTGCTTCACGTGTCGATCATTTTCATGCGCACTTCGCGTCGCGATCCGGCCACGTAGCCCTGCTTGCGGCGGCTCTCGCCGGTATCACGTACAGCATTACGGCACACGCCAAAGACATCTATCACTCGGACGTCGATCTCGACGTACTGCGTTGGAAGATCCGGCATGCGAAATTCGTAGCGACGGTAACGGACTACAATCTGCGTCATTTGGAAGCCGTACTCGCGGATGATCCCGAGACGGCGAAGAAGGTCCTACGCATCTACAACGGCGTGGAGCTGTCGCGGTTCCACTCGGATCTGTCGGCGGCGAGTGATCCGCCATTGTTGTTGGGCGTCGGTAGGCTGGTTGAGAAGAAGGGCTTCGATGTCTTGATCGACGCGTGTCGCATCCTGCGAGACGCTGGCTCGACATTTCGTTGCGAGATCGTCGGTGGGGGAGAACTCGAAGGTGTGCTCTCTCGCCAGATAGCGAACCTTCACCTATCGGACGTTGTCACGCTCCGTGGATCGCTGACGACCGAACAGGTAGCGCTGCGGCTCCGTGAAGCTGCGATTGTGACCTTGCCGTGTGTAGTCGGCGGCGATGGAAATGTTGATGCCTTGCCTACCGTGTTGTTGGAGGCGATGGCGGTGGGACGTGCATTGGTGTCGACGCGCGTGTCCGGCGTGCCCGAAATTGTCGAACATGACTGCAACGGACTGCTGGTCGAGCCTGGCGATGCCTCGGCTCTTGCGAGTGCACTTGCCACCCTGCTCGCCCACCCCGAGCGAGCCGCCGAGATGGGCCTGCATGGGCGACGGCTAGCCGCCGAAAAATTCGATCTCTACAAGAACGCATCCGTCGTGCGCGATCTGATACTCGCGGATGCACCGCCTGCCGCGGGAGTTGCCGGTGGGTAAGCGTCGAACGCATATCGCGTACGTCTGTGGGGATAGGGGCGTGCCGATCGGCGGCGACAAGGGCGCATCTACGCATATCGCCGAGATGACGTATGCGCTGCGCGAACGCGGGGCCGATCTGCACATTGTCGCGGCGCGCGTGCAGCCGGGGCTCGAGCCAGATTCGTTGCCGGCACCGACGGTCGACGTGTCTGCGCAGCGGTTTGGTAGGCAGGCACGGCAACTCGTTCTCGACGGCGCACGTACGCAGGTGCAGAGAGCTCGCGCAACGGAAGCGAGTGGAGTCATTCTCAACCAAGCGTTGCTGAAGGCACTCGAACGACTCGATCGGGATTGGGGCATCGACGCGATCTACGAGAGGTATTCACTATGGAGCCACGCGGCGGCCGGTTTTGCCCGCTCCATCGGTGTGCCGTTCGTCCTCGAAGTGAACGCGCCGCTAGTCGAAGAGCAAATGCGCTATAGGCGCCTCGAGAACCGTGCGCTAGCCGAGAGTTTCGAGAGCTATGTGTTACGCAGTGCGGATCGCATCTTCGTCCCGGCCGGCGCTCTCGTTGACCATGTCGTTGCGCGCGGTGCGCATCGGCCGTCGGTCCACGTCGTGCCCAATGCCGCCGATCCGCGCCGGTTCGCACCGATTGCGCCTTCGGTTCGACGTCGCGAGAAACACAATCGCGACTTCGTTATCGGATTTCTGGGTACGCTCAAACCTTGGCACGGCATCGACAGATTGGCCCGCGCCTACGTATCCCTGCGTCGCCGATCGGATTCGTACAGGCTTCTCATCGTAGGCGACGGTCCGCTCAGACGATCGCTCGCGCGAACGTTCGCGGACGCGGGCTGCTTGGACACGGTAACGTTCACGGGTGCCGTCGACCGCGACGAGGTTGCATCCTATCTGGCTCAAATGGACGTAGCGGTGGCTCCGTACCCGCGGGACCCGCGTTTCTACTTCTCTCCGTTGAAGATCTACGAGTACATGGCCGCCGGTATTCCCATCGTGGCCAGCGATGTCGGTCAGATCGGTGAAGTGCTTCGCCATCGCAAGACGGCCCTGCTTCATCGACCCGGTGTTGTTCGAGAGATTGTCGAGTCGATCGAAACCGTGAAGAGCAGTCCGGCGCTCGCGGATCGGATCACACGCGAGGCGCGAGCGCTGCTGTGTCGGCGCTATACATGGAACCGTAATGCCGATCGCGTTCTCTCCATGATTGAAACCGTTCGACGCAGTAAGGGAACTCCGCGGCCGCGCAGGTCGGGTAGCTAGGCGATGGCATTCAACCCGGCAACCGCGCGGATGCTTCTCGACACCGAGCGAATGCGAGCACACGTGGCCACGCTCGGAGTTTTCAAGGCCGATCCGCCGCCTGCCCTCGAACTGCGGTCGACGTGGGTGAAGCCCGGTCGATACTTTAATGCGCACTATGGGACCTCCACCGAGTCGGGGCTCGTCTATTCCCCCGCGGTAACGGCGTTCATTGTCGACGAGGAGTGTGCGAGCCGCGTGTTGGCCCATGCCGGTCAACACCGCTGTGCCAGTGAGCCGCGCGGACGCTGCCCTGCCTGCCAGGTCGAGTTTGTGGCACCAGACATACTGCTGCAGGTGTTTCCGGGGGACTACCGGCTACCTACGTTGGCGCGCTGCATGGGATACGAGTCTTTCTGTGACGCTTCGGAAGGGAAGTTCGTGCCGCTTTCCTTTGACGTGGTTGCGTATCGCCCGGGAATTCGGTGCCAGCTGCGCTATACGATGGCGGACTCGCGAACGGTCTATGGAAAGGTGAGTGTCGAAAAGCGCGGTGCTGGGTACGCGTTCAGGGTTCACAAGGAACTGTATGACGCTCTTACGGCGCGCACGCAGCGCGTACGATTGGCCGAACCGCTCGCGTATATCGAAGAACTCGAGCTGACCTTGGTCGCATCGGCGCCCGGAAAGGGGCTGGTGAAGGTGCTTCGCACTTCCGGTGCCGACGCGGCACTGGGGCGGGTCGCGCGAGCGCTCGGTGAGCTTCACTGCATCGACGGCGCGGTCGCCGACAGGACGTTTCTGCCTTCGGACGAGAGCAGCCTGTTGGCGACCTGGGCGATTCTGATTCGTGACATGTATCCGGAGCTGGGCGGTCGGATGTCCGCCTGTGCCGAATGGCTGAAATCAACCAGCCCTGAGCCGCCGAAGCATCCTGCGCTTCTACATCGCGATTTCTACGACAAACAGGTCCTGCTCGGTGACGACCACATCACCCTGCTCGACATGGATACCGCCGGTCGCGGTGATCGCGAGTTGGACGTTGCAAACTTCTGTGTGCACCTCTTGCTGCGCGGCGTCCAGAACGCAGATGAAAGGCGCACACGTGCCATGCAGGACGCGTTTCTCGAAGCGTATCCCCACGAACTCGACGTCGAGAAACTGAATTGGTATCGGGCGGCGACGTTTCTTCGTTTGGCCGGCAACTACGCTCTGCGGCCACATTGGCGACACATCGTCTATCGACTCGTCGCAGAGGCTGAGCGCGGAGCGAGCGACTGATGAAGACGCGCCTACTATTCTACTCGCACGATACGTTCGGCCTCGGGCATTTCCGTCGTAGCCTGACCATAGCCGGGTATCTTTCGCGCCATATCGAGGGGGCATCCGCGCTCATGCTCACCGGTCTTGATTCTGCGGCTACATTCGACGCGCCTCGTGGTGTGGATTTCATCAAGCTTCCCGGGGTTCGAAAATCCGGAGCGGAGGAGTATTGCAGTCGACATCTGCGCGTGAGCTTTGCTCGTGTGCAGCGCTTAAGAGAGCAGCTCATTCGTGGCGTGGTGCGGGCTTTCGATCCTGCGCTATTCATCGTCGACAACGTACCGCTTGGGGTGGATCGTGAGTTGCTTCCGACGCTGCGCTACCTGCAGAAGCGGCGGCCGCAGACGAAAGTCATTCTCACCCTACGAGACGTTTTGGACGATCCCGAGAACATCGTTCCCGTGTGGAAGAAGACGGGAGTGTACGATGCGCTGCGAGAGTATTTCGAAGAAATATGGATTGCAGGGTGCGAGTCGGTGTTCGACCCCGTACAGGCGTATGCATTCCCCAGCGCGGTTGCTCGGAAGACGCGCTACTGCGGGTACGTCGTTCGCGATGCTCCCGATATCGACGCGGCGGCGGTTGCGCGCGAGTTCGGGCTGGAGGAGTCGCCCTACGTCCTGGTCAGTTGCGGAGGAGGTGAAGACGGAATTGCGCTGATAGAGGCGTACCTGGACGTAGCCCCGCGATTGGCACGCAAAGGTTTGCGTTCGGTCATCTTTCTCGGTCCGGATATGCCGAATTCCGCACGACGGAGTGTGAAAGAGCGACTGCTGGCGATGAGCGACTTCGTCACGACGTTCGACTACCGGCCCGATCTCGTCGTCTTCATGCGCTACTGCGCCGCGAGCGTGTCGATGGGCGGATACAACACGACCTGCGAAGTCGTTGCCCAAGGGAAACCTGCTGTCATCGTTCCGCGAACGAAGCCCCGCGCAGAGCAGTTGCTGCGCGCTCGCCGCTTCTCTGACTTTGGGCTCGTAGATTACGTATCGCCGCAGGAGTTGACTCCTGATGCGCTAGAGGCGGGGGTGTGTTCCGTTCTGGCTCGGCACGCAGACAGCGCGGGTCCTTCGCTGCCGGACGGATTCGACTTCAGAGGGCTCGGTCGTATCACCCGTCGCGCACGTCGACACCTCGAGGGACGCGATGAAGACTGACGTCGACCGTTTTTTGTTAAACGGAGTCCCCTGCCTCGGGCGGGTATGGTTTTTCGTCGCCTGTATATGCGCGGCCGCCGCTCCGGTGCCCGCAGCGCGGGCCGACGAGTCTCAGCAAGCGTGGCACCTCTCGGCGGAGATACAAGGCGGTTACATCGATAACGTCCGCTGGGCGGAGGATGGACCTCAGAAAGACGGAGCCTACTATACGACCGTGTCCGGTCGCGCGCTGTGGGCGCCCCAGTGGTCTCGCTTTCTCCCAACGCGATTGGCGACCGGAGTCCGAGCGCGATTCTACGAAGACTTCAGTGCACGCGATTGGGTGGAGATCCAGCCGGAGGCGTTCTACGATTTCGATAGATCGACGGTGCGTCTCCGGTATCGGTATACGCCCGAACGCCTGAGGCTCGACGAGGATCCGTTGCTCGGCGACGTCTTTGCCGTACGTCACTACGGATCGGTGATGGCGGAAAGAAAACTCGGCCGCGGAAAGAAGTGGCGGCTACGAATGGAGGCGGAGTCTGAATGGGATAGCTCCAAGACCGGGGCGAAGGAGCGGGATTCCTTCACGCCGTTCGCGAGCTTGGAGGCTCGCTATCGATTCCACTCTCTGTTCGTGCCGCGCGTCAGCGCCGGCTACGGCCAGCGAGAGGCGAAGGATGCGAACTACGACCGTGATGAGCTGGTGCTGTCGGCAGGGTTCGACTCTTCGCTGCCGGTCGGAGTGCATCTCCGATTTCGCTATAAGCGGCTCGAGCGCGACTACACGGTAAGCACCGCGCGTGGCCCGGCAGGAAGCAATAGCAATTTTCGGCGTAACGACGACATCGATCAGTTCATGACGACGCTCGAGGTTCCGGTCGCGATAGTGGATGGTTTGAGTTTCGTGTTGAGCCACACATATCGAGACAGCCAGTCGAGCAAGGATAGTCGCAACTTCGACCTGCACGACATGCAGTTGGGGCTACGGTACGAGTACTGATGGGAGCTGACGGCAGAATCTGTCGGAGATGGCGGCTCGTGGCGGCGATATCGCTTGCTCTTGGGTTGCCGCTGACATCGTGTGGTCCTGAGGCGGTGCCCGACGGTCGTCCCAATATTATCCTCGTCTGCGTTGATACACTTCGAGCCGACGCGCTGGGTATTTATGGTGCAGGCGCGGGAGCAACGCCTCATCTCGACGAACTCGCGAGAGAGTCGGTCGTTTTCGAGCAGGCGTTCAGTGTGTCCTCGTGGACGAAGCCCGCCGTGCCGTCGTTGCATACCGGCCTGTATCCGTCTGAGCACGGCGTGTTCGCGACCAGCCGGACCAGCGGAGCAGATGTGCTATCGGATAGCGTCGTCACCCTGGCGGAGGTACTCGACGAAGCCGGCTACGAGACCGCTGCGTTCGTGGAGAACGTTCATCTGAAGAAGCGCTATAGCGGACTCGCGCAGGGCTTCGATACATACGTTGAAGATGCGGGAGATGCGCCGGAGATAGTCGAGCGAGTGTTGGACTGGCGTAGCCGTTCGGAAGGTGGCCCGTTCTTCGCGTATATCCACATGCTCGATCCTCACTGGCCTTACACCCCTCGCGCGCTATCAGATGAGCGTCGTGTCGCGCCTGAGATTCGAGAACGTGTAGTGCATTGGGATCTTACGGGTCCGCGCTGGTGGCTCGTCCGAGATGCCACAAGAGACGGTCGGATGCTGCTCGCTGCCGATGACGTGTCGGCGTTGCGAACCCTCTACCAGATGGAAGTCGCCGAACTCGACGCGACGCTTGGCAGACTAGTGGCGCTGCTAGATGTTCGCGATGTACTTGATTCGACTCTGTTCGTGCTGACGTCGGACCACGGCGAAGGCTTTTACGAGCACGCTCGTCTCGACCATGGATACGGACCGTATGATGAGCTCTTGCGTGTGCCACTCTTGATGCGTTTTCCGAAGGCGCGCTACGCGAGTACGAAAGTGTCCGAGGCGGTTCAGATCGTGGGTGTGGCATCAACCATCGAAGAACTCGTGTCGCCGCAACAGCGTGTCCTCCCGGACCGCTCTCTGCTCCCGTTGATCGAGGGAGGCCGTGGGGAACGCGGTGGTGACCGCGCTGTGATTTTCGCCGAGGAACGCCACGGTGATACGACTATCGAAGCGTTGCGAACCGGCAGATATAAGTACATCCGAACGACACGCGATGACCGTGAGCTGAGTCCCGATCCCGCGCGAGTGCCGGTCGACCTAGTTGCCGGCGCGCGAGTCCAGATCGAAGGCGTCTACGTATCCGAAGCGTTTATCGGTGCCGATGTACGCCAGATCGAACCGGGCGATGACGACTGTGAATTGCACGCGCCGCTGTCGACCGACGGTGCTCGCCCGGAAGTATTGCGAATCCTGGGGAGTGCGCTCGAGTGGGAGCCGGGGAAGACCAAGTTGACGGGTCCGAACGGCAACAACGCAATGCAAGCGCCAGGGGCAACTGCGTGGGTACGCGCGCACGGAGAGGCCGACCCCGAGGTTTTCGCGGCGCGAAAGATCGAACTCTTCGATAGTGACGCACGACAGAAACTCGAAATCGAAGGCGTGATCGAAGGAGTGCGCATGGATGGTGACGGGCACGTGTGGCTGCATCTGTGCGCGCGGGACGTGCGATTATCCGACAAGGTGATGTGGCGAGAGTTCGCTGCCGACTCGAAGTCTGTGATGGGAGACAGCAGCGTGCGCAACGCCGCCGGCGGCGTGTCTGAAGAACTGTATGAACTCGATGTGGATCCGAACGAGAAGATGAACGTTGCCGCCGAGCGCCGAGATGTCACCGCGGCGCTGAGCGCGCGACTCGACGAGTTCGCCGGTTCGTTAGATTTACAGAAAGATAGCCATCGGAACAGTGAAGAAATAGACTCTGGAACACGGCAGCAATTGCAGGCGCTCGGCTATTTGGAGTAAGGGGATGCGGATAGCTTACGTCTGCGCAGACCGTGGTATCAAGCTCGATGGGGCAGCAGGAAGCTCGGTGCACGCCTCCCAACTCATGCGCGCGATGACCGGTGAGGGCGCGAAGCTGACGGCCTACCTCGCTCTCGGGGGCGACGGCGGGAATGTGAGCGACTTGCCGTGTCCCGTTTACGATATCGCCGGCGACTCCGTTCTCGAGCAGGTGCGAACCTGGACCGCCAAAGCGATTCGTGAGAGCGACGTGGACTCGACGACCGCAGCGGAAATTTACAGCCTGCTTCTCAATCAATCCCTGACGGCGTCGCTTGAGGCCACGGCCGGTGAGGTCGATCTAGTCTATGAGCGGCAGTCGCTCTGGTCGGTGGCGGCGTTATCTTTTGCGCGGCGTCGCGGGATTCCCTACTTCGTCGAAGTCAATGCTCCGTTGACACTCCAGCAGAGGGAATATCGCTCGCTCGAGTTCGTCGAGGCGGCCGCTGCGATCGAACGCATCATCCTCTCGTCGGCCGACCTCGTGCTGGCGACCAGCGTGGCTCTTACGGACTACGCTCACGATTGCGGAGCGTCACGAAGAGCAACCCGCGTTGTTCCGTGCGGCGTATCGACCGATTTGTTTGTAGACGTCGTTGAGGGGCGAGAGCGGGCAGTGGATCAGTTCGTTCTCGGTTTCGTCGGCAGCCTCAAGCCGTGGCATGGTGTCGAAATTCTACTCGACGCGTTTCGCGAACTGCACGCGCGATACGATGGTTATCGACTTCTCATCGTCGGCGACGGGCCAATGCGCGAAAGCATTGAGTCCTTCTGTCGGGAACATGCTCTCGAGCAGCATGTGACGCTGACGGGAAGCGTGCCGCACGAATCCATTGCGGAGTACCTCGCGCAAATGGATGTTGGTATCGCTCCATACCCACCGTTGCCCTCGTTCTATTTTTCGCCGCTAAAGGTTTGGGAGTACGCGGCTGCAGGTCTGCCTATCGTTGCCAGCGCATGCGGGGACGTTGCCGAAGTACTCCCACACAAGACGGCGGCACTGCTACACCCACCGGGAAACGTGACCAAGATTGTCAAACATGTGGAAAAGCTCCGAACCGACCCCGATCTCGCCGTGAGGCTGGCACGTCGGGCGCGCAGGGCTGTGCGCGCCCGCACTTGGGACCGTCTTGCTGCGCGAATCTTGCGGCTGGCCGACTCGCGAATCGCTGCGACGCGGGGCCGCTCATCGCGCTGAGCGATCAGTCGCTGCTGACACTGACTGGTGGCGAGAGGCGGCGCTCGATCGAGCCGTTCTCCGAAACAACGTAAAACACGAACTCGCCGGGTTGAAGCTTGAGGCTGAGTACGGTTTCGGGGCTGAGTTCCTCAAGCATCATGATGATCGTTTTGAGGCTGTCGCCGTGTGCGACAACCAGCACGTTTTCGCCCCGCTGTACCGCCGGCAGTAAGTTCTCGAATACCACCGGTTGCGTCCTTGAGGCGGTTTCCTGCAAGCTCTCACCATCGGGTGGCGCTTCGACGAAAGACGAGCGCCAGCGACTGAGTGCCTGTTTGCCGAATCGTTCCTCGGCAGCTCCTTTTTCCATTCCTTCGAGCGTGCCGAATGCTCGTTCGTTGAGCCGCGGCTCGACGATCACGGGCAGGTCGGATCTCTCTAGTTCGCGCAACACAATATCGAGCGTCTGGCGAGCACGAAGTAAGCCGGAGACATACGCGGTATCGATGCGTAGCGCGGCAATCATTGGAGCGAGTGCGAGAGCCGCATCAGCGCCGTCCGGCGTGATCGGTACGTCGCTCGCACCCGTGAAGCGGTGTTCGACGCTCCACGTGGATTCGACGTGACGCAGGAGCGTTAGACTTCCCACACGGTCTGTCTAGCACCGCTATCGAACAGGCGCTACGTCGCTCGGATTGTTCCATGTCCTTTGTACCGACCTTGGACCGATGGTGATTGCGTGCGCATACTCGATTTGGGGAAAAACGCGCAAAAGCGCATTGCACTGTTGGAAGTGTTCGGCTAGCCAGTAGGAATGTCCAGCTTTCTGCGCCTGAAGCGGTCTTTCGTCGCGCGCAGTCGATTTCCCTCCTCTGCAGTGATCGTTCCCGCAGTGTTCCTGTCGGTTCTCGCGAGCGCGGGTCCGTTGGCCGAATCCGCGAACGCGGGGGTCGGCGTCGGCGGTTCAGAGTTTCAGGTCAACTCTACAGTTCTCGGCGAGCAGGGGTATCCAAAGTTGGCGTCGCGAGCCGGCGGCTTCGTCGTCGTGTGGGAAAGCGACGGCCAAGACGGATCGGCGAGTGGTATCGTCGGCAGGCGCCTGGATGTAATCGGCAACCCGATCGGCAGCGAATTCCAGATCAATACATACACCACCGACGCCCAAGACTCGGCGTCGGTCGCGAGCGATGCGGCCGGCAATTTCATCGTCGTCTGGGAGAGCTTTGGGCAGGACGGCTCCACAGATGGAGTTTTCGCTCGTCGGTTTGCGGTCGACGCGACGCCCATAGGCACAGAGTTTCTCGTCAATTCATCGACCATCAACTCGCAGGACGATCCGCGGGTGGCCGTCGATCTGACCGGCGACTTCGCGATCGCTTGGGAAGCGTTCAACCACGACGGTAGCGCTGCATCGGTCGTGGTGCAGCGCTATTCGAGCGCGGGCGTGAAGCTTGGCGGTGAGATACTCGTCAACAGTTACACGACGGGCGCCCAACTCGATCCAGACATCGCGATGGACGCGTTCGGTAACTTCGTCATCGTTTGGACCAGCATGAACCAGGATGGCAGCCTGGCCGGAATCTTCGGCCAACGTTTCGACAGCGATGGAACGCCTCAGGGAACGGAGTTTCGGGCAAACACTTTCACGACCGGAACTCAGGACGAAGCGAGTGTCGCTGCGGATCTCGCCGGCAGTTTTACCATCGTTTGGGAAAGCCACGGCCAGGATGGAAACGCCAACGGCGTGTTTGCGCAGCGCTACAACACGGTAGGCTCTGTCGTCGGAACAGAGTTTCAGGTGAATACGGTCTCTTCGTATTCTCAGGACGACGCCGCTGTATCGATGGACGTCGCCGGAGGTTTCACGATCGCCTGGGAGAGCATCGGTCAAGACGGTGGGCTCAGCAACGGTGTGTTCTTACGCAGCTTCGACGGCGGCGGCGTGCCGCTCAGCGGCGATGTCCAGGTCAACGTGACGACGACCGATAGTCAGGATGATGCGACGATCGCCGTCGGGCCGAACGGATCCTACGCAGTGGCATGGAACAGTTTCGGCCAGGACGGTGACCTCGGCGCGGTCGTCGAGCGACATTTCGTCGACGGCGCCGTCACCACGACGACGACTACGCTTCCGGCTGATGTCTGCGCGCCGGCTCCGCATAGCGGCTGTAAGTTGGCGATGCCTGGTCGTAGCAAGTTCACCCTGAAGCTCAAGCCGAACGGACAGCACGCCCTGAGTTGGAAATACCAGCGCGGTGATGCAACCGACATCGGTGAGTTCCTCGATCCGCACGAGAACCCGGGCTCGCGTCATCGCCTTTGCGTCTATGATGGACAGCCGACTCCGCAGCCGGTCTTCGCGGCGGAACTGCCGACAGCGTCGCTGTGTGATTCCAAACCCTGCTGGAACGTGACTGGCAGTAGCGGCTACAAGTATCGCGACCGAGACGGCACGCCGGACGGAATTACGCGTGCGAAGCTACGATCGGGCGCGGCCAAGAAATCGCAGGTCCACATGAAAGGGGAGGGCGCCAACTTGGGAGTGCCCGCCCTGCCGCTCGTGTTTCCGGTCGTCGTCCAGTTGGTTGCCGACGACGGTAGTGCGTCAAACTGTTGGCAAACACAGTTCGGCTCGCCGCTTATGAACACTTCCACGCAGCTCAAGGCGAAAGGCCCGTGAGCTGCGCCGACGTGTCCAGCGCTCGACCAGCGCTATTCGAACTCGATCTGAGTCGCTGAGAGTGTTCCAACCATATCGAACGTGCCCTCGACTTCGATATCGGCGTTGACCACGAGATCCGCGACCGATCCCTTGATGTAGATGGTGCTTGGCGAAGTCGTGACGTTTTGATTCCCATTGAGCACGAAGCGTGTGGATGAAACGATCTCGGTGACGAATCCGCGGATTTCCGCATCCTCTCCCTCCTCCCCGCCAAAGCTGTCGTCGCTAACTTCGACCTCGACCGCGACCAATACTCCGCCTGTAGGTGCGCTAAAGGCTTCGACCTCGACGAAGAGGCCGTTCGTCAGGCCGCCATCCGGTTCGTCTTCGATATCGGCCGAGCTGTAGTCGATCTGGAGCATGCCGATGGAGAAAGTACGTGCGATCGGATCCAGCAGTGATATTGTTCCCTCGACATCGAAGATTGTCGATGTGGGCTTAAAGTCGACGCGGGTGGCCAATAGGATACCGTCGCTGTCGACAAGGCCGCTGATCTCGACGACGTCGCCGGGCATGGCCGTATCGAGTGTGATGCCGTCGAATACTGTCTTTGGGTCGGTGCGTGACAGCTGAGCCAGAACTTGGACGGTTCCGTTTCCCAGGTCTACGGCTTCGATCGGACCGCGCAGCACGCTGTCGTAGTCGACGCTCTCGGCTACTCCGGTGCGGGTTGTGGTATTGCGCTCACCACGAATCGTGACGAGCATCCCCAGGCGCAAATCGCCTTCGCCGGCAGCGGAACCGTTCACAACGATTGCGGCGTCGTCTACGTCGAACTCTATCTGGTTGACAATGACACTCCCGAAGCCGGTGATTGGGCCGAATATGACTCCGGTGCCGGAGATGCCGCCGTCAACGCTGCCGCCGCCGCACGACCAAAACAGTTGTACGCTGAGCAGCACCGCAAGAGTTGCGGTGACGCGCCTTGCTGGAGGGAAATTCGGCAGGCAACGAGTTCTAGAGATATCATTCATCAGGCGTATCCTCTTCGTGGACGTACACACCCAAGACGAGTCGCTTGCGACCGGAGCCGTTCGGCGCGACTCGGGTACTGCGGTCGTAGCGCCTCATCCGCCGATCCATCTGTTCGAGTACACTCTGTGCTTTCTCGTTTGCGGCAGATCGGAGCTGGTCGATAACCCGTTCGGGTAGGTCGTCGTAGATTACTTTTCTTTGGAATGTCGCGTCTTCGGGCGGTGCCTGCAGGTTGTGATCGATCGCCGCCGCGAGATCGGCAACATCGGATCCCAGCATTTCTATCTTCTCGAGCTCGCCCTTTGCCGGAATGTACGCCTGTGCGAGGAGCCGGACGCGGTCGTCTCGGCTGTGGTCCACAACACCTAGACGAATGAGTTCGTCGAGAGCGGCACGAACAGGCACGTCGTTGCCGTATGTTCGCACCAGAGCTGTGAACGAGCCTGTGTTGCCTTCGAGCGGGAGAGTGCGAGGCTTTCCGTTCTTCTGTTGGAACGTCTTGTCGTTAGACCACCCCGCGGTCACGCGCCGAATCCTATTGTGACGTTCCCGAATCGGGCTGTCGTCGGGAGAATCTTCTGACATCAGCCGGGAGACATCCCGGCGGGCCAGACCTGTGACGACCGATACGCGCGAGACGGTCGTCTTGCGTCCGGGGAGTGCGAAGTCCTCACGTACGACCGCGATAAAGACTCGCTTGGCGATGTCGGAAAACGTCTTGTACGAGATCCCGTAGCGCAACAGTATTCGTACGATGGGTGTGAGCAGTCGCTGCAATGCTGCGGCGAGAGCCTTCTCTGCTGCTCTGTTCTTCTCGGCAGACATCGAAATGGCGCGCCCGGACATCGAAGCACCGGACCCGATACCCCCACAATTGCTGTCGTGCGCGCTGAAGGCAAGCTAGATTTGGGTGTATTCGCCCAAAAACGGACGACGCCTGCAGCGCGGTTGGGGGGCACCAGTTCGCTGACTGATATCGTGGATCTCGGGCCGGAGCAGTCAGCTCTCCGGCGGTGCATCGCGAATGTCAGTGACCTGTTTGTGGTGTCGATTCGCGGTGGGACGGTTGCCGCGGCTGCTAGGCGCGAAGGTTTCCAAATCGATGCGCCTGAGCGAATCTGTGAGCGCCGTGCCAGTTGCCCACATCGAGCCGATCGCCGGGCCCACCATTGCAACCGATCCGCTCGCGGTGACTGCGGCACTCTGCGCCCATCTCGAAGCGTTGCCCGGCTCGGCAGGCGTGCGTGT
>JAJCZM010000053.1 GCA_029262375.1 Deltaproteobacteria bacterium
ACGGGAATTGCAGGTTAGGTGCGTCGCGCTTCGAGACTAGTTGCCTCTCGTTCGGCCGTCGCCAGCTCCGCCCTCACCGATGTCTCGGGCTCAACTCGGCGAACGGGAATTGCAGGTTAGGCACATCGCGCTTCGAGACTATTTGCCTCTCGCGCTCGCCAACTCGCGCTCACATTCCGCGCGGCATGTTGATAAGCACCGAGCCGGCGAGGTGCGAGAGGCACCTATGCTCGATCCGAATAAAGGCTCTGCGCAATGTCAGTTTCTCTTGACAGGTTATTCGACCTCTTGTGTTCGCGTCTGAGCGGTGTTCTCTGATCAACGCAAAGTTTTCAACTCAACGATGCTGAACGCGTCGCAGCGCGGCGCGGGCTTGTGTTGCGAGCGATCCTGTTCGACATCGCCGAGTGCGCGCGAACGTGCGCGGAAGAACCCGTGTTACTCTTCGTCTATGGAAACGAACCGTTCTCTCGCAGACCTTTCCGAACAACGACTGCTGCAACGCTTCGGCGACCTGGTCCGGCAAGATCGGACCAACACCGCGCAACTGCTCGCGCACATCGCCGAGATCGACCGGCGCAAGCTGTGGGCCAAGCATGCCTGCCCGTCCATGTTCGCGTTCTGCATGCAACGCTTTCACATGTCGGAGTCGATGACGGGCAAGCGAATCTGGGCTGCGCGTACCGCGCGGCGCTTTCCCGTGATTCTCCAGATGGTAGCCGCAGGCGAGCTACACCTGAGCGGTATCAATCAGCTCGGCAAGCATTTGACAGACGATAACCACCAAGCGCTGCTCGCGCGTGCCAAACACAAGAGTTCGCGAGAGATCGATGTGCTGGTGGCTGAGATCGCGCCGCGGCCCGATGTGCCTTCGCGGATTCGGGCGTTGCCGGGAGCGACGGCGCCCGTCGATGCGATGGCGACAGCCTCGGGGCGCGTGAGCGAAGCTCTGGACGCCGACGAGCAGTGCGGGTCGGACCGTCTGCAGACCGGGGTGGGGGCGTCGAACTCAGCGGGAGCCGCGTCCGGGCGGGCAGCCGGTGCACGCAAGTTTGCTGGCGCTGCGTCCGAGCGGGCGACCGATGCGTCCAAGCCCGCTGTCGGAACGTCCGAGTTGGCGGCCGCTATTATCGATGCGTCTGAGTCCGCCGCCGGTTCGTCCAGTTCCGCGGCGGGTGCAATCAAGCCTGTGCCCGCGCGCAAACAAGTCGTCGCGCTCGCCCCGCGGCGTTTCAAGATCGAGATCACGGTCGACCAATGCACGCACGACAAGCTGCGGTCGCTACAGGATTTGCTCAGGCACCGGATTCCGAGCGCGGATCCAGCGATGATCGTGAGCCACGCCATAGAACTGCTGCTCGACGATACGCTGAAGAAGAAAGCCGCTGTCACCGGACACGCGCGATCCAGCGCGCGATCCGGCACGCGATCCGGCGACGCACGAACGAGCGCCGCGACATGCGCCCTGCGAACACGTGCCATACCCTCAGCGATCCGCCGCGAAGTGTGGAAACGCGATGTCGGTCGTTGCGCCTTTGTCGATGACTACGGAAAGCGCTGCAAGGCGACCAGCTGCATCGAGTACCATCATGAAATTCCGTTCGCCAAGGGCGGTCGGCACTCGGTGGAGAATGTCTCGCTGCGCTGCCGGGCGCATAATCAATATCAGGCGGAGTTGGACTATGGGCGGGAGTTCATGCGCAGGGCATCACGCTCGAGAAATTGCTTCTAGAGGTTGGGGCGGCTCGCTCTCGCCACTTGTCGTGCCGGCACGCCCGGCGGCCTTCGGGGATCACACCCATCGAAGATCGAGCCGACAGGAATCTCGCTGGAGCGTCGCAAGATCCGCCCTCACCGATGTCTCGGGCTCAACTCGGCGAACGGGAATTGCAGGTTAGGCATATCGCGCTTCGAGACTACTTGCCTCTCGCCCTCGATGTCTCGGGCTCAACTCGGCGAACGGGAATTGCAGGTTAGGTGTGTCGCGCTTCGAGACTAGTTGCCTCTCGCGCTCGATGTCTCGGGCTCAACTCGGCGAACGGGAATTGCAGGTTAGGTGTGTCGCGCTTCGGGACTAGTTGCCTCTCGCGCTCGCCAACTCGCGCTCAACTCGGCGGACGGGAATTGCAGGTTAGGCACATCGCGCTTCGAGACTACTTGCCTCTCGCGCTCGCCAACTCGCGCTCACATTCCGCGCGGCATGTTGATAAGCACCGAGCCGGCGAGGTGCGAGAGGCAGCTATGCTCGATCCGAATAGTGGCCGGCGCCGATGTCTTACGGGGGCGTAGCCGTCGTCATGGCTACTATTCGCGTTCGAGCAGCAACACTTCGCCCGGTCCGCGCGTGAGCCAGGTCGAGTAAGTGTGCGTCTGGGCGACGGCGTATCCATCGAGCCGGCTTGTTGCGACGATGTACTCGTCGTCGGTGACCCACCACCAACTCTTGGCCGTTGTGTCCTGTCCTCGTCGTGCGCTTTCTTTGGTGGGCCAGGTTCCGGATGTCGCCGCGCTGTGCCACGCGTTGTACTCAAATCCACCGTCGATCCGGTCTGCACCGATCCCTCGTTGCTCGAGACTCGCGATGAGGTCGAAGCGTGTTCTGTTGAGCGACATATAGTCGTGCGTCCCGGCCAGCGCGTAGATCGATAGCACGACGACGGCCGCGAGAGCGCGCGAGGGCAGGGTGTCTGCGCGAGGAAGCGCGACCAGAAATGCGGCGATCGCAAATGGGAGCACAGGAATGAGATAGCGATCGAAGTAGAATCCGCCGTGCAAAAGGCTGCCGAGAAACATTCCGACGGCCGTGAACACTACAAACGCCTGGACAGGCGTTTCGATAGTGTGCGGGAGCCTCCAAACGTAGGCGCCGTAAGCCGCGGCGGCCAGCAGGCTCGTCAGTGTGAGAGGCAGCGCTAGCGTTGCGCCGAGCGTGACTCGAGGATCGAGGCCGAGGAACAGCGTGTCGCGTAGTGTCTGCGCCCCGAGTCCGAAGTCGAACTGAACGTTCGGTAGATAGAACATCGCCGAGCCGTCGTTCACGTACGCAAGCACGGCACCGATGCCCAGGACCGTCGCAAAGGTGATAAAGGCCCGTCGGTGCCGGCCGAGCAGCCGTCCATCGCTGAGCGCCACGATGGGAAGCGCCGCGAACGCCAAGGTTACGGCGGCGCGAAACGCGTGGTCGAAGGTTGCGAGGCCCAGGGCAACCGACGTTTCGCTCACCTTGTTCTGCAGGCCGGCTGGTGCGCCTTGAGCGGTGAACAGCCAATAGTGGAACGCGACAAACACGATTGCGGGAACGACGCTCGCAGTCGTGAATAAGGCCGCGCGCTTTCTCCAGGTTGCGTGGTGCATGAACAACGTCGCGAAAGCCGCCGCCGCGACCACGAATGCGCCGTGCTGTCGAATCAGGATGGCTGCCGATGCCAGAACGGACGCTCCGAGTAGCGAGACGTACGGCGATCGTTGTCCCGGCTCCGATTCCTTTCCCTTGAGAACGTGGGCGTAGGCAGCAGCGGCTGCCAGCGCGAACGCGGTGAACGGCACATCGGTCATGAACGTGAAGCTCTGACTGAAGTACAGAGGATTGAGCGCGAACGCCGCAACGGCCAGCCGCGTGCGCTTGGGGCCGACGTCGAGTGCTGTGAGTAGGCGTCCGAACGACAGGGCGCCAACGATGGCCAAAACGATGGTGGATAGTCGCAGGACGGTGAACGAGAAGCCGACCAACGTACACAGCACAGCTCCATACGCCGCCTGAAAAAGAACGCTGGCCCCCGTCCAAGGTAGGAATTCGATTCGGCCGGTCTCGCACAGCGTGCGCGCCGTGTGCGCGTAGGACCAGTCGTCGCTGAGTGGGAAGTCGCCGCGGGGGTCGACGGCGAGTACGGCCAACACGGCGCCCAATACGATCATGAGGTCTAGGCGCTGAGATGTGGAAGGATTGTTCACTGGCAATCGCAACTGGGCAACCGGGAAACCCGGCAAGGGCAACTGGGAAAAGACGAGGCCCGGCCCGTTCGGGTGCGGTACAGTTTAGCCTAGCCGACGCCGCAGCGCTCACCTGTGGCGTGACGACTCGCGATTCCGTTCTCAATTCTGTTCACCTTGGCGGGTACTCGTATTGGAAACCCGAGCAACGGGTAGTAAGCTGGGGATTCCACGACCACCTGACCATCTCGGATGACGGCGCAGCGCCGCGACGCCGGGCAGGGACTGCTGCGCCGAGAAGATGACCGATACCAGCACGGAGATGCGACAGGCGGAATCCACCGATTCACCGACTCGCTATTACATCGAGATCTTCGTCGTCGCTGCGGCGGCGCTGTTGCTCGAGGTCTGCTATACCCGCGTCTTTTCGTTCAAGCTCTTCTATTTCTACACCTATCTGATCATCGGCATCGCATTGCTCGGGCTTGGCGCGGGTGGGGTGGCCGTCACTCTGTTTCGCGGGATTCGCGAGACGCCGCTTCGTCGATTGGTGCCGCTGTGCGCGTTGATGGCGGGCGTGACGACGGGAATCGGCTACGTCGCGGTCGCTGGAATTCGTCTCGATACGCTCACTTTCCTGTACACGCCGGCGTCACTCATTCGCTTGGCGACGGTCTGCCTCGCCGTTTTTGCCCCATACTTCTTCGTCGGACTGATCTTCTCGAGCGTGTTCGGGCGCGCCGGTAAGAACGTGAACCGTTTGTACGCGGTTGACCTGATCGGCGCGGCGATTGGCTGCGCGATGGCCGTTCCGCTGATGAATCTATTGTCGCCCCCCGGCTGTGTCATGATTTGCGGCGCCGCGTTCTGCGCGGCTGCAGTGCGACGTGCAGCAACCGGCGCGGTGCGCACAATGGCCGTTGGCGGTGCGGTTGCGCTCTTCGGTTTGGCGATGGTGGCGACGTCACTACCGGATCCCGCCGTAGATGGGCTGAAGACGATGGGTGCCGAGAACTTCGAACGCGATTCGGTGCTGCATACCGAATGGAACGCGGTTTTCCGCATCGACGTGCTCGAAAGTGGAGGGTACTTCGGAGACAAGCGCCGCATCATCGCGCATGACGGACTGATCGGCTCCACGCTGCATCAGTGGGACGGTACCAATAAGGGGCTCGAGCGTTTCGATGTGGAAGCGAGGGCGCTGCCGTTCCGAGTCGCCAAGGCTGACCCGAAGATTCTGATCATCGGATCGGCCGGCGGCCACGAGATCCTCGCATCCACGTACTTTGGAGCGTCCGACATCAAGGGCGTGGAACTCAATCCGGCGACCGTCGCGTTACTGACCGACCACTTCAACGAGTACACCGGGAATCTTGCCGGTCATCCCAACGTGCGCGTGATCAATGACGAAGGGCGTTCGTATCTGGAGCGTGACAGCGAAAGCTACGACATCATCTTCTTCGTCGCACCCGATACCTATTCGGCAATGAACGCAGCGACATCGGCCGCCTTCGTCCTGTCCGAGAGCTATCTGTACACCAAAGAGATGGTGAAGACGGCGATCGAACATCTCACGCCGGGCGGCATTGTCTGTATGCAATTCGGTGAGGTCGATTACGACTCCAAGCCGAACCGTACCGCGCGCTACATGGTCACCGCACGCACGGCGTTGGCGGAGATCGGAATCACCGATTTCGAGCGCCACGTCATTCACTCGACGGACAAGTCGGCGCTGACGTTGTCCACGATTCTGCTGCGTGCCGAACCATTCACCGAACGACAGATCGCCGACTTCGACGCGCAAGTGGCTGCCATACCCAACGGGATTACGCGTCACGTGCCAGGGCATGAACACGCCGATGTCGACACATTGCGTCGCCATCCTGTCGAAGCGGCAATTCATCTCGCCGATGACGAGCTGCCCGTCTGGTTGGATCAGTACGCATACGACGTGACGGCGGCCACCGACGACCACCCGTTCTTCTGGCACTTCGTTCGATTCAGCGACGTGTGGACGGGAAAAGAGCGCCGCGGCGCTCACGCGATCGACTATGAGCATGCGGTCGGTGAGCGAACGCTGACGATGATCATTGTGCTCGCAGCAATCTTGGCGGCGTTGCTCTTGATCGCGCCCTTCATTGCGATTCACGATCAGTGGGGCGAGTTTCAACGCAAGTCTACATCGCTACTGTACTTCGCGTGCCTCGGTTTCGGGTTCATGCTGTTCGAGGTCAGCCTCATCCAGCAACTCGCGCTATTTCTGGGCTACCCGACTTACTCGTTGACCGTCACGCTTGCCACGATCCTGGTTGCCTCGGGCATTGGGAGCTTCATGGCCGAGCGCTTCGTGGACCGTGCGCGTACGGCAGCGCTGGTTCTGCTCGGCGCGCTGGCTGTGCTGACGGTTGCCTATCTCGCGCTCGGACCGATTGTGATCGACCGCCTGATCATTTTGCCGCTCAGCGCTCGTATCGCCATCGCCGTGCTGGCCCTGACGCCGCTCGGATTGTGTCTGGGCGGCTTCATGCCGATGGGTCTTGCGACATTGACACGCCTGTCGCCCGCGCCCGAGCAATACATCGCTTGGTCCTGGGCGATCAATGGGTTCTTCTCGGTCATTGGCTCGGTAGGTACGACGATTCTGTCGATGATTTTCGGATTCCGGATCGTTCTCCTTCTCGGCCTTGCAACCTACACGATCGCGGTGCTGGCACTGCGCCGGCTGGCGGACGACGCGCCCTGATTCCGTCGCGCGTGGCCGAGTCGGTGCGACTGCTATAGTCTGTGTTGTCGCGATCTCGCCGAGTGACGCCGAGTGTCGCCGAATCAACGCAGTAAGATGGCAAGCCCTCACGATTGGAACGCATCTCTGGCCGACTTCGATTTGGAGGCCGTTTCGCCGACGCCTCCCACGTCGGCTGTCGTCGTAACTCCGGTTGCGATGGCGGAACTCCTCGAACGTGCCGGTCTTGTCGCTGCGTTCGAGCGCCACGCCGGCACGGCCGTGCCGATCACCTTGGTCGTCAACGATGCGCACCGACCGACCGATTCACATTCTTTCCTGACGGCTGTTTTTTCGCTGCTCGACGCGAAGCTCCCATCGAAAGCGGGACTCCGGTTCCGACTTCTCGTCGCCTCGGGCACGCACGTCGATGACGCTTCCGAGCGAAAGCGCCACGAAGCGCGCGTTCTAGGTACGGATACTGGAACGGGAGCTGGCACACTCGCCGATCGATTCGAAAGTGTTGCTTGGAACGACGCCGACGATGCACAACAACAGACGACGATCGGCGACTACCTGTTCCATGAATGGATGGGGCAGGGCGGCCTGTACATTGCGTGCGGCAGTACGGAGCCGCACTACTTCGCCGGTGTTACCGGTGCACACAAGACGCTCACCGTCGGCGTGATGGCTCGCGCTTCCATCCAAGCAAACCATGCGCATGCGATGGACACGCGTGCCGGCGGACTCGTGCTTGACGGAAATCCCGTGCACGAGGGGATCGTAGCCGCCGTCACGGCGCTGGTTCACTCCGGTGCCGAGCTATGGTGTCTCAACCAACTTGTCGTCGATGGCGAAGCAGCCGCAGCATGGGCTGGTGCGCCGCTCGATGCGCTCGCGGCGGCGCTTCCCACGGTGCGAGAGGTCTTCGCACATTCGATCTCCGCCCCGGCCGACGTCATCATCGCTACCGTGCACGCTCCACTCGATCGTGACCTGTATCAGGCCGACAAAGGCATCAAGAACACCGAGGCGGCGCTCGCCGACGGCGGTATCTTGCTGGTCGACGCCGCTTGTACGAACGGGGTCGGGATCGGGCATTTCCTCGATTTGCTGCGTGCCGCACAGGACTACGAGAGCGCTAGAGCGATCGTACGCCAACGCGGCTACCGACTGGGCGATCACAAGGCGGTGCGACTGCGTGCACTGACCGATCGGCGCCGCATCCGCCTGGCGATCTTGAGTCCGAATCTCGACGCTTCGCTCGAGCAGGTTCTCGGGGCGCGAATCTTTGCGGACATCGACACCGCATCCCGGTGGATTCGCCAAGAGGCGGGCGACCCGGGCGCGACGCGTGCGGTGTGGGTGAAGGACGCAGGCAACATCACTCTGGAGTCGGCATGAGCGACGTGGGGCACCGCCTGCGTTGTCGCGCGCCCCGGTCCGCGCCGGGCGCGTACACGCGCCTCGCCGCGTCGGCTGACGTGGCGCCCTATCTCGACGATGCTGCGCACTATCAAGGCGGTTCGTGTGTGGAGGTCTGTTTCCCGGAGAGCGAGGCCGACGTCGCCGATGTCATGCGTAGGTCGGAGATCGTTTTGCCGGTCGGAGTACAATCGTCGCTGACGGGCGGCGCGACCCCGCGGGGCGGAGTCGTCTTATCGACATCCAAGCTCGACGCGATCGACTCATGGACGGTGGATTCCGTGCGTGTACAGGCCGGCTGTCCGATTGCCGTGTTGGATGAGGCATTGATCGAGCGTGGGCTCTATTACCCGCCGGCTCCTACCTTCGATGGCGCGACTGCCGGCGGAACGGTCAGCACCAACGCCGCGGGCGCCGCGACCTTCAAGTACGGAACGACGCGCAACTGGGTGCGTGCGATGACCGTCGTACTGGCGAACGGCGACGTGCTGGATCTTCGGCGCGGCTCTGCGCGCGCAGCGGCAGACGGGTACTTCGAGGTCGAGCATACCGATGGCAGTGTCGTGCGTGTTCCGCTGCCTAGCTACACGATGCCCCGGGTACCGAAGTGTTCCGCCGGCTACTTCGTGGAGCCCGGGATGGATCCGATCGACCTGTTCATCGGATCCGAAGGAACGCTCGGTGCGATCGTCGATGTCGAGTTCGCTCTGCAGTCGCAGCGACCTGGATGGCTCGTCGGTCTGGTCCCGCTACGCGACGACACCGCTGCCGTCGCGCTCGTCGCGGCGCTACGCAACGCGTCCGAGAACGGAGATGTCGCGGTTGCGGCGATTGAGTATATGGACGCGCGTTGCCTGGAGCTTCTCAGGCAGGATGGGCACGGTGACCGACTCGGGTTCGCTCTGGACCGCAGCGCAGGTGCGTCATTGCTCTATCAGGTCGAGGTAGACCCCGACATGACGCGCGCGCAGGCCGAGCAAGCATTGGCCGCGGCGCTCGACGGTGAAACCGGTCCGTTCGCCGCGCTGGTGGCAATACTCGCGGCGCACGGTGCGATCGATGATTCGGTGCATGCGCTGCCCGGCGACGACAAGCGACGGCGCGCGCTTTTCGCGTTGCGCGAGGCCGTTCCTGAGGCCGTAAATCGGCGTATCAAACGTGCTCAGCGTGAAGTCGATGCGGCGATCAGCAAGTGCGCCGCCGACGTGATCGTTCCGTTCGATGCATTGGCGCAATCGCTCGAAGCGTACCGGCGACTGGCCGACGAGCGCCAATTGGACCTCGCGATTTGGGGGCATATCTCCGACGGCAACGTGCATCCCAATCTGCTGCCGCGAAGCGGTAGCGAGTACGCATCGGCTCGCGAAGTGCTGATGGAAATGGGCGAAACAGCCATCACGCTCGGAGGCAGTCCGATGTCGGAGCACGGCGTGGGACGCAACCCGGTCAAGCAGACTCTCCTACGTCGCCTCTATGCCGACGCGGGCATAGACGAGATGCGTGCGGTAAAAAGAGCGCTCGACCCGCGAGGCAAGCTGGCCCCCGGCGTGCTGTTCCCGACCTGATTGCCAATATTTCCGGCAAAACAGCGCCTGAATTGCTAGAGTGTTAGGACGTTTTTCTCGGTACGAACGGGGTCGAACGCAACAGCAGGAGATTGTAATGGCGGATTCGCGAAAGATACTCATCGTAGGAGCTTCAGGGCTCGTGGGTGGCTACTTGCTCGACTACTTCGGGCCACGCGCGGTGGGAACGGGCAACGCGAATGCAGCCTCGCGCCAGGGCTTGATCGGTTGCGACATCACCGATGCGGCGCAAACGAACGCCGTCGTGTCGCAGTCGGGCGCCGACGTCGTCGTGCACACGGCGGCCTACACGCACGTCGATGGTTGCGAGCAGAATCCAGAGCTGTCTGAAGCCGTCAACGTCGAAGGCACGCGCAACGTCGCTGAGGCCTGCAAGAAAGCCGGTGTCCGCTATATCTTCGTTTCCACGGACTACGTCTTTGACGGGACGTCAGGGCCGCATCGCATTGATGAAGCCTTCGCGCCGCTCAACGTCTACGGTCGTCACAAGGTTGCTGCCGAGGAGATCGTAGCCGGCACGGTGGAAGACCACGCGATCGTGCGCTCTTGTAATCTCTACGGCTGGCAACCCGGGGGGAAGAACTTCGTGATGGCGGTGTACCAGCTCGGCCTCGAAGGAAAGCCCATGCGCGTCCCGGTAGACCAATTCGGTAGCCCGACGTTGGCCGAGGACATGGCGAACGCGATCGATGAACTCGCGTCGTCCGAGCTGACCGGCGCGTTCCATTGCGCCGGCCCCGACTATGTCGATCGTCTCGAATGGGCGCAGCGCAGCGCCGAGGCGTTCAATCTCGATCCGGGATTCGTAACGGGTGTGGCTACGTCGGAGCTCGCCCAGCCGGCTCCGCGACCGCTCAAAGGCGGCCTGGATTCGAGCGAGACCTGTCGTCGTTTGGGAGTGACGTTTCGCGGTGTCGATGGGGGCCTCGCGGCGATGCGCGAGGCGATGCAGCGCGACGGCATTCGCTTCGCCGCAGCCTAGACGTCCTGCTAGATCACTCGCCGTCGCGGTGTTGCGCCTGCAACTCGCGGCCACGCTTCCACAGCCGTCGATGGAAGCTGCGCATGTACTCCAGCAGCATCGAGTGCAGTTGCGAGAACTTCGGGTGATCCGGTCCTAGCTCTTGTGTCTCGGCCGGATCGTTGTCGATCCGATATAGCTCCAATCGTTCGGCTACCTCGTCTCGTTTGGGACTCCCCTGTGTCTCCGGCGCACCCGCAGGTGTGAGAATGAACTTGTAGCCGTCGTGTGAGACCGCGAACGGCCTATTGTCACGTGGCCCGTAAGCGAAAGCCGGGTGTGCAGGCAACGCCTTTGCGTCGGTGAGCGCGCTCGCAAGGCTGCGTCCGTCGAGGCTGTCGCCTTCGAGATCGATCGAAACGAGATCGAGTACGGAGGGAACGAGATCTACGCCGCTTGCCTGGCCGGCGACGCGCGTACCGGCAGGAATAGCCCCCGGCAATCGAAATACGAGCGGCACGTGTAGCGTGGTGTCGTAGAGGAACCAGCCGTGCTGGAAGAACTCTTGGTGCTCGGTGAGGCTCTCTCCATGATCGGCCGTGAGGACCACGAGCGTTGAGTCGTGTTCGCCAAGGCGTGAGAGCGTTTCGAGGAGCGACCCGATCACCGCATCGGTCGCTCTGATTTCTCCGTCGTAACGCCTGACGTACTGCGAGGGGCGACTAAAACCGCGCACGCGCTGGTACCTTGGGAGCACGCCGAGTCCGAAGTTGCTGTCTCCTCTCGGGAGTTCGGAGTCGTCGGCGAACTGTGCGCGATCATAGGTGAGGGCATCGCTCCAAGTCGTGTCGGCCGGTGTGTAGGGTCCGTGCGGGTCCATGTAGTGGATCCACAGGAACCACGGCTGGTCGTTGCGTTCCACGCCGCCGCGGTGATGTTCTTCAAGCCAAGCAAGGGCGGCTGCATTGCCGATCTCGTCACGCGGCGCCACCGATATTGGGCCTTCGAACGTCTCAATGCGCTCGAATCCCTGGCCGAAGCCGAATTTGGGCCCGACCAAGAAATTGCCGACGAACGCCGCTGTGCGGTAACCGGCTGCCGAGAGATACTCAGCCAGCGTCGTTACATCTTCGGGTAGGGTACGAAGGTTGTAGGCTACGGTATGCGCGTCCTGGTACAGCCCTGTGAGTAGAGACGCAGTACCGGGAGCGGTCTCGGGCGCGGCGCTCACGCAGCGCTCGACGACGGCGCCTCCGGCGGCCAGACGATCTATGTTCGGGCTGGTGTCGAATTTGTAGCCGTACGCGCCGAGGTGGTCGGCTCGCAGCGTATCGACCGTGATCAGGAGCACGTTCGGCCGTTCGTCGGCGCCGTCGCGCAGGCAGCCAGTTGCTGCAAGGACGAGCAGGCCTGCGGTAACGGTCGCGATGACTCTGGCCGAGATGACTTTTGGCTTAAGGTGCATGATCGGGCGGGTGTCGATCCTCGATCGTAGCGGATGCGGTTGCCAAGTTCACCAAGCCTACAAAGTTGACGGGTTCATCAGGCGACGTTGGGCAAAGAAAAAGGGGGTGGCCTTGCGGCCACCCCCTCTTCACTCGTGAGCGCTTGTTGCCTGCTCAGGAACGCATCTTCATTTGCGGCTGTGTCTCGCCCGTTTCGATCTCGTGCTGAACCTTCTCGAGATCGGCATCGACCATGCAATCCACCAATTCCTCGAAGGTCACTTCCGGCTTCCAGCCCAGTTCCTTCTCGGCCTTCGTAGGATCGCCGACGAGCAGATCGACTTCGGCCGGGCGAATGAACGCCTGGTCGATGACGACGTGATCCTGCCAGTTGAGTCCCGCACGTGTGAACGCACGTGCGACGAATTCTTCGACACTGTGCGTCTCGCCGGTGGCGATGACGTAGTCGTCGGGCTGGTCGCGTTGCAACATCATCCACTGTGCGCGGACGTAGTCACCGGCGAAGCCCCAGTCACGACGAGCATCGAGGTTACCCAGATGCAGTTTGTCCTGAAGGCCGCACTTGATGCGCGCCACACCGTTACTGATCTTGCGCGTCACGAACTCCAAACCGCGTCGCGGTGATTCGTGGTTGAACAAGATGCCCGATGAGGCGTGCATGCCGTAGCTTTCGCGGTAATTGACGGTCAGGAAATGGCCGAACGCCTTCGCAACGCCGTACGGGCTGCGCGGGTAGAACGGAGTGTCTTCCTTCTGCGGAATCTCCAGAACCTTGCCGAACATTTCGCTGCTCGAGGCCTGGTAGAAACGGATCTCCGGGTTCACGACGCGAATTGCCTCGAGAACGCGGGTTACACCAAGCGCGGTGAACTCGCCGGTCAGGACCGGCTGATTCCACGACGTCGGTACGAACGACTGCGCCGCGAGGTTGTAGACCTCATCCGGTTCGCATTCCTGGATCGCTGTGATCAGCGAGTGGTGATCCAGAAGATCCCCGAAGATCAGCTCGATCTTGTCGTGTAGGTGATGCAGGCGCCATAGATTCTCGGTGCTGCTTCTACGGATCAGTCCGTAGACCTTGTAATTTTTCTCTACGAGAAAGTCCGCCAGGTACGATCCGTCCTGGCCGGTGATTCCGGTGATTAGTGCTGTCTTCACGGGGCTTTGTCCCTCCGCCTTAAAAATTGGCTATACGCTCAACCAGTATAGCAGGACACTACCGGTGCCGTGCTGAAGAATTATTTGTCCGCCGCGCGGTGGCTTGGCGCTATGCGGCAAGTCCCGTGAACGCCGCATCGGTTAACGCGTTGCTCCGGGGCTTGATATCTTGGTGGTATCATCCAGTCTATTTCGAGGGCGCATCCACCGGCGCATCGAGGAGTGACATGCGAGCAGTGAATCTCGGAAAATTGGCTAAATTGGGTTCGGCCGGCCGCGGCCTGGTCGTCGGCATTGCCGTGGGCGTTGCCGTAGGACTGCTGATCGGCTCGGTCGGCGTCGCCTACTCGACCATGGGCAAAGCCGGTTGGGATAAGCAACCCGTCGAGTTCAAACTCGGCTATCTGGCCGGATTTACCGATGTCGTGCGAATGGCGAAAGGGACGGATCCAGGCGGTCAAATTGCTCAGTCATACAAAATCCCTCAGACGGCCAAGCTCATCAACTGGCTCTACCAAGTAGAGACTATGTTCGAGGAAGAGAAGCACGCCCCGCGCAACATCAGTCAGATCATCGCCTTCGCCGGAGCCGCGATGGAGCGGGAGTTCGGCGGCGATGTCACGACCGTCTCCGGCATGGAGCAACTTGCGGCCGCTCTGAAGAACCGCCGCGAAGCGCTTGCACGCGGTGACATCAAGCCCTCTCCACCAGACGTCGTCGCTCGGCGGCAGGCCATTGCCGCGAGAAATAACGCATTCAGCCAGTGCATGGGCTCGGCGCGCAAGAGCGCGCGAACCAGGTGTAAGACGAAGGTGCGAGAGACGATGCCGCCGATCCCTGAATTGAAGAGCGAAGAATCTTCGAACGCCGATTCCGAGTAGCTAGCAGCGCTGCCGGATCACGCGGCGGTGCCCTCCGCGTCAGAGTGTCCGACAGCCGTTGCGTCGTGCGCCGCGGCTTCGTGCTGGAGCAGGTAGAGCTTCGCGTACAGGTCTCCGCGTGCCATGAGCTGCGCGTGATTGCCCTGCTCTCGGACTTCACCGTGGTGCATCACGATGATTCGGTCGGCGTTCTCAATCGTCGACAACCGGTGCGCGATGACCAAGGATGTCCGCTCCGCCTGCAGCTTGGCGACGGCGTCCTGGATGAGCTCTTCCGTTTCGGTATCGACACTCGACGTTGCTTCGTCGAGCACCAAGATCTCCGGTTGAAACGCTAGCGCCCGCGCGAACGAGAGTAGCTGTCGCTGGCCGGTCGAGAAGTTGTTCCCGCGCTCACGCACCGGTTCGTCGTATCTCGCTTCCAGTAGGTCGATGAACTTGTCCGCGTTCACGTGTTGGGCTGCAGCACGTACGTCATCGTCGCTGATTGTGGGCTCCCACAGCCGAACGTTCTCGGCAACGCTGCCGGAGAACAGGTAGACGTCCTGTTGGACCATCCCGATCCGCCTTCGCAGATCCGGTAGGTCCCATTCGCGTACATCGACGCCGTCGACGCGAATCGATCCCGACTGGATCTCGTAGAAGCGTGCGAGCAGTTTCGTGACCGTGGTTTTCCCCGAGCCGGTTGCACCGACGATGGCCACGTGTTCGCCCGCTTCGACACGGAAGCTGACGCCTTTGAGAATGGGCTCACCGGCCAGGTAGGCAAAGGTGACGTCGTCAAATTCGATGACTCCACGTGCTGGTGGAGTTGCAGCCGGGAATTCGGGGTTGGCGATGACGGGCTCGTGCTCGAGGAGATCGAACACGCGTTCGCAAGCCGTCACGGCCGACTGCATTACCGCGTACTTCGTAGAGAAATCCCGGATCGGGATGAAGAACTTGTTCATGTACTCGATGAACGCGACCAGCGTTCCGAAACCTACGACCTGTGCGACGACGCCATCGGCGGCTACCGGTGTTTGCAGGATCAGATGTGCGCCGAACCAGATGAGCAGCGCGACGGAAATGTTGCTCACCGCTTCTACGATCGAGAAAAGTGAGGCCTCGTAGAGGTTCGAGCGGTGATACGCGTCTCGGTGTAGTGAGTTCAGGCGCTCGAACTCATCGGCTACTTGGGCCTCTCGAGCGAATAGCTGTACGACGGCCATGCCGGTGATTGCTTCTTGCAAATACGCATTGATCTTCGCGATGCGCTCTCGGATGAGTCGGTAGTAGCGCCGCGCCTTGCGCCGAAAGAAATCGATCAGCAGCGCGAGGACGGGCAGCGTGCACAGTGCGACGAGAGCAAGTTTCGCGTTGATCGCGAACATGATGGCGATGATCCCAAGAAGCGTGATCGCATCCATCAGTACGGTGATTGCACCGGCGGCGAACATTTCGTTGATCACGTCGATGTCGGTCGTCATGCGCGTGACGAGACGCCCCACCGGGTTGCGATCGAAGAACTGCGATTCCAGTGTTTGGACCTTCCGAAAGACCTCAACGCGAAGATCCGCAAGGGACTTCTGTGCGACCAACATGGTGAAGTAGTGTTGCCAATACAGGCAGAAGAATTCGCCGACGATCGCCGCACCGAAAGCGATCGCCCACCAGCCGAGTCCGTCTACCGTGCCGAGCGCGATGTATCCGTCGATCGCGCGTTTGACGATGTACGGCTGCACCAGCATGCAGGCGGAAACCGCGGGCAGTAGAAACATGGAGACGACGAACAAGTGTCGGTAGGGCCGAATGTACTTCCACAGACGCGCGACCAGTTCGATATCGCGCGTACGCCCGAGAGCTGACTCAGCCTGTGTGCCTCGGACCGCCATCACATCGCCTCGATCTCTTCGGTCAGGCGCTGGCTCTGGTACAGAGCTGCGTACAACCCGCCGCGGCCGACGAGCTCATCGTGCGTGCCTAGTTCTTGGATGCGACCCTCATCGACGACTGCAATCTGATCTGCATTGCGTACGGCCGAGACGCGATGCGAGATCACGATCGCCGTACGGCCCTCCATGACCTCTTCCAGTCCTTCGAGGATTCGTCTCTCGGTTGCTGCGTCGACGCTCGAGAGCGAATCGTCGAGGATCAGAATTCGTGGGTCGCGGGCGATGGCACGTGCCAGGGTGAGGCGTTGTTTCTGCCCGCCCGATAACGTCACTCCGCGCTCGCCGACTTCGGTCTCCACGCCATGCGGAAGCTCGCCCAGGTCGGCGTCGAGGGCGGACAGCTCGATGAGCCGCTTGAGTTCATCTGCGGTTACGTCGTTTTTCGCGAACTCGATGTTCTGTTCGATCGTCGACGAGAACAGGAACGGGTCCTGCGGTACGAAACCGATGCGACTGCGCAGGCTGTTGAGATTCCAGTCGCGAACGTCGATACCGTCAATGGTGATTCGGCCGTTTCCGACGTCGAACAGGCGAGGGATGAGCATCGCCATTGAGGATTTCCCCGACCCTGTGCGACCGATCACGCCGAGACGACTCCCTGCCGGCACACGTAGGCTGAGGTCGCGCAGTACCCCCTCGCCGTCGGCGGCCTTCACGGACGCTGCCTTGCCGTTCGGGTAGGCGAAATTCACGTTGTCGAACACGATCTCCCCCTGCATGACGTCGGGGTGGTGTCCGTCGGCCGGAGAGTTGATCTCCGGCACGGTGTCGAAGATCTCACCGAGGCGATGCAGCGCTGCTTTGCCGCGCTGATAGATCGAGATCATCCAACCCAGGGCCATGATCGGCCACGCGAGGATGTGCAGGTAAGCGATGAACGCTACCAACTCACCGAGCGTCAGCGCGCCGGCTACGACTTTCGAGCCTCCGTAGTAGAGCACTGCCAAGATGCCGAGCGAGGAAACGATTCGAATGAACGGGAACACGCGTCCGCGCAGCTTGGCAACGTCCATGCTGCGGTCCTTGAACTGCTCGTTGAGTTCGATGAATTCCGCGGTTCGGGCGTCCTCGCGTACATAGGCTTTGATGACGTGCATTCCCGCGATGTTTTCCTGCACGTAGGCCGAAATCTCCGCGAGTCGCTCCTGCGTACGCATCGTCGCTTCCATCATTGCTGCGCTGTAGTGCTGCACCACCCACAGCAGGATGGGGAAGGGGGTCATGGCGATCAGTGTCAGTTCGACGTCCATCACCAGCATCAAGCTGAACGCGTACACGCAATACAGTGGCGTGTTGATGAACGTGAGGATGCCTGGGCCGAGCGTGAGTCGTACCGCGCCGATATCATTGACGAGGCGAGACATGAGGTCGCCGGTACGTTGGCGCTGGTAGAACGACTGCGGCAGGGTTTCGAGGTGGTGGAAGAGGTCGTTCCTAATATCGAATTCGATGTCGCGACCGGTGTTGAGGATCAGCGTGCGCGAGACGGTGCGAATGAGCGCTTGTATGATCGCGATCGCGATCATGCCGCCGGCCAACGCACCGACCTTCGAAAGAGCCTGTTGTGGTTCCGCGCCCGCAGTCGAGATGGCGTCTATGGCTTGGCGCGTCAGGTACGGGATCACCATGACCAGCGATGCCGTTGCGAACAGGCACGTGGAGCCGATGACGTAACGCCATTTGTATCGGAGTATGTAGGGCCAGAGCCGTCTCACAGTCGTAAGCAACGAAGTTATATCGGCGCGTGTCAGCCGACGAAAGGAGCGGTGGTTGCTGCCGCGCTTTGCGTACTGCTTACGGGCTGTCGCGCCGGCTATGTCGCCAAGGTCGGCATTGAGCATCTTCGCTACGTCAACAGTGCCGTGCCGATCGAGCGTCTCATTGGCGAAACCCAAGACGAGGAGCGCCGCGGGCAGCTCGAGCTCATTCTGGAAGCGCGCGAGTGGGCGGCGAACAACGGCCTGGACGTGGGGGGAAGCTACGCCAGCCTGGCCGATACCGCTGGGCGCGCGACCGCGCATGTCGTCACAGCGGCGTACTCGGACCGGCTCGAGCCGTTCGAATGGAACTACCCAATTGTCGGACGGATCCCGTATCGGGGGTACTTTGAGCGAGAGTCCGCTGACGCGTTTGCCGCCGAGCTGGCGGCGGATGGGCTCGATACCTACGTGGTCGAGGCTTCCGGGTACTCCACGTTGGGCTGGTTCGATGACCCCTTTCCAACCGGGGTTCTAGAGCGCGATCGCGTAGGGATAGTATCGTTTCTTTTTCACGAACTGCTCCATCAGACGGTCTACATCCCCGGGAGTATCGCGTTCAACGAAACCCTGGCCTCTGCGGTGTCGGGGCGCCTGACCGAAGAGTTCTTCTCGGAGCGCCGCGACGATGAGGCTCTGGAGCTTCTCGATGAGCGTGCCAGGCGCTGGCTGGCGCAAGCCCGACTTTGCGACGAGCTGGCGGAGCGGCTGACCGCGCACTTCGAGGCGAGCGGCGATGGAGCCGGGGGGAAGGAGATTTTGCGCTCGGCGATCCCAGAGCTCAGAGAGTTGAAGCTCGTGGGGCCGGCAGACGGTGACTCGCCCGGGGCCGAGCTCAATAACGCGTGGTTCCTGGCCGTTTGGCGCTATCGGCGCGGTGCCCGGGGCCTGGTCGACTACTTGGCGTCGTTCGACTCGGTCGCAGCGGCGCTCGAGGACCTGAAGGTCCGCGTCGAGGGCACCGAGGACCCTTACGCGGCCCTGGCTGATCGACCGCCCCCCTCGTGAGGCGTTTCTTTATTGAGCCCGTCGGCCTCCTTTGGAATAGTTCAGTCGCCCGCGGGACGCTGTGTTAGCCTGCTATCCAGCTCCGAACCCCCCGGAAATTCACACAATAAAGAGGGAAGGCCCAATGACTCCGAGAGTTAAAGAAATTCTTAGTTGGTACTCGAGCGAAAACCCCGGGACGCTCACCAACATCGCGCGTTTGCTCAATACCGGCCGGCTGGCCGGCACCGGAAAGCTGGTGATCTTGCCCGTCGATCAGGGAGTCGAACATGGTCCGGCTCGCAGCTTCGCACCGAATCCGGATGGCTACGATCCGCGTTATCACTTTCAGCTGGCGCTCGATGCCGGCTGCAACGCGTATGCGGCTCCGCTCGGTTTCCTCGAAGCGGGTGCGGCTGACTTTGCCGGAGATATCCCGCTAATTCTCAAGCTCAACAATCACGATTCGCTCTCACCCGATACAGAGAATCCGGTTACGTCGCTGACCGGTTCGGTCAAGGATGCTCTGCGATTGGGCTGTTCGGCAATCGGCTACACGATCTACCCGTCGTCGATGGAATTTAAGTCGATGTACGAGGACCTCAAGGAATTGACGCGCGAGGCGAAGGCCAATGGGCTTGCCGTCGTCGTGTGGTCGTATCCGCGTGGCGCAGGTATCTCGGCGAAGGGCGAGACCGCGATCGACATCGTCGCATACGCTGCGCAGATCGCTGCGCAGCTCGGCGCCAACGTACTCAAGGTGAAACCGCCTACCGACTACATCGAGCAAGACGCTGCACGCAAGGTGTACGAGTCCGAAGGCATCCCGATCAGTACGCTCGCCGAGCGTATCGCGCACGTAGTTCAGGCTTCGTTCGGCGGTCGCCGTATCGTCATCTTCTCGGGTGGCGCGAAAGGCTCCGACGAGAAGGTGTTCGAAGAAGTACGCAGCATTCACGCAGGCGGCGGATTCGGGTCGATCATCGGCCGCAACTCGTTCCAGCGTAAAAAGCCCGAGGCGCTGAAGTTCCTCAGCAGCGTGATGGAGATCTACTCTTCGTAGGGCGAGCGTCTCGACCGGCCGGACGGCCGGCAGGCCGGCAGGCTAAGAAGGGGGCGGTTCCGAGAGGAGCCGCCCCTTTTTCGTGCGTACTGATCGAACTGCATCGGTCGCTGGCCGCGAGGCGCAGCGGGGTTCTTTCAGGACGGGTATTGAGGCTCTAATGGCGGGTCGTGCAGTTGGTCGTCTCGTTCATCACGCGTTTCCCGATCCTGATCATCGCGGGCTTCGTCGTTGCGTGTGCTGGAGCGGTTGCAGTTCACAGCGACGGGGCCCGCTACGACATGAGCTATCGAACGATGGCTCCGCACAATACGCCCGAGTTCGCGGTGTTCGAGGAGTTCATCGAACACTTCGGCAATTCCGAAGATCTCGTGATGGTCGCGTTCAAGGCCGATCCGTTTTTCACGAATGAGAATCTCGCAGTAGTTGAACGCCTCACCGATGCTCTCGGCGCGCTCGAGCCGACGCGAACGGTGACGAGTTTGCTCAACGTCAACGACATCCGCGGCAAGGATGGAGCGATTGCCGTCGAGGCGTTCATCGACGGCGTGCCGGTGCCGACCGCGCGACTGGATCCGTTGAAGCGCGAGATGATCGGCGATCCCGTCGTCGGTGGAAACCTGATCTCCTACGATGGATTGACGACCGTTGTCGCCGTTCGCATCTCCGAGTCGGCGATGGAGTGGGATGAACGCTTCGCCTACTTCGATGCGATCGAAGAGATCGTCGAGCGCGAGCGCGGGCCGGGACGTGAGTTTCACATCGTAGGATATCCCTACGTTACCGCTGTGCTCATTCGACGAATGATCGACGACAGCGCTCGCTTCATCGCGCTGAACCTTGCCGTCATGAGCACGCTATTGTGGCTCGTGTTTGGTCAGCTGCGTGCGACGTTCATGCCGTTGATTCCGGTGGGTGTGGCGTCGGCATTGACACTCGGACTGCTCACCGCGTGCGGATTTCCGATGTCGTTGCTTACGGGGCAGGGCGTCCTCACGACGCTGATTCTCGTCATCGGGATGGCCGATGGGATCCATCTGCTCAATCGCTATCAAGAGGACGTCGCAGCCGCACCGACCGTGGGGCGCATCGATCAACTGGGCGCAACGATTCGACACGTCGGCAAAGCGTGCTTCTTGACCAGCCTTACGACCGCGCTCGGGTTCTTCTCGTTGGCGTTCGCCGATGTACCCAGCGTACGCGACTTTGGGATCTTCGGTGCGGCCGGGATCGTGTTCGCGTATCTCGGTGCCGTTGTGCTCCTTCCCGCGATGATCGTGTTGGCAGAGCGGCGACGTGAGTCCGGCGTCGTAACGACCCGCGCTAGCGTGCAGCTCGGGCGTTTGCTCGAATGCAACGCCGCCTTCGTCATCGCGTATCCACGGGCGATCGTGGCGGTCGGTGTCGTCATTCTCGCAGCCGCGGCCGCGTCGAGTCCGTACGCGCGTATCAAGAACGGGCCGACCGCGGATCTGAAGGCTAGCGATCCCGCCAATGTCGCGCTCGATTTTCTCGAGGAGAATCTCGGCGGGGCTTATCCGACCGAGATCGTGTTCAGCGGTGATGGTCCCGACTCGATCAAAGACCCGAAACTGCTTTTGGCGGTCGAGCGCGTTGCTGCAGGCTTGGAAGAACTCCCGACCGTCTCGAAGGTGAATAGCCCTGTTTCGTTCATCAAGAAGATGAACCGTGCGCTTCACGACGATCTGGCCGAAGAGAGTCGGATTCCGGCGACTCGCGACGGCGTCGCACAGAATCTCCTACTTTTTGAGATGGCGGGTAGCGACAGCGAGTTCGATCGACTCGTGACCTACGACTATTCGCTCGCGCGCATGTCGGCGATGACCGTCGACATGGAGCCTGAGGAATACGCGCAATTGATCGAAACGGTTGATGCGCTTGCGGCCGAGCACATGCCACCGGGCACCGAGTTGTACGCGTCGGGCGAATCGCCGGTGTGGAATTCGGCGAGTCCGATCCTGATCAATACCTTGGTGCGTGCACTGTATTTCGCGATGCCGCTCATCTTTCTGGTGACCACAATTGCGTTTCGCTCGCCGAGTCTCGGACTGCTCAGCGCGTTCCCCAATCTTCTGCCGATTACGATCGGGTTCGGCCTATTGGCACCGCTCGATATCACGCTGCGGTTCTCGACGATTACAGCGTTCCCGGTCGCGTTCGGATTGGCGATCGACGATACGATTCATTTCCTGGCTCGCTACCGAAGCGAGTTGGCGCGTGGTGCGAGTGTCGAGGATGCAATACGAACGACGCTCGTGACGTCCGGGCGCGCGATGGTTCTGACCAGCGTCCTGCTGGTCGCCGGCTTCTCGGTGATGTTTACCTCGGAGTTCCTGGGGATGGTTCACGTGGCGTTGCTCAACTGCATCATCCTCATCAGCGCCCTGCTCGGCGATCTGCTGTTGCTACCGGCGTTACTACTGTTGTTTCGGCCGAACGTTCCCACGGGACGATGAACCACGTGCTCGTGCCGTCGGTAGTGGCCGTGTCAGTCGCCGCCGTGGAACTCCTCGAGTGGCGGCATCCCGAGGGCATCGCGAAACGCTGAGTGATAGTGATGTAGCGCCGGCTCATTGCGGCCGAATACGATGTGCCCGAGAGTGCCGTTGTCGGCAGCGCGTTGAGCCGATTCGCCCACGACGTAGTCTTCCTTCTCAATGGTGCTGTCGAACGTTTCGAACAGGGCCGACGGATCGAACGCCACCGGCGCGCCGTACTCGAGGTCATCGAAGCTTCTGCTCTCGTAGAGATTGTCGGCGTCGATCCGTCGTACTTCGCCGTTCGAGCTTTGCACCAATTCGAGCATCTCGGTCGTCAGGTAGTGAGTCACGCGCGTGATCGAACTGCTCGGATCGTCCGGGTCAGGATAGATCTTGATCAGATTGACGTTGCCCAGGCTGAAGGCGAACTGGATGTTCGGGAACAGGAAGTACAGCGGGCTCGTGCCGCGCAGCAGGTCCCAATTTTCTTCGGGCTGATCGCGCATCGAGTCGATCGCTTTGGTCGCGATTACGAAGCGATGGTTTCTGCCGAACGTCTCGTAGTGGAGAACGTCGCCGTAGAAGATCTGCCCGAGTGTGTCTCTGTGCAGCTTCTGAAAGTGATAGGTCTCGCCGAAAGTATCGTTCGCGAGTTTCCAGTTGAGTCGTTTCTTTATGACCGTTTCGCCCTGGTAGACCAGGCCTTCCCCGAACTTCCACGAGTCGAACTCGGGTGCGAGATCGCCGAGCAGTTCGTCTACGTCGATCGTTCCTCCTACGCGCGGGTGTACGACTAGAAGCCCGTACCGCTCGACGGCCGGCAGCTCGATGAGGCCCCGGCAGCTCTTGTCGACGTCGCCGAAATGATCCTGTTGCGGGATGCCGACCAACTCGCCCTCGCTGGAGTAGGTCCAGTTGTGGAACGGGCAAACGAAGCGACGACTTTCCCCGCGCTGCTCGTTGGCTACTCGCACACCGCGATGTCGGCAGGCGTTAAGGAAGGCGCGAAAGCGTCCCGATTCGTCGCGTGTTCCCAGCACCGGTATGCCGAAGTCGTCGCAGGTGACGAACGCGCCGGGCTCCGCGAGGTCGGCGCTTAGCCCGATGATTTGAGGGTGATCACGGAACAGTACTTCCCATTCTTTCGCCGCTACATCGGGGCAGGAGTAAACCGACGTTGGAGTTTTGTACATCACGCCCGCATCGACGTTGCGCTTTTCGTCGAGTTGGCGCATGAGCTCTCGCAGTATCGCAACTTGCTTGGGGTGTTCCATTGCCTGCATGGCTAGTCTCCTTCTCTACTGTGCGAAGTACGGTCGGCGGCATCCGGTCTCATCGGTGGACGTAGGATGGGCTCGAGTCGCGCGAGCTGTTGTTCAAAGTCGCCTCTCAATTTCTCGGTAGCGATACAGAGCAGTGCGACGTACAGGCCGTAGAGCGCGCGTGCTTCGAACTGCTCTTTCGTCATGTATCCCTTCGCCCACAAGAACGCGGCCATGTCGTAGCCGTGGTAGATCTGCGCGCTCAGCACGTCGGGCGATACCGTGTCGCGCAGCAGGCCGCGCGACACGGCGGCTTCAATGGCAACCCGTTGCATGCCCGCGGCGCGCTCCGGCATTCCGAACCGGTCGTACGTGACGTCGGTCGGGCCGTTGTAGACGGCGAGGAACATCGGTCTGCAGGTGGTCTCGTGCTCCACGATGTACGCGATGCTGACCGTGATGATGGCGCGGCAGCGTTCGATGGGCTCGTCGAGAGGCGCCTCGACATCGAGGATCCGGTCGATGCGGTCGGTCAGGTCGTGGGCGAGGGCGGCGACGATCTCGTCGCGGGAGCCGAACAGGTTGTAGAGCGTCGTTACGGCGAGCTTGGCCTCTTTCGCCAGCCGCCGCATGGAAAGCGCATCCATGCCGTCGCACGCGATGATTGCGGCGGTAGCCTCGAGGATACGGCGGCGGCGCTGCTCAATATTGGCGGCCCGCAGCGTCTGGGGTGGCGCAGTCGGATCATGTAACATCGTTACAACTTGATACGCTGTTACAGGAACCCATACAAGCGGATCTTGAAAAAAAAAGCCGGGCCCGAAGGCCCGGCCTCTCGACGGGAACTGCGCGACTGGCGCCGCTCCCACTCCCCGGTCAGGGCATCAGAGGCATCCGCACACTCCCAAGGGGTCGATGTCGCAGATGAGACCGGCGGGACACTGGCCGCCGCACATCGCGGTCGCCGGATCGAACTGGCAGGGCATGACGCAACCGCAGCTGACGCCGGAGGTCGTGCAGATTTCACCCGGATTCGGACACGAGCCCGCGCACATGCCGCCCTGCGGCGAGCACGACGGCATCGTTGTCGTCGTCGTAGATGTCGTCGTCGTAGTGGTGGTTGTTTGGAAGTTCGTCTTAATGGCGTTCGTGCATAGCCACTGTGACTTGAAGCTACTGATGATTCGCTTACCGAACTGATCCTGCACTTCCTCGGGCGCAATCGGGGCGGCGACCGGGCACTTCACGCGGTAACAGAGCCGATCATCCTGGAGATCCTGCCCCGGCATGTTGATCGGACCCAACGGCGAGCCGCTCGGGTAGGTAAGGTTAATGACCGATTTCTCCACCGGCACGCAAAAGATCTTCGCCTTGCCTTTCACCTTGCACAGCGGATCGACGTTGAACTGAGTCTGGAACGCCAGGAGATCGACCTCTGCGCTGAACTTCGCAGTGTCTTTGACTCGATAGCACTTCAGGTGATCGAACGGTTGCGCCATGGCGGTCGCGGGCAGCAGTGTAAGAGCGACGGTGGCCGCGAGCCATTGAATATTTCTACTAAATTTCATGTTCCCCTCCGAGTTGGACATTTTGGTTCGGGCTGCGCTCGCTGCCGTACTCGTGGCGAGTCAGATGGCGGACGTACTGTGAGATACGCCGGGAGGGGCTGGTTGGATGAAAAAAAAACGGCACCGAGCCCGCTAGAGCTCGATACCGTTTTCGCAGGGCTGGCGACTACTGATCGTAGCGGTCGCGGTAGGCCTTATTGAGCCGGCGCACTTCTTCGTCGGATAGACCGTGCTTCCACGAGTGTTCTTCCTGCGTCAGTAGGGTCTTGATGCGCAGCTCATACTTATGCTCGAGTGCTTCGCTCGCCGTGGCCGCGGCCTCGACGACCGCCGGCAAGAACTCTTGGTAGAAGTGTTTCGAGACCTCATACATGCCGTGCCAGTGCGTATAGTCGGGGCCCATCATGCTGGCGCCGTGGCGGGCCCTGCGCCCCTCATGGTGCCAGAGCTCCCAGTAGACCCACTGCACTTCGTGCTCGAACGGCGCCTCTGCGCGCAGCACGCCGTCGGCTTTGAGATCGTCCATGATTTTTTTGGCGGGTATCGCGAACTTCTCGTTGTAGAGCTCGACGAGTGAGTCGAACTGTACATAGAAATTGTCGATGTAGGTGTCGTTGTGGCAGTTCCTACACGCGCCTTTCATCTTCTCGCGTCGCTCGTCCCAGGTTACGATACGTGCGACTTTACGCTCCACGGTCTTCGACACCAACTGTTCGTTCTCGACGATCTTCTCGGTCGTCTTCATCGTCGCTCCGATAGCCGGTAGCTCACGCGTGTCGGGATAGTCTTCTTTGAAGCCGTCCTCGTAGACCACGAGATTCAATTTCGTGCTGACGACCGGACGCAACGTCCAGCTGATGCGCTCGCCTACGTCGTGGCTGTTTGCCTCGTACACGCCTTGAGGCGTCATGTAGCTGGAGATGTGACAGGTCGCGCACGTGGGTGCCGCGGAATAGTCGCGTCCCAGTACCCAGTCTCCCTCTTTGTCGAGGGCCATCTTGTCGCGGTTGGCGTAGAACGCGATGCCGTGTTTCGACTCGTTGTAGATCTCGATCTGCGGATGATCCGGGCCCATGTGGCACTTGCCGCAGTTCTCCGGCGAACGGGCCAGGCCTGCATCGAATGTGTGTCGGGAGTGGCACGCGTGACACGATCCCTTCGAGCCGTCGGGGTTCAGGCGCCCTATGCCGCTGTTCGGCCATGTCTCGGCGTCGATGACGGGTTTGTGCTCTTTGCCCGCCTTCAACACGTTGCCTTCGTCGTCACGCTCGTAGCGAATGATGCTGCCGTGACATTGCCAGCATCCGTTCACGGCATCCGCGTTGTTGTGCGGTAGCCCGGCAACTTTCTCGGCCAGGATGTTGTCGAGGCTCGCGAGAATCTCACCTGCTTTTGCGTGATGGCTCTTCGAGAATTCCTCGTACTCACGCGTGTGACAGTTCGAGCAGTCTTTTGGGGTCACGAGTGCGGAGACCAGCGCGCCTTCGTGAAGCCAGCCGTCCACGTCGCCCTTTTCGGCCGTGTGACAATCTACGCAGCCGACTCCGAACTCGGCGTGGCGAGACTCTTCCCACTGCATGACCATCGCCGGAGAGTCTTTCATGTGGCAGGTGACGCAGGCTTCGTTCGCGGCGGTGACGATCGGTTCCGGCGCTTCCTCGCGGCGATGGCGCGCGGACTCGTGGTACGCAACAACCAATAGCGACGCGAGGAAGAAGAAAGACATAACGGCCACGACGTATCGTTTAGTGGTCAGCTTCATCGACCGGCTCCTAGTGCAAAGAGATCGCTTCCCAGACGGTTAGAATCAGGAAGCCAAAGAACGCGAAGACTCCGAGCGCGACTGAAAATCCCTCTGGGATTCCCATCGCGCGCAGACGAGATTCGATCCACGGCCAGAAGAGCGCTCCGCCGCCGAGTGCGGCCGTTAGTGCGACGCTCGTATCTAGCGACGTGAGTTTCAGAAGCCGGAAACTGGCGTAGAAATACCACTCGGGCTTTATGTGTGCCGGCGTTACTGTCGGGTCGGCGGGCGCTCCTAGCCCCACGGGAAAGATCAACGCCGTGAGCGTCAGCAGGTACATGAGCGAGACTCCGATCAGGAGCTCGGTGGTTGCGTGATGCGGCCAGAACGGGAAGTGCGAGTGCGAGCCCTCGTCGGATTCGTCCTCGAACTTCAACTCGGTAACACCGTGCAAGCGGATCAAGAGTACGTGCAGCCCGATCAACGCGAACATGGCGGTGGGCAGTATGCCGATGTGGAGGACGTAGAATCGTGTAAGCGTCTGTGCGCCGACCTCGGGACCGCCGCGCAAGAAGTGCGCGATGTGCGGACCGACCACCGGTACCGCGTCCGCGAGGTTGCAGGCCACCGTGGCCCCCCAGAAGCTCAATTGCTCGTAGACGAGTGAGTAACCTGTGAACCCGAATGTCAGAGTGCAGGCGAGTAAGCCGAGTCCGATCACCCAGTTCAGTTGCCGCGGGTGTCTATACGCGCCCGTGAAGTACACGCGCAGCATGTGCAAAAAGACGGCGATGATCATGAAATTCGCCGACCACTTGTGAATCGACCTGATGAACCAGCCGAATCGAATCTCGTTCGTGATCGCGTCGACGCTCGCGTAGGCCGTTTCGGGCGAGGGCACGTAGTAAAACGTCAGCAGCGCGCCCGTAACGACTTGAATGATGAACAGGTACAGAGGTGTCCCGCCGAGACACCACCACCACCGCTTGAGATGATTCGGTACCGGCTCGGCGCCGAAGTGGCGCAGCGCATCCCAATCAATCGGGACCAACTCGCGCGCCGTCGCGGCTGCACGCTCGAGTGCACTCGGTCGGTTCTCAGCGCTCATGTGTTTCGACGCTCCGGCGCTTTCACTCGTAGGAACAATGCGCCGCTGGCCGTATCGACTTCGATCGGCACGTCGCCGAGCGACTGGCCTGCGTCTGCGGGTGGACCTGAGACCGCCCGGCCTTCGGGATCGAAGACTCCGTTGTGGCAGGGGCAGAAGAATTGGCTCTCGTCGTCTTGCCAATGCACGCGACAGCCGAGGTGCGGACAAACCGAGCTGAACGCGCGAAATCCCGAAGCGGTTCGCTTGATCATCACGGGAGTGCCTTCGAGGTCACGCACCGTACGGACCATCCCTTCGGTGAACGCTTTCGAGTGGCCGATGAAGAGCTTTCGTGTTTTGGGAGCGAGGTTTTTCGGGAGAATGAACAGTGCTCCCTGGACGGCGAGCATTCCGTAACTGGCGACCAGACCGACCGCCATCGCGACGCTCGCGAACAGCGTTCGCCGATTGACGCGTATCTCCGGCCGCTGCGCGTCTGATCCGTCTGCACTGCCGGCAGGTTCTTTAGGACGTGCCGAACCCGCTTCGTCTGTCGTGTCTGGCCCGTCTGCCATGAAATCCCCCGCCGCCGTCGATGACCAAGCAAAACAAAGCAGGAAACATGCCATATGACGACCCTCATGGGGACCGAGAACGCACAGTTTGGCGGGCTATGGTCCACCGCCGGCCGACAGAGATCCTAGCGATGGGAATACGGTGGTCCGCACTCCCTGATTTGGGAATGTGCGGAGCTGGCTAAGGGGCCTCGCGACGTCGCGCGACGTCCGTGAGGTGCCGGCGGCCGTTAGAGGCGTCCCGCCAGCATGAGTTGCTCGATCGTGGCCGGAGCCGGCCGGGTGTCGAGAGCCTGGTAGTGGCGCAAGTCGTCGCCGGTGTAGAGCTGTCGTGGACGAACAATCTTCTGTTCAGGATCGAGCACCATCTCCACCCACTGTGCAAGCCATCCGCTGGTACGTGGAATCGCGAACAGTACCGGGAACATCGACATCGGGAAGCCCATCGCCTGGTAGATGATGCCCGAGTAGAAATCGACGTTTGGGTAGAGCTTTCTGCTAACGAAGTACTCGTCTTCGAGCGCGATACGTTCCAGTTCGAGCGCGATATCGATCAGCGGGTTCTTGCCGGTCTCTTCGAAGACCTCGTAGGCCACGTTCTTGATGATCTGGGCGCGCGGATCGTAGCTCTTGTAGACACGGTGACCGAACCCCATGAGACGGCCTTCGCCGGCTTTCACGCTTTCGATGAACTTCGGAATGTTCTTCTTGGATCCGATTTCCGTGAGCATGCTAATGACGGCTTCGTTGGCGCCCCCGTGCAGCGGGCCGTACAGCGCAGCGATCGCGGCAGCCACGGCCGAGTATGGATCGGCGTGCGAGCTTCCGACGTTGCGTACCACGGTGGTCGAACAGTTCTGCTCGTGATCGGCGTGCAAGATGAAGAGTATGTCGAGTGCGCGTTCGAACACCGGGTTCGGCTTGTAGCGGAGCTCGGTCATCTTGAAGAGCATCGACAAGAAATTGCCGACGTAGTTCAGATCGTTGTCCGGACTGACGAACGGGAGCCCGAGACTATGACGGTAAGCGTAGGCTGCAATGGTGGGCATCTTACCGATCAAACGCCGCACCTGAACGCGACGCGAGTCGAGGTCGTCGATCTCTTTGGCGTCGGGGTAGAACGTCGAGAGCGCTCCGATCGTTCCCACGAGAATGCCCATTGGATGTGCGTCGTAGCGGAACCCCTCGATGAACTTCTTCATGTTCTCGTGGAGCATGGTGTGCATCGTGATGTTGTGATTCCACGCGGTCATGTGGTTTTCGTTGGGCAATTCGCCCTTGATGATGAGATAGGCGGTTTCGAGGTAGGTGCTATTCGCCGCCAGTTCCTCGATGGGGTAGCCGCGGTAGCGCAGAATGCCGGCGCCACCGTCGATGAAGGTGATTGCGCTTCTGCAGCTGGCGGTGTTTACCAGACCCGGATCATAGGCGAGCAGGCCGAAGTCGTCGTCCGACGTCTTGATCTGTCGCAGATCCATTGACCGGATGCTTCCGTCTTCGATGGGCAAGTCGTAGCTCTTACCCGTCCGATTGTCAGTTACTGTGAGTGACTCCTTCGACATGACAACAATACTCCGGATCCTAATTTATCAAGACTGTGCGCGGGCGCAAAGTTCCCTCGGTTCGGGGCTTTGCGGCGTTACCTCGACGCGCGTGATTGTCGCCGTGCGACGCGAGCGCGGACGCACGTCAGGGGATTATGAAGGGTCGGACGCTTTTTTCGTCGCGCCGGTAAGCATGACTTCGAGCAGTGCGTTGGTGTACGCCTGCGACGCCTCAGGGCTTCGTGCGTCGATCCCATAGAGCGATTTCACCAGCGGTGCGAGGTGGAAGAAATGTTGCGCTGCGCCGAAGAAAACGAAAAGCAGGTATGCGTTCGGAATGTCTCGAACCAGTCCCGCTTCTTTGAGGTCGTCCAAGTAGACGCCCCAGCGTTCGAACAGCGGCCGAAGGTAGTATTCGGTCAGCCACTCCAGGCGCGGGCCCTGAACCACGCCTTCGTGGTTCAGAATGCAAGCGAACTCCGGGTTCGCCGCCGCGAAGTCCATGAATCCGAACGTCAGTTCGACGAGACCGGGTGCCGAGTCGCTATCGGTCACTAACTCTTGCATCGCAGCGAGGTGCAGTTGAAGTTTTCCGAAGAGACCGTCTACGGTTGTTCGCCAAAGCGCCTCTTTGGAACCGAAGTGGTAGTGGACCAGAGGTTGAGTGACGCCCACGCGACGTGCGATCGACGCAGTGGTCGACCCTTCGTAGCCTTGCTCTGCAAACTCGGCAAGAGCGGCGTCGAGAATCATCTCTCTTGTGACTTTGGAAGAACGTCCACGGCGCGAAGGTGCAGTAGACGGATCGCGTGGATCTCGCGCATCGGTTGACGCGACGGCGGCCCCGGATGCTTTTCTCGAATTTGTGCTTTGAAGGTCGTCCATTGCTCGCTGTCGCGCTTATCTACGAACGCAGGGTGCAACGCAAGTCAGTTGACCCGTGCTGCTGCGCGGCAATTTGGGACGGTTTAGGCCACGTGCCGTGGCATTGTCTCGAATAGGATCCTGTAGGCGTATTATTCCCACACGGTCGTCGAAAACACTGCTCAGAAAGACTTCTCCGTTCACTTCGAGTGCGGTTGCTACGGCGCCAATGGTATCCCCCGAATGCGCGAATCGCTTCGTGACTTTCAGCGTCTCCGGCGTGATTTCGTAAACGGCCCAGGCGGACCTACAGGCTCCCCGACGAAAGAAACATCCGAACAACTCGTACGCTCTCGTGTGTGTGGCGACGAGGAGAGTATCGCGCGACGTCCACGTCAAATTGTCGGGAGCGCCGTCGAGATCGATGTGGATCGCACCATCCGCCGTACTGATGGCGCGGCGATGTAGGCGCTGTGCGATGGTCTCGGTGTAGAGCGCTGTCGCCCCGTCCCTTGATAGCGCTACGCCGTTCGCCATCAGTGATTGCGTCTCGGGCAGATGGCTCCAACCGGTTTCGCGCGTCCATGTCATGACATCGCCGGTTGGCTGTCGGAAAAGCGACGCCTTCACCGAATGGCGGTGGGAAGAGTCCGGCAGGTAGTTCGATGCCAGTATGAGCCCGTCTGCAGACACCGCCACATCGTTGATCATCACGCTATCGGGAGAAGGAATGCAGGCCTTCCACGTCAGCTCCGTCGTCGAAGCGGTACCGGTCAACTTGAAAATCTCGATGGCCTCGCGGCCGCCCCCATCGCCGGCGTGCGCAGCGACGTAAACTGTGGCGCCGTTCGCGTCGGCGATCGAGGTCAGTCCGTGCGGGGAGAAACTCGCGGCCGTCGGCGCCTCGGTGCAGCGGGGATCGCCGAGCGACGGGTCCGGGGCTGAGGCACCGTCGGGCCAGAGCAGGTGTGTTTCTCGCGATTGCGGCAAAAGCGCGCTGAGAAAGCCGCCGCTTTCGAGAGGCCCGTCGCTTTTCTGCCCGCCGTCGTGGCGCATGTTCGACACGATGATGATGTCGGCCGTTTCGACGAACTCGATATCTTCGGGGTTGCGAAATCCGCAAACCGTTTCGAGTTCCTCTCCGCGCGAACACGGTGGCCGGTCCGGGCCGGCGCAAGCACCTGCACCAACAGCCAACGCGAGTCCCAATAGCAACGAGAAGTGCTTCATCGCCAAGCACCATAGCCTCTGCGGGCGGGTCGGCGAAGGCGCTCGTGCAGGCGATATGCCCCACCCGCGTCTGGCCATGGCAACGCCGGCTGCGTAATTGTGGGTCTGTGCCCACCCTTCCGGGGTAGGAGCCCTGTTTTTGCCGCGGTCGAAACCGGCTACTCTCGAAAGTCGTGCTCGCGTGTTGGTGCGCCCGTGTACCGTGTGCCCTGCGATGGTCCGCGCACGCACGCACAAACGGAAAGGAATGAGCGGGGCAATGAGACAGCGAATGCAAAGCGGCAACATGAACAGGACGAAGAAGATGAAAAGACGTTCGCTACGCGCTGTTTTGCCCGTGATCGCGACCTGCGCTTTGGTTGCGCTGTGGACGGCTTCCTCTGACTCCGCCGGCCGACTTCTCCCGTCCTTCGGGCAACAGTCGTTGCTCAGTGAACACCAGGCGCGTGGCAGCGTCACGAACATTTTTGGCTCGACAGGCTCCGACAGTAATCCTTCGGTGGCGACCGGCTCCGACGGTTTGTGGATCGCAGTGTGGCACTCCTCGGAAACGCGCGGCAACACGCTCGGCAGCGACTGGGACGTTTTCGTATCACGCTCGAGCGACGGCGGTAACACTTGGGACGAGGGGTCTCTTCTCAATGACAACGGGGCTGATGACAAAGGCGACGACCTATCGCCGTTTGTCGCAACCGACGGCGATGGCAACTGGGTCGTGGCTTGGACATCTAGCGAGGCGATGGGCAACACTTTCGGTCGCGACCGCGACATCCTGTATTGTCGCTCGACCGATAACGGTACAACCTGGAGTTCGCCTGCACCGCTCAACGTCAACGCGGCGCAAGACTACGGTCACGACTCACACGTTCGGCTCGCCAGCGACGGCAACGGTAGTTGGGTGGCGATTTGGGTCTCCACCGACAGCCTTGTAAATCGAGTCGGCGGAGACAGCGACATCTTCGTCTCACGTTCGCGCGACAACGGTGCGAGTTGGACGCACCCGATGCCGCTCAACACCAATGCGGCCGTCGACACTGGATTCGATACTACGCCGGATATCGCAGTAGACTCCGCCGCTAACTGGACCGTCGTTTGGTCGTCCGGAGACGCTCTGGACGGCTCGCTTGGGTCCGATCGCGACATATTCGTTGCTCGTTCACAGGATGCCGGCGCGAGTTGGACCGATCCGGCCGCCCTCAACCTGACCGCAGCCGAAGACGCTCTTCACGATTGGAGCCCGCGTCTCGCGGTATCGGACAACGGGGTGTGGGTAACCGTTTGGTCTTCGGCAGACACGCTCGGCGGAACGATCGGCATGGACAGCGACACGCTACTTGCACGTTCGCAGGACCACGGGGCGACATGGTCCCGCCCCGTTCCTATCGATCCGCGCGCCGCTTCGGATTCTCAAGAGGACGCGTCGCCCTCGATCGTTACGGACGGCAAGTCCAAGTGGATGGTCGTTTGGCACTCGTTCTCCGCGGCCTCGGCCTACGGCGCAGCGGACTCAGATGTTGTCGCATCCATATCGCAGGACGACGGCCTGACGTGGAGTCTGCCGAAGGCTGTCAACGGGGCCGCTGCCGACGACTCCGTGGACGATTCGCATCCACAGCTCGCGACCGACGGTGCGGGGAACTGGGTCGTGATCTGGCAGACCTACGCCGTTTCCGGCGGAACGACGATCAGCGACGACGTTCGCTCGGGCTGGACCGTCCAGACGGCGCACGGTCGCCTCGTAGAGAGCGTAGATACCAAGTAGCGGCGTCGTACGTTTGGTTTTTCCCCAGTCAATGTTACGAGACTCTCCCTATGGGCAAGGGGCAGACTCTACACGCACATCTTCTTGACGCATCATCGAACGGAACGATCGACGACGGGTTGCTGACGCTGATTCTCGACCTGGTGCGGGTCTCTTGCACCATATCCGATGAAGTGAACCGCGCCGGTCTGGCCGACATACTCGGCGTCACCGGTGAGCGAAACGTTCATGGTGAAGAGGTCAAGAAGCTCGACATGCGAGCCAACGACCTGCTCATCGACGCGATGCGCGAGTCGGGCAGCGTGTGCGGCATGGCGTCTGAAGAGAACGAGGACGCGATCGATGCGTCGGCGAAAGGCGAATCCAGCGAGTACGTCTTGTTCTTCGACCCGCTCGACGGTTCCTCGAACATCGACGTGAATGTGAGCATCGGCACTATCTTCTCCATCTATCGAAGAAAGTCCGAGCGCGGCACATCGGCCACCCCCGAGGACTACCTGCAGCGCGGCACAGAGCAGGTCGCCGCCGGCTACTTTGTCTACGGTTCGAGCACGATGCTCGTCTACACTGCCGGAAACGGAGTGCACGGATTCACACTCGATCCATCCAAGCGCGAGTACTTTCTCTCGCATGCGAGCATCCGCACGCCGTCGAGAGGAAGGGTCTTCAGCTGCAACGAAGGCAACACGAACACGTGGTGCAGCGGCACGCAGAAGTACGTCGCGTCGCTCAAGGCGTCCGACACCGCGGGAAAGCCGTATTCCGGCCGCTACGTCGGCTCGTTCGTGGCCGACTTCCACCGCAATCTGCTCAAGGGCGGAATCTTCCTCTATCCGTCGCAAGACCAGGGGCCGGGCAAGCCGCGCAAAGGTAAGCTTCGGCTGATGTACGAAGGCAATCCTATGGCCATGGTCGTGGAGCAAGCGGGCGGCCGCGCCAGTGACGGTGCTCGTCGCATCATGGATATCGTTCCCGGGGAAATTCACGAGCGCGTCGCTTTGATCATCGGCTCTAGCGATGACGTCGAAGAGTACCTGGGCTTCGTCAAGTAGTTCGCTACAGTCCACCTCGTAACATTCCGCGCGCCGTTTGCGACGCAACGCCGTCGCCTGCGCGACGGATCGGCATCACGATGGCGTCGGCTGCGCTGCTCAGGACGCGTTGCGACGGTCTTCTGTCGTAGTCGTGCGCATCGATTCGATCGCTGCAGTCGCCTATCTGCCACGGTTTGCAGCCGCTGACCCCCGCGTTGGCGTCCCCATTGCATAGTTCTCTCTCAACGCGTTGGCGGGCGTGCACCCGCTGCGTAACATTTGTTGGAGAGTTGAGCAGTGCGAACGAAGTTTGGTTCGATATGTAGTTTGATTGGTTTCGGCGTAGCGGGGTTGGCGTTGGCGACCGCCTCAGACGCGGCGGCACAGGTCGATTGTAGTTTCTCGATCCATCTCGACGATGCAGTCGCGATCGGCTCGATACAGTACACGCTCGACTATTCCGGTACCGGTGGCGACATCAACGGGCTGGGCGGTGACGTGGAGTGCAGCGACCTGACCAGCTCGTTCGTTACGTTTTTCGATGACGACGCCGGTAGCGTGAACGCGGCCTACCTGAGTTTCACCGGTTTCAACGGCCCGACCGACATGGCCACCTGCAACATGACGGCGCCGATCGTTCCAAGTGCGGGCGACTTCAGTGTGGTCGTGAGTGACGCTGCCGATCCTTTCACCGCGCCGATCGATCCGCTGCCGGTGGCTTCGGTCACCGATATCAGTTGCTCGGGCGGCGCTGGATCGACGACCACGACCTTCGGTGGAACCACGACGACTTCCACGACTTCCACCACCAGCACGACATTCCCGGGCAGCCCGTTCTGCTGGGTCCGCGTTTCGATGACGACGAATGAGTCGCTCGGTTCGCTGCAATACGATCTGGACTACAGCGGCGCGTCCGGTGAGTTCGAAGGCTCGGCCGATTCCGTAACTTGCGAGAACCTGGTCGGCGGTGCGATTTCCACGATGGCTGATGACGACGTCGATACGGTCGGGGTCGCAGTGATCTCGCTCAGCGGGTTCACGGGGCCGACCGATGTAACTCGCTGCGTATGGTTGCCGAGCGGTGCCGATCCGGTTGCCGGCGACTATTCCATCACTATCGTCGACGCGTCGGATACGGATGCGATGCCGGTGATCCCCCAGCCGACCATCGAAATTTCCGATATCAGCTGTTTCGCAGGGCCGACGACGACTACCACATCGACGACCACGACGACGTTGGCGCCGTATTGCGGCGATGGAATGATAAATCTCGACGATGAGTGTGACGATGGCGCCGGCAATTCCGACGCGCTGCCCGATGCCTGCCGCACGGACTGCACATTGCCGACCTGTGGCGACGCCGTGACCGATAGCGGTGAGGGCTGCGATGACGGGCCGGGCAATTCGGACTCCGGTGCCGACGCCTGTCGAACCGATTGCACTCCCGCGACCTGCGGCGATAGCGTTGTGGATACCGGTGAGGACTGCGATCTCGGTGCGCAAAACAATCCTGAAGCTTCAAACGGTTGTTACGACGACTGCAGCGAGTTCATGCTCTGCGGCGACGCGAACGGTGACATGAACGTCACTGCGCCGGACGCGCAGCAAGTGCTCCAAGCCGGCGTCGGTTTGATCGCCGACTGTCCTCTCGAGCGTTGCGACGCTAGCCAGGACGGTGTGGTGACCGCCGGTGACGCACATCGCGTGTTGGCGGGTGCGGTCGGCCTCCTTATATTGGACTGCGAACAGCCCTAGACGCTTTCGACGAAAGAACTCCTCAGATACGTCGTCGCTTTGGTGTCGCGTATCCTCCTCAGCGCGCCCTGTCGGTCCCCAAGCCGACGGGGCGCAGCTGGTTTGAGGGCAACTGTGTCGTACTCGCCCCTGAGTAGGACCGGGCGGCCTTGCTCGTGGAGAGTTCCCGGGACTACGCTGTAGCCGGTACGCGCTGAATGTTACGAACCGCAAAGCGAGTGGCCTATCTGTTGGCCGTATGGGCCACGTGCACATTGTTGTCGGCCCGCACCGTACCGACCGCGTCGGCGGCTGGATCGGGCTTTACCTGCCGTGTCTCCGTCGGCATGACGGAGCCGCTTCTAGGCCTGATTCGCCTCGATTTCGACCTATTCTATCCGTCGGGAACCGCCAACGTCGTCGGCTCCGGGAGCGATGCTGCGTGCAGAGGCCTGGCGATCGACGTGAACGACCAGCCGGTTGCCACTCAGTTCATCGACGACGACGACGGAACTCTCAGCGCGTCGCTGGTCTCGCTCAACAGCTTCGCCGGCTTTACCCCGTTGGCGCTATGTACTGTGTTCACCTCGGTTCCGCTCGTGATGTCGGATTTTTCAGCTGGAGCAGTGCTCGCAAACATTCCGGGCGGGGCGCCTGCGGAGATGCTGCCGCCGATCCAGATCACGGGGGTCGATTGCTCGATGGGGACGACGACGACGTTGTCGACCAGTACCACGAGCATGACGACACTGACTACCACGACGACATCGACGACGACGACTACTACTCTCAGTATGCCGACTACGACTCTCGTCATGCCGACCACGACCGTAATCGGCTCTACGACGACCACGACCACGCTTGGCGGCTCGCTGCCCACATGCGGCGATCCTGACGCATCCGGCTCTACTACCGCCACAGACGCTCTGTTCATCCTGAAGGGCTCGGTTGGGCTTCTCGCCTGCGCTGCCGAGTTCTGCGATGTCGATTCCAGTGGCAGTGTAACCGCCAGCGATGCGCTGCGGGTTCTCGGCGTCGCCGTCGGGCTACCTCACGAACTCAGCTGCCCCGGCACCTGAACCGCCGACTGGAGCGACCAGCCGGCGTCGCGCGACCTGCGCTAGCGCATACAGTCCGTCATCCACCCCACCTTTGCGGTGTAGCTCTTTGCAGCGCCGTCTCTGCGCTCGCGGCAATGACCGGCATGTAGTCGTCGTTGAGCGCGACGGTATTTTGACGCGTGTGTCGATGGGCCGACACGAACTCTAAACAACCGCGTAAACGGTGTCGCAAGGTGCAACATGACATCCGTCAAGTTTGTTCCATTACGACGCGAAATTCGTCGTGGCTTGCGCCTTGCAAAAGCCCCGAGACCCGGGCCCTCCGGTCCGGGATACGTCTGCGAGGTAATACACGATGATTGGCAATGTAATCCGACTCTCTCTTTTGGCCTATGCGTGGTCCCTGGTTCTTCCAGTGATCGCGGGAGCGGCACAGTGTGAAGTGACCGTAGGCTTTACCGAGGAGGTCAGCGCAAGCGGAATTCTCGTAGACGTGGCTTACCCCGCCAGCGGCATCTTCGAAGGCGCCGGCGACCAGGCCGAGTGCCGGACGAACGTTCCCGGCGGACTCGCGACCTTCAACAATAAGACGGCCGACGGTGTGCTCACCACGGCGCTGATTCGAATCGACCCATTCTCCGGCGCTGACCTTTTTAGTTGCACATGGAGCGGCGCCGAGGTCAGTGCTAGCCAATTCTCGGTTTCGACCGTCGATGCGACCGACTCGAACATCAATACGATCGAGCCTTTTCCTGCTCTCGCGGTCACCAACGTGACCTGCGACGGAAACGATACGACCGGTGATACGCCCGATGGCGGCACGGCCGCGAATGACGGCGGTTGCTACATGGTCGTCAGCGCGAGCAGCTCGCAACCCATCGGCGGCCTGATGGTCGACGTGAACTACCAGGGGGCCGGCATCGAAATTGCCGGCGCAAACGACACTGCCGAGTGCTACACGCTGGTTGCCGGCGGACTCGGCGCCTACAACGATAAGGAAGACGAGGGCAAGCTGACCGCGGCGATCGTCCATCTCTCGGGCTTTAGCGGCTACACCGATGTCGTCGAGTGTTACGTAGATACCTACGGCGAGCCGTCGGCGGCCGACCTCGACGTCGTTGTCCTCGACGCGGTGGATCCTTCGGGCGCGGCGTTACTCCAGATTCCTGAGATCGACGTCCGCTACACGGATTGCGATTTCTCCGACGGCTCGAGCGAGCCCACGGGTACCGACGACTCGCCCAGCGATCCGGTTGCCGGCGGTGACGAGTGCACCGACGGCGCATACGATGTGACGTTCGGCGTCGATGCGACGGTCGAGATCGGATCACTACAATTCGAAGTGAACTACGCATCTGCCCCGGGCGGATTCGAAGGGACGGGCAGTACCGTTGGCTGCGAGGTCGTTGCCACTGGCAGCGGAACCTTCGCATCATTCAACGATCAAGACACGCAGTCGCGCCTCATCGCCGGCTTGGTAAGTGTCGGCGGCTTCGATGCCCCAGGCGATGTCGTTCGTTGCCGCTTCGAAGCTGAAGGCGCAGCGCCGACGGCCGCTGACTTCTCGACTTCGGTCAACGACGCATCGACGCCCAATGTACAAGCGATCGTTCCGACCCCGGGCGTTGTTGTTACTTCGATTTCGCCTGCAGCCGATAACGCATGTGGTGGCGAGTGCGGCAACGGTGTCGTCGACGGAAACGAGGCCTGTGACGATGGCAACGACAGTGATTTCGATTCTTGCAAGAACGATTGCACCGAAAATACCTGCGGCGACGGCGTGCTCAACGACAGCGTCGAGGACTGTGACGACGGGAACAACGACGACACCGACGCCTGTGTGTCCGACTGCACCGAGAATGTCTGCGGTGACGGAAACGTCTACGGCGGCGTAGAAGACTGCGACGACGGCTCTGCGAACTCGGACAGCGCGGCCGATGCTTGTCGATCCGATTGCAGCCTGCCGGTGTGCGGTGACGGCGTCGCCGACTTCGGGGAAGACTGTGACGATGGCAACGATGCCGACGACGATTCGTGCCTCTCGGATTGTGTCGTAGCCTACTGCGGTGACGGTTTCGTAAACGTCGGTGTCGAGGACTGCGACGACGGTGCGCTCAACAACGATGCCGACCCGGATACCTGTCGCTCCGACTGCACGTGGCCGCTGATCTGCGGCGACGTCGATAGCAACGGCGTGGTGACTGCAACCGACTCGCGACGCGTCCTCGAGAGCGCGGTGGGCCTGTCGGACCATTGCGCCGGTCGCCTCTGCGATGTTGACGGTAACTCGCGTGTCACTGCGACCGACGCCCAGCTGGTGCTCGGATACGCCGTCGGCGTGGACATAGAGCTGCAGTGCATGATGCCCGTGATCGTATCGATCGACTCGGACCAGGCCTTCGGTGCGCTCCAGTTCACCATCGACTACGCCGCAACAGGATCGACCTTCATGGGCAATGGAGCCGACGTCTACTGCATCAACCTCGTCGAGGATGGAGCGCTAGTCAGCTTCAACAACATGACGGATACCTCGCAGCTCCACGTTGGAGTGGTCAGCGTGGGAGCGGTCCAGGGGCCGCTCGATGTCCTCGCTTGCAGCTTCTATCCGACGGGCGACAGCCTCTCGGCGGAAGACTTCCAGGTTGAAGTGACCGACGCGACGGATGCAGCGGTTAACGAGATCCCGCTCGAGGACGTCGTGATAGGAGTGCGATTTGAATAGCTGAGCCAGGTGCCCTGCACGGGGCCTCCGAGCGATGGCTGTTTGCTCGGGGATTGCCAACCACAGGAAGGCCGGTCTCGAAGGAGGCCGGCCTTCTCTGGTTTGGGCCGTGCGCGATCTTGGATAGCACCGCACGGCAATGTTATGGGTTGTGCGGTGAAGGGTCTTCTGCAGAGAGTCTCTGGGGCAGCGGTTGTCGTTGGCGACGAGACCGTCGGGGCGATCGGTCCGGGTCTGTGTGTCCTGGTCGGAGTCGGCCACGATGATGTCGAGCGCGATGCGCAGCTATTGGCCGAGCGGCTCATCAATCTGCGGGTGTTCGAAGACGGCGACGGAAAGATGAACCTCTCGCTTCTCGATGGCGGAGGCGAGTTGCTCGTCGTCTCCCAGTTCACGTTGATGGGCGACACGCGCCGAGGCCGACGGCCTTCGTTTGTTGCGGCTGCTGCGCCTGAGCGGGCGGCTGAACTGATCGAGCACGTCGTCGCGTGCGTGCGCGATGTAGGTATTGGAGTGGCTACCGGGCGTTTCGGCGCACACATGAACATCGATATCCAAGCCGACGGGCCGGTCACTCTGATGCTCGATACTGCGGAGAAACGCAGTGCCTAAAGCCGGGTTCTGGGCGATCGGCGGCTACGACATCAACTTCCGCAGGGATGGTAGATGGTACGCCGACGACGAGTTGGTCGAGAACAAGCGCATCGCGTTGCTGTTCTCCCAGCACGTACAGTCGGACGGTGAAGGTGGGTGGGTTATCGATCTGCAGATCGACAGGCAGCCCGTTCGCGTCGAAGACACTGCACTGGTCGTGCAACGGGTCGAGGGCGACCCCGCCGCCGGGTTCCAGGTCCGTACGAATGACGCGGTCGTCGAGCCTCTAGACTGTGCCTCACTCGAGATTGGTCCCGACAATGTCTTGTACTGTACGGTCGACCGCGGTGCTCGTGGGAAAATCAGGGCGCGATTCCTACGAAGCGCTTACTATGCGTTGGTCCAGCATCTCGTAGAGACCGACGAGGGCATCGTGTTGCCGTGCGTTGGTTCCAACTATCCGATCCGCGAACACGCGGGCTGAGGCGAATCGATGCGCATCGTTCTTCTTGAACCTGAAATTCCACAAAACACCGGGAGTATCGCACGCCTTGCTGCGGCCACGAAAACGCCGCTCGACCTGATCGGCCCACTCGGCTTCTCGCTCGAAGACAAATACCTCAAACGTGCCGGGCTGGACTACTGGCCCTACGTCGATCTGACGGTCTACGAGAACTGGCTGGACTACGGCAGCGAAGCGCACGAGGGGAGGGCGATCGCCTTCTCCGCGCGGCGCGGAGAGAGCTATGTGCGGTGCGAGTACCGTAGCGACGACAGGTTATTCTTCGGCAAAGAAACGAAGGGACTTCCGGCTGAGTTTCTCGACAATATCGCGAGCGATGTCTTTACGATTCCGATCGCGGAGCCTGCCGTACGCAGCCTGAATTTGGCCAACGCCGTGAGTATCGTCGTCTACGAAGGACGCCGACAGCTCGGTCTCGAGTAAACGACTAGCCTCTTTTCAGCTCTGCGATGAACGAATCCGCCTCTGCTATCGAGGCGTTCATCTCACGAATCAATCGCTCGACGCCGATCTCTATCGAGTCGAGTTCCGCGCTGAGCGAGTTGATCGCTTGCGCGTTGAGGTTGTGTTTCAGGAACAGGACCTGGTCGCGAAACGCATCCAAGACGGGGTCGATTTTGCTTTCGGCCCGTTTCATCGCAGCGATGAGATCGGTGTAGCGCGACTTCGTCGTCGACAGTTTCTTCTCACTGGAGCGTCGAAGTTCGCTGCTGCTGTACTGTGCCAGCTCCTTCTTCCATTCGGCGAACATTGCGCCGGCGACGTCTTCGACGAGATCGATGCGCTCATGCACGTCGGCTGCTTTGGCTTCACTGCGGCCGAGTTCGGCATCGAGCACGTCGTACTTTTTCTGCAGGTCGCCTTCCGTGCTGCCGAGTACGGAATTGACTCGCTCGAGCGCGGATCCGAATTGTTCCTTCGCATCCTCCTGGCTGTCGCGTGCGTTCTCGACTCGCGACACGAAGATGTCGCGCTTGTGTACGCCCACGCTTTCCCAGGCGTTGTAGTAGGCTCGCTGACAGCCCGTGTTGGCCATGATGAAACCCGCGAGGATGACCGCGGGGAGGACTCTCGTTGCCTTACAACTCAGATCGGATCGCATGATTCGGATGGCTCAGCTCGTCGCGTTGCCGCCCACGGGTCGATCTTTGTCAGGCTCGTTGATCGCGAAGGCTTGATCGCCTTTGCTCTCGAGTTCGGACGCCGCCTTCTGAGCTAGCTCCGACGGCTGGCTCTGCTCGGGGGCGGTGGATTCGTCCGAAGCTTGGGGCGCGGCGGCAGCCGCTGTTGCGCTTTGCGAGGCTTGCGCTGCGGTAGTCTCGTCCGACGAATCGCGTTCGTTGGGTTCGCCGGTCGAGTCGGCGGCCGCCGGTGTCGCGGCCACAACGGTTTCGCCGACGGCGACCGTCGGGTCGTGGATGATGCGCTGGCCGCCGAACACGGAGTTCGTCAGCGCGTCATAGTCACCGCAAAGAGACTGAGCGCCGTATGCCAGATGGTCGTACACTTTCTTGTACGACTGGGTCATCTCGCCGACGAGTTCTGCGGTTTGCTTGAAATGATCGGTGACGCCGCCGCGATATACATCGTGCTCTTTGCGGAGTTGTTCGAGCTCTTCCTCGAGCGCACGCACGCGTTTCGGTCCTGGGAGGACGGCTGCGGCGATCAGTGCGCCGACAACGGCACCTGCTGCGATGAGAGCGATGACCAGTCCGACGTTGGCAGTAATGACTTCGACCATGTGGGTCTCCCGGGACTCGAGGCGCGTAGGATTGCGACGGAGCGACTCGAGGCTCTGCGAAATGTACCTAGCGCTGTGGTAGCTAGAAAGTCGCTACGGCACAACGCGCGCCGTCAGGGAGGCGGCGAATTCGACGTTCGTGTCAGCCGTTTCATCCCTCGCATCATCGCATCGCCGCGTCGCGCGAAGGTACGTCTGAGCCATTAGAAGAGTGTCGCATCCTCGCGGTCCGGCTCACGAGTCCAGCGACCGAAGCGGAATGCGGCGAAACGATATCGATAGCACTCGCTGTGCAGCGGTCATGTTCTCACGATGACGCGCGACCGTGTGCTCGACGATCGCGCTTGACTCACGGCGGTCTGTTTTGCATAATACCGGAATCGGAATTCCGGTTTCGCTATATGCGGATCCGCTCTCTCTTGATCTGCTATCGCAATGCCTGACACGTCGACTGCCACCCAACTCCGCATGCTCCCCCTCGAATGGGTAAAGCCTCCTCACCAGGCCCGCACGCACGCCACGCTCGGCAAGCTGCTCGACGCTGCGGAGCAACTGCTGGCCGAGAAATCTTGGGGTGACATCGCGGTCGCCGAACTGGCCAAGGCGGCCGGCTCGTCGGTCGGCGCGTTCTACCGGCGGTTCGGCGACAAAGACGCGCTGCTGCACGCGGTACACGAGCGCTACGTTCAGGAAGCAATGGCAACCGCCGACGCGACCCTGGACGTCGAACGCTGGCACGGTGCGACGCTCTTCGACGTATTGGAACAGACCGTCGGCTTCGTGATCCAGGTGTGGCGCGAGCGGCGCGGATTGGATCGAGCCGTCTTCGAACGCGCGCTCGTCGATGACGTTTTCAAAGAGCGCAACAATCGCATGACGCGCTACGTGGTCGAGTGCATGACGAAGCTCGTAGACGCGCGTAGCGAAGAAGTCTCACATCCTCGACCCGATATCGCGGTCCAAGTCGCGTTGCGACAAACTTTCGGCTTTCTCACCGACTCCTACACGATCGGTCTCAACGACTACGGAGCGGCGACCTTGAGCGACGACGAACTCGCGCACGAGATCGCGCGAAGCATGACGGCGTACCTCGGGGCTCAAAACAGAGATTGACCAGCGATTGACGGCGATTGACGGCGATATATGTCGTCCAACTTTCTAAGCTACGCAGGAGGGAGAAGAACCCCATGAACACGAACAGCGATCACAGCACCGAGCATCTAGAAACCTTCACTGTCGAACAGTCGGTTTCCTACAATTGGGCCTACGATACCGATCGGGCGAGCTTGATGCGTCTGTATGAGAACGCCAAGCGCGATCAGTGGAATTCGACCGATGTGCTCGATTGGTCGACGGACGTGGATCCACGTAGCGAAGTTCTACCCGACATCGGCTTCGGTATTTACGGCACATCGGTGTGGAACAAGCTCACAAAGTCTGAGATCGAAAAACTGCGGCACGAAGCGCTTGCGTGGCAGCTCAGTCAGTTCCTTCACGGCGAGCAAGGGGCTTTGCTCGCGACCGCGCAGATCGTCGATGCGGTTCCGTGGTACGAGTCGAAGCAGTACGGCAGCACCCAGGTCATGGACGAAGCGCGTCACGTCGAGGTGTATCGCAAGTACCTCAAGGAGAAGGTCGAGCTGGAGTATCCCATCAATCCGGAGCTCAAGAATCTTCTCGACCAAATTCTCACGGAATCGCGCTGGGACATGAAGCTCATCGGCATGCAGATCATCGTCGAAGGGCTCGCGCTGGCATCGTTTGCGAGCATTCGAGACGTCTCGGCCGATCCACTCCTCAAAGAACTCACGCAGTACGTCATCAGCGACGAGTCGCGCCATGTGGCGTTCGGTGTGCTGTCGCTGCGCGAGTATTGCCAGGACCTCACCGAAGCCGAACGCAACGAGCGCGAAGACTTCATCTACGAGGCCTGTCTCTTGATGCGCGACCGCATCGTGATGCGAGAGGTGTGGGAGAACATGGGAATGGACGCCGATCACTGCATCGCCGTTGAACTGGACTCGGCGTTCTTCAAGGACTTCCGCGTCCGCCTGTTCTCGAAGATCGTTCCGAACGTGAAGAGCCTCGGCTTCCTGTCGGATCGTCAGCGAGCCCGTTTCGAGCAGATGGGTATTCTGCACTTCGAGAGCGAGACCACGTCCGATGTCGACCATGACATGGAGATGGAGCGCCGCATGCGCTCCGGCGAGCTCGACCAAAGCGCGGCCTGACGAAACGCGCGAACCACACTCCGAATGAGAAGGCGCCGCGCGGACGATCGCGCGGCGCCTTTTTTTGAATCTTAATTCCCTATATTCGACGATCTAATCGTTGTTCCTGAGTCTGAGAAGCCACGCTTCTCGATATTCCGAAACGCGCGAAACGCGCGACGATGCCTCGCGGGAAAACCCTTAAAAATTCGCTCCTTACGAACGCGGGCGAATGGCACGGCTGTTGCGATGCAAAGAGCCGAAAGCGAGCCGTACCGCGTCACGGCGGCATCGCGCAGGAGGTTCTCAGATGTTGTTTCTTACCTACGCCATTCCACTAGCTGCTTGGGTCGCGTTCGTTTACGTCCAGCACCACTTTGGCGATCGGCCGACGACTCACAATTGGTGGGCGCTAATGACGGCACTCGGCGTGTTCGAACTCGGCAAGGGCATGTTCGGCCTCATCGTGCCTGAGCACGCGGTGACGATGGCGCTGTTTACCGCGTTCGTGTGCGGCGGACTGGTACAGGTCGCTTGGGTGCGATCGAGCTGGCCGACGGTCGAGGAAAGCGACGAGTATGCGGAGGATCTGTTGGCCACGAATACGCACTGAGCGCGCGTCCCCGTGCTTACCGTATAGGCCGACAGCTGCCCGATGGAGACCAGGCGTTCTGCCTGGTCTCGTCGGGCTTTCTTTCATCTAGACAAGTTAGTCTACGTTGAAAGCTGCTTTCAACAGATCGAGTTCTCGATCTTCATGCATGTACATACTGGTCAGCCAGGCCCCGATGCGCGCGGTCAGCGGGCGATCGGTGTGGCAGACGTCGGGTTCGACGCGAACCGCCTCATGAATCGCTGAAAGTTCCGCCAGTAGCCCCTCGTGCTCGCGTTCCAGCTCGTTGACGATGCCGGCACGGTCGACGGGGAGCGCGTCGCGCAACTTTTCGAACATCCCCGAGTCTTCCTCGGTCTTCATGTGTGCTGCGCAGGCCTTGTCCAGTTCTTCAAGCGTGGAGAGCAGATGCTTCCAACCGTGCGGCGTCTGCGCCTCGGCGAGCGCCAGCTCCACGGATGAGAGCAATTCGTAGAAGACGATGTGGTGACGCCTAGCGCGGAATCCGGGGGTCAGGTGGGCACGATACGACGTAACAAACGCTTCACCGCTCGCACCGCCCGCGCGTGCACCGTGTGTCGAATGGCTCATGTGAGTCCTCCCTGCGGCCCTGTTGTGGCGGATTCCGATACGCCGTTATACCCCTAAACTAACGGGTTGCCGCCACCATGAAAATGCAGAGTTCGTGCCACACTCAATGCCGCGGTGCGCATTGGGCATACGGCCTGTCTGCAAGGCTCAGGCATGCGCGCGTCGCGCGCCTCGGCGGCGCTGCCTTCCCACGCTTGGGAACGCACCGGTGCAAGGTTCCCAGCGGTGCGAAGAGCGGGGCTGTGGCTGTGAATAATCGTAGTCCCGTCGCTGGCACACGTCTTGGAGTAAATAGGGGTAGGAGGCGGAAGTGATTCACCCGGACGAACCTCACAACGTCGTTGCACCTGGCAGTAATCGGCTGGATCCCGTGTTCGCGAGGTTACTGGAACACACGCCGCCTCCAGCTCATCTGCTTCCTCCGATCGAAGAGCGCCGCGCCGCGGCCCGCCGCATGTACGAGCCGCTTTGCGCTGCCGCGCGTCGCCCGTCGCTTGCACGTTCGATGGACGTACTACTACCCGGCGTTGGCGAGGCAATTCATCTGCGCGTCTACACCCCGCACGGCGTGGCGCCGATGCCGGCTTATATCTATTTTCACGGTGGCGGCTGGTCGACGGGATCCGTGGCCGATGCGGAGCCGCACTGCCGCAATGTTGCCGCCGATGCCGGCGTCATCACGATCAACGTCGGTTACTCGCTCGCCCCCGAGCACGGCTATCCGTGTGCTCTCGAGGAGGCGTACTCGGTGCTCCAGTGGGTCGCGGGCGCTGGTGCTTCCAGGTTGGGCATCGACACGAAGCATATCGCAGTAGGTGGAACGAGCGCCGGTGCGAACCTCGCCGCGGCGCTGTGCCTGCTGGCGCGCGACAGGAGCGGGCCGCACATTGAGTTTCAGTATCTCGACTCGGCACCTCTCGATGCAACGATGTCGTCGCGCTCGATCGTCGAAAACGGTGAGGGCTTCCTGCTGACGGCGGACGCGGTTCGGTACATGTACGCGCAGTACCTCGGAGAGCACGGTGTTCTCGATGATCCGTACGTTTCTCCCCTGAAAGCCGATGATCTATCGAGTCTGCCACCGGCGCTGATCGTTACGGCCGATTGCGATCCGCTGCGTGACGATGGGCTAGTCTATGCCGAGCGGCTGCGCGACGCCGGTGTGGATGCGACCTCGCACAACTACGAAGGCATGTTGCACGGCTTCACGGCGTTGGAAATCCTGACGCCGCGCGCTAAAGAGGCGCACGTCGAACTCGCTCGGGCGCTACGAAGCCTCCATGGTGTACAATCCGATGTACTGTGACGGATGTCGGCAATATTGCCGCGTGGACAGACGCGTGGCTCCCCGGCGTGCTGACGGCGGCTACGGCGCTGATCTCGCTGGTGGCATCGCTGCACGCGATCATGATCAAGCGAGATGTGCGCGGCGCATCCGCTTGGGCGGCGATCTGTTGGCTGGTGCCGATATTCGGACCGATTTTCTACCTCTTGCTCGGCGTGAATCGCATCGAGCGCCGCGCCGCATCTTTGCGCGGCGCGCGAGATGCAGGCGAGGTCGAGCGCGGTCCGGCTGGCGACACGGAACGAACGCTGCCGGCACTCCCGCGCGTAGCAGCACACTTAGGCTCGCTCCAGCGTCTACTCGACCGCATCGTCGATAGCACGTTATACGAAGGCAATCGTGTTGGCGTCTTGGTGAACGGCGACGAAGCCTATCCCGCGATGCTCGAGGCGATCGAGAATGCGCGCGAGTCGGTTGGTCTATCCACGTATATTTTTGACAGCGACGATGTCGGTCGCGCCTTCCACGCGGCGCTCGGCGACGCGGTTGCGCGAGGCGTCGAAGTTCGTGTTCTGATCGATGCCGTCGGCGCACGCTACAGCTTCCCCTCGAGCTACAAGAAGTTGGTTCGCAGCGCTATTCCGTGCGCGCGGTTCCTACACTCGACCTGGCCCTGGCGCATGCCGTATCTCAACCTGCGCAATCATCGCAAATTCCTGTTGGTCGATGGCCGCGTCTGTTTCACCGGCGGAATGAACATTCGTGCCGGCCACATTTCGACCGCGAAGGCACCCGCCAAGATCCGCGACGTTCACTTTCTGTTCGAAGGACCGGTGGTGGCGGGTCTCATGCGTATCTTCGCGCAAGACTGGCATTTCACGACCGACGAGAACCTCGAGGGGGAGCGTTGGTGGCCCGCTCTGGAGCCCTGCGGTGAAACGCTCGCGCGGCCGATCCCCGACGGCCCCGACAAGGATATGGACAATCTTCACTGGACCCTGATGGCCGCCATCACCAGTGCCAGATCGTCGGTTCGAATTGCGACCCCGTACTTCCTGCCCGACGACACGCTCATGACAGCGCTCAGTCTGGCGGCAATGCGTGGGGTGGAAGTCGAGATACTGCTGCCATCGAAGAACAATCTACCGACAGTGAAGTGGGCCTCGATGCACCAGATGCCGCGATTGGTAGCGCGTGGATGTCGCGTGGCACTCACGCAGCCGCCGTTCGATCACTCGAAGATTTTCGTGGTGGACGGGGTTTGCTCGCTCGTTGGCTCTGCGAACTGGGACGCTCGCAGTCTGCGACTGAACTTCGAAGTCGATGTGTTGTGCTACGACGAAGTACTCGCAGCCTGTTTGGGCGATCTGCTCGATACCAAGAAACAGGGAGCGCACTGGCTAGCCGCCGCCGATTTCCACGATCGACCGGCGCTCGTGAAATTGCGAGACGCGGTCGCGCGGTTGGCCTCGCCGTACCTGTAGGATCCGGCGCGAGCCGCGATAGAAACGCTAGCTGTCGCCGGCTTCGAGCTCTTCGAGCTTGCGGTACAGCGAAGACAGGCTGATTCCCAGCGCACTCGCGGCGCCTCGCTTGTCGCCGTCGCACTCTGCGAGCACGTTCTCGATGTGGTTGCGCTCGAAGGTTCGCATCGCCGATTTCAGATCGCCGCCGGCGTATTCGCGTCCGCCTACGCTCGCAGCGAATCGCGCGGGTAGGTCTTCGACTCTGATCCAGTCGCCGGATCCCAGAATCATCGCGTGCTCGATGATGTTGTCGAGTTCGCGAACGTTTCCTTTCCACGCCGCGCCGACGAGTATCTTCATCGCGGCGTTCTCGACTCCCTTGAAATGGCGATTCATTTCTTCGTTGTGGCGTCGCACGAGGAAATCCACGAGTAGGGGAATGTCTTCCCGTCTCTCGCGCAGCGGCGGGATGTCGATGCCGAACACGTTGAGTCGGTAGTAGAGATCCTCGCGAAACTCGCCGGCCCCCGCCGACGCTTCGAGGTCGCGATTGGTTGCCGCGATGATTCGTACGTCAACGTGCGCGGGCTCTGTGGACCCGACCGCAAGGACTTCGCGCTCTTCGAGTACACGCAGCAATTTCACCTGAAGCCCGAGCGGAAGCTCGCCGATTTCGTCGAGAAAGATCGTGCCGCTTTTGGCGCGTTGGAACAGGCCTTCCTGCGCCGTGACCGCTCCCGTGAACGCACCGCGTACATGACCGAATAGTTGACTCTCGAGAAGGTTCTCAGGGATTGCGCCGCAGTTGATCGGCAGGAAGATGCGGTCTGCGCGCATACTCTGGCGGTGCACGGCGCGCGCAACGACCTCTTTCCCGACGCCGCTTTCACCGCTGATCAACACGGTGGAATCGGTAGGCGAGACCTTCTTGATCAGCCCGACGATCTGTTTCATTGCCGCGCTCTGCCCGACCAGATTGTCGAAATCGAAGCGTTCTTCGACCTCACGGCGCAGGTGCTGGATCTGCCATGCCAGCTGTCGTCGTTCCAGCAAGCGCGCGATCTTCGCCAGTGCATCCTCGAACACGAGCGGCTTGATCATGTAGTCGTGTGCGCCCTGTCGCAGAGCTTCCACGGCGGTTTCGACACTCGCGTAGGCCGTCATGAGAATCACCAACGTCTGAGGACGAAGTTGGCGTATGCGCTTCAAGAGCGCGACGCCGTCCACCTCCGGCATGCGTAGGTCGGTGATGACGAGGTCGAAATCGTTGGATTCGAGCATCTCGATGGCGCTTGCGCCGCCTGCGGCCGTCGCCGTTTCGTAGCCTTCATCGCTGAGTACATCGACCAAGCTCTCACGGCTGGCTGCTTCGTCGTCAACTACTAGTATGTTCCCGGTCATCGTTTACTCACTTTAGGTTTGTGCCTTGCGCCTGACAAGCCGAGGTGCTCGAACGCCCCGGCGCGACGACCTCAGTCGGTACGCCGACGCGACGCATTGACTGCGGCGCGGTGGGCTGAGAGAAAAACGACCGTGGCCGACATAACACTCATCGAACTCGTCAGCATGGGGCAGGAAGATCGCGACGAACGTCTCGCGTACCTGGGCATCGATCGGGTTAAGCGGGAGCGTCTCTCGTCTCTTACTGGGTTCGTCGAAGGGATCGCCGATGATCTGGTTGAGCGGTTCTATGACCATCTCAATTCCTTTGCAGCGACGCGCGTGTTTTTGTCGGATCCCACGCTCGTTGTCAGGCTCAAGAGCGCGCAGCGGGCGCACCTCATCAGCCTGACTTCGGGGGCGTTCGATGAGGCGTACTTCGAATCGCGGCTGCGCGTCGGACTGACTCACGCGCTCATCAGCCTGGAGCCCCAGTGGTACATCGGTGCCTACATGGCGCAGTTGTCCATCATGACGGCCGGCTTGTTTGAACACTTCGACGATCCGGACGATGTGCGCGACTCGATCGATGCCCTCACGAAGGCAGTCATGCTCGACATCGAGTTGGCGATCGATGCCTACATCTACGGTGGTTTCGTCGAAAGATCGTTGGCGGACTCGCACCGGGCTGCGGCCGAGCGTGCGACAGCGGCGCTCGCCGCCCGAGATGAACAGGAAGCGCGGAAAGAAGAACTCCTGCGAATGGTTGTTCATGATATTCGCAGTCCTGTGACCGCGATGATGTCGACTGCGCGCGTCGGGCTGCGCCGAGCCAGTGATCTCACCGTGGCTCCCGGCAAACAGTTTCGATTGATCGAGGATGCCGGCGTTCACGTGCTCCAGATCATCGATAACATGCTGACGATTGCGCGTGTCACGCGCGGTCAACTTCCGATCTCGCTCGAGGCGTTCGATGTCGGCCAGGTCGTTGCCGAATGTGTTCACGAACTGCAGGAGTATGCGTCGCAGGCGCAGCACACCCTCATCTATGAGGGCGACTCCGCCGTTGAGGTTGAGTCGCTCGATCAGACGCTCGTGCGTCGCATGGTCTTCAACCTCGCAACCAACGCCATCCGCCATACGCCCGAGGCTACACAGATCTGGGTTCGATGCGTACTCGAGTCCGAGCGCTGCATGATTACCGTAGCCGACGATGGGCCGGGTCTTCCGCGTAACGTTCTTGAGCAGCTGGACGCCGTGCTCAGCGGTACCGGCGCGCGCAGCGAGGGCGCATACTTGGACAGCGGCCTCGGTCTTCCGTTCTGCGCGCTTGCCTGTGAACGCCTCGGCGGCCGCTTGTCGGTCGATACCGGCACGACGACCGGAACCAGGTTTGTGATCGACCTGCCCGTCGCTGCCGGTGTATTCGAGTAGCATTGCCTCGACCAGCGTCGGCTCAAGTGGCGGGGACGCAGGTAGCACCGACGGAATTTCCGTTGCGTTCAGGGCGTCCGTCCCGTGTCGGGATGTTCCGCGGCGCTACGGAGCGATGTCGCTTGCGATTCGCTCACGGTGCGCTCGAGGGCCTCGATGCGCTCGCTATGACTGGAGCATGAACCCGTCTTTGAGAGGCGATTGCCGAAGCGCTTGAGCGCCGGGCGTGCTAGGTCGCGCATCTCGGCGAAGAGGTGATCGAACTCCGAGCGCTCGAGCGCCGCGCACAGTGGTACCGCGTCGGCCGGCGCAATTCCCTCGTGAACTCGGGTGTAGCAATCACGAACCAGCTTGGCGCAGCCGTTCACGCGAGCATCGAAGCCGACCAAGAAAGGGCCGTCGTCGTCGAGCGCGTCGTGGATCGCTAGCAGTGCCGCCAATTGGCGAGAGTGAGAGCGCTCGTCTGCGGCAAGCGCATGCCATGTCGAAGCCAGGGTGGGAGTGCGCTCGTGCTGGGAGGCCAGTTCGTCGTACATCCGCGAAATCTCCTCCTCGAGATCGCGGCAGTGACTGAGTGCGTCGCGTAAATACATGCCTGTGGGAAAAGCATTCGGCGTGCCAGCCTCGTTGGCCGGAGAAACCCACGGAATTGGTGTCATGCAGACTGTTGAAGGTCGATTCGGCTTCTCGGGATTGAGAATGGCACCCAGGTGATTCCCAGCGGTGGGAATATTCGTGCGTCGACCAGGCGAAAAGACAGGGGACCGCAGATGGCACGGGGCATGCAAAAGGGCATGTAGGTGCAATGAGCGATCTCAGCTGCAAATACCTCGGCCTGAATCTGGATTGCCCCCTCGTGGTGGCAGCCTCCCCGCTTTCGCGCGACCTTGATACTGCTGCGGCGCTCGCGTCAAACGGTGCCGGTGCCATCGTATTGTTCTCGGTGTTTCAGGAACAGTTCGGTGAGCATGACGCGCACATGCGTCGCGCGTGGGAGAACCAGTCGCGCGCGAGCTATCTGCTCGGTGCAGAGCAGGTTCGGCGTGCCTCTCCGGTCGCCCATGCGCCGTTGCTCGACCGCGGCGAGTTTCTCACTACGCCCGAGGCCTATCTCGAACATCTGAGCGCGCTCAAGCGTCGCGTGTCCATTCCGGTGATCGCGAGTCTGAACGGATATGACAACGGGCGTTGGCTGTCCTTCGCCAAGAAACTCGAAGACGCCGGCGCCGATGCGCTGGAGATCAATATTTATCGACTCGGCGCCGATCCATACGTCGCAAGCTCAGCGACCGAGTCCGTGTACCTGGAAGTCCTCGATGCGGTTCGCAACGAGGTCTCGTTGCCTGTGGCACTCAAGCTGTTGCCTTTCTTCAGTTCTTTCGCGGCGATGGCACACAAGCTGGACGAAGCCGGTGCTGCCGGTCTCGTCCTATTCAATCGATTCTACCAGCCTGACATTGATATAGAGCGTCCCGGCCTGACAACGGACCTTTGCCTGTCGTCCTCTGAAGACGCGCGCCTACCCCTGGCTTGGGCTGCGATGCTCGCGGGTCGGATCAAAGCCGATATCGCGGTCACGACGGGCATCCACTGCGCAGAAGACGCCATTAAAGCGGTCATGGTCGGAGCAAGCGTGGCAATGCTCGGCTCGACGCTGATCCGCAATGGTGTCGATCGAATGAGTACCATTCGCGACGGGATGGACGACTGGTTAGGGTCACATGGCTATCGCTCGGTTGAAGCGGTCCGCGGGATCCTCGCGCAGGCGCGACACGCCGATCCAGCCGTGTTCGAGCGTGAAGGCTATACGAAGGTGATCAACCGCTATTGGTAGCGCCGGAGGACGTCATCTGATGGAGCGGTTCAAGAATATACTCGTCGCTACCGATCTCGAGGCGACCTCGCTCGGGGTGGTTTCGTATGCGGCGCATCTGCTACCGGTCGAAGGCGGAGAGTTGGGGATCGTTCACGTGGCCCCGACGGTTTCGCTCGGCGACTACGCCGGCTTCGTGCCCGCGCATGATCTCGATGACGTTGATCGCGACCTGCTGGCGCATGCGCGTATGACGCTCGAGGAGTGGGTACATCGACACGTCAAAACGACTGCTCGCGTGAATATCACAGTCGAGCAAGGCGTGATTTACGAAGTCGTGTGTCGTGTCGCGGAAGAGATGAACGCGGACGTGCTTGTCGTCGGGTCACACGGCCGCGACGGACTCAGTCGCCTGGTGCTCGGGAGCACGGCCGAGAAACTGATGCGACATGCGCCCTGTCCCGTGCTCGTGGTGCGGCCACCGGAGCCGAGCAAACAAGATCCGAAGGCCGACGACGACGCAGCCGCGGATGCCAACCCATCAACGAACGGAGTAACAGCATGAAGCAGTTCAAACGCATTCTCGCCCCAACCGATCTGACCCCCGAGTCGCTCGATGTCGTAAAGTACGCAGCGCATCTCGCCGAGGCCCAAGGCGCGGAGCTGACAGTTCTTCACGTAGTGCATACGACGTCGATCGCGTATGCGGGCTTTGTTCCGACCGTCGATTTTAGCGGGCTCGAAGCCGAACTCATCAAGGGAGCTCGTGAACACCTCGAAACTTGGGCGAAGAAGAGCATCAAGAAGGTGAAGCGGGTCGATCTCATGGTTCGCATGGGGCTCGCCGATGAAGTGATCGAGAAGGTTGCGAAAGAGATCGACGCGAGCGTGGTCGTGATGGCCACCCACGGGCATCGTGGCGTGAAGCGCGCGTTGCTCGGAAGTGTCACTGAATGGTTCGTGCGGCGTTCCCCTTGCCCGGTTCTCGTAGTCCGTCCGCCGAAGCGGGCTCCGAAGAAAAAGAGCTCGAGTCGCAAGAAGGCCGCCTGAACGGTCTATGAAGGCCGGAAATTCGACGTCGTCGCCCGGTGTGAGGCGAAAAATTCCTCCCCGAAAAGAGTCACGCACCGCGGCGGCGGCGGCGACTACAAGCCTTCGATTTCTCGGCGCCGCCCAAACGGTAACCGGCTCGCGATTCGTCGTGGAGCATGACGGTGCTTCTGTACTCGTCGATTGCGGTCTGTACCAAGGCCACAAATCGCTACGGGAGCGCAACTGGAAGCCTCCGACTTACCCCATCTCGAAGCTCGATGCCGTCGTGCTCACGCACGCACACATAGACCACTCCGGGTATCTTCCGCGCCTGTGTCGCCTCGGGTATCGCGGGCCGACCTATGTGACCGACGGTAGCGCCGCGCTTCTCGACATACTGCTGCCGGACGCCGCGCATCTTCAGGAAGAAGCCGCCGCGTACGCCAACCGAAAGAAGTTCTCCAAGCACGATCCCGCACTTCCGCTCTATACGATCGACGACGCGCACATGGCCCTCGACGGGCTCCGACGTGTTCCGTATCGGACGGCGTTTCATCCCGCGAAGGCCTTCGATGCGTCGTTCTTTCCGGCCGGACACTTGCTGGGCTCGTCATCGGTTCTGTTGCACTGGGGAAGCGGCTCATCTCGCCGTACCGCGTTGTTCAGTGGCGACCTCGGCCGTTACGACAGTTGTTTCATGGCTGATCCGCACCCTCCGACCGGCACCGTCGACTACCTCATCATCGAATCGACTTACGGCGATCGCTTGCATGAGAGCGACGATCCGAGCGACCAACTCGCGCAGGTCATTAACGACACGGTGGATCGTGACGGAGTCTTGCTCATTCCTGCGTTCGCGGTAGGGCGTACGCAGGAGATTCTATTCTACTTATCGCGGCTCGAGACGGCTGGTGCGATTCCGAGTCTACCCGTGTTCGTGGATTCTCCGATGGCGGTAAGCGCCTCCGATACGTACGGTCGATTCCGCGATGATCTGAATTTCGAATGGGATGAGCACGTAAACCGCCTGGCGACGCCGCAAACCACGTTCGTGCGCTCGGTACGCGAATCCAAGCGACTGCACGAACTCGATGGACCGGCGATTATCATGAGTGCGAGCGGAATGGCGACCGGCGGTCGCGTACTACACCATCTTGCGCGCAGAATCGGAGACCCGCGCAATACGGTGCTGTTCGCAGGCTTTCAAGTGGATGGCACCCGAGGTCGCAAGCTCATCGAGGGAGCCGAAACGATCAGGATGCTAGGCGAGGACTTCCCGGTACGGTGCCACGTCACCCATCTGGAAGGAATGAGCGCGCACGCGGATCGCGCGCAATTGCTTCGGTGGACCAAGTCTCTCGGTTGCACGCCGCGCCGCACGTTCGTCGTACACGGTGAGCCGGCGTCGGCAGAGGCTCTGGCGCAGTCGCTGCGCGAGGAACTCGGACACAAGGCCGAAGTGCCGAGCATCGATACGATAGTCGATCTCGACTAAGCCGGACCGTCAGGTAGCAAGCGCGGTCACGCCGCCAGTCCGCAAGGCTGACTACGGAAACAGGCCGTAAGGCCGATTATGAATTGATAATTTCGTCGGGAAACTCGACCACACGATCGGCCAACGTCAGGATCAGGAAGCGGTGTGCTTGTTCGGCAGCGGCTTCCCATCCGATCGACGGCCACCAGCGACCTACGACCCTGGCCTCGGCCGCCTTGGAGACGTGATCGTCGGCGAATCCGAGTGAGTGTTCGGTGTCGACGGCGGGATCGTTCTGCGCGCCGAACACGATGGTCGGCGGTTGCGACGCGGGGCGCTCGAAGGCCACTCCGCCGGCGAGATCTTTCATGAATGTCGCAGGTTCCGGCGAGACGTCGGTCTTTTGATACGCCCCAGCTCGATGTTTCTCGGGCACTTCCACGATAGCGCCGCTGTGTTTGGCGAAGCGGCGTTTGCCGAAGAAGCCGAGCGAGTTCGTGAATGATTCGACGGCGCGTTCCGGCTCACTCGGCGCGAACAGCCCGAGTGCCATCGGCTTGGTCTGCTCGAGCGTCGCCAGTGCCATGGCGGCACCGACATCGGAGCCGAAGATGATGAGCTTCTCGCCCAGACGCTCCGAAGCTCTCACTACATCGGCAAGCGCCTCATCCCAGGATTTATCTTTTTCGTCGATCTTTCCGCTGGCCATGTCGCGCACGAGACGAGGCAGCAGGTACACCTCCCAACCTCTATGCGCGAGTATGGAGGTGACTCCGCGCCAACAGATCGCAGACTGAAACAGACCCGGAAGGATGAGAATAGGTGCGTGGTAACGCGCCGCCTCGGGCGGCTCCATGTGAAGAACGATGTCTCCGACGGCAACCGAACGCATGAACGCAGGCTAGTGGGGGCGGGTGTGAATGGCGAATCCGATCCTCTACGTTGACGCCGACGCGACGAGCAGTAACGTCGAACAGGAGATCCGTTCATGCCCGATCGTCCAGAACCCATCACCGCGCCGCCGAGCGAACGCGAAATGGCGTCGCGCATCGCGGCTCTACGGGCACGCTTGGCCGAAAACCGCCTCGATGCCTACGTCGTTTTCGATCCCGACAATATTTTCTATCTGACGAACTTCGCGAACTACGTGCACGAGCGCCCGTTCGTACTGGTGGTGCCGGTCGAAGGTACGGTGTCGTTCGTGGTTCCGGAGCTCGAGTGCGCGCATGTGCGAATACGCGCCGTGGGACCTATCGAACTCGTAACTTACTTCGAGTTCCCGGCGCCGGCGGGTGAAGCGTGGTCGGATCGGCTTGCATCCGTACTGCCGAGCGCCGGTCGAATCGGGATCGAACCGGTCTGTCCGGTTTACCTCGCGCACGCATTGCCCGGCGAGGCGGTGCGCACCGCCCTCGTGGACGACGCGCGTATGGTGAAATCCGATTACGAGATCGGGCGGCTCGCGCATGCCGGCCGCATCGTGAGCGACGGCCATCGTGAACTCTTGGCGGGGTGCCGACCCGGTGAATTGGCGATCTCTCTGTTCGGGTCGGTGACGCGCTCGATGATCACGCAGATGCTCACCGATATGCCGCATGCGAACATGCTTGCGAGTAAGTTTGCCGCCATCGTGCAGCCGCCGAGTCTTTCGCACGACCCTCACAATTTCACCGATACCTTCGTCGCACTCGAAGAGGGCGGACCGCACGTGAGCGTCATCAACTGTCGGGTGAATGGTTACGGTGCGGAGATCGAGCGAACTTTCTTTCTAGGATCGGTTCCCGATGCCGCGCGTGCTCCGTTCGAGGCGATGATGGCCGCACGCCGCCTGGTCTTCGAGCGTCTCGTCCCCGGGGCGGATACAGGCGAGATCGACGCAGCGGTGCGAAGCCTCTTCGAGACGGCCGGCTACGGCGACCGAATGCTTCATCGAAGTGGACACAGTTTCGGCGTTACCGGCCACGAGGCGCCGTTTCTGGCAGTGGGAGAGAGCCGCGAGGTCGAGCCCGGGATGCTCTTCAGTATTGAGCCGGGGATATACATCCCCGGTATCGGTGGCTTTCGGCACTCCGATACGGTCCTGGTCGCCGAATCGGGCAACGTCAGTCTGACGGACGGACCCGATCAGCTCGCGGATCTCGTCTTCTGATGCGCGGGCAGGCCTGGTAATACCGCGGCGCGCGGGCGATAAACGCCGGCGCGCCGCGGCTTTATTTTCTAAGTCACCCGCGGCTTCGGAGAACAGATAAGTGTACCGAGAGCTTCGCGAAGCGTGGGGGCAGTTGACCACCGAAGGCGCCCCCTTCGAAATTGTAGAATCTGAAGTCCTGGGACGACGTCTGCGCACTTACAAGGCGGCACCGCCCTCGCTACGTGACGTCTGGGTACCCACCGCCGGATACGGCGACAACGACTACATTGTCTACGCCGACGAACGTTGGACTTACAACCAAGCGCATCGCGATGTTGCCGCCATCGCGAGCTGGTTGGTCGCGCAGGGCGTGGAGCCCGGCGATCGTGTCGCGATTGCGATGCGTAACTACCCGGAATGGATGCTCCTTTACTGGGCCACCGTTTCGATCGGTGCTGCTACCGTGGGAATGAACGCCTGGTGGGTCGGGGCGGAAATGGTCTACGCTCTGCAAGACGCGCGGCCGAAGGTTCTCATCTGCGACGAAGAGCGACTTGCGCGTTATCTCGAAGTGCGAGACCAGGCGCCGCCCGTGAAGGTGATAGCGGTTCGAACCAACGGCGCGCCGGCCGACGGAGTGGAGCCGTTCTCCGTCATGACTGCCGGCGGAGGTGAGATGCCCGACGTCGCCATCGATACCGATAGCGACGCATGTATCTTCTACACATCGGGAACGACCGGCCGCCCGAAGGGCGCGCAACTCACCCATCGCGGTTGTGTCCACAATCTCATGAGCATGGCGTTCTGGAATGCTGCGCAGTCGATGGCGCGAACCGCAGCAGGCAAGGCGCGTGAAAGCGAAGCGACGCCCGGTCCGCTGTCGGCGCTGGTCGTCACGCCGCTCTTCCATGTAACGGCGAACAACTGTGTCGCGCATGGCGCGACCGCCACGGGCGGTAAGCTCGTCTTGATGTACAAGTGGGAGCCGGGCGAAGCGCTTCGACTCGTCGAGGCCGAGAAGGTCACTAACTTCAGCGGTGTGCCGACGATGGCGCGCGAACTGGTTTCGCACCCGGACTTCGAGAAGACCGATACCTCGAGTCTCAAGTCGGTCGGCGGCGGTGGTGCGCAGATTCAGCCTGACCTCGTCGATAAGATCGAGAAGTCGGGTAGCGGTCGTCCCGGTACCGGTTATGGCATGACCGAGGCCTGCGGAATCATCACAATGAACTCGGCCGACTACTTCGTCGATAAGCCCGAGAGTGCCGGGCCGGCGATGCCGTGTTTCGAAGCGCAGTGCGTTGACGCGAACGGCAATCCCGTCGCGCAAGGCGAGGTTGGCGAACTGTGGGTGCGCGGTGCGCAAGTGATTCGCGGATATATCAACCGCCCCGAAGCCACCGACGAGAGCATCACCGACGGCTGGCTACATACCGGCGACATCGCTCGCATCGACAAGGACGAATTCATCTTCATCGTCGATCGTGCCAAGGACATGGTGCTACGCGGCGGGGAGAACGTGTACTGCGCCGAAGTCGAGGCGGGGATCTTCGAACACCCCGACGTTACCGAGGCTGCCGCGTTCGGCGTACCCGATGATCGATTGGGTGAAGAAGTCGGCGCCGCGGTCGTGGTTCGCGCGGGCGCAACGTTGACCGCCGATGCCCTGCGCGCGCACCTGACCGAGCATCTCTCGAAGTACAAGATTCCGCGCTATCTGTGGTTCCAGACCAACCCGTTGCCGCGCAATGCGAGCGGGAAGTTCCTGAAGCGCGAATTGCGCGATACGCTCGATACCAACGACGCCGTCTGACGTCTTCGCGTCCTCCCTTTTTCGTTCTACGGCGCCGGTGGGAAGATGCAGCTGACACCGAGGTTGAGGAACGCGCAGGCGAGATCTCCCTGCACCGAGATGTTCGTCGTTTGCACCTCCGATTCCTTGCCCCAGCCACAGCCGGGCCCATCCGGATCGGGGAAAAACGAGGTGTCTGACAGCGTCGCGATGTCCACACCGTAGCCTTCGCCGTGCAGGTGGTCGTCGTCACAGCCGAAGTCCACGCCGACGTTTCGCAGCTGACACAGCGGAATGACGAATCCGCCGACCAGCAGACCCGACACTGAAATTGGCGGACCGTCGTAGCAGAGCTCGCACATGCAGGTTTCGGGGGTACAGACTTCCCCCTCCATGCAGCCCACATCGGCGGTGTCGGGCCCTACGGTGACAACATCGCAGTTCTCTAAACCGGGAGTAAACACCCCATCGCCGCAGCGTTGCGTGACGAGCCCGCATTCGCACCGCGTGGTACACGAGTCTCCCTCTGTTACGCAGCCGCTGGGTACCGCGAGCGGGTCGCAGTGCTCACCTGGATCGATGACGCCGTTCGGGTCGCACGGGAACTCCGTGCACGTGCATCGCAGCTCATTGCACGTGAGCGGATCGGGGCACATGACACCGACTTCACAGGCTTCTCCGGCTTCGAGCGTACCGTTGGGGCACAGGGGCTCGCCGGTATCCGGAACGCACTGGCAGTTCGCTAGATTGCACTGTTGCTGCGCAGGACAGCCGCCGGCGGCGCGGTCGCACTGTTCGGCTCCTTGTAGGATGCCGTCGCCGCAGTACGGTCCGGGATTGCAGACACAGTTCGGTGCGCAGACGTCACTGGGGTTCACGCAGCCGGTCGGATTGGCGGTCGGATCGCACGGCTCGCCAGCATCGACGGTTCCGTTGCCGCACAGCTTCGGCTTGTAGCACATGCAATCAATCCCGCTGCAGAACTGGCCGGCAGGGCAGGTGGGTGTCGGGAACTCACACTGTTCCGGCAGAGTGAGAATGCCGTCCTCGCATTGCGACAGTGAGCAAGTGCAGTCGGTCATGTTGCACGCCGCCGCCGGATTCGCGCACGCGATACCGACCTCACATTGTTCCGGAGCGACCAAGACCCCATCGCCGCAACCGCAGGTGATCGCAGAACCGCTTTGGATTTCGAGCGCATCGATGTCGTCGGTCAGATCGAGCCCAAGCGCGATCTCGTCTACCGCGAGCTGGTTGGTGCCGTTGCCCTGCGACACGAAGATGTCGGCCGCTGCTTCGCCGAATACGTGCTGCGCGTTGACCGCACTGCCGGGCGCACCGACTGAAGCCGGAGACACTGAGAATAGGATGTAGTCTTCGTTGTTGAAGATGCCGTCGTCATCGATGTCTTGGACTACCAGTGCATCAACTTCATCGCTTTCAAGTAGGCCGATGTTGGCCGCCGATAGGATCTGGCTGGTTGCACCGCCGGACGAGCGGAAGATCGATGCGCCTCCCGTACCGTTTCCGGCCACGCTGAGGAAGTACGGATTGCCGCTACTGCCGAAGTCCAACGCGTCGAGATCGTCGGTCGGGTCGCCGGCCAGGTCGTGCGGGTGCAGTCCGAGCGCGATCTCGTCTCGCGATAGTGTGTTGGTTCCGAGCGCGGTTCCGCCCTGGCTCGAAAAGATGTCGCCGGCATAGGTTTCCGTCTGTGACTCATCGCGTGCTGCACTGCCGCTGAGGCCGGTGCTGCGTGGCGAATCGGCGAGCGAGAAGAAGTATGTGTACGGCGAATGTACGTATCCGCCGAACGAGATGCCGTCTAGTTCATCGCTGGTTGCGAGACCCAATGCGCTCTCTTCGACGGCCAGCGTATTGTCGCCGGCTGCCGCCGGTGCATGCTCGCCGGTCCCTGCGCTCGTGTAGAGGTCAGCGGAGTGTTCGCTGACCGCAGACTCTGCAGCAACGTCGCTTCCGGGTACGCCCGAGCTTCCGGCCGTCACTCCGAAGCTCAGGCCGGCTTCCGGAATTTCGAAGGTTGGGCACGTCGTCGATGTCGTCGTGCTACCGCCTCCGTCGCAGGCGGGGCAGTTCGCAGTGATGCTCTGGCCGACCGCCAGTGCGAGCGTGAGCAATGCGTCGGCTGCGGTGACTGCGCCGCTCCCGTTGACGTCGCACACGCACAGAACGCACGATTGTAGCCCGACGGCTGCTTGCAGAACGAGCAATGCATCGGTGGCGGTGATGATGGCCGCGCTTCCGGGTGCCGGTTCGCCGTTAGAAGTCGCGACCAAAGCAATCGGATCTCCACAGACCTGCGTCGTGGCGGATGCATGAATGGCGGCTGTGCGAGTCTGTGCCGTCGTCTCGGCAGCGGGCGCCAGTAGCCACGCTGCGGTGACGAACGTCGCCAGTGCCATCGTGACGGGCGCCACGCGGCGCACGAAGAAATCTTCAATCGCTTGGGTCGAGTGATCGGCCATGTCAGGGCTCCTTGACGGAGTATCGCCTACGCGCTTGCGACGAGGGCTCCGTGTTGACAGGTGATTGTCCAGACATTTTGCAGTGAAGCGAGCAAGTTGGAGACAGGCGGCGGGGGACGGTGCGCGATTTGTCCACGCCCGGTCGTCCGTATATCCCATGGCTGGTTCGAGGCACCGATTCGCGGTGTCCCGCGTCGCGTCACATCACGTTGCATCACGTCGTCCGGCCGACCACACGGCGGACAAGGCACGCAAGGATTTAGAATGGATAGGGACTACGAACGCCGGCTTGTTTTGCACGGCATCATCATCATTTTCCTCGGTTTGATTGCGGGTTTTCCCTTTGTCACCGCAATTCAGAGCGGCACGGCCGAAAACGTGCGTGCCTGGCGCATGGCCCACATGGAAGGCGTCATCAACGGGCTGTTGATGCTTGCGATCGCCGGTGTCGGTAGCCGTATCGCGCTCGATGCACGCAAGCAGGCGATCGCCTTCTGGGGGCTCATGATCACCGGCTATGGCAACATCATCGCTTCCATCGTCGGTGCCGTCACCGGCAACCGAGGTCTGGAGCCTGCCGGTCCGGTAGCAAACTACGTCGTGCTCGGCCTGTTCACGCTCGCCATCATCGGTGTCGTGGTCGCTCTGGCGCTGATTGCGTACGGCGCGCGCTCCGGCGGGAGCCCGGCGACCACCAAAGTCACCGTGGAAGTGAGCAGCGGCGGTACGACGAAGTCATCGACCGCGTCCAGGCCGGCAGCGAAAGTGCGGCCGTCGATCGATACGAGCGCAACCGTCACCAGCGTCAGTACCAGTGTCGATGTGGCCGTCGATGCAGACCATGACGAAGATGATGACGACGACGACGGCGGCGGCATGCAGCTGTCACGCTCCGAGCGACGTCGTCTGAAGAAGAAGGGGCGCTAGCTCGTATGGGTGCCGCTCCCCGTTGGCGATTTCTAGGTACGCCGCTCTCGTACTTTTCTGCGAAGATCAGACCGTTGTTGCGCTACAAGCGCATCGCGTACATCGAGATCGATCCCGACATCAGTGCTTACATGTCGACGATCATCCCGCGTACCGGTGTGGCGTTCATCCCGGTGGTGACGACGGATCGTGACGAAACCCTGCAAGATACGCCGCGTATTATCGAGCGTATCGAAGAACTCGTACCGTCGCCGGCCGTCATTCCCACCGATGCCGTCGTGCGAACCGTTTCCGAGATCATCCAGGATTTCTCCGACGAAGCATTGATACTTCCGGCGATGCACTTTCGCTGGAACTTTCCCGAGCAGCGTGAATGGATCACGCGTGACTGGACGCGGCACATGGGCTCGGCGGCCGTCAAGATGACTGAGCGCATGAGCGGATCGCTGCCGTTTCTCGGGATTACCGACAAGACCCGTGGCGCGATAGACGGCTGGTACGATCAGCTTCTCAACCTGATGGATTCGCACCTGGCAGAACAGCGTTTCATCATGGGCAACAGGATCTCGTTGGCCGATCTCGCGCTTATCGGGCCTTTCTATCCGCACCTGGGACGAGATCCAGTACCTGCGGCTCGCATGCGCGAACGCGCACCGCGCGTATCTTCTTGGGTCGGCGATGTGAACGACGCGGCGACGCCGGAGAGCGAAGAGTTTGATCCTATCATCGCGGACACCCTCACTCCGTTGCTCGAGGAGATCGCGGCCGTCTTTCTCCCGATGCAAGACGCGGGGCATGTCGTCGTTGCAGAGACGCTGGCCGACATGGAAGACGACGAGGCCGTCGAGCGTGTGCTCGGCATGGTCGATACCCCCATCCTCGGCAAGAGCGAGCGGCGCATGGTGAACGTCTATAGTTCGTGGCGGCGTGAGCGCACTGCGCGTCGTTACCGCGGGCTCGATGATGCGGATCGTAAGCGCGTAGATGCAGTGCTCGAGCCCGTTGGTCTACTGCCGTACGTGGCCGGCGGCGGCGCGCGCGCGCGGGTCCGTATGAGAGGCTTCAATCTCGTAGTCGGCGAACCCGGTAGCTAGTTCTACCTGCTCGCTGTGCCCCCAGGTGGGCTAAGTACTAAGGCCCGCAGCGCTAGGCTGCAGCACTAGGCCGAATGTCCGTCTTGTCGCTAGCTGTGTTTGGTATCAGGATCAGCAGTACGCAATCGGTCCTCCTCCCCGGATCTTGCGTGTCGTCATCGGTGGGAGTGGAGGCGGAGAGCCCGCTCATCCTCCTTGATTCGCTCCCGCATTACGATGACGGCGGAAGAGAAGCCCCCCCTCTTTTCTTCCACTTCTCGCTGGACCAACAGGGCGGGGCGGGCCACGGCTCGCCCCGCCCTTTCCTTAGTTGGACTGCGTCAGTTTGCTACGTGCGCGAGTTCGGTGGCTTGGAAGACCGGTACGGGCGCTAGATAGGGCATGAAGCGCAGCTCCATCGCAGTCGATTCATCCAAATAGGCCGCAAGGGCCGCCAGCGTGCGTTCTAGATCGTCGAACAACGCCGGTATCGGCTTCTCGTGTGCGGACGCGGGAAGTAGAAAATCCTCGAAATGTATCGGGATGACCCGATCGGGCGCGGTGGCTCCGATGAGCGCATCGAAATACCCGTTCACGTACGCTTCGTCCTTGGTGCCGAGCGCACCGACTCCGAGAAACAACACGTCGACGTCCAGGCCGTCGAGCAGCCCGTCTACGTAGCCGGCGCTACCTTGAACCAACGCCTTGCCGCTCGGGTGTTCGATGAGGATCGAGTAACTGCCGCCCTCGAGCCACTCGGACGCACGAGCCGGCGGCGTCAGCGGCTCGCTCAAGCCTCGACCGATGAGCGACGCGTTCCATGACAACGGTACGTGACGCGATTCGAGCATCGTGACGGTGAACGCACCGTACGTGTAGACGGCGCCATAGTCAGCAATGCGAATGCGCGGCTCGGGCAGGTTCAGGCCGCGCCCGATCCAGGCGGTTGACTGCGAGCCGATCAGATCGGCCCCTGTTTTCAGTGCAACCGTCGGTGAATCCATGCAGTGATCGTAGTGTGAATGTGCGCACACTACGGCAGCGATCGTGTCTGCGCCCATGTTCGCGATCCCGTCGTCTATCGCTTGCGTGTCCAGATCGATGCGCGTTGCTAGAACTTCGAGCAGGCTCGGGCGCGAAAAGAAGCCATCGATCATGATCGACGTCGTTCCGTCGGTGAAGAGGAGTGTCGCGACTCCGCCGTATGTCACCGTTACTTGACCCGTCGGCGCGGCTCCGTCCGCCAGGTGTAACGATTCGTAGGCGCTCAGGTCGGGGTAGTCGTAGCGGCGAACGACGAGGACGGCGACGATCGCAGCGGCGACGAAGAGTAGTGCGATCAGGATCCATCGAAAGATGCGCAACCGAATCACTTGATGGCGTCTATGATCTTGGTATCGGCCGGTGGGTCGATGTCGACGTCGGTGGTTTCGCAAAGCATCGCGACGGTCGTGTAGAAGCCGATCGCGAGAACCATTTCGACGATCTCGCGCGGTGAGAAGAACCCGGCGACGGTGGCAAAGGTTTCGTCGCTCGCACGGCCGCTCTCACAGACCTCGGTCGTCATCTGCAACGCGGCCTTCTCGGCAGCGTTGAAGCAGTCGGCGGTGATGTCGCCGGCATGGATCGCGTCGATCTCGGCATCGGTAGCGCCAACAGCCTTCGCGATCGGAACGTGCTGATTGTCTTCGTAGCGTCCGTTCCAAATCTTAGCGACCTGAAGGATCACCAGCTCGCGAATTTTTGCGTCGAACTGTTGTTGCGCCAGAATCGACGTTCCGTAGCGCAGGAACGGCGCGAAGCAAGTCTCGGCGTTTGCGACCATCTTGAAGATATTGAGCTCGATCGGGAGCTGCTCAAACGTCGTCTTGACCTCGTCTGAGGCGTTGTCGAGATCAATGTAAGGGATGCGTGCCACGTGTTTCCTCCGAAGGTGCGCCGAATACGGATACTTCGCTCGCCGCCTAAGCCATGTAAAGGCCGCCGTTGACGTCGAGCGCCACTCCGTTGATGTAGCTCGCATCTTCGGACGCTAGAAAAGCGATCGCTGCGGCTTGTTCGTCGGCGCTGGACAAGCGTTTGATCGGCATGAAGTAGCCGTACGCTTCGACGCGTTTGCGACGTGCGTCGGCCTCGGCCTGCGAACTCGCATTGGCCGCGCCGGCGGCACGAATCATCGGAGTATCAACCCCGCCAGGGCAGATGGCGTTCACGCGCACTCCCTTGGGGCCGTAGTCGAACGCAAGGTGACGCGTCAGTCCCAACAGGCCGGCCTTGCTCGAGCTGTAAGCCAGTCCACCGTTCGCGCTCTTCGAACGACCGGCCAGCGACGAGACGTTCACGACCGCGCCGCGACCGCGAACGGCCATCCCGGGCAGTACCGCCTTGCACAGGTAAAAAGGGCCGCTCAGGTTCACATCGAACACGCGCTGCCAACGATCGTCGGCGAGCGTCTCGATCCCGCCGAGCCCGGCTGTGTCGCCTATGCCGGCGACGTTCGCCAGGACGTCGATGGTTCCCAGTTCGTTTTCGGTTCGCGATACCGCATCGCTGACGGCTTCGGGCGACGCGACATCGCACTCCAAGGCGATGGCGCGCACGCCGAGTGCGGCGAGTTCTTTGATGGTTTCTCCGACGGCGTCACCGCGCACATCGAGCGCAGCGATGCTCGCGCCTTCGGTTGCAAGGCGGACGCAGGTCGCGCGACCAATGCCGCTACCGGCGCCCGTTACCAGCGCGACCTGATCGCTAAAGCGTTGAGTAGACATTCGCCAACGCTAGGCCCGGCGCGGGCTTGAGAAAAGAGCGATTTAGCTGCGAGTGCATGCGGCTACCTGAGGTCCGCGCGTTTCATGACCACGGCATCGACCGGAGGGTGTTCGTCCGCGCCGATCCATCGCCAACAGAGCGTGCCTAGACTGTGGCCGGCGGTCTCAATCCAGTTAGGTAGCCCCGGGTCGTCGTGAGATACGATCACGCGAACGCTTCCATCGGCTTCGTAGTGCGCGGTGTGCTTGTTCACGTGTACGGTGTGGTAGCGATAGTCGAGCGACTCCATCCACCAGTTGTCGAGCTGAAAGTTCCAGGTCTGGCACTCGGGAATCTTCTTTGCGTGCAGCACGAGCACCTCGTCGTCGGCGAGCTGCCACGCGCTGTGGAAGTAGTAGATGTTCGGATCGCCACCGATCGATTGGCAGTAGGCCTGGTCGGCGGGAGCGATTTCGTTGAGCGTGGGTAGGAAGCTCTCGGCCCAGCCCTCGAACAGCTGCGTCGTGCCTTGCAGGAACATCGTCGCACCTGCGAGGCCGCGCTCGAGTCTTTCCGCAGTGAACGGGGCAGGGCGTTCTTTCTCGGCGCCGATGCGGGCGATCTCGATCTCGGCTGCTTTCTCGCTCGTGCGGTCCTGAAACGTTTGTCGAATGTTGATCGCGTTCGTCTCGGGGCCCATCGCAAGCCAATTGCCCGGCTTCTGGGTTTGACTGACGATGATCTCGAATCGGCCTTCGTCGTCGATGTCGATTTGCCGAGAGTCGAGCCAGCCCGTGGTCTTCATACCGCCGCCTGTGGCGTAACGATTGATGACCGTGCCGAAGCCGAGATAGTCCACGCTGCCGCGCGTACCGGTTATGCGGTAGTCGTAGCGCGGATCGATGGAGGCGTTTTGGTAGAAGTTGTCGGGGTTGTCGGCACCGAGCTTGATGGTCGTGTGAGCCGGGCAGCGTAGCTCGGGGAACGCGGGGTCGCCGTGTTCGAGGAAGCTTTCGAGTCCTGCACGCAGTAAGCGCGTCAGATACCGATACCCCTCTGCTTTGTTGAAAACGTCGCTGGGTGCTTTCTCGCTATGTACGACTTTGCCGGCTTCTTTGAGCGCGTCACAAAAGTCGTCCCATAGCGTGCCGTCCAGTACTCGCTGCTGCGCATCGTTTGTCGACATGACGACATCCCTACCTGAGATTTCCGCCCACGCGAATCCTGCTCAGAGGAACGTCGTGGCACCGCGGAAAGCAAAGGCCGCAACGTCCGACGCCGGGAACTCGCTCGGTTGCCGACGGTGCAGGCCCGCGATACAAGCGCGAACATGATCGATTTTCGTCGGTTATCGTCGATCATTGTCGAGATAGCACGACGTTCCCCGGTTCTTGAAGGAGTCCTGCCATGTCCGTATTGCGAATTTTTCTGATCACCATTGTGACCGCGACCTCGCTCGTGTCGCTTTGCGAGCCCGCTGATGCGGCGACGATGGACGAGATCAAAGAGGCTACCGATGCGCTCGTCGAGTTCATCGAGAAGGGCGACTTGAAGAAGGCGCAGGAAGAAGTCGATTTTCTTGCAGCCGCGCTCAAGGAACTCGACTTCGCGGCGAAGAAGGATTTCTTCAAGGATGATCTCGCCGGCTTCCTCGGCGGCGAAACGAGCGTACAGGCGGCGATGGGCGTTTCCGTGATTGAACGGACGTACAAGCGCGGCGGCCAAACGGTCAAGGTGTCGCTCACCGAGATGGGTGGCGGCGGGCTTGCCGGCCTTGCAGCGATGGGGCAGATGTTCGGACAACCGCAAGGCACGTTTCGCCTACCGGGCCGCATTCCCGCATCGGTTACCAACCAGGGCGGACGCGTCGAGATCACGGCGACCATCGGTACGGCGATGTTCAAAGTGGAGAGTTCCAGCGCCAAGGAAGAGATCGTCAAAGCAGTGGCGAACGCGTTCCCGACAAAGGAACTCAAGGAACACATGGACGGCGCCACCCAGTGAAGATCGGAATCAACCTCGGCTACTCCGGACGCACCGTCGAACTGCCGCTCCAGCAGATCAAGGAAGCCGAGGCCATGGGCTGCGATTCGGTGTGGACCGCCGAAGCGTACGGCTCTGACGCGTTGACACCGCTCGCCTGGGTCGGCGCACACACGAGTAAGATCAAACTCGCCACGGGAATCTGCCAACTATCTGCGCGAACTCCCGCCGCGACGGCGATGGCGGCCATGACGCTCGATCAGCTGAGCGACGGACGCATGATACTGGGGCTCGGCGTTTCCGGGCCGCAGGTCGTCGAAGGTTGGTACGGTATGCCGTACAAGCGCCCGCTCGGTCGTATGCGTGAGTACGTGGGCATCATGCGCGAAATCTTCAAACGCGAGCAGCCGCTGGCCTACGACGGCACGCATTATCAGCTACCCTTTCGTGGCGAAGGTTCAGTCGGACTGGGCAAGCCGCTCAAGAGCATCATTCACGGTCGCGCGGACATTCCGATCGTCGTCGGCGCGGAAGGGCCGAAGAACATTGAACAAACCGCAGAGATCGCCGACGGCTGGCTCGCGATGCTGTTGTCGCCTCTACACTTCGACCGCGTCTATCGTGAGAAGTTGGATGCAGGGTTTGCCAGAGCCGGTAACGGCAAGTCCATCGACGATTTCGGTATCTATGTGATGCAGCCCATCGTGCCGGGCAACGATCTCGACGAATGTCGTGACGGCGTTCGCCCCTATCTGGCGCTCTACATCGGTGGGATGGGTGCCAAGGGACAAAATTTCCACAAAAACGCGATCGATCGCTACGGCTTCGAGGATGCGACCGAGCAGATCCAGGAACTCTACTTGGCCGGTCGCAAGGACGAAGCGGCCGCGGCGATTCCCAACGAACTCATCGACCAACTGGCTTTGCTCGGACCGAAAGAGCACATGCGTGATCAACTCGAGCACTGGAAGGCGCTCGACATCGATTTCACGTTGCTGGTCGGTCTCGACCCGCGCAATTCCAGCAGGCAGCTGACGCTCATCCGCGATCTCATCGAGCTGCTGTAGCCGGTGTTGGGAACGACCGCAGCATGACGACCGATTCTGCGCAGCGATGTTTCGAGCCCGCGCTACTCGGCCGGTTGAGTCTGCGTAATCGACTCATCAAAGCCGCAACGTTCGAAGGCAAGAGTCCGAACGGAACCGTTACCCCGGAACTGATTCGTCTACACGAACGACTGGGCGAGGGGGGGATTGCGCTCACGACGCTCGCGTACTGTGCCGCAGAGGCCGACGGTCGCATCAACGAGCACATGCTCTACATGCACGAGGGGATTCGTCCGCAGCTCGAGCAACTGATCGCGCGCGTGCACGGCACGGGTGCGAAAGTGTCGGGCCAGCTCGGGCACTGTGGAAACTTCACGAAGAACCGCGAGTTCCATGGAAAACGGCCGCTCGGTCCGTCGCGCACGATCAACGCGCTCGGCCTTACCTACGGTCTGCCCATCGCAGGCGCCCTCACCATCGCGCAGATACGCGACCGCGTGAATGTGATGGCGCGAGCCGCCGGGTTCATGAAGTCGGTGGGCTTCGATGCGATCGAGATCCATTTCGGTCACGGATACGGGATCAGCCAGTTCATCAGCCCGCTAACGAATCGGCGCAAGGACGAATACGGCGGAACGTTGAGCAACCGCATGCGCTTCGGTCTGCAAGTTCTCGAAGCGGTCCGAAAGGAAGTCGGCGACGACGTGGCGTTGCTGGCGAAGATCAGCATGACCGACGGCGTGCGCGGCGGTACCACCGTCGACGACGCCGTCGAGATCGCCGCCATGCTCGAAGCCGGCGGAATAGACGCGATCGTTTGTAGCGGCGGTACCAGCAGCATGAACCCGATGTTGTTGTTTCGCGGCGACAGTTTGTTGCCCGGACTACTCGAGCAAGAAAAAAGTGCCATCATGCGCTTCGGTATGCGGCTGGTCGGCGAGCGCATGTTCCGGAAGTATCCGTACGAGGAGAACTACTTCATGGAACAGGCGGCGCGCATCCGTGCGCGCGTGCAGTGCGGCGTGTGCTACATCGGCGGTGTCTGCACGACCGAGAGTATTGCTGCCGTTATGGCTGAAGGCTTCGATTTCATTCAATTGGGTCGAGGCTTACTGTTCGATCCCGACATGCCCAGGCGCGCCGCCGCCGAAGCCGACTACGTGAATCGCTGTTCACACTGTAATCGCTGCGCGACCCTCATAGACGCTCCCGGTGGCATTTACTGTGTCGAGCGGCCGAACAATTTTCTCCCATCCTGATTGTCTGCGAACGAGCGCGTTTCGTTCGCGCGGTGAAAGGGGCAGTATGAGCGCGAGCGACGACGTGACCGATTCGAAGACCAAGAACTGCCCATACTGCGGCGCTGAGCTGCGTGCGTTGGCGATGCAGTGCCGACACTGTCGGCGCTGGATGCCCGATGTCGATGGCCCCGAGCGCCACGACGACGAACCGACGGTTCGACACGAAGCCTCGTACGCTGAGGCGGACGTGGCGGCGCCGCGCACTGTCGCGCAGGCCGGCCCAGCCGGTACCACCGTTGACGCGTCGCAGGAGTCGCCGGGACAAAATCCCGTGCACCTCGTCATTCTGACCGTCATCTCTCTGGGGCTGTACGAGTTCTACTGGATCTGGCGTGGCTGGTCGGCACTCAAATCCGAGACCGACGCCGACATCAGTCCCGGATGGCGCACGGCGGCCTTCCTCATCCCGTTCGTCAACGTGATGGTCCTGTACTTTCTGCTTCGCGATACCAAGGAACTGGCGGAGCGTCGCGGCGTTGCAGCCGACTACTCGCCTGGGACGCTAACGGCAATGTTCTATGCGCTGCGGCTGCTAGGAAATGCCGCGCTGGTCGGCGGTGCGCCGCTCGCGTGGCTTGCGGGCATGGCCACCGTGCTTCCGCTGCTGCCGGTTCAGGTCGTTTGGAACGCGTACTGGAAGAAGACGCGGCCCTCGGCCGACATCCGGGTTTCGCTCAACCCGTCAGAACTGGCGATCGCGGTGCTTGCGGGACTGCTGGTTATGATGGTTGCCGCACTTCTTGCGACCGGTGCCGATCCTGTGAGCCTCCCCGGCTAGAACGGTGCCCCTGCCTCGGGTAGGCTCGCTGCGTGTATCCGGTCATCTGGGATTTCGGCAGCATCTCCGTTTTCGGGCTCGAGTTTCACCCTGCAATTCATTCGTTCGGCGCGATGATGGCGCTCGGATTCTTCGTCGCCGCCTACGTTTCTTCGCAGGAGTATCGACGGCGTGGCGGCGACAGCGAGCAGATGTGGAATCTGCTGCTGTACGTCTTCATCGGCGGTTTGATTGGTTCGAAGGTGCTTTCGCTCGGCAACGACATTCCAGCGTTTATCTCGCATCCGATCGACACCATCACCGCCGGCAGCGGATTCGTGTGGTACGGAGGCCTCATCGGCGGCGCGGGCACAGCCTGGTTTCTTCACAAGCGCTATCAGATCGAATTCTCGGCGTTGCTCGAATGTACGGCGCTGGGCTTGCCGATTGGCCAGGCGATCGGCCGCATCGGCTGCCATGTCGCCGGTGACGGCGACTGGGGCATCGTTACGGATCTCCCCTGGGGAGTTGCGTACACGCAGGCCATCGTCGGCTGGGACTACCCGACCGGCGTGAACGTACACCCAACGCCTCTGTACGAATTTGCGGCCTATATGGGCGTATTTTTTGTCTTGTACTCCCTGCGCAAGCGAGACCTACCGTCACCGACTCTGTTCGGCGGCTACCTGGTCGGAGCATCCTCGGCGCGGTTCTTGGTCGAATTTATTCGCATCAATCCAGAAGTCGCATTCGGTCTCACGCAGGCGCAGTTGATCGCGATGGTTCTGGTGACCGCCGGATTTGTGATCCTGGCGCGTACTCGCAACCGTATGGCCCAGCAGCAGCCCGCCGCATGAGAAGGATGACACGGGTGACATCGATGGAGACAGTATTGCGGAAATCGCCGGCCGCGGTGGTGGCCGGACGGGCTGCGCGACTTACCTGTAGCGCGAGCAAAGCATGCATCCCGTGCATTTCGGCCGTGGCGCTCGTGCTCTCATTGGCGATGGTGCTTGCCGGCTGCAAAGGCGCTGCCGGGCCTCGAATCGGAGAGGTCGTGCCCGATTTTGTGTTGCCTCGGCTCGACGGCAAGGTGCTGAAGCTGTCGAATTATCGCGGCAAGATCGTGATGCTCAACCTTTGGGCGACGTGGTGTCCGCCGTGTATCGCCGAGATGCCGCTTCTGAACACGATCGCTGAGCGCTATGGCCCTAAAGGGCTCAGCGTCGTCGGGATCGCCGGCGACGAGAATGCCGATGACGTCCGTTCCTTTGTGCAGGAAACCCCGCTGCAGTTCGACGTTCTCCTTGACCCCCACGGAGCAGTTGGTACAGAGTATGGAATAACCGGTTATCCGGAGACGTTCCTGATTGATCGCGAGGGCAAGCTGCTCGTGAAGTTCATCGGGCCGCTTCCGCATCCCGGTGGCCAACCGACGCCCGAACTGGTGGACGTGATAGACCGCGCACTCGGTTCGATGTGACGGGAGCGTTTTTGGCCGCAGTTGTCGTGTGGTGAGAGGGGCAGCAAGTAGCTGCCGGTAGCCGGATTGATTCGCCTATATAAGGTAACGAAGCGTCTCGGTGAACATAAGTTCGCCCTGCGCGACGTTACGCTCAACGTAGCGCCCGGCGAGTTCGTGCTCGTGACCGGCCCCACCGGGTCGGGCAAATCCACCCTTCTCAAAGTGCTGTTCGGAGACGAGGACTTCGCGAGTGGTCGCGGGATAGTCAACGGGCGCAATCTCAATCGCCTCGATGGCCCCGGGCTCGCTTCGTTGCGCCGGGAATTGGGCCTGGTGTTCCAGGATTCTCGGTTGATCGATCGTCTTCCGATCGTCGATAACGTCTCATTGGCGGCCGAAGTCGCAGGCGTACCTCGCCCCGAAGCGCGCGCGCGGGCGCGGCGCTTACTCGAAACGATCGGCCTCGGCGACCATGCAGAAGTCTCGCCATTGGTGTTGTCGGCCGGAGAACGACAGCGCGTCAGTCTGGCTCGCGCGCTCGTCAACAATCCGGCGCTTCTCTTGGCCGACGAGCCTACCGGTAGTCTCGACCCGGACGCCAGCAACGAAATCCTCGACCTGCTCGTCGAGGTGAACCGCGGCGGTACGACGGTGGTCATCGCGACCCACGACCAAGAGGCTCTGTCTCTACTGCGCTGCCGCACTCTGTTCATGTACGAAGGCCGCTTGATCGAGGAGGATCAATCGGGATTCGACGACACGCGTATCGTGGCGGATCTGTGAATCGTAGACCTGCACACGGCCAGCCCCTCGCCTACTACCTCCGCCGCGCGGTGGACAGCATTCTCGCCACCCCCGTCATCGCCGGTGTTACCATCACGAGCATCGCGGTTAGCGTGTTGCTTGCCGGGGCTGTACTGCTCGTCGGCTCGAATGCGTATCGATTGATCGCGAGTTGGGGTGCGGCTGGCGTCGACGTTTCGATCTACCTGAACCCGGGCGTGGATGAAGCGCGGATCGTCGAGCTCAAGAACGAACTCGGCGCCGATCCGGCGGTCATCGAGGTCAGCTACTTCTCGCAAGACGAAGCATGGCAGCTGCTCGCCGACAATCTCGGCGACAGTGCCGAACTTCTCGACGGACTCGATGCATCCGTGTTGCCTGCTTCGTTCGAAGTTGCGCTCGGTCGATCGATCGAAGACGCGAAACTGTTCGAGATGCTCGCGATTTGGCAAGAAATCGCCGAGGTCGATGACGTTCAATACAACCGGCAATGGATCGACCGTCTGCGCAACGCGATGGGGATCGTGCGCTGGGTTGCGTGGGCTCTCGGTGCGTTGGCACTGATCGTCTCGGCGATCATTGTCGGAGCGACTTTTCAGCTGGCGGCGTTCTCCCGTCGTGAAGAAATGGAAGTTCTCCGTCTGGTGGGCGCGGTGGGTGCCGTTTATTGGGGGCCCGTGCTGCTCGCCGGACTAATCGAAGGAGTGATCGGATCCGCCGCAGCGATCGGATTGCTCGTAATGATCTATCAGATCACTGCCGCGCCCATCGCGACCGAACTGCCCATGCTGCAAGGTACGCTCGATTTTCTCACCGTAGGGCAGTGCGGCACGCTCATCTTGTGGGGCGCGGGCCTCGGCGTTGCGGGCAGTTGGCTTGGCATGCAGCGGTTCGGGTCATGGCGATAGCGCGGATTTGTTCGGCACGCTCCGTTTTCGCAGTACTTCCTGTAGTAGGCAGGTTCGTCGCGTTCTTCGCGCTAGGCACGCTCGGCATGCTCAGCCCGCTCGGCTTGCCCTCGGCTGTGGCGCAGGATTCGGCGGAGCCTGAAGCACCGGCGGTCGAGGAACAGCTCAGCGAGATTCGTGCCGGGTTGGCGAAGCACGAGCGAATCGCCAACGAAGGCGAAGAGAAGGCCGGCAAACTTCTCGAAGAGATCAGCAAAATCGACACGCGTATGTTGTCGTCGGCTCGTCGACTCGATTCGCTTCAAGGCGAGGAGGCGCAGTTGACGGAAGACTATCGCCTGCGCGTACGCAACCTCGAGCGTTTCGAGCAGGAGCGCGCCGATGCCGAGGCACTTCTCGAGAAGCGTCTCACCAGCATTTACAAGCGAGGACGACTCGGAAGTAGCCGCGCACTTGCGCAGGCGGCGACGTCGACACAGCCGCTGCGCATGGCGCGGTATCTCGCCGCCATCAGTCAAGCTGACAAGCGCGCCTTCAAAGCCTTCGAGGACGCGCGGCACCGCTACACCGAAGAACTTGCGACAGTAGAAGCGCAACGCGACAGCGCAGTCGAGAAGAAGAAGTTGCTTGCCGTCGAAAAGAAACGCTACGAGGGCGCGCGTCGTGCCAAGACGTCGCTGTTGACCAGCATTGAAAAGGACATTGCGGCGAGTAGGGTCGAGCGTGAGCGACTCGTTGCCATCGAAGAGGAGCTGCAACGCATCATCGTCGCGAGTTCTCGAGAGCCCGAGCCTGTCGAGCCGGAGGATTCTCGTTCGCTGGTGTCGCGCATTTTTCGACCGCGACGCGAGACCAAACCCTTCGATTCGCTCAAGGGAGAACTACAGGCGCCGATCAAAGGCTCGCTGCTCGCCCTGTACGGTCAGCAGCAGGACGACGGCGGCCCGCGCAGTAAGGGCCTGGTCGTCAAAGCGGCCGGCGATCGCCAGGTGGCCACCGTTGGCGAGGGCGAGGTCGTGTTTTCGGGGCCGTTCCCAGGGTTGGGTAACACGCTGATCATCAACCACGGGGGGCGATTCCACAGCATCTATGCGCATCTTGGTTCGATTCACCACGAGGTCGGCGAAAAGGTCGCTCAGTACGAGATTCTCGGATCGTTGGCTCCCAACGATCCGACACTTCACTTCGAGATTCGGGCCGAAGGCAAAGCCATCGATCCGGAGCCGTGGTTCACCGGTGGATATAGCGCGTTCAAACGGTGACGCGCCGCGCACGCAGCCGGCCGGTCAGCCAGATGGATGGGAGGCGTCTGCGCAAATCTCTGATTGTCGGCCCGCATTGTGTTCGGTATACTCAAAGGGTTATGGGTTCTGACAAACGGCCGGTAAGAAAGACCTTTTTCGTGGCAATGGGCGTTCTGTCTCTGGGGACGTTCCTGACTCTCGCGCCGGCAGCGCGCAGTACTGCTGCCGCAGCACGCGATGCGTACGCCAGTCTCGACACGTTCGCCAACATCATTCACATGGTGCAGCGGCATTACGTCGATGATGTGACGACCGAAGATCTGATCCAAGGCGCCATCGACGGGATGATCTCGTCGCTCGATCCGCACAGTGCCTATCTGACGCCGGAGCTCTATCGTGAGCTTCAGGTCGATACGCGTGGTTCGTTTGGCGGTCTCGGTATCGAGATCACGATTCGCGACGAGGTACTGACGATCATCACGCCTCTTGAAGATACGCCGGCGGATCGCGCGGGTGTGAAGCCGGGCGATCAGATCATCAAGATTGGCGACAAGCTCACCAAGGGCATGAATCTCATGGAGGCCGTCTCCTTGATGCGCGGCCCGAAGGGGACACCGGTGGTACTCACGCTACGCCGCGACGGCGCGCGCGAGTTGATCGACGCGGAGATCACGCGAGAAATCATCAAAGTTAAGAGCGTCAAAGACGCAAAGGTTTATCAGGAAAAGTATGGCTACGTGCGTGTCACGCAGTTCCAGGAAGGAACGTCGCGCGAACTGGCCGCTGCTATCGAGAAGCTCGAGAAGGAAGTCGGGCGTGAGCAGCTGGAAGGTCTGATCCTCGATCTGCGACTCAATCCGGGCGGACTTCTCAACGAGGCCGTGAAGGTCTCCGATTTGTTCCTCGACGCCGGGCTGATCGTATACACCGAAGGCCGCGTTGAGACTCAAAAGCAGAGATTTTTGGCCCAGAACGACGGCGACGAAGGCGATCGCGCCATGGTCGTGCTGGTCGATGAGGGGTCGGCGAGTGCGTCCGAGATCGTGGCCGGTGCACTGCAGGACCACCGCCGGGCGGTCATCGTCGGCAGCAGGACCTTTGGTAAAGGGTCGGTGCAGACGATCTTGCCGCTCGATCGAGACTCGGCGCTGCGTCTGACGACCGCGAAGTACTTCACGCCGGCCGGGCGCTCGATCCAAGCCATTGGCATCGAGCCCGACGTGACCGTCGATAAGAACGTGCGCGTCGCGAAGGCGGACGAGCGATTCCAGGTTCGCGAGGAAGATCTCGCAGGGCATCTCGAGAACGAAGCGACCGTCACCGACGCCGACGGGATCGGTGTTGATCCGCAGCTGGAGCGCGCTCTCGATCTACTCAAGACCTGGCAGGTATTCTCGCGATTCCATGATCGCGGTGCGGGAATCCGGGCGCTTCAGCAGAGCGCTTCGGCAGGTGAGTAGAGACGACAGTCTCAGCTTTGAATTCGACGGTCGCGATGAGCAGGAGCCTCCGCGCGAAGAGGTGCCCCTGGGCGTCTCAGAACTCGTCGGCCTGATTTCGGACACGCTCGAAGGAGCGTTCTCTCAAGTGCTCGTGCTCGGCGAACTGTCGAGCTTCAAGCAGGCCCCGAGCGGGCATTGCTACTTCACACTTTCTGACGATAGCGCGTCTATCGACTGTGCCATGTGGCGCAACGACGCGCGCCGCCTGGCGTTCAAGCCCAAGGCCGGCGACGAGGTCGTCTGCAAAGGCCGCGTCAGCGTGTACGCGAATCAAGGCCGCATGCAGCTCTACGCTGTTGCGCTAAAACCCGTCGGAGCCGGAGCCGCGCAACGGGCGCTCGAAGAACTGAAACGCAGACTCACGGCGGAAGGCCTGTTCGATGCCGATCGTAAGCGCGATCTGCCGTATCTTCCCCGAACCATCGGCGTCGTAACCTCGCGTACAGGTGCTGCGGTGCACGATATCCTGACCACTGTTCGGCGCCGATTCAGCCGGTGTCACGTCGTTCTCAGTCCCGCTGTCGTGCAAGGAGCCGACGCGCCTCGGGAGATCGTGCGCGCCCTTTCGCTGCTACAGACCTTCGGTGGTTGCGATGTCGTCATCATCGGGCGTGGCGGCGGTGCAGTTGAAGATCTCGCCGCGTTCAACGATGAGTCGGTCGTACGCGCGGTGGCGGCCTTCCCGGTACCGATCGTTTCCGCGGTCGGCCACGAAGTGGACTACAGTCTTTGCGATCTTGCGGCCGATCATCGTGCGGCCACCCCCACTGCCGCCGCCGAATCGGTCGTGCCGGTGCTCGCCGATCTGGTTGAGGAGCTCGGAGCACTCGATCTGCGGCTGCGCTCATCCGCTGTGCGGTATGTCGAAAACATGCGGCATCGGATCGATAGCCGCGCGGGCCGCCTCAAGGACCCTGCAAAATCGGTCGCCGAGTCCCGTCAGCGTGTCGACGAACTGGCGATGCGCCTCGAAAGGGGCCTCGTTGCGCGCCATCGGCTCGCGACCAGGAGGCTGGCGGACGCGAGCGGCCGATTGCACCAGTTGGGTAGTGAATACGTCGAAAATTTAGGTGCCTCACTGGAAGCGCTCGACAAACGCATGCACCATGCATTGGAGCAGAAGCGTCGAAACGCAGTGACGTCGTTTGCTGAGTTGCGCTCGAAGCTCGATGCGTTGAGTCCGCTGGCGGTGCTCGACCGCGGCTATAGTCTGACGACGAAGTCCGACGGTCGCATGGTCCGCAGCGCGAATGAGCTCGAGAACGATGAGACGGTCGAGCTTCGTTTCCGCCAAGGCGGCGCGACGGCACGGATCATATCAACGGGGAACGGAGACACATGAAATCAGTCCTAGCGGCGAGCGTAGCGCTCGCAAGCATTCTCTTTGTTGCGCCGCAGTCGGCCGAAACCCAAGAGTACGAGTTTTTCTTCAACCGCGAGGTCATCCGCCAGGGCGACATCGTGCAGGTCTCGACGAGACTGCCGTTCCGCGCCAAGACCGGCACCGCCAAGTTCAGCGACGCCACCTACAACGGCTATGTGACAGGCGGCCTGTTCAACGTCTTGGTCGGTATCGACATGGATACCGAACCCGGCGAGCACGAAATCGTCTACACCTTCGATACGGGTGAGTCGCGCGAATTCATGCTGACGATCGAGAGCCGCGATTTTGGCAAAGAATCACTCAAAGTTGCGTCGAAATATACAGACCTCGATGAGAAGACGCAGGAGCGTGTTGCCGACGAGAAGAAGCTACTCGATGCACTCTGGACGACGTCGAGTCCGAACCGGCTCTGGAAAGGTGCGTTTCTCAAACCTGCGATCGGCGGTCTGGGGTCTCCGTTCGGACTGCGTCGCTTCTTCAACGATCAGCCTCGTAGCCCGCATTCCGGTCTCGACTTGAAAGCGCCTGCCGGCAGCGAAGTCTACGCTTCCAATTTCGGCAAAGTGATGGTTGCCGCCGATCTGTTTTTCACCGGCAATACTGTCGTGATTGATCACGGGCACGCGGTCTACACCATCTACGCCCATCTCTCGAAGATGAATGTGAGCGAGGGCGACGATGTGGAGCGTGCTCAAGTCGTCGGGCTCGTCGGAGCGACCGGAAGAGTGACGGGGCCGCACCTTCATTGGGGCGTGAAGGTCAATGGCGCGCGTGTCGATCCCAGCACGCTTCCGGGTGCGCGGCTGTGAGCTGAGCCTTGGGATACCCGATACTCGAGCTCGAGCGTCGTGCAGACCCCGACGGGGAATGGATCTCCTACGGCGTACGCATGATGCTCGATTTGGCCGGGCTCAAGATATCCCTAGAAGATTGGCAGAAGCTGCCGCGCTCGAAGCGCGATGAGCTGACCGCAACGCGCGCAGAGACGGACGGCGAGTTGCGCGCGTTCGTTGAAAAGCTCGAACGTGCGCTCGTCGATTCGGGTGTCGCGGCGCGGCCGCTTTCGCAGGCGAAGCAGGCCGAGGTTGCTTTCTGGCGCGTTGCTACCGAGCCGAATCCGGATGCAGTCGCCGTTCTCAACGAACTCAATGCTGACCCGATCTGGCCGCAGCTCGATCGCTTCGCGCGCTATCTCGTATGCTCCTTCTCACGCAAACGAGACATCGAGCGGGCGCGAAGCGCACTTGAAGAACTTGGATATCTACCGACAGGCAGCGCTGTGGTGCGCATCGACGGAATCGTGTTGGCCGGAGGCCTCTCGACGCGTTTCGGCCGCGACAAACGAACCGTAGAGTTTGCCGGGGAAGAACTGGTGGCGAGTGCGTGTCGGCGCATGTCGGCGGCAGTGGACGGTCGGGTCGTCACCGTCACTGGAGAGCGCGAAGAGCACTTGCCAGGCACCGAAGTCGGAATCGTGTGTGCCGATGACGAGCCCGGTCGAGGGCCTCTCGGCGGATTGGCAACGGGACTGGCACGTACACGCTTCGGGGCCGTCGTCATGGCCGTCGACACACCGATGGTTAGCGTAGAGACGTTGGCCCGCTTGGCCGCTATCGGGCGCGCCAAAGGGCACCCGGCGGCGCTCAAGACGGGCAGTCGGTGGGAGCCATTGGTCGCATTCTATCCGCGCTCGGTTTTGAACGACGTTCGCGCTGCGCTAAGTGAGGGCAGATCCGCACCGCATCGATTGCTCGACGATTGGCGCACGATCGCCGTCGAGCCGACGCACGGCGACGAGGTTTCGAACATCAACACGCCGACGGATCTTGGTCGAACGCTCGAGCGAGCGGCCGGCCGTTCGGACAAGCGAGCGACCAAGAAGGAAACGCTATGAGCGCGAAGGCCACCGGCAAATCGAAGGGAAGTAAGGGAACGGGCGCAGCAGAGGGCGCGGGCGATGAACTGAAATTCGAGGACGCGATGTCGCAGCTCGAAGAAGTCGTTCGAAAGCTCGAAGGCGGCGATGTCCCGCTCGAGGAGTCTCTCGCCGCGTTTGAGAAAGGTGTCGCTCTCGTGCGTACGTTGCATACACGGCTCGACGGCGTGCAAGAGAAGATCGAGCAGCTTACGGCGGGCAGTCGCGGCGAGCCGTTGCTCGAGCCGCTAGCCGTAGACGATGACTAAGCAGGTCGATACCGACGGCAAACTCGCCGAGTTCACCCAACTCGTCGAACGTGCTCTTGACGGCGCGTTGCCGGCGCGAGCCGACTCGACGGACTGCGACTTCGGGCGCGAGCGCCTTCTCGATGCGATGGCGTATAGCTTGCATACGCCCGGCAAGCGCATTCGTCCGCTTCTCCTATTGTGCGCCGCCGATGCAGTGGGAGCCGACGCCACGGCCTTTGCTCGCTTCGCCTGCGGCGTTGAAATGATCCACGCCTATTCTCTCGTCCACGATGATCTCCCCGCGATGGACGACGACGACCTACGTCGAGGGCAACCAACGAATCACGTCGTTTATGGCGAAGGGATGGCTATTCTCGCCGGCGACGGTTTACTGACGCACGCGGCCGTCGTCATGATGGAGCCCGTCGCACAGGCGGCCTCGTCATCTCAGATGACCGTCGCGCGCGAGATCATGATTGCCGCCGGTTGTGATGGGATGGTCGGCGGACAGGCGGCCGATCTCATGGCGGAGGGACGCGAACCTCAGCTCGACTTGCTGGCCGGAATTCATCGTCGCAAGACGGGCGCGCTCATATGGGCTGCCGTGCGCGGCGGGGCGTTGCTTGGCGGAGCGAACGAGAAGGATTCGCGAGCGCTCGACGCGTTCGGGCGCCGTTACGGTCTCGCGTTTCAGATAGCCGACGACGTGAAAGACGAAGTTGCGCCGACGGAAGTGAGCGGCAAGAGGCCCGGCGGCGATCGAGAGGCCGGCAAGATGACGTATCCGAGTTTGCTCGGGGTAGACGAGTCGATCGCGCGCTGTCGCACCGAGTTGGCTGCAGCGATTGCGGAGCTCGATGTCCTGGGAGATCGCGCGGATGCGCTTGTCGCGCTAGCCGCCGATTCCATTGCGCCGGCGCTTGCGGGTCGTGGGAGCTGAGCACTGGCGCGCCGCGCGAGAGCTGACCATCTATTGGTCGAACGCGGGCTCGCGGACTCGACTGACCGGGCTGCACGGCTCGTCATGGCCGGTAGCGTGCATGTTGCCGGACGCCGCATCGAGAAACCTGGGGAACTGATCGATCGCGACGTCGAGCTTCACGTAAAGGGCGCGAAACGCTTCGTCTCGCGTGGCGGCGACAAACTCGAAGGTGCACTGCGCTGCTTTGATCTGGACGTAAGCGGCCTACGCTGCCTCGATGCCGGTTGCTCGACCGGCGGTTTTACCGACTGCCTGCTCCAACATGGAGCGGCGCACGTCGTCGCCGTGGACGTCGGCTATGGCGACTTCGACTGGAAGCTGCGTAACGATGTGCGTGTCACGCTACTGGAGCGCACCAATATTCGTGCGCTCGATCCCCGAGAGCTTAGCGAACCCGTCGATCTGGTTACTGCCGATCTCTCGTTCATCGGCCTCGCGACCGTACTTACGACGCTGGTTCGTCTCGTGCGCCCGTGCGGCGAATTGTTACTGCTGGTCAAACCGCAGTTCGAGCTGCCTCGCGCGATGGTGAGTGGTGGGGTGGTACGCGACCCAGCGCTTCATGAGCGCGCGATCGAGTCGGTGGAGGCTGCTGCCCGCGCGGCCGGTACCGAGCCCATCGCAAATGCGCGATCGGTTCTCGAGGGACCGGATGGGAATGTTGAGTACTTCGTCCACCTAAGAGTGCTTTAGCGCGGCGTGAAAGTGCGTAGTCGCGTTGTTGGCCTTCCGGGGCATCTGTAGGATCCGCCTCGGTCGTGGATTCCGGTTCCAAGGGCGATCATGGCGGTAGCGGGTTTGTATGGTGTGGCGGTCGGCTCTGGCGCCGGTGTTCCTTGTCGCGGTATCTGTCCCCAGGACGCTACCGTTTGCGCAAGCGGGGATGCCGGAGGCGGTCATTCTCACGGGTGAGGTTGATCCATAGGGTCGACCCATCTCCGGCGACTTCTCCTGCACCGGGCGACGCTTTGCCTGTTCAGCCCTGACGGCGTTCGTCGCGCCGGCCGCGTTGGCCGTGCGAACTCCCTGATTTCTCGACGAAAATCGCCCGTCTCCTTGATCTCGCCGCGCCGTCGCAACGTTGACTTCGAGCGACGCGCGGATTAGCGTCTCGTTTTCTCCGAGGGAGCAGATGGCACGAATAACCGTTGAAGATTGCTTAGAACGAATCCCGAATCGCTTTCAGCTCGCCCTAGTGGCCGTGAAACGCTCAAAAATGTTGCTGCGCGGAGCACGTCCTCTTGTGGAGTCCGATAACAAGGAGGTCGTGACCTCTCTGCGCGAGATCGCCGCAGGCGAGGTTAAGCTCATCCACGACGAAAGCATCGACACTGGAATGCCGGTGATTGAGCAAAAGTAAGAAGAGCAACGTTCCCCCACCGTCCGGTGCAGACTGCGCAGTTCCCGTGAGCGGCGAGCCGTCCGAAGAAGACGATATCGGTTCGATCGAAGCCGAAGTCGTCAGCGATGACGGATCCGAGGTCGTAGCAGACCTAGCCGAGGCAGACTCTGAAGACGACAACGTCGTCGACGTCCCGTCCGCGCACGGCAATGCCGTTGCGCTGCGTGACTCGTTGTCGGCGTATCTCGCCGACATCCGCAAATATCCGATTCTCTCGCGCGAAGAGGAGCACGAACTCGCTGTAGCCCTGCATGAAGATGGCGACCGCGAGGCCGCCTACAAGCTCGTCACGTCAAACTTGCGGCTCGTCGTCATGATAGCGCGTGAATATCAGCGCGCTTTCCACAACCTCCTCGACCTCGTCCAAGAGGGCAATGTGGGGCTGCTCGAGGCGGTCAAGCAGTTCGATCCGTATCGAGGCGTGCGGTTTCCGTCGTATGCTGTCTGGTGGATACGCGCCTACGTGATTCGCCACGTCATGAACAACTTCCGTCTCGTGAAGGTCGGGACCACTCAGGCTCAGCGCCGACTCTTCTTCAATCTGCAAAAGGAGAAAGCGCGCCTCGAGGCCAAGGGGTTCAAGCCGACGCCGGAGATGATTGCCGACAATCTCGGCGTGAAACCGAAAGAAGTCATCGAGATGGACATGCGCATGGGCACGGGCGCTGAGGTATCCGTGGATGCGCCAGTCAGGGGCGGGGAGGGCGATGCACGCGTCCTGGACCTGCTTCCAGCCGAAACGATGTCGGTCGAGGATTCCGTCGCCAATTTCGAGTTATTCAGCCTCATGACTGAAAAACTCAGCGAATTCCGCGAAACGCTCGAGGGCCGGGATCTCGAAATCATCGAGGAGCGTCTGCTGGCCGAGGATCCCATCACACTTCAGGAGCTCGGTGACCGCTGGGGTGTCAGCCGCGAGCGCGTGCGCCAGGTCGAAGAGGCACTGAAGAAGCGCCTGAGGGAGTTTCTGGTCGAGGCGGTCCGCGACGACGAGGTCATCGAGCTCGACTAGTCGGCCGCGCACGGACGGGCGTACGCGAATGGCCGCTATTGCACGGCTGTGCTAATGTTTCCCCCGTTCCTGCTCGTATTTTCGTACGTCGGAACAGAGCCGAGATGCCTCACGATTCCGCGACGAAAACGGCGGCAATGGTCGTTATCGGTAACGAGATCCTTTCGGGAAAGGTGACCGACTCCAATTCGCCCTTTCTGGCGAAAGAACTCCGCGCCGCCGGGGTTTCACTCGAGCGTATTGCCGTCATTCCCGATGAGATCGCCCTGATCGGATCCACCGTGGCCGACTTTGCCGCGCTGTTCGACTTCGTCTTTACGTCAGGTGGCGTAGGACCTACGCACGACGACATGACGATGGATGGTGTCGCCTGCGGCTTCGGCGTTCCGGTCGTCGAACATGTGGAGTTGCGCGAGATGATCGCGCGCGCCGTCAGTGGTAGTCTCACCGAGTCGCATCTGAAGATGGCTCAGATTCCCGAGGGCGCCGAGCTGGTTGGTGACCATGAACACTTTCCGACCGTGCGCATGCGAAACGTTTTCGTGTTGCCAGGGATCCCCGAGATCTTCGAAGCCAAGATCAGGGGGTTGCGCGATCGGTTTGCAGGCGACCCGTATTATCTTCGCCAGATACTCGTTTCAGTCAGTGAGACCCGAATCGCGGACTTCCTGAACGAGACCCTGGCAGCGTTTCCCGAGTTAATGCTCGGGTCATATCCGAAGTTCGCGAACGAGGAGTACAGCGTACGTCTGACTCTGGAGTCGAAGAACGAGGACTATCTCGAGGCTGCTCTCGCCGATTTGATGGCACGCATGCCCGAGTCTTACATTGTTGAAGTTGTTCGCTGAGGAGGTGAATGAGGATGAGTAGGAAACGGAACAATTCAGTAGCGGCCATATTGGCCACCCTCGTGTTTTCGGTGGCGATGTTGGCGACCAGTGTCGTGCATGCCGATGACGTCCAACGGGCCAAGTCCGATGCCGGTCTCGGTCTCGCGACCGTTGTGGCTAATGTCTTCTATATTCCGGTCAAAGTGGCGTATGCGGCCGTCGGTGGCATAACCGGTGGGCTGGCTTATGCGGTCACGGCGGGCAACAAAAGTGTTGCAGAACGGGTCTGGGTCTCGTCCGTGGGCGGCGACTATGTGCTGACCGGCGATATGGTCGCAGGACAGCAGAAGATTCAGTTCAGCGGTAGTACCGACCCCGACCTCTAGGCCGATAGCGGCGCGAGTCTTGTCATGCGGTGCGTACTGCGTTACGGTTTCGCGCTGCCGGCACACCCGTGCCGGTCAAGTTCTGCCAGAGGGGTTCGGTATACTATGCGAATGACCAAGTACTTTTTGATTTGTCTTACGCTCGTCGCGGTGGTCGGGACATCCGGCTGCGACATGATCATGGGATACTTCCGCGCGCAGTCGGCTGCGACGAAGTGGGAAGGTGCCGTGGCTGAGATCGTATTCGAGCGACTCGAGAAAGACGGCAAAGTGTTCGACGTCGAGATGCACTCCCGCATCGATGCGCCGGTCGACAAAGTCTGGGCCGCAATGAAACAGCCCGAAAAACTCGCCGACTTCAGCGAGCAGTACAAGAAGAGCAAGCTGCTCAAAGAAGAGGGCAACAAGAAGCAGCTCGAATTGCACGTTCTTGCCCTCGACAACCTGCAGCAGTTCACCGTCGAGTTGGCTTTCGACGAAGCGGCCAAGAAGGTTGTGATCTCGACGATTCAGTCCACGCTCGCCGACATCAGTGGATCCTATGAACTGAAGCCGTCGCCGGACGGTCTGAAGACGCTCTACATCTACAAGGCGACTCAGACCGACAAGATCGCGCTGCCCATCTCGGTGGACGTGCAGCGAAGCGGTCTCAAAGAAGCGTTCGTGAACCAGGTTCGAGCGATTAAGAAACAGATCGGCGTGAGCTGAGAGTCGGCCGATCCGGCCGCAATATTCGCATCGCGCGCCGCCCATCGGTCTATCCGGTGGGCGGCGCCTTGCGTTTTGCGTTTTGCGTTTTGGAGGGACGGCCCAGGCAGCCGAGATTGCTGCTAAGCTGGTCAAAGTGAAAATCACGAGTGCCGAATTCGTGGCAGCAGCCACGCGCCCTGCGGAGATTCCCAAGCCGCACTTCCCAGAGGTGGCTCTGGCAGGGCGCTCGAACGTCGGCAAGTCGTCGCTGATCAACAAACTCACTTCGCGTAAGAAACTAGCGCGCACGAGCGGCACGCCGGGGTGCACCCGTGGCCTCATATTCTTCGACATCAACGAGACACTGACCTTGGTAGATCTGCCGGGCTACGGCTGGGCGAAGCGATCGCTGGCGGAGCGCGATCGCTGGAAGATCTTGGTCGAGACCTATCTTCTCGGCCGGGAGGCACTGGCCGGCGTACTCATCTTGATCGACGTACGTCGCGGTCCGCAGGAAGAAGAGAGCATGCTGGCCGAGTTCCTTGCTACGCACGAGATCGCGTACGCTTGGGTGCTGACCAAGTGTGACAAGATCAAAAAGGGGGCGTTGCGTTCGCGCCTGACCGAACTCGGGGGCGAGCTGGGGGATGTCACTGTCTTGCCCACGTCCGCGAGTGCGGGAACCGGAACGGACGCTGTATGGCGTTGGGTGCACGAGGCGCGTACGGCCTAGGCCGAGTCCATGAACGATATCATCGCGCTGCTCAGACCCGCGCAATGGGTCAAGAACGCGTTCGTTCTCGCGCCGCTGGTGTTCGCCCAACGATTCTTCGAGCCGGATGAGTTTGCGCATGCAGGTGCCGCCGTGCTGAGCTTTTGCTGCGCTTCGAGTGCGGCCTACGTATTCAACGACATCGTAGATCGGCATCGCGATCGCCGCCATCCACTAAAGCGTGACCGACCCATTGCCGCCGGGCGCGTCTCGGTCAGATCTGCCGCGATCGTCGGGGTCGTTGCTTTGTTGGCAGGCACGTCGCTCGGCTCGCTCATCGGCGAGTCTTTCATGGCTGTACTGGGGGCGTTCTGCCTGTTGCAGATCCTGTACTCGACGGTCTTGAAGAACATCGTAGTCGTCGACAGCGTCTCGATCGCCGTCGGTTTCACGCTTCGAGCCGCCGCCGGAGTCGTGGCGGTGGATGCGGCGATGTCGCGCTGGTTGTTGGTCTGCACGTTCCTGCTAGCGCTGTTCCTCGCACTCGGGAAGCGGCGCCACGAGTCCGTGCTTCTCGGCGACGACGCAGGTAGTCACCGCGACGTTCTCGGACGATATTCGCTGCTGTTACTCGACCAGTTCATCGGGATCTCAGCCGTCTCTACGACGATCATCTATGCGATGTATTGCTTGTCGCCGCAGGTCGCCGCCAAGCTCGGAACAGAGTATCTTTATCTCACGATCCCTTTTGTGGTCTTCGGGGTTTTCCGATACCTATTTTTGGTTTACGGGCGTGAAGAAGGTGGCTCTCCGACTGACGTTTTATTGGGAGATCTGCCCCTTCAGCTGGGGATTTTCGGCTGGATAACGACGGTTTTCCTGCTCCTGTACCAGTAGCCTGTATCGGTGGCGTGCACCGGTAAACCTGCACCGGTGACCTGTACCGGCCAATTGCCCACCGCGGCGAGCGAAGACGGACGAAGGCGTAAGAGCGTAAGAGCGTAAGAGATGGAAGAGAGCGTCGTAGCGGTCCTCAAGACGAAACCCGAAACGGTCGTCGACGACTATGGTCGGCTGATGGAACTCGCAGACGTAGAGCGCTTCCTACCGCGTGAACACCAGACCCTCATCAAGCTCAATCTCTCCTGGACGAAGTACTTCCCCTCATGCTCCTCGCAGCCCTGGCAGGTCGAAGGGGTAGCGCGGGGGCTGCTCGATCGCGGCTATACCCGCGACCAGCTCGTCCCGGTCGAGAACAAGACCGTCGTCACCGATCCGCTCAAGGGGTGCGAGAATAACCTCTGGGGCGGCGTGCTGCGCCACTACGGATTGGATTTCATCCCACTCACGCATGTCGATTGGAAGGTTCGCAAGTTCGAGAGTCCGCTTTTGAAGCTCCAGGAGATCTTTCCCGAAGGGATCGAAGTGCCGGCGATGTTCGAAGGCAAGAACGTCGTGCATCTTCCTACGGTAAAGACGCACGGACATTCGACTACCACCGGAGCGATCAAGAACGCGTTCGGCGGGCTTCTCAAAGAGGTTCGTCACTACGCGCACAAACATATCCACGAGGTGCTGGTAGATCTCGTCTACATGCAGCGTGAGCTGCACCCGGGCGTCTTCGCGGTGATGGATGGAACGGTTTGCGGCGACGGTGCCGGTCCTCGCACGATGACTCCCCGAATCAAGAACTACATTCTCGCCAGCGGTGACTCGGTTGCCATTGATGCCGTCGCCGCAGCGATGATGGGATTCAATCCGCTCGAGATTCCGTATCTGCGCATGTGCCACGATCGAGAGCTCGGCTGCGCCGATATGCAGAAAATCAAGCTGGTGGGAGAGGACGTGCGCGGCGTGAACTTCGGTTTCGAGACGAAGAAAAGCTTCGTCATCTGGGGTGACCAGATGCTACGAAAGGGGCCGCTGCAGTTCCTCGAGCACGCCGCGCTGCACTCGCCACTCGTGGTATGGGCGCCGATGGCGTCGAACCTTTATCACGACTTCATGTGGTACCCGACGATCGGTCGCAAACGTATCAAGGAGTTCGAGTCGACCGAGTGGGGACGCTTGTTCGATAGCTATCGCCGCCCTCCTGCCGGCGGTGCCGAACCCGTCGCGGCAGAACTGGCCGAGCAACCCGCTTGAGCGGCGTCGTCCGATGATCAAACAATGATTCGAAGTCTTGGCAAAAAACTATTCGGTTCCGCGAACGATCGCTTCATCAAGAAGCTTGGGCCGACGCTTCAACGCGTCAACGACTTTGAGGCTGAGATATCGGTCCTGAGCGACGAGGCGCTTCAGGCGCAGACGCCGAAGCTCCGCGAACGACTCGAAGCCGGTGAAGCACTCGACGATCTGCTGCCCGAAGCCTTTGCGACGGTACGCGAGGCGGGCAAGCGCGTGCTACAGATGCGCCACTTCGATTCGCAAATTCTGGGTGGACTCGTTCTGCACCACGGCGCGATCTCGGAGATGAAAACCGGTGAGGGTAAGACCCTCGTTGCGACCCTACCGCTCTACACCAACGCGCTCACTGGTCGCGGTGTTCACCTGGTGACCGTCAACGATTACCTCGCTCGTCGTGATGCCGAATGGATGGGGCGACTCTACAATTTCCTCGGGATGTCCGTCGGCGTCGTTCTTACCGACATCAGCGAGGAAGATCGTCTCGAGGCGTATCGCTGCGACATCACCTACGGTCAGAATAACGAGTTCGGTTTCGACTATCTGCGCGACAACATGAAATTCGACACGGCCGACTTCGCGCAGCGAGAGCTCCACTATGCGATCGTCGACGAGGTCGACTCGATCCTCGTCGATGAGGCGCGTACTCCTCTCATCATCTCGGGTCCGTCGGACGAGTCCACGGACAAGTACTACGCGATCAACCGTCTGATCCCGCGCCTGAGCGGCGAGACAGACTACACGACCGATGAGAAAGCGCGTACTGCATCGCTGACCGATGAAGGCGTGACCCGCGTCGAGGAGATTCTCGGCGTCTCGAATCTTTACGATCCTTCCGAAATCGAGATCCTTCATCACGTCAATCAGGCGTTGCGCGCTCACGTGCTGTATCGTCGCGACGTCGACTACATGCTCGACGACGGTAAGGTCGTCATCGTCGACGAGTTCACCGGACGTTTGATGCCGGGACGACGCTGGAGCGACGGCCTCCACCAAGCGGTAGAGGCGAAAGAGGGATGTACGATTGAGCGTGAGAACCAAACGCTCGCGACGATTACGTTCCAGAACTACTTCCGCATGTACGACAAGCTTGCCGGCATGACCGGTACGGCGGTCACGGAAGCCGAGGAATTCGAGAAGATCTACAGCCTCGGTGTGGTTGAGATCCCAACGAACCGACCGATGATTCGTATCGATCACGCCGACGTCGTGTACAAGAGCGAGGCGGAGAAGTTCCGCGCGGTGATAGAGGAGGTTCGCGAGTGCAACGAGCGCGGACAGCCCGCGCTCGTCGGAACGATCTCGATCGAACGCTCCGAGATATTGAGCGACCTGCTGAAGAAGGCCGGCGTGAAGCACAACGTGCTGAACGCGAAACACCACGAGTCTGAAGCGAGCATCGTTGCGCAGGCCGGTCGAAAAGCCGCAGCGACGATCTCGACGAATATGGCAGGGCGCGGTACCGACATCGTGCTCGGGGGCAACCCTGAGTTTCTTGCCCGGGCCGATCTGGGCCCCGACGCCGAGGATGATCCGCGCTGGGAAGCGACCGTCGAGAAGTACAAACTCCAATGCGTTGCTGAGCGTGAAGAGGTACTCGAGGCCGGCGGCCTGTTCATCATCGGTACCGAGCGTCATGAGTCACGCCGAATCGACAACCAGCTGCGCGGGCGTTCGGGTCGCCAAGGCGATCCCGGCGCGTCGAGATTCTACATGTCGCTGGAAGACGACCTGCTGCGTATCTTCGGAGCGGAACGTATCCAGGGATTGATGGAACGCTTGGGCATGGAAGAAGACGTGCCCATCGAAGCGAAGATGGTTTCGCGCTCGGTCGAGAATGCGCAGCGAAAGGTCGAAGGCCGCAACTTCGACATGCGTAAGCATCTGCTCGAGTACGACGACGTGATGAACCAGCAGCGCGAGATCGTCTATGGGCGGCGCCGCTCCTATCTTTCGGGTACCGACCTGCGAGACATCGTTATCGAGATGGCGCATTCGGCATGCAGCGATATCGTCGAGATGCACACCAGCAAGGACCGGCGTGATGGTGAGTGGGATTGGAAGGCACTGGAAGACGCTGTCGCTGCGCAGTTCCGCTTCGCGCTCGAGATCCCCGAAGACGAAAGGTCCAAGCTGACTCCGGACCAGGTTCTTGAACAGCTTACTGAGAAGGCTGATGCCGTCTATGCGCAGCGCGAGGCCGAGTTCGGCGAAGAGGTCACGCGTCATCTCGAGCGCGTGATCACGCTGCAGGGAATCGACAATCACTGGAAGGATCATCTTCTGGCGATGGATCACTTGAAGGAAGGCATCAGTCTGCGCGGGTACGGCCAGCGCAATCCGTTGCAAGAGTATCAGCGCGAAGGCTTCGACATGTTTGCCGAGATGCTCGGTCGCTTCGAGGCGGACGCAGTCGAGAAGCTCTACACCGTTCAGATCGCTACCGAGCAGGACGTCGAGAAAATGGAAGAGCGTCGTCGAGAGGCTGCGCGTCAGAAGCAGATGACGATGGCGCACGCGACGGCCGATGGCGGTGGTGGCGGCGCGGCCGCGGGTTCCGCCGGCGGCGAACCGCAGCAGACCGTGAAGCGCGACGTGGACAAAGTCGGGCGCAACGAGCCTTGTCCCTGCGGCAGCGGGAAAAAATTCAAGAAGTGCCACGGGAGGAGTTGATCATTGAAGATCGACCCACGCCCCACACCGCCATCCGTACGAGGCTTCCGATTTTCTGGAGTTCATGGTGGGCTCAAGCCGCGCGGCAAACGCGATTTCGGTCTGATCGTCGCCGATCGTCCGGTGCCATGCGCGGCGGCGTTTACGAAGAACCGTGCCTGCGCGGCGCCGGTTACCGTTGCGCGCGAGCATACCACCGACGGTCTTGCTCAGGCCGTCATGATCAACTCGGGCAACGCCAACGCCGGGACCGGCGAGAAAGGACTGAGCTTCGCACGTTGGTCCTGCCGAGAACTGGGGTCGACTCTGGGGATTGATCCCGAGTTCGTCGTTCCCTGTTCGACGGGCGTGATCGGCGTAGATCTCGACCGCGTCGCGTATTCGCGTGCGATCTCGTTGGGAGCCGACGGCCTCAGCCGTAAAGGCTTCGTCGCGGCCGCGCGCGCAATCATGACCAGTGACGAGTTCCCGAAGTGGAGCCACCGAAAGATCGAACTCAACGGCGCAACGATCACCGTGGCGGGTATGGCGAAGGGTGCCGGTATGATCCGGCCCGATATGGCGACCATGCTTTCGTTCGTCGTTACCGACGCTGTTGTTCACGCGCCCGCACTCAACACTATCTTGCGAGCGGCGTTGCCGAACTCCTTCAATCGCATCACGGTAGATCGCGACATGTCGACGAACGATACCGTGGTGCTGATGGCGTCAGGCTTAGCGGCGGGCGGCGAGATCACGGAACAAACGTCGCCCGAATTCGCGCAACTGGCACAGGCCTTCACCGACGTGATGGATGAACTCGCGCGAATGATCATCATAGACGGTGAGGGCGCGACGAAGATGGTCGACGTCGTCGTTGAGGCGGCGGCCGATGACGCGATGGCGGAGCGCGCCGCACGCGCGATCGCCGAATCGACGCTCGTGAAAACCGCGTTCTACGGAGCCGATCCGAACTGGGGGCGCATCGTCTGCGCGCTGGGGTATTCCGGTGTAGATTATTCTGCGGACGCGCTGGCCATCGATATCGACGATGTCACCTTAGTCCGCGACGGCGCACTCGTGAGCGACGAGGCAGCTCGAGTAGCGCGCAAAGCGATGCGAGCCGACGCGTTCGTGCTCAGGGTGAATCTCGGAGTAGGCACCGGAAGCGCAACGGTCGTTACGTCGGATCTGACCGAGGCTTACGTGAAGTTCAACTCGGCCTACACATCCTGAAGGGTGATCAGGCTGCCGCCGATATGAGGGAAAAGACCATGAGTCAACGATTCGTATCAGCCGTCTTCGTACTGCTCGCAACCATGGGCTTCGCTGCGTGCAGTTCCGGGGACGACTCCGTGGCCGGCGACGCTCCCGAGCAGGCGAGTGCCGCTAGTACGCGCGCCGGCGCTGCTACCGAAGGCACGCCGACGTACCCCGACCCGATCATCTTGGTGAAGCCGGCGCCGGACTCTGAGATTTGCCTGCCGTTCTCGATGGACATTCGATTCAAGCTCAACGACCGGCTGCGCGTGAACGGGCGCCATGACCCCACGGCCTTCGATCTCGTCCTCGACGGTAGGAGCATCCTTCGTGAGACGGAATTTTTCGGGTCGCACTCGAATCCGCAGACCCATGTCGCGCTGTTGCACGGAATGCATGTCTACGACGTCGGCCCCCACACGGCGCGGGTCACGTATTCGACTACCGAGGGCAGCAACACCTTCGAGTGGAAGTTCACCATCACGGGGCACTGCTCGAAATAGCCCTCCCCGCCGTCGCTTCCAATGGCCTGCATTCCTGGGTAAACGGGGGTGCATGAAAGCAGCAATTTTTGTCGAACAAGACGCGCCGCTCGTCGTTGAAGATGTGACCCTGGATCCCGTCGGTCCCGGCGAGGTTCACGTTAAATGGGTCGCTAGCGGTGTCTGTCACTCCGATCTCTCTCTCGTCAAAGGCAAGCTCCCGCTTCCGCCGCCTGCGATCCTCGGCCACGAAGGCGCCGGAATCATCGTCGGTATCGGCGACGGTGTTGGCGGCCTCGCGGTCGGCGACCATGTCATTGGCGTGTTCCAGCCAACTTGCGGCGAGTGTTTCTACTGCAAAGGCGGCCAGTCGTACGTGTGCGAGAAGGCGATTGAGATCGGCATGAGCCGCATGCCGTTCACGCGCCCGGACGGTACCAAGCCGTTCGCAGGTCCGGGCGGCCTTGCAACGTTTGCTGAAGAGAGCATCGTCGCGCCGACCGCGCTCGTGAAGATCCCTTCGGACTTCGACATGCAGCAGGCAGCGCTCATCGGTTGCGGTGTGACCACCGGAGTCGGCGCGGCACTGTGGGCGGCGAAGGTACAGGGCGGTGAGACCGTAGCCATCATTGGTTGCGGTGGCGTCGGCATCGCGGCGATCCAAGGCTGCAAAGTGGCCGGTGCGAAGAACATCATCGCGGTCGATCCGCAGGCGTCGAAGCGAAAATGGGCGGAACAGTTCGGTGCAACTCACTCCGTCGATCCGAATGAAACCAACCTGCTCGAATACATCCAAGGTCTTACGGAAGGTCGCGGCGTAGACATCGCGTTCGAAGTTGTCGGAGTTCCCGCGCTACAGCGGCAGGCCTACGACATCACTCGACCGGGCGGCAAGGTCACCTGGGTCGGCGTGCCGGATATTTCGGCTGAAGTTTCCATCCCCGCTGGGCTCATTGTCCTGCAGAACAAGTCGATCATCGGCACGATGTACGGCAGCGCGAACGTGAAAGAGCACATGATTACACTGATGGAGTTCGCCAAGAAGGGCGATCTCGATCTCAAGGGCATGATCACGCAGGAGATCACCGTCGACGACATCAACGATGCGTTCACGGCAATGCTCCAGGGCGACGTGATTCGCTCCGTGATCAACTACGACGCGTAGATAGATGCTTTGCTGGACGGGATGGACGGGGCCGCACAGGCGCCCCGTCCGTCCTTTCCTAGCTCGCCAGCTTGTCTCGTAAGAGCTGGTTGACGACCTGGGGATTGGCCTTTCCGCCGGTCTCTTTCATGACCTGTCCGACGAAGAATCCCATCAGCTTGTCCTTGCCGCCGCGGTATTCTTCGACTTTGTCGGCGTTCGATGAAAGCACCGAATCGATGATCGTACCGATCTTGCCTTCGTCGCTTTCCTGCACGAGGCCTTCTCGCTCGACGATGACGGTTGGCGAGTCATCACTCTCGAGCATCTTGTCGAACACCGACTTCGCGATCTTACCGCTAATCGTGCCGTCGTCGATCAGCTTGACCATGGCCGCCAAGTTCTCGGGAGAGACCGGCAGGTCCGCATAGTCTATCTCGCCGCCGTCGCTTCGTTCGTTGGCGATGCGAATGATGTCGCCCATCACCCAGTTCGAGAGCGACTTCGGATTGTCGTGCGCGGACACTGCGGCTTCGTAGTAGTCCGCCAACTCTCTCGATGCAGTCAGGACGAATGCGTCGTAAGGCGGCAGACCGTAGTCTTTTTGGAAGCGCTCGCGCTTTTCGTCGGGTAGCTCGGGAAGCGTCTTGCGGATCTCTTCGACCCACTCAGGGGCAATTTCGAGCGGCAGCAAATCCGGCTCGGGGAAGTAGCGATAGTCGTGCGCTTCTTCCTTACTTCGCATAGACCGCGTGACGTTGCGGTCGGCGTCCCAAAGTCTCGTCTCTTGGACGATGCTTTCGCCATCGTTGAGTCGCTTGGCTTGGCGTTCGATCTCGTGATTCACAGCCCGCTCGACCGCGCGGAAGCTGTTCATGTTCTTGATCTCGGCACGCGTTCCGAGTGTTTCGGTGCCTCGCTTGCGCAGCGAAATGTTCGCGTCGCAACGCATGCTACCTTCGTTCATGTTGCCGTCGCAGATATCGAGATAGCGAACGATGGCATGTAGCTTGCGCATGTAGGCGGCCGACTCGGCAGCCGTTCGAATGTCGGGTTCGCTCACGACTTCCAGCAGCGGCACGCCGGAACGGTTGAGATCGACGTGTGAGGAATCGCCGCGCGCGTCGTGGACGTTCTTACCGGCATCCTCTTCCATGTGGATGCGCGTGAGGCGTACGAGGCGTTCGCTCCCGTCCTCCAGCTGAATCGTCAGACTTCCGCCTTCGCAGTAGGGGCGCTCGAATTGACTGATCTGATAGGACTTCGGTAGGTCGGGGTAGAAGTAGTTCTTTCGATCCCAACGACTGGTTTCGTTGATCTTGCACCCGGTCGCGAGCGCCGCACGGATCGCGTACTCGACCGCACGACGGTTGAGCACCGGCAGCACGCCCGGCATGCCGAGGCAGACGGGGCAGGTGTGGCTGTTGGGCGGAGCACCGAACTGCGCGGAACACCCGCAAAACAGCTTCGTGTTTGTCTTGAGCTGAACGTGTACTTCCAGCCCGATGACGGCTTCCCAGCCGCCTTTCTCGTATTCGACGAACTCGCTCATGCGGCTTTGAGCTCCGGCGCCTTGCGGTGCCAGTCGGTGGCATCCTGATACGCGGCGGCGATCTCGAACAGTTTCGCCTCGGCCAACGGCTTGGTGATGATCTGAAGGCCGATGGGCATTCCGGCCGAATCGAATCCGCAGGGGATCGACGCTGCCGGTAGACCGGCCAAGTTGGCGGGAATCGTCATGACGTCGGACAGGTACATCTTCAGCGGATCGTCGGTGCGCGATCCGACTTCGAACGCGGTGCCCGGCGACGTCGGTATGACGATGGCGTCCACCTGCTCGAAGGCCTTGTCGAAATCGCGTCGCATGAGTGTCCGGACCTTCATGGCTTTGAGATAGTAGGCGTCGTAGTAGCCCGCAGACAGTGCATAACTACCGAGCATGATTCGTCGTTTCACTTCGGTACCGAAGCCCGCGTCGCGCGTCTTGCCGTACATCTCGCGCAGGCCGCCTTCTTCGCCGACGCGCACTCCGTATCGCACGCCGTCGTAGCGACCGAGGTTCGAACTCGCCTCGGCTGACGTGACGATATAGTAGGTCGCGACCGCGTACTCTGAAGTCGGTAGCGAAACTTCCGACTTGTTGGCGCCGAGTTCGGTCAGTGTGGCGAGCGCACCGTCGACGGCGGACTCGACGTCGGCGTCGAGACCGACCGACAGCAGTTCGGGAACGACGCCGATCTTGAGACCGCCGAGGTCGATCGAGCCGCTCGGTACCAGTGGCGGGACCTCGGCGTCAATGGACGTCGAATCCAGGGCATCGTGCCCGGCGATGGCTTCCAAAATGGCCGCTGCGCCCCGAGCCGTCGTCGCGAACGGGCCGGCTTGGTCCAGAGAAGATGCGAACGCGATCATGCCGTAGCGGCTCACACGTCCGTAGGTAGGCTTCATGCCGAGCACGCCGCAGTAGCTTGCCGGAAGGCGAATCGATCCACCGGTATCGGTTCCGATGGTGCCGAGGCACTGGCGAGCCGCGACCGCCGTGGCCGAGCCGCCCGAGGATCCTCCGGCTACGTACGCGGGGTTCCACGGATTGCGCGTGTTGCCGAGCGCGGCGTTCTCGCAGGAGCTCCCCATGGCGAACTCGTCCATGTTCACTTTGCCGATCATGACGGCACCCGCGCGTTTGAGTTTCGCGGTGACGGTCGCGTCGAAACGCGGAACGAAATTCTCGAGGATCTTCGATGAGCAAGTGGTGCGCACGCCGTTGGTGATGAACAAATCCTTCAGCCCGATCGGGATGCCCGTGAGCGTGGTGACTTCATTGCCTGACGCGAGGCGTTTGTCGGCCTCTGCGGCCTGCGCCTTCGCGAGGTCGCGGGTGACTTCGAGGAAGCTGCCTACTTCGCCGTCTGTGGCATCGATGCGATCGAGACACGCGTCGGTCAGTTCCACAGAGCTGATTTCACGAGAAGCCAGCTTGGCAGCGGCTTCTTCAATAGAAAGTTCGTTGAGCGCCGCCATATTACTCGATGATGCTCGGCACGACGAAGTGATGATTCTCGGCCTTGGGCGCGTTCGCGAGGGCGTCGTCGGGCGAAGGCGTGCGCGAGACCTCGTCGTCTCGATACGGGGTGCTCATCGCGACCACGTGAGTCGTGGGCTCGACGCCGTCGGTATCAAGCTCGTTGAGCTTGGTCACGTAGCCGAGGATCTGGTTCATGTCCTTGGCCAAGCTTGCGACTTCACCGTCGCTCAAATCCAGCCGCGCAAGCGCTGCTACGTGTCGTACTTCAGCCTCGGAAAGTTCCATGATCTGCCTGGATTAACACGGGGTTATCGAGGTCGCAAAACGCTGTCCGAGCGACGCCCGCCCGCCGGTACGATGGGCGCCGACCCGTCGTCACGACGATTGGCGCCATTTACATCGGATTGCCGTCCAGCTTCTTGACGCCGTCGGGGATCGGGGTCCACGGTTGCTTCGCAGCGAGCCATACGTGTGCCACGGGAGTGAACCACGACGTATCGTCGAGAGTTCCGGGCTTCAGGTTGTAGGTCTCAGGAAGGCGTGCGTTCTCGTTGTAGATCCGCGTCCCGCAATCGCCGCAGAACCATCCGGTCTTCAGCGCACCGCTATCGGCAGCGATCGTGAACGAACGCAGCTTCCCCGACGTGATTTCGAGGGCGTAGCGCGCGAGGACCATCGAAAGGCCGAAGGCTCCGCCTGACTGAGTTTGGCAATGGCCGCAGTGACAGGCGACGGTGGCGATCGGATCCTCCGTGATTCGGTAGCGAATGGCGCCACACAGGCAGCCGCCCTCACGAGTCGGTTGGGATTGGTCAGTCATCGAGTTCCTCCGGTTGCGTCGCTACTGCGCCCATCGCGGCCCGCAGCCGCCGCCTGCCGCCCTGTTGTGGCGCCTGGCGCCTTCCGCCTCCAGCGCGCGTTCTCGATAGCGCTCAATAGCCTGCCGCATCGTGTATGCTGAGCCTCAGTAATGGTAATGCGATGAATGGTGATCACACACGCACCCCCGCTCCGACAATGAGTCCGTACGAACCCACGGTGATCGCCACGTACGGCAGCTGGGAACTCGTCGAGGGGTTTTCAGGTCGTTCGCTGCGACGGCGACGCCCGAGGGGTCTGGCCAAGCCCCATCTCGTCATGGGCGCGCTGACGATCGGGTTCGCGGCCTACATGTACCAGAGCGGCGAACTGCCGGAGCGACCGGCCGGGATCGTGGCTGGATTCGGAGCATTGATTCTCTTTCTGGGCGCGCGGTTCGCAGATCGTCGGGGTAACGAGCTTCGACTCGGCGCGACCGAGCTCACGATGGCGCAACCCGGTGAGGTGACCGGTACGCGATGGCCGCACACCGAACTCTCGCACATCCAGATCTTCGAACCGCTGAAGAACTTACCGCCCGCCGTGGCCCGCCGGCGGCGAGCGCGCTACCAGGTCAGTATCTTCATGAAGGGTGGGGGAACGTTGCCGATCGGCTTCATGCTCTTCGACCCGCGCAGCGCCACTGAACTGGCGCGACGCTTGTCGGATACGACCGGTCTACCGATCAAAACAGACACGAGGGAGCCGGAATAGCCGGCTCCCTCGTCTGTCGTAGCAAAAAATGAAGCCGCCCGCGTCAGTGCGCGACGGTGGGCTCCATGCCTTTGGCGGCGTCGATCCAACCTTGGATGACCGACTCAGCCGGGCTCGTTTTCGCGAGCTTCTTCTCGCCGTTAACTTCCGCCATCTTCTCGGCGAGGTTGGCGGCGTTGCGCGTGCGCAGTTCTTTGATCGTGTCCACGCCCGATGCTTCGAGCAATTCCGAGAACTGCGGTCCGATTCCCGATACGCGCATCAGGTCGGCCAGGTTCACCCAGGTCAAAATGCGTTTCTCGGCGACGTCGCACTTCTCTGCGATTTGCTTGCGTCCCTTCGCCTCGCAGCAAAGTTTCAGTAGGTCGTCGGTGTTCTTGATTCCGGCGCCTGCGAGCTTTTCTGCATAGGAGGGGCCGATGCCTTCAATTTCTTCGATTCCGTAAGCCATTGTCGATTCTCCAAATTGTGCCGTTGTGGCTGTGGTCCGGCCAGGTAGGCGGAATGTCCCTCTGGTTGCCGTTCTTATGACTGAACGGCTTACCAGGCAAGGCGCCGAAGCAGTGGCCAAATGGGCGCGCGGCCGCTACATCCATCCCATACGAACCGAACGGCTTTAGGAGACGAAGATGAAGGATTTTTCAGGCAAACTCGCGGTCATCACCGGCGGCGGCATGGGCATGGGCCGCGAACTCACGCGCCAGCTCGCGGCCGAAGGCTGCAGCGTCGCCATCTGCGACCTCTCTCGAGATGCGATGGCCGAGACTCATGCGCTCGCGCTCGAGGGCGCCGCCGCGAACGTCAAAATCACGACCCACGAGGCCAACGTCTCGGTCGAGGAACAGCTCATGTCGTTCGCGCGTGAGGTCGGCGAACAGCATGGTACCGATGCGATCAATCTGCTCTTCAACAATGCGGGCATCGCAGGCGGCGGGAGCTTCGTCGCCGGGTCGCGCGACGAATGGGAACGCACGTTCGGTGCGTGTTGGTTCGGCGTCTACTACGGCTGCCGTGCCTTTATGCCGATGTTGTTGAACTCCACCGAAGGGCACATCATCAATACCAGCAGCATCAACGGCTTCTGGGCGTCGATGGGGCCCGGTGTTCCGCACACGGCGTACTGCGCTGCAAAGTTCGCGGTGAAGGGGTTCTCGGAAGCGTTGATCGAAGACCTGCGCGTGAACGCGCCGCATGTCGGTATATCCGTCGTCATGCCGGGGCATATCGGGACGGAGATCGTCGCCAACACGATCGCCAATCAATCACCCGATACACTTCCCGGATTGATCGAGAACCAAGGAGGCGTACTTGCGGCCGGCGCTGCGGATGCCGGTGCGGACGAAGTTGCCGAAATGATCGAGGCGTTTGCGACGCACTTTCGTGAGTCGGCGCCGACGAGCGCTGCCGAAGCCGCCAAGATCATGCTCGAAGGTGTGCGCGAAGGCCGCTGGCGCATTCTCGTCGGTGAGGATGCCGACATTCTCGATCGAGAGGTCCGCTCACGACCAGAAGACGCGTACGACGGATCCATGGTTCAGCACGTCGCCTCGTTGCTCGGTCCGGGCGGCCCCGAGTAGTCGCGAATCATGACCGCCGCGGCATTGCCCGCGACAGCGGTACCGTGCGACGCTCGCTCGATGAGTGAGAAACGTCCACGTGCGCGCCCCCGAGAACAAGGCACGCGTCAAGCAGGCACGCGTGAAACAGGCACGCGTAAAATAGGAAGCCGCGCCGAACTCGGCGGCCGGGGGGAATCCCTGGCCGCCGAGTTCTTGGAGTGCGCCGGCATCATGGTCGTCGAGCGCAACTATCGATGCCGGGCGGGAGAGATCGATTTGATCGCTATCGACGGCGAGACTGTCGTGTTCGTCGAGGTAAAGCTGCGGCGGGGTGATTTCGATCCGTTAGAAGCGGTCGATCCGCGTAAGCAGGGCCAGATTGCCCGTGCCGCGTTCGACTACCTGATCCGCCGCGGATTGATGTCGCGATCGGCCCGATTCGACGTCATCGCCGTGAGCCAGGACGGGCCATCGGGTTGGGACATCCGCCACGTCGTCGATGCCTTCGACTCGCCCATCGAATACTAAGCACCCGCGCCGTCCAACTGACAAGTAGCCGACCGCGACTAGCTGCGAGCAGCCGAGCGGGACAAGGCGAGCAGGCGAGCCGTTCCAATAGATTGCGCGCGACCGCTCGGTCAGGTACTCAGGCTGAATGCTCGACGTCCGTCTCATTCGCGAAGATCTCGCCCGTGTAAAGGAAAAACTGGCACTGGTCGGCTGTAGCGGCGAGGAAGTGCAGGCCGTTGCCGACCTTGACAAGCGTCGGCGCGAAATTCTCTCCTCGGTCGAGCAGATGCGCAACGAGCGCAAGACGTCGTCGAAGAAGATCGGCGCCATGAAGCCCGGTCCGGATCAGGAAGCCGCGAAGGCCCAAGTGCGAGAGCTCGGCGATCGCATGGGCGCTCAAGAGAAGGAACTCGCTGAACTAGACGAGAGATTCCGCCGCGCGATGCTCGAGCTGCCGAACCTGCCACTGGACGACGTTCCTCTCGGCGCCGACGATAGTGAAAACATCGTGACGCGCACCGAAGGCGAGCAGCGTAGTTTCGACTTCGAACCAAAGCCTCATTGGGAGATCGGAGAAGCGCTCGACATCATCGACTTCGAACGCGGCGTCAAGATCTCCGGTACGCGTTTCTACGTGCTCAAGGGCGACGGCGCACGCCTGCAGCGCGCGCTCATCACCTTCATGCTCGACGTGCATACTCTCGAGAACGGCTACGTCGAGATCTATCCGCCGGCGATGGTGCGTGAAGAGTGTCTGTACGGAACCGGCAACTTGCCGAAGTTCGGCGACAACCTCTACAAAGACGCCGAAGAGGATTTCTATTTCATTCCGACGGCCGAAGTGCCCGTGACCAATTTGTATCGCGACGAGATTCTCAGCGCCGCCGACCTCCCCATCAAACATGTCGCGTACACGCCGTGCTTTCGGCGCGAGAAGATGTCGGCCGGCCGCGACGTGCGCGGCATCAAGCGCGGTCATCAGTTCGACAAAGTCGAGATGGTGAAGTTCGTGCACCCCGATACGTCGAGCGCCGAGCTCCTGTCTTTGTTGGACAACGCCGAGTCCATCAGCCGCGCCCTGGCAGTCCCGCACCGAATTCTCGAGATGTGTACCGGCGATCTGAGCTTCGTGGCGGCGAAGAAGTACGACGTCGAGTTGTGGGCACCCGGTTGCCAGGAATGGCTCGAGGTCAGTTCCTGCTCGAACTTCACCGACTTCCAGGCGCGCCGCGCGAACATTCGATTCCGATCGGGCAAGGACAAGCCGCAACTCGTCCACACGCTCAACGGATCCGGGCTGGCGCTACCTCGAGTGATGATCGCTGTGTTGGAAAACTACCAACGCGCCGACGGTAGCGTGGAGATCCCCGAACGCCTGCGTCCGTACATGGGTGGGCAGGAAGAGCTACGCGCAGGCTGACGAAGCCGAGCAGCCGGTCCATGAATCGTCTGACTCGCAATTTTGGCTAGCTAATGACGCGAATCGGCTCGCTGCCGTCCCAATCGCGCGCCGCATCGGAGACCATCTGCGGGATGTAGGCGAGATCGCCCGCCATGTTCGACACTTCGAATACCGTTCCCGGATGCGTTTCGGTTTCGAAGTACACGAACTTCACCACACCTTCCTGCATCGTGCCGCGTTGCCCAATCTTGTGGCCTTTCGCGGTGAGCTTCTCGACCAAGGCGTCGATTTGCGCATCCCACGACGACACGTGCTGCAACCCTTCGTGGCCGGCGTCCAAGAAATCCTTGTACATGGTCTGAGTCGCGCAGTGCTGTTGGATGAGTTCGATCTGCAAGTCGCCCGAGTTTGCGAGCGCGATCGAGATATCTGGACTGCAGGGCGTTCCTTTGTACTCGAACGTGTCGCAAGGGATGTGCGGCATGTGGAACCAAGGTCCGACGCCGAGCACTTCCACCCAGTGTTTCATCGCGGCTTCGATGTCGCGCACGACGTAACCGTTTTGCCGAATCTCTCCGAATACGTGACTCATGATCGTTGCTACCTCAGTTCTGATGCTACTGGCCGAGCAGATGTAGTGCCAGGTTTCGCGTGAAGCGTCCGTGCCGATGTTCGAATACGTAGATGCCCTGCCAGGCGCCGAGCGCCATGCGGCCGGCCGCGACGGGGATCGATAGCTGGACCGTCGTCAGTGCCGACCGTATGTGTGCCGGCATATCGTCGGAACCTTCGGCCGTGTGCCGGTAGAGCGAGTCGTCTTCGGGAACAATGCGGGCGAAGAAATCGTTGAGATCGAGCACGACGTCGGGGTCTGCGTTTTCCTGAACGAGGAGCGACGCCGACGTGTGGCGAATGAAGATCGTCAGTAGACCGTCGGTAATGTCTTGCTCGCCGATCCAGTGCGCGATCGACGACGTGACTTCGTACAGTCCCGACCCCTCGGTGGACACCGACATCTGGCTGAGCGCCTGCTGCATGTCGCAACGTTAGCCGACGCGCATGGCATCCCCAAGAGTTGCCCAACTGATTCGACTCCTTGCTCGGCGGCGGCGCGGCCGATAAGAACGAGCGCATCGCCATGGCAGTCGTCGATCCGAAGTCCCCCGATTTTAGCTGGAGCAAGAGCGAGCAATCGCTGCACGAAGAGGCCATCGCCGCCGTCGGCCACGATGATTTCGGCGAGAAGAGCTATCTCGACGGGCTGCGCCGCGTTCTCGATGCCTACGACCACGAAGCCCGTTTCCAAGACGGCGGCTACGACATGGCGAAGTATCAGATCGTACACTCGCTCAAGCAGCGTCTGCGTACCGAGCAGCTTTGGAAAGAGCATCCCGGCGTACTCGATCTACCGATCGAGCGCCCGATCTTCATCACGGGTTGTGTGCGAACCGGGAGTACGGCGCTTCACTATCTCGTCGGTGACGATCCGGATCTACAGTACTTGCCGTGGTGGCTGAGCTCTAACCCGCAGCCGCGGCCGCCGCGCGCGCAGTGGGAAGGTCATGCGGATTTCAAGGCGTCGCAAGCCGAGATGGACGCGATGTTCGCGGCCGATCCATCGATCAAGTCCATGCATTTTACGACCGCGGCCGGGCCCGAGGAATGTCGCCACTTGTTGGCGCAGAACTTCACCGACGATTCGTACGAGGTGAACGCGACGGTTCCGTCGTACGAATCGTGGTATCACGATACTCGCCACATCGAGACCTATCGGCGTCACAAGAAGCTCGTACAGTTGGTCGGGAGTACGGAAACACTGGGCCGTCGTTGGTTGCTGAAATACCCGGTTCACATTCGTCAGATCGATTGTCTGCTCGAAGTGTATCCCGACGCGTGTGTGGTGATCACGCATCGCGACCCACGCCAGGTGATGCCGTCGTACACCAACATGGTTGCCACCTACCGTGGCTTACTCGAAGGCGAGATCGACCGACCGGCCATCGCGCGCAGTCAGATGCGCGGATGGGCCAAGGCACTGAATCGTGCGACCAAGATTCGCGATCAGTTCGGCGACGACAATTTCTACGACCTCTATTTTGACGACTATGTCGCCGACCCGGTCGCCGAAGTGAAGAAGATGTACAAGCACTTCGGTCACGAGATCTCTGAAGCCGGCGAGAAAGCATTGAACGCGCACCAAGAGGCAAACCCGCAACACAAACACGGCAAACACGAATACTCCGACAAAGGCACGGGGCTCACGCAGGCCGAGATCTACGAAGCGTTCGGGCCCTACATGGATCGATTCGGCTTCGCCCCCTGATCGCGATGGCGTACACGCGAACACCACGAACCGAGCGCGAGAACGAATTGCTTGCGATCACCGAACGGCTGCTGCCCGCCGGTGCCCGCAATCCGACCATGAACCCCGAGCACGCGCTCATCGTCCGCGAGGCGCACGGCTCGAAGATCATCGACGAGAGCGGCAACGAGTATATCGACTATCTACTCGGCTCCGGGCCGATGCTGGTGGGGCACGCGCATCCGGCCGTCGTCGGCGCGGTTCGTGAGCAGCTTGAGAAGGGCAATGCCTATCTCATGGTGAGTGAGCCGACCGTTCGTCTGGCCGAGCGCCTGGTCGATGCCATCGCTTGCGCGGAGCGTGTCAGTTTCTGCAACACCGGCACCGAAGCCGTGTACTACGCGCTTCGACTCGCACGCGCTGCGCGTGGTCGAGACAAGATCTTGAAATTCGAGGGGGGCTATCACGGCCAAGCCGACTGGGTGTTGATGAGCAACCAATGGACGTGGCAGCCCCAAGCACTTCCGAAACCGGTTGCCAATTCGAAGGGAATTCCCAAGTCCGTCGAAGGCGAAGTACTCGTCGCGCCCTTTAACGACATCGAGGCGACCGCCGCGATCGTCGAAGCGCACGCGGACGAGTTGGCCGCGGTCATCGTCGAACCGCTTCACCGAACCGTGCCGCCGCACGACGGTTTTCTCACGAAGCTACGCGCGCTCACCGAGAAGCACGGCATCGCGTTGGTGTTCGACGAGGTGGTTACCGGATTCCGCCTCGCCTATGGCAGTGCGCAGGAGTACTACGGCGTTACGCCCGATCTTTGTGCGATGGGTAAGAGCATCTCAGCCGGTCACCCGATCGGTGTCGTTGCGGGGCGTGCCGAGATCATGGAGCACGCCGAGGCGGTCCGTCAGATTACAGGCGGCTACGTTTCGATTACCGGAACGTATAGCGGGAACCCCGTCTCTTGTGTGGCAGCACTTGCCGCGATCGATCTGTTCGCCGCCGACGGTGTCTATGAGGCCCTGTTCTCGAAAGGTCGTCGATTGATGACCGGCATCCAGTCGATGCTCGACGATGCGGGAGTCGCCGCGCATGTCTGTGGCGAACCGCCCGCGTTCGAAGTGTGGTTTTGTGACGCGCCGCCCCGTAACTTCCGCGACATGCTCGCCTCTGACTTCGGCGAGCGTGCGAAGTTTACGTCTGCGTTGCTCGAACGTGGCGTGATGAAGGCGCACGAGAAGTTCTTCGTTTCGTTGGCCCACAGCGACGAAGACATCGAGTTCACGCTCGAAGCCTGTCGTGAGGCCATTCGCGAGATTGCGGAATCGTCCGGCTAGGCGGGAGAATCGGGCAGGCCAATCCCGGCAAGTGCCGCCCGGTTCACTGCCCGCGCACTAGGCACTGAGTAGCTGCTAATCAGGGTCCGCGTGCTCGCACTGCTGCGCGCTCCTGGAAAATCCCAAAGTTCAGGCCGGGTCTGCTGGCACGTGCATTGCTCTATCCAAGGTCGAGTACGCAACGGGGACCGCTATTCAAACCTGCGTCGGGAGACGAAACCGTGAAGCGAATCGTTGCAATCATCCAGCCCTTCAAACTCGAGGACGTCGAGGATGCCGTCATGAAGGCCGGCGTCGTCGGCATGACCGTGACCGAGGTCAAAGGCTTCGGTCGCCAAGGCGGTCATACCGATACCTACCGCGGCACCAGCTACGTCGTTGATTTCAAGCCGAAGCTGCAATTGGAAATTGTCGTCGAGTGTGAACGCGCCGACGAAGTCATCGAAGCCATCGAAGCGATCATGTCTGCTACCCGTAGCGGACAAGTCGGTGACGGCAAGATCTTCGTCGAAGAGGTCGAGTCGGTCATTCAGATCCGAACCGGCGCCTGCGGCGTTCAGGCTCTCTAATTCGGGCGGGATCGGGCCCGTCGCCGGTCTCGCCACTACTTCGCTGGAAACCGGACACTCCGGCCGATATGAAGAGACATACGTCGTCTCTGCGATGGCGTTCTCTTCCGGAGGGGTGGCCGAGTCCGGTTTAAGGCACCGGTCTTGAAAACCGGCGGCCCGCAAGGGCCCGCGAGTTCGAATCTCGCCCCCTCCGCCATTTCCATCAACAACGCGTGATCCCTTGCCGGAACAGCCCGGCGCATATAGCGAAGACCTCATGATCCATGATTCCGGGGTGAGGGCGTATACATGTTGAGCTCGATCGGCGAGTTGGTTGGGCGCCTGCTTTCTGACGCGGGTATAGGCGAAGACGTTGTCTTTCTCCTGTCTCGATTGGCGATGTTGGCTGCGGTGTTCGTGCTCAGCGCGATCGCGTATTTTGTGGCCAAGCGCATCCTATTGCGTTTGATCGCCCGACTGGCCGCCAAGACCAGCACCAAGTGGGACGACCTTCTCGTTGAGCACCGGGTGTTCTTCTGGCTGGCTCATCTCGCGCCGGCGTTCGTCATATTGCGCATGGCGCCGGCGGCGCTCGAAGGCGTTGGCGGTACGGGCGTTTTGGTCGTGCGCGCGGCGCAGGTGTACATGGTCGTCGTCGGAGCGCTTGCGACCGATGCGTTTCTCAACGCTGCGCACGCGATCTACCAATCGTTTGCGGTGTCGCGGTCCGTGCCGCTCAAGAGTTTCGTCCAGGTCATCAAACTCGTTCTCTATCTCGTGACGACGATCGTCGTGCTGGCGATTCTTCTCGGGAGGTCGCCGTTCTATTTGCTCAGCGGCATGGGCGTGCTGGCGTCGGTCCTGATGCTCGTTTTCAAGGATCCGATTCTGGGGTTCGTCGGCGGTATTCAACTGTCGGCAAACCGAATGCTATCGAAGGGCGATTGGATCGAAATGCCGAGTCACGGCGCCGACGGCGATGTGATCGACATCGCGCTCACCACGGTCAAAGTGCAGAACTGGGATCGTACGATCACGACGATCCCGACCTACGCGCTGATAAGCGATTCGTTCAAGAATTGGCGAGGAATGACGGACTCCGGCGGGCGGCGTATCAAACGTTCGATTCAGGTGGACGTTGGGTCGATCAAATTGTGCACGCCGGAGATGATCGAACGCTTCGCGAAGATCGAGTACATCGCGGACTACGTTGAGACGAAGCGCGCGGAACTTACGTCGTGGAACAGCGAGCGCGGGGTCGACATGTCCGATCCCATCAACGCGCGTAGACTTACCAATGTGGGTACGTTTCGTGCGTACATCCTGGCCTACCTCCAGAATCACCCGAAGATCCACCAAGGAATGACCCTTCTCGTTAGGCAGCTCGAGCCCAGTGCCCAGGGGTTGCCGATCGAGATTTACTGTTTCACCAACGATACCCACTGGGCTGCCTACGAAGATATTCAGGCCGACATCTTCGATCATATTCTCGCGATCGCTCGCGAGTTCGAACTCACCATTTGGCAGAACCCGTCGGGGAGCGATTTTCAGAGATTGGTCCGGTAGCCGTTGCCTGTCCTCAGGACTCTTCCGGCGGACCTTCAGCAAACTGCACTACGCGGTCCGGGATGACTTCCCAGTTCGCCTTCGAGTCGACGAAGATGTGTCTGGCGATCTCGATCTGCGGATCGTCGTTCAAACAGCCTAGCGTGATGCCGTGCACCTGATCGTTGAAGACGCCGCAAAGCGTTGAGCCGCACTTGCTGCAAAACCGAAGACCATAGCCGGGTTCACTGGAGTACGTGGTTAGCAGTTCTTGCCCGCGCGTCCACGAGAACTCGCTCGGATCGACGAGTGCATACGATGACGCCTGCGAGCTGAACGCCTTTCGACACCGTGAGCAATGGCAGGAACGTGCATCCCGCACGGTTCCAGCGATTTCGTAGGACACGGATCCGCAAAAACACTCTCCGGTCAGTTTCATCCAGACTCCTATGGCACCGATGCTACCTTTTCATGAAACGCCTTCGCGCAGCGTTCGAAACCGCTGCGCTCGGGGTGGATCTCGTTTGCCCATTCATTGCGTCTTACTTGATTGCGTAGGTCTACATGATGGAAGTTCGCGAAGCTCGCATCGAGATCCTGGAGCAAGTCGTTGAATTCATCGATCAGCGATTCGAGGATATGGTCCTGTTCGTCGCGGTCTCGTATTTCTTTCGCTTTGAAGACGGGTTTGATCCACGGTCCCTTGAGATACCCCCAAGGCAGCTTGAAGGCGCCCTTCCCGTTGGCCAACGGGTAATCGTATCCGTGCGCGAAGATCTCGACGTTCGGTGCTGCCGTGGACACCCGATCGATGATGCGTTCCAATGCGCGACGTGTGCCTGTGTGTAGATGGTCTCTTAGGTCGTCGATGCGCAGCACCGGGAGCCCCGACTGCGCGTGGTTTACGAAGTGTGCCATCTCGGGGCCGACCACGTCGTTGCCGCCGGCCGACAAGAAGAACAAGCTCGGTCGTTCTTGGCGTACTTTGTCGATCGTCTTCCCGCCGAGTGTGCCGTAGGCCATGTTTTCCAACGTGTCGCCGGCGTTGCTCACGCGGTAGATTGCGTAGTCGTGATTGACGGCGAGGTAGTCGAGCAAGTCGAGCGTGGGGTGAGTTTTCGTGAACTTGGCGCCGACCTGGTAGTCGAACCACGAATCGCCTTCCGCGATGGCGACGGGGTAGCCGCGGTTTCGAAACCTGGCAAAGAAGTCGTTTCCGCGTTTGAAATTGTTTGGCATCCGCATTTTCTCCTGTATGGGGCGTGGCGTGGGGGCGGCCGAGTTCTTGGTTCTAGGCTCCAACGATTACGGCGCGCCGAAGGTCTCGACAAGCTGAGTCTATGGCCTCGCTCACTCGCCGCTGCAGATGCACCGATGGCCGCAGCTATCCGTCGGCGCTATATTTTGGACCATGAACGCTGGGCCCATCATTACCGCGCTGGCGCTCGCGCTGCTGATCGCGATCTCGACCGTCATCGGCTGCGCTACCGGCGGTAGCGGATCTACCATCGGATTCTTCCCCGTCGAGCTCACGGGCAGCGCATCGGCGGTCGTAGGTTGCGACGCCCTGGGGTTGTCCGAGGACGATGACGTCCTGATCGCGCTGACCGGCAACCGTATCCGGGTCGACACCGACGACTTCGACTTCGATTGTCGCGGAACGATCTTCGGCGGCGCCGAGATCACCTTCGCAGATGCCGACGACCCTGCTGTCGACGGCGTGGACTTCGAGATCACGGCCAAGGACGGCTGCGGCGATCTCGACGATCTCGATTGGACCGACCTGAGGAAGGTGCGGGTAATGTTCGAGACGTTGCCTCCGGACACACCGCTCACTTGCACCGACGCGAGCGACGCACCGGCGGGCGACCGGTTGGAGTGTGCGATCGACGCGTGCACCTTCACCATCGCCGATCCGTTGATCGTGTATCAGTTCGATCTGGAGTACGCGCTCGAAGAGGCCATCTACGATGCGCTCTACTGACGCGACGCTGTGGAGCATGGACCATCCCGACCATAGACGTGGCTACTTGGCCGGTAGATCTTGCTGTTCGCCGAGTTCGGCCAGAATCGCGTCGATTTTTTCGACGACTGCCGGATGCTGTTGATCGGCTCGAAGCTTTCGCAACACTTGGTCTACGTTTGGGTACTGGCGCAGCGATTGCGCAAGGGCGCCCGCATCGGAATTGAGCAGAATGGCAACGCGCGACTCGTCGGCGAGTAGCTGAGCGGCCACGGCTTCGTGTACGCGTTGCTGCGATGCCGCCGTTGCTTCAGTCGCTTCCGTCTCTTCTCCGGCCGACTTCTCGTCTGACTCACCGGATGCTGTCGGTTCGGCCGGTACTGTCGTCTCGGCCGTGCCTTTGCTGCCGGTGACTCGGACCCATGCGACGCGAAGTTCTGACCCGCGCTCACGCCCGCCACGCACGCCCAGCAGGTAGTTTTCGTGCGCCAAGAGTCGGTCGATCGCCTCGCTGAGCGGTCGCCCTTCGAGGTTCGCTGTGACTTCCCGATCGGGTGCGTCGTAGGCACGGAGCTCGGCGCCGGCCTGCTTACATAGCTCGGCCAGTAGGCCCGACAGCGACTCGAAACTTCCGACGACGGTCGTCGATTGATCGGCGGCGACTTCTACGTGAGCGTCCTCGCGAGTGCCTTCGGCCGGCGCGTGCGTCGCGTGCAACGCTGCGACGACGATCAGCACGGTCGCCGCGGCGAAAGGTCTAAGCGAGTTCTTGATACGAACGTTCACGATGAATCACGACCGTATCGCCCCGTCGCGAAAATCACCAGGGAAAGAAGCGAAGGAGCAGCACGACGGGGACCCCCAGATAGAAGCAGACACTCGCAAGCTGCTCAGCGCGCTTTCTCACGACCATCGCGTGCGCAGGTGAGGCGAGAGTCGCCATACAACAAATGATCTCGACCGGGACGCGCAGCGCCGTCGCATAGAGCAGCAAGTAGATCGTCAAGCTTGCCCAATAGATGGCAAAACCGGCCAGGTAGGGGCCGAGGCCGTACTGGTAGTATTCGCCTAACCATCCGCCGTACGCGATCAGCTGGTGGACCCTGAACAGCGGCAATGTGGGTAGGAGGGCGAAGATCGGGAACTTGAGAAGCAAGCGCTTCGCCGAGCGCGGCAGTAGTGTTGATCGCGCTCGCGCAAACGCGATCGCGGGATGCCCTGCCGTGGCCTGAATTCCGGGGCGTACCGCTGTCAGCAGTTCGAGCAAGCGGCCCGGATCATCGGTTCTCAGGCTGTAGGGAAATCGGTTGCCGGACTGCAACTCCAAGACTGCACCGCTGCCGGGTAGCGGAAGTAGCCACGGGCGAACCGCCGCGATGCTCCGAGCGGGGATCTCGATGCGCGTGTCGCGTTGCTCGACAATGAGCGAATCGTCTTCGACGAATACGCGGCCGGCGAATGCCCACCTGATGGCGATCAACGAAGCATACGGCAGGAAACAGAATGCAGTCGCCAGCCGGATCAAACGCAGCGGATTGGTCGGTGGCTGAGATGAAAAAAAGAACATCCCGAGCAGGACGAGCAAGCTTCCCCCGCTCACGATTGCGAGCAACGCCGCCACCGAGCGCCAGTGCGATCTGTATATTACTGCATCGATGTTCTTGCCTTCGCTTGCGGGGCCCGCATCAGCGTACTAGCCTTTGCATGTTTTGAAGGAAAGGCCCGACCCAGACGGCATTCGAATCGTCTCGCGTGAGCAATCGCAGCGCGTTCGGATCGCACTGCTTGCTTGCGCCGCAGCCGCGATCGTAGCGGCGGTGTTCCTGATGAAGCCTCGTACGGACGATGCGACTCGCGCCGCGCTGGGCAGTGGCGCGCCGAATGCGGCAAATCCTTCTAAGCATGTGGGTGCGGGGCAGCGGGGAGCGGCGGTAGAGCAGGAGCCGCGCCGGACAGTCACCGCGCGCCGCAAGAGCGCCGAGACAGCCGCAACCGAGGCGCCTACCGTAGTTGCGCCGAAGATCGCCAAAGAAGCGCCCGCTGAGATCGATGCGGCGCAATATATAGAAGCGCTGCGAGCGGACGGCGAAACCGAAGGCCTGGCAGCGTTCAATCCACCCGGCACGCGACCAGTCCAGTCCGGTGTCGTCGTCCCCGAGGATTACGAGCTGCCCGAAGGCTTCGTGCGCCACTACCAGACCACCGACAAGGGGGAGCGGCTCGAAGCCATTCTCACGCTTTCCCCCGACTACGACCTCTACGACGAGAACGGCAATATGATCGAGTTGTCGCGCGACCGCATCGTCGCGCCGGAGTTCGCACCGCCCGACCTCCCTGTTCGCGTTCTCGAACTCCCATCGCCCTCGGATCGCCGAGCAGGATTGCGCTAGTCGCGCCTACCAACGTGACGCACGGCTTCGCTCGGATCGCCGGCATACTAGCGAGTGCGACGTTGTTTGCAGCGGCGGCAGGCATCGAGCAGCCCTCCGCGCTTCTAGTTTGGATCGCACTCGTCCCCTGGTTGGCGTCGCTCGATCGCGCGGGCGGTATGCGTGGGACCGTGCTGAGTGCGGTCGTGATGACCTGCGCCTTTGTCGTCGTCGTTTTCGCATGGTTCGGGCAGGCGGTCGCACACTATACGGGTACGTCGCCGCTGCTGACCGGCGCTTTGCTCATCCTCACCGCACCGTTGTTGCAGCCGCAGTTCATTGCGTTCGCATTGCTTCGACACCTGCTGATCGTGCGCGGGGCCGGGCGTTTGGTCGTTGCTCTCGGCGCCGCGTTCGCGTGGGTCGGTTGCGAGTGGCTATGTCCTCGCCTGTTTGGCGACTCTCTCGGCCACGGCCTGTACGCATTCGCCACCTTGCGTCAGGGCGCCGACATTGCCGGTGTCGTCGGACTGACATTCGTGATCGTACTCACGAACCAAGCGGCCTATGAGGCGATTCGTAGTCTGCGCGGATCCCATCGGCGAGCTTTCGTCGCGTTCGCGGCGGCCGCGGCGTTGGTCGGCACATTGACCGCCTACGGTGCGTGGCGCTTGGACCGTATCACCGAAGCCGAGACGGTCGGCGCGCCACTGCGGGCGGCCTTGGTGCAGGCGAACCTCGCCGACTACGACGGCCTGCGCGAACGCCTCGGTACGTTCGAAGCCGTTCGCAGCATCCTTGATGCCCACGAAGCACTTTCGCGCAGGGCCGTTCGCGACGAGGTCGCTCCATTCGAATTGTTGCTTTGGCCCGAGACGGTCTATCCGACGACCTTCGGCAATCCGAAGAGTCCGGAAGGGGCCGCCTTTGATCGAGAAATCGTGGCCTTTGCGGGCAGCCTGGGAATGGAAGGCGTGCCACTGTTGTTCGGTACCTACGACCGTGACGGCGTTCGAGAGTTCAACGCGGCAGTTTTTGTTTCCAGCCAACGGAGCGGCGACGCAGCAATCGCCACGTATCGTAAGCGGCGCCTGTTTCCGTTCACCGAATACGTCCCCGCATGGCTCGACACCGCGTTTCTTCGCGAACGGTTCACGTGGATGGGGACCTGGCAGCCGGGACAGTACGCACGTTTGTTCGAACTGGAGCGCGCCGACGGTACGGTCGTGAGAATCGCGCCTTTGATCTGCCTCGATGCGGTCGATCCGGGTCTCGCCGTTCAGGCCGCGGCCGATGGTGCCGACCTGATCGTCACCCTCTCGAATGACGGATGGTTCGCCGGCGGTCCCGGTGCGATGCTCCATCTGGTCGTCTCTGCGTTTCGCAGCATCGAGACGCGGCTGCCGCAGTTGCGTGCGACCAACACCGGTATCAGTGCGGTCATCTCGCCAACGGGCGAGATCGTTGCGTCTACGGCCGTGGGCATTGAGACGGTACTCGAAGGGACGGTTACACCTGGTAGACGAGGCCGAACGCTGGTTGTTCTCTGGGGCGACTGGTTCGGCCCCTTCGCTGCGCTGGCCGCGGTCCTACTGACGCTGGTAGCCCTGGCTCGGCGGCGCTAGACCCGGCCAACGAAAAACGCCCCGTCCGGCGCTGGGCCGAACGGGGCGTTCTCGATGTTCCGTGGCGTGCTAGGCAATCAGCGGCAGGTGCCGTTGCCTTTGCACTTGTTGGAGCAGCAGTCGCTGGGCACCGAGCAGCTGCTACCCGACTGGCCGCAGGTCGAGCCCGAGCAACCGCTCGTGTCGTATTGACAGTTGCCGGCGCAGGCCAGCGTGCCGGCGCTGAAGCCGAGGCTCGTGCAGGTGTCTCCCAGTGGGACGCCGGCTTCGCACTGCTCGCCGCTCTCGACCACTCCATTTCCGCAGATCGCCGGCGGGCCGGCGCATACGCGGTTTTTTGGCTTCCCGCCCGTGCAATTGCCGACACCTGAACAGCAGTCCGTGCTGCCCGTACACGGCTGACCGTCGCCGTCGGCAATGCACGAGCCCATGGTCGTCGTGGTTGTCGTTGTCGTGGTTGTCGTCGGAGGCAACGTGGTCGTCGTCGTCGGAGGCAACGTCGTCGTCGTCGTGGGTCCACCGGCGCTGAAGTCCCATAGAGACCAGCCCATCCGCTCGTGACCGTACTGGTTCCACACCGGGTTCTTTCCACCGGTGATGTTCGGATAGTCCGGTGCGCTCGAGCCGGAGCCCGTACCGCCAAACAGGCCGACGTATACCGTGCCGCCGGTATAGGTGGGATGCGTATCGTCGGATTGGATGTAATCGTAACTGGTAGTGTTGTTCGCGAAATGGACGTTCGCGTCGCGAACCGTGGAGCGCAGCGTCTGTGTGATACGGGTTACGTAGTCGTTCTCGCTCTCTCCCTGCACGTACGCGAGAGCGGCCGAATCGATGACCGTATCGCCGTTGCTGTCGTAGTCGGCTCCCATGTACTGAGCGAAGCTGTCGGCGCATTCCCAGCCGTAGGTGTTCGCGAAGTTACAAGCGCGCCAGTTCATGCGAACGATGTAGGGCAACAGCACATCCTGGACGTTCGGTTGCTGACCGGTACCGCTATCGGTGCAGTTCGCCAAGCCGTCGTCGGCGTCGTAGCCCGGGTAGTAGAGGTTCGCGATGATTTTCATCTCGGTGTTCGCGTGCGCGTTGGCGTTGATGTACTGCATCGCCGCCTGTTGGTAGGTGGTGCAATTTGCCAGCGCCGTATCGAGGACGCCGTAGTTACACGTGCCCGACTGCCCGTTGAAGCTCGATCGCGCCTGTAGCCCGTCGTTGCCGCACATCTCGATCGTAACGATGCGCGTGTTCGCGGTCTGCATGTAGTTGTCTTCCGAGACGATCTTGTTGTTGTAAATATCCGAAGCCACTGCGCCGGATTTCGTCCGACGAATAACCTCGATGTCGGCGTTCAGATGAGCCGACAGATACTCGCCCTGCGCCCAAGGTGCTGCGCGGCGCGCAACCGAAGAGATCGAACCGTAGTAGCCGGCGTAAATCGAATCGCCGTAGGCGACGACGCGATAGTTTGTACTCGTGCCGGCGCGATCAATCGTCCAGGTCGTGTTCTGAGTAACGGTGTTGGCTTGAGTCTGCGTGCCGTGTGACACGACGGTCAGCGCGGCGATGATGAGTGCGGCAGCGCCGCGTCCTAGAGAATGCCTGATCATGTGGGTCCCCTCTGTCTATTCGCCGTCAGCGCGGTTGCTCTGCGTACGCGATAACGAACGATCGTTGCTCGAATGCCACGCATACTACCTCCGATGATGGTGACAAGGGAAAGAATCTCGGCACCCGATTTGGGGATAAATGAAATTGAAGAAGGAATAAGCCACGCCGCTAAGCGTCATCGGGGAACCGCGGACGCGGGTCAGGCGCGGAGCGGGGAGATCGTGCCGCGTCTGTGGGGTCAGTACGTCACGCGCATCTGCGCCGATCCGACGAGTCGTTTTAGACTGTCCGGCATGAAAGGCACGACAGGTTTGAATTGGTAGATGAGTTTTACTTCTACAATTGCGCCCTGGGTGTTGGACGGCGTGTAGTCGGCGACTACCGTAATGGAATCGGGGTTCAGTCCGGCAGCACGCGCTTTTGCGTAGTCCGCAAGATCGCTGACGGTTATAGGATCCCCGCTATCTTCGCTGTGCACTGCCGCGAAGCGAACCACCTCGCGCGAAGCGTGTTCGAGCGTATTGTAGCACCACATCGCACGCGAGAAGTCGATGATGCCGATGAAGAGTAGGAGGACGATCGGGACGGCAATCGCCAATTCGGTGAGTGCCGCGCCCCGCTCATCCTGCCTGTAAGTTTCACAAACGATATTTCGCACGGTTCTCTATCCCCCTCTATCTCGCGCGACAACGCGCCTGACGCACGAGCGTGACCTCGTCGGGCACACCGGGGTACGGAAACAGCGTCTCGAACGTCTTATCGACACGAACCTGAACGTAAGTGCGCGGATTCTCGAGGCCGCATTTCTTGTCGCATTCGACGGACGTTCCGTCTTCACATTCGCAGTAGCTGGCCACAGCGATGCTCTTGATTTCCGAAGCGTCCATGATGCTCGCGAGGTCGTTGCGAACTGCGCGCTTGATCCCCGATTGGTCAAGTGCGGCCAGCGTGCTCTCCGAGCCATACTGAGCGCCTGCCCGAACAGCGTTGGACAACGCGATCCCCTCGGACCAGAGCCGGCCGAAATCGACCGCGCCCAATAGGACGAGGAAGAGAATCGGGAGCGCCACAGTCAGCTCGGCCAACGACGCCCCTTTCTCGGCACCACGTGTTTCTAGTTCTCTCATGCGCATGCGAACGACAGCGTTGCCATCGTCCCCCCCCCTATGCTGGACTATTCGACGATACGTGGGATCAGCACTTCGATCGGGAGCGCGCCCGTGTCGGTGCTGGCGAACTTGGGATTCCCGCTGATGTCGAGCTTGTTCACGACCAGCATGATCTTCTGCGCGGCCGCGCCGAAGTTTCCCGCTATTTTGACGTCTGCATTCGGTGTGTAGATCGCTCCCTCTAACAGCATGTCACCGCCACCGTTGAACTTGTGCTCACCGACGTTTTTGAGATTGCGGTCCTCGAAGATCAACATGCCTTTCAGCGCGCCCGACTTGGGTGCCGAGACTTCAAAATAGCCGCCGCCGTTGATCGTGATGGCGTCGTATCTGTGACCGGACTCAGCGGTGATGTAGAACGTCACCTCTGTACCGACCGCTTCGGCTCCGGCGCTCACGACAAGGCCGCCGCCGTTGATGATGTAGGTGCCGGGGTTGAGCGTCGCTTCAGCGTTGGCGCTGAACTTCAGGCCGTCGCAGTAAACGCCGGGGTGCAGAGTCGCCACGCCCTTGATCACCGTCTTGTTGTAGTCACAGGCGGTGATCTCCGGTGCCTCGATGTCCTGTAGCGGATCGCTCATCGGAGGCTGCGCGGTGTGCGGCTGCGGATCGAATCCGTCGCCGGTGTAGTCCCCGACAACGTCGAAACGCTTCGCCTTGACCTTGCCCCCGCCGTTGGTGCGAGCGCCGCCGGCATCACTGCTGTTGACTGCCACACCACAATCTACGAATTCGACGTCGGCCGTACCCGACACGTTGAACGCGTCTCGGCTATCAGGGTCCATCGTGTAGACGCAGTGATTATCCGGTCGCGCGCCCGCAACCGAACGGGCTCTGACGACATAACCTTCTTCCATGAACGCGGACATGAAGAAGAGCGGAGCGCGTTCTTCGACGATCACTTCAACGAACGCAGCGTCACCTTTGTAGCGCCCGGCCTTTGGGGGGTTGTTTACGGTTACGAACGAATCGGTCGCGGCGTCGACTTGGAAGCCGTTCTGCTTTGCATCGTAGATTGCCGCATTGACGATACCGGCGGGGTTTGCACGGTCGATCTCGTGCGCGCCGGCGAGCGCGGCGGCATCCGAAGCCGTTTGTGCGCGCCGTTTCAACTCATACATCGCGCCGTTGTCGATCACGAGGCCGAGGCCGGCGATGAGAACGGGTAAGGAAATGGCTAGAAAGGGGAGGATTGCCCCCTTCTCACGTTTGCGTTTCATGTCTCACGACTCCGTTGGCATGCGTCTCTAGCCCAAGCCGGACACAGAGGCTGTTACTCCAATTCTAGGGTAGCGCGAGTGGTGGACTTGTTACGCACTATCGACAGGTTTCGGCGGCGAGTAGGGCTAGGGCGACAACGATCGTACCGAATGACCGAATCCCCATTACCGAGTAGCACAGCAGAGCGCACGAATTCAGGCAGGCGATAGCGCGCGTTACACTGAGGGGGCGTTGCAGCGGACGCGTTCTTGTTCTTCGTCTCGAGCCTCTAGCGCGTTGGTCACTGACGTCATCGGCGACGCTGGTGAAGCGGGTGCGCGTCAAAGCCTATAGCGGCGTGTGTATCGCTCTCTGATACCGCTCAGGAGGTCGGCAAAGAACTGCCGCGTGCATCACAGAGAAAACGCATTTTCCCCTCATCGGGCACTCGTGCCGCCTGGCACGTTAGCTGCTTTCGAGTACGTCGGTCGACGGAAAGCCGCCGACCTCGGTAATGGATTGTCAGCAGGATCGCCGCAGCGCGACGCCAGAGCAGGAGGGAGAACCTGATGAAACGAGAACTAACGAGTGGGTGTACGCTACGTACGCTCGGTACGGCGTCGGCTTTTGCTGCCGCCGTCGCATTCTATCCGCTCACCGCGGCTGCGAACGGCGGAACTTACGACGGACTGGAACCGTCGATCGAGACCGTCTGCGACGACGCGGGGCTCTCGGGCGCCCTCTGGGGTCTGTGCAATGCGTACTGCGAGGCAATGGATTGCGACGTTCGCACCGACGATCACGTCGGCTGCGACAAGGTGCTCGGCAACTTCCAGAAGATCTCGCTCAAAAAGACGGGCAGCCAGCTCGACATGCCCTGCTCAGCGGCCGCCGATATGGACGGAGACGGTGTTCCCGACGACGAAGATGTCTGCCCCGATGTTGCCGACGCGGACCAGGTCGACAGCGATGGTGACGGTCTGGGCGACGCCTGCGACAACTGCCCTGACACGGCCAACGCCGATCAGGCCGACACGAACGCGAGCGGTGTCGGCGATGTCTGCGAGTGTCCTTGCTGGACCACAGAAGAAGTAGCTGCGGCGTTCGCGGCCTGCGCCGAGGGTGATTTCATCGCTGACGAGATCCCCGAGGGAGCGACCGTCGGTTGCCTCGACGGAACGTTTTTGGGCGATGTCACGACGATCGACGGCGAGTCGGTTTGCGTGAAGTTCACCGACACGGCCGAAGAGATCCGCACGATAACGCCGGATCAAGCAGGACAATGTGTTGACGTCATTGAACCGTACTTCAACGGCGGTGGCGGGCCGATATTCGGCTGATACCGAGGTGATCTTTGTCGTGATCCTTCGCGGCCGGCTCGGCAACGCCGGTCGCGGAGGATCCGATGGCTGTCCGCCGCTCTCAGTTGACCTCTGCGATCATCGGCGTGATGAAGATGATCAAAGTCTGCTCCATCGGATCGAACTGCTTGTGAAAGAACGACGTGCCGACGATCGGAAGGTCGCCTAGGAACGGCAGGCCCTTTTCTGCTTCCGTCTCGCCGGGTCTTCGCAAGCCGGCGATGACGATGGTTTGTCCCATCGTCACGGTAACGGACGTCGTAGCCAGACTACGGCGAAGCACGGGAATCTCCGCATCTGCCGAAACACCGTCTACCTGGAAAGCCGTCGAGAAGAAGAACGACGCCGCCTGGGTGCTTGGCCGGATCGTGAGCGTTATCGTGTCGTCGATGTTGACCGACGGAGTAACGTCGAGCGCCACCCCCGTAAAGTTTCCGAAAGGACTCGGCGTCACGGCCTGGATGTTCGTACGGAAATCCGGCGCGATCTGATCGATAGCCGGCTCCACGTCATCGACCATGTGGATGACACTCTGGCCGTCGAGTACCGTTATGCTCGGGGCCTGCAACACGTCGTTGCGAGTGTCGCCCTGGATGGCGCTCAGGAGCACGTCGACTTCGTTCTGCGCGAGCGAGTCATACAGGAGTCCGCCCCCACCCAATCCGACATCGTACGGCGTGACGTTGTCGACCGGATCGACGCCGGGGAATCCCTGCGGTTCGCTCACGACGCTTTCGTCGAACAAGCCGCAAGGCGGCGGCAACAGGAAGAACGTCTTTATCGCGTCGAACGGTGAATTGAAATTCAGGTTCAGGATCGGCAGCGCGCCGTCTGCGTTGTGATCGGCGTACAGCAGGTACTGCAGATCGGCAGGCCCGCCGACTGCGTTCGAGTCGACGGCCAGGGTGCGACCGTCATCGTTGGTGCCGCCGGGCGCGATGGTATCGGAAGTGGTGATCGACGCCTCATCGTACGTCGACAAATCCACGCCCAACTCGTCGAAGCTATCAAGGTGTACTCCGACCAGCTTGGTCTCGATGAAGACCTGCCTGGGCCGAATATCGGTATTGCCGAGTGTCGATTCGGACGCCTGCCTCGCGACGGAATTTCCGAACGTGACGCACGCGCCGGCGTCGCAGTCGCATGCAAGCAGGCCGGGTGCGCCGACCGCGGCTTGCAGGACCTGGAGCGCGTCGGAGCTGGTGACACTGCCGTTGCCGTTCACGTCGCAAACACACGGGGTCGTGTCGCAGTTGGTCGGCAGACCTACGGCGCTCTTCAGGACCGCGAGTGCGTCGCTCGCGGTCGGGCTGGAGCCGGTGGACTGGGGCTGGCCGCAGTCGCCATTGTCGGCCGTTGCCGAAACCGGTGAGAGAAATACAGCGGCCGCAACAGCGGCAACTAGGTAAGCGACGATGCGTGATTTCATTTTTTGTTCCCCACGAGGCGTGAAATATATCGCGACGCGTTTGTCTAGGGAACCGTTGCTAGGGTGTCGATAGGGCGGCAGGCGAGAAGAGAACCGAGACCAGCCGGCAGCAGATGACGACCGGGGCGTAGTTCGCGACATCCTTGCCCGGGGCTATCGGGTCGTTCTGGTAGCTGACGTTTCCTTCCAGTCAGCCGACTTTGATGAAGGCAACTTCGATCTCGACGGCGCTAGCTGGTCGACATACTCTGCGAGATAGGCGTAGAGGTCCGGGCCCTTCGCTATTCGGATGTCTTCGAGTCGAACGACGTGCGTGCCGTCGCCGAGTGCATAGTTGACGGCGTGGGAACTGCCTTCGTGGATCGCGTCCACCTCACGAAACCTTCCGCGTTCCCGTTCGGTGGGCCTGCCCGGTGCCATTGGCTCACTCATCGGGACGTCGCGCGCCGATTTCACTGCAGCCATGACTTCTTGCCTGGTTTCCGCGCGCCTGTCCGCATCCTTCGCAGCGACCTCGGCATGTGTCGGAAACGCTTCCTCTACCCGAGATTCGCGCGCCGGTAGAGTCTGCGACATGCTCGAATTCAAGGTGTCTACGTTCGGTCGAGCTTTGAAAGACTACGGATTCGATTCGGTCTTCCCAACTGGCGATGCAACTCGTCGTACCACTGTCGCGACGCGCGCAAGCGTTTCAATCCGGATCGAAGCGTTTTGGAACTGAGACCGAAAGCGGGCAACTTCCGGCAAACTTGCGTCGAGAAACAGATCCTGAAGGTGTCCGTACGAGAGCGCTTGATAGTTCAGCCCGGCGGAGACGGTCAGGCTCTCCGCCTCACCGACGTCAACGAGGTACGTAACGATGTCGCCTCGACCGCGGAAATTCGGATCTTGAGCGGCTGCTCCCGCCACCTGGATGTCCGGGGGGGCTGCGAGTTTATCAAACCCCGCAGGCAACAAGCGATTGTCTTTCACGTAGAAAGCGGCACGAGCGAGCGTATGCGTTACACCGCCATCCGTGTCCGCCATGATCGGCTCATAGACTTGGACCTGGTCGGTACGCTCGATGAGATCATAATGGGGCTCGTAGCGCGTCGAGTCCGAGTCCAGGCTTACACCGACAATGCTTCCATCGGAGTTGAGTTTTCCGGATTCGAATACGACGTTGCCTCCCCCATCGTGCACAACGAAATGAATATAAACACGACGAGAGGGGTAGCCGGTCGGTAGCTTGTGCCCCGAACGATTCCTTACGCGCAGACGGACAGTCAGGCTTCCTTCGACAACCTCGGCTGACAGGACTTTGAGTGCCGCCGATCTCTTCGTCAGAAAACGACGAGTACGTGCAACTTGCTTCGCCAACTCCTGAGAGGTCACGCCTAGCTCGTCCCGGTTTTCATCGAGAATACTCAGCATCATCGTGTTGGCACCAACAAAGCGATGCCGGGCGAAATCAGGGCGGGCCCGGGCCATATGATGGCTGGCGATCGGAACCAGTCCTCTTACTTTCGGCATGTGGCAGCTCTGGCAGCTACGTTCTTTTGTTCCGCCGACCCGGTACGCGCTGTGGGCCCATTCGGAGTAAACCATTTGCTCCGGAAACTCGGACTCCAATGTCGTGCTGGCCAAATTTCCCTCGGCATCCACAAAAGCGGTCTTGAGATCGTGACAGCTTGCGCAAAGCTCGGACGTACCGGTGTGCGAACCGAATTGAGGCGTAAAGCCGACGAACATCCGCATGGGTTGAGCAAACGGATCCAAGTACTGGCCGTAGGCGGGCCGGTCTCTGCTGCTGCTTTGAAACTCAGTCGTGAACTCTCCCGACGTCGCTTCGAGACTTCCGAGATTGCCGTCGTCTGCAATCTGGTGGCACAGAGTACAACTCACGCCGTCAATAGCGTGCTGAAAATACGGATTGTTCGGATCGAGAAATCCCGGACTCAATATTTCGATCGACTCACCGTCTTTGCGCAAGGATTCGTTCGCCATCGGCGCATGACAGCGCGAGCATTTGTTGTTGAGCTCGTCGGAAATCTGGGGATTTCGATGCAGTTCCGACGCGACCTTCGCCCGCCAGTACGGATCGCGTGTCGAGTTCGCCATCGTGCTCCCCGACCAGTTCCGAACGATCGAAATGTCGTTCCCCCGGTTATCCGCCAACCCGTCATGGCACGGGGAACAGGTCGCGGAACCGCTGAAATAGGTGCCAACGAAACCGGGTGTCTGTCCTGAAGCTACCAGCCCGCCGCCATGGCCGTGAGCGGACGGCTCCCCCCATGCAACCACGGTCCCCGTCAGGAAAAGATGCAGTGCCAGCACAAGCGCCTTGGAACGCACTCTCATGACATAGAATTGTGCAAGCCTCATGCCATGCGCGTACCGATGACCGTTTGCTGGAAACGAAACCGGTTTAAGCGTTCGGCGAGAATCTGGAGTTCCCAGTGTTCGGAATCCGGGATCAACATTCCTCAAAAACGAGCAAATAGATGAAGTCCCCGTTTCGCGCTCAGCCACCGCGATGGCCACCGCTTCTCCTTGCGGCTGGTGGGCAAACCTCGGACGCGACCGCTCGGTTTCGCATGGCAGGGTCTATCTTCGACCGGCATTGTCACCCATAACCACGCTGTTGAAGTAGCTCACTTTTCGTTCGCCCGTTTTTGGGACGCTACACCATTGCTACTACAGACTCGCTGCCTTAGCGTCAGCGGATGAGCGTTTGACGAAGGACCGGGGGTAACAGCAACGGGCGCTGATCGGCGCAATCTGCCGACCCTACCGGTAGCGCAGATCCCAATCCTTCAAATTCGTGACAAGGCCGAATCGACGCCTTTAACGCTAAAGCCGTTCATCAGGCGAATGCTACGACTAGGCCCATCCAGAACATGCACACGATCTGTGTGAAGAAGAATGCGAAGCGCACGCTTGCCACTGTGTTGGTCGGCGCGAACGCCACATGGATCACTGTCTGAAACATTCGCGCTACCAATAAGACGACGGCAAGTGTGTCCAGGCGCAGGCTGTCGGAGCCGGTCGCGACAATGGCGACGACGATCGCGCCGTACACTGGAAGGTTTTCGAGGCAGTTGGCGTGCGCGCGCATTGCCCGTTGATACCAATCGTCCCCTTGAACCACCGAGGGGCTCCATTCCGCGATCGGGACGCGGCCGGTCAGAATCCGCGCCCAGCGGTAGCTCCCAACCGTCGTCAGCAGCGTCAACAATGTCCAGCCGGCAAAGCCCAGCAGCACCAGTACGGGAATGGTCATTTCGCGTCTCCTCGGGGCAGTTCCAACTTTCGGCTACACGCCGCGTATGCAATCCGACTCGAGATTCCAAACACCGATGACCGCGCGTGCTGTTTCGGGGCTTGTTTTTAGGCCGCCTTGTCACAACTCGGGGCCTTCACTGGTCGAGTCGCTGGATGGCGCCGAGCAGCGACAGTTACTGTCACTTCCCGCTAGCGATCGGCCAGAGCCGAATTCGTGACAAAGCCCTATTCTGCGTGTAGCTGCTGAAGGGCGGCTACGGCCGCGCTCAGGGTGTCCACGCGTGCTGCAATCTCGGCCAACTCACCGCCCCCATGGCCCCCCGGTCCCATCGGGCCCATCGGTCCCTCGGGTCCCATCGGGCCCTGGCAATCGAGAATGTCGCAGTAGCCGTCCAGATTGATGTCATCTACCTCATCACAGACGCCGTTATCTTCCGTGTCCCAGCAGTGAAGCCCAGTGGGGCAACCAACTTCAACCGGATGGCCAACTACGAACTGGAGAAGAAGTAACGCGTCAGTGGCCGAGACGCGCCCGCTCCCGTCGTGGTCACCGCAGTGTTGCTGAGCGTGGACGGCCGTCACCGCCCCAGGAGCTGAAAAACAGAGGCCAAGGATGAGTAGAGCCGGTATTGCGTAGAATGAAACGTTCTTCACTGTAGTAGCCCTCCATCGTATGGAGATGGTGTTGCAAATTGCACGCCATGCGCTCTGTGGATAAAGGCCTGCCAAGAACGCTATCGAATGCTCGAGAAGGCCTGCTGTCGGCGCAAGTAGGAATTTGACGTCTCTATCGTTCCCAAACTTGAGACGATGATGCGTTCTGTGCACGAGGTCTGACCGCTTGTCCTCCGCGTAACGGTGCAGGGACGGCCGTCCGATGGTCATCCGGCGTAGCGGTCCTGGACCAAGAGAAGTGCACTCGGGGGCATGGCTCTATTCTCCATCTCTTTCGGCGCTACAGCCGTCGCCGCGAAGCGCTTCTCGCCCCTCTTTGACGAGCCATGGCACCATCGCCAAGGCCGCTACAGGATCGGCCCACCAAAGGTCGGCAACGGCGTTCGCGACGAGACCAAGCAGTAGCGTTAGCGATAGGTACGAGCACGCAAGGGTCTCTTTCGCCTCAGCACGAAGCGCTGCGCTTCCAACCTCTTTCGCCGCTCGCAGTTTTCCCCAGGCGACGGCGGGCATGAAGAGAAGTGAAAGAACAGCAAGAGCGATCCCAACTCGGCTCTCTTCTGGGGCGCTTTGCATGTAGAGCGTCGCGAATGCTTCGCCGCTTACGTAAACGGCAAGACCCAAGAAGGTCGCACCCACGAAGCGATGAACGAGGTGCTCTCTGGCGTCGACCACCTCGTCATCCGCGCCTCGTGCTTCGGCGGCAAAGCGCCAGAGCAGTACACCCGCCGCGGCGAACTCAATGATGCTGTCAAGACCGAATCCAACGAGGACGCTGCTCTGTGCGGCGATCCCTGACCAAAGAGCCACCACAGCCTCAACACCGTTGTACGCCATCGTGGCTGAGACGAGCCATAGCGCTCGCTGCAACCACTTGCGAGTGTGTGCGTCTGTTCGCACGGCATCGTCTGATGTGACGCGATGTAGTGTCTCGGACTCGTTTGGCGTGCTCATCAGCTCGATCTTCTCACCGCGGGTAACCTATCGAAACGTCGGGACGTCTCGGAACACAGCGCCTACTTTTTCCCGGCGATGTGCGAGGCATGTTCTCGAGCGACGGCAAAGAGTGCCTTGAAGGCCTCTGCGGTAGCAGATGCGTTGTGGCGGCCGAGCGGCACGGACCGGGTGTTGCGCCTCGCGGATGTGGACATAACACATCAACGGCCCCCACCCGCGCCGGCGGAGAACATTGCGTCGCGGCGCCGTTGCGGACTATGTTACGCTGACTGAGTTACGGGGCCCTGTAGGGCCCGGAATCCTATGAAACACCGAGCGGTAAGAACTACAATCGCGACCCTTAGCCTCCTCGCCTACGTGTGGGGTGGCCTCGGCCTCGCCTCGCAGTTTGTCTATTGCGTCGGTTCTGACGGACATAGCGGCATCGAGCGTGCGCACGGTGCATGCCATGATGAGACGAGGGGCGAGGCCGCTGCTGAGTTCAGCTCCCAGTCGTGCGTCGACGTTCCGCTGCTCCTTCCGGCGTCGAAAGAACAAGAAAGGCTCAGCGACCTAAGCCCGTCCCTCCAGACCCTCACTTCGAGGGTTCTTTCGCATGTCTCCTTGGGAGACCCCCGTTTCACTCGCGGCTACAGCCCAGACGTTGAACGCGAGCAGACTCTCTCTCTTCGTTCCACCGTTCTTCGCGTCTAACCACTAATCGCCCTGGTTTCGAGCCCTGCGCTTCCGGCAGTAGGTTCGATTTCTCGTGGTGCTGCGCGCATCTGCGTCGCAGTGCTGTGTGCCTATGGTTTGGAGAACGGTGAAATGAACAGACAACAACAAAGAACAATGGCGCTTGCTGTGTGCGCTCTCGCGCTATCAGGCTGCGCAACTCAGCGAGAGCCCGCGAGCATGCCAGAACCGCGGCCCCTCGGGCGCGAGTTTGGTAGCGTCCAACTGACGGATACAGAAACAGCCGAACAAAAGGCTGTCCCTCTCGAACATCCTACTGGCGAAGTTACGCTTCGGGACGCGCTGGCTCTTGCGCTGATGAACAACCCGCGGCTTGCGGCCTTTTCTTGGGAGGTCCGGGCGCGCGAAGCGAACGTGATCCAGGCGGGTTTGCTTCCCAACCCCGAAATCACAATCGAGCTGGAGAATTTTGGTGGATCAGGGGCAACGAGCGGTTTTGACGGCTCGGAGAACACGCTGTGGCTTTCCCAGCTCATTGAGCTTGGCGGTAAGCGCACCAAGCGCCGCACCGTAGCCGACTTCGACCGAGCCGTGGCTGGATGGGACTACGAATCGGCTCGTATCGATACGCTTACCGAGGTTGCACTGGCCTTCTCCCAGCTGCTCGCGGCACAGGAGCGACACGCCCTGTCCGAAGAACTTGTTGGGGTGACTGAAGAAGCGCTTCGCATTGTAGGCGAGCAGGTGAAGGCGGGAGCCGTCTCAGCTGTCGAGAAGTACCGCGCCGAGGTGGCGCTTGCTTCTAGCCGCGTAGAACTCGCCTGGCGGGTTCGCCAGCTCAACGCGGCACGAAAGCTCCTTGCGGCTACCTGGGGAAGCACGAACGTTTCCTTTTCCGGCGTAGCAGGTGCTTTGGATGAGGGGATTTCCCCGCCCCCCTCAGAGGCGGCACTTGTTCGCCAGGTGGAAGAGAACCCAGACCTTGCCCGTTGGACGACTGAACTCTCGGCGCGAAGGGCGCTTGTCGCACTCGAAGACTCGAGGCGGATCCCTGACGTAACGCTCGGTGGCGGTCCGCGCTGGTTCAACGAGACAGACGACAACGCGTTTGTTCTCGAATTGAGCGTTCCGCTACCGCTGTTCGACCGTAACCAGGGAGCGGCTCTCGAGGCGCGGCGGCGTGTTGCCAAGGCTTCAGAGGAACGCCGCGCAGCCCAGGTCGACGTAACAACAGCTCTTGGCACTGCCTACGAGTCACTTGCCGCGACCTACGAAGCAATCGTTTCGCTTCAGCGCGACGTGCTTCCCAAGGCCCAAGCGGCCTTTGACGGAGCGACCTCAGCATACCGCCGTGGCGTGTTTCGCTACCTAGATGTGTTGGATGCGCAGAGGACGCTCTTTGCGCTTCGAAGTGAATACCTCGACACGCTCGCGGCCCACCACCGGGATATTGCCCGTGTGGAGCGCCTTGTCGGCCGGCCGCTCGGAGAGTTCTGAGATGAATATTGGAGATCCTGAAATGAAAGCATTCCACAAAAGTCCCTTCGCGCTTATGGCAACGCTGGTACTGGTCGTCGGTCTGGGGCTCTGGGGCGTTGCCCCCGGCTTGAGCCTACCGGCTGCGATGGCAGCGGACGAGCACGGACACGATGAGGGACACGACGAAGACTCGCACGGCGCAGACCATACCGACCATGAAGAGCACGGCGACGAGCACGACCATGGTGAAGGTCATGGAAGCGACGAGGACGAGCATAACGAAGACGTCGTAACGCTAAGTGCTTCTCAGATGGAGGAGTTCGGCGTTGAGATGGCTAGCGCGGGTCGCGGCCGGATTACAACGTATGTTGTGCTCCCCGGAGAAGTCGTTCCCAACGCTGACCGTGTGGCCCACATCGTGCCTCGTTACGCCGGCATCGTAAAGGAGGTCCGAACGAGCATCGGAGACAAGGTAGCCACGGGTGATGTCCTTGCCGTCATCGAGAGTAGCGAAACGCTCACGGCGTACGAACTAAAGACGCTTCTGGACGGCACGGTCATCGCAAAACACGTTACACGCGGAGAAGCGGTAACGCGGGACACGCAGGCGTTTGTAGTAGCGGACCTGCGCAACGTTTGGCTTGAGCTGAGCATTTATCAGCGTGACCTCTCCCGAGTGGAAGTGGGCCAGCACGTGCTTGTCTCCAGCGGGCATCACTTGCCCGACGTAGAAGGTACGATTTCATACGTAAGTCCGGTGGTCGATGAAGACACGCGCACGGCACGCGCGCGCCTTGTCATGGACAACAGCGCCGGTACGTGGCGGCCAGGCATGTTTGTCACCGGTCGCGTCGCCGTAACCGCAGTGGATGTACCAATCGCGGTCCCGCATACAGCGCTTCAGACCGTGGAAGGGCGCACGGTTGTCTTCGTACAAGATGAAGATGGCTTTGAGCCGCGCGAACTACGACTCGGGCGGACGAGCACTACGCACGCGGAGGTCCTCTCGGGCCTCGCGGCGGGTGAGGCGTACGTGGTCAAGGGCGGCTTCATCATCAAAGCCGAGCTTGGCAAATCTGAACTTAGCGAAGGTCACGCACACTAATCGGAGGCTACGACGATGGATATTCTTATTCGCTTTGGCCTTCGAAACCGCCTCCTAGTGGTCGCGTTTGGCATATTAGTTAGTCTTGCTGGTTTCCGGGCGTACCTCGACCTTCCCGTCGATGCGTTCCCAGATGTCTCGCCGAACCTTGTACAGGTTTTTACTGAGACCGAGGGCTTGGCTCCCGAGGACGTGGAGAAGTACGTCACCTATCCTATCGAAGCCGCAATGAACGGGCTGCCGCGTCTTGAGCGGCTTCGCTCCGTCTCAAATTTCGGTCTCTCGGTTGTAAACATCTACTTCGAAGACGGGACCGACATTTACTTCGCCCGCCAGGTCGTGGGCGAGCGTTTACAAGAAGCACGGGAGCAGATTCCGGAAGGATTTGGCGATCCGGCGCTAGGGCCGATCTCCACCGGTATGGGGTTGGTGCTCTTCTACTACCTTGAGGACGAGACGGGCGAGTACTCGCTCGAAGAGCTTCGAAGTATCCAAGATTGGCTTGTGAAGTTCCACCTTCAGACCGTCCCTGGCGTGACTGAGGTTCTGGGCATCGGCGGCTACGAGAAGCAGTTTCAGGTGAACGTCCATCCCGAACACCTGATCCAGTACGGCATCACGATCGGTGATGTCATCGACCGTATCCGCGAGAACAACCTAAACGTCGGCGCCCAGTTCATCGAGAAGAATTCTGAAGAGTACATCGTGCGCTCTGTGGGGCTGGCTTCGAGTGTCGAGGACCTCGAGAACATCGTCGTTAAGTCGAAAGACGGCACCCCGGTATTCCTCCGAGACCTAGCCGACATTGAGCTTGGCGGTGCTATCCGCAGGGGCGTGCAGACCAGAAACGGCGTTGAGGAAGTCATCTCCGCGATGGTTGTAAAGCTCTACGGCACGAACTCTTCGACCGTCATCGGACAGGTCGAAGACAAGATGGCCGAGATCAACCAAATCTTGCCCGACGGGATAACGATTGTTCCGTACTACGAGCAAAAAACTTTGGTCGCAGCCTGTGTTGCAACGGTTCGCAACGCGCTGGTCCAGGGCATCGTGTTAGTGGCCTTGGTGCTGATGGCGTTCATGGGAGGTCTTCGCGCGAGCGTTGTCGTTGCCCTCTCTATCCCGTTCTCGGTTCTGTTCGCCACACTTGGCATGGGCTACTTCGGCATTTCGGCCAACCTGATGTCGCTCGGCGGGCTTGCTATCGCCATCGGCATGATGGTCGACGGCACGATTGTCGTCGTAGAGAACGTAGAGCGCATGCTTGGTGAGGCCGACCCAGACGAGTCCCGCGTTGCGATCGTGTCACGCGCCTGCAGAGAGGTCGGAAGGCCTATCGTGTTCGCGATTTCGATTATCGTCATCGTGTTCCTCCCTCTGTTCACTCTTCAGGGTGTTGAGGGCAAGACGTTCCGCCCGCTCGCGTACACCGTCGCGCTTGCGATGCTGGGGTCTCTCGTATTCGCCGTGTTCATTGCGCCGGCCCTATCTGATCTGCTGATGCGCCGGCCCAAAGGCGGCGGTTCCGGGGGGCGTGGAATGCGTGCGCTGGTGGCGTTGTATCAGCCAGCCGTGTCGTTTTTCGTAAAGCGCCGCACGTTCGCCGTGGCGCTTGCAGGTGGTCTTCTTGTACTCGGAGCGGTCGTCTTTCCTCGTTTAGGTTCTGAGTTCACGCCGCGGCTTCAAGAAGGAACGATGGTGCTTCGGCTAACGATGCCGCCGTCTATATCGCTTATCAAGAGCACCGAGCTCACGATGGTGGTAGAGCGGCGCCTCATGGAGATTCCGGAAATTAGCGGAGTCGTGACACGGATTGGGCGAGGCGAGGTCGGAGCGCATACCGACCCTGTAAACAGCGCGGAGATGTACATTCTTCTGCATCCGCAAGAGCAGTGGCGAAGCGCCACGACTCAGGCAGAACTTGAAGATCAGATCCGCGATGACCTGGGTGCCGTGCCAGGTGTTGCCACCAACTTCACCCAACCCATTGCAATGACGGTGGACGAGCTACTCGAAGGCGTCCGCGCGGAGCTGGCCATCAAGCTTTTCGGGGACGACCTCGATGAGCTTATCGAGAAAGCCAATGAGATCTCACGTGTGGTGCAGACAGTACCGGGGGCGGTAGACATTCAGGTCGACCAGGTGGCTGGCACACCGCAGCTTATCATCACCGTGGACCGTCAGGCTGTGGCGCGCTACGGAATGAACGTGGCCGACGTCCAAAACACCATTCGGGCCGCGGTCGGCGGTGAAGTCGCCGGTCAGATCTTCGAGGGGATCCGTCGCTTCGACATCTACGTGCGCTTTGCTGCGCCGTATCGTGGCACTGCTGAGTCGATTGGAAACATCCTAGTCGAGGGCCCCGGCGAAGTGCGAGTACCACTGTCGGAGCTTGCAGAGATTGAAGAGGTTGTTGGTCCGCGCCAGATCACTCGGGAGGACAACCAGCGCTTCATTACAATCCAGTGCAACGTTGTAGGTCGCGACATCGGGTCATTTGTGGCTGATGCGCAGTCGGCAATCGACGAGGCGGTAGTGCTGCCCCCAGGCTATCTGGTCACTTGGGGCGGACAGTTTCGACTGCAGCAGGAAGCGAATCGCAGACTTGCTGTCGTTGTTCCGATTACGCTCCTTATCGTCTTTTTCCTGTTGTTCCTGAGTTTCGGCTCCATCGGCAACTCGGTCCTTATTATCGCGAATATTCCGCTCGCGCTCGTCGGGGGAGTCGTCGCCCTTTGGGCAACAGGGCAGAATCTGTCAGTTCCATCGTCCGTGGGTTTCATCGCGCTGTTTGGCATCGCGCTTGAGAACGGGATGGTGCTCGTCACCTACTTCAATCAGCTCGTACGTGACGGTGTTGCTGTTGATGACGCCTCGGTGAGAGGAGCAACACTGCGACTTCGTCCGGTGCTCATGACAGCGATTACGACGGCGCTCGGATTGTTTCCTCTCCTCTTCTCGAGCGGTACGGGAAGTGAGGTGCAGCGCCCGCTAGCAACGGTGGTTGTCGGGGGGCTGCTTACCTCGACCGTTCTAACGCTTCTGGTAATTCCGGCCTTGTACAAGTGGTTTGCCGTGGTTCCGAACGGCGAGATACAGAACTCTTGAAGTGAAGCGTTTCATCACGATTCAGTGCAACGTCGTCGGGCGAGACATCGGATCGTTCGTGGAAGATGCACAGAAAGCGATCGACGATGCGGTGACGCTGCCTCCTTCAACGAACTGGTTCGTTCCGGAGTGCCTGTCGCCAAAGCGTCGGTGCGTGGCGCGACGTTGCGTCTGCGCCCGGTCCTGATGACCGCAACGACGACGGCGCCGGGACTGTTCCCGTTACTGTTCTCGTCGGGGACGGGGAGCGAGGTTCAACGCCCCCTGGCAACCGTAGTGGTCGGCGGTCTGGTCACTTCGACCGTGCTGACACTGCTGGTGATCCCGGCGCTGTACCCGTGGTTTTCGGGTGGGGCGGCCGATGAGGGTGGTGTTCGGGGCTAGGCTTCCAACTTCGTGGGCACTGCACGACGGCCGCTGTTTCTCGATCAGGCTTCGTGGACTCAGCCGTCGCAGGGGCCGAGACGCTTGCCTTCCCACTTCACGTCCATGGTCATCTCTTGGCCGTTCATGCTCATGCCCATGCGCATCGTGCCGGACATCGTGCTCCCCGTGCTCTTGAAGTTGGAGACCCCCTTCATGACCATCGGGCCGTTGGGGCAGGTGACTTTGTAGGAAAGCAGCGTGTCGGTATCGACCACGTCGCTGAGCGTGCAGTCTTGGTTGTCCTGCATGAAATCCTTGGCGCTGCGTGTTCCGTCCTCGATGCACTCGGTGTCGGTTTCGACGCGCGGTGTGGGAACCATCGGCGCTTGAGACGTCGTTGTGAACTGCCATTTGCCGGGATCGATCTCGATGGCGTCGGCGCGTCGCGGTGCGCCCACAGCCGCAAGCGTGAGCATGGTGAGAAGTGTGACCGCTACTACAAAGATGGATGAGCTCTTACGATTCATGGTGATTCCTGTCCTCTGCTTAAAATCCGGTACGCAGCGGTGCGCGCTGCCGACGACACCATTTACGTTCCACAGTCGCCGGGCGCAGGCAATTCGCGGCGCTGGATTCGCCGTCGTCGCGAGTGCGCAAATGCTTGCGCGCATGTTGCGACGGCTGCGCAAGATTTTTCTCTTGCGGTGGGCTCGAGCTCAGCATGTTTTGGACGCCCGCGGCGAATCTCAACAGAATCGGGCTGTTACAGCCGCGGAGGGATGCCGAGGCCGCATGGCATCGCGATTGCTCATTGAGACAGCGTCGCTGTTGCGACCCCCGGGCTTCACTACGCTCGGGCTGCATGCAGAGACACGGCGCTACGCTCGGCTTGCCACTTCGAGCAGGGCGTAGCGCCGATATGCACGCATTCCCCGATCCCCACGTTCTAACGTTCCCAGATTCCCAGATTCAATAGACCGACCGTCACTACCTCGCCATCCGTCGCGAGAGTGCGGCCCACGGCGCATCCGAAGACGCAAAAAGCCGGGCTAGACGCCGTTTCGTGAGGGCACGCGGATTGCTCCTTTCCCCGCACCGCAATCGGGGGACGTCGGTTAGGAGCGCACTCGGTGTCGGCCATCATTCAAACCAAGCGAACCCAAACCAAGCGATTCGCACGGTCTCGCGTCTTGACTGCGTCAGCTGTGGTGGCAGCTCTCACACTGCTCGCCGTTGCGGGTACGGAAGTACTCGCTGACGACACGCCGGCAGTTCGAAGCTGTGTGGTCGCGATTCACCTCACCTCGATCGTATCGGTGAGGACGCTCGACGACGACGGATCGGGCGACCCCGATGCGCCCGGCGAGTACAGTATCCGGGCACTGAGTTCGGCGGCCGTCGGTCCGTTCGATCTGCGCACCGGCGACTCCTCGAGCTTCGCTCCCGGTCTGCACCTGGACACGGTCGATACCGGCTGGCTCGTTCCCGGCGACGCCGCGACGACGGTCGCGCCGGTCGCGTTCGGCATTCTAGCCTCTGAAGACGATTCCAATCCGGTAGGCGAAGACGACCACGACGACAGCAGCGCGCCCCTATTGGTGCGCGAACACATTACCTGCCCGGGTGGAACGACGCGGCTCAGCCGCACGATCGACGTAGTGCACGAAACCGGCGAGGGTCGTCGTAAGCGCAGTGACCGACTGCGCTTGGGAATCGAACTGACAGTTATCGACTGACCGGGCGCGCCTGCGCCTTCCATCAGCTGGCGCACCGGACGACAACGGTCGCGTGAGCGCACCGCCGTCGGATCAAGAAACGACTCTCTATGTGAACGGCCGGGTGCATGTGCTCGACGGCGTGACGTCGGTGTGCGACGCCATCGCGTTGCGCGCCGGGCGCGTGCTGGCCGTCGGATCGCGCGACGAGGTCGAAAACGCCGGCCCGAACAACGCGGGCCCTGTTCGTAAGATTAACCTGAGTGGCGCATCGATGATGCCGGGGCTCATCGACACCCACCCGCACCTCTTTCACTTCGGTGCGTTCGCCTATCCGCTCGTCGATCTGAGCGATGCTGAATCGCACGCTGACATCGTCGAGCGCTTCCGCCTCAAGGCCGCAGATACCGAAAAGGGAAAGTGGGTGATGTCTACGCCGGTCGGCGAGGCGCACTACTTTCTGCGTCGCTCGTGGCGTGATCTGAAAGAGAAGTGTCTGCCCGATCGTCACGTGCTCGACCGCGCGAGCACCGATCATCCGATTTACCTTCAGGCATGGGTGCCGACCACGCCCAACGTCTGCGCGTTCAATTCAGCGGGTTTGGCCGCGCTCGGCATCGATCGCGGCAGTCCCGATACGATCGGCAAGATCTGGATCGAAAAGGATGTGAACGGCGAGCCGACCGGGATCTTGCGCGGCTCGGTCAATACGTACTACACCGGCGAGCCGCACATGGACGCGTTGCTCGCGAAAATCCCGCTGATCGATCCCGAGATCGTGTTCGACGCGACGAAAGCGGCGATGCGCGACTATAACCGCATGGGCGTGACGACGGTGTACGAGGGCCACGTCATGGGCGAACTCGAAGTCAGCGTCTACCAGGCGCTGCGTGCCGACGACGCGCTCAGTGTGCGCGTGCTGACCTGTCTCGAAGCGGAGAGCTACGCGCAAACCTGGGATCAGCCGCTGTCGATGGACGAATTCAAGGCCGGGCTGGCGAAAGCACTTGCGACGCGGTCGCTCGACGACGACCTGTTGCGCCACAACGGCGTGACCTTGTCACGCGGAGGTCCTTGCGGTCCCGGTTTTTTGCGTATGCACGGGGAATACACCGGGCCCTACGGCGAAAAGACGCGCGGCGTGACGTTCGTATCGGGAGAGAAAGAAGAGGTCGCCATCGATTTCTGTGCGCGCAACGGATTGCGACTGAACTTCATTGGCGCGGGCTACCGCGACCACGATGAGTTTCTCGATCGTGCCGAGGCAGCCGCGCAAGAGCTGCCCATAAGAGACGCCTCGTGGATCCTTCAGCACAATTATCTGTGTACGTTCGAGCAAGCGCGGCGATACGCAGCGCTCGGCATGGACGTGACCACCAGCATGTCGTTCTCGTGGGGCAAGGGAGATCTGATGAGCGAGCGAATCGGCCAACAGGTTCTCGCCGATCTGATCCCGCTCAAACGACTGCTCGATGCGGGGCTGGTCGTCGGTTGCGGAAGCGACTGGGGGCCGAAGAACATCTTCGAGCACATCGCGTTGGCCGAGACACACGAGTTCTGCGGCAGCGGTCGTCGCAACGCGACGCCGGCACACGCTGTATCGCGCGAGCGGGCGCTTTTCATGTGGACTCGCGACGCCGCCCGCGTGCTGCAATGGGAAGGCCTGGGCACGCTGACGTCCGGCGCTCATGCGGATGCCATCATCGTCGATCGTGACCCGATCGAGACGCGTGTCGACGATCTACCGGCTACACAGGTGTTGGCGACGCTACTCGGCGGAACCCCCGTTTTCGACACAGGAGTCGTCTAGCGACGCGACTTGGACTTGGCCTTGGTCGGTCGCGGGCAATCCGTATACTCGGCCCCATGAGTTCGTCACAGAAGTTCGATAACGCAGTCACGCGCATGCTCGGCGTCGAGCTGCCCATCGTACAAGCCCCGATGGGATGGATCGCACGTTCTCCGCTCGCTTCGGCCGTCAGCAATGCGGGCGGCTTGGGCATCATTGAGACGTCGTCGGGCGAACTCGACGTCATTCGTGAAGAGATCAAGAAGATGCGCGTGCTCACCGACAAACCGTTCGGTGTGAACATTGCGCAGGCCTTCGTGCGCGATCCCGACATCGTGAAGTTCGTCATCGATCAGGGCATCCGCTTCGTGACGACGTCGGCGGGAAATCCCGCCGTCTATACCGATCAACTCAAGACCGGCGGGCTCACGGTATTCCACGTAGTTCCCAGCCTGGGTGCGGCGCTCAAGGCAGTCGGTTGTGGAGTCGATGGCCTGATCGTTGAAGGCGGCGAGGGCGGTGGCTTCAAGAATCCGAATGAAGTCGCGAGTATGGTGCTGCTGCCGCTCGTACGATCGAAGGTGAACGTGCCGATCATCGCGGCGGGTGGTTTCATCGACGGATCGTCGATGGCCGCGGCCTTTGCGCTAGGCGCCGAGGGAATTCAGTTGGGAACTCGGATGGTTTCGGCGGCGGAATCCCCCGTGCATCAGAATTGGAAAGACGCGATCGTCGAGGCGCGAGAAACCGACACGGTGTTCCTCAATCGATTCAACTCGCCTGCACTTAGAGCGCTGCGCACGAAGAAGACCACACGCCTGGAGCGAGAGCCCGAAACCAACGCGATGGCCGAACTGATGAACGCGATGGAACTCTATTTCGGCGGCGATATGGAAGCGAGCATCGCACTGACCGGTCAAGTGGCAGGTCGAATAGACGAGGTCCGGCCCGTCGCCGACATTCTCGCTGACATTCGCCGCGAGTTCTTCGAGGTTATCGGCACACTCGGCGCGCGTTACCCGTCCTGACGCCAAGAAGAATCGTTCAGGTCAGGCGCTCGCGAATGCGGTAGATCAGCGTCGCGGCGCCGCCCGACACACCGACTGCAATCAACAGATAGCAGATCACGTAGATCAGTGGATTGTCGGCGCCTTCGGGATTGCGAATCGTCCACAGTACGAGATTCGAGACCACGTAGAGGGCGTACGCGATGCCTAACGGAAGGGCGCGGCGTTTCTCCGTCCAGATCGCTTGCGCATAGACGAGTAAGAACACCGCGAAGCTACAAGACGCGATGATATTCGTCATGCCCGACGTGCGCGCACCGAATAGCACGAAGCCGGTAATGTCGCTGTACTCGAAGCCCTTGAGGAAATTGGAAACCGCCATCAAGCCGAACAAGATCGCAAAGGTTTTCAAGATCATTTCGTAGCGAGCGAGATCGCGCGCCAGTCCTTCACGTGCGACCGCCGCTACTGCCCCGAGAGAAGTGCCCGCCGCGACGACGATATAGGCATTGCCGAACAGCGCACTGTCGGCGGCCAGCTCGGGGCTTCGCATGGTGAACAACGCCATGTTGACGCAGACGTAGCCGGCGTACGCGATTGCCATGGGGAGCGCGTATGCCCGGCGGCGCCACAGCGCCTCGGCGTAGACGGCCAGGTAAGAGCCGAACGCCAGGCCCGCGATGATGTTCGGGTTTCCGCTCAGGCGTCGCCCAAGGAAAACGAATCCGTGGTCGCCCGCGAGCTCGAGCCCCTTGGTGATGTTCGACAAGGCCAGAAGACCGAAGATGACGGCCAACACGCGCAATATCTGCATAGTGGGCGGAGGCTAGCATGGCGCGCGACTAGAGCGTAGTACGGTGAAGCTGTGTGGGCGTGGGCTGGTCCAGTACTCAGTACTCAGTACTCAGCACTCAAAAGGCACCGCGCTGCGTATGCAGGCGACCCGCCGCGTGGTCTCCGCGATCCGCCAGCACGTCGGCATAGATCAGGCGCGTTGCAGGATTGTCGGGGTCCAGTGCGATGGATCGCTCGAGCAATTCCAGGCCGCGCTGCGCATTGCCGCCGAGCAGGCGCGGCAAGTAGTACAGATAGGCGCCCTTCGCCGCGTTCGCGACGGCATAGTCCGGATCGAGCATCAGCGCGTGATCTACACGCGCTCGCATGCGTCTCAGGTCGCTGAGTGCACGCAGGCTCGCGCGGTTGTGTCGCACTCGCTTGGCCAAGGCGCAGAACACGGCGTAGTGCGCGCGCGGGTCGCTGGGTGTCTGATCCACCGATGCCTCGGCCAACTTCAGCGCCATTGCGATGATCTCGGGACGTTCGGCCGGCGCTACCGTGTCGGACCGATTGCAGTCGACGATCGCGCGTTCGGCCAAGTCGGCCCGCGCCGTCGTCGCGCATGAGGTGAGGAGAACGACGCTGGCGAGCGCGCATCTGAGTGTATATTCGAGTGCGCTCGCCGCGATCCCCGCATTCTCGGCGCTGGCCGCACTATCGGCGCTACCGGCGCTAGCGGCGCCATCGAATGGCAGCGCATCGCAGTGGCTCCGCTGGTGTCCAGGTGGGCGCATACACGGCTACAATCGCAATTGGTGTGCCAACCGGCGTCCATGCGCAAGGCACGGGTTTTTGCCTTTACTTGGCGCCTAAACCCTCGAATCCGCAAGAAATTGCTCCTCTGCCGCCACTGCACCGCGCAGGCCGTTGCGGGCCTCGAACGGGCGCTATGGCATCTACTTTCTGAACTGATATACAGCCGCTGGTACGCACCCGATCCGACAACCGTGCGAACCACTACCTGCCTATGCGCATCCGCGATTTAGTCCGAAACAGTATCCGCCGAACCGCCACTCGCTACGCGATCACTGAGGATTTCGATCCTGAGTTCGAGGAGATCGCGCGCGGCAATCCACTGCTCGACGTGACCAGCCTTGCCCAGCATTCGACCTACGCGGCGACACGGTACGTCGTCGAGAGTGGGATTCCCGGCGACTTCGTCGAGTGCGGCGTCGCCAAAGGGACGCAGGTCGTGGTGATGGCCGAGACGTTGTTGCGGCTCGGTGTGACCGATCGTCGCATCTTCCTCTACGATACGTTCGCCGGCATGACCGCGCCGACCGAGTTCGATGAGAAGGCCGTACCTACTCTGACTAAACTCGATCGCGACGGCACTCGCAGCCGTTGGGAGAAAGACGCGCGCGGCGATCACAACGAGTGGTGCTACGGATCGCTCGATCTCGTGCGTAAGAACGTCGGCGCTACCGCTTATCCGTTCGATCTCTTCACGTTCGTCCAGGGCGATGTCTGCAAGACGATCCCCAACGACAACCACAAGCAGATTGCCTATCTACGACTCGATACGGATTTCTACGACTCCACCGTCGCGGAACTCAATCATCTGTACCCGCTCGTCGTTCGTCACGGCATCGTGACAATCGACGACTACGGCTCCTGGCAGGGGTGCCGGCGCGCATGCGACGAGTATTTCGAATCCATCGATGAGCATCCGCTCTTGTTCCGCACCTCATGGAAGGAGCGCTCTCTCGTCCGGACTGCCCAAGGCAGCCCGGTGCGCGATGGGCGTGCTTTGCGGAATACCGCGCACCGGGCCTAGCGGTGGGATGCTGGTTGGTCGATTCCATCCGCACCGCAATCGCTAAAACTGACTTCAACTAGCTTCGCGATGGGAGCAACGCGCATGCCATGCGCGACGCGAACGCCTGCGGTGATGTTCGGCGCCGCCGCGTGCAACGCGCTGCGCGGAGCAGGTGGGGGGAACGCGCAAGATCTTGCGCGGCCGTCGCTAGAACTCGATGATCGCGACGACCCGCATCGAGTCGCCTACGGCGGTCTCGGGCAGGTAAGCGAGCGCGCTCGGATCGCGCTCGAGATAGCGAGCGATGGCGTCGAGCGAACCGAGTACGATGGGCGGCATGACGCCCTCGAAGAACATCCGATCCCAATAGCGCGCCAGCGCCTCGGGCGGTCTTCCGAGTACCGCCAACGAGAACGCGCGACGTTCGGAACTCCCGACCGGCCAGTTGATCGGCACCGCCCTCGTACCGTCAGGAAGCAGCCTACGGCGACGTAGATAGAGCTCGCGCAGGTCGTCGGCCGTGAGCTTCTGTATCGGGCTCTGCAGCCCCGTAACGATTGCGAACGTTCCCGAGTTCGCGGACTCCTGCGCCGACACCGGTTGGTGCAGCATGACCAAGAAAATAGTGAGCAAGCACGCCCGAAGCACGATTAGTTACAAGAAAAACGCGACGGATAAGAAGAGCCCGCGTAACAGCTCGTCGTTCGCGTCGTCCACGAATTGGTAGTTCACCTTCGTAACGAACCGGTGGCTCGGTCGCCAGGCCAGTCCGGCGAGAAATCCGTTGGCGGCGGGTTCTTCGCGAAGGTCGAGATGCTCGTAACGAAGGACGCCGTAGATCGATCCGTAGATCGGGAATGCGTCCTGGACATAGAGGCCGAGTTCGCGGTCCGCGTCGTCTTCTCTCAGGTTGGCGTAGATGAACTCGGAGGTGAGTTCGTTACGGCCGATCGATAGGTCGAGATCGACGCCGAAGACATTCTCCCATCGGTTCGTCTTATGGTTCTCGAAAGACACGGTGCTCGCGCCGACAGTTGCGAATCCGAGGGCGTGCTCGCGGCCGACGCTGGCGCGACCGCCAATGGCTCCCGACGCTGTAATTTCCGTGTCCCCAGCCGCTAACTCGTCTTGCGCCTGGCCGAAAATCGTCGCGTCGGCGGTCCAACTCTCGTGCGTAGTTTTGTAGGTCGCGCCGAGTCCGGTGACGTGCGGTGGGAACGCCGTTTCCGTGATGACCGGGCGTTCGACCGTCCACGTGAGCGGGGCGCGTCGTACCTGGTTCCAGATTCCGAACGGAGTGAGGAATTTGCCGGCGCGCACGGTGACTTCCGGAGTGACGGTGTAGTCGAGGTAGAGTCGCTCGAGGTTGGCCACCGCACCGTCGGTGGAAACCCTTTCACCTTGCTCCCACCCGATCGTGTCCTCGAAGTCGGCTTCCGCGAAGAAGGCTAGGCGAGGACTGGGCTCGTAGCGTAGGATGAGGGTAAGATCGTCGAGCGAGACCTGGTCGCCCTCATCGGCAGCGTCCTCGGGGAACTCGGCGTTGATATGGGCATAGGCCGCCAGCCAGAATCCCGAATCTCCGAAGTCGAATCCGATCCCGGCAACGTCTCGTTTTGGTGTGAGGGAATGGCGGTCGGTATCTTCGCCGACCGCAACCGATGGTAGCGCCAATGACGTCGTCAACATGAAACAGGCCAACGCGAACGCGAGTGATCCGAACAGGCCTCTCGGCCGAGTTGCCGAGCTGTGGGGTTCCTTCACTGTTCGGATGATTGCGTTCGGTGTCATGCTGGCGCTCACGACCGGTTTACTGGTCGGTGTACTCGCGTATTCGCGCGCAGTGACGGCTCTGCATTCGGAGGCACAAGCCAAACTCGACTTGCTCGCGCGTGATCTTGCGGACGGGGTGCGCGGCGAACTCGCGAGCGCGCAACAACTTATCAACAACTGGTCCAGCCTGGAAGTCATGCGATCGATCCTCTACTCGGACGTCGACAAGGAACTGGCCCAGTTCCTGCATCGAAGTCTCGAAGCTAGAAGCAGTTTCCGTGCCGTTTCGGTGGTGGACTCGGAAGGGACACTGATCGCGTCTGCCGGAGGCGTGTTGCCCGACAGTGATTTGCGCGTGGATACCGCTGATCTTCCCATATGGCACCAAGGAGCGCACCCACAGGTCGCCCTGCGCGGCCCGATCGCGCACCCCGACCGAACGCGCGAAAGGATCGGTACGCTCGTCGTGTTGGTGGATCTGACCAAGGCGTTCAATACCGATGCAGCCGCCGGTGCCGCTGCGCGTGGTGTGGAGGCGGTGCTGCTCAGTGAGTCCGGCGAGATACTGGCATCGGTCGGTGACGGGGCCGCCGAGAAGCGGTCCATTGGAGATCGCTCCGCTGAAAAACGGCCTGCCGAGCTGCTCGTGGCGACGCGATCGTTGAGCCTGGCGACGGCCGGCGGTTCGTTGATGATGACGCTGCGTGCGTCGCAGCCTTCGGTGCTGGCACTCTCTCGCATCTCGGAGTTGCGCGCTACGATGCTGAGCGTAGGACTGTTGGCGTTGATGGCGAGTGCCGCTCTCGGTGCGCTCATCGCCTGGCGCATTGGCCGGCCGGTGCGCGCGCTTACCGCCTCGATCACCAAGATCGGTGCAAGCGGACGCTTGGATCCAGACATCGAAGTTCCCGATGCGACCGGAGATATCGGCGTCTTGTCGCGATCGTTCAAGGGGATGGTCGAAGCATTGAGCGAAGCGCAACTACAAAACGAAGATCGCGAGCGCCTTGCGGTGCTCGGTGAGCTATCGGCAAGCGTCGCACATGAGATCCGCACGCCGATGGCGGTACTGAAAATGTCTGCGCAGATGCTTGACGACGTCGATACCGATCCGGCGGATCGCGAACGATTGATCGGCATGATTTCTACCGAGGTCGAACGCATCGACGGCCTGATCAACAATCTCCTTGGTGTTTCTCGACCCAGACCGTTGGTGATGACGTCGCTCGATCTCGCACGCGTTGCAGATCGAGCGATCGCATTGGTTCGACCGGCGTGTCGTCAAGTGGGCGTTGAGATCACGGTGAGCGGCGACGACGCGAACTACCCGGCACGCGCCAACGGCGATGCCTTGCACCAAGTGTTCGTGAATCTGTTGCGCAACGCCCTGCAGGCCGACTCCGCCGGCGGCAAGATTCGCGTGCGATTTGCGAGAGATGGCGCCAGGGTGCGCATTGCGATCGAAGATGACGGTTGTGGATTCGCTCCAGAGGTCATCGAGAGCGCGATGTTGCCGTTCGTTACGACCAAGCCCGACGGTAGCGGCCTGGGATTGCCGATCTGCCGTAGGGTCATCGAGGAGCACGGCGGCGAGTTGACGATCTCCAACGGTAGCGAAGGCGGCGCGGTGGTCGAAGTCCTACTGCCGCTCGAGGGAGGTTCCGCGTGAGCACGGCACAGATACTGATCGTGGACGATGACGCAGCGATGCGCGAGACGCTTGCGGTTCTCGCGCGCAAGCTCGGCTACGAGTCGATCGCGGCGGCGAACGTCGAATCCGCAACGAAAATTTTGGGCGAGCGACAGGTCGATGTCATCATCACCGATCTACGCATGCCGGGCGGGAGTGGTATGGATCTGCTCCGCCATGTTCGAGAACACGAGCCGGAGATTCCCGTCATCTTGCTGACCGGCTTCGGTACGGTCGAAGGGGCGGTCACGGCGATTCAGGATGGAGCTTTCGACTATCTGACCAAGCCGATTGATATCGGTGAAGTGAAACTGCGCATCGCTCGCGCACTCGAGTCGCGGCGCATGAACAGTGAGAACGCTTACTTACGCGAAGAGGCTGCGAGTGGTTCGGGAATCGAGGGGCTGATCGGTGAATCGCCCGCGTTGGCTAAAGTCGTCGACCTCATCCGAAAGGTTTCGGCCAGCGATGCGTCGGTTCTGATCACGGGTGAGACCGGTACCGGCAAGGAAGTCGTTGCGCGCGCCATTCACAATCGAAGCGAGCGACGAGATCGTTTGTTCGTTCCGGTGAATCTATCGGCCATACCGAGCGAATTGGTGGAGAGCGAGCTCTTCGGCCATGTGCGCGGCGCGTTTACAGGCGCGATGCGCGAGCGTGAAGGGAAGTTCGAAGTAGCTTCCGGCGGTACGCTATTTCTCGATGAAATTGGCGACGCACCGATCGCGCTGCAGCCCAAGCTCTTGCGCGCTCTGCAGGATCGCCTCATCGAAAGAGTCGGCGCCAATCAAACTCGGCAAGTCGATGTACGGCTGATCTCGGCGACCAACCGCAACCTGACTGCACTGATGGAGTCGGAGACGTTTCGCCCCGATCTCTACTACCGGTTACGTGTGATCGAGATCGAGATGCCTCCGCTGCGCGCGCGGCGCGAGGATATCAAGTTTCTCGCGGCGCACTTTCTGCGTCGCGCACCGTCGGGAAATGCCGAGCAGGGGGCACGCATCACGCGGCGCGCGCTCGCCTATCTCGAGGACTACCACTGGCCCGGGAACGTGCGCGAGTTGGAGAATGCCATCGAGCGAGCGCTGGTACTGTCCGGCGGCGAGCTCGTCGATGTCGAACACTTCGACCTCGGTGTGAAACCACCGACAAGCTCGGGCGACGCCGATGCCCCGACGTTGCGTCTGGACGAGGCGCTCGACCGCATCGAGAAGGATACGATCCTGCGGGCGCTGGAAGAATCGGACGACGTCAAGGCGCGAGCCGCTAGGATCCTCGGCGTCAGCGAACGTACGCTGTGGTACAAGTTGCGAAAGCATGGTCTGAGCTGAAATAACTGTCCTCAGGAATCGGGTATTCGATTCCTTCCAAAGTGATGACAGAGATTCGCAAGGCCGATCGCGGGGCGAGGCGACGCGCGTTGACCATCGTTGTGGCCGGCGCTGTTGTCGGCGGTGCGATCATTCTCGCCGCCGACGGTGCACGGCCCGTCATCGAATCGTGGCTTGCAGCCAATGCCGAGCGTCTTGTGCAGTATCCTTCGGTTGCCGCCTCCGTGATGGCTGTCGTGATGCTGCCGGTTGCGGGCTTTGCGCTGTATCTGCGGCGATACGGCGCTGCAGTCGTAGCGAGCGAGCGTTTTCCACTTGCCGGCGAAGAAGTCGTTCGCGACACGCCGGTGCGCTTCGGTGCGCGCGCGGTGCGCCAGGGGCGTGCCATGCAGGCACTTGCGATACTACTTTTGGCGGCCAGTGCCGCACTGCCGCTGCTGCTTTGGGCAACCGTCCGCACACTGAGCGAGTAGGGCAGGGAGGGCAGGGAGGGCAGGTCGAGCCCGTAGCGCCCGTAGCGCCCGTAGTGCAGGCACGGCGAGTGAGCCCGATCGCCGGCCGCGGGACCCGCTGTGTGCGAGATCCCGCGGCAGCGTATCAGGCTGTCGGCCGAGGTCAGGCCGCTCGCTCAGTCGATATACGACCGCCCAAGCCGGCGGCTTTCCAGAGGTGGTCGGTGCGCTCGGTGATCAGTCCGAGACGACTCAGATTCGGGACCACCGTGTGGGTGAAGATCTCGCAACTGAGCTTCTGGTAGTTCGGATCCTCGAGAACGGGCGCGATGAAGTCGTCCGCGTTGATGCCGTACTGCGGGCCGAGCTCTCGCAGGATGTGCGCGCCCAGCGACGACTGCAGGGTCTCGAGCAGCGAGTACGCCCAGTCTTCCATCTCGGCCATCTCTTCGGGCGCGGCCGTCTCGACCACGCGCCGCATGCTGAGAACGCCGAACGCGGCGTGGCGTGACTCGTCCTGCTCGACGCGTCGTAGCATCTCGCTCAGCAGCGGATTGCGCGACTCGACACGCAGGCTATCCATGATGCCGACGGCAATGCCTTCGAACAGGCACTGCATACCCAGCATCTTCTTTTGTACGGTGTCGACCGAGAGCAACTCGTCGAGTAAGAATTTGATCGTCGGGGTGATCGGGTAGATCGTGCCCAGTTTTTCGCCGACGAACTTCGCGAAGACTTCAATATGGCGCGCTTCGTCGATGACCTGACTGGCTGCGTAGGACTTCGAGTCAAGATGCTCGCACATGTTCGTCAGCTGCCCGCACAGTTGTAGTGCGGCCTGCTCGCCGTGCAGTAGTTGCGACAGCATGTAGGCAAGCTCGTCGTGCGCGGCGGCCTTCTGCGTCGCTTCATCCATGCCCATCATCGCGCACATCTGGCCCATCAATGTGGCTTCCGGCGCGACGACCCATTCGTCTTTCGACACGGGGGTTTCCCAGTCGAGGTCGGTCGTGGCGTTCCACTGGTTCACCTTGCCCTTCTCGTAAAGGTTTCGTAGCTCCGCGACTTCGCTGCCGTACTCCCACGTCCAGTTCACCTTCAGGGGGACGTCCGAGGTGATGTGCCCGCGTAGTGCTTCGATGGCATCGGTGTCTACGAAATCTACGACCTCGAAATTGCCGAAGAGTCGGCGGTGTTCTTCCAATTGCTTCTTCATGACGCTCCTCCGAAAAAAGAGAGTGATCGCTCACTCAAAAAAGAGTTATTGCTCACTTTCGGCAGCGTACGGGGCGGCGCATCGTCTGTCAACAGAAAAAGAGCTATTGCTCCTGTTTTTATTGGCACCGCGGGTCGCCAAGTGGCAGAATCCAGCCGTTGGAGTCGCGTAACTGGTGGTAGATGCAGCCAAAAAGGCCGATATGGTCGAGCTCGAGCCGCGTGCCGAGCCCACCCAGAAGAGGGCCAAGGAGTTGGTCGAAAACATCCTCGATACGACCGCTCGCTTGCTCGATGAGGTGGGGGTGGACGGCCTGACCACCAACCTCATCGCCGAGCGCGCCGGTATTCGTATCGCCTCTCTCTATCGCTATTTCCCCAACAAATTCGCCGTGATGGTCGCCATATGGCAGCGCGTGCTCAACCGCGAGTTGGAAGCGCTCGGCGAGTTCATGGCCAACAGTGGCGGGCGTCTGCCGCTCGACGAGGTCGTCAATGAGCTTGTCGACGCCGCTGTCGCCGTCGAGCAAACGTCGCCGGGCGTCGTCACGTTGTTGCGCGCCATGCGCGTCACGCCCGAACTGGAGCGTGTGGAGCAGGACTCGTCGGAGCTGGTTGCATCGAGCATCGCGCTTTGGCTGGGGCAGCGCGGCGCGAGCATTCCGGCTGAACGCATGAACGTTGTGACGCGAACGATCACCGAGGCCGTCTGGGCCATTCTCGACTACGGCAGCCACTTGCCCGAGTCGGAGCAGGCCATGGTCGTGGAAGAACTCAAACTGCTCGTACGAAGCTACTTCGTGAACTACTTCGATGATTGAGTGGCGCGTCGTGCGAACGCTGGTTCTCAGCGCGCCGTTCGTATTGCTCGCGCTGTGCATGTTGTGCGTGTTGTGCGTGTTGGGCGTGTTGTGCGTGTCGCCTGCGTCGGCCGAGTCGCTCGACTTTCTCAGTTCCGCCGAGAGTGCGTCACTCGGCCTGCCGTTTTCCGAAGCCGTTCGCGTCGCAGACACGCTCTATCTGTCGGGGCAGATCGGTAACAAGCCGGGCGCACCTGAGTTGGTTGCGGGAGGCGTTAAGGCCGAGACCGCGCAGACCCTCACGAACATCAAGGCCACGCTCGAGCGACACGGCTCCGATCTGGCCCACGTGGCCAAATGCACCGTGTTTTTGGCCGATATCGCGGATTGGCCGGCCGTGAACACTGTTTACCGGAAATTCTTCGAGCCTCCGTATCCGGCGCGTAGCGCGGTTGCTGGAAGCGGTTTGGCACTGGGAGCGCGGGTGGAGATCGAATGCATCGCCGTCGTGAAATAGCAGCAATTCAGTCGTTCTTCGCAGTCCTATTCGTGGCCGCGCTTGTCGCGGTAGCGTCGCCGGTAGGCGCAGCCGAGGCCCCGGATATCGGTACGATCGAACTCGCGCCGAGTGATGTCGCACTCACGTTCGCGCGCATACGCGACGGTCGCGAGCGTACCGTCATCGCCGTGACGAAGTACGAGTCCGGCCGTGTCGAAGGGATCGACCTGTCGGTGGCGCTTGACCGACATATCAACGATCCGATCATCACGTTCTTCGATCAGGGGTATGAGGGACTGCGCCGATTGCTCAAGACGGCGCCGCCGTCGTCGCGCGTGCGCGTGCCTGCTCGTTCGCTGCGACTGCCCATCGATCTGCTCGATCGCCACATTGCTGCAGGCACGAACTACCCGGAGCATCAGGGTGAGACCGACGTGGTGGACGGTCCTTTCTTGTTTTCCAAACACGTGCGCGCGACCGGGCCGTACTCCACGGTGTCTACGCATGGCGGTCTTCTCGACTATGAGGTCGAACTGGCGTTCGTCACACTCGATATCATCGAGAAGGCCGACGGGCCTCCCGAGTTCATGGGCCTCGTCTTGTGCAACGACTTTACGGACCGCGACGCGCTGATCCGCAATATCAACGTCTCCGATGTGCCGTCGGGAGAAGGTTTTACGACCGGTAAGAGCTTCGAAGGGTATCTGCCGCTGGGCACGCTGTTCGTGATTCCGCGCGACTATCGTGCGTTCGCCGCTGATCTCGACTTGTCGCTCTGGGTGCGCGGTGTGCAGGCGCAGAATACGCCCGCGTCGGCGCATGTGTGGGATATCGATGAGATGTTTGCGCAGACCTGGAAACGTCAGGACAAACGCTGGCGTCACGGGGATCGCGAGGTACGTTTGCTCGATGCGCGCGATACCATCAACGCCCGCACGCTCATGATGATGGGTACGCCGGGCGGGACCATCTTTGCGGGCATCGATACCGGTACGCGCGTTCGCGGCGCGGCTGCATGGTTGTTCGGCGGTTGGTCGAAATCACTCGTCGAGAACGTCGTCGAGACGTATCTGCGTGATGCGCACGCAGACGCTCGCTACCTGCAGCGGGGTGACACTGTCACCGTTCGCGTCGAGCGAATGGGCGTGATCGAGAATAGGATCGTTGAATAGGCGAGGGGGAGAGACGATGGCCGAGAAACCACAGGGAGTCTTCCTGATACAAGTTCTGCTCACGATCACCGCCGGTGAGTTCTTCGGTCCTGTGGTGCGCGACTTCAGCCCGAGCCACGCACTCAATCCGGATTGGGTCGGGCATGCGCGCGTCCACACGGTGTGGGCACTCGGGTTCATGTTCCTGTCGGGGCTCGCGAATCTTTGGCTCTTGTGGGCGCGCAAGCCCTTCGACCTCGGCAACCTGCGGCTCTCGCTCTTGTGGCAAGGGTGCAACTTGGGGGGCTTCTGGTTGTCGTATCTGTTGCTGCCGGTCTACGGCGGCGTCATGACGATGCCGGACACGCACGTCCAGATCATGGGCTACGACGAGAACGTCGTCGCGTTCACCCTGCTGTCGATCGTCTGGGCGGCGGCGGCGCTGCGACTACGAAACGTCGCAGCACCGTCGAATTAGATAGTTACGCCGCTTCGGTTTTAGTCGCGTGTTCCGCTGCAATTCTAGTCGCGTATGCCGCTGCAGTTCTAATCGCGTGTGCCGCTCCAATTCTAGTCGCGTGTACCGCTCCAGCGATCCGTGCCGGTGCAGATGGCGGGGTTCGAACAGTTGGTTCCGATTGGGCCTACGAACTTCCAGTTGATGTCGCCGATGAAGCTGTTGGAGTCGGTGTCGATGTCGATCGCGCCTTCCAGGCAGGTTCGGCCGTCGCCCTGTTCGTCTTCTACGAACGACACGATCAGTTGGCATCCGACTACCGTCATCACCAGGTTGCTCAGTCCTAGTTGGCCCGCGGTTGGGGATACCAACGTCACGACACCCTGAGGATTCTGCGAAAGCGTGATCTGTACGTTCGCCGGCGGACCGGTCCCATCGCCGCAATTCTCGGTCTCTTCGCTCACCGTCAGGTCGAACACACCGTTGAGATCTTTGGGGACGAGCGTGGTGGTGGTCGTGGTTGAACCGCCGTCGCAGGGGCACGACAGACTGACAGATTGACCGACGGCCTTGAACAGGCACAGCAACGCGTCGGTTGCCGTCGTCGCGGGCCCTCCGCTGGGCCGGCACACGCAATCGCCGCAGGGGGAACAGTCGCCGATACCGACGGCGACATTGAGTAGTTTCAGGCAGTCGCTCGCGGTGGGTAGTGCGCCGTTACTGATCGGCTGTGCGCAGTCACACTGGGCCGCACCGCTGACGGTGGGGCTGGCGAGCAATGGCAGTTGGACGAAGAACGAAAACGCCAAACTCAGGTAGGCGAGACGGGCGCCGAATAGGTAGCTACGAATCATTTCCTCTCTTTCCTTCCCGCCCCCCCCCCAAAAAAAAAAATTTCTCTGCCGGTTATGAATCAGAAAGCCGGCGTTGCAATTCCTTCGGCATCGATCCGCCACGGTGTCCATACGAGGCTCAGGCGGTCGATGTTCAGATCGGTCTTGTTGGGTTTGATGGCAACCTCGGTGCACTCGAATTGATCCGGCTCGTACGAATCGCGTAGGTCGGTGAGCTTGTCCTCAAATTCGGCTTCGAGGTTCGCGAGCTTGTCCAACAGTGCGCTGTGGCGTTCCTTAGCGCGTTCGATGTCGCCGCGCTCACGTGCCGCACGCCCCGCGCCGCGCATCGCAGTACCGGCGCTGCCTACGGTCGATGTGCTCCGGAGCTTTCGTCCGAACAGCGCGCCAAGGACCGTCGATCCGATGGAGATCGCAGTGTCCATCTTGCGGTGTTGGTACTGATCCTGTTCGGTTTCGATGCGTTGCTCCGCGGTTCGAATCTGATCCTGCAAACGCGCTAGCTTCGGTGCGTACTTGGCCCGCAGCTTCTCCACCGCCGTGTCACGCTTCTCGCGTGCGATCTCACGCAGACGCGCCCGGAAGTCGCCTTCGCTGCTTCCAGGTTTCGATACGGCCTTGAGCGCCTTGCATTTGTACATCTGCATTTTCGATTCGCGATAGAGATAACTCTTCAGCTGTTTCGACCACGATGCGTAGCTCTTCCTCTGCATCGCCTTCGACGGCAATTCGCTGAAGCCGGCGCCCGGTTCCGGCGAGTCTACGAGTTCGGGCGGCGACGAGAGTCTGTCGGGGCTTTCCCACACGTCGCCGGCTGCGTCGTCGACCAAACGCGTGATGAGCGTCGGTCGTTGCCACTCGTCGACTTCCATCGACGACTTGCTGAAGTGAAGAGTTGTTCGTGCGAGCAGAGCGGGTCGATAGACGATGCGGTCGTCGCGCGATCCAACCTTCGAGATTGCTACGAACTGCTCGTCGATATCGGGAGGCAGTGACGGGCGAAGGTCGGCGGGCGTGCTATCGGGTGCGGGCGTATCTGCGAGCGTAGATTGCGGAGCCGCGGCCGCAGCCTGCTTCTTTGATGTGCGCCGCTTCTTCTTCGCAGTGCCGCCTGCCGCACCGAGTGCCGCGCCGCGTGCTGCAATCGTCGGTTGATACAGGCGCGAGATCTGCTCACGCGTCAGCGGTCCAGCGAGATAGTTCAACACCCAACGTGTGTGAAAGAGCACGGGCTCGTCTTCATGGACGTTGTTCATGAGAAACACGCGGCTCTGCATGCCCGAAAGCGTGCGCTCGATCTTCGCGCGATCAAAGCCCGCGCCGGTGGTAGCCGCGGCGCCCTCGAGTCCGTCGATGACGCGCGCTTTGTCGCGCTCGGTCTGCAGACGACCCAGGAACCACGTGCCGGCGTTCGAGAGACCCTTGTAGTCGAGGTCTACCGGGTTCTGGGTCGCGAGTACGCAGCCGACTCCGTAGGCGCGCGCCTGCTTGAGGAGCGTGAGCATCGGTGTCTTCGACGGCGGATTGGCGGTGGGCGGGAAGTACCCGAACACCTCGTCCATGTAGAGGATCGCGCGCAGACTCTGGGTGCCCGGCTGCGAACGCATCCACGCGATGAGTTCGCTCAGAAGCGAGGTGACGAAGAACATGCGCTCCTCGTCCGAGAGGTGAGCGATAGAAAGAATAGATAGGCGAGGGCGCCCATCCGCCGTGTGCAGCAGTTTCGGGATCTCGAGCGGTTCTCCCTGCGACCACGCAGCGAAGCTCGGAGATGCAACCAGATTGTTGAGCGTCATGGCGAGTTCGAAGCGATCTTTGGACGGAAAGAAGGATTCGAGATCGAATACGCCGACTCGTTCGAACGGTGGGTCTTGAATCCCTCGAATCAGTGCCGGCAGATCGAGGTCGCGACCGTCGCGCCATGCACGGTCGATCATCATCGAGAGCAAGATATGTTCGCGCGAACGCACGGGATCGGCGTCGATGCCGAGCAACGCGAGCAATCCCGATACGGCGGCCGAGACACGCTCACGCAAAGCGTCCCCATCTTCGACGAGTGCAGGCGGCGGCGCGGCGAACGAACGCAGCAAGCTCAGCGGTGCACCGGCCGAGCTACCGGGCGTATAGATGCACGCTTCCGCTGCGTTCTGGTAGGTCTTGATCCGCGTAGCGCTCTGTCCCCAATCGGCGAGGCCCTTCTTCCACATCTCTGCGGTAGCTTTGGCGTGTTCTGCCGTGCTGCGGCCTTTGCGTGCCGCGTCGCTGGGATCGATCCACGGTTCGAAGTCTTCCGGCGCGAGCTTCGGGAAGCTCAGCAGCATGTTGCCGAGGTCGCCCTTGGGGTCGATCGCGATGACGGGGATTCCGTCGATGATCGCTTCCTCTAGCAATGCTACGCCGAGCCCGGTCTTGCCGCTGCCGGTCATGCCTACGCATACGGCGTGCGTCGTGAGATCCTTCGAGTCGTACAGCACGGGGTCGCTGTCGATTTCGCCGGTGTCGCTGTTGTAGGTACGCCCGAGATAGAACGCACCGAGTTTTTCGAAATTGGACATCGACTACTCCACGTCTTCGAAGTTGGGGGCGCGCTTTTCCAGGTTGGCCATGACGGCTTCGGTCTGGTTTTTCGTGCCCAGCAGAGTTCTCTGGATACCCTCTTCCAGCTTGAGTCCCTCAACGGGATCGGCCGTGTAGGCACGCGTGATGACCTTCTTTGCTGCGCGCACGGCATTCGGCGATTTGGTCGCGATCTCTCGTGCGAGTTCGGTTGCCGCGGCCAATGGATCGTCTACGCAGTGCGTGGCTAGTCCCAGGCGCACGGCCTCTTCGCCGGGAATTCGGCGGGCGGTGAAGGTCAGTTCTTTCGCGACATCCATCGGGACGAGATGACGAAGCGTCTGCGTGCCCGTCATGTCGGGGATGAGTCCCCACTTCATTTCCATGACCGATAGTTCGGCGTCCGGGCTTACGAAACGAATGTCGGCGCCGAGCGCGATCTGAAGTCCGCCGCCGAAGGCGTAGCCGTGTACCGCGGCGATCACCGGGACCGGCAGTGACGTCCAAACGTAAGCTGCTGACTGAGCGCGGTTGGCGGGAATATAGTCGCGCGGCGCGAGCAGATCGCCGCGCGGGTCGTCCCGGTCCATCATCGTGAAGCTCGGGAAGTCCAGCCCGGCAGAGAACGCTCGTCCCTCGCCCGATAGGACGACGACGCGCAACGATTTGTCGGCGCGCAGTCGGTGCCCCGCATCCTCGATGGCATCGAACATGGCGGCGTCGAGTGCATTGAGCTTGTCGCCGCGCGTGAGTCGAACCTGCGCGACACCTTCTTCCATTGTGATCGATACCCGATCCTCAGACATTGTTGCTCTCCCAAGCCTTCTCCCGAGGCTCTTCCAAACTATGTACGCCCTAAAGAACGTACGGAATGACCGCCCGTCTCTCCGGTGGATAATCGTCGAATTTCTCGCGATACCATTTGTGGTGTGCGAGCGCGCGGGGGACGAGATTGGCGGCGGTATAGGCGGCGAACGAGAGCCCGGCGAGCGACCACGTTGCCAGCGCCCACCCGCTCCAGATGAGCAATTCACCGAAGTAGTTCGGTGAAGAGACCAAGCCGTAGAGGCCGCCATGAGGGATCTTGTACCCGGTCTCACCCGGTGCGCGTAGCGATCGCAGAATCGAATCGGAGTTTCTGTTGACGTAGTAGCCGACGGCGAAGACGGCCGCGCCGAGGATGAAGCGGGGGTCGCTCAGCCAACTGCCGTCGTAGCTGCCGTACGTGCCGATCCACGAAGCGTTCAGAAACGAATTGATCGTATTGAACACGAAACCGCTGCTCGCGATCGCAAGCGGCATCGAATCGCCTTCGCGCACACGCATCTGGAATGGGTACACCAGCGTTCGATGGACGTAGTGCGAGAGCCAGATGAGTGCCAGGACGCGCGGGACCGTTTCGGATGCGTTCGCACCGCTCGCAAAAAAATAAGCGAACGCGAACACGGACGGCGACTCCATGTAGACCCAGGCCAATCGTGTCGGCAACTGAGGTCCGGGTGTGCTCTTGGTGTTGTGACGGCCGTAGGGGGCGTTTTGCCAGAGCAGCGGGATGACCGTGAGTGGTACGGCCGCGAAGACGCCGATCAGCAGCGTGTTGTATAGAGTCGACTCGGTCAACGGGGGGCCTCCGGGCGGTGTCGCGCAGTTTGTTGCAAAGCGCGATCAAAAGCCAAATCGGTGGGTTCTTCTGTGCGGGTTCCCTTGTGAAGGGCCTCGCTTGAAGCGGCCCGTGGCCCCGACTACGCATTACATCCATCCGCGCATCGAATCGCGCAGCTCAAGGAGAAATGCACATGGCTGAATCTACTCGACCCTCCGGCGGTCTCGAAGGTTACGGTGCCCTGGTCACCGGGGGCGGAACGGGAATTGGCCGCGCATGCGCAGCCGCACTGGCCGCGGACGGAGCCGCGGTAACGATCTGCGGTCGTACGGAAGCGTCGTTGGTTGACGCGTTGGGCCGCATCGAGCCGCTCATCGGCCACGGCGGCAGCGTGCGTTATGTTCTGTGCGACGTCACGAATGAAGAGCAGGTGCGCGAGGCGGTGGCGAAGGCTGCCGAGGCGAACGGAGGACGACTGAACGCCTGTGTCGCCAACGCCGGCGGCGGTGGCGGAATGGGCCCGTACCACGTTCTCGATACCGAGGAGTTCACTCGCGTGCTGCAACTCAACGTTGTCGGCACGATGCTGTCGATCAAGCACACGATACCGTACATGGTTGAGGCCGGCGGTGGATCATTCGTCGGCATGTCCTCGATCGCCGGTCATCAGACACATCCGTATTTCGGGGCGTACACCGCCGGGAAGGCCGGCATCGAAGCAATGATGCGCAACGCCGCCGATGAGTTCGGTCGTTCAAAAGTACGATTCAACGCCATACGCCCGGGCTTCATCGCGACCGAGATGATGTCGGCGGTGCCGCGTGACAGCCGGACCTACGCGAGTTATCTCGAACGAACACCGATGCAGGACGTCGGGCAGCCGGAAGACGTAGGCGCGCTGGCGCGTTTCCTGATTGGTCCCGAGTCGCGCTGGATCACCGGCACAGCCATCAATATCGACGGTGGGCATCACCTGCGTAGCGGCCCGGATTTCAGCGAATTCATCGCGCCGGCGTACGGCGACGAGGTGATGAAGGGCAACCGCCCCAAGTAAGTCGGGCACGGTAAGCGCAAGGATGTCTTTCGAAGATTGTCGAGAACTGTTCTCTATTCCGCCGGATGTCGCGTATCTGAACTGCGCTTACATGTCGCCGCTCATGCGCGACGTGGCGCGCGCGGGCGCGGCCGGAATCGAGAGCGAGTCGCAGCCATGGACGCTCACGCCCGATGGGTTCTTCACTCGCAGCGAACGCCTGCGCGAACTCTTCGCGCGCCTGATCGGCGCGACTGCGGACGATGTCGCGATCGTTCCGTCGGTGAGCTACGCAATCTCGACGGCTGCTCGCAACATCGCACTCGAGCGTGGCGATGAGATCGTGGTGCTCGACGAGCAGTTTCCTTCGAACGTCTATCCTTGGCGCGAACGGGCGCGCGAATGCGGTGCCGAACTACGCACTGTTGCCGTGCCCGCTGACGACGATTGGACCGTCGCCGTTGTGGCGAGCATCACCAAGCGATGCGCCGTCGTGTCGATTCCCGCCGTTCATTGGGCGTACGGCACGCTCATCGACTTGGTCGCGGTCCGTCGGGCGGCCGACGCGGTCGGGGCAAAGCTGGTGCTGGACCTGGCGCAGTCGCTCGGTGCGCTACCGTTCGATGTGCGCGAAGTGCGTCCGGACTTTATGGCCTGTCCGACCTACAAATGGCTATTGGGTCCGTACGCGATGGGCTTCTTGTATGCCGCGCCGCACTTTCAGCAGGGGCGGCCGATCGAGCAGGGGTGGATCACGCGACGAGGAAGCGAAGACTTCGCGCACTTGGTCGACTACCAAGACGAGTTCCAGCCGGGCGCGCGACGTTACGACATGGGCGAGCGCGCGCAGTTCACGCTTGCTCCCATGGTCGAGACGGCGCTCGAGCGACTACTCGGATGGGGAGTCGATGCGATCTATTCAGAATTGTCGCTGCGCAATCGAGCCATCGTCGAGCGCGCGGCGGATATTGGCTTTATCGCGGTACCTGATGCGTTACGCGCCGGTCACTATCTGGGGCTACGCCACACGGACGGTCTCGATGCTGAGATCGTGCCCAAACTCGCTGCGCGAGGCGTCTATGTCAGTCGCCGCGGAGATTGTCTGCGCATCACCCAGCATCTGTACAACAACGACAACGACGTTGACCGCCTTTTCGCGGCACTCGGCAGTCTGTAGGGTCGTCCGAGCGATGAAACGCCGTTGGCCGAAAGGCGCTCGATTGACGACAGTGCTGTTACTGGTGGCGTTCTTGACGTCGTTGGCGGGTTGCTTGGTGTCTTCGGAGGACGCGTTGGTCGGGACATGGGAACAGATAGACGGTACCGAAGTGCTTCAGTTTCTCGAGACCGGCGAGGTCATCCAGGAGGACTCCGGCGGCTCGGTCGGCGCGAACTATCGCTTCGTCGACGAGCGTCGCATCCGGGTTGATTTCGGCGGTCCGGCTACCTACGCACCGCCGCGCACGTATCGAGTCTTGGTAACGGCCGATACGCTCGCGCTGACCGACGAAGAAGACAGCACGAAGACCTATCTGCGCACCGAACGCATCCCCACCGTCAAGACCGAGATCGACTAGGGGGCGTTCTGCTTGAATTGCTCCGCGGAATTCTTCGCACCGAGTCCGACGAATTCAGACGTCCAACAGATTCCCGTTTCCGAGTTGATCAGCTGTACGCTGATTTCGGGGTCGGCATCGAAGTACGCGCCGGCGTCGAACGGGCCGACCAACGGAATGTTCGAGCCCCGAGCCTTCAGCGATAGTTTCGGTTTCCCGTTAATTCCCGACTTGAGCTGCAGCTGTTGTACGCCGGCGGCCGCGCCCGTCTTGTCCTTGTATTTGTACGATGTCGATTTACCCGACCAGCCGAGGCCGCTCGGGATCACCAGCTCGATGGGAACCCCGGCGACCGCCGCAGTTTGATCCCAGATGCACAAGGTGTTGCTCGCTATCGCCAGTGGGTTGCCGAAGTCGCTGAGCAGGGTGGCGTCGCCGCGCAGCCACTTCCACTTGATCTGATCCTTCTCATCGTCGCCGTCGTCTCGAACTTGGACCTTGGCTTTGCCGGCAACTTTACAGCCGGCGAGCGGCGTGGCCGGGCATCCTGCCGCCGATGCACAGGGACTGTATGCGGACAGGTTGCTCTCGGCGAAGTCTCCCGGGACCCCGCTGCCCGCGGAGAGTCCGACGATTCCACCCGTCGCGTCCACGTCCAATGTAGTGATGCGAATCTTGCCGTCGTAGAACAGTTCGATCTGGAAGTTGTTCGAATTGTTCGTGCTGAATTCCGGTACGTCCTCGTACGTGATGGCGATGCGGTCGGCGAGTTCGAGCGTCGAGACCGTTCCCCCCGCACCCGGATTCAGGTCGGTGAAAAGCGCTGAGACTCTGGGCAACGAAAAGTGGTCGGCCAGCGAGGGACTGAAGTCGGTGTCGCTGGTGCCGAGCGTTACGTAACCGTTGCTGCCGATGAAGACCCAGGGGTAGGCGGTGCCATACAGCTTCGCGGTATTGCCGCCGCCGAGGAATGTGCCGTTCGAATCGTCGTCGCTGAGGTTCTCGGTCGTCCCGCCGGCAGGATCTATCGGGAAGCCGGCGACCGAGAAGCTGCACGCTTCGTAGAAGTCACCCGATCCGTTGGGTGTGAACAGTGTCGCGGTGTTTGTGAGGTCCAAGTCGCTCGATTCGAAAAACTCGGTGAAATAGTCGGCCTGATCGAGCGTCGTCAGGCTGTAGCAGGCGCCGATATTGTCGTCGGTTGCGCTGTTGCCCGCTGCATCTGCGGCGTCGGCGGCGTAGAAGTAGGTGGTTGACGAAGCGAGCCCCGCAAGATCGATGCTATGACTCGTGGTTTCAGCACCGGTGGGGCTCGTGCTCGTGAGCGCGCCGCAGCTGGTCCCGAAGCGAACCTGCCCACTCGCAGTTTCATCTGTCGTGAACGTGATCGTCGCCGTGGTCGCGGCGAAGCCGGCTGTCGTGACCGCCGAGATGACGGGCGCGGTGCAATCGACCGTGGCGGCGTCCTGGACGACGGCGGGGTTGCCGCTCCCATCGTCGGCATCGTTGTAGGTCGCGGTCACGATCTGCCCATCGGCGACTTGGAGCACGGCGTCACTGGTCGTCACGGGATCGCCCGACGCTACGATCGTGCCGCTGAATTGACCGGAGTTCGCGGGTGTCTCGCTGAGAGCTACGATTTCCGAGTCGCCGCCGCTGGTGGTCACCGAGATGTTGGCCGACCCCGTGCCGGTCAGGTCACTGTCGGCGATGGCGATGCCGACAACGTCGATGCAGCCGTAGACGGATTCATCGAGAACGATGAATCCGGCCGGAGATGCGTCGGTGAAATTGTAGGCGACGATCGCGAAATCCTGATCCGTCGTGTCGCCGTTGCCAGGAACACCGTCGCCCGCGATCGTTGTTGCGTTGACGGTGATCGTCATGGGGCCGGTCGTACCGGCCGGAAGGAATACGCTCTCGGAGTTGTTGCGGGTGTCGGCGGTGCCGCCCGTCTGCGAATCGCCGGCACTGAAATTATTACCAAGGTAGGTATTGCCGCCGACCGTCACTACCAGGTCGAGGTCGTTGACGAACGCATCTCCAACGGTGGCGCCGGGTGCGTCGGTCCATACCAGACTCACACGAATCGGTTCGGATACGTCGGGTGCCTGTCCGAGAAAATTGATGCTCTCTCCGGACGAAGCGAAGACCTGCGTTTGATCGTGTAGGAAACGCGGTGCCGTGACGGAGAAACCCAAGTCCATGTCGGGAATGCCGAAGCCCTGGTTGATTCCCGGTAGATCTTCGTTAGCACCGTTGCCGCTCATGTGTCGGCCGCTGTGCAAGACGTAGGCTTTGATAAGCGCCGGGCTCGGGGTTGCAACCGAATGCACGCGATCGAGGAACTCGCTGATTAGTGACGTGTAGCCCGCAACGCCGGGAGTCGAGTGGCTGGTGCCCGACGACCAGGTGTAGATCGAGCCGGGCGGGAACAAAGCGTCCGTACCTGGTGCGGAGAAATCGTTGCCCGCTGCGCCACAGACGCCCGAGCCGTTGAAGCTCGGCTGCGAGGCGAGGCCTTGAATGAATGTTCCGGGGGCTGCGATCTCAGGTTTGATGCGTCCGTCGCTGCACGGGCCGCGGCTCGAGAAACTCGCCATATCGCGTGCATCGTCGCCGTCCGTCGTCGTGTCCCCGCAGCCATCCCCGCTGGATGCATCGGGATTGGAAGTCTCGCCGGCGCCGACCGTGAGAAGGTTCTTGCCCGTCCCCGGCGATCCAACCGAACCGCTACCGGGGCCCGCGTTGCCGGCAGCGAAGACGAATAGAATTTCTTGGTTGCCGCCGGTGCCGCCCTGCGCATCGCGCGTAAGACTGTCGTAGACCTGTGAATCCGTGTTGTAGTCGCCGAATACGTCGGCGCCCCAGGAGTTCGTGCTGATGCGCGCGCCACGCGTGTAGTAGTCGTCCACCATCGTTGCGTCGCCGGTGCCCACGTCGAAGTTGGGTGCAAAGATACGGACGTTGGCCAACCGCCCGTAGGGGCTGACGCCGAGCCCGTAATTGAAGCCCGATGCGTCCTCGCTCGCAGCCCCCGCGGCGTCGTTGTAACCGCCGACGATGGACGCATTGATGTTGCCGTGACCATCCGGCCCTTCAGGTCCGGACGCGAAGGATCCGGGAGGAATGACGGAGAAGAGAATGCGGCTCGGGTTGGCCGCGTTGTTCAGCTCGTAGAATTCGCTCGCTGCCGGGCTCGTGGTGCCGTTGTCCACACCGTCGTCGACGACGACGAGGACTGGGTAGTCCGCCGCATTGGTCGAGAATCCGTGCCCGGCGAGCCAGGCGAGGTAGCCCGGGCCGCTCGGATTTTGCAGCGCGACGTCGAGGTTCCCCGCCATGATCTGCCCCTGACGCTCGCCCATGGCGTGCGGACGAACGTAGGGCTCGACGTTCACGACCGATTGAATTTCGCTGAGTGCGCTGAGATCGACGCCGGAGACGCGGACGCGGACGTTGAGATAGACGCCGCGAGGATCGAGCGTCGCGTTACTCACGATCGACGTTGCGAGCGACGTGACTGCCGCCAAGTCCGATTTTACGCTTGCATGATTGAAGAGCTGTACGGTCACTTCGATGAGATCGCTTTTGGCGGCGGACCCGTCGAGCCGCGGTGAGAGTGCGTCGCCGGCCGTGTAGGCCGACTCGTATGCAACGTTGCCGGCCGCTGCTGCGCGCGTACGCAATGCCTGCGTCGCGCTGCTCCCGGGCGCCCATACGATGTATGCGTTTTGCGGCACGTAGTGGACGATCGAGACGCCGTCGGCCTCGAGAGCAGCGAGATCTTCGTCGTTGGGCGGTGCGGCGAACTGCACCAAGCGTAGCCGGCGCTGGTCATCGGTCGAGCGCGCGGCGTTGCGCGTGTCTATGCTGCGCCGCCTCAGTGCGATGCGGTCGAAGTCCGCGCGAACGGTGACCGATCCGTCAGAGGGGCTGCGGGCCGCCGACGCATCGACGCGATAGACGTGGTAGTTCCCGCGTTGCGCGACCAACTCGGCTCCACGGCTCTCGAGGCTCGCGCGTGAAGCGCTATCGTCGGAGGACACCGTCACTTTGACCGTGTCGGCGTAGGCGGTTGCGACGGCGATAGGGACTACAGGAAGGAGTGCTGAGGTGGTGATCGCCAGCAGCACTACCGACGGCGTACATAGGGATCTGCGGGACGTGAAATCGCGAGCGGCGCGAGGGCGCGAAAATCGGTGCATCTGTATTCCTTCCGGTATCTCGTTTGGACGGTTCAGGCGTCGAGCGCAGCGGTATGCGAGATCGGTCCGCGTTGCGAACCCGGAGCCTAGCAAATCCGTTGGGTGACTGGCTAGCTGAAAAGCTTGGTGTAGGCCCCCCTGAACGAGGTGAGCCCTTGAGGGATGACGGCCGCCGCGTTAGGTTCGCCCCAGCATGGACGCCGATCGATTCTTCACCCGCCTCAATCCGATCTTCGTCGCCATCGGGACAATCCCGGGTCTGCACTGGATTCAGTCGCCGTTTCTGATGCTCGTCACGGTTACCGGTAGGCGCACGGGCCGTCGCTATACGATTCCCGTGGGATACCAACTCTATGGGGGCCCCGGCGGGCAAGGCAACCGCATCGTCACGCTGGTGTCGAAGGCTCGGCGCAAGAACTGGTGGCGCAACTACATCGATCCCGCACCTGCCGAGCTCGTGCTCAGGGGAAAGAAGCTCGAGGTCGAGGGCGAGGTGCTTCGCCCCGACACTGATGAGTTTCGCGAGTACGCCGAGACGACGTTTCGCCGCATGCCGTGGCTGGGGCGTCAGTTCGGGCTGCGATACGCCGCCGCCACCGGCCTGACCGAGAGACAGGTCGAGCATCTCGGTCGCGAAGCCGCGATCGTAAGATTTCGTGCCTAGCCCGGACTATTCACGAAGAGTCAGGGCTAGAGTATTCCGCGCGAAGCGAGCGAGCGGTAGATAGCGAGTTCGTGCATGACGCGTTCGCGGTGGCTGTCACTGCTGCGCCAACTGAACTCGTCGCAGACGCCCGGCGGCGGGCAGCAACGAAGATCCCAGTGTGCGGGTGCGTGCGTGCGAACCGTCTTCAAGACGCGGCCCATGTGCCACGGCGAAGACACCAACAATACCGACGAGATCGAGTCGAGTATGTCGTGGCCACGTAGCACCCCGAGTGAGAAGGTCACGTTCTCGACGGTATCCATCGAGCCGTTTTCCAAGAGCAGTGCCGACGGCGGCACCCCGGACTCCAGCGCAATGCGCTGCATGCGCGACGATTCCGTAGCTTGAACGCGACGTTTTCCGCGACCTGTGAACAACAGTCGCGGGACGTAGCCGACATGGTAGAGGTCGACGGCGTGCTCCGTTCGCAGACGGAGTTCGTCATCATCTGCCGCACCGAAAACGATCGCGACATCGGCGTTCGCAGGATCGTCGGCGGCGAACAGTACGCTTGCTAGCTCGCGGTCGTTCATCGGGGCGTGGCCTCTGCCACTCTCGTAGTTAGCCCGATCCGGCCCACTGAGCGAGTAGTTGCGTTCGCTCGAGCGGTTTTTCGTCGCGACGCCCGGTCATATCGGCCGCCCCCACACAGCATTCGCTTTGTAAGGGGGCGCTTGTCGTCACTTGCCGACTCAGCGGCACTTCAATGTTTTCGCGCTGCCCGACAACGTGCACGGGGGGGTTGTCCCCTCCCACGTATCGTCGCCGATATCGAGGGAGATGCCGAAGTTGGTTACCACGCCGGCGCCGGTTGCATCGACGCTCTTCGACTTGAACCGAACTTTGAACAGACCTCCCGCGATGCCGATGCTCACGCTGCGCATGTTGCTCGGATGTGGGGTGAAGGGAGCTTTCCATTTGTAACGCTTGCCGGAAAGTTTCCAGCCTGCGTCTCCGGCCGAGATCGTCGACGTCGCCTGCGGTACGCCGCTCACGGAGATCGTGAGCACGACGTCTTCGACAAGCGGATTGTGAGCGGATGTGAAGCCGTTGATGACATCGCTCTTCAGCAGCAGTGTGTGCTCGCCGGCCGGCTTGTCCAGGCGGCCGAGCTTCATGATGCGTGTCGTAAAGACGAACGACGGCAACGTGGTGGTCGTGGTGGTGGTCGTCGTAGTGGTGGACGTCGTGGAAGTGGTCGTCGGTCCACCGCCCGGTTCGCAGACATCACCGATGTTGTTCATGTTGGCATCAGTCTGCAGTGGATTCTCGACGTCTGGGCAGTTGTCCACACGGTTGAATACCCCGTCTTCGTCACGATCGAGCCCCATACGTTGGCCCGATCCGAACGGCACGCACGTGTAGGTCAGCTCCTGGCCGGGCGTGGTCGAGAGTGCTCGCACGATCGACTCAGCGACGGCGGCGGTGCCGTCGTCTGGAAGAATGGTATCGCTGCCGGGCTGATAGAGACCGCTTGCTTGCTCGCCCGCGATGATGCCTTTGACGATGACGTCGCATTGCGTGGCGCCCGGCCCCAAGAGCAGCGACGGGTACGATGTCGCCGCGGCGGTCAGCATGTCGTTGATACGGCCGTCTACGGTCGCACCGTTGGTATCGTTGCGGGTGATCTGTTGACCGACCATCGGCGCCAGGTCGGTATCGAACGCCATGATGAAGGCTTCGAGCTGTTGCTGCTGCGTGTCATTGATGCCGAATACCTGACTGCTGAGGAAGCGGAAGACAGAATCTATGGCACCGTCGTGCAGGAACCCGAAACCACGTACTTGGTCTCCCTGGAACGTGAAGTCGCCGCCGAGAGACGGCGCTACCGGTGTTTGACCGAACATGCCTATCTTTTGGTAGGCGTTGCGCAGGTGGGGGATCTTGAACTCCTGCGTCTCACCTTCGATCGATGAATCGCCGTCGGTGCCGAAGAAACCGCTGGCCGGATTGAGCACGTGACACCCGTCGCAGTCGCTCGCACCGTCGGTGATGGGTCCGGTATACAGTGCGGCTCCCTGCGCTTCGTTCACACGCAGCGAGTTGTCCAGGTTACGAATGGGATTGGGCGGGTACGTCATCTCGAGGACGAAGTCGGTGAACTTCTGCATGTCGAGTGTCGAGAACTCGCCCTCGTCGCGGCCTACGAGCCCCGGGAAGGCGACGTTGAACGCGTTGAACGCGGCATTCGCGTTCCCTTGTCGATCGCCGCGCCAGTGTTGCGGTCCGGCGAATACCAGCCCGCGCAAACTTTGCGTGGTCATCGGGCCTTTCATCGGATGGAACGGCCCACCTGATCCGACTTCGAAAGGATTGCCGTTCGCAACCGAATCGTCGTCGGGGTTGCCGAGGTTCCAGGCGAGGTCGTCCATGTCGCCCTCGATGTGGCAGCTCGAACAGGATGCTTCACCGTTGCTGCCGGTGAGTTTGGCGTCGTACAGGAACGGACGTCCTTCGACGACCACTTGCGGTTCGGGGTTGTGAAGCGACACGCTCTGGATCTCTTGGCCGACGCCGCCGAGCGTTCGGTCGATCACCACCACCGAGTTGTTGAAACGGGTTAGCGTGTAGAGGTGGTCGCCGTTGATCACGAGCCCGGACGGTCCGCCGCCCGACAGATCAATGTGGCTTGCGTCGTCGGGAGTGAACGACCCCGCTTCGAGTTGCGCTGTTGAGAACACGCCAATTTCGCCCGAACCAAAGGCGGAGACATACAGCGTGAGTCCGTCGGGAGTGACCGCCATGTTGAGCGGCGTTGCGAGACTGTCCTCTTCAACACCCGCCGGTTGCGGATCGTCGGTGTAGTCGATGTGCGTATTGAGATGCCGCGGAGTGACTGTCGCTCCGTCTAGAATCGTGATGCGCGATTGTCCGAGGTTGCCGCGAACCGTCGCCGGCTCGCCGCCGGGCTTGAAGCCCGCTGCGAAGATACCCGGGCCCTCGAATCGTACGTGATTCTGCGACTCGGTGTTCGATACATAGACCTTGCCCGACACCGGGTTGATCGCGAGGTTGAAAATCGTCGTTCCGACGCCCGACCAATCTTGCGTGACCGTGATTCCCGCCGGTGTCGCCGCATCGGCATCGAGCAAGAAGACATCGAGATCCGGCAGCGAGAAGTTCACCAGTGAACTCCAATCGCGTCCCAATTCGTCCTGCCACTGGCCGGTGATTCCACCGTCACGATTCTGTTTTACGATGATGCCGACCTCGGGTCGTGTGTCGCCCTCATGGTTGTGATGAGGAATCGGAACCCCGCCCGGCGAACTCAGCGGCGGCGAGAAGGGCAGGGTGCACGAGCCTTGTGTGATCTCAGCCGCGATGTTTGCGCCGCTGGTATTGCACACGGCCGCTTCGAGGATCGATGCGGTCTTGTTGCCCGAATGGAACGCGCCCACATACACCTCGCTGCCATCGGCACTGGCGGCAAGTGCGCGCGGCTTGTCGGTGAACAGCGTCACGATCTTGATGGGCGTACCGCCCAGTGTGGCAGTGAGGTTGGTGGCGTCGAAGACCCAGACGTCTGCGCGGCCTGCGCCGGGCGTGTTGAACTCGGAAAGCGGAAAGGGGCTGTTCTGGCCGCGATGCGCGGTCGTAATGAACGCGCGATTGCCTGAAGCGCCGGCGAAAACGATGTCGCGCGGTTCGTCGCCGGTGAGAAGCGTGCGCGTGACGCGCGGTTCGCCGGTGACGTCTACGATACTGATGCTGTCGGAGAGGTGATTCACGACCCACACTTCAGAGTTGTTCCGTGCGGCGACGGCGACCGGCTCCATCCCGACGGGGACCGACGCGGATTTCGTGATCCCGCCCACGCTGACATCGAAGATCTCCAGTGTCGCGTCGGGCGTGTTGACCGCAAATAACTTCGTGCCGTCGGGAGACAACGCGAGGGGCCGTACCAAGCCGCTCTCAAACGTGATGAAAGATTTCTGTGCTTGCGCCTGTGCTGCGGTGAGGGCCAATCCGAGGCAGGCGAGGTGGAAAAGGCTGACGAGCGATACCAGTGCGCGAGAATGCCGCATACGTGCTCCTGTGGGCTTTTGCCCACCGGTCGTGAAAGTCCGGAAAAATGGAGGAGGCTCAGCAGCCCCCCCAACGCTTTATCGTTGGATTAGTGGCCGATTGTCAACGTTTTAACTAGAGGCCGGCCGAATTTGCGCCCGATCGAGCGTTGGCCCCGAATCCAGCGCCCCCCGGTTGAGCGGCGAATGAGGTAGGTCGTATGCGATAATCGTCCGCATGGAGCCGGACCGTGTAGACGTATGGAGGCTACCGCTGGACGTGGCGGATGACCTCTCGGCACGCCTCGCCGGCCTGCTCGACGACGTCGAAGCGGCGCGTGCGGATCGCTTCCGCTATCCGCTGCACCGCCGTCGCTTCATTGCGCGACGCGCCATGATGCGCATGGTTCTGGCCCGTCATCTGGGATGTGCTCCTCGCGAGATTGCCTACGATCTCGGTGAGCATGGAAAGCCGGAACTCTGCGGTGCTCGTTCGTTGCGCTTCAACTTGTCGCACAGTCACGAGCTGGCGTTGCTCGCGGTGACCGATCGCGACGACGACATCGGTGTGGACCTCGAGAAGCACCTGGGTCGCCGCGCCGATCGGGACAGCGCGCGCAGATTCTTCAGCGAGCAAGAGATGCGGGCACTCGATCCTCTCAGCGGTTCGCAGTTTACGGCAGCGTTCTTCAAATGCTGGACGAGCAAGGAAGCGTTCGTGAAAGCGTTGGGGTGTGGATTGTCCGTCGATCTCGATCGGTTCGCGGTCTGCGTCGCTGCGGACGCACCGGCAGGTTTGCAGTGGGTCGACCCTACGCTTGCTGCCGCCGACGACTGGAAGCTCGTGGGCTTCGTCCCGGCCGAAGGCTACAGCGGAGCGCTAGCGACACGCACTCGCGACTGCGAGCCGAGGTTGTCGACATCGCCGCGGCTGCGTGGCTTCGACCCGGCGAGCGTCACGGACGCCGAACTCGCTCCGATCCAGTTGTAGCGTGATAGCGCCGTCACGCGCGACCCGACCTCGTGCGAATCTAGACGTAGTACAGGGTGTGCACCCGCCGCATCGACATGTACATCACCGCCAGGAAGATCCCCATGACGCCGGCGAGCGCCAGGCCCGGCGCCATTCCGACACCTACCAGCACGTGCTTCGTGTGCTGAACCGCTTCGTGCCCGACGAAGACGGGGAGCGCCAGTTGGCCGAGCACGGCCGCCAGATTGAGCGGACGACGCAGCCATAGGCTCACGTCGTCGCCTTTCTTGATGAGCTGCCCGATCATGTGCAGCCCGGTGACGACCACGCCCAAGGAGAACACCCATCGCCACAGCGACATGTTTGCCGACGGCCAACTGAACAGCTGCGGCAGTTCTCCGTAGAAGATGGCCAGGACCATTCCTGTTGCTACGAGCGTGGTTCCCACGGTGCGGTAGTGCACGCGGCCGTCGATGGTGTTTTGCGTCTTGTGGATGTGCGCGCCGACCGCCAGGCCGAACAGCACCCCGCCGAACAGGTTGAAGTAGGCGTATTTGGCGACCAGGCTCAGTCTTGCGAGTTGGGCTAGTCCCTCTACGTGAATCGGATCGAGCAGGAGGTGCACTACGTGGTGCATGCCGAAACTCGCGGCCGAGAATATGAGCGCCGCCTTGATCGGGTCGTCGAAGCGCGCGATTCCTGCCAGGAGGTAGGGGACGCTCGCCAGTGCCAGGAAGTAAAATAGCAGTACGCTGTAGAACGCATTGAAGAACATGGTAGCGCCGAAGGTATCGCCGTCGAGTAGCGCTGCCGCGATCGTCAGTGTGGCGCGTACCGCAATGCCGATACCGACGAGAAGCATTCCGGTGCGCGTCGCTTGTCGTACGCGTTCGGGATGCGAGTTCACCGAGGGCAGGTGAATGTTTCCGAGGCCGACTCCGAAGAGTATCGCGAAACCCATCGTTCCCAGACCGAAGAACGGCGCCAGAACCGGCTGAACCCAGGCCATGCTTTCCGGTAGGCGATCGGTGACGAACCCGGACCAGTGTCCGATCACGACGGCAAGAACCAGGAGGCCGCGGATGCAACTCGTGAGCAGATTTGCCTGCGCGCTCCCGTTGTCTACGAGATGCCCCCATCCGTCCTTGGTCTTCTCGATTGTCTCGTCACCGCTCTGTGAAGCGACGACCTCACGAATCGTCGCACCGCGTAAAATCGATTTCGAGATGTTTTCATCGATGCCTGCGCGCTCCATGCGTACCAGAACCTTGATGGCCGATAGCGAGTCGCCGCCGAGATCGAAAAACGTTTCGGTGACTCCGATGGGCGATATGCCGATCGCGTCCTCCCAAATCTTGGCCAGATCCTTTTCCGCCGCTGACTCTGCGGCGACGAACCCGTCGCGATCGGTCGATGAGACGGCGGTGGTCTCATGTGTTTGCGCGCTCTCGGCGAACTCTTTCGCGAGCTGCTTGCGCTGAATCTTTCCCGTAGCGGTTGCCGGCAGCTGGTCGGCCTCGTAGAGGCGAATAGCGTTGCGAGCGTTGACGCTGTAGTCGGCGCAAGTGTCGATCGCTGCCTGTAGCAGCGTAGCGCGATCCACCGGGCAATCGCTGGTGATCGCGAGCAAGATTCCTTCTCCGCGCATGGGGTCCGGAATTCGGCAAACGGCCATCGGCGTCGACACACCGGTGCGCTTGCGAATCGAGGCCTCGAGCGAGTCGGGTGAGAGCTTGATGCCGCCGCAGTTGATGACGTCGTCGGCACGTCCCATGTAGTAGACGAAGCCGTCGCGGATCTCGCCGTTGTCACTGGTTTCGAGCCAACCGTCTTCATCGCGTGGATCCCACGACTCACCGCGCTTGAGAATCGTGCTTGTCACGTGAGGGCCGCTGACTTGAACGCGACCGTTGTCAGCGATGCGGACCTTCGTGCGCCCGTACGCGCGACCGACGGAGTCGAGATGCTCTCCTTCAACCTTGTGGATCTCGAGGAACGTCGTGCGCGACGCCTCGGTGAGCCCGTAGTGCTGGACGATGACCGCATTCGGGAACAGCGCTTTGATTTCTTCTTTCTCGGCACGGCTCATGGCCTGGCTACCGATCTCCATCCAACGCAGTTTTGCGGCCTCGTCGCCGAAGATCGCCTTCTCGGCCAGCAACACACGAATCAGACTGGGGACGGCCGACAGAGCGTTGATCTCGCCGCGCGCGAGCATCTCGGCGATTTCCGAGGGGTTGAAGCCGTGCTCGGGGAGATAGGCGCTGCCGCCGACTGCGGCCACTGCTCGGCAGCGACCGTAACCGAACGAATGATGAACGGGGACGCCGATGTACTCGCGAATCGAGTCGTCGACTTCCATGATCGTATTGAGACGTTGCACGACATCGGCCAGCGCTGCGTGCGTCAGTTCGATTCCTTTGGGCTCGCCTTCGGTTCCGGACGTGAACATGACCTGCGCGACACTGTCGTCGTCGGTGGGCGTGTATCGGTTGTTCATCCAACCGGTGCCTGGCTCGGGCGTGATCACTTCGCCTACTTCGGCGACCTCGATTCGGTACTCGTCGTCGGTCGATCGTAGCGGTACGACCACTTGTTTGCTCGCCAGGCAATCCAACAGAATTCGGACGAAGTCCGTAGAGTTGGTTGCGACTACACCGACGCGATTGCTCTTCGCTGACATGCTGCGGAGGCCTCCCTGCTTGCGACGCGCGCCGTGCGTCTCGACAGGGAGTGCGAGGGCATGCGCGCGTAGAAATATGCTCTTTCGAGCGTAGCAAAGGGCGCGCAGGTCGGGCCGAGGAATCGTTCGCACGGGCGCACGTGCCGCGGCGCCGCGCATGGCGCTTCGCACGGGGAATATGGAAGCATCAGCCGGGAGCTTTCAGGGCCTCAGAGTTTGGCGCCCGGTCCGCAGCACTTGACTTCGGGGGCACTGCGCTCGGGGGCCGGAGTTTCTTTCGTGCCGGCACCGAACGTCTCGGAGTCGCCGCGAAGCTTGTAGAACTCCCACATGAGTCCTTCTGGGTCGTGCGAGTACACCGTACTCTTCTCTGCGTAGCAGCAGGTCTCATCCATGATGATCTGACTGACGAGTCCGTGCGGCTCGATGCGGTCGATCGTCTCTTCGACCTCCTCGGTCGTCTCGACTTCGAAGCCGACGTGATTGATCTTCTGCTCGGCGTCCGGCTGCTCGAAGAGGACTAGTTTAAGCGGCGGGTTGTCCACAGCGAAGTTTGCGTAGCCGGGTTTTCGCTTGTTGACCTCTACGCCGAATAGTTTCGAGTAGTAGTCGATGGCTTGATCCAGATCTTTGACGTTGAGTGCCAGTTGGAATCGCATTGTATCCTCCAGATAGCGCAGATAGCGCAGTTCGCGCGGGGGTTAGCAGCCGCGCCCTTCGCAGCAGTTGGCGGTCAGGAATCCGACGAGCTCTTGCATGGCGCCGAATTCGGGTCCGTAGATGAGTGAGCGTCCGTCGCGTCGGCAACTGATCACGCCGGCGTTCTTGAGCTCCTTCAGATGAAAGGACAGAGTCGCCGGCGCGAGTCCGATGCGCTCGGCGATCGTTCCGGCAGCGAGGCCTTCGTTTCCTGCTCTCACGAGCAGTCGAAAGATGTCGAGCCGGGTCTCGTGTGCCAGTGCGGCGAGGGCCGCGATGACGTCTTGCTTGTCCATATTTCGATAATTGGCAAAATATCGAAATATGTCAAGCGATTTCTTGATCGGCAGCCAAATCACCCGATTTTGCGCTCACGACGCTTTCTTTCAGCTCACTGAGACGCCATATTTCACGTTCCCAGCCGCATGAATCCGCGACCGGCGACCCCAATCGATCAGTAGCACCCCGCCCAGGGGGAAGGCGACCACAATGGATCTGTTTACGCTCGACAATCTCTTCACGTTGGCCATGCTCGTTCTGCTGCAAGCGGTTCTGGGCTTCGACAACCTTCTGTACATCTCGTTGGAGTCCAAGCGCGCGCCTGCGGAGAGCCAGGCGACGGTGCGCCGACTCGGTATCGGTATCGCGGTCGCGCTGCGCATCGGCATGCTCTTCTTGCTCATGTCGTTGATCGATTCGTTCCAGCAGCCTCTGTTTTCGATCGATCTCGGAAACGCGTTGCAGTGTGAGTTCAATCTGCACGCGCTTATCGTGCTGTTGGGGGGAGTGTTGATCATCTACACCGCGACGAAAGAGGTGCTCCACATGATGACGCTCGAAGAAGACGAGCACCATGGGAAGAAGCCGGCCTCGGCCGCCGGAGTGATCCTATGGATCGTCTTGATGAACGCTGTCTTCTCGGTCGACTCGATCCTCAGCGCGATGGCTCTCACCGATGTGTTCCTCGTCATGGCCACGGCGATCATGATCGGCGGTGCGCTGATGATCTGGCTCGCAGATCGTGTTTCGGAATTCCTACACAAGAATCGCATGTATGAAGTACTCGGCCTCTTCATCCTCTTCGTCGTCGGCATCATGTTGTTGGGAGAAGGGGGCCATCTCGCGCATCTCGAGTTGGCGGGTTACCCGATCCATCCGATGAGCAAAGCAACCTTCTACTTCGTGATAGGTGTCTTGGTGCTGACCGATATCGTTCAAACGCGGTATAAGAAGAAGCTATTGCTGCGTAAGCAGGCGCTACTCGCGCAGCGGGGGCCGGCGGCTACCGCTTCGATACCGACGGGTTGAAGACCCGCGTCAAGGTTCCTGCGCGACTGCCAACTGATTGAGGAAAGAGCCTCGCGACTATTGAGGGCCGGTCGTCCGGTCACTACAGTGGGTGGATCCAGCGGTCGTTTTGGTCGTTGAGACTTCCCATGAGGTGGCTGATGGCCCGTCCCGTTATTCGTATTGTGCTTTCGAGCGCGCTGGTCGCTGTTTTCTCTTTCTCGCCGGCCTACGCCGATCAGGGCGATTGCGGTCAGCCGGCTAGCACCGGCGCTACCGCTGTTGCGACCGATGCGTTGTTCGTCCTCGGCGCGGCGGTCGGCATACAGGTCTGCGAATTGTGCGTCTGTGACGTCAACGACGATGGCTCCAACACCGCTACCGATGCGTTGACGGTGCTCGCCTCGGCGGTCGGTCAGCAGGTCGCGATCACGTGTCCTACGTGCGGCAGTGGACCGACTCCGTGTTTCGAGTCTCAGGCGCCTAGCTGTGGCGGCGAGTGCGAGGACCCGGGGCTGACCTGTGTTGTTGACCCGGAAGATTCCGAGGATTGTTCGTGCCTCAATGCCTGCGAGGCCGGCGCGGCGCCGACCTGCGGCGGCAGCTGCGAAGCGTCTGACGATCCTGAATCGATCTGCACCTCGGTGAACGTCTCGCCCACGGGACTGCCTACCATCGCCATCTGTGAATGCCTGCCTGCCGGCGTATCTTTCTGCGAGGATGCTTCGAGCCCGCAGTGTGAGGGCGAGTGCGCGGTGGGCGCCGTGTGCGAGTCAGACGGCGGCAGTGGCTGTCAGTGTACCGCGCAGCCGGTACAGCCGGCCTGTAGCGCTGCAACCGCTCCGGCCTGCAACGGCACCTGCGAAAACGAGCCCAGCGGCGGACCGACACTGTGCGGGTCCGACGGGGCAAGCGGATGTGTTTGCGCGCCGACCCAGGGCGGGGAGGAAACCTGCTTCGACGCGGGTGTGCCGACGTGCGGTGGTACATGCTCGTTCGGAGAACTCTGCGCGGTGGAAACGGACGTGTGCGAGTGCGTCGCTCCGTGTGAGGTCAGCAATGCGCCGAGTTGCGGCGGTGCGTGCTACGACGAAGACGAGACCTGTGTCATCACGACGATCTCGGTCGGCAGTGCGAGCAGGGACTACTGCGAGTGCTGGGTGGTCGACTAGAGAAGATCGACGCGGAAGCCGGCCGAGTGACCCTGAGGATTGGCAGGGTCACTCGGCCGGTCGATCCGTTTCCGCCCGCCCATTGCCTGGTCTTCTGGGCGTTTTCTCACGGCGGCGCGCTCGCTAAGGTTCGCCCATGAACGGATTAGTTCGGCCAGATCGCCATCTAGGACGCGTGCTTGCGCACCTATTTCTCACGTCCCCCCTATTTCCCGGTCTGCTCGCAGGCGTGATGTTCGTCGGCGGCGCGCACGCGGGAGGCGCCGCCCCGACCAACGATATCTACGCCGCTCAGGTGCGGGCATCGACACCGGCGTACCAGCTGTTCATTGGGTTGAACGACGACGGCACGGTCGCGCACAGCGATCCCGCGTACGGTCCCGGCTTCGGCGCAGTGGGCGGAATCTACTCCGCCGACTTCATGGGTGATACGCTCTACGCCACCGAACTCGATAACGGCAATCTTACCGACTACTACCTCGTTTCGATCGAGACGGAGGGACTCACGCGCGGCACCGCGACCCGGGTGAGCGGTAATGCGATCGGTGCGCCGGCCGTCGAAGGGCTCGCGGTGATAGGCGATGCGATCTACGTATCGAGCCTGGGGTTTTCGCAGCATCGCACGGTGCTGGCAACGGTGGATGCGACCACCGGTGTCTCCACTGCGATCGGACAAGCATCACGCAACGTCATGATCGTCGCGCTTGCATACGATCCGTTGACGCAGACGCTCTATGGCGCCGGTATTCCATTCGGCTCCGGCGAGGGAGCCGATGCCGTGAACGATAACAACCTCTACATCATCGATCCCGCCACAGGAGCCGAGACGCTCGTCGGCGATCTGGGAACGACGATCCAAGGCATGACCTGGGACGACGAACTGGGCCTCGTCGGCGCGTTCGAGAATTTGTACACGATCGACGCGACTACGGGCGCCGCCACGATGTTGGGGCAGGGCGATTTCACCGACGGCAATCCCGGCACGTTCAACGGAATCTACGCGATCGGTGCGAAAATCCCCGATGATCTGGAACCTACCTGCGTGTGCGGCGATCCGGTAGGGGATGGGGCCAATATGGCCAATAAGGCCGCGCTCACGACTGCAGGCATCATCACGGCCTCCGACGCGTTGGCCATTCTCAAGGCGGCGGTCGGGTTGTTGAGCTGTGAACTATGCGCTTGCGACGTCGATGATTCCGGTATGATCACCGCGACCGACGCGCTCACCGTGCTCGGCGTCGCGGTAGGACTGGGCAATACTCTCGATTGTCCGCTACCTGACTAGCAATGGACTACGCGGGTGCGGCGGTCGCAATGACTGCCGCACCCGCGCGATTCCTTACTACGCCGGGGCGCCGCCCCTATGGGTACACGCAAGGCTCGTAGTCTTTCTGATGCAAGGACCAACCACTGCCTTTCTGGTTCCAAGTCGCCGGTAGACTGGCGACGTCGTCGAATCCGTAGACCTGTGTGATCATGTCGGGCAGCGTCGCCGCAGATAGATCCGCGAAGACCTGCAGACGGAACGTCAAGAAGTCGATACCGTCGATGTTCCGATAGCGCAGTCCGAGGCGGAAGACGCCCTTGTACGGTCCTGCCGCATCCAGCCCCTTTTTCGCGAGCTTGTTCTTATACTGCCAGCGCATGAACGTGCGCACCTCGAGAATGTTGCCCGGCATTTGAGCCTGATAGATCACGCCGTTGGCGTTACTCAGATGGATTCCGAAGCCGTTGGTGAGCGGATCGATCTCGGAGACCGGTACATCCACACGCGCGTGCATCTTGAACTTATCGAGCTTGGGCGCGTCCTTCATCTTGATGGTCGCCGGGTCTCGGCCGACACACTTGCACTCGTTGACGAACTGGCAGGTTTCGCCGCACGTCGGTCCGACAGCTTCGGAGCAGTCAGGATCGGCGCAGTCGACGAGCCCGTCTCCGTCATCGTCCATTATGTTGTTGCACACTTCCGACGACGGCGGATCGCATTGTTCGACACCGCAGACGCCGTCTCCGCCGGCAACGTCGCAGTCACTGTCGTTCACGCAACCGTTCCCGATCAGTCCGGCGGTACAGATCATGTCGCCGACGATCCCGTTGCCGCAGATGAACAGACAGTCGTCAGTACAGGCCGGATCTCCGCCCGCGGACGCTGGTGGATCGCAGAGTTCGCCCGGTCCCGGCAAGCTGTCGCCGCAGAAACAGACCGTGTCGTCGTTCATACAGATATCGCCGGCTTCGTCGCAACTATCGAGACTGCAGTCGTAGCCGTCGTCACAATCGACCGGTGCGCCGATCTGGCAATCGAGTAGCGGGTCGCAAGTCTCGGTGCCGTCACAGAACGCGCCATTATCGCAGAGCGAGTCGTTCGGGCCGTTCAGGCACGCGGCCGAACCCTCGTCGCACATGTCGACCGTGCAGGCCACGCCGTCGTTGCAGTCGGGCGCGACGCCGGCTTGGCAGTCACCGATAGGATCGCAGGTCTCGGCGCCGTTGCAGAACGTCGCGTCGTCGCACAGTGCATCGGTTGCCGTGTTGACGCAGGCGTCGCCGACCTCGTCGCAACTGTCGGCCGTGCACACCACGGCGTCGTTGCAGTCGATCGGCGTTCCGGCTTGGCAGTCGCTGATCGCGTCGCATGTCTCCACGCCGTTGCAGAACTGACTGTCGTCGCACAGTGAGTCGTTGGGCGTATTGACGCAGGCGTCGCCGACCTCGTCGCAGCTGTCGGCCGTGCACGCCACGGCGTCGTTGCAGTCGATAGGCGCTCCGGCTTGGCAGTCGCTGATCGCGTCGCAGGTCTCCAAGCCGTTGCAGAACTGACTGTCGTCGCACAGCGAGTCGTTGGGCGTATTGACGCAGGCGTCGCCGACTTCGTCGCAACTGTCGGCGGTGCACACCACGGCGTCGTTGCAGTCGATCGGCGCTCCGGCTTGGCAGTCGCTGACCGCGTCGCAAGTCTCCACGCCGTTGCAGAATTGACTGTCATCGCACAGTGAGTCGTTGGGCGTATTGACGCAGGCATCGCCGACTTCGTCGCAACTGTCGGCCGTGCACACCACGCCGTCGCTGCAGTCGATCGGCGCACCGGCTTGGCAGTCGCTGATCGCGTCGCAGGTCTCTACGCCGTTGCAGAATTGACTGTCGTCACACAGCGAGTCGGTTGGTGTATTGACGCAGGCATCGCCGACTTCGTCGCAGCTGTCGGCCGTACACACGACGCTGTCGTTGCAGTCGATCGGCGCTCCAGCTTGGCAGTCGCTGATCGCGTCGCAAGTTTCGACGCCGTCGCAGAACATCCCGTTGTCACAGTTGGAGTCGACCGGCGTGTTCACGCAGGCGTCGCCCACTTCGTCACAAGCATCGCTGGTGCACCCGACGGCATCGTTGCAGTCGATCGGCGCTCCGGCCTGACAGTCGCTGACGGCGTCGCAAGTCTCCACGCCGTTGCAGAATTGACTGTCGTCGCACAGGGAATTCGTCGGTGTGTTGACGCAGGCGTCGCCGACCTCGTCACAGCTGTCTACCGTGCAGCCGATGCCGTCTGTGCAATTGACCGGCGTTCCGGCTTGGCAGTCGCTGACGGGGTCGCAAGTTTCGACGCCGTCGCAGAACAAGCCGTTGTCGCAATTGGCGTCCACCGGCGTGTTCACGCAGACGTTGGCCACGCAGGCGTCAGTCGTGCAGCCGACCAGATCACCGCAGTCGCCGTTGACGAGGCACTCGACCACGTTCGTCGGTTCATCATCGGTGTTGTCGCTCGGATCGCTATCGGTCTCATTGGCCGTTACCGACACATCGTTACAGATATCTTCGGATCCGTCGCAGGGATCGTCTTGTTTCGTTCCGGCCGTCGGCGCTCCAATACCCACCGTCACGGTCACGGTAAAGTTGACGGACCCGCCCACGCCGATCGATCCGAGCGCGCATGTTAAAACCCCGGCGAGGTGCGAGCAGCCGCCGGTATTGCTTACGTACGTCGTGTTCGGATCCAGAGTATCGGTTACGACGACACCGGTGGCCGTGGAAGGACCGGCGTTGCCAACCGTGATCTGGTAGCTGAACGCGCCTCCCGCAATGACCGGATCGGATAGATCGATCTTCGTAATGCTCAGATTGATCGCGGGTACGCCGAGGTAGTGACTCGGATCGTCGTCGCTTTCGCTGGGGAACGGGGTTCCGTCGCCATCATCGAGAGGCGAGCCGCCCTCGTCGACGGGGCTACCTTGCGCCGTGCCGATATTGGCGTATTGGCCGAGCGTTGCCGTCCCTGAGGCTTCGTAGAGCCACGACTCACCCGGATCGAGCAGACCATCGAGGTCGAGGTCGCCGTCGTTGAACGTATCGGTGTTGAGATCGACCTGCGTGACCGTGACGCCCTGGTCGTCCGTGACGCTGATTGCGTCCAGCGGTACATCGCCGGGATTCGTAACCACGTACGTCCACGTGACGGCACTACCGTCAGCGATGGCCGGGCCCGTCGGGCTATCCGCGTCGGAACCGTTGGTGGCCTTTTCAACGTGGATGTCGGGGTTGCAGTGAACACTGCTGGTCGCCGTTACGGTGAACATCTGTTCGGATCCGTCAACGTCGGCCGAGTTCACTATGCTCGACAGACCGCATACGTCTGCGGTTGCGTCGACGGTAACGCGGAAACTGATTTCCAACTGGCCGGCGGCCGGTACGCTGGGAAGTGCAAGCCCGCCTTCATCGAGCGGGAAGAGCGTCGCGCCGGAATCGGCAACCGGAGTCGTCGTCGTCCCGTTGTAGATCTCCGTGCTGCCCGCTACGTAGCTGGTGAACGCCGGAATCGTATCTTCGATGCTCGCACCCGAGACGGGGATGCGGCTGACGTTCTGAATGACGATCGTGTACTCGAGCGTGTCGCCTTGGTCGATCTCCGTGTCGGTGTCGAGGTCGACAACGAGCGCGACGCCCTTACCGGCGGCCAGTCGCTGTAGCGGAGGAATAGTCGTTCCGAGGTCGATGGCGGGAGAACCGCCGCTGGCTGTGTTCGGGTCTTGCCCCCATACGACGGCAATGCGCGCATCCGAACCATCGCATACATACAACACCATGCCGGTCTGATCGCCGTCGGTGTCGTACACGATCGCAGGCTCGAGTTCGTCGAGCTGCAGTAGTTCGTCGTAGTCGTTTCCGAACGGGTCGGTCAGGCCGCCGACGCCGTCGCCGTCATAGTCCACGCAGATGTCGAAAGGCTCGGAGCCGCTGCCTCCGGCCAGCAATGCCGGCATCACCCAGACCGGTGCGCTGTTCTCCGATCCACCCGCTGTGGGATCTTTGCCTGGCCCCCAACCGACTAAGGCCTGTTGGGTGAGTGAAGAGGCCGGAATCAGCGAGAATCCCCAGTCGTGTGTATGATTGTTGCTGCTAGGCTCGGCGTCGATCGCAGAGACTGCAAAGAACGGCGCTGCGCCGTTGGAGAAGAAGCGCGCGCCCTCGGTGTCGGTCATCTCGACCTGGGCTGATGTTCCCGCGGCGATGACCAGCGGTGTCTGCGCGCCGGATGTCGTCTCCCAGTTCACCGTAATCGAGCCGGGGCCGGGGTTGTAGACGAACACGTAGGTCGGATCGCCGCTGTGGGTGCTGACCGGTGTGTAGGCACTATCCGACCATGAATTCGTTGGTAGCAGTGTGAAGAAGCGCGACTCGTAGGTGGCGCAGATGTCGCCCGTAACCAGATCGACTTGCACGGGTGCCGTCGAGGAGACGGTCGCGCCTTCGTTGACGCCGCCGTCAACGTGGTAGCTTTCGCCCTCGTCGAGCATGATCGACGTTTCGGCGATGCCGTTCGCATCGGCATCGATGTCGACGGTCGTGCCGTCGGTCGATGCCATGATGGTCACGCCCGTATATTCGAACATATCGAGCTGAGAGCCGGTGTCTTCGCCTACCGGCGACTCGTACTGCGTTCCCCAGTCGCCGGTGTCGTACACTTCGACCGCACCGGCGAGCAGCGTGCTGGTGCCGGTGCCCCAAAGTGCGCGCGTGATGGCGACAGGTGAAGTCGATGCGATCTTGTCGCGACCGTCGAAATCGATCGTGATCAATGAGCCGGTGGGGACATCGTTGGCGAGCACGATGATGTCGCCGTCGCTGAACACGTCGCCCGGATAACCAGGAGCCGATCCGTTCGTCGTGTCGCCGTCTCCCCAGACTTGCGTCCCGCTGAGGTTACCCGGTGAACTGTAGATGTTCGACGGGTTGGCGATGTCGGCGTCGTAGCCGCCGTCTTCCCACTGATCGTAGTAGACATAGCTGCCTGCGAACTCGATGGCGATCGAGACCGTCGTCGAGATCGGGCTGCTCACCCCGCCCGATCCGGAACTACAGGGACCGGGGCCCGGATAGATCGAGTTCAAGGTATCGAATCCCTGGTCCTCCGGGATCGGCACGTAGAAGGTCTGCACCGCCGGCGGATTCATCGCCGCTGCCGTCGTCGCGAATGCGACCCCCGCAATCACGACGAGGACAAGAGTGAAAATACGCGACATCAGCGAGCGTCGAGTGGCATTGATTTCAGAGAACATAGGGCGCTCCCATCGGCGTGCACGCGGCGGGTGGGTTCAGACCGGCGCAGGTCGAGAATCGTCAGTAGTACGGGACATCCCCTAGTCCCGGGACCTAGTTCGAAAGGTCGATTGTGTATGTATGGTGAAATCCGGAAGGCATGGCAACAGGATTTTGGTTTCGCTGACTTGGTTTTCCCGACCTACGGGCGCCCACGCTAATCTTTTTCACTCTCGGCGCAGACGAGCCAGGCTGGCAGGACGACCAAATCGCCGACCACGGCTACCGCCAGCGCCAAGCAGGATAGTCCGCTGAAGTAGCGGAGACCCGTAAAATCACTGAACGCGAGCGAGCCGAATCCGGCTGTGAGAATCGCGGTTGTGACCAGCATCACTCCGGCAAGCGAAGACCAGGCTTCGGTCGCAGCCTCGAATCCCGGCTTGGCTCGGCGTGCAAGACGATATCGATCGATGAAGTGAATCGTATCGTCGACGGCAATACCGAGTGCGACGGTGAACGACAGCGCACCGGCGATCCCGACGTGTCCACCCGTCACGACGAGGTACGTCGCGATCGCTGCGAGCGGCAGTCCGTTCGGCACCAAGCTTGCGGCCGCTAACCGCGCGGAGCGGAACGCGACCATCAACGTGAGAAAAATGACTGGGATCGCCACGAACAAACTGCGCGCCAAGGTCGCGACGAGTCGATCGATCGTGCGCACGTGCACCGGTAGTAGGCCGGTCGGCTCGAGCGTATAGCCCGGGTAGCGGGACTCGACCGAGCGCAAGCGTTCGTTCAGTCGGTCGAACACCGGGAGGAGCGCGCGCGCTCCCAGATCGGGAACACGCGCGTACACGAGTGCGCTGCGATTTCGCGGTTCGACGAGGCGTCGCAGTATCCGCTTCGGCGTAATTCCCAACAGCAGCGCCCGACCGAGCGGGTTTGTGCCGTCGCCGCTCGCGGCGGCTTGAATGTTCAGTACGGAGAAAGGCGATGCACCGTCGATCGAATCGGTCACGGCGTCGTGTACTTCTGCGAGCAGTTCCCACAGCACAGGAGAGGTCACTCGCTCGCTCGGCGGCCATCGAATCACGACGTGCGCCGACAACATTCCGCCGAACGCTTCTTCCATATGGTGAAACGCTTCGAACGCCTCGGTGCCTGCGGGCAACTCGGTGGTGGCGCGTACGTCCGTCTCGAGGCGGCTCGACACGATGAGCATGGTCGCAAACACCGCCAAGCTGATCGCCAAGGTAGGACGCGGGTATTGCCACAGGCGCGACAGCCACTGCGGCGGGCGAGGTTCCGACACCACGATCGCCCTATCTACGAGCGGATCGCTCCAGCGTGTACTCGCCCAGCGCGGCGTGAGGATCATCACTGCCGCGAAACAGCACATCACTCCGATTGCGCAGGTGGCACCGAAACGTTGAACGAGTTCGATATCGGCCGCCATCAGCGAGCCGAACCCGATTGCTGTGGTGACGGATGTCAGGGTGCAGGGCCCCGCGAGTTTCGCGATCGTCTCGACGGTCGCGGCGCGCTTGTTGCTTCCTTTCAGTCGGCGACCGCGCATCTCGCTCACCAAGTGCACCGTATCCGTGATGGTGATCGCGAGTAGGAGCGGTGCGATGGTGCCGTTGATCAGGTTGATGGGCTCGCCCGCGAGACCCATGAATCCGAATGTCCAGATAACGCCGACGAGGGGCGGAGCCGCTACGCCGATCACGACGCCCCAAGAACGAAACAAGAACAGGCCGACAGCGACGGCGAGTACGAGGGCTGTCGCTGCGAAAAAGAACTGATCTGCGGCCAGCGATTTTACAGTAGTCGATCGGATCGCCGGCGGCCCCGTGAAGCGCACGCGCGCATATCGCCGGAGGTCGGCCTGCTCGACCAGCGAGCGGACTTCGTCGAGGCGGGCGTCGAGAGTGTGGATCGGCAAGCTGCCGTCCGCTCTAGGCACTAGCGAAGCGACGACTAGTGTCGTCGTTGCGGAGCGGTCGAGTAGCTGTCCGACGACCATCGGGTTGTCGGTAAGGCTCGACCGAAGTGCGGTGAAGTTCGTGCTCGCGTCGAGACTTTCCGGGATCTGTGGTTGCGCGATCGCACCGACACGAAACGGGAGTATCGCGTCGAAGATGGAGACGACCGAGTCTACGTGATCGTTCTCGTCGAGCAGCCGTACGAATTCCCGCAGCGCCTCGAGCGTTTCCAGATTAACGATCTCGGCGGCATCGATCACGATGGAGAGGTCGTTGACTTCGCTTTCGAAATCGCTGTGCGCGCGTTCGAGCGCGGAAAACGCACCGGCGTCGGATCGGATCAGGTTGAGATAGTCGTCGTCGAAGCGCAGGCGCGCAAGCCCGAGAGCAGCCGATACGCTGACGACAGCGACCAGTGCGTGCGAGAGCCAGGCTCGCTCGAACAGAAATAGGAAAAATCGGCTCACAGGGTCGGCAACGCGACCAAGCGGCTAGTCGGGAACAATGCCGGATATGGAGCCTTCCGCTCCGGTAAAATTGATACTCGCCGACATGCCTTCGAACGTCTCGGTATCGCTGTCGAGATCGAGATCGGCCAGATCGAATAGAGCATCCGGAATCAGATCGCACAGGCCGACGGCGTCATCGTCGTCCAAGTCGAAGAGTTCGCCGATGACGACGCAGTTGCGTTCATTGGGGAGCGTACACAGCGACTCCGCATCGGCGAGACAACCGGTCGCCGACCAGACACCGCCGTCTTCAGTGAAGATCGGGCCGGTGATGCCCAGACAATCGCAGGAGCTGCTCGCCATGACACCGTTGATCGCGGTGATCAGATCGGCGGGTGCGATGTAGCCGGAAACGGTAGCCGCCTCGTACGCCAGACCGTCGTCTGAAATGCCCGAATGCATGCCGTCGATCTCAGCGTCGTTGATCGAGATCTCGACCAAGCTGCCCGAGAACGGAATGATCGTTTCGAAGACGCCGCCCGAAGCGGTCACTGTGTCATCGTCGTAGCTCGCCGTCGGAAAGATTACGTTTGGGGTCTCGGTGCCGGGCTCGAAGCTCGAGGGGTCGATCAAGAACTCGCCGTTTCCAATCGATGCCGCTGCGTACTGCGTACCTTGGGCATACTCTCCGCGCAGGAATACGAGTTCGAAAGGGTCCGGCGTCGCTGTCGGGTTCACTCCCTGATGGTCGAGCAATAGAACGAGGTTGCCGTTTTCGATCTGGCCGTTCACCGACGCGTTCATGTCCCGTTCGCCGATGGCATCGAGCAAGGACGCGAGTAGGGCGAGGACGTTATCGATGTTGTTGGTGCCGTCCTCGATGAAATCGCGCGAAATCTCGCCGAAGTCCTTGCAGCAGGGGATGTCCGGTTCGTCGCCTGATAGATCGACGACCGGGATCTCGACGGTGGAGATGAACGTGGGGGCTTCGGCTGTGTAGCCGGTTCCCCCGCCGCAGGGGCACGCTAGCGTGACCGGTGTGCCGACCACGCTAGTGAGGCATAGCAGTGCGTCGGTGGCTGTGATCGGTAGTGTTCCTTTCAGAGCGCAGATGCATTCCGGCGTGCAAGTTTCACTGCCCACCGCGGCTCTCAGAATGAAGAGGCAGTCGGTCGCTGTCGGGCTCTGCCCCTGCGTTGACGGCTGAGAACAGTCGCCGTTGTCGGCGTATGCGAGCGGAGTCACGAGGATGGCGGCGGCCATGCCGGCGACCACACCCAGTGCCAGTGTTAGTGCGAACGAAGGAATGATGTTGCCGGACCGAAGCGCGAGCATCGGCGAATCCTAGCAACGAGGCGAAATTCAGCAAACTCCGAGAACTGCGATGCGAACCGATGGCCGATGGAATCTCTCCGACGCGCAGGTGTGGTCACGCTGCGGCCCCGGGGCTACAGTCGCGAGCGAGGGAAGCATACGGAGATGAGAACAGGGGGAGACAACGGTGCAGTAGGCTTGGAACCAGTCGCCGACCGGCCGTCCCATGATCTAGCTGATTCGACGGATCCAACAGATTCAACGGATCCAACGGATCCAATGGACCCAATGGACCCAATGGATCCACAGAGCGGGCTCGTCGGGCGTGGCTTCGCGTTGCAACGAATCGCCGACGCGTTCGACCATGCGGCGGCGGGCAACCCGAATCTTGTGTTCGTGTCGGGCGACGAAGGAGTAGGCAAGACGGCGCTCGTCGATGCCTTCGTTCGAACGTTGGACGAGGATCGAATCCTGCTAGCCCGTGGCGCGTGTAGCGAAGACTTCGGTGGTACGGAGCCGTACCTGCCCGTGCTCACCGCATTGGGAAAACTGGCGCGCGGAAGGCACCGCTCGACGACGGATCTCATGTTGCGCGAGTGCGCGCCGACTTGGCGGGTGCAGTTGCCGTGGCTTCTCGGACCGGACGAACATTCGGCACTCGAGCGGTCGGTTCATGGCACAACCGCAACGCGGATGCAGCGCGAAGGGATTGATCTCCTGGAACGGCTGTCGGCGGCGTTGCCGCTGGTCGTGATCCTCGACGACCTGCATTGGGCCGACCAAGCGACTCTCGATTTTCTGTGCGCATTAGCAGACCACCTTCAGCCTGCGGTCGCCGAACCCGCGCAGGCTGCGCGACCTTCGCAAACTGCGCAAGCCGCGCAAGCCGGGCAAGCCATGACCACCGGTCGGCCTTCGCCGTGTGCCGATCCTGCTCGTCTGCTGATTGTGGCGACTCTCCGACGCACGGATGTGAAGTCTATGCGTACGCTCTTGCGCCATGATGGAACGACGGCCATTTCGCTGAATGCGTTCGATCTTTCGGCCACTGAGAAGTATGTCGCCGGACGCGGTGTCGGCACGCAGGCGAACGGCAAAGAGATGGCTCGGCGGCTACGAGATTGTACCGAAGGGAGTCCGCTCTTCTTGCGCCTGGCGGTCGATCAAGTTGCACGCGGTCTCGCGCTGCCTGCGTGTATGAGTGACGCGGTTCGCACCGAACTGGACTTGCTCGACGTCGATGTTCGGGCGGTCGTCGAGCTGGCGAGCTTGGTCGGCGATCCGTTTAGTGCAGCAACACTCGCGACCGGGTTGGATCGAGACGTTGATGACGTGGAGCGCTTACTTCGCCGTGCTGCACGCGACGGTTCACTCATCGAACGACTTTGCCCACTCGACGAGCACGCGGATCCTCAGACACACACGGCGACCGATTTTTCCTTCGTGCATGCGGCGTATGCCCGGTCCGTACGTGGGCAGATCGCACCGCAGAGCTATGTGGATGGCCATCTCGCGCTCGCAAGGTCCTTAGAAACGGCAACCGGCTGGAGTCTTCGCGAACTCGCCGGGCGTCTTGCCGTGCACTTCGCTCGAGGGGGCGACGATGTTCGCTCCATCGACTACTGTGTGAAGGCGGCTGAGAACGCCGAGCATCGCTTTGCCTATCGCGAAGCCGCGCAGCATCTCACGGTTGCGCTCGGCCGGCTCGAGCACCTGCCCAAAGGGGCTGACCGCGCCCAGCGCGACGCAGCGCTGTCGATCCGTTTGGGTTCGATGCTCGTACTATCCAATGGCTGTAGCGATCCCGACATTGAAGTCGCTTTTCGCCGCGCCGCGTCCCGCTCCCAATCGCTCGGTGAGAGCCGCGGGCAATTCGCGGCGAACGTCGGCTTGGCCATCAACGCTCTGTCGCGCGCACGCTTCGATCTCAGCGTTGAGTACACGCGGGTCTTACTCGAGTTGGCGCAGCACTCGATGTCTCAGATGGCCACGCCTGCGGGGCTATACGCGGGCTACACCGCGACATCGTTGGGGCGTCTCGAACAGGCGCACGAGGTGCTCTCGACCGCGTTGACACACGATGGCCGCACCTCGATGTCCGCTCACTACAATCACCGGCGTATGGTGCGATCGCAGCTCGCGATCGTTCTTTCGTTGATGGGACGCCTCGAAGAGGCGCGCGAGATGGTCGACGGCGCGCTCGAAGCAGGTCGCAGTGACGGGCGTCCCGGAGATTTGGCGCATGCTGCCCTGTGCGCGACCGACGCTGCGATTCTTCGGCGCGATCGCGACAGCGGTGCCGAGACCGCAGCACTCGCTCTTGCGGTGACGCTGGAGAACGGTTTTGAGGCGTTCGCGCCCTTGGCGCGATTCTATGCCGCGTGGCACGCCGGCGACGGCGTGATCTCGGCCGATATTCCCGAGATGGAAGCGGCGCTCAAAGCACGGAGGGCCCACGGAGACCGCTGGAACGAGTCCATGCTTCTGGGCCTGCTGGCCGAGGCACTACTCGCCGGTGGCAACGTGGGCGGTGCGCGCAGGCGTCTTGTGGAAGCCGGTCGTTTCATCGACGAAACCGGCGAGGCGCATTACGAAGCGGAGATTCGACGGCTGCACGCGGAGTGCTCCATGGCCGAAGCGCAGATCGATTCGGCTCTCGCCGGATTCGCGTCGGCGGCCGCGCGCGCCGCTCAGCAGGGCGCGCGACTCTGGCAGTTGCGGATTGCGACAAGTCAGTCTCGCGCGCTTGCGTCGCGCGGCGACAGCTTGCAGGCGGCCGAACTGCTCCGTGACGCGCTCTCGCACGTCGATGCGAGCTTGCCCGACGCAGACGTGCGCACGGCGCGATCATTGCTCTCGGGATTGGGCAGCTAGAGCCGGCTACAGTCGGGACGCGTCTGCGACATCGCCTACCTTCGCTAGCTCGCCCAGCTCCTGCATCACGCCGGCCGCATTCGTCTCGGATCCTTCGAGCGATTCTTCGTTGTCGAGAAGGTCGCCGTCTTCGAACCACAGCTCGATCAGCGCGGGTACGAATACGAGCGCGGCGATGCAGCAGGTGACCATGTTCCCCGCGATCAAAAAACCGAACGCGATGTTTCGCGGCGACTCCGAGAACGCCAGGACAAGGAATCCGATACACACGACGGTGGCATTGAAGAAGATGCCTCGGCCGGTTGTCGCGACGGCGATGCGGACCGCCCGTGACGATGTCGTTCCTCGACTGACTTCAGCGCGCATGCGCGCAATCAAGTGGAGCGAATAATCGATGCCGATTCCGAGCGCGATGGCCGCGATCACGGCTTCGGTCGGGCCGAGTGTGATCGACGACGCGCCCATGACGCCGAACGTGGCCAGTCCCGAAAACGCAGGCGGCACCATGCAGACGAACACGTACGAGGCCGATCGATAGATGCCCATGAGTAGGATGAACATGAACAGCGTTGCCGCGGCGAGTGAGTAGACTTGCCCCTGGAATACCAGGCCGCTGATGGTGTGCTGCATCATTGCCGAGCCGGTGATCGTGGCTTTGACGCCGAGCGGCCGTAGATGTTCGTCGAGTAGTCGATCGGTGGTTTCGATGACATCGGCCATGACCTTGAGCCTGTCGCTGCGAAGATGCGCGACGAGGTTTGCCTCGCGGTAGCCGTAGTCGACGGTATCGTCGAACTCCCCGGGATCGCCCGACATCGAGTACAGCAGCAGAACCTGCGCGATCAGCTCGCGGCTGTCGGGGATCGTGTTCGCGGCCGGATCGTCATTGTTGAGTGCTTGATGCATGCGCTTGACGTATTCCGACAGCGATCGCGTATCGCCGACCTGTTCGTGCTTGCCGAGCTCCAGTAACACGGTGTCCATCGCGCGCAGGAGGGCGGGATTCTTCATGCCGTCTTCTTCTCCGCTGTCGACAATGACGTGAATCGCGGTGGTGCCGCCGTGGCGCGCGCGTAGTTCCTGATCTGCTTCGCGCACCGGCGTGCCCTTGGCGAGCGACTGCACCCACGACGAGTCGACCTGGAGTCGCAGCGCGCCGACGAAACACACGAGCGCGATCGCACCGCCGCAATAGGCTACCGGCCGGGCACTCGCGGTGACGAAGTCGGCGAGTCGCTCCAGCCAGCCGAGTTGTTGCTCCGAGCTCGCGGCCAGTCCGCTGCTCGTGCGCTCCGAGGGCCAACTCGCGAGCACCGCAGGGATCAGCGTCAGTGAGAGCAGCATGGCCGCGACGATGCCGGTAGCGGTAAACAGCCCGAGCGAGACGTAGGCCGTCATGTCACCCGTTGCGAGGGCGCAGAAACCGGCGGCCGTGGTGACGGACGTGAGGATCACCGGCCGCCATATCCCCTGCATCGTTTCGACGACGGCGCGATCGCAGTCGGCGACGCGGCTTCGCACCTCACGGTAGCGTTCCACAATATGAATGCCGTCGGCACAGCCGATCGCGAGTAGGATCGGCGGCATGATGATTGCCGTGACGTATACGGGTTCGTTGAGCGCGGCCTGTAGTCCCCACGTCCATACGAGCGTGACGACGACGACCGCGGCGGGTGCGAATACTCCGGGGGCGCTCAGCATCGCCATGCAGAGCGCGACTACGGGGTCGGACCATGCCGCGGCTCGACCGCTTACGAACCCGAACGCCAGCAACGCAGTCAGAGCGATTGCTGCGCGCCAACCGAGTTGACGAGCCGATAGCGTCGGGAAGCAGGCAAACAGGAGCACGACTACGCAAGCGAGCGTCAGCGGGATCAGACGCGCGATATCGCCGGCCATCTGTCGTCCGTAGATCGCTTCGACCATCGGCTCGCCCGCGAGCAAGATGCGTAGGCCCGGCCTTTCCAGCTCGGAGGTCATCGCGGTGAGCGCTTGGTACGCGCCGCCGCTGTCCATCGCCTCACGATCAACTTTGAAGACTACGGTTGCGATGTCCCCGCCACGCGAAACCAGGCGATCGAGATAGACGGGATTGTCGAAGACCGCGCGCCGGATCGCGTTGGCTTCGTCTTGGGTGGTGGGAATCTGCTGGTAGAATCGCGACGTGGTGAGCGAGTCGTCTTCCCCGATGATCGCTTCCGCACGCGACAGGCTCGAGAGTTCCGAGTCGATCACCCATGGGAGCGCTTCGACTCGATCTGTGAGCTGCGCGATAAGTCCCAGCGTTTCAGGCGTGAAGATGCCGTCGGGCTCATCTTCATCGGCAACGATGGCGATCAGCACCTCGCCGCCGAGCATGAATCGCTCTTCGACGTCGCTCCAGAACACACGGATGGGGTGGTGAAGCGGTACGAACGAGTCTACGTCAGGGTCCAGCCGCAGGTTGGGAAGCTGCATCGCAGCCGCAACGGTGATCAGCCCGACTGTGACGAGGACGCTGCGCCGGTACGCGACGCAGCCGGCTAGAAGCGTGGTCATTGCGCGTTCGAGCACGCGAGAAGACGTAGTCAGGAAGCTCACGATGCTTCGTCTTCCGGGTCCGCGCCCGCGGGATTCGTAGAGGCGGTGCGTATGCGCATCGCGAGCTCCGGCCATTGCTCAGGCTTCATGACTCCGTAGAGAAGCAGCCGCTGGAACTCGTTCGTGAAGCGCTCGACGACGCTGTCACGGTCGGGTGTTTCGTCGGTGTAGCGGCGCAGGCCGAGCAGCGAACTCATCGTGGCGGTCAACAAAATGACGGCGAGCATGTCGGCGTCGATCCCGGGTTGTGCTCGATCGCTTTCGGCCAGTTCGCGGATGTTCGTGAGGTAACGCTCCCAGACGCTCTGATCGGGGGGCGAGCCGTCGCTCAGAAGTTGGAACATCCACAAACGAGCGACCTCGGGATGTTCGGCGTGGTAGCGGATCATGTCTCTTATGAGATCGGGGCTGTCGCGGTTCTCGTCGATCATGGTGCTGATCGTGTCGGCGAACGCGGCCATTGCGGCGGCGATCAACTCGTCGCGTGTCCGAAAATGCTGGTAGGCAGTCGTGCGATTGACGCCTGCGGCGTGCGCGACATCCGAGATTCGTAGCGACTCCGGACCACGCTCGGCAATGAGATCCTGGGCTGTTTTCAGAATCAGAGCGCGCGTCTCGGCGGGATTTCGCTGGCGCGGGTTTCGAAAGGGCGTGACTTTGGCCATGGGTCACAATGGCACGCTGCGTCGCTAAAGCAACAACAGTGTTGTCTTATGTCTTTAAATTGCTGTTTTGATTTATGAAAATTGGCAAATCCAGCCTCGATCGAGGCCGTCGCTGGTCAGGGTTGCGAAGGTCGCTTAAAGAAGGATGACCATGCTCAGACGGGTATTGATTCTCAGTCTTCTGATCGCAGCCGTCGCGCTTGGTGCGAGTCGTGATCCGAGGCGTCTTCTCTTCGTCCATATTTTCGCAGCCACGACCGACGTGCCCCCGCTCGATCCGCCGGTCGATGAAGGGAGCGACGTGCGATGGTTCGACGACTATTTCACGGTGCAGCAGATCGATGCCGATACCTTCGCGATCGGTGAGCCGCGTTACCACGACCGCAACTACAACTACCTGATCGTTGGTGACGAGCGCGCCGTACTCTTCGATAGTGGTCCCGGGGTGCGCGACATCGTTCCCGTCGTGCGGGATCTGACGATGTTGCCGGTTACGGCGCTTCCGTCGCACTTGCACTACGACCACATCGGCAACCATACGAGTTTCGGAGAGATCGCCTTGGTCGATCTGCCGTTCCTCAGGGAGCGCAGCGCCGACAGTGGAGTGTTGCGTCCTACATCGGCCGAGCATCTCGGCTTCGTCGAGGGCTTCCGGCGTCCCTACCTGCATGTCGGTGAATGGCTGGCGGTCGGCTCCGAGATGGATCTCGGCGGGCGTCGGTTGCAGGTGCTACACACTCCCGGTCATACGCGCGAGTCGATCTCGTTGTACGATCGCGATCGAGATCAGATCTTCGTCGGCGACTTCATCACCGAGGGTCCGACGTACGCGTTCGTTCCCACGGCCAGCCTCGGGGATTATCTTCGTAGTGCGGTGAGCGTGCTCGAGAAGATCGGCGACGAGACTCGTGTGATGACGGCGCACCGGCTCGATCCCCCAGGCATGCCGGAATTGGCTCGTGACGACGTGGTCGAGCTGCGCGATACGCTACTGGCGATGAAGCGCGGCGAACTCGAGCCCACCGGCAGCTTTCCACGCATGTACAGTCTCGCGGGTGGTCGGCAGGTCGCTGCCGATTTGCCGTGGGGCCATAGCTGGGAGTAGGCGGGCTGTGCCTTCCTTGGCCAAACCGCATTCATGCGCGTAGACTCCTCGGCTGACGGCGGCGCGTTCTGGTAAGCCGCGTTCTGGTAAGCCGAAGGGAGCTTTGTTCATGCACGATCTGGTAATCCGAAACGGTACGGTGTTCGACGGCAACGGCACGGCGCCGATTGAAGCCGATGTGGCTCTCGACGGTGACCGCATCGTCGCGGTCGGCGAGGTCACCACGGCCGGCCGTGAAGAGATCGATGCCAAAGGACAGATCGTTACGCCGGGCTTCGTCGACGTTCACACGCACTTCGACGGGCAGGTCACATGGGATCCGTTTTTACAGCCTTCGACGTGTCACGGCGTTACTACCGTGATCATGGGGAACTGTGGTGTCGGTTTCGCTCCCTGCAAGCCCGAACGTCGCGAATGGTTGATCGGATTGATGGAAGGCGTCGAAGACATCCCCGGTACCGCACTCGCCGAAGGCATCAAGTGGAACTGGGAGAGTTTTCCCGAGTTCATCGCGGCGGTCGAGGCGTCGCCGCTATCGATCGATGTGGGGATGCAGGTGCCGCACGGTGCTTTACGCGGATACGTGATGGGCGAACGCGCGGCACGTCTCGAGCCGGCTACGCAGGAAGATAGCAATCAGATGGCGGCGCTCGTTGCCGAAGCACTCGACGCGGGGGCGCTCGGGTTCTCCACGTCGCGCACCGAGAAGCATCGCGATCGCGACGGCAATCACACGCCGTCGTTCAAGGCCGAGCGCCTCGAGCTGCATACGATCGCCGCCGCGATGGGCAAAACCGGAAAGGGAGTCATCCAGCTCATCGCCGACTACTGGGACTTTGAGCCGGAGTTCGAGATGATCCGCGGTATGGTCGAGGTCTCGGGCCGGCCGATGTCGATGACGATCGAACAGGACGACCGGCATCCGGAGATCTGGCAGAAGGTCCTGTCGGGAATTACCGAGGCCGCCGAGCGCGGTTTGCCGATCAAAGGGCAGGTCCCGCCGCGGCCGACCTGTGTGTTGCAGGGGCTGACGACGACGCTCAATCCGTTCCTTTTCTACAAGGCGATGGGCGAGATCTACATGCTCCCGCTCGAAGCGAAAGTTGCTGCGCTGCGCGATCCCGAGTGGCGGCGTCGGCTCTTGTCGGAGCCGAAACCCGAGATCGATCCCGATTCGATCGTCGCCTTCTTGGTCGAGAGCTTCCACAAGATGTACGAGATGGGCGATCCGCCCAACTACGAGCCCGATCCGTCCGATAGCATCGCCGCACGCGCCGAGCGCGAAGGGCGCGATCCGCGCGAGCTGATTCTCGACATCATGACGCAGGACGACGGCAAGGCCTTTCTCTATTTCCCGATCATGAACTACATGAACGGAAGTCTCGACGACGTACGCAGCATGCTCACGCACCCGCACACGACGTTCGGGTTGGGCGATGCGGGCGCGCACTGCGGCGTACTGTGCGATGCTAGCTTCCCATCGACGCATCTCATTCACTGGGGGCGCGACCGAACACGCGGCGAAAAGCTTCCGCTCGAGTGGATCATTCGCAAGCAGACGCGAGACAGCGCGGAGCTCGTCGGCCTACACGATCGCGGTCTGTTGGCGGTCGGCATGAAAGCTGACGTCAATGTGATCGATTTCGACCGCATGCGTTTGTACGCGCCCGAGATCGTCTACGATCTCCCCGCCGGCGGAAAACGACTGATCCAGCGCGCCGATGGCTACACGGCAAGTATCGTCTCGGGCACGGTGGCGTTCCGCGAGGGACAGCCCACCGGTGCTGCACTTTCGGGCCGCGCCATACGAGGCGCGCAACCGAGGCCGGCCTGCGCCGCTGCCGCCTGAGAAAGGCACCGATTGCGGCCGAGCGTCATAAGGAAGCAACGATGCCAACCGAAACCATCCACACGTTTTGCAGAGTTTGCGAGCCCGCCTGCGGCCTCATTGCCGAAGTCGAGAACGGAGAGCTTCTCAAGCTTTCTCCCGATCGCGATCATCCGGTGACGAAGGGGTTCGCGTGTAACAAAGGTATTGCCGGTGTCGATATCCATCGCGATCCCGATCGCTTGGCGCACCCCATGCGACGCAACGAGAGCGGCGCGTACGATCGCATCGCTTGGGACGAAGCCGTGGGTGATGTCGCGAGCAAGACACGCGCGCTGATCGATCGGTACGGTCCCGATTCGGTCGGTTACTACGTCGGCAATCCAACGGCTTTCAATACGTTGTGCGGCCCTCACATGTTCAGTTTCTTCCGTGAGGCGGGACTGCGTCGCGGTTTCAATTCGGGAACACAGGACTGCGCGAACAAGTTTGCCGGTGGGCAGGCCGTGTTCGGGTCGAGCACGATTCATCCCATCCCCGATATTGAGAACACCGACATGTTGTTGGTGTTCGGCTGCAATCCACGCGTGAGCCATTGGAGTTTCATGTCGATTGCCGACCCGATCGGCGTACTCAAAAAGGCGCGGGCACGCGGCGCTAAAGTCTACTTCGTCAACCCACGGCGTATCGAGTCGGTGGACTCGGGCGGTGGCGACGCGCTTCTCATTCGTCCCGACACCGACGTGTATCTATTGGCCGCGCTCATCCACGAGATCGACCGCATCGGCGGGTTCGATGACGACGCGGTCCGCCGGCACGGCGTGCGTGTCGATGCGCTGCGACAGTTCGTCCGACGCTACCCAGCGGAGCGCGTAGCCGGCGTTACCGGGATTGACACCGGCACGATCAAACGCATTGCGCGCGAGTTCAGCCAAGCGCGTACTGCGTCGGTGCACATGTCTACCGGTGTGAACATGGGGCGACAGGGAACGCTGTGCTATTGGCTCGTGCAGATGCTCTCGTTCGTGACCGGTAACTTCGATCGCGCCGGCGGGAACGTCGTTCCCGTAGGTTTCTACGAGCGCGCGAAGGCAGGTCGCGGTGCGTTCGCCGATTCGCTCGTGGACGGCGAGTTCGGTCCGGTGCGAAAGGGCGATCTGCCCGGAAACTTGTTGTCGCACTACATCCTGGACGCCGAAAACCCGATTCGAGCGTTGTTCGTGACGGCCGGCAATCCCGTGCTCGCGATCGGCGGCGAACAACGACTGCGTGAAGCAATGGAGAAGCTCGAGCTGCTCGTCGTGGTCGACCTGTATCGCAACGCGACCGGCGAGTACGCGCACTACTTGTTGCCCTCGACCGATCAGTTCGAGCGCCAGGACATCAACATCACCGGTCTCGGTGTGCAGCACGAGCCCTGGGTGCAGTTCGCTGAGCGCGTCGCGCTGCCACGTGACGAGCGACGAGAAGAATGGTGGATCTTCGCCCGTATCGCCAAGGAGATGCGACTGCGTTCGGTCTTCGATGCCGTCGAAGATCCAGGCCGAGATCCAGGCCAAGAGATCTCTGAGGAGCTGCTGTGGTCGCGCATCGACCACATGATGGCGACCCGTGGCGTCTCTCTCGAACAGGTGCGCGCGCAGCCGCACGGGCACGTCTACGGCGACCCGCCGGCGGGAGGCGATTTCTTCGAAACGCGCATTCAGACCGACGACAAGAAGATTGATTGCTGTCCGCCTGCATTCGCCGGCGCGCTCGAGCGCTGTGAAACGCTCTTTGCGCAGATGGACGCCGAGGGCACGGACCGTCTGAAACTCGTCTCACGTCGTGAGCACAACATGCACAATAGCTGGTACGCGAACCTCGAAGGCATGAAGAGGGCGGGGCGAGATCGCAACTATCTCTACATGCATCCCGACGATATGGCCGGTCGCGGCGTGGCCGAAGGCGATACCGTGGCGTTAGCGAACGAGTACGGTCGCGTTGAGGTTGCGGTGAAAGCGGACGACGCACTGATGACCGGTGTCGTGGCGATGGCTCACGGTTGGGGCAACGCGAAGACGTCCGGCATGCGCTACGCGCGCGAGACGCCCGGCTCCAACCCGAACGCGTTGTTGCCGATCGGTCGAGACAGCTATGACGTGTTGTCCAATCAGGCGTTCATGACCGGAGTGCCGGTCGAAATCGAGGTGCTATAGCCAATGGAATATCCCGAAGTAGACCGCTTTCTCGATGAATGGCACCGCATCGTGCGCGAGCAGGACGTTTCGGCCATCGCAGACATTCTCGCCGACGACGTGACGATGGGCGCGCCGCCGTACTGGAATCGGCTCGATGGCAAAGAGCTCGTTGCGTTCTTACTGGGACTGATTCTGGAAACGATCGAGGATTTTACCTATCGCCGACAATGGCGGTCGGGGCGAGAATTGGCGTTGGAGTTCGCCGGGCAAGTCGACGGCCACAACCTGCAGGGTATCGATCTGATCACGGTCAACGAAGACGGCTTGTTGGCGGCAATCGACGTTCCCATGCGACCGATCAATACCATCGAGCATCTGCGCGAAGTCATCGGGCCGCGCATGCAGAAATACATCGCGAGTCTGTAGCGGTGGTCAGATCGGCGGAGCCCAGCACCCGTGAAAGCCGAATGGAACGCGCTGGGGTAGCCTTATTCGTGCCACAGCCGCTTTCGTAGGATCTTGTGCATCCAAGATCGCCACTTCGCTGCAATTCTCGGCGGCGTCGTAGACGTAGCTGAGCAACCAACCTTCGTCTTCGCCGGCAGCATCCGAGTCGGGGACGAATACGCCTTCGCTTGGTGAACGACCGGGGCCGAATTCGTGCGTCGCTGCGACGCCGGTTTTCAGGTCGTACTTGACGAGCGCTGTGGTCTCGCTCGCGACGCTGCTCTTCGACTGTGCGACGTACCCGTAACGATGCGGCCTGCCCGTGACCCTGTCGTCGATGCGAGGGAATTCGACCTCGCGGTCATCCAACGGTTGCTCCGCGACGGTCCCGGCGACGCGGTCGATCGTCCAGCGATGCAGGTGTGCGGGCGTGAACGCAGCGGCGTCGCCGCGCCACATGTCTTCGTAGCGGCAGACGTCCATCACGATGGTGTTGCCGTCGTCGTATGCGTTCAACGGATGGAAAACGTAGCACGCATTGACCGAGTACCAATTGATGTCTCGACCGCTTCCGCCTCGCGGCATCACGCCCACGCGTGCGTCGTAGTCGTCGTTCCACAGGTAAGGCATCGATCCGCTCATCGCGCTCTCGAGATTGAACGTGATCGGTAGATCCATGAACACGACGAAATTCTCGGTGATCGCGAAGTCGTGCATCATCGAGGGCCCGGCACCTTCGATCGCCTCGCTCTTGATCAGCCGGCCGTTCTTGTCGACGCAGTGATAGACGAGATAAGGCTCCGTGAACGCATAGCCGAAGAAGTGCATCTCGCCCGTGGCCGGACAGGTCTTTGGGTGAGCGGTCATCGCGGTCTTGAGTTTCCCGTCGAAGTCGTGAACCCCGACCGTACGCATGCCGCGATCTACTTCGACCGGGAAGCTCGATTCCACCAGCGCGAACAACTTGCCGGCGTGGGGGTAGATGTGTGTATTCGACGGCCCGACCGTGAGGTCGACCGCGCCGGTTTCCATGTCGATTCCCGACGCGCCTTCGAGATACTTGCGCGTGTGTACCCAGCGATTGCGATACGACTTTGCCTTGCCGCGCTCGAACTCAACGGCGTGCAACATGCCGTCCCCGAAAAACCAGTGAGGTGATTCGCCGGATTTGGGGTTCGGTCCGTTGCGCACGAGGAACCCGTTCAGGCTCGCAGGGATGGCGCCCTCGACCGCAAGATCGAACGACTCGACCTCCTCGCTCACGGGTCCGTAATTACCCCGAAGATGGAAGGGTTTCTTTGGTTCTTCGCTGCTCGATGCCGTCGTGGTCATGCTCGTGGCCTCCCGGTTGCTCTATTGGCCGCGGACTCCGCAGGGCCCTCGAGGACCGGAAAGCACCCGTCGGCCGCGACATAATCGGGCCCGGGCAGCTATGTCCAACCAATTTCAAGCGCGTCGCGCGACGTCTTCGTGACCTAGCCGGTCGCTTCTGACAAAAGACGGCGATTGGTCTGCGACGCCGAAGCAGGCACGGCGCCGGGCCGCGATCCGAACTAGCAAAGGAGTACGAAAGTGAGAGACTGTCGTCAGTTCTATATCAATGGACAATGGGTGGAGCCCACAACCCCGAAAGAGCTAGATGTGCTCAATCCTGCGAACGCTCAGGTTGTCGGCAAGATCAGCCTCGGCGGAAAAGCCGATGTCGACATGGCCGTCGCGGCGGCGAAGCAGGCCTTCGAGACCTTCTCCGAAACGTCGGTTGAAGAGCGCCTCGCACTGTTGCGAAGAATCGTCGAGGTCTACCAATCGCGCTACGACGATCTCGTGGATGCCATCACGACCGAGATGGGAGCGCCGCATTGGCTGTCGAAGGTCGCGCAGGCCGCAACCGGTCTCGGCCATCTCAATACCATCATCGCTGTTCTCGAAAACTATCAGTTCGAAGAGAAGCGCGGCACGACGCTGATTCGCAAAGAGCCGATCGGCGTCGTCGGCATGATCACGCCGTGGAACTGGCCCATCAATCAGATCTCCTGCAAGGTTGCGCCCGCGTTGGCCGCCGGTTGCACGATGGTGCTCAAGCCCAGCGAAGTGGCGCCGTTCAGCGGCTACATTTGGACCGAAATCATGCACGAGGCCGGCGTCCCGGCCGGCGTGTACAACATGGTCAACGGTGACGGTCCGGGCGTTGGCGTGCCGCTGTCGTCGCATCCCGACGTCGACATGATGTCGTTCACCGGTTCGACGCGCGCCGGCATTTCCGTGGCCGAGAACGCCGCCAAGACGGTCAAGCGAGTAGCTCAGGAGCTCGGTGGCAAGTCGGCCAACATCTTGCTCGACGACGTCGATCTCGAAAAGGCGGTCACGGGCGGAGTGCAAAGCTGCTTCACCAATAGCGGGCAATCCTGCAACGCGCCCACGCGGATGCTCGTGCCGGAAGCGCTTCACGATAGCGCGCTCGAGATCGCGAAGGCGGCGGCCGAGGCCATGAAGGTCGGCGATCCCAACACCGACGGCACGATGCTCGGCCCGGTCGTGAGCGAGGTCCAGTACAACAAGATTCAGGGACTCATCGAGAAAGGAATCGAAGAGGGCGCGACGGTGGTCACCGGCGGTGCCGGCAAGCCTGAAGGATTGGAAGCCGGTTACTACGTCAAGCCCACGGTGTTCGGCAACGTCAACAACGACATGACGATCGCGCGCGAGGAGATTTTCGGTCCGGTCATTTCAATCCTGCCGTACAAAAACGAAGAGGAAGCGGTGAAGGTTGCGAACGATACGCCCTACGGCTTGAGCGGCTACGTTCAATCGTCCGATATCGAGCGCGCGCGCAAAGTCGCCAAGCGTATTCGATCGGGCAACGTTCATATCAACGGTGCGCAAGCCGACTTCACTGCAGGCTTCGGCGGCTACAAGCAGTCGGGCAACGGACGTGAATGGGGCGAGGCCGGCTTCGAGGAGTTTCTCGAAGTGAAAGCGATCATGGGCTACTCGGCCGAGTAGCAGGAGCTGGCAATGGCAATCGATTTCACCCTCACGCCTGAACTCGACGAGCTGCGACAACGCGTGCGCAGCTTCGTCGAGGAAGTGGTCAAGCCCATTGAGGCGGCCACGGACGAGAACGATCGAGGCTCGATACGCTCGTCCATCATCAAGATGCGTACCGAGGCGATCGCGCGCGGATTGTGGCTGCCGCACATGCCTGAATCTTGGGGCGGCATGGGACTCGGCCACGTCGAGTTGGCGATGGTATCGGCGGAGGCCGCGCGCGCTCGTTACGGTCCGTGGGCGATCAACTGCCAGGCACCCGACGAAGGCAACATGCATACCATCGAGAAGTGGGGCACGGACGAGCAGAAGGAAAAATATCTGCGGCCTCTGTGCGAAGGACGTATGCGTTCCTGCTTCGCGATGACCGAGCCGGAGGTGGCCGGCTCCGATCCGACTCTGATTCAAACGAAGGCCGTACTCGACGGCGACTACTGGGTCATCAATGGGCACAAGTGGTTCATCTCCGGTGCGCGTCGCGCGCACTTTGCGATTTTGATCGCGCGCACTGAAGACGATCCGGAGATTCCGCAGGCCGCCAACTCTGCGTTCATCATCGAGATTCCCACTGAGGGATGGAACGACGTACGCGAAATCGCGACCATGCACGGAAGCCTCGGTCATTCGGAAATCGTGATCGAAAACCTGCGCGTGCACCGCGAGCAGATGCTCGGCGGCCGCGGGCAGGGCCACTTGCTCGGGCAATCGCGTCTCGGACCGGCGAGGTTGGCGCACTGTATGCGTTGGCTGGGACAGGCCGAGACGGCGCTCGAGATGATGGTCGAGCGTGCGAACAACCGCTTCTCACATGGATCAATGCTGTCGGAGAAGCAGGGCATCCAATGGATGATCGCCGACTCGGCGATGGAGCTGTACCAGAGCAAACTCATGGTGCTGCACGCGGCCTACAAGATCGACGCGGGCGAGGATTTCAAATCGGAAGTCTCGATGGCGAAGCACTTCGTTGCGAACTCGCTCGGCCGCATCATCGATCGCGCCATTCAGGTGCATGGTGCGCTCGGCTACTCGCACGACACGCCGCTCGCGCATATGGCGCAACAGGCGCGTTGGGCGCGGTTCGCCGATGGTGCGGACGAAGTGCACCAGTGGCGCATCGCAGAGCGCACCATCAAGGCGTGGAAGGAGCACGGCTCTTTGGCGTCGGCCATCGGCGACCTCCCGTTGTGAGTTCCGACGCCGATGAGATGCGTGCAGAGAAGCCGCGCAAGGATGCCGGTGAGATCGAGCGCGTCCGTACCGCGTTGTCCGCGTGGCTTAGCGCGCGGCTAGGCGGTGTTTCGGTGGACATCGGTGACATACGGTCTCCGGGCGAGAGTGGGTTCTCGAGCGAGACGATGATCGTCGATGCGTCGTGGACGGCAAGCGACGGCGCCCAGAGCGCTACGTACGTCGTGCGCTGTCGGCCCACCGGCGACACGGTATTTCCTGACTACGACATGGAAATGCAGCGTAGCTGTATGAACGTCGCGCGTGCGCACGGCGTGCCGTCGCCGAGCGCTCCTTGGTACGAATCTGATCCGACCGTCCTGGGTCAGCCGTTCCTGGTGATGAATGCGATCGCTGGGCGCGTACCGCCCGACTCACCGCCCTACACGATTCACGGGTTTCTACTCGAGGCCGACGCGCAGCAGAAGCGCGAAGCGTATTTCTCGTCGATCGAAGCGATGGCGCGATTGCACGCGATCGATGCGGCCGACTGCGACTTGAGTTTTCTGGATCGCGGCCGCTTCGGGGGCGCGGGACTCGAGCAGGAGATCGGCTACTACACCAACTACCTGCAGTGGGTCCTCGACGGGCGGACGCACAAACTACTCGAGACCGCGCTCGAGCAGCTGATGGCGAATGTTCCAGAGCCGTCGTCGCGTGTGTTCTCGTGGGGCGATGCGCGTTTCGGCAACACGATGTTCAGCGAAGACGGTTTTCGTCCGGCGGCGTTGCTCGATTGGGAGATGGCCAGTTTCGCGCCGCGCGAACAGGATCTGGGGTGGTTTCTATTCTTTCCGGTCTTCTTCTCGGACGCGGTCGAGTTGCCGCGTCTTTCCGACGTCCCGTCGGATGAAGAATGTATTGCGCACTACGAAGAGTGTGCAGGCGTGAAGCTCGACGACATGACCTGGTGGATTCATTGGGCGTCGTTTCGTCACGGCGCCATCATCACGAGACTAGCCGACATTCGCGAGAAGGCGGGCGATCACATGGATGGCTTCAGCTTCGCCGACAACTTCGCAACGCGCATTCTCGCGCGTTACCTGGATCTCGCGTAGCTGCTCTGTGGCGCCCGGCGGTACTGAGTGGCTTAGCTCGTCGGCTCGGGCAACGGACCGAAGAAACCGTCGACGCGGCAGACCCTGCCCGCCGAATCCACCGCTGCAACGTCGAAGCCGGGAACCAGGACTTCGTCGCCGACACTGACCGACCACGCGTAGCGATAGAGGTGATGATGCGCGTCCATTCCACTGGTGCGCGCGCAAACCGCGTCGGGTAGGTCGGTGCGAAACTGCCGCACCATCGCTTCAAACTCGTCGATGCCGTGGGTGTGATGCTGCGGATCGCAGAACTCGACATCGTCGGACAGGGCGCGGTCGAGATGACCGCGAATCCTTTCGGGGTCGCGCTCGTTCCAGGCGTTGATCATGTGGTCGAAGGTCTCGGGATATGCGGGCATGGTGGAACTCCTATTTACAGACTGCGCGTCGGTTCTTAACATACCGACACGTAGTCTGTAAAGTGTCGGCGTGGCAACCCAAGAAGAGCGACGCGAGGCGACCCGCGGGCGGCTGATGGATGGCGCGCATCGTCTGTTCGTCCGTGCGGGCTACGAGGAGACGTCCACCGAGGCGATTCTGTCGGCGGCGGGGGTCAGCCGCGGTGCCTTCTACCATCACTTTCCAACGAAACAGGCGTTGTTCGAGGCGGTATTTGAGCGCGTTTCGGCCGCCGCGATCGAGAGGGCGGGCGCCCGCAGTCTGCGTGCGCGAACGGCGGAGAGTTCACCTCTCGAACAGTTGGTGATCGCCTGCTTGGCCTGGCTCGCCGAGGCGCGTGATCCCGCGGTCGGCACGATCCTGCTCGACCAAGGGCCGCAGGTCCTGGGGTGGTTGCGCGCCAGAGACATCGAAAATCGGCACAGCCTGGCGGTCATGAAGGCGGCGCTCAGGCGTGCGGCCGCGGCAGGGGAGATTGAACTTGTTTCGGTCGATCTGGCGGCGGGGTTTCTCAATGCCGCACTCGCGGAGGCTGCGCTTGCCGGCTTGCACCGCTGGTCAGGCATGGCGTCGTCAGGCGCTGCTGCGAAGAAAGCGTCTGGGCGGGCCGACAAGACGGTGGACAGGGCGGTCGCACAGCTGATTCGTGGGTTTCGAGTCTGAGCGACCCCTTGAGCGGAGGCGAGCGCTGTGAGACAGTGCGCCGTCCTATCGCAGGGCCGGAGGTAGTCGATCATGGCATACAGCGTTTCGGATATTCCCGATCAGAGTGGTCGCGTCGTAGTCGTCACCGGGTCCAACGGTGGGTTGGGGTTGGAAACGGCGAAGGCGTTGGCGGGCGCCGGCGCGCATGTCGTCATGGCGGCACGCAATCCACGCAAGACGGCAGCCGCCGAAGCTGAGATTCGTAGCGTGCATCCTTCCGCCAGCTTGGAGATCGTCCCGCTCGACTTGGCGTCGTTGGCGTCGGTGCGCGCGGCGGCGCAGTCCGTTCTCGCTGCCCACGATCGCATCGACATTCTGGTCAACAATGCCGGCGTCATGGCGACGCCCGAGAGCCAAACGGCCGACGGCTTTGAGCTGCAGTTCGGCGTTAACCATCTCGGTCACTGGGTGCTGACGGCGGAACTCCTGCCGGCGTTACTTCGCGCCGGCGCGGCACGCGTTGTTTCGGTCACATCGACCGCGCATCACATGGGCACGAGCGTCGATCCGGACAATCCGCATCTGAAAGGGAAGTACGGTGCTTGGAAGGCGTACGGTCAGTCGAAACTTGCGAACTTTCATTTTGCGATCGGTCTGCAACGCGAGTTCGACGCGGCGAAGGTGTCGATCGCTAGTCTCGTCGCGCACCCGGGCTTGTCCAACACGGAACTCCAGGCGACCAGCGTTGACGCTACCCACGGCGGCCTGAGCCAACGGTTCTTTCACGTGCTGGCCGGCAGTACCGGCATGACACCGGCGCAGGGCGCAATGCCGCAGATTCGCGCTGCAACCGATCCCAACGCCCGCGGTGGCGAATTCTACGCGCCGCGATTCGTGAACAACGGTGCGCCGGTGCGAAGGCCGATCCTTCGCGTGTTCGATCTTTCGAGCGGCATTCGAAAACTCTGGCAGGTGTCGGAGGCGGAGACCGGCACGAAGATCGACGTGGCGGTCGCAGCTGGTCGGTGATCCGCCGGCGCTTACAGCAAGCGCCTACAACAAGCGCCTACAATCGGAGTACTCGCCTCGATCGGGGCGATTGGCACTAGACTGACGCGCTAGGTGCTGCCATCGTGGCGACTTCCAGCTTGGCCGTTTCGTGGGGGGGAACCGAGTAGGCGCGATCCAGCCAGCGACCACGGACTAGGAAGGCGATTCATGCAAACCCCGCGAGCCCCGCGCGTTATTTTCATCGGACTTATCCTCTTGATCGTCGGCGCAGTCGTCTCGGTCGTCGCTTCACCGGCGGCGTGGGCGGCGCTCATCAATGTCCCGAACGATCATGCGACGATCCAAGCGGCCGTCGACTCCGCGGCTGCGGGCGACACGGTCGAAGTCGAGACGGGCGTTTACAACGAGCGCATTACCTTCTCGACGAGCGGCACGGCCGGCAATCCCATCGTCTTGCAGGCCGCCGCCGGGCATTCGCCGGTGATCGACGGGTCAGGGATCGCGGTCGGTGGGATCACGGGGCTCGTCTACATCGAAGACCAGTCCTACATCCACGTCGTCGGTTTCGAGATCCGCAATTACCAGGCTTCGGGGGGATCCGATTTTCCCGCCGGTATCTGGGTACGTGGGCAAGCCGACGGCATCGAACTGCGCGACAACGACGTACACGACATCGAGAACAACGGCTGCGGAAATTGCGGTGCCCACGGCATCGCCGCCTACGGCACGAGCGCTGCGGGTTCGATCAATAATATTCTTCTTGACGGCAACACGGTCCGCGACTGCGTTCTCGGCTGGAGCGAGTCCGTAGTCTTGAACGGAAACGTCGAGAATTTCGTCGTGTCCAACAACACCGTTCACGACAACAACAACATCGGCATCGACCTGATCGGGTTTGAAGGCGAGTGCGTCGGCTGCCCCGATGCGTTGGACCGAGCGCGCGACGGCCTCGTCACGGGCAATCTCGTCTACAACATCGACTCTCAAGGGAACCCGGCCTACGGCAGCGAACGGTCCGCGGGCGGCATCTACGTAGACGGCGGTACACGGATCGTCATCGAAAAGAACACCATCGATCTTTCGAATATCGGCGTCGAGATCGCCAGCGAGCACAACGGCAAGGCGACGAGCGAGATCATCGTTCGCAACAATTTCATCTCGAACAGCCATCTCACGGGCATCGCGATGGGCGGCTACGACACGAACCGCGGAAGTACCGAGGACTGTGTGGTCGTGAACAACACCCTGTATCACAACGATACCGACGCGACGGGCTCCGGTGAGCTGCTCGTACAGTACGACACGCGCAACAACGTGATTGAGAACAACATCATGGTCGCCGGCGCGCCCAACGTCTTCATCACGAACTACTACACAGCCAATACCGGCAACGTCGTCGACTACAATCTCTACTTCAGCAACGGCGGCGCGGCCACGTCCGAATGGGCCTGGAAGGACGACTTTTACGACGGCTTCGCCGCCTGGCAGTCCGGGACGGGAAACGACGCGAACAGCCAGTTCGTAGATCCGCAGCTCGTCGATCCCGGCAGCGGCGATTTGCACCTCACGTTGGGATCTCCCGCCGTCAACGCCGGCGACACGCTCGCGGCGGCGTCGATAGGGACCGAAGATATCGATGGCGATGTGCGGGTGGACGGCGTTGCGGTCGATGTCGGTGCCGACGAACTCGCAGAGTGCGGCGACAGCAACGTCGCCGCCAGCGAAGAGTGTGACGACGGCAACCTCATCGACGGCGACGGTTGCGATTCGAACTGCACGTTCACGGCCTGCGGCAACGGAATCATCACGGCGGGTGAGATCTGCGACGACGGCAACACTGCGAACGGCGACTGTTGTTCGTCGCTGTGCGCGTTCGAGACGGCGGGCTCGGTCTGCAGTGACGGTGAGCCGTGCACGGTCGTTGATACCTGCGACGGTCTCGGCACCTGTAACGGCTCTGCTGCGCCTGATCCCGCCTGCGTGATTCCCGATCCGGGATCACGCGGCTCGTCGATCAAGCTCACCGACAAAGGCTCGAAAGATAAGCTGTCGTGGAAGTGGGGGCGTGCGCCCGAAGTTCTGATTGCGACGTTGGGGGATCCCACCGCGAGCGACGACGTTGCGCTGTGCATACTGGTCGATAACGGATCGGGACCGGAAGTCTTCATGAGCGCGCTCGCCCCGTCAGGCAGCGGGTGGGAGCTCAAGGCCGGTACGACGCTGAAGTACAAGGACAAAGCGTTGACCCCCGACGGACTGAAAAAGGTGCAGATCAAGGCCGGCGCCGCCGGCAAGGCAAAAGCCAAGGTGCAGGGCAAGGGAGCGAATCTCGACATTTCCGGATTGCCCTTGTCACCGACCGCTACGGTCACGACCGAGCTGCGTAATCTGACGAACGGTACCTGCCTCGGTGCAACGTACGCCGCGCCTTTCAAACGCAACGAAGCCGACCGGTTCCAGGCGCAACTCGACTAGCTATCTGAAGCTTGCGCGAGCCTGTACGAGTCTGCCGGATCCAGCTGGATCCGGCAGGATCCTGCTGGCGCTGCCGGCCTCTTTCCGCGACTGTGCACGGGGCGTATGGCCATAGCGGCCGCGTCCGCGTAGCAAGGTCGCGCAGCCCTGCGGCCCTCGCGCCGCCTCGACCCCGTACTGCCGGAGGAGCAACAGTGCCAAAGACCAAGATGATCGACCCGGAAGGGACCGAGAGTATTCGTGACGCGTTCAAGTTCTCACAGGCCGTCGTGGCCGGTGATCGCGTGGAAGTGTCCGGCCAAGTCGGCGTGCGCGTCGAAGACATGCACATTCCGCCGGAAGCCCGTGAGCAGGCTCGCCAAGCGCTTACCAATCTCAAGGGTGTCTTGGAAGCCGCAGGTTCATCGCTGCCGAACGTCCTGCACCTGACGTTGTACACGACGGATATCTCGGAATCGCGTACGATCTCCGAGGTGATCGTCGAGTTCTTCGGTGATCGCTATCCGGCACAGACCATGGTGCAGGTATCGTCTTTGGTATTGCCGCAGCTGCGCTTGGAGATTCAAGCCAGCGCGGTACTCGACGACTGATCGTCCTTTGTCAGCCGTCAGGCGTTAGTCGTCAGCCATCAGTCGTTCTCTTCGTGAACGCCGTAGTGGGCCGTGTAGGTTGAGAATCGACGCCGCTCCTCGGCGGCGTCGAGGCCGACGTCGGCGAGCGCGTAGCGATGTACGCCGCGCGACCCTTTCGGCTTTTTGGCAACGTAGTCGGCGATCTTCGCGGCAACATCGTCGCCGAATCCCCATCCGAGTTGGTCGTAGACTTCGCGGACCGTGTCTACCGGCTGCTTGACGACATCGTCGAAATGCACGTCGATGAATTGCGCATCGGGAAGCGTGCCGTCGCGGCGCCAATCCATCTCCATCTGAAATAGCGCCGCGTAACCCGGCGGCATCGCATTTAGCGTCGCACTCATGTCTACACTCGCGCACCGCATCCATTTGAGCGTGCCCATCAAATTGATCGTCGATGGCAGGGTCTTCAGCGGGTCGCGATGCGTGCGCACGATGCGCGCGTCGGGGTAGACGGCGAACAGTGCGCGCAGCTGGGAGAAATGACTCGGCGCTTTCAGCAGCCAGCGCCGACTGCCTCCCCCGCTACACAGCGTTTGTAGGAATTTTCGATGCAGTTCGTACGCGGACCGGTGGTCGCTCGTGATCAACCGGCGTTCGTAGCTCGGAATGCAATGATTGCCCGACCAATGGTCGGACAAGAAAGCGTGGTTCGTGATGAAGATGCATTCGTTCGGGAGGAACCCCGAATTCGCATGCATTGTCTCGTATTCAGGTTGTATGTCGTGCCAAAACTGCGTCACGAGATCGGCGATGTCGCCGCGATCGTGCCCCGTCGCTGCTGCGACCGGGTACTGCATCTCCCAGAACGCCGGCGCACGTGTTTCGCCGTCGCAGGCCATGAGTTCATGCAGGATCGATGTGCCCGAGCGCGGGCTGCCGACGATGAACACCGGCTTCTCGATCGGACCGTCGAGAATCTCGGGCCGACGCTTCCAGAGCTCCGTGAGCTCTAGGCGTGAGCGGAGGCAGCCGAGAATCTCGGTGCGTGCGACGGTTCGTCCAAGCAAGTGCAGATTCGATTCGCTGCAAAGGCTCTCGACCAGTATTTCGAACGGCTCGCGCCACGGGCCGTCGCCGAAGTCGCTGAGGCCGGTCTGGCCCGTAACCGCGTCGAGCAATTCTTCCACGCCGAGCGGAACCAAGTACTCGGGACCGCCGGCGGCTTCACCGTGTGCGATCAATCGCTCGACCCATTGCGGGCGTTTTGGCGGCGTCCAGCTCATGAGTGTCTAGAGAAATCGATTCCAGGCCGCTTCGCGGCGTTGTGAGAGTCGTAGTGCGCGCGCGCTCGGATCGACGCGTGGGTGATCGCCGGGAACGTGTTCGCGAACCGACCGAGCAGCAACGACATGCGACGTCGGAAGCGGATTGTTGCGCGCCCATACCCAACGATAGACGAGCAATCCTCGCGGTCGTCCCTCGGTGTCGATCCAATTCGGCGTGCCGGTATCGTCGTGCGACAAGACCACGCGTACGCGGTCGTCACGGTCCACGTGTACCTGGTGGCCACTCAGACTCGTTTGACGCTCGGCGAAATCGCCCGACTCGAGCCATGGGAGCGTGTGGATCGTGAATCCCCAATAGTCCGCGTCCGGCTTCTCGCACTCGATGACCAGCGCTTCGTCATCGGTCAATTCCCAGAAACAAGCACCGTACAAAATGTTGTCTGCGCCGCCCGGTGCCGGGCGCGCTTCGGCGGCGACGTTGGGCGTGGCGTGTTGCCAACCCGCGCTCGTATATTGATTCCAAAACGCCGCCGATGCCTCGACCCATCGCGCCGATCTCTCCAACCCGTAGGTCACATCGGCGGGCTCGAGTGCCGGCCGAGGCGCGCCTTCGTTGCCTACCCGCTCAATGTGAATCGGGTGAGCGCCGTCGCCATCCCAATCGCTTTGATAGATGCGAACCGTCAGCAGGCGCGCTTTCGGGTCGGATGCGAGCCAATTCTTGGCCTGTGGCTGCGGCGATATCCACAGCTCGAGCTGTTCGTCGGCATCGACGTCGAGTTGGTCGAGTGAGTGTTCCGAGAACACGCCGAACTCACCGAGTTGCATATCGCCCTCGTTGAGCGAGACGATCAGCTGGCGCACTCCGGCCACGTTGCCCCACACGCGATACGTCGCCGACGGATCAATATTGGCGCGCAGGTAGATATTGTCGGGATTCGGCCCGCCCCATTGGTTGAATGGTGTCTCGTAGCGTACGAACCGTGGGTGTTGAGTGTCGGCCGCTTCTATTTCCATCGAAACGGCGTGCACGATCAGGCGCGTGAGGAATCGATATCCCTCGGCTCGACCGCGCGGATCTTGCGGGTACTGTTCCGTCAAGATGCTGTCGCCTACATCCTTGAGGCGATCGCACCAATCGCGCCACGCTTGGCCGGTCATCAGTTGTTGGTGGGATTGCACCCGCTCGTCGTCGTTCATGCAGTGGTAGCGTCGTACAAGGACACGGCTGAGTCTATAGGCCGACGTTCGATTCGCGTCGTCGTACCACGACGACGACGAGGATCACGGTCAGCAGCGACGCCCAGGCGAACGCGTCGCCGATGCGCGTGTAGATGCTGGTGTGTGTACCGGCGCGCACCGTGCCACGCAGCGTCGCTTCGGTGTTCGGTTGCGACATCGTCTCGATGCAACCGCGTTGATCGATGATCGCCGACGGACCGGACGTCGAAGACCGCACGACACTCCGGCGCTGCTCTATCGCGCGCATGATCGCCATTTGGAGCTGGTGGCGTCCATACATTGGATCGCCCACCCAGCTATCGTTCGAGAGCATGACGAGTAGCTCGGCGCCCGCGAGAACACGCTTGCGAGCGAGGCTACCGAACATTGTTTCGTTGCAGATCAGCGTTCCGACGCGGCCCGCCGGTGTCTCGAGAACGGGCCGATCACTAGCCGCAGAGAACTGTCGTACCCGTCCGAAGCTGCGATTGAGCAATGCCACGGTGCTCAAGGGAAAGTACTCCGCGAACGGCAGCAGGTGCGTCTTGTCATACCTGCCGGCGACGCTGCCATCGGGTGCCAGTACGAATGCGCTGTTGAAGTACTCGTGGTTGCCGCTCTCGCCACGCTCGACGTGCGGCGCGCCGGCGATCAGCGTTGCGTCGAAGTCGATGAGAAGGCGGGCGATCGCCGCTCGATACAGCGGTTCCTCGGCGACGAAGAACGTCATCGCGTTTTCCGGCCAGACGACGAGTGGGATTGTCTGCTCGGCGCGCGCACCGGCTTTCGCGCCGAGTACGTCGGCAGTCATCTCGAGGATTTCGACCAGGTTTTGCCCGTACAGATCCTCGCGCCACTGCGAACCGAGATCTAGATTGGGCTGGACTATTGCAACGCGCGTCGCGCGCGGCCTGCCGGCTGTTTGCGCTTCTTCTAGGGTTGCGAGCCGGTAGCCGCCGTAGCCGGTTGTAACCAGCAGTAGTGTCAGTGCCGGTAGCACTACGGATACTCTGGCGGATACTCCGGCCGACACTCCGGTCGACGGGCGGTCGCGTAGGCAGACGGCGTCGGCGATCGCCGCGTTCACTGCGACGAGCACGAACGTCACGGCATAGACGCCGCCGATGTCGGCAACCTGCGCGAGCGCGAGCGCAAGCGCATCGAGCCCCGAAACTTCGCGCGCAAGTACGGCCTGCGAGTACCCGAGGAAACCCCAGGGGTTCCCGGTAAGCAGTTGCGTTCGTGTGAACTCCGCGGCTACCCAGGCGCCGGCGGCGAAGAAGGGCAGACTACGTTGCAGTCGCGCGGCGGCCCATGCGTATGCGGCGACGGCAAGCGCGTATTCGAATGCGACCATCGCGGCGGTCGCGGCGGTGAACAGTAGCAGTCCGAGCCAGTACGGTTGGTGGTAATAGACCGAGACCGTCGTCGGCAGCCAGTAAGTAATTCCCCAGGCTGAGGCGAACCCCCACAGTGCGCCTAGGCCGGCGGCTCGACTCGGGGTTTGTTTTCTCGCGGCGATCAGAAGCGGAACCAGCGCGACCGTTGCCAGGGTGCGCAGGTCGTATGGCGGAAAGCATAGCGTGTAGACGGCGGCCGAGAGTAGGACCGCAGAGAATGCTACTGCGAGGCGCACTTTCGAGCTCACTATCGCGCTCACCGTGGAGTCACGTCGGATCGCTTAAGTGCCCGGTATTGCGACGAGAAGTCATATGCGCCATTGTCCGAGATTGAGTAACTCCGTGTCGAGATATTCGAAGCATTCGTGGCTGCCGACAAACCAAACATAGGGGCCAGTGACCGTCGCCAAGCGACTGTCGTCTTCGCAGACATCTCAGGATTCACCGCGCTCTCGGAGAAGATGGATCCGGAGGATGTGGCGGAGACGATCGACGCGTGTTTCCGGATCATTGAGCAGATCGTGTTACATCATGGCGGCACGGTGGACAAGTTCATCGGCGATTGTGCCATGGCCCTGTTCGGCGCGCCCAAGGCTCTCGAGCACGCTCCCCGCCAAGCCGTAAACGCATCCATCGAGATTCGCTCCAGGCTACAGCGCTTTAGTGCACAGCACCGATTGCCGTCGCCGATCGACGTTCACGTCGGCGTCAACACCGGTCTCGTCGTTGGCGGTGATATCGGTGGAGACGTCAAGCGCGACTACACCGTCATGGGGCCGACGGTAAATCTCGCCTCGCGTCTGCAAAGTGCTGCGAGCGACGGTCAGATCTACGTCGGCGAGAGCACTTACCGCGTCACTCGGCGCGAATTCGAGTACGACGAAATAAAGGGTCTCTCCGTAAAGGGGATAGAGGGCCCGGTCACTGCCTACGATCTGAAATCGACCGAGACGAGCCTGTACGGAGCCAAGCCGCAGACCGAAGGCTCGACCCTGGTGTCTACGCTCGTCGGGCGCGACGGCGAACTCCAAAGTCTGGAGCGCGCGTTCAGCCGGCTTCGCGACGGTGAAGGCGGGGTGGTCGAGATCGAAGCTCCCAACGGTATGGGTAAGTCACGGCTATACGCCGAGGCACGCGCCCTCGATGCCGCCGACGGGATTCTCGTACTCGAGGGCCGCTGTCTGTCGATCGGTCAGTCGCTCAGTTTCCACCCGTTCGTCGATCTCATGAAGACGTGGCTCGATATCGGCGAGGACGTGAGCGATGCCGATCGTCTGCAGAATCTCGGCGCCTTGGTTGACGACATCGGTGTCGAGCGACCCGCTGAAGTTACGGCTTCGATCGCGCGCAGCATGGGATTGGACGTCGCCGATTCGCTGGCCGACGCGATCACGGGTGTGGAAGGCGAAGCACTCGAGAAATTGATCCACAAGTCGTATGTCGCGCTGCTCGAGAAACTTGCGCACCGCGAGCCGTTGATCGTCGTCATCGAGGATCTTCATTGGGCGGATCGATCGTCCTTGGCACTGTTCGAAGCGATACTGCCGTTGGTCGAGCGTTCCGGGATCCTCTTCCTTTCGCTGTTTCGGCCCGGCTATGAAGAGACCAGCGAGCCGTTCAGCGCGCGAGTGCGTCAGACCTACGGTTTGCGCTGTGAGCACATTACTCTCGGCCCGCTGGGCCAACGAGAGTGCGATCGGCTGATCGACAATCTTCTGGGTACATCGGCGCTTCCCCACGAGACGCGCCGACACATCAAAGAGAAGACCGACGGCAATCCGTTCTATGTAGAGGAAGTGCTTCGATCTCTCGTCGAGCGCGGCGGCTTGATCTTCAAGAAGGGCAAGCTCGAGGTCACCGAGCTGCTGCCGGAACTCGAGATCCCAGGAACGATCGAAGAAGTGATCACCAGCCGCGTCGAGCGACTAGACGATCAGTGTCGCCATGTCCTGCAGATGGCGTCGGTAGTGGGGCGCCGGTTTTTCCTGGCTATTCTCGATCATCTCGTCGAAGGCGATGTGTCGCTCGACGACGCTTTGAGCACGCTCGTTGAAAGACAGTTCATCCGCAAAGCGACGTCGCGACGCACCGGCAACATAAAGCGGCGCGCTTTACATCCCGAGACCGAATACATCTTTCAACATGCGCTCGTTCAGGACGCCGTGTATGCGTCGCTTCTAAAGCGTACGCGACGAAGCCTGCATGCCCGTGCGGCCGAGGCGATTGAAAAACGTTATGCCGAGCGCGTCGAGGATTTCTACGGCATGCTCGCCTACCATTATTCGCGGGCCGACAATCTCGACGTTGCAGAGAGCTACCTCGAGAAGGCCGGTGAGGAAGCCGCTCGATCGGCTGCGTCGGCAGAAGCGTTGCAGTACTTCCGCGAAGCGTACCGGATCTATCTGAAGCTTCATGGCGAGGACGGCGACGATCAGAAGAAGGCGGTACTCGAAAAGAACATCGGCCTTGCGCTGCTCAACACCGGAGCTCTCAGTGAAAGTGTTGAGCACTTCAATCGGGCGCTGGTATTTTATGGGGAGCGCGTTCCGACTTCGCAGTTCGCGATCGTGACGAAGTGGGTTTTCGATTTTACCCGCGTGCTCGTGCATCTGTACTCCGGCTCGGCTCGCCGCGGCGGTGGGCGCGCACGAGAGAACGATCAAGATCTGTTCAAGATCATGACGAATCGGTGCCGAGCGCAAAACGCCACCGACCCCGAACGCAGCTTCTACGACAACATGGCGGCAATGCGTCACACGACGCATCTAGATACGGCGCAGATCGATGGTGCGGCGGGGATCTACTCTGCGATTGGCGCGTTCTTCGCGTTCGCCGGGCTGTCTTTCAAAGTTGGGCGGCGCTTTCTCGACGTGTCGGCGGAAGTCGGCCGCGAAGACTCCGGTCCCGATCGCTTTCAGTTGCAGGCGATGGGGGCAGTGTTGCGATTTCATGCTGGCGAGTGGGGCCACGAACAAGACATTCCCGATGAGCTTCTGCTTCAAGGGCTCAGAGTCGGGTTGTTGTGGGATGCCGACGTCTACCTCGGAATGGTCGCGGAACGCGACATCAGACAGGGAAACTTCGACGACGCGCGCCGCTCGATAGAGAAGCTCGACGCGCTGCAGAGCGAATACGGCTATGATTTCGCATCGTCGAATGCCGCAGCGATGCGCGCGATGCTGTGCATCGAGAGGCGAGAGCTCGACGACGCGACGCTAGCGATCAACGAGTACTACGAGATTCGCCATGAAGATACGTTGCACGTGCTTGCGCTGAGCTGGCGCGCCCGTATCGAAACGCACGCGTCACGCCTCGACGATGCGGTGGCAACGCTGGCCGAGGCCGAAGAGATCATTTCGCGTACAGGACGTCAGGCGCCGTTCTATTCGGGCGCGTACTGGACGAGCCGTTTGATGGTCAACGTGGCGCTATACGAGCAGGACCCGTCGCGGGCGAACGCGAAGGCGGTGACGACGGCGCTGAAACGAGCAACGCGCGGCGCCGACAAGATCATGCGTGAGGCAGTCGAAGCGAATCGGCTCGCGGCGCGCTTCTACTGGGCTTCGGGTGCTCGCAAGAAGGCGATGGCCGCATGGACGAGTGCACTCTCGATTGCGGATCAGCTTGAGGCGCGTCCCGAGCAAGCGCGCACAGCGGCCGACATCGGGAACGCGCTTGCCGGCGCCGATGGCGATCAGAAGTTCATGGACGAGGGGGCCGACGCATGGCTAGCGCGCGCAGCCGCCGAGCTAGCCCGCCTGGGATTGGATTGGGATCTCGGCGCACTCCCAGCGCGGCATAGTGACGTGGTCTTACCCAACCTCTCTAAGCGGGCGAACGGCTCCTGACCGCTGCGCTTGCGAATTCTCTTCAGCCCCACCGGTCGGTGACGCACGCACCCTCAGAACTTCATTGGACTCCGAAGACGCGAACGCGATCTGGTATAGCTGTAGCCAGCCGTTGCGGAATCCGGAACATGCCGACGCGAGGTAGAGTTCCCAGCGCCGGTAAAACCCAACGCCGTAGCGGTCTTCGATCGTCGCGCGTTCGCGCTGCAAATTGGAAAGCCAACATTCGAGAGTTCGCGCGTAGTGTGGCCGTAGATTCTCAACGTCGAGTACCGACAGTCGGTTCGGCTGGAATACCCGCATCGCTTCGGTCAGCGCGGGCGCGTAGCCGCCCGGGAATATCCGCTGCCTGATCCAACCGTTGGTCGCCATGGGGAAGTCGCGACCGATGCTGTGGATGAGCCCTCGTCCATCGCTACCGATCGCGCGTCGAACGACGGCGCCGAGTTCTTCGTAGTGCGCCAAGCCTACGTGCTCGAGCATACCGACCGATACGAAGACATCGTAGCGGTCGTTGATCGATCGATAGTCGGCGGTGTGAAAGCGGATCTTGTCGGCCACACCCGCACGCTCGGCCAGGCGTGCCGCGTATTCGTTCTGTAGCGGCGAAACGTTGAAGCAGTCGACGTGAACGCCGTAGTGCGCGGCCATGTGGATAGCCAGCGAGCCCCATCCGCTGCCGGCATCGACGACGCGATCGCCCGGAGCGAGATGGAGTTTGCGACAAACGTAGTCGAGTTTTGCGGCTTGCGCTTCGGCGAGATTCATCGCGTCGTTCTCGAAGTAGGCGCAAGTATACGTCATGCTCGGATCGAGCCAGAGCCTATAGAACTCGGTGTCGGCTTCGTAGTGATGTGCGGCGTTTCGTCGTGCCGTTCTGCGACCGATGCGACGCGCAACCTCGGTTGCGATACCCGGCAGTCTGCTGCGATGGTCCGCCCATTTCGGCGGTGTTCGATGTGCCGCGTCGAGAACAGCGATCAGGTCGCCGTCGATACTGATCGAACCACCGGCGTAAGCGTCGCCGACGGCCAAGTCACGATCGCGTAGTGCGCCGAGGAGCCAGCCGTAGTTGTGGATGGCAATCCTGCCGATCGCATCGCTTCCTCTCGGTCCTATGACGGAGCCGTCACGAAGTTCCACCTCGACTGGTGGTTCGCCGTAACTGCGCCAAAGCAGCTCGACCAATCGGCTCGCGACGCGATCTACGATTCGCGTCGTCGCCGCAGTTCTCGATGCTGGCGTGGTCGATGCGCGCACGACGTCGGTCTAGCGGGCGGCAAGGCCCTGATGCCGTAGCAACGCGTCGCTCGACGGCGGGCGTCCACGAAAGCTCTTGAAGACGTCCATCGGTGCCTTGGCGCCGCCCTCCGCCAACACGGTCTCGCGGAAACGCGCACCGGTCTCGGTGATTGCTTCGAGGTCGTCGAGGCCGGCGTCTTCGAACGCCGAGAACGCGTCGGCGCTCAATACTTCAGCCCACTTGTAGCTGTAGTAGCCGGCGGCGTATCCGCCGGCGAAGATGTGCGCGAAGCTGCAGAGGAAGCGGTCCTGCTCGAGCGGCGGCATGACGGTCGTCGTTGCGGCGATGCGACGCTGGACGTCGAACGGGCTCTCACCGCAACCCGGCTCCCAATGTGCGTGCAACTCGAGATCGGTCAACGAGAAGTACAATTGGCGCAGCATATTCGACCCGGAGCGGTAGTTGCGCGCCGCGATGATCTTGTCGAACAATGCATCCGGAAGTCGCTCGCCTGTCTCGACGTGACCGCTTAGGCCCACCAACGTTTCTTTATGGTAGCACCAGTTCTCCATGAACTGGCTCGGCAGTTCGACGGCGTCCCATTCGACGCCGCGAATACCGGACGCGAAAGGGTAGTCCACCCGAGTCAGCATGTGTTGAAGTGCGTGGCCGAATTCGTGGAAGACGGTGCGCAGTTCCGTGAAATTCATCAGGGACGGTTTGCCGTCGACGGGCGCCGACTGATTGCAGACCATGTAGGCGACCGGGATGCGAACCGCGTCGTCGGCGAGCCGCGCGCGGCCGACGCAATCAGCCATCCATGCGCCGCCCCGTTTCTCGGCCGGGCGCGAATAGGGATCGAAGAAGAATTCCGCGATCGCATTGCCGTGGCCGTCGTGCACGCGGAAGAACCGCACGTCTTCGTGCCACACCGGGACCGCACCGTCGGCGGCTTCGATACGAATCCCGAACAGGCGCGACGCTAAGCCGAAAAGTCCTTCGAGTACGCTCGGCAGCGGGAAGTACGGGCGTAGTTCTTCCTCACTGAGCTGATAGCGATCCTCGCGCAGTCGCTCCGACCAGAACGCGATGTCCCAGTGGCGAAGCTCGCCGGCCTCGGGGGCGCCGGCAGCGCGCGCGAACTCGCGTACCTGTTCGAAGTCGCGGGTGGCGGCGTCGAAGGACGCGGCTCGTAGGTCTTCCAGAAGCGCGTGTACCGAGGCGACGTCGGGCGCCATCTTGCTCGCCAAGCTCAGCTCGGCGTACGACCGGAATCCCAGTAGCCGCGCTTTCTCTTGGCGAAGTTCCACGATGCGTTCGATGTTCGGACCGTTGTCGTTGTTGCCGCTGCTCGCGCGTGTGAGGAAGGCTAGATAGATTTTCTCACGCAGGTCGCGTCGACGACTGTGCTCGAGAAACGGAACCAGGCAAGGAGCATCGAGCGTGATACGCCACGGCCCGTCGTCGGGGGTCGCGTTGTCGGCACCCGCTTCGCGCGCCATATGTGCTGCCATGGCGAGCGCGCTGGTCGGAAGTCCTTCGACGTCCGCCCGGTCGTTGAGTTCGAGTGCGAATGCCTTTGTCGCGTCGAGTACGTTGTTACTGAACTTCGTGCTCAGTTCTGCGAGTTCGAGTTCGATGGCGTTGAAACGCTCTTTCTCTGCGCCGTCCAAACCTACACCCGAATGTTTCGCGTCGCGGATCATCGTATCGATGATCCGCTGCTGCGCCGGGTCCAACTCCTTCCACGCTGCGGAGTCGCGCAGCGCCGTGAGTCCGTCGTAGATCGGCCTGCTCTGACCGACGCGACTTCCGAACGCGACGATCTTCGGCTGCACTGCCTCGTGAGCGGCACGAAGCGCGTCGCTGTTCTTGACGCTCGTCAGATGAATGACGGCACCCCAGACGAGTTCGAGACGGTCGCTGATTCGCTCGAGAGGAACGACGAGCGAGTCCCAGGTCGGCTCGCCGTCGCGCTCCAGCTGCTCGAGTTCGGCTTGGAGCTCAGCGAGTACGGCGTCGCCCGCAGGCACCACGTGCGCGGCCTCTATTTCGTCAAAACGCGGGTATGGCGTGGGCGCGAGTAGGGGGTTGGTAGAATTGGTGTCGGTTCCTAGGTTGTCGGTCGGCGTATCGCTCATGGTGGAAGGCCCTCTCAGCCTGATCTTACAGGTAGCAGGAAGTGCCCTCCACACGAATCGATCGCGACCCCAACGCCGTGGTGCAGATGAGCGCTTTCTGGACATGCAATCGGAAGCTCAACGAGGTCGGGTCGGTATTACTGCCGCCGGTCGGCGCGAAATTTCCGAAACTGTCGTCCGCGTTGATTGCTCGTCGGGACCTGAGCCGGGCGATGTGCTAGCCTCGCCGCATGTCCGGATCGATAGGCCCACTGCTGCCAGCAGACGAAACGTTTAATCATCAGATCGTTGATACCTTTGCGACGGTCAGTCAGTCCGACTTGTCGTGGGCTGAAAAAGTGTGCGGTATGGCCGCAGCGCGCGACGGATCGGCGCAAATCGGTTTTGGCTTCGGCAAGTACACCAACCGCAACGTCTTCGACGCGTACGGAGGAGTGTCGCGCGGACGCGAACAATGGACCGTGCGAGGCAGCCGCGAGTTGTTGTCCGACGCGAACACGCTCGGTGTCGGCCCGATTCGCTATGAAGTCGTCGAACCGTTGCATTCGGTTCGCGTTCGTCTCGAACCCAACGACGTCCAGCCGGTTGCTTACGATCTTCTGTTCGAATCGATCGTTCCGTGCGTGGTAGAGGAGCGCGAAGACCGCCGCACACTGAACCAGGTTCGGCCTACCGCGAATCAAGTTCGCTATCATCAAACCGGACGAGCGACGGGTTGGGTCGAGATCGACGGCAAACGCAGCGAGATCAGCCCGGATGCTTGGATCTCTACGCGCGATCATTCTTGGGGAGTGCGGCCCGACGTCGGCGCCGAGTTGTCGGATCTGCAACCCGATCCGACCGAATCGCTGGTGCCGAACGTGCTGGCGGTTTGGAATCCGGTTTTTTTCGAGCGCGCCGACGGCTCGACGTATGCCTACCATCACTACGTTCTGGATTTGTCAGGACCGGGCTTTGTGCATCGCAAAGTGCAGGGCGGCTTCGAGAACGCCGACGGTTCGCGCCAACTGATTGCCGATGTCACGCCGCAGCTCGAGTTCAATCGCGACAACAGTCGCCTGCTCGGCGGCGTCTATCTAATCAAGATGGCCGACGGTAGTGCGCGGCGACTCGAACTCGAGGCGATCTCCGACACCGGGTTCCATCTCGGGACGGGTTTGTATCTGGGCTTCGACGGCCGGCACCACGGTAGTTGGCGCGGCCCTTTACATCTTGACGGTGAGTACTTCGCGGACTGCGCGGATCCCGCCACAGTCGAGCGCATCAACCAGTTTCGCGATTGCATGGTCCGCGTTCACGATCCGGTCACCGGCGCGACGGGCTGGGGAAACTGCCAGACGTTCGTGCGCGGAGATAGGCTCGGCTAGAAGCGTTGTCCGGTAGTTCTCGTGGCGAAACGTAAGATCGTACTTCTCAATGAACGCGACCCGCGCAATCCGCTGGCCGGCGGCGCCGAGGTTCATATCTTCGAGATATTCTCGCGCTTGGCTGCGCGCGGCCACGATGTCGAGTTGCTGGCGGCGACGTTTCCGGGCTGTGAGCCGACAGAGTTGGTCGATGGAGTCCGTGTGCGTCGGCTCGCAAACCGCTACCTCTACTACGGTATCGTCCCCTTCGTGCTTCGCTCGACGGTAAAGAAATCGCGTCCGGACGTCGTCGTGGACGTCCTCAACAAGCTTCCGTTTCTCAGTCCCTGGACCGTGCCGACGCCGACGTTCGCGATCGTGCACCATCTGATGGGAACTACCGCGTTTCGTCAGGTGGCGTTCCCGGTCGCGGCCGTCTCATGGGCGAGCGAGAAACTGATCCCTGCCTGCTACGGTCGCACCCCGATGTTCGCGATCTCTCCGAGTAGCCGTGACGACATGATCGAGCGCGGCGTGCCCGCCGAAAACATCCACGTGCTCCCCCCCGGTATCGATGACACGGTTTACACGGGAGGGGGTTCGGCCGCCGAGCGAGAGCCGATTGTGATGTGGGTCGGAAGGCTCGAGCCCTACAAATGCGCCGATCACATGCTCGATGCGTTTCCCGGGATTCTAAAGGCCGTTCCCGAGGCGCGCTTGCAGATCGTCGGGGAAGGGCAGGCGCGCGCCGGGCTTGAAGCGCGAGTGGCCGACATGGGTTTGAGCGACCGTATCGCGTTTACCGGATTCATATCAGAGCAAGAGAAGATTGATCGGCTGCGGCGCGCTGCGGTGGTCGTCAATACGAGTGAGAAAGAGGGGTGGGGCATGACGGTCATCGAGGGCAATGCGTGTGGAGTGGTATCGGTGTCGAGCGACGTCCCGGGCCTGCGCGATTCCGTACGTGACGGCGAGACCGGTCTGCTCTACCCATTCGGAGATATCGGCGCGCTATCGGAGGGGATCTCGCGCGTGCTGCGCGACGGCGGCCTGCGTGAGACAATGACGGCGAACGCGCGCGAGTGGGCCGCCCGGTTCTCCTGGAATCGCGTCGCTGACGATGTCGAGAACCTTCTCGAATCGGCGATTGACCGCGATCGCGAGATCACGGCGCTCACCGCTTCGCCTTTTGCATAGCTCGCGGAGCCGAGGCGCTGCCTGTCGTCGTCCGATAGGCTATAATGGATAGGATCATATGGCAGAAGCTACGTTCACTGGTGAGCGCCCCGGCTGGGGCACGGATTTCGACTACGACGAAGCCAGGCATCTGGCCGCGTACGACTACGCGAGCACCCTGGCCGCCGGCAAGCAGGTCATGGACGCCGGCTGCGGGGAAGGCTGGGGGACGCAGCGTATCGCCGACTGCGCGAGTAGTGTCACCGGCGTTGACTACAGCGCCGAGGCTGTCGCTGCCTGCCAATCGAAATGGAAGAAGCCTAACTTGGAATTTCGTCGCGTCGATTTGACCGAAGCCCCCGATGGGGCGCAGCGCTACGACGTCATACTGAACTTCCAAGTCATCGAACACATCGTCGATCCGCGCCCGTTTCTCAGAGGCTTGCGCGCGCGATTGGCCGACGACGGCGTGCTCATGCTGACGACGCCGAATATCGCGATGTCGTTTTCCGAGAACCCTTACCACGTTCGTGAGTACACGGCGCAACAGCTGCGCGAACTATTGCTCGAGGTTTTCGGATCGGTCGAGATCGTCGGCATGCAGGGCAACGATCGTGTGAAGCTGTTCGACGATCGACGCAAGGCCGCGATCCAGCGCATTCTGCGACTCGATCCTCTCGGGATTCGCAATATTCTGCCGCAGTGGCTCATCAACTTCGCGTTCGCACGCCTCGCCGTGCTCGTGCGCCAGCAGGCAAAGAGCAACGAGAGCGCGGACGATCTGATCGAGCCTAGCGACTTTTTCGTGGCCGGTGAGAACGTCGATACGGCGCTCGATCTGGTCGCGCTGTGCAGACCATAAACGATACGCCAGGCAGCGTTGCACGCGGTGCAGCGTTCGGGCTCGCCGCCCAGCTTGTAGACAAGCTACTTCCGATCGCGATCTTCCTGTACCTGGCGCGATCGCTCAGCGCAGACGCGTTCGGTCAGTACTCGTTCCTGATCGCCTATCTCGCACTTTTTCAGATCATTCCCGAGCACAGCATCGATACCGTGCTCGTGCGCACGCTCACGCACAATCCGGATGACAAGGCGCGCGTGTTCCGTGCAACGATGACGTTGCGCGTGGCAATGGCGGTCGTCGGCGCGATAGTCGCCACGCTTTTGGTCGCGCCTGTATCCGGCGGTCGCACCGAAACGATTCTGGCTGCAGCCGCGGCCAGCGGCCTGGTAACGGCGATGGGCGGAGCCTATCGCAGCTTTTTCCGTGCGGAACTCGATATTCGGGCTGTGCTCTACATCGCCTGTTTGCGTGCGGTGTTGCTGACACTGGGCATCGTCGCGGCGATGGCGGTCGCGCCCGGCGTCCTGTCTGTATTCATCTCGGTTGCGGTCGCCAACGGCCTCAACACGCTCATCGTTGCGATCGCGTCGCGACGGCGTGTGGCGTTCGGGTTGGGCTACTCCGCACGCATCTGGCGTGAGGTGGCGGCGGGCGCTGCTCCACTCGCGGTGAATGCTCTGGCGATCACGGTGAGTCTGCGCGCAGGTCAGATTTTGTTGATGTCGATGCGCGGGCCGGTCGATGTCGGTCTACTCGGTGCTGCGTCGCGTGTGAGCGATGCCTTCACGTTGCTGCCCGAGGCGCTGATGGTCGCGATCTATCCGGTGATGACGGGGCTGCAAGCGTCGGATCCTGATAAGGTGCTGGCAACCGCGCGCCGCTCGGTGCGCTACTTACTTTTGCCGACCGGGCTGGGTGTGGTGGGCTGCATGCTGGCCGGCGGCTTGTTGATGGAGACGCTGTTCGGACAAAGCTTTGCGGACGCGGGGCAGGCCCTCGCGGTCCTCAGTGTGCTCGCGCTGTTCGGTGCAACCGGCACGGTGATCGTCAATCTGCTGGTCGCGGTACATGCCGAGGGGACGCTGTCGCGCAACACTGTGGTTTTTTCGATCCTGACGGTGATGTTGTCCATTCCGGCGATCGAACACTGGGGATTCATCGGTGCGGCGTTGGTGACGGTCGTAACGAGTATCGCTTCCCAGATTTCTCTGGCGGCGCTGCCTTCGACCGGTCGCTACGTGCGCGTCTGCCTGCTGGCCGGACTCCGACCGATCGCCGCCGTCGCCTGCGCGGCCTCGGTGGGCAGTATGATGGACGGCGTGGTTGCCTCGTTGGCGGTCGGAGCGCTGGTCTATAGCGTGTTCGTTGTCGCTACCGGTGCCGTTTCACGCCAAGATCTGGTGTTCGCGCGGCTGATGCTGCCGGGGGGCGGTGCGCGGCCGTCTAGTTAGAAACGGCCGAGAAGTTCATGAACGACGTCCATTGCGAGATTTGCGGTTCCACGGACGCACGCCTGCATCACGATCAGGGCTATCGAAAGCTCTATCGCTGCGGCGGTTGTAACGTCGTCTACGTACACCCGCTTCCGACTTGGGAAGAGAAGGAAGACGTCGAAACCGCCGCGTTCGCCGACGAGATGCTCGACGAAACGGTACAGTTTTTCGACGCCTACGGCGCTGACTTCCGCGAAGACAACGTGATCAAAGCGTTTCGTCGTGCCGTCTCGCTGCTGGACAAATACTCGACGCCCGGGCGCATGCTCGATGTCGGGCCCGGTACGGGTGTTTTCATGCACTTGGCGAGCGATGCCGGTTGGGATCCGCGCGGGATAGATCTCACTTCCCAGAGCGCCGAAACGGCAGAGAAGGAATTCGGGTTGCCGGTAGACGTCGGCAACTTCTTTCACTACGAGTACGAACCCGAATCGTTCGACTGTGTGTCTATGAACGACGTTCTCGAGCACGCGCTCAATCCTGTCGAGTTTCTAGAACGCGCGCACTCGCTCCTGAAGCCCGACGGCGTCGTGTCGATCGCCGTACCGAGTCAACACTCTCTGTTCACCCTTCTCGTGGATATCTGGGTCTGGCTCTTCGGCGTGGGCAAGGCCTATCTCCTCGATCGCCTCTACGTGAAGCCGCACCTGTATTACTTCGGGCCGCGCGAGTTGCGCGCTACGATGCAGCGGTCCGGCTTCGACGTCATCCACCTCGAGGGCGCGAACGTTGCATTGGAACGCTACAAAATTCCGGGTTGGATTCGTCTCGCGTCGCAGGCCGTCCTGCGCACCGGGGCACTCATCGGGATGAGCGGTCGCGTGTACGCCATCGGCAGAAAACGCACGGACGCGGCGACGGCCGAGATGTCGAGAGAGGCGCAATGAGCGCGGGAGGGCAGGTTCCACAGCGCCCTCAAGGGCACATTGAATGGCGCCTAGTGGAAACGCTTGCGGTATTCACCGCCGCCTTTGCTTACTTCGGTCTACTGGCCGGCTATGGCTACAACGTCGCCGACGAAGGCGCCGTGATCGAACAGATCGAGCGACTCGCTGACGGCGAGCGCATCTATCACGACTTCCACATCGGCTACACCCCGGGCTTCTACTACCTGCATGCGCTGATGATGCGCGTGTTCGGGCATAGTGTGATGCCGATTCGCTGGTTGCTGGCGTTGGTCAACGCGGCATCGGTGGCGCTCGCGTTCTCACTCGCATCGGTGGTCTCGCGTCGAATCTGGTGCGGCATCGCGGCGGCGATCCTGTGCCTGGGCGTATTCCCGGTGCATCCGGCCGATTTCTCGATGTCGAATACTCCGTATCCGACTTGGTACAACATGGCGATCTGGCTCGCCGGTGCGCTCGTCTTGTTGCCGTTCTTCGCGAAGCCGAGCGTCGCACGACTGACGCTGGCGGGAGCGCTCGCGGGATTGGCGTTTACGTTCAAACCAAACGTCGGCCTCTTCCAGCTCGCCGCCACCTCGATGATCGTGCTTTCGGCGCTACCGATGCGTCGCGACGGTGAAACCGGTCCGCTCTCACCCAGTGCACTCGTGTGGTGGGCCTGGTGGGTGGGGATCGTTGCGGGGGTCGTCGTCGTATTGTCGGGCGGTGCCGGCCCGCGCGAGTACATCATTTTCGTCGCCCCGGTGATGGGTGCGGCAGTGTTGGTTGCACGCTACGCGATGCGACTGCCCGTAGATGCGCGGATGCCGCATCCGTTCATGGCCGCGGCGGCCGTCGTTGGCCCCTTCGTCGCGATCAACGCGCCCTGGTTGCTCTACTACTGCATCGACCTCGGCGTGCCGACCTTCCTCAAGCGTGTTCTGTTCTACAATTCGGGGTACGAGGCGTCGTACTTCGTGAACCATCTTCCGGTGGCGCTGCCGCTCACGATCGTGTTCGCCGTGATGGCGGCGCTTCGTTTCGCCCCCGCTGTACTCACGCGTCGAGGAATCGCGCCGGATCGTGTGTTGGCGGTGGTCTTCCCGCTGTCTGTTGCAGCGCTCATCGCAGCGACTCAATTGCGCGCGATGCCCGAAGGGTTCGTCCGTGCGATGAACATGCCTTTCGAGTTCTTCGCGCCCGGAGTCACGGTGGCGTTTCATTGGCTGGGGCTCGCCACCTGGATAGGCATGGCGAGCGACGATGAATCCGATCGCTCGTCACAGTATGCGTTCGGGGTTGTCCTTATCGCCGCAGTGTTCTTGTACCTGCAGATGTATCCACGCGCGGATTTCGGACATTGGGTCGGTGCGATGGCGGCGAGCGGATGTTTGGCGGCTGCGGTTACCGCTCGTGTGTTACGCCATTGGCGTGGTGAGCATCCCACGGCTCGCAAGACTCCCGAGGTGCTCGGAGCGATGGCGGCGCTATTCATCTTGTGTCTGTTTCCTGCGGTGAGAGCGGTGCACGTGTTGAGCGTCACGTTGGAGCCGGGAGCGCTCGGGCGTAACGTGGTTCGCAGCCAATCCACTAAGGTTCCGGTGTGGAGCAACGCGGGCGCATCGAGTTGGTACGCCGACGTCGATGCGCTGTCGGGTTTCGTTCAGTCGCACACCGAACCGGATGAGAAAGTCTTCTACTTCCCCGCGCTCGGTACCATCAGCTTCATGGGAGACCGTCGCAATCCGACGCGCCACGTGTACTTCTTCCCGGGATGGCCGGGCCGCGAGGTAGAAGCGGAGGTCATCGCCTGGCTGCGACGCTCGCCGCCACCGCTCGTTGTAATAGGGCAATATCCACAGCTCTATTTCTCCAACGCGCACGCCTACTACCACGTGCTCAAGCAATATCTCGAACGGGAATACCAACCGGTCGCGAGGCTCGGGCGTTTTCTCGTGCTTGGACGTCACGGGGATGAGCGTTTCGCCGATGGGCCGGTGCGCACCATCATGACCTTCGAAGAGTCCGGTCCGCCCGACAGCGTGCGCATCTTGCGCGAAGGCCTCGCGTCTCCCGATCCCGCGGTGCGACTGCACGCTGTGGACCAAGCGGGGCGATGGTACGTGCGCTCGTACTCGCAGCTCCTGATCGAAGCCCTCGACGACCCCGACGAAGCGGTGCGCAATTCGGCGGTTTGGGCCTTGCATCGAACCCGAAGTTCGGCGGTCGGATGTGCTCTGTTGGAGGGGGCGCTCGAGAGTCGATTCTCGGCGCGGGCGTATACGCTGGCGTTGCGCCTGGGCAGTCTGAACGTTGATGACGAAAGTTGTCTCGACGTCATCCTTGCGATGGAAGCGTCAACCGATTCCTTTGTGCGCAATACTTCCATCATCGCGATCGCAACGCTCCTGAGCCGTACGCGAGTGGAAGAGCATTGGATCGGTGGCCGCTTCGGGTTGCCTGACAGCGTTGATCGGGTGCCGGTATCCATCGAACGCATCGAGCATTTTCTGCGCGCGCCGGAACTCAACCCGGTGCTGCGCGACCTCGCGGTGTATCTTGCCGGCCGTAGTGACGACGTCCGCGCGGAGGCCTTGCTCCTCGAAGCGAGTCGCGACTTGGAGCTGCCACGGCTGCGAGTGAACGCGATGTGGAAGCTCGTCGAGAAAGGACAGGGCGAGAAAGTACTCGATCGCGCGCTCGAACATCTGGGAATCGGCGTCGCAATGGCGCCTGCGGTCGTGCACAAGGCGATCGAACAGACCGCTGACGGACCTGCACGTCTGGCCGAGTTCATACGTACAGCGTCAGGTGAAGCGCGCACCGCCGCCCTGTGGGTGGCAGCGGCACTCGAGGGCGGAACGCAGCCGCAGGAGCTCGCCGACGTTGCCCAGGTGTTAGCCGACGCGCTGGACTCACCCATTGCGCTGGAGCGTGCTGCCGCCGCGTGGTCTCTCGGGAACGTCGCGGATCCGCACCCGCAACGTAGCGAGGTTCGTGCGGTTCTCTCGAGAATGAGTAACGATGAGGACCCGCTCGTCGCGGAGATGGCCGCCTACGGTCTCGAATCGTTCGGTGCGCGCGTCGTCGCGGGCGATTGAACTAGCGCACGCTCGTCTTCATTGTGTGGGCACCACCACGAGGAGTGCCCTGGAATGTCAGACGACGAAGCCCCAAAGAAGATCAAACCGCCGGCCAAGTTTGCCCACGTTGTGCTACGCACGACGCCGGAGCGCTTTCAGGAGATGGTCGATTGGTATCTCACCGTCCTTGGCGGCGAGATCGTTCACAGCGATGGGATTTTCGCGTTTTTGGCTTACGACGACGAACATCATCGCATCGCGATCGGCGCGATGCCCGGGTTGGTGGATCTGCCCGAGAACGCGGTCGGTGTCGATCACTTCGCGTATACGTATGAGAGTCTCGACGATCTGCTAGCTCAGTATGCGCGACTCAAGCCGTTGGGGATCGAACCGTTTTGGTGCATCAATCACGGCCCTACGATTTCGATGTACTACAAGGATCCGCAGGGCAATCGCATCGAGCTGCAAATAGACGTGTTCGAGACCGCCCAGCAAGTAGTCGCCTGGATGAAAAGCGGCGAAGCAGACTTCGAAGCGAACCCCGTAGGCGTTACCTACGATCCGGAAGACTTGCTCGCGCGGCGTCGCGCCGGTGAGCCCATCGCCGAGCTCACCAAGCGCCGGCATCTGCGCGAGGGCGAGTCGTTCTTCGACCATTTACGCTAGCGATGCCTGCTGCAACCGAAAACCACACGCCGGTTTTGATCGCCGGTGGCGGCCCGACCGGGCTCGCTCTGGCTGCTCTTCTGCGTAAACACGGCGTCGAGTGCGTCGTGCTCGAACGGCACGAGAGCACCTGCGACCATCCACAGGCGCACGTCGTCAATACGCGTACGATGGAGATTTTGCGTTCGCTCGAACTCGACCAGGCCGTACTGGCCGATGCGTTGCCGCCGATCGCGAGTCAGATTCGTTGGCTCACCGACATGGCCGGGACGGAACTCGCTTGTCTGAATCTGCTCAAGGATCCTGCACGCACGATGACGCGTTTGACCGCCAGCCCCACGGTGGCGGCGTCGTGTGCGCAAGACCGGGTTGAACCGCTGCTCGCGCACAAAGCACGCGCGCTCGGCGCAGACCTGCGCTTCATGAACACGATGGTCGAGTTTCGCGAGGACGACGACCGCATGGTCGCGCAGGTCGAAAGTCCCGACGGCAACTACGAAATATCCGCCGACTATTTCGTCGGCTGCGATGGTGCGGCGAGTCGTACGCGTAAGGGACTCGACATCGGCATGACGGGCATGGGCGTGCTCGGCCATATCGTCAACATCTACTTCGAAGCGGACCTCAGTGGGCTGACCACCGAGAGACCGGCAACGCTGTATTGGATTCTCAACGCCGTCTCTCCCGGTGTGATGATTGCCATGGACGGTGCCAAGCGTTGGTCGTTGCACATCGGCTTCGGCGGCGAGCGAGAGGAACTCGAGAAGTTCACGCCCGAAGTATGCAAGCGTCTTGCGCGTGCAGCGTTGGGCTGCGACGCCGAAATCACTTTGCGCGGCGCGAAACCCTGGACGATGACAGCCGAGGTGGCCGATTCGTATCGCAAGGGGCGTGTGTTTCTCGTCGGCGATGCGGCGCATAGGTTTCCGCCGACCGGTGGCTTCGGCATGAACACCGGCATCCAGGACGCACACAACCTTGCCTGGAAGCTCGCTGCGGTGTTGGGCGGGCGGGCCGGCAGCGCGCTTCTCGATACCTATGAAGCGGAGCGTAAACCTATTGCGGAGCGCAACACCGAGTGGAGCGTTGCGAACGTGATGGGCATCGTCGAGATCGCAGGTCCGGGTGCGGCGGCATTGGCTGCCCATCTCGCGTCCGGCGAACTCACGATAGAGAAGGCGTCGGAGTTCATACAGGACGTGGCTGACCGAGAAGCAGGTCACTTCGATGCGCTAGCGCTGGACCTGGGCTTCGGCTACGACGCCGGCGCCGTCGTTCCCGATGGCTCCAAGCCGCCGGTAGTCGCCGATCCGTACCGGGACTTCGTCGCCGACGGCCGACCCGGCACGCGCATCCCTCACGTTTGGTTTGAAAAGGACGGACGGCGCTTCTCGAGTCTGGATCTCTTCGAGGATCGTTTCTTCGTACTCGCGGCGGCCGCGCAGCAGGACGCATGGCGCCGCGCCGTCGAGGACCGTGATCCGGACGTCGGGCTGGCGATCGTCGGCATAGATCTCGTAGATGTGGACGGTATCTGGGCGAAGACCTTCGGTATCGACGGCGGCGGCGTACTCGTACGGCCCGACGGTCACATTGCGTGGCGATCGAGAGAAACGGTGGCCGACCCCGGTGCTACGCTCGATCGCGTGTTGTCCGTCGTCTTGGCCCGCTGACCCCATTTCGATATGGAACTCAGGCTGCATATGCGCCCGAGCCGCACTTTGAATCGACCATCATCGATCGGCTTTCCAAGTTGCCACAGCCGCTCATCGGGTCGATCCACGGATACTGCTACACGGGGGCGCTCGAATTGGCGCTGTCCGCCGATCTGATCATCACGACGGGTTCGAGGAAGAAACGGCGTTGCTCGTGAAGGCGATCACGACGAATTCTCCGCATACGAATCGAGTGAACAAACGGATCCTCACCGAGACCGACGGCATGCAACTCGAAGAGGGGCTCGAGTATGAACTCGGAAACAGCACGGGCATGTGCGCCGACGGCCCCGAGCGGCTCGCTGAATTCAAAAAGTAGTCAAGCGATACCCAGACTCGTACTGACCTTGCAGCGCCGCGGATCTCCGCATAGATCCGTCAGACGATGGCGAGTACGCAGAACTGGAATCTCGGCAATATTTTCGATGCGCTCGACCGCGTGATGCCCGCCGATGCGACGGCGCTCATTCACGATGGTCGCGAGCTCGTGTGGGGGGATTTCGCTCGCCGCACGAACAACCTGGCGCGCGCGTTGGTCGAACGCGGTGCCGAGCCCGACGACAAAGTCGCGTTCTACACTCGCAACTGCACCGAGTATCTCGAAACGCTCATCGCCTGCTTCAAGGCGCGGCTCGTTCACGTCAACGTGAACTTCCGTTATCTCGACGACGAACTTGCGTACATTCTCGACAACTCCGACGCGAAGTTCGTCGTGTTCGGTTCGGAATTCGCCGATCGCGCTGCGGCGCTGGTCGAGAAAGCGCCCAAGGTTACGCACTGGATTCAGGTTGGGGCACAGAGCACGCCGTTCGCGGAATCCTTCGATGCGCTGGCCGAAAATGACGACGGCGCGCCTCTGGCAATCGAGCGTTCCAACGACGATCTGCTGTTCATCTATACCGGCGGCACGACCGGCATGCCCAAGGGCGTGATGTGGCGGGCCGAAGATCTCTGGGGGGCGCTCGGCTACGGCGCGAACTCGCCGGCCAATAAGGGCGGGCGGCCTGAGACGCTAGAGCAACACATCGAAGCGGTGGCGGCGTACGGCCCAGGGCCGAGGCAGATCGTTGCCTGCCCGCTCATGCACGGTACCGGAATGCTGACATCGATCGCTGCGCTCATGGGGGGCGCATCCGTCGTGACCATGGCCGGCGCGAGTTTCGATCCCGAACAATTGTTCGACGCCGTCGATACGCTCGGCGCGAATTCCATCGTCATCGTCGGCGACGCGTTTGCTCGCCCGATGCTCAAGACATTGGAAGAGCACCCCGGCCGTTGGTCGCTTGCCTCGTTGCAGCTCGTTATTTCGTCGGGCGTGATGTGGAGCCGCGAGATCAAACTCGCGATGCTCGAGCACATGCCCGGTACGCTTCTCGCAGACATGTTCGGGTCTTCCGAAGCCGTAGGGTTCGGCGCGTCGGTGACAGCGAAGGGCGGTGGCGACAAGACCGCGCGTTTCGCCATCGGTGAGAACTGTAAAGTGTTTACCGAAGATCACCGCGAGGTCGTGCCCGGAAGCGGCGAGCGCGGCTTCATCGCGCGGCGCGGTCCAATCCCGCTCGGGTATTACAAAGACGAGGAGAAGACGGCGAAGACCTTTCCGACCATCGACGGCGTTCGCTACTCGATTCCCGGCGATTGGTGCACGGTCGATCCCGACGGCACGCTGACACTTCTTGGTCGCGGTAGTGCCTGCATTAACACGGCGGGCGAGAAGGTTTATCCCGAAGAGATAGAAGAGGCGCTCAAGACGCACCCGGATGTCGAAGACGCATTGGTGATCGGTCTACCCGATGAGAAGTGGGGGCAGGCGGTTACCGCCGTCGTAGAACTACGCAGCGGCGGTACGCTCGATGAGCAGGCGATTTGCACTTACATTCGCGAGCGCTTGGCCGGTTACAAAACGCCCAAGCGCGTGTTCTCCGTCGAAACGATGTTTCGCGGCCCGAACGGAAAGGCGGACTACAAGAGCGCGACCGAGTTTGCGCGTACTTCGGTCGAGGAGACGACGTCGTGAGCAAACCGGAAGACGTACGCTTGTACGACGCCATGAGCACGACGCGCGCGGTGCGACGCCTGAAGCCGGATCCTGTTCCCGACGACGTCCTGCGGCGCGTGCTGCAAGCGGCAACGTGGGGACCAACAGGAGCCAACGTGCAGCCGTGGCGGGTGATCGCGGTGCGCGACGTCGCGAAGAAGGAACGACTGCAGCAACTATACGCCGGGCCGTGGCGCCGGTACGCAAAGGGCCATCAAGCGCTACTCGACTCGATGCCCGACGGCGTGCGCGCTGCGCAAGAACGTATGCTGGGCGCGGCCAATTATCTGGCCGAGCACATGCACGAAGCGCCGGTGCTTCTCGTGTTCTGCTTCAATCCTGCACTCATGGCGATTACCGACGCAGGGCTGGATCGTGTGTCGGTGGTGGGCGGTGCGTCCGTCTATCCCGCGGTTCAGAACACGTTGCTTGCCTGCCGCGCCGAAGGGCTCGGCTGCACGCTGACGACGCTTCATTGCCTGAGCGAAGGCGACGTCAAAGAAGCGTTGGCGATCCCCGATGAATGGGGAGTGTGCGCCGTCGTGCCGATCGGATATCCGCTACTGCGCGGACACGGACCGATCAGCCGCAACCCCGTCGAGAAGATGGCCTACGCCGACTCGTGGGGAACGCCGCTTTCCTGAGACGCTAGAGTAGAAAGTTTCCGATACCGGCGGCGACCGGCTTGTTCGGATCGGTCTGCCAAGCCAACACGCGTACGTTGGCGATGCGACGCCCATGCTTGACGAGTTCGGCTCTGCCGCGCGTTTCATGCGGCCCCGCCGGACGTAAGTAGTCGATGTTGAAGTTGATGGACTTCGGAATGCGTTCGCCTTCACTTTCCGCCAGCAGCTGCATGAACGCAGTGAGTTCGAGGAACGCGCCGACGACACCGCCGTGAATGGCCGGTAGGTTCGCGTTGCCGACGATTTCTTGACGAAACGGAAGGACGCAGACGAGCCCGTCGTCCGTCTCTTCGATCTTCACACCCAGAAAGCGCGCGTACGGTATGGCCTCGAGCGGATTCATTTCGGTGCGTCCTTTGCCGGGGCTTGGGCCGAGGCTTGAGCTTGGCCCTGCTCGCTCATGGCCGTCATGACGCCGCTTCCTTGATTGTGCGCCCCCAGCATGAAGGTCGCCAAGCAATTCGCAAACGGATCGTTGCGGTCGGTTTCGTAGGCCGAAGCGCGCACGAACGCGACGTTGCTCGTCATCTTGTAGCACTCGGCGTGTCCGATCAGATCCGCTCCCGGGTTGGCCGCGCGCAAATAGTCGATGCGCAGATCCAATGTAGCGATCGCGCGCATCTCTTCGAGGCTGCAAAAAACCGACAGACCCGACGTGTGGTCGATCAACGTGGTGATCACGCCGCCGAAGACGACTCCTTTGACTGGGTCGCCGACCAGTTCGTCTTTGTAGGGCAGCCGCAGTGTTGCGAAGCAGGGGCCGGCATCGACTGCTTCCATGCCGAGATAGAGGCAGTGCGGCGTGTATTGCAGCAGTTCTTGGGCGTTGTCGCCGCCGAAGAACTGCCGCATCGCGAATACGCGTTTCGCGTTGGGGTCGTTCGAAGTCATTCCCTTACCCGTGCCCGTTCCTCGGCCCACACGCAAGGTTAGCAGGCTGTAAGTCTACGTCGTGCCGGGCGCCACGATGCGAAACCGCACGAGTTGCGCGCGGTGATCGCTCAATCCCGTGTCGATCAGTCGGTACTCCGTGAACACGATGCGCTCGGTACCGAGCGTGTGATCGAGTCCCCAGATAGGAAAGCGAGCCGGGATCGACAGGTGCGGTCCGCGCCCGATGTCCAAGTGCGCGTTGTGCAGGCCGTCGAGTGCGACGTTGGTCGAGTAGTGCGGCGCATTGAAGTCACCGGCCGCGATGACGGCATCGCCGGGGTGCGCATCGATCCAGTTCGCGAGATCGTCGCGTTCGCCAAAGTGCCAAGCGGATTTATAGCCGGCGCGGCTGAAGATTCCGCTCAGGTCGTCGTGTAACCAGAACGCCTTGGTCGTGTGTACGTTCACGATCCAAAGATCGGTGTCGTGCACGCGAAATTCCGTCGCGAACGTACGGTACTGAGTAATGGCCGTGTCGACGGCGACGGCGTCGTTTTCGGCGAGAAGTTCCCGGCGTATGCCGGTGATCGAGGCGAACGGTCCCCAGTCGTCGTGTTCGAACTCGAGAGACTCGTCACCGTGAAAGATCGCGTAGTTCGTCAGTGCGTCGACGAAGCGCTTGCGGCTGTGCTCCGGAACTTCCTGCAGGCTCATGAAATCGACGCGTTCCTTTTCTAGGAACTGGGAGAACTCGTCGAGACGCCCAACGGCATTGTGGATGTTGAAGGCCAGCAGCGTGTACTCGCGGGTCAATTTCGCCGAGCTCGCGCGTGTGCCGGACGCTGCAGTGGCGACGCGAGCCGACAGTGTTCGACCGCCCCAGCCGATCTGTGAGAACGCCAAGACGGCGGCCAGGGCGGATACGGCGGCCAGGCGTCGTTGCCCACGTCGCAGTTGGCGCAGCAGCAGCATCGCCGCCGCGATACTGACGAAGATGCGCGGCGGGTAGGTGAACAACATGCCGGCTCGGATGTGTCCGGCGCCCAGATAGGGCGCCAACGCGCCGACCGCGAGACCGATCGTGGCCGCGAGAAACAACCCCTCATACAGCCTAAGTGCATAAATTTTCAGCATAAAAGAGCTTCGCGCTTCCGTTGCCCACAGAAAAGACGAACCCCTTGAGTGTAGCAACCGCTGACGGTCTCTTGCCGCGAGACCTGCAATTCCCGGCCGCAGTCTTGACTGAAGTCGATCTCACTTGTACGTACAAGTATTACGCCGAGCGAGAGAAACCGATGTCCGACACCCAGGATCCAAATTCCGCCGATTCCATCAATTCCGCCAAGGTCGGCGGCTGCGCCTGCTTCAACGTTCGCCAGGCAGCCCGCGCGATCACCGGTCTGTACGACAGCGTGATCGAGCCGGTTGGGCTGAAGATCACGCAGTTCGCGATCCTCGCGACGATCCATCGTGATCGCGATGATGAGCCGACCATGCAGTCGCTCGCCGCTGAGCTCGGTTTAGATCCGAGTACGATGACACGCACGCTGCGACCGCTCGTGGACGACGGCGTCATCGAGATCGTCGCCGGCAGTGGCGGCGATCGGCGCGTGAAAACGGTCGCGCTTACATCGCTCGGTCGTCACAAGCTCGGACAGGGTCGTAAGCGCTGGGAAGACGCCCAGCGACAACTCGCCGACAAGATAGGCCCGGAAGTATTCGATCGACTGATCGGTGACCTGCGCGCCGTTACCCAGGCTTTGCGCGACTAAAATCATTTTTCAGACTCACGAGGAGGTCTCATGAGCGCTACACAAAAAGTTCATCCGTCCATTTCGAAGCGAGAGATTCCGCTCAACGGCGAAGATCTTCCGACCGTATGTGTTCTGTGCAGTCACGACTGCGGACTCAGCATGGACGTCAAGGACGGCAAGATCGTTGCCATTCGCCCTGACGAAAAGAACCCCATCACACAGGGGTATATGTGCAACAAGGGCGTGACCTGTGACAAGTACGCGCATCATGACCAACGCACGCAGTACCCGTTGCGCAAGCGCGCAGACGGAACCTTCGAGCGCATCGACTGGGAGACCGCGATCAGCGAGATCGGCTCGAAGCTCGCGGCAATCCGCAAGCAGCATGGCGAACGTTCACTCGCACTGTGCGGGATCGGCGGGCAGGCCAATCACATGGACGCCCCGTACGGTACGTCGTTCCTGCGCGCGTACGGCTCGCGTCGTCTATTCAACGCCTTCGCGCAAGAGAAGACGCAGCATTGCTTGATCGATCATTGGATGTTCGATGCTTCGCCGTCGTGTTTCTTCCATCCCGATATGGAGAACACGAACTATCTGATCGTGATGGGAACGAACCCGCGCATCAGCAATCGCGGCCACAATGCGACCGAAATTTTCAAAGAGATGAACAAGCGTGAGGATTTGCACATGGTCGTGCTCGATCCTCGCGAGACGGAGACCACGCGCGGCGCCGAGCGTCACGTGCAACTCAAGCCCGGAACAGACGCCTTCTTCATGCTCGGCATGGCCGCGAGCATCGTGCAGAACGAGCAATTCGATGCGGAGTTCCTGTCGGCGAAGACGCAAGGGTTCAACGAGATCCGCGATCTGCTCTCGCGTGTCGATGTCGCCGAGATGGCCGAGCGCGCCGGCGTTACGAAAGACGAACTCGTGGAAACCGCCAGCGGTTTCGCGACCTCGCCGAAGGCCGCCATCATGTACGATCTGGGGATCGAGCAGATCCCGTTCTCGACCTTGATTTCCTATCTGATTCGGCTCAATTGCGTGCTGACGGGCAATCTCGGTATCGGCGGCAATCACTTCATCGAAGGCTTCGGCCCCCCCACGGTGAGCAAGGGGCGTTGGGATGAACCGGAACGCGCATTGGCCTCGGGCATCGAAGCGATCCGTGCCGTCGGCCAGTTCGGCATGTTCTCGCCGACGCTGTTTCCCGAAGAGGTACTGATCGATCATCCGGAGCGCATACGCGCGGCCATCATCGAGGGATCGAATCCCATTCTTTCGTTCTCGGATACGACCGCCTGGCGCGATGCGTTCGACAAACTCGATCTGTTGGTCGTTATCGATCCCGCGATGACCGAGACCGCGCGCCATGCCGACTACGTGCTGCCTACGCCGGTGGGCTATGAGAAGTGGGAAATTGCGATGTTCCCGAAGCGATATCCGGAGATCGACGTGCAGCTTCGACCGCCGATCATCCCGGCGCTCGGCGAATCTATTCCGGAGCCGGAGATCTACACGAATCTGGCGGAGGCGGCCGGCTTGATCGAGCCGTTGCCGGCCGACTTGGCCGAGATCGGCAAGCCCGAGACCGTCGAGGCGCGTGCTGCGTTCCTCATGACCGCGATGGGGAAGGCGCAGGAAGCCGCCGCGCGCGGAATCAACGCCGAGAGCCAGTTCCTGTTCTGGGTATATCGCGGTATCGGTCACCATTTCGATGCGCCGAGCTTGGTTGCGATCTACGGGTTGTGCCAAGACAACGCGGCCAATCGCACCGAAGAGGTGCTGCGTGTGCTCGGCGATGACTGGCGCGGCAAGAACTCGTTCGAGATCGGCGAAGAACTGATGAAACGGGTACTCGACAATCCGCGTGGCGTTCAGATCGCGTTGGCCGATATGAAAACCAACATTGAGACCCACATCCATTTCGAAGACGGCATGATCCGCATGGCGCCCGAGCCGATGATCGAAGAGATGCAACGTTGTATGGATACGACGTTCGAGCGCGACGACGAGTATCCGATGACGCTCGCGGCCGGTCTGCGCACGCGCTGGACGGCGAATACCATCCAGCGCGATCCCACCTGGCGAAAGGGAAGCGGCCCACACTGTGAGCTGCACATGACGGAGGCTGACGCCGTGGCACTCGCGCTTTCCAAGGGCGACGTCGCGCGCATCGAAACCCGGCGCGGCGCGGTCGAGTTGCCGGTGACCTTCGATAAGAAATTGCAGGATGGCTACGCCTGGTTCCCGAACGGTTTCGGCGCGCGCTATAGCGATGACTACAACAAGATCGGCGAGCTTCAGGGCGCAAATGCCAATGAAATCACCGATACGGCCGATCGCGACCCCTTCACCGGTTGCCCGCATCACAAGGCGATCAGCGTGAAGGTTTCCAAGATAGAGGCCACGCAAGCGGCCTGAAGCAGCTGAGCCCGCCGTAGGCACACTCTCCACAGAGTGTGCCTACGGTGCTGCTCTCGCCCCTCGACCTACCCCAAGCCCGCGGCTAGCATCTTGCATTCGGAGGCAACGATGGCGCGGAAAGCTCAAAAGAAGACCAAGAAAGTTCCTGCCCGTAGCAAGGCAAAGGCCAAGGCCAAGCCTGCAAAGAAGCCGGCCCCTGCGAAAGCGAAAGCGCGCGGCAGCGCGGCGACATCTGTGCGTAAGAAGAAGAGCGAAGCCGAGAGCGAAGTCGAGAAGCATTGGCAGCAGTATTGGGACTGCCGCAAGCGGCTCGAAGAAGCGGTGTCGTTGGTTCGCGCCGCACGCGAGGCTCTTGCGCAGGCACAGGAGCAGGAGCGTGGTCGTCGTATCGAGTTCGACAAGGTGAAGGGATCGCTCACGAGCCTACTCGACGTCGATCCCGTCGCCGGCCAGTCGGGCCGTCCACGTTCTGTGCAGCAACTGCAGTCGGATGCGCTCGAACTCGCGCAGTCGTCTGACGAATCGAGACGGCTGCCCTAGAACGTCTGGTCGATCAGTTGCTCGGTAACTTTCCAGAGTCGCTCGGCTAGTTTCGGATCGACCGCGTAGTCGAGGTAGCCGGTGGTAACGCCTTCGCTGCCGGCCGGCGCTGAAACCGAGCAGTCTTCGAGATACAGACCGCCGCGGCCGTCGAGTTCGGGAGCCGTTGCCGCCCACACCGATGTCGCGGCACCGCAGGCCACTTCCTTGAACCCACCGGCCGACGTGTTGATCGTGTCACCGATCATCGCAATGTCTTCTTCGTCCATGTGACGACCCAGACCGGTCATGATCGCGCCCGGGTGAACGGCAAACGCTCGGATGCCGCGGGCGGCCAGTCGGTTGTCGAGACCGACGGCGAACAGCGCATTGGCGGTCTTCGACTGCCCATAGGCCTCCCACTTGTCATATTCCTTGTGGTCGAAGTGTAGGTCGTCGAAGTCGATCGGAGATCGCTTGTGCCCGGCCGAACTCAAGCAGACCACGCGCGCGGGTGCTCCGGCCTCGAGCAGAGGTACCAAGAGATTCGTGAACAGGAAGTGACCGACGTGGTTTGTCGCGAACTGCATTTCCCATCCCTGCGGGGAGCGTGTGAGGGGACAGGCCATCAGACCCGCATTGTTGATGAGGATGTTCAGACGGTCGTAGGTTTCGCCGATGTCGTCTGCACAGGCGCGCACACTCGAGAGGTCGGCCAGTTCGAGCGCCGAGACATGAACGGCGTCGTTGTCGGTGGATTTCTTGATCGCATCGGCGATTTTCTTCCCGGCAGCAGTGTCGCGGCACGCGATGGTCACCGATGCACCTGCCGACGCGAGTGCGCGAGCGGTCTCGGCGCCGAGTCCGCCCGAGGCACCCGTCACCACAGCCGTTTTTCCACTGAGGTCCAGCCCCGAGACGACTTCGTCGGCCGTCGATGAGAATCCGAAATTGCGTGCAGCCATACCTGCTACCTAGCGGCGACGCTCGGTTCTTGCCAGGGCGGCCGGCTGCGGTTAGACGAGACGCATGTCATTGGAAGGAAGAGTTGCCCTGGTTTCCGGCGGTGGCCGAGGCGTCGGTGCTGCCATTGCCGTCGCGTTGGCCGAAGACGGTGCCGATGTTGCCGTTAACTATCGAAAAGACGCGGACTCTGCCGCAGAGGTCGTCGCGAGGATTGAGGCGCTTGGGCGTAGGGGAAAAGCCTACGCCGCTTCTGTCGATCGCTTCGAGGATGACCAGAACATGGTCGACGCTGTGGTCGAGGACTTCGGTGGTATCGACATTCTCGTCAACAACGCCGGTATCGCGAGTCGCGGCCAGACGGTCGAGAAGACGGATCCTGATGAACTCGATCGCGTGCTGCGCATCCACGCCTATGGATCGCACTATCTATCGAAGCTCGTCATTCCGCATATGAAGAAACGCGAGCGTGGCGACATCGTGATGATCTCGAGCATCGCCACCGAACTGCAAAGTGCGGGCGGCGCGCCGTACAACATGGCGAAGTGTGCGCTCGATGCGCTTGCGCTGACGTTGGCGAAGGAAGTGCGCCATCATGGCATCCACGTCAACATCGTTGCGCCCGGTCTTGTCGAGACCGAGATGGGGCGACGCTTGGTCAAAGGCGCCGGCGGTATCGACGATATTGCGACGCTCCACGAGCATTCGCCGTTCGGCCGCGTGTGTCAGCCGCAAGACGTTGCGAATGTCGTACGATTTTTCGTTTCCGAGCGCGCCGCCTACCTGACCGGTGAACGCATCAACGTACACGGCGGTGGCGCCGTCGGCGGTGCGGGCTGGTAGCACGCCGCGGTCTTGTCCCGCGTAGTATTACGCCGCGTAGCCTCAGCCATTTACGAGCGCTTTCGGTACCGACGACGGGATCACCGGGATCTCATCGTCCGATAGCGCCGGCATGACTTTCTTGCGCGCGAGGGCGGCTTCGAGATACGGCGCCAGCTCTCGGTCTTTGTTCGCACGGCGCGCTCGCTCGGTTTCTCTGAACTGAGGCAGCACCGATTCGCCGAACAGTTCGAGCGATTCACAGATGTGCTCGTGGCGATTCTTGCCGCACTGTTGCATGAAGATGATCTGGTCGACGCCGGAATCCTCGTAGTTCGTGAGATGTCGAATCATGTCGTCCGGCGTGCCGATTCCTGACTGGTGATCGTCACCGAACGCGTCGGCCGCGAGTGGCGCAGCCTGGGTGCGTTCGGAGCGTAACTGCTCGAACTTCCCCCAGAGATCGGTGCGACCCGGCACCGTATCGGATGCGACCTGGGCATTTAGCGCGTATCCGAAAAACTCGAAGCCTTCTTCGCCGCGCGCGATCGCCTCGTTACGGTCTCTGTGCAGCGAGAAACCGCTGACCATGGCGATGTTGGCGTTCACGCAATGGCCGAGCGGAATGCATTCGTCGCTCTTGATGATGTCGTAGTAAGTTTGCGCCCAGCTATTCGCGTCTTCTTTGTCTACGAATGCGAAGCACAGTGCGCCGACACCGTTGCGCGCTGCGACCTTGATCGTCTCGCGGTTCGTGCAGGCCATCCACATCGGAGGATGCGGTTTCTGCTTCGGTTTCGGGATGACGTTGCGACACGGCATCGAAAAGTACTTTCCTTCGAAGCCGGGGTAGGGCGTCATCACCATCATGTTGGCGATCTGCTCGGCGGTGCTGAGACTGATGGCACGTTTCTCTTTGGCGGAAATACCGAACCCACCGAGTTCCATGCGTGTGGCGCCTTCACCGATCCCGAAGTCCACGCGCCCGTGCGAGATGAGGTCGAGCGCGGCAATACATTCCGCCGTTCGTGCGGGGTGGTTGTAGTTCGGGATCACCTGCCGGATCCCATGAGCGAGTCGAATGCGCTCGGTACGCGCAGCGGCGGCCGCGAGGAAAACCTCGGGCGCTGCCGAGTGGGAATATTCGTCGAGAAAATGATGCTCGACGGCCCACGCGTAATCGATGCCGATTCGGTCGGCGAGAACCACCTGCTGGAGGGCCTCGTGGAAGAGCTGCTCTTCGCTGTTCTCCTCCCAGGGTTTCGGGAGTTGGAGTTCGTAAAAGACACCGAATTGCATGGGTTTTCCTCCCGATTTCGAGGCTGCAGAAGCGGCCGATCGAACTTGCAAGAGCATGCAATAACTAGTTTTCTGTCACAACCGATTTCGGCCCTCGCCGGCCCTGCCGGCCTGCTGGATAGCTCGCCGGGGGCTTGGGTCGGTTTCTTCCGAACAATTCGCAGCTGCTTTGCCCGTACGGTGTCCGGCTGCCTCGAAAAGGACCAACGATGAACTTCGATTTTTCAGACGACCAAAAGCTTCTCAAGGAGACGGCATCGAACTTCTTAAAAGAGCACGCGCCGTTAGCGCTGTGCCGTGCCGTACTCGAGTCAGACGATTCCTATTCTGCCGAACTCTGGAAGAAGGCGGCACAGCTCGGCTGGCAAGCGACTGCGATCCCCGAAGAGTACGGCGGATACGGATTCGGCCAGCTCGAACTTGCCGTCATCGCTGAGGAAGTCGGCTACGCGCTGGCGCCGATCCCGTTCGCGTCGAGCGTTTGTTTCGCCACCGACGCGATCGTGCTGGCCGGTTCCGACGAGCAGAAGAAACGTTTGTTGCCCAAGCTCGCAAGCGGCGACTCCATCGCGACGTTCGCGCTCACCGAGTCGCCCGGCCAAAACGGCGGCGAGAAGAGCAAGACCAAGCTCGATGGCGATTCGATTACCGGAACCAAGCTGCCGGTGTTGGACGGAGACGTGGCCGATGTGGTGGTCGTACTTGCCGACTGCGGCGCCGGACCGACGCTCGCACTGGTCGAACTCGATGCCTCGGGTGTTGAGCGAACGAAACTCGAATGCATCGATCCGAGTCGCTCGGTTGCGCGCCTGGATTTCACCAATACGCCGGCCGAAGCGCTCGGGAAGCCCGGAGAAGGCGGGAGACTCGCCGAGACACTGCTCGATCGTGCGGCGGTGTTGATGGCGTTCGAGCAGGTAGGCGCGGCCACTCGCGCTCTCGAGATCACCAAGCAGTACACGATGGAGCGCTACGCGTTCGGCAGACCGATTGCGTCGTTCCAATCGCTCAAGCATCGCATGGCCGATCGCTACTGCGACATCGAGATTGCCCGGTCGAACAGCTACTACGGCGCCTGGGCGTTGGAGAACAACGATCGCGAACTCGCGGTGTCGGCGTGCCTTGCGCGCGTCGCCGCCAGCGAGGCCTTCGATCAGATGGGCGTCGACATGATCCAGCTACACGGCGGCGTTGGCTTCACCTGGGAGTTCGACTGTCACCTCTTCTATCGCCGCAGCAAACTGCTCTCGAGCGCGCTCGGAAGTACCGCCAGTTGGAAACGTAAATTGATTCGCCGCGTGAGCGGGCAGGAGGCGGCATAACATGGATTTCAACGATACCCCCGAAGAAGCGGCGTTTCGCAGCGACTGCCGCGCCTGGCTCGAAGCGAATGCGAAACCGAAGAGTGATCACTCGAGCGCCGGTGACGGCATGGGCGCGCATCTCGATACCGACGCGGTAGAAGCGTCGAAGGCCTGGCAGAAGAAGAAAGCAGACGCCGGTTGGGCGTGCTTGCGATGGCCGAAGGAGTACGGCGGCCGCGGTGCGACATCGATTCAGAATGTCATCTGGGGTCAGGAACAAGCCAAGTTCGATACGCCTGCCGATGTGTTCGGAATCACCCATGGCATGTGCGGTCCGACCGTCATGACGCATGGGACCGATGAGCAGAAGGAAAAATGGATTCCCGGCATGCTCACAGGCGAAAACGTCTGGTGCCAACTGTTCAGTGAGCCGGCAGCCGGTTCCGACCTCGCCGGTCTTCGCTCGACGGCCGTTCGCGACGGCGACGACTGGATCATCAACGGGCAAAAGATTTGGACCACGGGGGCGCAGTGGGCGGACTGGGGAATCCTGGTGGTTCGAAGCGATCCGAACGCGCCGAAACACAAAGGGCTGACCTACTTCGTCGTGGACATGCACGCTGCGGGGATCGAGGTGCGGCCGATTCACCAGATCAACGGCGGTCGAGAGTTCAACGAAGTGTTCTTCAGCGACGTGCGAATTCCCGATGCCAACCGCCTCGACGAGATCGGCAATGGCTGGATGGTCTCGCTCACCACGCTCATGAACGAACGCGCGTCGATCGGCGCCGGTGGCGGTGCGTCGGCAATCTCCGAACTCATCGACTTGGCCAAGCGAATTGAGATCGACGGGAAACCGGCGATCGAACAGTCGGCCGTGCAGGAACGTCTCGCGGACTTTCTCGTGAAGGCACGCGGGCTGCGCTACACGGGCCTGCGTACGCTGACGGCTCTGTCGCAAGGCAAGACTCCCGGGCCGGAAGCCAGCCTCGGTAAGCTGGTGGGCGCGGTACTCGGCCAAGACATGGCCGCGTTCGGAATGGAACTGCAGGGCATGTGTGGCGGGGTGAACGATCCCGGCTTGGGCATCGATGGCTCTACCTGGCAGTCGCGCTACCTCGGCTTTCCCGGTCTTCGCATCGCCGGTGGTACCGATGAAGTCTTGCGCAATATCATCTCGGAACGCGTCCTCGGCTTGCCGCCGGAGATTCGCGTCGACAAGAACGTCCCGTTCAAAGACATCCCGAGTGGCAACTAACGCGCCGGGGACAATGGGCATAGTGGGCGTGACGGCTTCGGCGGTGCGGCGGTACGGCGATAGGAGTGAGGGCTGAGCGATGACCACGACTGCCGCAGCTGCGAAGTTTCCTGACAATGTGTACGAGGGCGAATGGACGAAGAATCCCAAAATCGTCGATCTCAATGATCTCGATACGTTCGTCCCCGGCTATCCCTACGAGGCCCTGCGTGAAGTGCAGGAGAAGTTTCCGGTCTACTGGAACGAAGAGAAAGCCGAATGGGGCCCCGGTTTCTGGAACCTGACGAAGTACGACGACATCGTCGAAGTCTCGCGACATCCCGAGACTTACTCCTCGGCGCAAGGCATCAACATCTCTTTCGCGCCGGAGGCCGACCCCGCCGTTCTCAATGCCATCGTCGGCAACATGATTACGATGGACCCGCCGATCCATCGTTCGTACCGCAAGATCGGTCAGCCGTTCTTTGCCAACAAGTCGGTGCAGGCCGTTAGCGGACGCGTGCGAGAACTCGCACAAGATATCGTCGGTAAGGCGGTCGCGAAGGCGCGTGACGAAGGCCAAATCGACTTCATGCTCGATATCGCCGCGCCGATGCCGATCTCGGTTCTGTGCGATCTTCTCGGCGTGCCGCACGAAGATTGGAAGAAGATTTTCGATTGGTCGAACGAACTGGTCGGCCTGTTCGATCCGGATCTCTGCGAGGACCCGGAAGGCGCGGTCAGCGTGTTCATGGACCTGTTCGCTTACGGTCAGGCGATGATCGAGGATCGACGCAAGAATCCGCGTGAGGATCTCATGACCGCCATCGCTGAGGCGAAGACCGAAGACGGGGACGAGATTCCCGAGCATCTGCTCAACGGCTTCTTCCTACTCATGGTCATCGCGGGGAACGAGACCACCCGCAACAGCCTGTCGGGCGGTATGAAGGTGTTGATCGAGCATCCCGACGAACGTTCCAAGTTGGTAGCCGATCCCAGTCTGTTGCCGAGTGCCGTGGAAGAGATTCTCCGCTGGGTGTCGCCGGTAAACCACATGCGACGCACGGTGACCTGCGATACGGAGATTCGCGGATGCAAGATGGGGGTCGGCGACAAGGTCGTTCTTTGGTACGGCATGGCCAACCGAGACCCGGAGGTTTTCAGCGACCCGTGGCGCTTCGATGTCGCGCGCGCAGACAATCCGCACCTGGCCTTCGGCATCGGTGAGCATTTCTGTCTCGGTGCGCGACTCGCACGCCTACAGCTGATAACGGTGTTCGACGAGATCATGAAGCAACTGCCCGGCATGCGCTTCGAACTCGATGGCGAGGTTACCTGGGTACGCACGAATTTCATCAACGGCGTGAAGACGATGCCCGTCTGCATTCGATAGTGGGATAACGGGCTAGCGCGTCAGCCGGTCAGTCGACCATACGGCTAGGCCGCGCAAGCGGGAGGGGACATGAGAATACTACGTTGGGTCGGAGGATCGCTCGGCGCGCTCGTCGCGGTCGTGCTTCTTCTCGATACGTTCGGCGGCTATTTTCTCGACGGGCCTATCGGTCCCATTCCCGGCGGCCGGCTGCAAGGGGCGGTCACCAGTGAGAGCAACCCGGATTGGTCGACTCTCGAAAAGGTGATCGAACTCGAAGTACGTCCCGAGAAACCGTGGTCGCTGAGCGTGTGGAACGCCGTCGTCGATGGAGAACTCTACGTACCGTCGGCGAAAGGCGAGAAGCGGCGCTGGACGCAGGTCGCGTTGAAGGACCCACGGGTTCGTGTGCGCACCGGTGGGCGAATCTACGAGCAGAAGATCGTGCGTCTGACGGATCCCGAGCTCAGCGAACAGGTACGCGGCGTACTCGCCGAGCGTTACGAGCTGAGCAGAGATTCGACCGCCGAAGACGACGGCCTTTGGCTCTTTCACATCACGTCGCGCTAGGAAATGGATTGCGCGGCGATCGATCTCGCAGCTATAGGAGGAGAACGGCGATGAAAACGGCAACAGCGCAGAGCGCAGCGAGCGTGAAGGATCGAGTCAGCCCGCAAGAATGGCAGCAGCGTGTGGACTTGGCCGCAGCCTACCGCCTCGTCGCGCACTACGGTTGGGACGACATGATCTTCACGCATATCTCGGCACGCGTTCCAGGCCCCGAGCATCATTTTCTCATCAATCCCTACGGCCTCCTGTTCGACGAGATTACCGCTTCCAGTCTCTTGAAGATCGATCTCGAAGGGAATGCCGTGATGGAGAGCGAGTACAAGCCGAACGCCGCCGGCTTCACCATTCACAGCGCGATTCATGAAGCGCGCGAAGACGCGAAGTGCGTCATGCATCTGCACACAGTCGACGGAACCGCCGTGTCTGCTATGGAAGGCGGCCTACAACCGCTCAACCAAACATCGATGATCATCGTGAACGATATCGCGACGCACGAATACGAAGGCATCGCGTTCAATCTCGAAGAGCGCCCACGTTTGGTCAACGATCTGGGAGCCAAGAATCTGATGCTGCTGTGGAATCACGGAACGCTCGCCATCGGCGGTTCGGTCGCGCAGGCGTTCTTGCGCATGTACATCTTCGAGCGCGCTTGCAGCATGCAAGTGCGCTCGATGGCCGCCGCTGCGTTGCACCGGCCGGACGAGGCCTCGCTCGCGACGACGCGCGAGCAAGGAAAGATGTTCGGCGATCCGCGCCTCGCCGACAAGCTCGCCTGGCCGGCGTTGCTGCGAAAGCTGGATCGGATTGACCGTAGTTACGCGTCCTAGTTACAGCTCACGTCGGCCACGCCGTTATCAAACAGATCGCAGTCGTTCGTCAGGTTGTCTGCGGCATTGAGCACCAGGCATGTTCTGCACTTCACGCGCTCATCGATGCAGGTCGCGAGATCACCTGGAACTGCCTCGTTGCAACCAGGGAACGCTGCGGCGAGATCTACAGCCAGCGGGACGCAACGGCTATTAATGTCGGACAGAACTTTTCCGGTCGTCGGACTACAGGCCTTCGCGATCTTGCCCTTTGCGTCGACACCAAGACAGGCACCGAGGCTCGTGGCGTCGGTGATGGCTTCGGCCTTCATGCCGCTCTTCTTGCACGAGTTGAACTCCCGCATCGTCGTCGACTGACATTTCGTCAGCGTTTTGGCGATCGATTGCTGGCATTTTGATCCGAACGGGTCGTCGTCGTCGAAGATGAGCGACACGTTCAGGTCGGGTCCGTAGATGTCATGGAATAGGTCCGGCTCTTTCGCTTCGCCGGCGTCAACAATTTCTACGTCGTCGACGGGGCCGTAGTAAGGAAGTTTCGGAATGCCGGACTTGTCGGAGCCAGTGCAGCGCTTGAGGAGATCGGTACTCACACGAGCGGCAGCCTTCAGCTTCTTATTCTTAGTATCGTCGAGTACACAAACCTCCATCGTGGTGGAGAGGCTCTGCTTCTGCCAAGACTTCATGCAGCTCAAGATGTGCTTACTAAACGTTGCCGTCACCTTCTCCAGATCCTTATTGAGCGCGCTCACGCACTTCTGTTGATCTTTACTCAATATTCCCGACGTCGAGTTCGGATTGCCCGGTGTTCCGTTCTGCGCGAGGCTGGCGGTCCAGTTCACCGGGTCGTTGCCTAGTGCGCTGGTATCGACGCGTTCGAGCGAAGGGCCGTCGCCGTCAGCTTCTTCAGGCCATGGCGCGAAGTCGAGATAGGTTACTTCGTCAACGATTACACCTGGTACGAATGGGCCGACTACACCGTTGCAGTTCTCCGGTTCGGGAGTGTCGGGTTTGCGCAGTCGGATGGTCTCGCTGAAGTTGCTGAGATTGCCCTGCATCTCGAAAGGTCCGACCGCCGCGACATTCGACGGCAGGCCGTACGCGTCGCGGAATTCTGAAAACGTTGTCGGCGCCAGTAGGGGATCGAAGTCGACTACCAACAGCGTTTCGCCCTCGTCGATCGTTGTGCCGGGCTCAAACTGGAAGTCGACGCCTCCGCTGATGCGCCACGGATGGACGCCGTCGACACCGAAGTCGGTGGTGAGATCGACGTCGGCTCCACTCGTGTTGAGAAGCTCGATGTATTCGAGGCTCCCCAGCGCTCCGGGTGCCGCCGGGTGGTACATGATCTCGTTGATGACGACCGGGCCGACGTCGAAGCCTGAGTTCGCGCTGCCTTGCGTAGGCGCAGCCATGCGACCGAATGACCCGATGCCGTCGGGGGTGCGTCCCAGCGTCACGCTGTTCTCAACCGGTCCGAATTCGATGAAGTCGCGTGGGCCGGTCGGGATCGTGCCGTTGCCTTGCGAAAGCACGACCTGGTCACCGCATGCTGCGCTCAAGCCGAACCCCAATGTGGTTGAGTCGAATACGAGGTAGCCGAAAGCAGGGATGATCGTGCCGGGAGGAAATTCGTAATCGGTCAGCGTGTCGAAGCTGTCGGAAATGAACCAACCGCTGATGTCTACGGCTCCGCCGGTGAGATTCACGAGCTCGATCCAGTCATCCCCCGACGCGGGATGCGACATGACTTCGTTGATGCGCACGTTGGTGAGCACCGAGTAGGGTACTACCGAGCGCAATGTCGAGAAATCCTGAGTGAGCGACGCGCCGAATTCGTTGGGCGACCCGAACGTACTGGAACGGCCGTCGTTGAAGTTAGAGGTTGGCGTGACGGTAGCGCTCGGATGCTGCTCGAGCTTAAAGACTTCGTCCGATCCGACACCACCCGGTGGATTGATTCCTTCACCGGCCGGTCCGAATACGACCGCACCGATATCGTCCTTGATGGTGATTTGTGTGTTGTCGTTCGAGGTATTCCAATCGGCGTCTGCGGGCAGACAAGCGGGGGCTAGGCAGGCCAGCGTCATGTACGTACCCGCCGTATTCGGGTGTGCGCGGACATTGATCCACCACTGTCCAATCGAGGGATGATAGTCGCCGACGTTGTTGCCGAGATCGTCGGAGATTGTGATGATCGTGCCGGAACGGAGGTCCGACCACGCGTCGTCAGCCGTGAAAGTCATCTCCCAGGACTCTTCCGTCCCGAGGCCCGCGTCGTCGACGACCTCGACGGTCCAATCGCGCATGTCCAGGTGGTCGGTGATGACTACCAACTCGAACCAGTTGCCGCCGTTGCCGGTGCGAATACCCCAGAAGGTGTCCGAGGCGCCGGCTTCGAGAACGTTCATGGAGCCGACGGCGTTATATTCATTCAGATGCACGTCGGCGGCATCGGTGGACGACGCTGTGCAAAGCGCGATCACGGCGGCGGCGGCGAGAACTACGCCGAATGGTTTTGCGAACATTTGTATACTCCCTTGGTGCGAGGCCTCGGCTGCGGCACCGAACGTCTCACAGTAGACCGCCGTCGTTGCGCGAGTCCAGGAAAAAATGACCTCGATTGGGGGTTTATCGCGCTATTGCCCCGTGCAGGCGGGGCAGAGCAACTCGTGGGGCTGTCCGACCGCGATCCCCAATGTGCGAAGGGCGTCTACTGCGGTCGTGACACCGCTTCCGTCTACATCGCAGTAGCAAAGTAGGCAGCTGAGCGCGCCGACGGCAGCGCGCAAGACCCTCAGCGCGTCGGTGGCGGTGATGGCGAGGTCTCCGCTGGGGTCAGCGCAGGACGGCAGGCCGGGCGGTGTCGTTGTGCTTGTCGTGCTAGTGGTTGTCGTCGTTGTCGTCTGCGCGCCGGGGACGGAAAACAGCGAGTACAGATAGACGGAGTGATCCGACGCGTCGTCCTCGGCGATCACGGCTCGTGCGAGACCGCTGCCCATTCCACTATCGAGGAGTGCGAAGCCTTCCTCTCCGAAGGAGTCGGCCGCGGTTTTCCAGACGGTAACGACCGAGAACTGTGTGGCCGGGTCGAGCAGGCCGAGGCGTCCACGCTCCTTGCCTGCGACGGGGCTGTCCCACAGTGCGTAAAGCATGCCCGTAGGCGCATGGAAGTCGAGATCCGCGAGATCGAGCAGGGTGTCGCCTGCATCGTCGAAAGGGCCGTAGGTATTCACGAGCAGGGGAGCATCGCTCAGCGTGAGGTCAATGTCGTATAGATAGATGCGACCGTTGCCTTGATGGCCGGCCAATACCAAGCCGCCGGTTGCAAACACACTACCGTTGCCGTCGTTGTACGGTGCATCTTCAGTGGTGCGGATCGCGGCGGTGAATGCGTTCGGGAGGAAGGCGAGTGATTCCAGGCGTTCGTCGGCGCTCCCGACCGACATTCCGGGGAACACCCAGCTACCCGCGGTTGCGCCGGTCGCGATGACCACCCGCAGCAGCGTGGGTGGGTTTTCCAGACCTACGTAGATGTGGTCGTCGTCGCCCGGCAGTGCGAACGCGGCCTCGATGTCGCTGGGCAGGCTCTCGATCGCCATGGGATCGGAGCCGTCGCCGTTCATGTGCACGACGCGCCCGCGATCATCGACGATGAAGAGTCGCTCGAGTCCCTCGTGCCAGGCCGCACCGCTCGGTTCCCCCCCCATCAAGGGCGCTCCAATATCGAGCGCAGCGGCGCGCGATTCCGCCGGCCAGGGCTCGGCGGCGAGCGCGCGGGAGCCGGACTCGAAGGTGCCGAACGCGGCGGCGAGCGCGAATAGCCCGTAAATCACCGATCGCGGAGCTGTCACCCCTTCAGCGTTAGCACGGGCGCGATGTTGCAGCAGCCGACCGTACGCAAACGCCATGTGGTGCACGCGCCGCGTACTCCCTGTCGCGCGGCGCGTCGTTGACACACTGACGGCGGGCAGAGTAGCGTGGATGGTTACGGGGATGGGCTCCCAATCCGACAGTGTTCTCTCGCGCCACGAGGCGAAGTATCACGTTCCGGTGCATGCACTCGATCGAGTGCGTCGCTATATGCAGCCGTTCATGCGGCCGGATCGCTACGCTGCGGACAAGCCCGGATTTCGTTACCGTGTGACCAGCGTCTATCTCGACAGCGAGAACTTGGAGCTGTACCGAATGACTGCCCGCGGAATCAAGAACCGTTTCAAATTGCGTATGCGTTGGTACGACGACGACAGCGAGCAGCCCGTATTTCTCGAGATAAAACGGCGAGCCGACCAGGTGGTGCGTAAGCGTCGCGTTGCCGTGGGCCACGATCTGGCCGCGACGGTGCTGCGCGCCACTGCCGGCCCGTCGCTCGATGCAAGCACCGAAAGCATGCGCGGTTCCGCGGTCGATGAGTTTGCGATGCTCGCGGCACGTTCGCGCGCCAAGCCCATGCTGTTGGTGCGTTATTGGCGTGAAGCGTACGAATCTCTCGGCCCCGATCCGGTGCGCATCACGTTCGATACCGCGCTCGAACATGCGGTGACCACTACCGGAGCATTACTAGGTCGCGGCGAGGCGCTGCAGTGGAAGCCGACGCCGCACGACGGCGCGATCATCGAGATCAAGTTCACGGAAGTTTTCCCTGCGTGGGTCCGCGGCCTGATCGACGAAATGCAGCTGCAGAAGCAGTCGATACCGAAATACTGCCTGTCGGTCGATGAAGTCCTGCGGTCCGGCGATCGTGGATTTGCCAGCCCGGCGCTGCGCGCGAGCATGGGGATCTGAGGTCAGTCGATGGGTAGTATGGGCTTTCTCTTCGAGCGCGCGGTCGGACCGTCCGGCGAGACCTTCGAAACTCTGATCCTGAGCCTGCTGCTTTCGTTCGTGTTGGGCCAGGTGATTGCCTGGGGGTACACGGCGACCCATTCGGGTCTGTCGTATTCGCGCGCCTATACGCAGTCGTTGGTATTGCTCTCAATGGTCGTCGCGTTGGTCATGCGCGTGATTGGCGACAACATCGTCACTGCGTTCGGTCTACTCGGTGCGTTGGCGATCATCAGATTTCGCAACGTACTCAAAGACACGCGCGATACGGTCTTCGTATTCCTGACGCTGGTAGTCGGTATGGCAGTCGGTTCCGAGAAGTACTTGACGGCCGTGGTCGGTACCATCGTGGTCGTCATGGTCGCGACCTATTTGCACTACACCGCGTTCGGAAGTCTCGGACGCTTCGATGGGCATTTGAGTTTTCTCCTCAGCCGCACCGGCGACGGTGAAGGTCCCGACGTTTTGGCGCTTCTGTCGCGCTACTGTCGCAACAGCAAAGAGGTCTCGATTCGACATTCGCGCGACGACGGCCCCACCGAATACGTGTTTCAGATTCGTCTCGCCGATCGCCACAATAGCGACGAGTTGGTCCGTGCGCTGCGCGAAGCACCGGGTATCGCCGAAGTTTCGTTGGTTCTGCACGACGAGCTGACCGAGGTCTAGGCGGACTGGGTCATCTGAACAATGGCACGCTCGACGACATTATCGATGAAAAGCCGGATCGAAACGATATTGGACGATTTCCCCGGCGGTGCGCTGAATTTCGCCGTTTGGCTGGCGGCCTCGGCCGGTGCGGTCGCGATCCTTTCGAGTCGCGTGGCGCATGTCGAGTACATCGGTATCGCCAGTGCGATCGAGCATGAAGTGTCGGTCGCGGGTCCGGGAACCGTTTCCGATGTGCTGGTGCGCGTCTACGACGATGTCGAGAAAGGCCAGCTCGTCGCAGTACTCGATGATCGTCACGTCTCGGCGACACTGGCGGTTGCGGCCACGCAGCTCGACGGATTGCAACGCGCGCTGGATAGCGCGTTGGGCGTGCGCGGAACCGCAGGAGTGCTGTCGGCCGATGTCGTCGATTGGATGTCCGAACGACGGCGCTTTGAAGTAGATGTCGAGAATCGACGTCTCGACGCGATCGCGTTGGTGGTGGAGATCGAGACCGACCGTGTCGATGAACAGCGCTTACGTCTCAAGCTGGAACGCGCGGAGCCGTTGAATGCCCAAGGCGCGATATCTCTCGACGAGTACGACGACATTCGCCTTACCCACGCGGCACTCGTGACGCGCATCGACGAGAAGAGCCTGCTGTTGCAGCGCACGCGCGAGGAACTCGCGGCCGCGACACGAAGGCGCGACGCCTACGTCGGTGTCGTACCCGACAACGCCGGCCGTGCTCCTGTCGGCGCCGGCGATCAAGATCCCGCCTACCTCGCCATGCTTCGAGGACAGATAGAGTTGCAGGAGAAACGGGTGGCCGAGATCGCGACCATGCGCGCCGCGTTGACCGTGCGTGCGCCGATCGCCGGCCGCGTTGCGTATCTCGGTGCGCGTTCGGGGCAGGCCGTAGACGTCGGTGAGGCGATCGCGACAATCGCACGCACCGACTCGAGCGACATTGTGGCATGGTTGCCCGAAGGCGACGCGCGCAAGCTGGACGTGGGACAGGCGGTCTGGGTGCGTAGCGGTGAAGGGATGCGCTTGGCTGAGTCCTTCATCGAGCGTGTCGCGCCGACCGTCGCCGTTGTGCCGGCGCGCCTGTGGCGCAATCCCGACTACCCCGAATACGGCCGTGCCGTGGTAGTGGCGGCCGTCGACGGTCTCGACCTCGTTCCGGGCGCATCGGTACGCGTGCGTTTCTTCTAGGCGAGGCGGAGTTTCTTCCTCATCTCACGATGCGGGCCCACACCCGCGATATCGAACACGTCCCCCGTGCATTCCCATGCGCTGCGTTCGTAGAACGACACCGCGCCCGTGCGCGCATTGCACCACAGCATGTCGGCCGACGATCGAAAGTGCTGCTCGATGAATGCCAGGAGTTGCCTCCCGACCCCGACGTCTCGGTGCTCGGCGTGAGTAGCCATGCCACGAAGCTGCCAGGCGGGTCTGCCTTCTCGGTCGCTGCGCATGCAGGATGCGCACGCGATGTTTTCGTCCTCGATGAAGGCACCGAAGTGAACCGTCTCGATATCGAAGTCACCGTCGAACGCTGCGTCGCTGCGGTCGGTTCCTTCGATCAGGACCTGCTCCCGAAGCGCGAGAATTTCATCGCAGGATGAAACGCGGAACCTGACGATCGATGACATGCGCCGGTTGTAGCGATCATGGTCCCATTAGGGAAGGCGCGGGTGTCGCGGCGTTGCTACACCAAGGTGCGAGAACGCGACACCCATCACACAAAACCAACCGCGCAAAAAAGAAAGCCCGGAGGTATCCAACCTCCGGGCTTTCCGGTTTGTCACTTATCCTTTTTCACGGGGCGCGAAGCCCCGGAGTTTTAGAAGAAGTCCGCGTGGCGCAGCTTCCAACCTTTCTTCGTCTGTCTCCAGACCGAGGATAGGACGGCGCCATCGTCGCCGATGCGCACCTGTGTCATCATGAACGCCTGTGTTGCGGCGGACATATCCCCGTATGCTCGGACCTTGAAGGTGAACTGCAGTTCACCGCCCTTCACACGACGCTTCAGAGATACTTTCTCCAAACCGCCCTGGGCGTGTTGTCCGCCGTCACGCGCCGTCCGATCGCGGAACGAGAAGCGCTTGCCCTTGTTGTCGTCGGCCTTGAGGTCGCCGGAGAGCAACGAACCCTCGTAGACGAGCCCGTTCGCGTTCGTGATGCGAATCGTGAAGCCCTCTCCGATCGGATCCATCTCGCTCTTGATCGTGAAGAACGCGTGGATGCTCAAGCGATCCGGTTTGCCGTCCTTGCCGAACTTGATGGTCGCCGGGTCGGGACCCATCTTCTCGCACATGCTTTCGACGTCGCTGCAGGTACCGTTGCAGGTCGGTACGCCCGCACACAGACTTGCAGAGTTCCCTGCCGGGAGTCCTCTGCAGTAACTGTTGTTCGCGCAGTGGACCTGGCAGCTTCCGTTTTCGCATGTGGACGCTGGTAACGGTCCGAAGCCGGGTACGTTCCAGTTCTCAGAAAGCGGACAGTCGCCATCGACCGTGCACGCAACTTGGAAGTCGCACGCGACCGGGCAGATGCTGGGATCCTGGCACCCGGCGGCCTGTGAGCAGGCCCCGTTATTGACGCCGTTGTCGCAGTTCTCGCCGGGGTCGACGACGCCGTCGCCGCAAACCGCGCAGGTGCAGCCGCCGTTCGGGTCTCCCGGAGCTCGGCACAAGCCTGGGCATGCGCCGTCGTCGGTGCCGTCGCACTCTTCGAGCAGACAGCTACCGTCGCCAGCAGCAGGCGATGTGTCGCAGTCGGCGTCGGCCGCACAAGGTGCGCCCACGGTACCGGTCGTGCAACCGCCGTTGGTGACGTCGTCGCCGCACGAAACCGGCACGCAGTTGCCCAAGATCGATTCAATCGATGCTGCGAGGCCTGCACCGTTGGACGGTACTTCCGTGTAGAGTCCGCCACTCACAGTCGCGTAGTTCTGCAGGATCACCGGGTTGGCTCCTGTTCCGACGCGCACCGCGACGATCTGAATGCCGGCCGCTGCCGCCAAGTTGGCGACGGCGTCGGCTTCGACGTCATCGACACCGGCGGTGTAGGTGTCGTCGCAGCCGCCCGGCTCGTTGTCGGTCATCATGATCGCGACGTTCAGGCACTCCGGTCGGAACGCGCCCTGCACACCGGTTGGTCCGCAGGCGGATGTATCGGTGATGGCAACGCGTAGTCCCTGATCGGACGCTTCCGGGCCGCCTCCGCCGCCGGAGGCCGACAGAGCACCGACAGCGGTGAGCACGTCGCCTACGACCGTGGTGAACGGTTGGTCCACATCTACGGTGTCCTTGAAGGTAATCACCGACATACGCAGGTCGCCGCCCGATGCCGTTTGTGCGGTGGTGATCAAGCTGGCGATACCGGCCTGGATGTTCGCGATCGCGCCGCCCATGCTACCCGTGTCGTCTACGACGAACGCCACATCCATGCAGCCGCACGCCGAGCAGTCGTCGGGGACGCCGTCGGTGTTCGCATCGTCGCTCGTGCCGCATCCGAGAATGGCGTTGCACTGCCCACCGAAGCCGTTGCAATCGATGTCGCAGGTGTCGGCGATTCCGTTAGGCTGACAATCTGTATCCCAGAATTTCAGTATTTGGTTCGAGGTGATCGTTCCCATGGTGGTGGGATCGACGAATGTTGCTTCAATGACGTCAACGCCGGCACCACCGTCACCGGTGTATGTGAACGTTGCGATGCCGAACGCATCGGTTGTGTCTGTTCCCATGTCACCGACGTTCGGGCCGGAGATGACTTCAAAGTCCACGTCGACGCCGACCAACGGATCGAACGGCGCTTCGCCTTCGAGAACGGTCGCCGAGACCGTATGGTCCGTCCCGAGTGGATTGAGATCGATTTCGGGGGCGAGAGTGATCTGTCCCGCGATCGTGATGTCTAGGCCGCCGATCGCCGCCGGAAGCCCGCTGCCGTCGTTGGTCGCGAGCACGTCGAGGAAGCTCGGGAAAGTGAGGTATTCGTTGTGCCAGCAGCATACGTCCATGTTCGTGTCGGTGATGCCGACCGCGAGACCTTCGGGCGTTGCCGTGACCGCCGAGTAGCTGGTAGTCGAGCTGGTCACGCCGCCGCCGAATTGGCCTAGATATCCGTAGGGATCGCTCAGGCCCCCCTGCGAGAGGCCGAACAGGCCGCCACCGCCGTTGACGAAGGCTGCAACGTCGGCCGCGCGTGCGCTCAAGGCATTGTTCTCTGCTTCGGTCAGGCCGCCGCCCGGGGTGTCGCTGCTGGACGACGCGACCGCGATCATGCGGAAGCCCGCGAACGATTGAGCGGCGATGCCGGCTGCGCCGTTCACGTTGGTGGTCGTCTCACCGACTCCGACGCCGATCGCGTTCCAGAATCCCGTGACATCGTCGGTCGGACTCTTGCCGCCGCCGATTACGAGTATTCCCGTGCCGCCATTGGTAGTCGCAGCGATGAAGGACGATGCGACGCTGATGTACGGGGCTTTGCCGCCGTGCGAGGAGCCCGATGCTCCATTGCCGTCTTCGCCGTCGATTCCCATTAGAACCACCGGCCCGGCGAGTGCTAACGCCGGCAACGATACCAGCGCTAAGAAAATGAAAGTGGATAAGAAGGATTTGGCTGAACGAATCATACGTCTCACGAGTGGCCCCTCCTGTCGCGCGATTAGTCAGTGCAATCGCACGCGACGTCGTCGAATTTTGCGAATCTCTTTGCGGCAGGGAGACAAAAAGTCACGCCTACCGCTTCCAAATCTCGGTCATGCGTGCCGTCGACTAACTGCACCCGGTCAGGTGTCGGTGCATGAGTAGGTGTAAGGTTCAGTCGCTAGGTCGACGAACGTACTCGCTAATACCGATAGGGTCTTCGATTGGTCAATAGCAAAGCGCGTCGATCGCCACACAAAATGAAAATTTTTTCGCGACGAAGATCGAAATCTAAACGATGTCTTTACGTGCGTGTGGGTGCCGACGAATGGGCGTACGAGAATACCCGTAAGCGTGCTTGGTCGTTTCGCGTCGTGTGCGATGAAATCTTGCGACTAAGCGATCTCCTTACGCGTGTGCGGAGGCGTACGCATGCGCGTACGTGAATGACTGCTGCCGTGAACGCTGTTCCGCGTCGGACGAACGAAGAGTCAGTCGCCCTCACAGCGCACGACTTTGGACGTCGCGCTGCAGTCGGTAGCGTCGCCACGTCGGTCGATCGCGTTAGCCGGTGTAAGTAGCGTCACGTACATCGGTACGGAGACCATCCCGGGCGATGTAAGGGTTTGTCGCTTTGCTTTGAACCGAACGCGGAACGGGTCGGGCGCTGAGCGATGCGTGAACGAAATACGGACACCCGCGGCGCTATCGTTGCAGAGCACGCGCAGGCCCTTGAGGGCGCATACGCTCGGGTCGAGGAAGTACGCGGCGATCTCGCTGTCGATGGCCCCCGGGGAACTCCCGATGACGACCGCCAATCCGCCTGCCACCAGATCGTCGATAACGGTGGGGACTGGAGAGACCGTCAGGGTCGCTTTGGCCTGCAGCTTCGTCTTGCCCGGTTCGTCCTTGCGCACGACTCGTACCTGATGGACGTCGAATCCCGGAGCATCGTCGCCGTCGCATTCGTTGCCGAGGCCGTCGAAATCCGCGTCGATTTGGCTCGGATTGAAGGCCAGAGGGCAGTTGTCCGACGCAGCGCAGAGACCGTCTGCGTCCGGGTCGTTGACCGTGTCGCCCGGACAAGGGTCGCAAGGATCGCCGACTCCGTCTGAGTCGGCGTCGTCTTGAGATGCGTTGGCGATAGCCGCGCAGTTGTCGACATCTGCGCAGAGCAGGTCGCCGTCTGAGTCGTTGTCGGGGTCGTTCGGGCAGCTATCGCAAGCATCAGGAATCGCGTCGCCGTCGGCGTCCACGGCGTCGTCGAATCCCGCGCAGGCGTCGCAGGTATCGCCGACGTCATCGCCGTCCGAATCAACTTGGCCGGGGTTTGCCAGTTCGGGGCAGTTGTCACTATCGGCGCAAAGCAGATCGCCGTCGATGTCGTTGTCGGGGTCGTTGGCGCAGCTATCGCATGCGTCAGGTAATCCGTCAGCATCCGCATCGGCTGTATCGTCGAACCCGGGGCAGGCATCGCAGGCGTCGCCGACACTGTCCGTGTCGGTATCGGTTTGGCCGATATTCGAAACCGCCGGACAGTTGTCAACGTCGGCGCAAAGCGTGTCACCGTCGCCGTCGTCGTTAGCGTCGAGCGGGCAGACGTCGCAGCCGTCGGCGATCGTGTCGCCGTCCGCGTCCGCAGTGTCGTCGAACCCGGGGCAGGCATCGCAGGGATCTCCGACCCCGTCCGAATCTGCGTCGTCTTGCGTCATGTTCATCAAGAGCGGGCAGTTGTCGACGTCTGCACAAAACGTATCGCCATCGGCGTCGTCGTCGGGGTCAAGCGGGCAGCTGTCACAGACATCGCCGATCGAGTCAGCATCGGCGTCGCCCTGCGCAAGGTTATGGACCGCGGGGCAGTTGTCATTCTCGGCGCACAGCGTATCGGCGTCAGCGTCGTTGTCGGCGTCGAGCGGGCATGTGTCGCACGCGTCGCCGATTGTATCGGTGTCGGTGTCGAGTTGAGAAGCGTTCGGCTGTGCGGGGCAATTGTCGATGTCGCCGCAGTGGCCGTCGCTATCGCCATCGTTGTCGGGGTCGTTCGGACAGCTGTCGCACGCGTCAGGAAGGGCGTCTGCATCGAGATCGTTGAGGTCATCGAACCCGGGACAGAGATCGCAGGCGTCGCCGACCGTGTCCAGATCGGTATCGGCTTGGCCGACGTTCGAGACGGCAGGGCAGTTGTCCATGTCGGCACACCAGCCGTCCGTGTCGCCGTCGTCGTCGGGATCTGCCGGGCATGCGTCGCAATCGTCCGGGATCGTGTCGAGGTCGGCGTCGAGCTTGTCGTCGAAACCGGGGCATACATCGTCGAGGTCGCAGACCGTGTCATCGTCGTCATCGCTACAGTACAGCTGCGCGAACACACCCGTGCCCGAGTCGTCGGGGCCCTGCCATACGGTGAGGAAATTGTCCGCGCCGTCGGTGGCCAAGCCGCGGGCGTGATGCTGGTCGCCGACGCCCGAGGTGTTCACACGGTAGTCTGCTGTCAGCGGCACGCCCGCGTCATCGAACTCTCGTGCGAAAATGCCGTAGCCGTCGCCGTCTTGGCCGTCGCTTTGCCACGCGACGACGAAACGGCCGTCTGCAGCGACGCGCACGGCCGATGGTCGTCGCTGCGCATTGGTCGTGTACGCGTTGACCTGGATGTCACTACCAGTCGGAGTGAGGAATTCGTCGAATAGTCGTGCCGACACGCTCGAGGACGAGCCGTCACCGGCACCGTCGTCCGACCATACGAGGACGCAAGCACCATCGTCATCGGCGATTGCGACGGCCGGATGGCGTTGGTTGCCCACTGTTTGCGCGTTCACGGCGACATCGCCGCCGAGAGGGAGCAACAGGGCGTCGAAGCGACGGGCGACGATGCCCGATCCGCTACCGTCGGCGCCGAAGCTCGTCCACGCGATGATCGCGTCTCCGTTCGGGGCGATGGTGGTTGCCGGGGCGAGCTGGGTGGAGAAGCCGTTAGCGTTCGCTTGCACCGCCGGTGTCGTAGCGCCGCCGACCGAGTCGAAGCGGCGCGCGAAGATACCGTGTGCGCTGCCGTCGAGGCCCGTCGTATCCGCCCACACGATCGCGAATCCGCCGTCGGGCGATTGCGCGACTGCCGGCGTGTACTGCGTTCCCGGAGTGTAGGTATTGACGACAAACTCCGCTGAGGACGGCGTTGCCGTGGCGTCGAACAAGCGGGCGAAGATGCCTCTTCCGGTGTCGGCGGGGCCCGGGCCGTCCCAGACGATCACGAACCCGCCGGCATCGAGCGCTGCAACTGCCGGGCGCAGTTGATCGCCGGTCGAGTAGGCGTTGACGATGAAGTGTGTCCCTACACCGGCCCCCGAGCTATCGAATCGCTGCGCGATGATGCCCGACTGCGAGCCGTCTTGCCCGTCACCGCTGAAGACGACGACGTACTCACCGCCGGTGAGCCGCGCAGCACTCGGACCGGATACCGAGGTCTGATCGCCGGTCGTGTAGGTGTTGACCTGTAACTCGTTGCCGTCGGCAATCGTGCTCGCGTGTGACGGAAGTGCGATGGAGAGCAAGAGTAGTAGGATCTTCAAAGTCATGATGTGTTGCCGCCGCGAGGCCTTACCACCGCCGCCCACGCTCGTCCGACAAAATGTCGTTCTCGTGCGGTGGAAACTGTTTCGATCGATGAGGAAAAGGCGATTCGAATTAGGCAATACATTGCCGTTCGAATCGATGTCAACGCTTCTCTCGGTAGGCCACGGCAAACCCTCGTGCCGCTACGGGATCGTCTGTAGGGAAGCGGTGTAAGTGCTCCGGAGTATGAATGTGGGGGTTGGCCCGATCTACGACGGCGCAATGAGGCAACAACGATAGGCGCGTCGCCGCGTGGCAGAACGGGCGTTGCTGTTGCGGCCGCTCGGTGCGCGCAGAGCGCTCTCGTCGGCCTTCTCTACGGGCAGCTAGGGCAGGTTAGTGTCACGTCGATGCCTACGGCCTTCTGCAGCACTCGGAGCGCGTCGCTCGCGGTGACCGTACCCGAGTCGTCTACGTCGCAAACGCAAGCAAGACAGCTCGCGAGTCCGACGGCGGTGTTGAGAATGAAGAGGGCGTCGGTTGCCGTGACGACCCGAGCGACGTCGCCGGCGGCGCGGGTCGTTTGGGCCGTTCCGGCCGGGAGGGGCGCATGCGTGCGAAGCCCCGAGGTGCTCGGATCGCCGCACTCGCCGGTCGGCGGCGCAGCGAGGGGGTCGCATTGCTCGTCCTCGTCCGTATCGAGGCAGAAGCGCCGCGACTGAACGCTCGTCGCACTGTCGTCGTCTCCGCCGGCCGACGTGTAACTTGTCCACGTGACGACGAACGTGCCGCTGCTGTTTGCGGCCAGCGCCGGTCGTTCTTGATCGGTGAAGTCCGGGGTGTTGACCAGTAGGGGCGGTCCTTCGGGCTCGGCCGATGCGTCGAACGCGCGCACGAAGATGCCGATGCGATCCTGGCTCGGGTCGGACAACGTGAAAGGCCCTTCACCGTCCCAGACGACGACGAAGCCCCCGCCGTCGCGCGCTGTGATATCGGGGTAGCGCTGCCAGCCGGTCGTGAAGCTGTTGACGGCGAACTCGCCTGTGGCGGGGGTGCCGTCGTTGTCGAACAGGCGCGCGGTCACCGTGAAGTCGTAGTCGGCGGTTGTCGAGCCGTAGCTCGTCCAGGCGACGACGAATCGCCCGTTATCGAGATAGGCGGCCTTCGGCGTGCTCTGAGAACTCGACGTGTAGACGTTCACCTGTACGTCTCCGCCTTGCGCGACCGCGGCGGAGTCGAAACTGCGTGCGACGACTGACAGTCCGTCGGTGTCGTCGCCGGGCGATGCGTTCTGGCTGACCCAGACGACGGCGAAGCGTCCGCCGTCGTCCATCGCGATGGCCGGCAGGGTCTGTAAGCCGGTCGTGTAGCTGTTGACGACGAACTGAGTGCCTACGGGGATGCCGTCGGAATCGAAGCGTCGCGCCACGATGTTTTTCGGATCGATCGGTCCGACGTTTCCGTTGGCGGTCGGGGTACCGGTGGTTTCGGTCAACGATGCGAACACGTCAGCCGTGCTTCCCCACACGACGATGAAGTTGCCGTCGGCATCGGATGCGACCTGTGGCCGGTCCAAGGTGTCTGCCGTCGTTACGGCCGTCTCCGGAAGCGCGAAGTCGTTGCTTCCGAGCGGACCGGTATCGTTCACGAAGCGTCCGAGAATACTGTCGCTGGATCCGCCCAGAAAAGGGCGCGCGGCTTGGCGAACGACCACGAAGTCCGTTTCCGAAACCGGCGCGATCGAAGGGAAGGCATCGGAGTTCGGTGTGAATGCATTGACCGCGAACTCATCGCCGCCGGCGGTATCGTCGGACGCGAACCCTCGTCCGCGGATCTCCAACTCGGCTCCGGGCGCCGAAGGGACCAGTCCATACCAAACGACGACATAACTGCCGTCGGGCAAGACCGCGACGTCGGAGCCGCGCTGCGCGTCCGTCGTCAGAGTATTCACCTGCTGTTCGTCGCCGAGAAACAAGACGTGTGCCGGTGCCACTGTGGGTGAGACCGCTACGACACCCGCCGCGCCCGCCAGGCCCGCCACGACGGCCAGACGCAATCGACACAATCGAACGGATGCAGTGTGTCGTTTTGAACGGGTCGAGGTCACGAGGAAGCCATCTCAAGCTCAAAGTTTTATAGAGATTCGACTGAGTCAATTGCGACTGAGGAACAGAGCGTCGCCGGGCGGTAAGCCGAGCGCGGCGGCGCGGCGAGCAGCCTGCCGCGCTTTCGCTTCGTCTGCTCCTTTAATGTAGCTAGACGACTCGGATTCTTCCGCAAGAGAAGCAGCCCCAGCCATGCCAATGACGCTCGACCCTTCAGCCGTATCCCGGATTTTCTCGCCCATCGTCGGCGACGTTCACGTCACCGTGGGCGACGCGATGAGTGACGACTACTTTCAAGACGAATCGCTCACGAGCGAGGGCGTACGGCCACTTGCCGTCGTCTGCCCGGGCAGCGACGAAGAGGTGGCGGCGGTCGTCAAGGCCGCCGATGAACACGGGATTCCGTTGACCGCTCGTGGCGCCGGCACGGGGCTGTCGGGTGCATGCGTTCCGCGCGAGGACGGCATCGTCCTATCGCTCGAACGCATGAATCGAATTCTCGAGATCGACACCGAGAACTTCGTGGCAGTTGTCGAGCCCGGTGTTCGTCTCGACCAACTCGACGCAGAACTCAAGGAACTCGGACTCGTCTACCCGGTGTATCCCGGTGAATATAGCGCCAGCCTCGGCGGTAACGTCAACACCAACGCGGGCGGGATGCGCGCGGTCAAGTACGGGGTGACGCGCAACAACGTTCTCGGTCTCGAGGCAGCTCTGCCTAACGGCAGCATCATCAAGTGCGGCGGCAAGATCTTCAAGGGATCCACGGGTTACGATCTCACGCAGCTGATCATCGGATCGGAAGGTACGCTCGCCGTCTGCACGAAGGCATACCTGCGTCTCTACGTGCGTCCGCAACACGGCGCGACCGTGCTCGCACCGTTCGCGACTCTAGAAGACGTTACGAAGGCGGTACCGCGTGTCGTGGCGAGCGGTGTCGGACCGCTGATGTTGGAATACATCGACCTCATGACGATGGCGGCGATGGTCGATCAGCTCGAACTGAAGTTCGGCGTCAAAGAGGAAGTGCGCGACAAGGCGCTGGCGTATCTCGTGATCGCACTGGAAGATACCCATAAGGATCGGCTCGACGATGATACCGTCATCGTTGGCGAGTTGCTGGCCGAACTGGGTGCGATCGACGTCTACGTATTGCCCCCGGCGGCGGCCACGCAGTTGATCGAGGCGCGCGAGAAAGCCTTTTGGCTGGCGAAATCGAACGGAGCGAACGACATCATCGACGTCGTCGTGCCGCGTGCCGCCATCGCCGAGTTCATGCAGAAGGTCAGCGAGGTGTCTGCCGAAACCGGTTCGCTCATTGTCGGCTGCGGTCACGCGGGAGACGGCAACGTGCACATGGGGATCTTCCAGGGCGATGAAACGATGCGCTCGAAAGCGCTCAAGTCACTCTTTCAAGCCAGTATGGATCTCGGCGGTGCAATTTCGGGCGAGCACGGCATCGGCAAAGCGAAGAAGAGCTACTTCTTGGAACTCGAAGATCCCGCAAAGGTTGACCTCATGAGAGGAATCAAGCGAGCGTTCGATCCCAACGGAATTCTGAACCCGGGTACGGTGTTCGACTAGCGTCGCCGGCTCGCCAGCCCCCTTTAACTCAATGGATCGCAGTGGAGCAGTTTTATGTCTGAAATGAACGGTGCGCGAGCGCTGGTTCGAACCCTGGTCGACTCCAAAGTCGACGTTTGTTTTTCGAATCCCGGAACGTCTGAAATGCACTTCGTCGCAGCGCTTGACGACGTTCCCGAGATGCGTGGAGTGTTGGCGCTGTTCGAAGGCGTAGCGACCGGCGCGGCCGACGGCTTCGCGCGCATGGCCGATCGGCCGGCGGCGACGCTGTTGCATTTGGGCCCCGGGCTGGGAAACGGACTTGCGAATTTGCACAACGCGCGCAAGGGCAACGTTCCGGTCGTCAACATCGTCGGCGATCATGCGACCTATCACACGCGCTACGATGCACAGTTGCAGTCCGACATCGTGTCGGTGGCGAGCAATGTTTCTTCATGGATTCGGACGTCGCAAAAGCCCGGCGATACCGGGCGCGACGCGGCCGAGGCCGTCGCTGCGGCGATCGGCCCTCCCGGGCAAGTTGCAACGCTGATTCTTCCGGCCGACGCGTGCTGGTTGGAAGGCGGCGTGGTTGCGGCGCCGATCGCTCCGAAGGCGCCGGCCGATGTGGCAGGCGATACCATCGATGAGATCGCCAAAATTCTGCAGTCGGGCGAGCCGGCGGGCTTGCTGCTCGGCGGATCGAATTTGCGAAAGCCGGCTCTTATGGAAGCCGCGCGGGTTTGCGAGAAAAGCGGCGCGTTGTTCTTGAGCGAAACCTTTCCGACGCGTCTCGAACGCGGGCCCGGCCTTCCCGAGCCCGCACGGCTTCCATATCTCGCCGAGTTCGCAATGGCGCAGCTCGACGGTCTCAAGCATCTGATTCTTGTAGGCACGAAGTCACCGGTGAGCTTCTTCGCGTACCCGAACAAGCCGAGTGATCTCGTACCCGAAGGCTGCACGGTACACACACTGGCAACTATTAGTGACGACGGCGTGACGGCGCTCGCGAATCTTGCCGACGCGCTCGGAGCGCCTCGCGAGGTCAAAGGATTGCAGGCTGCCGCCCGGCCCGGACGTCCGACGGGCGGGCTCACCGCCGACGCCGTCGCGCAGGCCGTCGGTGCGCTACTCCCCGAGGGAGCGGTGGTCTGCGACGAAGCGAACACGTCCGGTCTCACTATTCCGGCTCATACGGCGGGTAGTGCGCCACACGATTGGCTGTGCCTCACCGGCGGAGCGATCGGCATCGGTCCGGCGTTGGCGACCGGTGCGGCTATTGCGTGCCCGGATCGCAAAGTCGTGTCGCTCGAAGCCGACGGAAGCGCGCTCTACACGATTCAGGCGCTGTGGACGCAGGCGCGCGAAGGGCTCGACGTCAAGACAATCATCTTCAACAACCGCTCGTACTCGATCCTGAACATGGAGTTGGATCGTGTCGGCGCCGGCGCCGGCGGTCCGAAGGCGAAGCAGATGCTCGATCTGTCGGGCCCGGACATGGATTTCGTCGCGATCGCGAACGGGTTCGGCGTGCCTGCCAGTCGCGCGGAGAGTGCCGACGATATTGCGAACCAACTCGAACGCGCACTGGCTGAGCCGGGTCCGGCGCTCATCGAGGCGATCGTCGATCCGATGTTCTAGGCGGGTGTAGAGGACAAACGCGACGTGAATTCGTTCGAACGACTTCGGGGCGACGCCGACCTTGCCGTCTACATCGACCTGAAGAGCCCGTATGCCTACATCGCGATCGCGCCGACGCGCGCGATGGCACGGCGCGCGGGCGTCGCCATTGATTGGCGACCGTTCACTCTCGACATCCCGAGCTACATGGGATCGGCCGAACTCGATACCAAGGGAACGGTCGCTCGCTCGGAGCGCAGTCCGCAACAATGGAAGGGGGTCAAATACGCCTACGCCGACGTGAGGCGCTACGCGAATCTGACCGGCAAGACCGTGCGCGGGACGATCAAGATCTGGGACTCCGCCGAGGCCGCAGTCGCGATGCTGTGGGCGAAACGTCAGGGTGCCGAGCTCTTCGATCGATTTCTCGACGCCGTCTACGTTCGGTTCTGGAAGCGTGATCTCGATATCGACAGCATCGAGCAGATTGCCGAAGTACTCGATGGTGTAGGCGTCGAGACGACCGGCTTCGAAGACTTCCTCGCGGGCGAAGGCCGAGCCGAACATGATCGTCTGAACGCGCGGGCGTTTGACGCCGGTGTCTACGGTGTACCGACATTTCTCGTGGACGATGAGATGTGGTTCGGGCGAGAGCACCTTCCGCGCATCGCATGGCTGCTCGACGGCAAAAGGGGAGCCGCCCCCGATGTCGCCAACCGGAGCTTTTCGTGACGACCGCGGGAGCCGCCGACCTCGCCAACGCGCGCGTGACGATCGCGCTGGATCTACGCCATCCGCTGTCCTATCTCGCGCTGGCTCCAGCCCAGCAACTCGAAAGCGAACTAGACGAGCCCATCAACTGGTTACCAATCTCCGTACCGCCGTTGAAGGCACCAACGGTGCCGGTGGGAGGGACACCAACGGTGCCGGTGACCGGAACGTCGAGCACGCCAACGCCCGAATTCCCAGTGGCTGACGATCGCGGTGTTCGTCATCGTCGCAATCGTGCTCACGCGATCGCGCGCGAAATCGAGGTCTACGGCGAAGCGCAGGGCTTGGTCGTGCGCGACTACTATCGTAGCGGCACGGCTGAATGTGCCAATCGGGGTTGGCTCTGGATGCGCACGCACTGCAGAGATCGACTCGCCGCCTATTTGTCGCAGGTTTTTCGTCGTTACTGGTGTGTCGAATTGGACGTGGCCGATGATGCCGCGATCGCGGCGTGTATCGGTGAGATCGCTGGAATCGCCGCCGCCGACGACTATCTTGACTGGTCGTCGCGCGCCGGCGCGCAGAGCGTGGTTCGTGTAACGGACGAATTGGCTGAGGCCGGCATATTCTCCTCGCCGGCATACGTCATCGACGGCGAGGTGTTCTACGGTCGTCAGCACCTGGCGATGATCCGATGGATTCTCGCAGGGCGAAACGGTCCGGTTCCCATTTGATCGTGCGTTCCGTCACAATCTGAGATCACTGCCCCGGCTACTCGTCGGACGCGCGTACGGACAGACACATGGACGAATCGAACGAACGAGCAATCATCATCGGCGCCGGGTTCTCCGGTCTTTGCCTCGCTTATCATTTGGGCAAGCAGGGCATTCCCTACACCGTTCTCGAGAAAGGCAGCGATGTCGGCGGCACGTGGCGAGAGAATACCTATCCGGGCGCCGCCTGTGACATTGCGTCGATGTCGTACTGTTTCTCGTTCGCACAGAAGTCGGATTGGACCCGCAAGTGGTCGTCGCAGCCGGAGATCCTCGAGTACATCCGCGGCTGCGTCGATGATCTGGGGATCCGCGAGCACATTCGTTTCGATTGCGAGGTTGTGTCCGCCGAGTTCGACGAGGGGCGCGGTCTGTGGACGGTGCGGACGGCGGACGGCGAGGAACTCGAGGCGAAGGTTCTCGCTAGCGGCGTAGGCCAACTGCATCGACCCGCGACGCCGAACATTGCGGGTGCTGCCGATTTCGAGGGACCAATGTTTCATTCTGCGCGTTGGGATCACGGTGTGGATCTCACGGGCAAGACGGTCGCAGTCATCGGGAATGCGGCAAGCGCGATCCAGTTCATCCCGCAGATAGCGAAGACCGCCGCACGCCTGAAAGTATTTCAACGTAGCGCCAACTGGATGCTCAAGCGCAACGATCGTGCTTATACCGACGTCGAAAAGGCACGTTTCGCGCGCTACCCGTTACTTGCCAAATTGTATCGCTACAGGATTTGGTTTGAGAACGAGTGTAAGTTTCCCGTGTTTGCGGGCAACAAGATCGGCCAAGACTTGTTCCATCGTCTCGCCGAGAAACACCTCGATGAGAAGATCTCCGATCCGGAGCTGCGTAGACTGCTGACGCCCGACTATCCGATCGGCGCGAAGCGCATACTCATTTCAGATGACTACTACGATGCTCTCAATCGCGACAACGTAGAACTCATCGCCGCGGGCATCGACCGGATCACGCCGGACGCCTTGGTGACGAGTTCGGGTGAGAAGCACGAAGTCGATGTGATCGTCTTTGCCACCGGGTTTGCGACGACGGAGTTTTTGGTTCCGATGAAAATCACCGGTCGCAACGGTGTGCGCCTCGAAGAAAAATGGAAGGACGGTGCCGAGGCGTATCTTGGCATCTCGGTTAGCGGCTTCCCGAATTTCTTCATGATGTACGGACCGAACACGAATCTCGGTCACAACTCGATCATCTTCATGATCGAATGCCAGGTTGCTTACATCATGGACTGCATCCGTCGGCTTCGCGCCGGCGGTTCGAGTTGGCTCGATCTGAGCGAGGCGGCACAGCGCGAGTACAACCGCGAGCTGCAAGAGACGTTGGCCGGGCGAATCTGGTCGAGAGTGGGGTCGAGTTGGTACAAGAACGCCGCCGGTAAGATCACCAACAACTGGTCGGGATCGACGATTGAGTATTGGTGGCGCACACGCCGCGCCGACATGAAGAACTACACTTTAATGCGAGCCGATTTCGCGGTCGCAACCGACTCAGCCGACGCAGCGAACTCGGCGACGTCGCGGTCCGGCGACAGCCGCTGAGCGGCATGACTATTTCTGGAGGTATGGGTAGTGCCCTTTGATTTCGTAGAACTTGCCGAAGCGAAGAATCGCAGCGGGATGCGCATGATCGTCGTCCCCGGACTTCCCAGCCCGTGGGGGGAGGCGGCGAAAGGGATCTTTCACGTGAAGCAGATCCCCTGGGTGGCGGTAAGACTGAACGTCGGCAGCGACGAGATGGTGCAATGGGCCGCTGGGCACCGGAGTGCACCGGTGGCCTTCTACAACGACGAGTCGCCGCGAACCGGTTGGGCGGAGATCCTGCTGATGGCTGAGCGCGTCGCGCCCGAGCCTGCGTTGCTTCCTGCCGATGCGGGTGATCGCGCGACCGTGTTGGGGCTGTCGCACGAGATCTGCGGTGAGATGGGACTCGGCTGGTGCCGTCGCAATGCCGGTGTCCACGTCGGTCTGAAAGGCGAGGGGGGATTTCCGAAAGAGATTGCCGGTTATCTTGCCCACAAGTACGACTACCGAGCCGAAGAGGGCGAGCAGTATCAGCAGCGCGCGCTCGACATCCTGCGGCTACTCTCGGAGCGACTCGATGCGCAGGCGTCAGCGGGAAGCAGGTTCCTGGTTGGCGATTCGCTGAGCGCCGCCGACATTTACTTCGCGACGTTCATGGCACTGCTCAAGCCTTTGTCGCCCGAAAAATGTCCCATGCCCGACGTGCTACGTGCTGCCTTTGAGGCGACCGATGCGGCGACGGTGGAGGCCTTGGTGCCGCAGCTGCTCGCGCACCGCGACTTCATCTATGAGGAGTATCTGGAACTACCGATGACGCTCTGATCGAGCTCGGGAGTGTGGGGCCGCGGGGCGAGGTCTGAACCGGACC
>JAJCZM010000054.1 GCA_029262375.1 Deltaproteobacteria bacterium
TGAGCGCCGTGCCAGTTGCCCACATCGAGCCGATCGCCGGGCCCACCATTGCAACCGATCCGCTCGCGGTGACTGCGGCACTCTGCGCCCATCTCGAAGCGTTGCCCGGCTCGGCAGGCGTGCGTGTGGTCAAACCGCTGCGGCGGGTATTCGGCGGCAATCAGAGTTTCGTCTACGCCGTCGAGTTGGAGGGCGGGTCCGACTCCTCACTCACTGGTCGTCCGCTCATCTTACGTATCCTACGGCCGTTTCTGCCCGCTGATTCCGTCGTGCGCGAGGCCGCAGTGCAGGCCGCGCTGTACGATCTGGGGTATCCGGTCGCGCGGATTGTCCACTACTGCGCGGATGCGAGCGTACTCGGCGGTCCGTTTCAGCTGATGGAGCGACTCGCGGGCGCACCCATGCTGCTCGCAGACGCCAACTCCGACGGGACCATCAGCCTTCGTGAAACGGCCGGTAGCTTTGCCGCATTCGTATTCGGCGATTGGCCGCAACAGTTGGCCGATCTACAGCGGCGACTACACTCATTGTCGCGGCAAGCCTTCGAAGCCAAGATTGCGGAGGCGGATATCGCGCTCGCCGATCTCTCGCTCGGTGCGACGTTCGAACGACTCGTCGCGCGTGCGCAGGCGTGTCGGCTCAACGCGTTGAGCGATGTGTTCGAGTGGGGCGCGACCGCACGATCGTTCGATCCCGAGCGTCTGGTTTGCTGTCACGGTGATCTCTTTCCGAATCAGGTCATGAACGATGGTCGTCGGATCACCGGTGTGATCGATTGGTCCGACGTTTGCCTGGCGCCGCGCGAGTACGACGTCGCCATCGTGACGGTCGGTCTGGAAACGCTGCCGGTTCCGCTCGGTGCGCCGGGACGCTTGATCGTTCGCAGTCGGGCGCGGCGCTTTTTCGACGCATATGCTCGTCATGTGGATCTGGATCGAGAGCTTCTCGACCATTTCGCGATCGTGCGCGCGGCGCACTCGCTACTCGGGATTGGAGAGCGGCGTCGGCGACTGTTTGCCGACGAATCCGGTCCTTCGAATCCGAACCCCTACGACGACGAGCGTGCGATCGCGGGTTTTGTCGAAACGATTCGTGAAGCGACGGGCATACGTGTGGGTCTGGCGTCGTGATCTGCGTTCGCGGCGTCGTGACGCGCGGACAGCGTGAGCCAGGAGACTTGAGCCTACGATGAACTCTTCGCTGTTTGTATACGGATCGCTCGAATGCGACGAGGTCATGGCGGCGCTCGTCGGACGTACGCCGACCTCAGTGCCTGCGACCCTGGCCGCGCATCGTCGCGGTATCTTGGCCGGTCGTATCTATCCGGGCATCGTGCCCGATCCACAGAGCGAGGTGTCCGGCCGCGTCTACTTCGATCTCGACGAAGCAGCGCTCGACATACTGGATTGGTTCGAAGCCGACGAATACGAACGTCTGCTCGTTGCTGCGGATTGTGCCGATGGCCGTCGCACCAATGCTTTCGCCTACATCGTTTGTGCCGAGTATGCCGAGTTGGTCACGGACGTCCCGTGGAATCTGGCCGAATTTCGACGTCTGCATCTCGACGACTACGTGCGTGGCTGTAAACGCCTGCGCGACGAATGGATAGCGTCAGCCGGGGTCGTGTCAGACGGCGACGAACCCTAGAGCATGCCGAGTTGCCCGGCGTCCCTGCGACCGGCAACCCCCGGGTTTCGACTCGCGCTGGATGCGCCGCTGGTTTATGAATCGGCGGCCATGAGCTGGAAGGAAGAAGTCGATCGAATCGAGCGTCAACGCCGCGAGGCGCTGGCACTGGGAGGCCCCGAGGCCGTCGCGAAGCAGCACGACCGCGGGAAGCTGACGGTCCGTGAACGAGTCGAGGCGCTCGGCGACCCGGGCACTTTCCAAGAGCAGGGGCCGATGACCGGCTACTGCGAGGTGGACGACGACGGCAACCTGCTGTCGTTCACCGCCGCGAACTACATCCTCGGCATTATCAAGGTGGACGGGCGACCCTGTGTCGTCGGCGGAGAGGATTTCACGCAGCGCGGCGGCTCGCCGACGCCCGCCGGCCTGCGAAAGAGTGTCTACGCAGAGACGCTCGCCGTTCAGTACAAGTTGCCGCTGGTGCGTTTCCTAGAGGGCGGCGGCGGAAGCATCGCGGGGACGTCGGGGAAGCAGCGGACGTCTCATGGCGGCGATCCCGTGTACGCGACACCTCGCTTTGCGTCTTTCGGCGAGGCGATGGCGACCGCGCCCGTGGCGTCGGCGGCGGTCGGCGCCGTCGCTGGGTTTCCCGCCGCGCGACTGGCCGCATCGCACTTCTCGGTCATGACGCGCCACAACGCGCAGGTCATGGTCGCAGGTCCGGCGGTCGTCGAGCGTGCACTGGGGGAACGCAAAACAAAGGACGAACTCGGCGGACCGTCGGTGCATTTGTACAACGGCGTGGTCGATAACCTAGCCGAAGACGAGAGCGATGCCTGCGGTCAGATCCGCAAGTTTCTGAGCTATCTGCCGACCAACGTCTGGCAGCACGCGCCGAAGATCGAGGGGGGCGACGACGTCGCGCGTACGGAGGAGGAACTGCTCAGCATCGTTCCGCGCGACCGCCGCCGTGCCTACGACGTACGCCGCCTGCTCGAACTGATCGTCGATCGCGACTCGCTTTTTGAAATGACGCGCTACTACGGCCCGTCGCAGATCACCGCGTTCGCGCGTCTCGGTGGCCGACCGATCGGGGTTTGGGCGAACGACAATCGCTACTACGCCGGCGCAATGAGTGCCGACGGCGCGCAGAAGGTCCGCCGTTTCATCGACCTCTGCGATACGTTTCATCTTCCCATCGTCGCGTTCGTCGATGAGCCCGGGTTCATGCTCGGAACGGAGGCGGAACAGGCAGGCACGATTCGCTATGGCACGGCGGCGATCTTTGCCGCCATGCAGTCGCGCGTGCCGTGGGCGTCCGTCTTGGTGCGCAAGGCTTACGGTGTTGCCGCGGCCGCGCACTTTGGACCGAACGCATACGTGGTCTCATGGCCGTCCGCCGAGAGCGGAGCACTGCCGGTCGAAGGAGGCGTCGCCGTCGCCTTCCGACGAGACATCGCTGCAGCGCCGGATCCCGACGCGCGGCGCACCGAGTTGGAAGAGATGTTCTTCAAGGCGAAGTCGCCGTTCCCGCGTGCCGAAGCGTTCGGCGTTCACGACCTCATTGATCCGCGTACGACACGGCCGGTGTTGGCTCGCTGGCTGGAAACCGTCGAGCCGTTGCTCGATGAACAATTGGGACCGAAAGCCTATTCGATTCGACCCTGAACAGCTTTCTGCGAGTTGCCGTCGTCAGGCTTTGCGCCGGCTGGTTTCCGTATACACGACGCTGAGCGCGCCGTTCATCTCCATCGCATCGCTCAGATCCATGCCGCCCGATGCGCCGCCCAGAGCGCGAATCGCTTCGGCGATGTCATCCGTCTCGATTTCGTAGAGTGTCATGTAGCGGTGCTTTGCCGCGCCCGTCATTTGAGTGGCCGACGCCTCGAAGCGCCGCGCCGCGATGAAGCCGGGCACGGCAAGAATGTCGCTCAAGTGGACGTCCTCGTACCAACGATTGAATTCGTCCTCGCGTCCTTCCTTCGCGTTGATCAGTACGAGCATGCTGTGTCGTGCCACCGCCAGGCCTCCGGCGACGCGTGGTCGCGTTCGCCTGGGCATTGTCGTCGAGCGTAGCGGTCACACAAGCCGACCGGTCTGGAACGCCCTGCAATACCCGGAAGTCTCTGGAATCGATTGCAGCGCTCTGACAGGATGCGCCGCACGATGACCACTGCGACTATCCAGAAGACCTCGATCGACTCGTTTGAATGCAGACTCCGTTTCGCCGGCGCCGCGCAAGAACTGCCAATGAGGGCCGATCGATGAGCGGCGGTCCCGACTACGATCTCAGCGGTAAAGTCGCGCTCGTGACCGGAGCCGGTCGCTACATCGGTCGCGGCGTTGCTGAAGCGCTGGCAAGGCGCGGCGCGAAGGTCGCCGTGAACGACATCCACATCGATCGTGCAGCGCAGACGGCCGATGCGATCGGGGCGGATGCGCAGGCGTTCGCGGCCGACATTTGCGATGTAGAGGCGGTCGGCGCGATGGTAGCCGACATCGAGAAATCGCTGGGACCGGTCGATATCTTGGTCAACAATGCCGGTATCCCGGATGCAGGATTTCCACCGAAACCGTTTCGCGAGATGGAGGTCGACGAATGGCACAAGTTCATCGACCTCAATCTGTACGGCACGATGTACGCGACGCGCGCGGTTCTCGATGGAATGTGCGAGCGGAAGTGGGGGCGCATCATCATCATTTCATCGGAAGCGTGGCGCACCGGTACGAACTTTGGGATCTCGCTGTACGGCGCTGCCAAGGCGGGTGCACTCGGTTTCATGCGGCATCTCGCCGCCGAGGTCGGACCGGATGGAGTAACGGCGAACGCGGTTGCGCTCGGTATCATGGACAACCTACCTGGAATAGACGCGCTCACGCGGCACAATCCCGTGGCGCGCGCCGGTAGCCCCGAAGACGTTGCCGCGGCAGTGATCTACCTGGCGTCGAGCGAGGCGTCCTGGGTGACGGGTCAAACCATCCCGGTAAACGGCGGCCAAATCACGTTCTAGCCGCTCGATTCTTTTTGCCGAAAGTCGGTCCGACAACCGCTAAAATAGTTCGTGGTGGCGAAACAGATCGCCGTTGCGTCTGGTCTGGGCTGGTTGTTGTGGTCGTTGGGCGGCCGGACGCAATACTTCTCGAGGCCGAGGCGGGGGAACCCGTCTCGGCCTTTTTTCGTTGAGCCGGTCTAGAACGACGGTGCGACCAGAAGTCCCGCCGTATTCTCGCGCATGACCTTGCGAACGTCGCCGTCATCGAATGCTTCGAGCTCGCGCAGGAAATTCAGCGGCGCGGCCAGACCTTCCGCGTGCGGGAAGTCGGACCCCAGCAACACATTGTCTACGCCGATCGCGTCCGTGAGGGCGGCGATGTCGTCTTCGTAGTGCGGTGCGATGAACACGTGGCGGCGCAGCGTCTCGTCTGTGTGTTCGTGGAAAGATCCCGGCATCTGACCGCAGGTCTTCGCGAGGCGCTTGCGCAAACCTGGAGCCCATTCGGCGCCGTTCTCGATCGACGCGATGCGCACACGCGGGAAGCGTGCGAACAGGCCGTGGCAGACGAGTGCCGCGATCGTGTCGTACATCGAGCGCACGCCGAGCGTCAGCTTGAACGGCGAGAATCCGAACGCTTCCATTTCGGCTTGCTCGCCCCATTCCGCGGCGTGACGTCCGTAGCCGCTGTCGCCCGAGTGGAACGCAACCGTGATACCGGCTTCGTTGACGCGCGACCAGAACGGATCGAAGTCCGGATCGGCCGGGGAGCGACGTTTGGGACCCGGTACCGGTGCGGGTCGCATGTTGATGACGCGTGCACCGCGCTCGAGTACGCGGTCCAGTTCCGCGATCGCGCGGTCGCAGTCCATGAGCGAAATCATCGGGGCTGCGAAGATTCGGTCCTCGTAATGATAGCCCCAGTCCTCGTCGAGCCATCGATTGAAAGAGTCGAGTGTGTCGTGCGTGAGCCCCGCGTCGTGGTCGAGCGCTTCTTCGATGCCGACAGCGAGGGTAGGGAAGAGGAAGCAGGCTTCAACGCCTTGGCTATCCATGAGTTCGAGTCTTGCGTCGCGGTCTCGATACCCGGGCTGGATCGGATCGAGATCCGAGAACAGCGCGCGCATGTCCAGGCTCTTGGGGTTGTTGCCGCGGTAGTAGGCGTCCAAGCAGCCTGGTTTCGCTACCGGGTCGAAGGTCGGATTCGGAATGAAGCGGAACAGCTTGCCGCCGACCAGCAACCGCGGCTTGCCGTTGATCTCCACCCATTGCACGCACCGTTTCGCGCGTCGCGGTTCCAGATGGCGCGTGAACGCGTCCAGCGCTTCGTAGTAGTGGTTGTCGGCGTCGATAATTTTGTAGCCAAGGTCGGCCATTCGTAGTTCTCCGGTAGGACGGCGTGCGGACGTCTGATTGTCGGATGACACGCCGCGCAATTATAGGCTGTGTCCGCGGACATCGGAAACACCACGCGTGCTGCGGCGCCCGATCGGGTATATTGCTCGCACGAGGACGATTGTCATGACGCCCGAACAATTGATTCACCCCATTGCGACAGCGATCGCCGGCTCGTTCGCCGGCGGCTCACTGTTTTTGAGTTTCGTCGATGTGCCGGCGCGCGCAGCGCTCGACGCGTCGGTCGGCCGCGAGCACTTCAGGCAGATGTATCCGAGGGCGACCGCATTGCAGGCGCCGGCGGCCGCGACCGGCTCCATTCTCGGATGGGCGATGTATCTGCTATCGGGATCGCCGCAGGGATTGGTCACCGGAATCGCCCTCGGCGCAGTCGTGTTCTACACGCTGATCGCGATCATGCCGCTCAACAGACGTTTGATCGATTCCCGTGTCGAACTCGGCGCCGAAGAGGTCGCCGCGCTGCTTTCGCGTTGGGGACGACGGCACTTGGTGCGCACGCTTCTCGGGATCACGGCGTTTCTCGCTCTGCTTTGGCCGGTCGCGTGATGCATCGGAACTGCGATGCGGGCAAAGTGTCCGCTGATGAAAGGGACTGAGATGCAGGTGAGCGAAGGAATGCGGCGCTTCGAAGGTAAAAACGCGATCGTCAGCGGTGCTGCGTCGGGAATCGGACGCGCGACTGCGCTTCGCCTGGCGGCCGAGGGTGCGCGGGTGCTGTGTGTGGATATCGACGAATCCGGCGCGACGTCTACCGCCAACGAGGCTGCGAACCAGTACGATGCCAATGCAACTGCGGCGGCGCTGAACGTCGCCGATGCGGCAGCCTGCAAACGCACGATCGACGCAGCGGTCGAGCAGTTCGGCACTCTCGATGTTCTGTGCAACATCGCGGGGATCGGCGTCTACGGTGATTCGTCGCAGCTCGCGATCGAAGATTGGGACCGCCTGATCGCGGTGAATCTTTCGGGCACTTTCTACATGTCGCAGGCTGCGATTCCGCATCTTCTGGCGAGCCATGGGAACATCGTGAACATGGCGAGTGCAGCCGGACTCGTCGGTACCGCCTATGCGGCAGGCTACGCGGCATCGAAAGGCGGCGTCGTGCTTCTCACGCGTTCTCTCGCCGTCGAGTTTGGTCGCAAGGGCATTCGCGTGAACTGTGTTTGCCCCGGTGGTGTCGATACGCCGCTGTCGCATTCGGTGACGTTCCCCGACGATCTAGACGAGAAGCTGCTTCATCGTATGCAACTCGTCGATCGGCTCGCGCGTCCCGAAGAGATCGCGGCGATGATTGCCTATGTCGCGTCCGACGAAGCGAAGTACGTCAACGGCGCGGCGCTTTCGATCGACGGCGGGCAAGTCGCGTGATGGTCGGCCGGGACAGCGGGGCAGCATGAACGTACTGGTCATCAATTGCGGCTCCACGAGCGTCAAGTACGCCGTCTTCGACGCCGATGAGAAACAGCTCGTAGACGGTAAGATCGAGCGCGTCGATCCGGACGGCGGGCATGCGCGCGCCGTGACGCAGATCCTTGCCGAAATCGGCACGCTGCCTATCGATGCGGTCGGCCATCGCGTCGTGCACGGCGGCCCTGATTTCCACGACGCCGTGGCGATCGACGACACCGTTCGCACCGCGATCGAGAGCTGCGTTTCGCTTGCGCCATTGCACAATCCGGCGAACCTGGCTGGCATTGCTGCCGCGACCGCCGCGCTGCCCGGCGTACCGCAGGTCGCGGTCTTCGATACCGCTTTCCACGCTCGCATGCCGCGCCGAGCGCGCACGTACGCGATCGATCCCGAGCTTGCCGAGCGCCATCGCATCAAGCGCTATGGATTTCACGGCACGTCCCATTCCTTTGTGGCCGGACGCGCCGCCGAGTATCTCGACCGGCCGATCGATGAACTGCGTTTGGTGACGCTTCACTTGGGTGGCGGCGCGAGTGCCTGCGCCGTCGAGTTCGGCCAGTCGGTCGATACCAGTTTCGGCTTCACGCCGCTCGCAGGCCTCGTCATGGGAACCAGGAGCGGCGATCTGGATCCCGGCATCGTGTTACAACTGTTGCGGGATCAGTCACTTAGCGTAGACGATGTCGAGCAACTGTTGAACCGCAATAGCGGCCTCAAGGGGCTGTCGGGCGTTTCATCGGACCTGCGCGACATCGAGCAGGCGGCCGCCGACGGCAACGATCGCGCGCGCCTGGCGATCGCCGTCTTCGCGCACCGAGTACGCAGTTACATCGGCGCGTACGTCGCCGTCATGGGCGGTGCCGATGCGATCGTGTTGACCGGCGGGATCGGTGAGAACGCCGCGGCCATGCGTCGGCGTATTCTACAGAGATTCGATTTTCTAGGATTGCTGCTCGACGAAGGGCGCAACCTCGATGCGCGCGTCGACGACGAGGCGCCGGTAGCCGAAATTTCGTCGGCGAACTCGAGGCTGCGTGCGCTGGTTGTTGCCACGAACGAAGAGCTGATGATCGCGCGCGAAACGATGACGATTGTCGGCGGTGCGAAGACCGTCTCGGTGCACGAACCGATTCCCATCGCGATCAGTGCACGTCATGTGCATCTCGATCGTAAGACCTTCGAGCAGCTATTCGGCGACGGCGCCGAGCCGACCAAGTACAAAGACATCTCGCAGCCGGGCCAGTACGCCTGCGAAGAGAAGGTCAATCTCATTGGTCCGCGCGCTCGAATAGACGGCGTGCGTTTGCTGGGGCCGCTGCGGGCGCGCAATCAAATCGAAGTCGCGCGCACCGACGAGTTCGTGTTGGGGGTCGATGCGCCGATCCGTCGCTCCGGGCACACCGACGAATCGGCACCGATTGTGCTCGAGGGCCCGAAAGGGAAGGTTGAACTCACGCAAGGGCTCATTTGTGCGCAACGGCACGTGCACATGACGCCCGAAGACGCCGAGCGATTCGGTGTCGAGAACGGCGATCATGTCGAGGTCGCTATCGTCGGCGGGCCGAGAGATCTGATTTTCGGTGACGTGCTGATCCGCGTGAGTCCGTCGTACGTTCTCGAGATGCATATCGATACCGACGAAGGCAACGCGGCCGAACTCGCGTCATCGTCCAACGGAGAACTCGTGTACACGAAGGTCGGAGGTCGTATGCACGCAGACATCCGGTCCCGAAAACCGCACGCGCCGGGAGCGGCCGGCTAGATGAGGCGAGGGGCATGAAGGAAAGAATAGCCAAGGCTTTCGCCTGGGTGGCGCTCGCCTACGTCGTCGCGGGTGTCATTGCTTACGGTGTCGGTCTTTTTCTCGCAGTCCGCGATATTCCACCGATCGCCGTGGCGTTCATCGCCGACGTCGTGGCGACGGTCGTCGTGTTCGCCTTCAGTCTCGCGTTTCGCAACTCGAGCTTCTATGACCCGTACTGGAGCGTCGCGCCGATCCCGATCGCGATCTATTTCAGCGCGCAGCCGCAGGCCATCGAAGCGTCGTTCCTTCGACAATTCGTCGTGGTCACGCTGGTCACGATCTGGGGCTGCCGCCTCACCTACAACTGGGCGCGCGGCTGGACCGGACTCGACCACGAGGACTGGCGCTATCGCGACATCAAGGAGAAGACCGGTCGGCTTTATTGGCCGGTCAGCTTCGTGGGCATTCATATGATGCCGACGCTCTGGGTGTTCTTCGGATGTTTGCCGCTGTATCCCGCGCTCATGTTCGGCTCGCGTCCGTTCGGTCCTCTCGACGTGATCGCGGCGTTGATCACATTCGGCGCTATTCGTTTGGAGGCGGAGGCCGACAAACAGTTGGTCGCGTTTCGTGCGAGTGGGCCGCCACCTGAAGCGGTTCTCGATACCGGCGTGTGGGCCTGGTCGCGGCATCCGAACTACTTCGGCGAAATGTCTTTCTGGTGGGGGCTTTGGCTGTTCGGATTTGCGGCCGACCCGTACTCATGGCGCTGGACGATTCTAGGTGCTGTGTCGATCACGCTGATGTTCCGTTTCGTCAGCTTACCGTTGATTGAACGGCGTATGGCGGAGAAACGCCCGTCGACATTTGCCGACGTGCAGCAACGCGTCTCGCTGGTCGTGCCGTGGCCGCCGCGAGCCTGAACATGAGCCTGAAGAGGAGAGCGTGTTGTCGATGACCTGGCTGCGTTCGGTTCAGCCTTCGGCGGATGGCGAAGCGGCTTCGTTCGACGACGTCTTTGCGCTTCGCCCGGAGCTGCATGAAAGCTACCGAGCCTTCTATGCCTTGTTCTGGGAGCAAGGTCTGGTTGACCCTCGGCTTCTGGAAATTGCGCGCCTTCGCATTGCGGCGCTCAACGGAGCGATCGGTGAGACGCAGCTACGCTATCGGCCGGCGCTCGATGCGGGCTTTAGCGAGCGTCATGCCGGCGCCGCGATCGCCGGTCGTCCGTATGAGCCGGACGGTGACGAGCTTCGCGATCCCGGCGATACGCACGATACGAGCGACGAGAGAATCGCGCGACTCGAGACCGCCTGCCTCGTAGTGGCCGAGAAGTTTGTGCTGGACGTCCATTCGATCGTTGACGAGGACATCCGCGTGCTGCGCGAGGGCCTTGGCGAGCCGGCGCTCGTCGCCTTGATTGAAGCGATGGCGTTGTTCGACGGGTTCACCCGCTTTCGGAGCGCGCTCGGCGTTGATCGCGGCAGTGTTGTTGGTCTCCCGATCACTGTCGAAGCGCCTTCGTTCGTAGGAGAACGGTCGTGAGCCCGCGTGTATCCGTACCGAAAAATGACTCGAGCGATCCGATGGCGGCGAGCGCGCTCGGGCATCAACCGGCGACGCTACAGGCGTTTCAGGCGATGTATGGACTGTTGTGGCAGCGCGGCGTTGTGGCCGCAGAAATCAAGGAAACGGCGCGACTGCGCAACGCGCTCATTACCGATTGCGGCTTTTGAAAGAACGTACGCTTCGCCGTGGCGGAGCAAGGCGGTTTTGATGAGGATCGGGTCGAGAAGATCGGCTCGCGCCACGAGCTGAGCGACCTCAGTGCGCGCGACAAGGCGGTGTTGGCGTTCGCGGATTGTTTCCTGATGCACCCGCGTGACGTGAACGACGACGTCAAGAACGCATTGCTCGAGTATTTCAACGACGCCGAGATCGTCGAGATCACCGTCGCGCTTTCTTTGTTTCTCGGGTTCTCGAAGATTGCGATCGCGCTGGGGCCGATTCCGGATGGGATTCCCGTGATGCAGCTGCCTTTGCCGGGGCTCTCTGAAAGTGCCGATAGTCCGTCCAGGCGCTAGACCCCGCCGCCAAGACACTTAGGGAGCGGTCGTGTTCGTGGTTGGGCCCGAGGTCAGCAGCGCGTCGGCGCTCGCCAGCGGTAACTCAATTTCTACCGTCGTGCCGTCCTCGCGGCCGGCGATGTCGATGGTGCCGCCGAGCAACCTCAATCGTTCACGAATCGAAAACAGCCCGTAGCCGCCGTCCTCGGTAGGACCTTTCAGTTCAAGGCGCTCCGGTAGGCCGCATCCATCGTCTTTTACTCGCAGTCGCAGCACGCCGTCGTGGTTCGTGAGATCGACCTCCGCGATCGATGCGCGTGCGTGTTTCTCGACGTTCGCGACCAATTCGCGCACGGTTTGGAACATGATGACTTCGAGGTCCTTGCTTAGTTCGGTCGTGCGCACACGCGAGCGGATCTTCATCGCGAGGTGCGAGCGTGCTTCTACTTCGTCGGCCAGCCATTCCATTGCGGCAACGAGGCCGAGTTCGGTGAGTACCGGCGGGCTGATGTCCGACAACAGGTTGCGCGTATCGCGAATGGTTGCGTCCACGAGATTCACGATTGCGTCGATCTGTTCGCTCAATTGCGGCTGCGTGGTCATCTCGTGCCGAAGCTGACCGAGCTGCACCCTGCAAAGCCCGAGGTTCTGCACCGCGCCGTCGTGAAGTGCGGCCGCCAGTCGGTGGCGCTCGTGTTCCTCGGTGAGGGCGGTGACCGTCGCGAGCGAGCGAAGAACTTCCTCGAATCGCTTTCGCTCCGAGATGTCTTGTAGCGTTCCGCGCAGGCGCGGGCTCGATGGACCGGCTGTGTCTTCATCGACGATTTGCTCGCAGATTACGGAGGCCCAAAAGACGGTTCCGTTGCGACGATTCATGCGGCACTCGAATGCGACCGTTGCACTCTTGGAACTCTCCAGTATTTCCCGGAGGTTCTCCATGACGTGAGCGCGGTCGTCGATGTGGACGAGATCGGCAATCTCGTCGCGATCGAACGAACTCGAGCCTGACGGAAGGCCAAACATCTCGACGGCGGCTTTCGACATCGTGACGCGGCCCGCGTCCATGTCGACTTCGCCCGATCCGATTCCTGCGATCCGATGGGCGTCGGCAAGTTCTTTGTTGGCGGCGATCAGCGCATCGTGGCTCTGTTTGCGCTGCGTGATGTCGGTGATGACACCGGCGAGGACGTCGCTCGCGTCGTTAGCATGGCTAATGAGAAAGTTTCTCGTCGCCAGCCAACGGATGCCGCCGTCAGGGCGTACGATGCGATACTCGAATTCCTCGATGGGTTTGCCCTGCGCCGCAGGCGTCAGCGTCGCGAGCAATCGAGGTAGGTCGTCGGGGTGCGTGGCATTGATACCTAGCGCCGGATCGGCCATGACCGCGTCCGCCGAGATCCCCGAGATGCGCTCCCAGGCCGGGCTCGAGTAGAGAATCTTCCCGGTATCGAGTTCGTAGAGGTAGAAGCCCTGGTCTATGCTCTCAAGCAGTTGACCGAAACGCAGGTTGGCTACTTCTAGTTCGCGAGCGGCCGCTCGCTCAGGGGCCAGGTTCCTCGATGCGCCAAGCACGACGGGTTTTACGTTCATGGTGGAGAGCGTCACGCTGACTTCCGAAGGAATGTACGTGCCGTCTTTTGCGAGCCACTCTGTTTCGAATCGCATGCCGCCTTCGCGCAGTACGATGGCCGCACGTTCTTCCAATTCGCTCGAGTGGAGATCGAACTCGGCGATGGAGTGCCCTACGAGTTCGTCGCGCTCATAGCCCAGCGTATCGAGCGTATGCTGGTTGACGTCGATGACCTTGTCGAGCTTCTGGTTTTCGTTGATGCCGACGACAGCCACGCTGTCCGGGCTCAGTTCGAACAGGTTTCGGTAGTGTTGCTCGCTGTGTACGAGTTCAGCGTTGGCGGTCGCGGCTGCCGCTTGGGATTTGCCGAGATAGACGGCGGTAATCAGCGCTATCGCACTCACGACAAGCGACGGGATCTCCCAAGCCGCGCCGATCGCCAGACCCGTGTGCTCGGGTAGGATCGAAAGCAGTGTGCCCGCCTGCCGCGCGGCCATCAAGGCGAGCATGATGGCCGGCAGTACGAATCGCCGATCGCCTAGCGTGCGCATCAAGCGTAGGCACCACAGCACTGCCGCAATGCGGACAATTATAGAAACGAGAACGATGATGCTCATCTATTTAAATGTGAACGTAAACTTAAACTTAAACTTAGACGCATGAACGCTGACCGCATGAACGTGGAATGCTTGAATGTGGAACGCGCTCTCTCGAGCGAAGCCGTGCCGGAATTCCCGCATCGCACAGATTCGCGCAGCCACACTGCAGAGGCAAGATTACCCGGAGCATAATCGCCGATATACTGCGCTCGATGGATGCCCTTTTCACACTCGCGTCTGTGCTCGTCGGGAACGCACGAGGAGCGTTCGCCGATGTCTTCTTGGAGCCGGCGTTTCGACTGTACTGGGGATGGCTCCTAGCGGCTGTAATTCTCGGTGTTTTCGTGTGGCTACGTGACGAATCTCGTGGCGGCAATCGTTCGTTGTCGGGACTGTTGGGCTTTCTGTTTCCGCGCGCGATCTATGGTCACCAAAGCACCTACATCGACTACGGGATTTACCTTATCAATGCGGTTTTGTTTCGCTGGACGCTCGGCATCGCTCCGTTCGTGGCGACGACGATCGCCCTCGCAACGGCTCTGCGTTTGGACCGGTGGTTTGGGTCCTCGAGCGACATGTTTGCGTGGCATACCGGTTCGATTGCGTCGTTCACGATCGTGTCGGTTCTCGCCATGGATCTTGCGACCTTCATCGTGCACGCGGCGCACCACCGAATTCCCGTGCTCTGGGAGTTCCACAAAGTGCATCACACGGCCGAGGTGCTCACGCCGGTTACCGTGTATCGCAAACACCCGCTCTACGATGTGTTCGCCGGCGGCGCGCGCGGCGTGCTCGCTGGTTTCGCGCAAGGCGTCGCCGCGCACGCTTTCATCGGAAGGCCCGAGTTTGTCACGCTGTTCGGCATCAACGTCGTGTATGTTCTCTTCCATGCGGCGGGGAGCAATCTCAGACACAGCCACATTTGGCTCTCGTTCGGTCCTTGGCTGAGTCGCATCTTCATCAGCCCGGCCCAGCATCAGATCCACCACAGCACTGCCGAGAAGCACTGGAACAAGAATTTCGGCGAGGTGTTGGCATTGTGGGATTGGCTTTTCGGCAGTCTCTACATTCCCGCGCAGCGCGAGACGCTCGAGTACGGGGTGATGGGAGCCGAGCGGCAGGAGCACCCAACGATTTGGGACGCGTATCTGGTGCCGTTCGTCAACGCAGGCGCGCTGGTGAAGCGAGGCCTGCGGGGCGGCGAGAAAAACGAAAACTGATTTCGTGCGCGGTTGTACGGCGCTGCGGAGCCGGATTTCGTTGCGAGTACTGCGTGTCCGGAGCGAGCGTACATCTCTGGCCGCTCTGCAGAATAATCGATCCCGATTTTCTCGCCTGTGCGTATCGACAGCCGCTCCTCGAAAACGGATGATGATCGGATTCGTTATGCCAACTACCTTTCTCACTGAACGACTCGCATCCCTCCTCATCGCCCTGGCGGTCATGCCCACAACCGGCGGCGATCCCGCCCGAGACGCCCGCGTCGAGAGCCCATCGGATCCCATCGTGCCGGTGCACTCTGTGTACGAGCCGCACTTCCAGACGAGCATCGGCGATCTCGACGGCGTCAGCGGGTTCGTGGTGCGGGTAGACGGCGAGCCGTCGCCGTTGCTACTGACTACGCATCAATCCTTCACTGCCGACGCGGGGCTCGACCGAGGCTACGAGCCGTATGAACTCTCGCAGCTCGTGCACAGCGTCCGAGCCCACAGCCTCGACGATGCCCAACGTACGCTGCGCGCAGAACCGGGTCCTGTCATTCCCGGGGCAGGAAGGACACGCTTCGGTGAAGCGTGGCGCGACCTTGCGATCTTTTCGGTAACCGAGGGCGCGACATCGGCGCTCGCTCTTGCTCAGCATGGTCCGCGCAACGGTCAGCGCATCTGGCTGTACGCGCGCGTCGATGACGACTCCACCAGCCCCGCGCTCGTGCCGGCGATCGTGGAACGATCAACGACTTCATCGCTCGGCTATCGGTTCGAAGATCCGAACGTGCGACTCGACAGCGCTCGCGGTGCACCTCTCGTCGACGCGCAGGGGCGTGTCGTCGCGATGCACGTGCAGGAACGCATAGACGAGGGATATCTGCGGGGCACCGGAAATCCGGCCGACGCGATCCGCCGAATGCTCTTGCGTGCTGCCGACCAAGGCGATGCCTTGGCGAGCGCAGACGAGATCGATCCGCGCTAATCGATCGCGCGCGATCCTCTTACTTCCTGCCCTCGCATTGAAACCGGCCGGGTCGCGGGTAGCATCGTAGCCTACGCGGAGCGTGAGCGGAGCATTGCCCCCGCCGAGCGTGAGCGGAGCGATTCCGTAAGCGGAGCGAGTCAATGATAAGAGCAGGAATAGTCGGCGCGAGCGGGTACATGGGCGGGGAAGCGCTTCGCGTGCTGCTCGACCATCCCGATGTGGAGATCGCATGGGCGACCAGCCGATCTCCTTCTCCCGTCGAAGACCATCATCCCAATTTGTTCGGTACCGGGATCGAGTTCATTCACCCGGACGATGCCGGCCCTTGCGATGTCGTGTTTCTCGCGTTGCCGACGGCGGCGTCGATCGAATCGGCGCGGCGTTTTGTAGACGGCGGCGCAAAAGTCATCGACCTCGGTTCCGCGTTTCGACTGCACGACCGCAGCGTGTGGGAGCGCGTGTACGGTCAGCCGCACACCGACTGGGAACTGGCCGAGCGCGCGGTGTACGGACTCAACGAGTTGCATGCAGCCGAGATCGCGGCGGCCGATGTGGTCGCCAATCCCGGCTGCTTTTCTTCGGCTGCTATTCTGGCGTACGCGCCTTTGATCAAAGAAGGGTTCATCCGTCCCGATGAACTCGTCGTGTCGGGATTGTCGGGCACTGCCGGTGCGGGCGCGGAACTCGCCCGTGCCGCGCATCATCCGGAGATCGGCAACAACATCGTCGCCTACAATGCCGTTGACCACCGCCACACCTACGAGATGGAACAGGAACTCACGGCGCTGGCCGGCTCGCGCGTGCGTGTGCACTTTACGCCGGTATACGTGCCGATCACGCGGGGAATTCTCGACCTGTGTAGCGGCTTCCTGACGCGACCGGCGATGCGTTCGCAACTGCTCGAACTATTTCGCGACTTCTATGCGGACGCGCCTTTCGTCGCCGCCTACGATCTCGACAAGGAAGAGGGCGCATCATGGCAGTACCGACCGTATCCGTGGGTCAGCGCCGTGGCCGGCACGAACTACTGTCAGATCGGTATCGATGTCGATGAAGCGCGCGGTCGCGTTGTCGTTCTCTGCGCACTCGACAGCGTGGGGAAGGGCGGTGCCCAGGTCGGCGTGGAAAACATGAACCTCATGTTCGATCTGCCGAGGACGGCGGGTCTTACGCGCCGCGGCGCGCACCCCAACTGATTCCGCGATGAAGCCCGACTTCGGAGCGACCGCCGGCGACTACGCCCAACATCGCGAAGGCTTTCCCGGTTCGCTCTTCGACCGGCTCGCCACTTTCGGTGTCGGCGCGCTAGGCGATTGTGTCGTCGATCTCGGAACGGGAACCGGCACGATGGCGCGCGGCTTCGCGCGGCTCGGTTGCACGGTCACAGGCGTCGATATCGCCAAGCCGCTGCTCGACGAAGCGCAACGAATCGATCGCACGGAAGGTCTTCACATCAAGTATCGCGAGGCGCCTGCCGAGAGTACCGGTCTTGATGCGGCGGCTTTTGATGTCGTAGCGGCCGGCCAGTGCTGGCACTGGTTCGATCGTGAGCGTGCGATCCACGAAGTCGTGCGGGTGCTTCGACCCGGCGGCCGCTTGGTGATCGCGTATTTCGACTGGCTGCCCAAGCGCGGGAACGTGGTAGAGGCGACCGAGCATCTGATCGAGAAACACAACCCGAGCTGGACGATGGGCGGCGGGCTAGGCGTTCATCCGTGGTGGCTTCGCGAGATCGGGGATACGGGCTTCACCGACGTGACGACGTTCTCGTACGACATGGATGTCGCCTACACACCGGAGCGTTGGCGTGGGCGAATCCGGGCCAGTGCGGGTGTGGGGGCGACGCTCAACGCGGACGGCGTTGACCGTTTCGACGATGAACTTGCGTCGCTGCTGGCCAGTGACTTTCCCGACGAGTCGCTGGCGATCCCGCATCGTGTGTTCGCGATCGTTGCGACGCACTGAGCGAACCGCCGCGCGAAAGGCTTCTAAGCGTGGACCGCGATGGCCTCCAAGGACGAGGCCCGGCGCAGGCGCTTACGCTTCAGTAGTGCCATGCTCTAAATGCGGCGTAGGCATATTACAGACACGGCTCACACATATTCGCGCCATCGAGGCCGACCGCTCGATTGAGAATGCTCAGCGCGTCCGACGCGACGATCGTGCCCGAACCGTCTACGTCGCAACGGCAAAGCGCGCACTCACGCAGACCCACTGCCGCATTGAGAGCCGTGAGCGCGTCGGTTGCGGTGATCGCGGTGTCGGCGGTCGAGCCACTCGCGCGGCCGCACAGGGCGGTGCCGTCTTCGCCTTGTGAGGTCACTGTGACCGTGGAAGTCGCGCTGGCCACCGATTCTCCGTTCGCTAAGTACTCTACGTCGATTACGTGCATGCCCTCTTCGAGACGCGCCGGAAAGTCGCTGCCGAAGCCTACCGAGTCGCCGTTAATCGTCCAGCGTAGGTTGTCTGCGGAGAGTCGACTGCCGACCGCATTGCGCGCGACAGCACTCAATATCGTCGGTGCATCGGCTAGAAGCGTCGTGCCGTCGAGTGGATTGTCGATAGTCAGACGCGGTGCCTTGTCGGCGACACTGAACGCTTCATCGGAGTCATCCTGCGTCGTGTTGGCGCCGTCGCTCGCGAGTAGTCGGATACGCGCGTCGTCGCTCCCCGGAAGTTCATCGGAATCGAACGTGTACTGATCCTCGGCGAGGCCTGTCGCTACCGGTAACCAAGTGGTGCCACCGTCGCCCGAGTACAAGAGGCTGAACGAAAGTTCGTCGTCGTCCGCATCCGACGCCGACCAGCTCACGGTTTCTTCGCCGCTCCATGCCTCGCCGCCATTGGGCGAGATCAGTGTGACGGCCGGCGAGTTCGGCGAGATAGCACGGCTGTCGATGACGTCAGTGTTGTGTGTGAGGGCGAGGGAACACGCGCCAACGCTCGCAGGCAGCACGAAGGCAAAGCTCGCAAACGCGGCCACTTCCCCATCGACGTCGATGAGTGCGGGGTCGAAACGATGGTTGGCCAGTACCGCGTCGGTGCAGTCTCGCACTTCGACTGCGTACTCGCCGACGTCACCGCCGGTGCTCGGAACACCTAGCTGATTGAGGACGCGTCCCAGCGAGCCGCTAGCGTCCGGGTAGATGCGTCCCTGCACGTAGTAGCTTTGCTCGGCGTCTTCGAGTGCGGTTGCGGCGGTGTAGTCAACGCCGAGTGTCATTCCTGTAGAGCCAGTAGAGCGAGTAGAAAAGGCAGGACTCGTGCGCATGACGTCTAGCCACGCCGACCATCGGTACGGCGAGATCCATACCGTCGGATCCCCCGAGGCATTGCAGTACGACATATAGTCGGGGCGATCGGAACTCACCGACGCGAAGCCGCTCATCGTCCGGCGTACGCCCACCTCTTGGATGGTGAAGCTCTCGTCGCCGTACGGCCACTCTTGGTCGGCCGATACGTCACAGCCGCGCGAATGTTTTCCCCACGAGGCCGTGCCGGATGGGCGCATGTCGAGATTGTGATTGAGTTCGTGCGCGTAACCGTAGTCGTCGCCGACGTTGTTGGGACTGATCCACGTGATGCGGCCTTCGCCATTGAGCCATGTAGGGTCGGAAGATCCCCCGGCCGTACTGTCGCCGCTCGGAAGCGAGGTACCGTGAAAGCCCGTGATTTGGTCGGGGAGAGGGAAGGGGATCTCGCCGGAGCCCGCAAGCCCGAGCAGCCACGCCAGCGCGACGAAGTGATCGTATTCGCGCAGCGCTTCCTTGAGCTCTGCGGAAGTCTTGAGGTCTTGCACGGCAAACGTGGGGCGGCGAACGTAGTCGATGTCGGCGACGGGAGAGACAACACGTGTTCCGAGTTCCGAAATAGTGATGAAGTTGTTCGCGACGGTGATCGGCGGCGCATTGGGACGTACGTTGCGAATCGGAACGGTCCAGAACACCGGCGTCTTCGTTGCGACGAAATCTATTTCGGCACTCAGGGAAGCCACCGCCGATTCATCGAGCCCGACAATTTCGACGTCGAAATCGACCGTGCCTCCGTCCGACCAGGAAGCAGGCAGCGTCACGAAAGTATTCCACACGATCGAGTCGCGCGGATCGTCGAGCGAGCTGTAGTAAAGGCCGCCTACCTTGAGGATCGGCGAACCCGGAAGGTCGACTCCGTTTCGAGAGCCGAAGAGGAATGTCTTGAACTGCGACTCGTTTGAAGAGGCCCAGATCCTCACGGCCGTGGGCTTGCCGGCAGCCAAATCGACGTCGTTCTGCGGCGTCTGGATCGCTTGCGTGACTTCAAACTGCGGGGCGACCGCCCCCGGACCGTTGCTCGACGGCTGGCGCGTATCCCCAAGCAGGTTGAGCCTGATGTAGTTCTCCATCTCGTTGAGATCTTCCGGGGAGTTCTCGCTCTGCAGCGGTGTTCCGGACGCGATCAGGTAGCCCAGGCGTGCCGTGCCGTCGGAGCGCATATCGATCTCCGAGAGGTCGATCGCCAACTCCCAGATTCGGTGGTTGTTGCACGAGAGCGACGGAAAGAAGTCGAGCGTGTCGTCGGCAAAGTAACAACCGAAACCTTCGCCGCGAGAAGAGAACGTCTGCGGCTCCGCGCTGTTGAACCCGAACAGGCAGCCGTCGCAGTACGTTTCGTAGCGCAAGTTTCCAGTGCCCGACTCGAGCCGGTAGCGCAGATCGACGTCGGGAGTGATCGCGCCGTCTTCGTCGATGTCGAAATGCAGCCAAAACTGGTCGCCGCCGCCCGCACGGAAGGCGTCGTCGCCGCTGTCGGTGAGCATGTCGATCAATACGTAGAGTTTGTCGGAGTCGTGCGTGAACGCGATGAAGCCGTTATCCGTATCGAGACGAACCTTACGTCCCCATTCTCCGTACGAGAGCGTTCCGTCGATGACAGGCACCGCGACGAACGGCTGGCCGGGAACGTATCCGCTCTTGGGTACGTTGAGCTCCAACGGACCGGGCGTGTCGCCGGTAACCTCGATCGTCCACGTGTAGTGGACGTCGTAGACCATCTCGTTGTGGATCGCCGAACCGGCTCGCCCGAGAGAGTATTCGCCCGGGCCGTCGGGCAGGAAGTCGAGGTACATGTCGCGCGAACCCGACGGTGTATCGGAGACCCGCACGGTCTCGAATGTCTGGCCGTTGCCTTCCTTGTCAAAGTAGAAGTTGTACGCTGCGGTGCCGCCGGAATCGTTGATGAAGACGGTGTTGTAGGCGTGGTGGATGGAGACGACTTCCGCCCCCTCGGGAACGATGAAGTTGAAATAGTCAATGTCGTTATCGCCGCCCGCGTTCACGTCGAGGACACCGGTCACCGTGTTGGTGCCGACATCGAGTGCGAGGTTCTGATTGACGCCGACTCCCGACGTGTGTTCGATCTCGCCGTCGATGGCTTCGTCGTAGTCTAGGGCGAAGCTGGCGGGTGGGGCGCACAGGAGGAGCAGGGCGAAGGTAAGGGTGCTTAGGGTGAATCGCTGACGTTGACGCATGAAGACCTCTGCGGAGCATCTTTACACTGAGCCGTGCTGCGGCAAGCGGGCCGAGGGAGGCGGTTGCGCGCTAACGAAAGGCCGCCGCGTGTTGTGCGTGACGATGGTCCGAACGAAACCGGCCGTCCGCCCGAGTGTCGTGCTTGTGGATTAGTCGGGGGGCCATCAGTTCGGAGGAAAGTCACGGGTGCCGATTGTCCGTCGATGGACAACTGAAAGTGCGCAAAGGGCCTAGCTACGAGCGAGCGTCGTTACCAAAGCCTTGTCTGTGCTTGTGTTAGCTGACTGAGGCCGGCCCCTGTTAGTGCGTGTCGCGCCGTCGATACCCAGCGGCGAGCGGTTGGCGCACCGAGCTTTGATGGCTCCACGGAGGTCGCATGCGAATTGAAATTCTAGGCCGATATCGTCGTTCCGCTCGCAATCGATTATTGTGTGTTGCGGTGCTGGTTGCCACTGCGTTTGGACTGCCTGATGTCGGCGACGCGGGATACGCTGCCATACCGCTTAGCGAATGCACTGGAGAGGAGTTGCACGGCAAGAAGTTCTACCTTACGGCAGATCTCGATTGCGCGGCGATCGGCGACTCCACCCCAACAGGCGGGTTATGGTTCAACAGGAGATCGGCCAAGCTCGACCTGAACGGTTTTTCGGTTCGAAACGCATCGCGCGGTGTCTTCTGCGGCAAATGCAAAATCACGGGGCCCGGTACGATTGCCGACAGCACCTCGGGCATCGAGGGCTCGAACATCCGCGTCAGCGACGTCACTCTGCGCGACAACGAGCGCGAGGGGATACGGTCTGTGGGCAAACTCAGGATCGAGAACTCGCTGATTGAGAACAACGGCATTGGGGCGACAGGCGTTAAGAAAGTTCGGATTACGGACTCTGTTATCACGGGCAACCGAATGGACGGTCTTTTTGCGGTAGCGTACGGTGGGTTTAACAACCCACCGGTGACCTGTACGAAGTCTAGAGTGAAGATCAAGAACTCCGACATCGTCGGGAACAACATCGGCCCCCAGCCTGAGCCTTGGGCATGTGACTTCTCCGAGGTCATCGGTTGCGCAGACATCCGAACATGCAACCGTGCGCCGGTAATCGATGCCGCAAGTTCGTGCGACACAAGCTTTTCGGTTGATCAGGTCAATAGCTGGGGCGTGTGCGCGTTGGATTGATGCGCCAACCCCGCCCGCGAAAGGCTGAGAAAAGGCACCGCGCAGCGGGAGAAGCGCGAAGTTAAGACCCTCACTACTCCCCCCACGCCGATGCGAACTGAGTCGTCCCGCAGAGCTAGGTGGTACGAGGAAGGAGACTTGTACCCTCTGCAGCGTCCGCCGCCGTCACACGCCGAACCCAGCCCCCAACCCGTTCCGCCCCCGCACCCAAACCCCAGCGCGACACGAGCCCGGCACGCCATCACCGCACCGAACTCGTGTCGCATCCTACCGCCGTTTCGGGCCGACGTCGGCAGGACAGGCACGCGTCGTCGAGGTCACACGCGGGTGGCCCTGACATCGCGGGTCAAAGAGAAGTCGCATCGTTCGTGCGGGGCGAGATCGTGAACAGGCACGTTGTGCGCACGCGGTGGCGCACCGTGAATTGGGCTGCTGCATGGTTCGACCCCTCCTAGGGCTCCCTCAACGCGTGTCTTGTGTTGCTGCACACAGACGGGGCGGGTGATGGCCGATCCTCTACACCGAAGACGATGGGCATGACATCGTGCTCCGGTGGCGACGGCTCGACGCTAGTCGTTCGCCCGGGGAATAGTCAACGGAGTTTTTTGCGTAGCGGGCCGCGCGACGAGCGAGCGACTCAACCGAGGCGCGCAACGTGTGCAAGATGGCAAGAAGCGTAACATGCGCAAGAAGCCCAAGCAGCGCGCGCGCTACCGAAACAGCGCTCGACGCCTACTTCGTAACGAGTTCGTAACTCGACCGGGGAATCCAGCCATCGCGTTCGTTGGCGAGACGTACGTGCGTGAAGTACACGCGCTCTTCGAGCACGACGAGTTCCGTGCCGCCGGGCAGTGCGGCATTGAAGCGGGCGGCCGCGTTGATGGAATCCGACGCGCGCGCGATCGTTTCGTCGACCACGATGACGGCTTCCGATCTGCGCGCGGTATCGCTTTCTACGAGCAGGGATCCCATCGCGCCGATCCACACGATCAGCGGTACGATGGCGATACCGCGCAGGGCGCTACGCCGCCATCCGACGGCTCCGGCGACGGCAAGGCACGTCAATAGGAAGGCGAGGGCGGCGATTGCCTGTCGGTCGTTGCGCGACAGCGTTCGATGCCAAAAGAAGAACGTGTCGAGCACACCGGAGCTACCTTTTCGCGGAACCCACGATGGCAGCAGCGAACGTGCGTGCGCGATGTTCTGATCGGCGCGCGCGTGGCGAGGGTTTAACTCTAGCGCCCGTCGGTAAGCCAACACGGCGCGTCCGATCGATTGCGACTGAAGCCATGCGTTGCCGGCGTTCACCCACAGATCGGCGGTTGCATGACCGTCGGTCGCGGCGCCCTCGAACAGAACGGCCGCGCGCGTGAACGCGCGATTGCGCGCGTCGCGATCGGTTGCACTCTGCGCGTCCGAGTAGGCCTCGATTGCTGTCACCAGCGACTCGGCTTCGCCGGCGTGTGCGCGAGACGCACCGATGTTGACGGCTACGAAGGTGCCGATCGCAAGACACACGAGGGTTCGGCGCAAAATCTTCACGCCGGCTCCTTGATGCTTTCGGCGACGGCGCTTGCACGTTCCTTCAGTTGCGCGTTCACGGTGGCGGCGGCTCCTCCGGGTGCGTACGCCAGCGCGTCACATTCGGACAGAACACTTTCCAGCGCCGAGCGCGTGGCGGCGTCGCCGACTTCTCCGCTCGCCGCCATGCGACGCAAGACGTCGGCGATCTCACCGGCCGAAGACGACGATGCCAATGCTTTGCGATCGGCAGCCAATTGCTTGGTGACGGCCGTGCGTTTGGGGTCTATCTCGCCGCGTCGTCGCCGGAACACGGCGACGACCAGCAACAATACGCCTGCGCCGTAACAGCCCCACTGCCACACATTGTTCGCGCTGCTGCCTACGAGCGCGTCCGGGTCGGTTTCGATTGCCAAATCGGCACCGGTGAGTGTGAACGACGGGCGTCGCGCGCTCGGCGTGTCGTCGGACGCAGCGCGATTTTGCTGGTCGCGTGCGGCGTCATCGCCCGTGACGCCCTGCGACGTGTCGGCTGGGTCGGGCGCGTTCCTCACGACGTCACCGGCGCCGACGACTTGTGCGTCGCGCACCGAGAGTGCGATCGGGCGGGACGAATGCGTGTGGAATTCGGCGGCTTCGGGATCGAACCACGCGAACTCGATCGGCGGGACCTCCTTCACGTCGGCACTCATGACGCGAATGACGGCTTCGAATTGTTTTTCGCCGTCCGCAAAACGCCCGGCTCTCGGGGCACGCACGACGCGGAAGTCGCGAGGGCGCAGTGCGTGCGGGCCGATGAGGTTCGGAAGCGATGCACTCTCGATGGATCCGTCGCCGCGCAGGGCGATCGTCAGCGTGATCGGGTCGCCGACCTGTACGACCGAACGGTCTGCCGATACGTCGATGGTGAAACCTGTGCCGATGGCACCGGAAAAGCCGCTCGGTCTGCCCACGCTCGGCACGTCGAGAACGCGCAACGAGCGGCTCCGATCCATCGCGCGAATCTTGCGCGCTTGGGTCGGCACGCGACTACCGAACAGGTCACGGCGCCACCGCGTTGCTTGGTCTACCGTGACGGTTGCGGCTTGGAGGCTGTAGTCGCCGGGTTTGAGCGGCACGACGGTCATCTTGGTCGTGCGAACCACGTACTCGATGCCGCCCTCGGTGCGCATCTGTTCGGTGGCCGGGTACTCGGCCGGGGTGCCGGCGACCGAAATGATGAGAGAGCTTTGTAGTTTTCGCCCCTGTGGGTCGGTTTCGGTTACCGAATCGACCGAGAAGGAATCGACCTGATCGAGCATTGGCACCGTGATTCGTTGGTTAAACAGCGTGCCGCGAAGTTCAGGGCTGATCCACCATTGCACTTCGATCGGAATCCGCTGGCCGACGAAGATGTCGCCGGACGCGATCTTCACGCGGATCTTCTGGCCGCTCTCGAGTGGAACGGTTTCGACCGCGACGTTTGTGAGCCCGGTGACTTTCGTCGTGTTGCCCTGCGTGACCCGGAACGGACCGATCTGATAGCGACCCGGCCCCGGCGGCATCATTCGGTACGCATAGACGAAGCGAACGCTGGACGTCTGACTGATCTGCCCGTTGACGATGCGCACCGAGCGACTCACGTTCGGCGTGACACCGACGAGTTGCAGATGCCGCGCTGCAGGACCGTGCGCCTCGATCTTCGGTTGCGGTTCTTCTTCGAAGCCTTCGGCGGTGACTTCTATCTCGATCGGAACGTCGACGTAGTAGGGCGCCTGGCTGAGTGCGAGCGTTACTTCCTGCGCCTCGGCGTCGGGTGCAGCAAACGGGGCGAGTAGCGCCACGAACATTACGAACGCGGCCAGCGCGCGCATCAGCGCCGGTCGTTCGAGCAATCGTGTTCGGGGGCGCGTGGATCGCAGCATCACCAGTCCTTCTCCACGGGATCATACTGCATGCGGTCCTGCTCTGCTTGCTCGGCGCGGCGCTGAGCTTCGCGATCGCGCACGCCTTGCAGCATTTGGCTCGGATCGGCGTTGGGCTGCTGTTCGTCCTGCGGTTCTTCCTGCTGCTGCTTCTCTTGCTGTTCCTCCTGCTGTTCTTGTTGCTCGTCTTCGCCTTCTTGCTGTTCCGGCGGCGGCGGCGGGTCGAGCAGGGCGATGGCTTGGAGCAGGTTGTCGAGCGCCGACTGCTGATCGCCGCGCACCGTGGGCAGCGGGGCAGGGTTCGTGAGCATGTCGCCGGCGGCGTTCGTCATGTCGGCGGCTGCGGCGGCGACGTACGTGGAGGCTTCGGCCATCTTCGCTGCCATGTCGGCGGCTTGCTGCGGGTCTTGGCCGCTCGCCGCTGCATCGGCTTCGCCTATGGCACGCGATTGCTCCGACAGCGCCGCGGACAGGCCGCCCGACATCGTCGAGAGGTTTCTCTGGCGCGGTTCCAGTGGACCGAGTGCGATCGCGGTCTCGTCGATGTTGTCGTCGTCGGCGAGAGCGGCGATGACTTCGGTCTCGTCGCCGAGTTCCATCTGCCGGCGCGCCGTTTCCTTCAGATGCTCGATCAGGTTGAAGAAGAGGCTGCGTAGGTCTCCGATCTTCTTGATCGCGTCGTCTACGGCCTCGCGCGTCGGGGGCAGTGCAACGGCGGCCGTATCGACGTCGCTCTCTTCGAGTGCGCCGATCAGTGCCCGCGCCGAGTGCATCGAGACGACGGCGGTGTCGGCCAACTGCCCGGCGAGTTCGAAGCGCTGGCGCTCCTGTTCCAATGCTTCGGGATCGGGCGCCTCGCCTTCGGCCGGGGCAGCGCCTGCCGCAGCCGCGGCAATCGCTTGTGCGATGTCACCCGCCGTTTCGTCTATTAGCGTTTCGACGCGTGCCGAGCGCTCGAGATTCTTGTCTTGAAGGCTGACGGCGGCACCGGAGTACTCCAGCACGGCCGCGATACCGCCTTCGTGCTGGTCATCCGAAAGCAGCAATCCGATACGTGCTTGCGTTTCGTAGAGCAGATCGATCAAGCGGCGCAGATCGAGAAAACTCTCACGTGCCGCCGCAAGTTCGGCGAGTGCTTCGCTTTGTGACCGGAGTGCGTCGTGTTCGCTTGCTTCGTGCAGTTGCTTCGCGGCCGTGCGGAACGCTTCGGCCGCGCGAGAGATGTGCGGCGCTGCTTCTGCGATCTGCGCTACGAAGCGTGCTTGTTCGGGCGGCAGTTCCTGCTCGGCCGCGGCGGCTTGTTGTAGGCCGGCCTCGATACCGACGTACAGTTCGTCGGCGCGTTCGGTCAACGTGATCTGCGTGTCGGTCAGGTACTCGGGCGTGAGCCAGGCGGGCGGCGCGGGCTGTGACTCCGAGGCCGCCGCGATGCGCGTGCCGGTCTGGCGCGCGAGTTCGATGCCGTCGGCCAGCAGCTGGTCGATGATGGCGACGGGTTCGAGCAGTTGGTCGCGGGCGCGTTTGAGTTCATCGAGCGATGCCGCCGCGCGACGGTAAGAGCGCTCGGCTTCGAGACGGCGCATGCGTGCGCGGGCCTGGCCGATGCGTTCGCGCGCGCGGTGCGTGTAGTGCAAGAAGCCGGCGAGGCGCGCGCCTTGGACGGCTTGTTCGGGCGTGCGTTCTTCTTCGTTCGTTGCTTCGATCGAGGTGAGCTCGGCGCCTGCGCGTTCGGCGACTTCGTCGGCCTCGCTCAGGATTTCCAATTGCGTGGCAGCCGCCGAGCGAAACGCGGAGCGCAGCGCTTCTTCGGCGTTCGGCGAATCGGCGCGCTCCGCCGCATTCACCAACTCGGCGAGCCCGCCGATGAACCCGCGCTGGCGTTCCAATAGCGCCGTGATCGAGGCGAGTAGATCGACTTCTTCATCTTCGCGCAGTTGATCGGCCAACTCGACGGCGCGGCGCGATACCAGTTCGAGATTGAAGCGTGGGTCTTCGGCCCCTGGGCGCAGATCAACGGCCCGTTGGAACCATGAACCCGCTTTGCCGAGCGATTCAAGCGCGGCCTTCGGATCGCTCGACAGGGACTGGTCGGCACGCTTGACCTCGACCCAACCGAGATTGTAGGTCGCCCGGTAGCGCGCCTCGCCGTCGGTGCCTGCGTGTTCGCGCACGAATTCGAAGTTCTTTTCGGCCGCGTCGAGTGTTCCGGCGGCCATGGCTTCGAGAGCCCGGTTGTAGGCGTCGCGAGGGTCCGTTGGAACGGCCGGCTTTCGAACGGCCGCCTTATCGGCGGCCTCTGGCTGCTCGGCGGCGTTCGGAACGCCCGCGGTGTCGGCTGGCTTCTGGACGGCCTCCTTTTGAACGGCCGCCTTTTGAACGGCCGCCTTATCGGCGGCCTTGCCGGCGGCCTTTGGCTGCTCGGCTGGTGTTCCAAGGTTTGCGGCGGTGTCTTCGGCGGCCTGGGCTTGGGCGGTTGGTGGGTGTTGGGCCTGTACCGGGACGGCGCTCGCGGCGCTCAATGCGCCGGCAAGAAGCATGGGACCGACAATCGCGACGAGTTTGCGTGGTTCCTCGCGCGCGGCCGGTGCCGCCGGTGCAGACGTACGCGAGCTTACTGCGGCCGCGGCGACCAGGCAGATCAGCGCGAAGAGGATCGCCAGCTGGAAGGTATCGTCGCGAATGGCGCGCCCTCGGCCGTCGAGGCGCCCACGCGTGAGGCGCGCGATGTGACGTTCATAGATCGATTCGAGATCGAGCACGCCGGTGCCGGCCGGGATGTAGGCGCCATCGGTAGCCAGTGCCATCTGTCGCAGCGTCTCGCCGTCGAGCCGGCTCATGACGACGTTGCCGTCGGCGTCGCGCAGGGCGCTGCGTGCGCCCGTGCGTGGATCCGTGATCAGGATCTCGCTGCCGGCTTCGTCACCGAACCCGATTGCGAGAATGCGTATTCCGCGTTCGCCGGCCGCCTTCGCTGCCTCTAAAGGGAAGGAGTCGTGGTCTTCACCATCGGTGATTAGAAGGATGGATCGCGAGACGTCTCCCGCTTCGCCGAAGCCGGCGATGGCTTTTCGAATAGGCTCTTCCAGGCGCGTTCCGCCTCGGCTGACACTGCGCGGGCCGGCTTCGTCGAGCACGAGGCGCAAGAAACCGAAGTCAGGCGTCATGGGAGACAGCACGGTTGCGCGACCGGCGAACGCGATGAGACCGACCTGGTCGCCGCCCAAGTACGACAACAGATCGCGGATCTCCGCCTTGGCACGGCCGAGCCGGTTCGGCGTGACGTCTTCAGCGAGCATCGAGTTGGAGACGTCGAGACAAATCATGATCTCGGCGCCGACCCGCGGTGTCTCGACGAATCGCAGTCCGACCTGCGGGCGCATCAGTGCCAGCGTCAGGAACGCGCCCGTGGCGACGAACAGGGCGAGGCGCGCGAAGCGACGTCGAGCCGACATCTGTCTTACCAGCAGCGCCTGCATGACCGGCGATACGAGCGCGCCTAGCGATGCCATACCACGCCGGTCCAGGAACGCGGCTGCCGCTGCGACCGCCAGCACCAGCCAGAAGAAGTGAATGTTGCCCGGTTCTGCGAAGTGGATGGCGTTCACGGCAGCCTCCGCAAATAGGAGCTCGACAGCAGCAGTGCCGCAGCGATCAAAGCGAGCGCGGTGTACACAAAGAGCGCGAAGTGTTCCTCGAACTGTAGGTAACGCACTTCGGTGATCTCGGTGCGTTCGAGCCGATCGATCTCGCGGTAGACCTGCTGCAATCCCTCGGCGTCGCGGGCGTGGAAGTATCTGCCGTCGGTGCGCGCTGCGATCTGCTTGAGCGTCTCTTCGTCGATCTCTACCGGCACGCGCCGAAGGTATTCGCGTCCACCGCGACCCGTTACCGGCATCGGCGCCATGCCGGTCGTGCCCGCACCGATTGTGTACACACGGATGCCGTGGTCTGCAGCGAGCGCCGCCGCCTGCATCGGCTCGACGGTGCCCGCGTTGTTGACGCCGTCGGTCAGTAGAATGACCAACCGCGATTTCGCCGGATGCTCGCGCAAACGTTCAACCGCGAGAGCGAGTCCTTCACCGACCGCCGTCGCCGCCTCGGATTGAAGCGTTGCGACCTCGATCTGTTCGAGAATGCCTACAAGGTTGCCGTGATCGAGGGTGAGAGGGCAGATGCCGTCCGCATAGGTACCGAACGCGACGATACCGATGAGGTCGTCCGGGCGACCGTTGCCCGCGTCTCCGCCCTCGACGAACTGCTTGAACACGGTCTTCACGGCGTCCAGGCGGCTGACGGTTGCATCGTCGTCGACGAAGTCACGCGCGTTCATCGATCCCGAGCGATCAATGGCCATGATGATGGCGATGCCCTCGCGGCTGATCGAAGTGGTGGCATCGCCCGTGCGCGGTCCCGCCAGAGCGATGGCCAGTGCCAGCGCGGCCAGCGCGAGTAGAATCGCGGGCAGCGGCGCGAGGCGCACCCGCAAGGATTTCGGTACATCGCGCGCAATCGCCAGGCTCGAGTAGGTGAGCGACGACGAGACTCGGCGCGCGAACAGATAGACGATGGGCGCCGCCAATGCCGCGAGCAAGAATAGCGGGTCGCGCAGCTCGACTCCGTGCGGTAGCAGGAACTCAAGCATGGGAGCTTCCATCTCTGTTCCGGGCGGTGCTGTTGCTAGCGGTGCCGCTCGAAGCGTCGTCACGGGTTTGTTCTAGAAAATGACGGGCGTGGTCCAGGGCATCGCCGATCTCTTGTTCACCGGGCACGAAGCGGGCGAATTTGACCATGTCGGCGCTCTGCAGGAACTCGCGCAGGAAGCCTTTGTGCTCGGCTGAAAGATCGGGCGACGCAGCCGCGACGGTCAGGAATTCTTCGGTCGTCAGTTCGGGCGCGCGCAGTTCGAAGCGGTCTTCGAGATAGCGGCGGATGAGGTCGCTCAGCTCGACGAAAAACGCGCCCACCTCGTCGGCGCCTGGCAGCGGGCGCGCTACCAGAGACGAAAGCCGTGCGATGGCCGCTTCGTAGGCGCTCTCGCGCAGGGCTTGCGGGTTCCAGGCTGCGAGCACGCGTCGCAGCAGCAGCGCGCCGGCGAGTAAGAGCACGCCGACGACGGCGGCGATCCAGTAAGAGCGCGCCGAGCGCAGGCTTTCGAGATCGCCCAGTGGCGGTCGCAGCTCGGCGGCCGCCTGCGACGGTACGACCGATTCGACTTCGAAGGGCATTCGTTCGGTGAGCAGTTCGTACGCGTCTTCACCGTCGGGTGCGGGTTTGCCGTCCTCGCGATGGTCAACGAACTCGACGATCAGCGGCGGGATGCTGGCCTTTCCCGACGCCGTCAGTTCGAGCGTGTAGCGCTGGGAAGAAACCGTACGGCCTTGGTCGTCGAGACGCTGTTCGGGGAAGAAATCGACGATCGGGAATCGTTCGAGCGCTTGGCCGAATTCCGGCATGAGCAGCTCTACGTCCTTATCGGCCGTGACTTCGAGGGTGACGACGAGCGTATCTCCGATGCGCGGCGCGGCAGGTTCGAGGCTGACGACGGCGCGCACGGGACCGCGCTCGCTGACCGTGCGCAGGCTCTCGGATTGCACGGTCTCGGCCTGTTCTGTCTTGGCCTGGGCCGTCTCAGGTTGCTCCGGCTGCTTCGTGTCGTCGGCCGCCGCCGCACGCACGAAGCTTGTCGACATCGTGAATGTCAGCATGAACGCGCAAACCGCGCGCGCTGTGTATTGCAGTGCGCGCGGACTCAACGCCGCTGCCTCCGTTCGCGCATGCGGAAGAACTTGACGAGCGGCTCGACCACCGACTGCGCGGAATCCACGTGAATGAAATCGATGCCGCTCGAGCGCAATCGGTGCTCGAGATCGTCGATGCGTGCGCGCGAGCGCTCGGCAAGCTCCCGCTGGAAACTCGCGGAAGCGGTGTCGTACAGCCCCGTCTCTCCGGTTTCGGCGTCGCGCATCGCAACGAGCCCGACACCGGGAAGCTCCAGTTCGCGAGGGTCGCTCACGAGGACGGCGATGACATCGTGTTTGCGATTGGCGGCTCGCAGCGCGCTTTCGAAATTGTCGTCGAGAAAGTCACTCACGACGAAGCACACCGATCGGCGTTTACACACCGACATGATGAACTCGGTGGCGGCCGCAATGTTGGTGGCTTGGCGCGCACGACGAAGTGTGCGGCCGCGACCGGCCAGCAGCGTGGGCAGCTTAGTAATGCTAGTCAGGTTCGCAATCTTGGTAAGGGCGCGCAGGCGTTCGCCGATGCTGCGACCAGCAGATGGAGCTTCTGTGCCGGCGCCGGCCACGGTCGGTGCGCCGTTGCCCGTGGAAGTCTCTGTGCCGTGCGCGAGCACTTCGCGCACCACGCGCAAGGCATGCTTCTGGCCCTTGCGAGGTGGGATGTATTGTTCGATGTCGCCATGGAACAAGACCAGACCGACCTTGTCGTCGTTGCGAATGGCGGAGAATGCGAGCAGTGCGCACAATTCTGCGGCGGCGTCGCGCTTGGACCGACTGCCGGAACCGAAGTCCTGGCTCGCCGAGACATCGGCCATCAACATCAATGTGAGTTGACGTTCCTCGACGTAGCGTTTTACGAACGGTTCGCCGGTGCGCGCGGTAACGTTCCAGTCGATCGAGCGAACGTCGTCGCCCGGTATGTACGGACGCACTTCGTCGAACTCGACGCCTCCGCCTTTGAACACGGATATGTATTCGCCGGCCAAGACGTCGGCCACCTGGCGGCCGGTACGCACTTGGATCTCGCGTACGCGTCGAATGATTTCGCTGGCGAGCATGATTGCTTGGTCGACTGGTTGCTACGGCACCAAGACGGAATCGAGGATGCGGGCGACGATGTCTTCCGTTGTCTTTCCCTCTGCCTCGGCTTCGTAACTGATCGCGATGCGGTGTCGCAAAACGTCGGGAACCAGCGACTTCACATCGTGGGGTGTGACGTAGTTGCGTCCCAGCAGATACGCGTGACCCTTGGCCGCGTGCATGAGGCAGATCGACGCGCGTGGGCTGGCTCCGTGTTCGATCATGCCTTCGAGCCCGGTGACGTTGCTCTCGGCCGGATCGCGTGTCGCGCGCACGAGGTCGACCACGTAGTTGCGTACCTTCTCATCGACGAACACGTCGGCGACCTCTTTGCGCGCGGCCATGATGTCGGCCGGTGTGCACACGCGTGAGACCTCCGGGATGGCCTGCCCGGAAGCCATCCGGTCTACGACCTTGCGCTCCTCGTCGCGGCTCGGGTAGTCCACTTTGATCTTCATCATGAACCGATCGATCTGCGCTTCGGGCAGCGGGTAGGTGCCTTCCTGCTCGATCGGATTCTGCGTGGCGAGTACGAGAAACGGCTCTTCCATGGTGTAGGTGTTGCCGCCGATGGTGGCCTGGCGCTCCTGCATGGCTTCGAGCAGAGCTGCCTGAACCTTCGCCGGGGCGCGATTTATTTCGTCTGCGAGCACCAGATTCGAAAAAATCGGCCCCTGTTTGACGCTATACGTGCCTTCCTTCGGGTTGAAGATTTCGGTGCCGACCACGTCGGCCGGCAGCATGTCCGGCGTGAACTGTATCCGGGAAAACCCGGTGTCGATCGCCCCTGCCAGAGAGCGAACGGTGAGCGTCTTCGCGAGACCCGGCATGCCTTCGAGCAGCACGTGACCGCCGGTCAGCAGGCCGGTCAGCAAGCGCATGACGACGGTCTCCTGACCGACGAGTACCTTGCCGATTTCATTGACTAAATTGCTCGCCAGCCGACTGGCGTCACCGGTTGTTTCGGTCGTATTCGTTGTCGACATCTTCGTGTCTCCGTCCCTTGGAGTTGTGTCGTTCGCGGCCGCCCGGCGGGAGGGCCGGTCGGCGAACAGCATCCGGCTATTACACCCACCGATGATTACACGATCAAGTTTCACGGCACCCGTCGCGCGGATATTCGGGCGCTCGATGCAGGGCTGCGACGAGAGGGGCAGGACCGTTTGAGCCTAGAATTGTGCGCATAACTCGGCGTTCAAGTCTGGCATTCTCGTGTCCGGTACGTTATTGCGAGACGGGTGGTGAGGATTTCCGCGACGTCGTTGCGGTCGTTTCGACGACCGGGCGACACAAAGAAACCACACTAAGAGGACCGCTCTCTTTTGGCCGGGTGATCGAGTTGCTAAACTAGCGAGAACTCGAGCGGGCCAGCTTAGATAGCGGAGCGAAACTCGGTCGCAATAAACACAAGGATTCGGAGAAATTAATGGCGAAGAAGGCAACAGCAGTAAGTACGGCAATGACCAAGTCTCAGATCTTTTCGGAGATCGCAGACAACACCGGTTTGGCGAAGAAGGAAATCGCTGCGGTGTTCGATGAGCTCGGAACTATCGTTGAGCGTCACGTTCGTAAGCGCGCAGTAGGCCAGTTCACCCTTCCCGGGTTGCTGAAGATCAAAACCGTCAAGAAGCCTGCGCGTCCCGCGCAGAAGAACGTTCCTAACCCGTTCCGCCCCGGCGAAACGATGGATGTTGCGGCGAAGCCGGCGAGCACTCGCATCAAGGTTCTCCCGCTCAAGAAACTCAAGGACATGGCGGGCTGACATAGCCGACATGCTCTCAGAGACTTCGGGCCCGTCACGAACCGTTTCGGTTTGCGGCGGGCCCGTTTTTTTTGTGCCGTGCCGTTTCTAAGCTTCGGCGAACAAGTACTTCACTATTTTGACCGACCGCATGAGTCGGTTCCGTGCGAGACGCTTTCGGGGCCGGCTGCGTGGCGCGGCGACGCGTTGTCTACCAGCGACGATTGGACGCGTGCGCTGAGCGCCGACGAGATCGACGAACTCGAAGATGCCGCACGACGTGTGCATCTCGACGGCGACGGGCTCGAGCGGCTCGTCGACGTCTGCGCTGACGATTTCCCGTTGCCCCTGCTCGCGCCACGCATCGAAGAGTGGCGCCGTGAACTCGCAGATGGTCGCGGCTTCGTTCTGCTCCGCGGACTTCCGGTCGAGCGCTGGGGAGAGCGGCTGTCGAGCATCGCCTATTGGGGCCTTGGCGTGCATCTCGGCTCGCCGGGCGGACAAAACCCCGACAACGACCTTCTCGGCCACGTTCTCGACACCGGCGCCGAGCGCAACGATCCGCACGTGCGTCGCTATCTGACCTCGGGCGACATCCGCTACCACTGCGATGCCGCAGACGTAGTCGGCTTGCTGTGTCTGAGCGCGCCCGAGCGCGGTGGCGCGAGTCGGCTCGCAAGTTCGGTGACCGTGTTCAACGAATTGCTTCGCGAGCGACCCGATCTGAGCCGACGATTGTTCTCGCCTTTCCTACTCGACGCGCGCAACGACGACCGCGCCGGTTCGATCCGCCACGTACCGGTCACGCCGTGCTGCTTCGCGGACGGGCGGCTGCGCACGTTCTTTCACAGCGACTACTTCCGTTCGGTCGTTCGACACGACGACGTCCCTGCGCTGACTGACGACGAGACTGAACTGCTCGACGTCTATGAAGCGATCGCCAATCGCGAAGACCTGCGACTCGACATGCAGCTCAGAGCCGGAGATATTCAGTTGGTGTCGAATCACACCGTGTTGCACGCGCGCACCGCCTACCAAGACGCGGCCGCCTCGAATGGCAAGCGCCATCTGTTGCGCCTGTGGATATCGCTGGATTGATCGTGGCGCGACGCGATAGTCAGAAACAGCAGCAGAAACTGGAATCGGACTATACCGGCGACAAGGGGCTGTTCGTCTACGAGTACGACGGCTGGACGATACTTGCCGGCCGCACTGATGCCGACAACGAACGCCTGAGTCTGAAGATCGCGCGGGCGGCCGACTGGTGGTTCCACGTGCGCAGTATGCCCGGGAGTCATGTGCTACTGCGCGCGCGAGAGGGCGAGGAACCGGCGAAGGACATTATCGAGATGGCTGCGTCGGTGGCGGCCCATCACAGCAAGGCTCGTTCGGGTGGCAGCGTTGCCGTGTCGTGCACGAGAGGGCAGTACGTCAGTAAACCGCGCGGTGCCGATCGCGGGACGGTGTCGATACGAAAAGAGCGAGTCTTGAAGGTGCGCCCGGCGTTGCCCGAGGGGTAGGCAAAAGGCGTCGGGGCTGATATGCCCAGCGGATTCACGCATTTAAGGAGTACCACCGTGCGAACCAAGCTGAACACGTCGATCTCGCGAGATCGAGCCCGATTCGTAACTTTTATCGCTGCTGCGTCGATGACCGTCGTATTGGCGGGATGTAGCCAGCCGGACCAGGAGTCAGGCGAGTCCGGTCCCGCGACGGAGACAGCCGGCAGCGAGGCGCCGGCCGCTGAGGAGGCAAGCAAGGTGGTAACGACCGATAGCGGATTGCAGTATGAGGTTCTCGCGTCGGGTGAGGGTGCGACGCCGAAGGAAACCGATCGCGTTACCGTTCACTACCGCGGCACGCTCGAGAACGGCACCGAGTTCGATAGCTCACACAAGCGCGGGCAGCCGGCCGTGTTCCCCGTCAATAGAGTCATTCGCGGTTGGACCGAAGCGTTGCAGTTGATGAAGGAAGGCGACAAATGGCGCCTGACGATCCCGTCCGAGCTCGCGTACGGCAGCCGCGGCGCCGGCGCTTCGATCCCTCCGAACGCGACACTGATCTTCGAAGTCGAACTGATCAAGGTCAACTAGCTCGTTGAGCGAAGCCAGCACGAAGACCGACTACAGCGATGTCGTACCGCATCCTTCGGCGACGGTCATCCTGCTACGCGATCGTGCGAGCGTCGTCGAGGTGCTGTTGTTGCGTCGCAGCGAGAAGATCTCGACGCATGGCGGCTACTGGGTCTTTCCCGGTGGTCGCGTCGACGACGAGGACCGTGGCGATCCACCCGACGCTTATGCCTCGGCGCGAAACGCGGCGGTCAGAGAAGTTGCCGAAGAATCGGGACTGGAAATCGCGCGCGAAGCGCTCGTGCCGGTCTCACGCTGGGTTACGCCTCCGGTCATGCCCAAGCGCTTCGATACCTGGTTCTTCATTGCGGGGGCGAGCGATGCCAGCGTCGAGGTGGATGGTGGTGAAATCGATCTGCACCGGTGGATTACGCCGGGTCGCGCGCTCAGTGAGTTCCAGGCGAAAGAACTTCAGCTCACGCCTCCCACGTTCGTTACGTTGACCATGCTCGAGCAGTTCGGCTCGGTGGACACCGCGCTCACGACGATCGGCGCGCGTGACCTGGAAGAGTTCCTTCCACGCATCGAGCGCTTCGAGGGCGGCGCCTGCGCGCTGTATCACGGTGACGCCGGTTACGAGGCAGGTGACGTCGAGGCGAGCGGCGCGCGACACCGGCTGTGGTTCCTCGAAGACGGCTGGCGTTACGAGCGCGACGAGAGCTGAGAGCAGGCCGAGCAGGACGGAAGGCCGATGACAGTGACGACTCTACGGACAATGCGGACGACAAGACTGGCGCTGATTGCCATGACCTTGTGTGGCTTGGTGTGCGGCCGTGCGACTGCCGACGACGCCGGTCAAACTGGCGCCGCGTACGCACCTTACGAACTCGGTGGCCGAATCGACCCGCTCTCGCTCGAGACCCAGCACGGTGAGTCGGGTGGGATCGATGCTGCCACGAAGCAAGTGCTGTTCACGCGCGACATGGATGCGGGCAAGGTTGTGAAGGCGGCGCTCGCGGAAGGCGGTCGCGATCTACTCGAACGCTCGGGTACGGTCTACGTGGCCGATGTCAGCGCGATGCCCGCCCTGATCCGACGGTTGTTCGCGTTACCCGGGCTTCGCAGGCGCGAATACGCGATGTCGCTCGACACCGACGGACAAACGACCTCACGAATTCCGCGCCAACCCGGCAAGCCGACACTCATCAAACTCGATGCGTTGGAGATCATCGGCTTCGAGTATCCGGCGGACGCCGACGCCGTGCGCGCTGCATTGACGACTGCCGCACCGTCACACTGAGCGGCCAGCTCGACGCTCCCGAACCGCCAAACTGCGTTCGATCAGTCGATATAGCCCATGCTGCGCAGCATCTCGACGGCCTTGGCGCGCGGCAAACCGCCTGCTTGCGAATTGTAAGCGGCGTCGCTCATTTCGACCTTGTACTCTTCGAGACGCTTGAACATCTCACGTTGAAATGGATCGTTGGGGTCGACCAGGTCGTTGCGTTCTTCCGGATCAGCCGCAAGGTCGAAGACCGAATGGTACCAGGTGTCGTCGGGGCGACGGCGTAGCTTGAAGTAGAGATCGCCGCGCCGCGCGGCCACCCACATGAATTCGGGGTCCGGCGACGGAAAGAGCGATGCGAGGGTCTGCATACGCTTGGCGCGCAACGGCGCGTACAGCAGCGCCGAATGGCTGTAGGCGGTGAGGTCCGGTGGGGCGGCGTTGCCGCGCAGCGCGGGGGCGAGATCGCGTCCGCGTCCTTCGTATTCCTCGGGCAATTCGAGCCCTGCGAGGCCGGCCAACGTGGGCATCACATCGATCGATCGCGAGACACCCCCGTAGCGCCCGCGTGCGATGCCCGCCGACGGACCGCTCATCAGGAGTGCTACATTGATGACCTCGGGTGCGAGCTGGTAGCCGTGCGTCCATCGTAGATGGGCGTTGTCGCGCCACATCACTTCGCCGTGATCGGAAGTAAAAGCGACGACCGAGTCGTCGAATAGTCCGGCCGCATCGACGGCATCCACGACACCGCCGAACATCTTGTCGAGCCGGTACATGTCCGCTTTGTAGAGGAGATCGTTGATCTCGCGTAGTCGCGTTTGATCGTGATCCGTGAGGCCTAGCTCCTTGACGGCGACTTCGTAGTTGAGCGACAGGGGTCGGAGTTGCTCACGATTGAGGGTCTTGAACCTCGCGAGCTCCGCGTCGTCGCCGCGTACCTCGCAGCGACTCGGATACTCGGCGCAGAACTCATCGAGGAGTGCACCTTCGTAGGGGCCATGCGTCACCGAGAAGTTCGTGACGATGAACGCACGGTAGTCGGGCTCCGTGCGCAATCGTTCGAGAATCGCTTGGAACTGCGGACGAAACGCTTCCAGTGGGCCGTCCTGATACTGCTGTTTCTCCGGAACGCCCTGCGCGTAGTTCAGGCGACTCGAGGCCATTTTCTGAACCAGCCACGAATGGGTGTCGTAGCCTGCGGCGGCAAATATTTCCGGTACAAGAACGAGCTCCGGTTGTAGCTTGCGCGGATGTTTGAATACGCCGTGCACACGTCCCTGTGAGCCGCTGAATAGCGACGCGAACGCGAGTCCGGACTGACCCGACTCCGTGTGATGCCTGTCGAATACCGTTGCCCGTTCGGCGAACCTGCCGATGTTCGGCGTGTAACCGACGGACGGATCGTAGGCGGCCGTGTACAGTCTGTTCACCGTGCAGCTGGCGTAGAGAATCACGAGTCGCGGCTGAGCATACTGCTCAGGCGCCGGCCTGCAGCCCGTGACGGCGAGCAGGCCGGATAGGGCAAAGAGGGCGAGAAGGCCGAGAGGGCCCGCGACGTTGCCGAGCAGTCTCCGGGGCCTGCGCAGGGGCGTCGGCAACCGCGTTGAGTGGTACGTCGAGAGGGCCATCGGAACTATATAACCGAGGGGCTCGTCGGCGAAAACAGACGCTCAAAAATCGTCCGCGGCCCGCTTGCAACGTCGCGGTGCGTGGCAATAGTAGGGCCCGCGCCGCAAGTGGGACTGCGGCGCGCGTCAGCATGCGTCAGGACCATCGCCCCTATTTGATCAAGAGGCTCGCCGGTGTTTTCGGGAATCTGTACGCCAAGCGTTTCTTGTTTCCGCATTTCGACCACGTCGGCGTGGGAGCGCGCGTGACCAATCCGCGCAGCTTCGACGTGCACGGCCCACGGATTCGACTAGGCGACCACGTTCACATGATGGCGACGCCCGATAACCAGGTGCGTTTTTTCGTGTGGACCGACGGCGACCGCAGCGGCAGTATCTCTGTCGGCGACTACTGCATCGTGCTTCCCGGCGCGCGTATCTCCAGCGCTTGCGGCGTGGTGCTCGGCAAGAACTGCATGATGGCCAGCAACAGCTACATCACCGATGCGGACTGGCACGATATCTACAACCGAAATTCAGCCCCCGGAGGCTCGAGCAGCGTCGTTCTCGAAGACAACGTTTGGCTCGGCGATAGTGTCATCGTTACGAAGGGCGTACGCATCGGGCGAAACAGCGTGGTGGGCGCCGGTGCAGTGGTGGTAGACGATGTCCCACCGAACGTCGTCGTTGCAGGCAACCCGGCTCGCATCGTGAAAGAGTTGGACGCCGACGCCGATTTCGTCACGCGCGCCTCTCTGTTCGAAGGCGTGATTCCCTACGAGCGTTTCATCGATGATTTCGACAAAGAAGTACTCGGCAGCAACACGTTCGGGCGCTGGCTCCAGTCGCTGTTTCTGCCGACACGCGAGTCCTAGCGGCGGCGGCCAGTGGTCGTCCGGCTACTCGAGGTAGAACCCATGTTGACGCTGTACGGCACACTCGAATCCGGCAATTGCTACAAAGCACGCCTTGCGATGCACCAACTCGCCGTCGAGTTTGAGTGGATCGAGATCGATATCTTGAAAGGAGAGAGTCGTACCGCCGACTTCCTGGCCAAGAATCCGAACGGGCGCGTGCCGGTATTGGAACTCGATGACGGAAGCTACCTCGCCGAGTCGAACGCCATTCTCTGGTACCTTGCGGAGTCGTCGCCGCTATTGCCGACGGATCGCCTCGAGCGCGCCCGCGTCCTGCAATGGATGTGCTTCGAGCAGTACAGCCACGAGCCGTTCATCGCGACGTCGCGTTTCTACATTCATCTGTTGCAAGATCCGCAAGGGCACGCCGAGTTGCTCGCAGCCAAACAGGATCCGGGGTACGCCGCTCTCGCGGTCATGGAACGTCGCCTCGAACATGCCGATTGGATCGCCTGCGACACGTACTCGATCGCCGATATCGCGTTGTACGCCTATACGCACGTCGCACACGAAGGAGGCTTCGATCTGGGAGCCTACGGCGCGGTGCGTGCGTGGATCGACCGGGTTGCGGCCCAACCGGCCCATGCACTCATCACCGCCGTCTGACCCAGGCGCGTTTTGGTATCCTATATAGGCGTAGATTCGGACATGGCATTGCCCTGCCTGCCGTAAATCTCGCATGCTCCCGTATTTACGAGGGTTTTGGGCATAGCTTCAGGTGATTCTCGAACCGTGACATTGGACGCGCCACGAAGGATTGACGACGCAGACGCCGTGGCGGCTGCGTATCGCGTGCGCCCGGCGGTGCCGAGCGACGTCGAAGCGTTGCCTGCACTCGAGGTCGCAGCCGCTTCGTTGTTCCGCGCAAGTGCGCACCCTGAGGCCGCCGACGCGCCCGCCGTGTCCGTCGAAGAGTTTCGTCGCGCACTTGCGCACGGGGGGTTGTGGGTTGCCGTTCGCGACGCGATCACCGTGGGCTTCGCGTTGGCTGAAGTCGAGACGGACAACGTCCACCTCGAAGAGATCGACGTGCACCCCGATCACGGCCGTCACGGTCTCGGGGCGCGGCTGCTACTACGCGTCTGTGACTGGGCACGCGCACGCGGCTGCTCGACGGTAACGCTGACGACCTTCGACGATGTCGCGTGGAACCGCGCATTCTACGAGCGCCATGGATTCCGAGTCCTTGATGCGCAAGAGCTCAGCGAATCGCTACAAGCGCGCATGAGAGCGGAAGCCGGCGAGGGGTTGGTGGACGCGCGCGTAGCCATGCAGCGCGACCTGCGTGATGCACCGCAACGCCCGACTCGCAGGCGAGAGTCCGGCGCAGTGAAGAAATGATCAAGTCCGTCGGCATACTCTGCGCCGTGACGGCGTTGCTGACACTTGCGGCTGGCGGTGAGGTCCAGGCCTCCGAGTACAGCGTCGGGCCGAGGCCGAGCTGGGTATCCTACGAGCCCTTGGTGGTACGTTCGAAGCCCGCCGTAGAGTTGGTTGATCGCGGAACGGTCTACCTTTCGTTCGATCGACAGATCGATACGCGCGGCGGCGCCCGCAATATGTATACGCGCATTGCGCGCTCGTTCGTCGATCAAGTCGGAATGCTGGCAGCCGGTGAAATCGAAATCGCGTTCGAGCCTGCGTTTCAGACCGTTCGTCTGCACGCGGTGCGGTTGATTCGCAACGATCGTACGTACGACCGACTCGATCGCTCGCGCGTGCACGTCGTCCAGTCGGAGGGCGCACGAGAGAACGGTGTGTATGACGGCTCGCGTGCGTTGGTCGTGCTCGTGCCCGACCTACGCGTGGGCGATACGCTGGAGTACGAATACACGGTCACCGGCGCCAACCCCGTATTCGACGGCCACGTTCTCGAGGAACTGCCGCTGCAGTGGGACATCCCGCTCGCGCATCGCCGCCTGCGCGTGCTGGCCGCTGCCGACGCGCAGCTGCGCTACCGCACCCACGGAGCGGCGCACGACCCCGCTGTTTCAAATTATCCGACGTACCGAGAATGGGTTTGGGAAGCGCGAGACGTGCCCGCGCGCTTGCCCGACGACCGACTGCCTTCCTGGTACCACCCGCATGCCTTCGTGGAGATCACCGATTTCGACGGCTGGACCGAGGTGGCTGCCTGGGCCGGGCGATTGTTCTCACGCAACGACGATGATCGGGCGGTCGAAAGGCTGGTCGCAGAGATCGCAGCAGCCGGCGACGATACGACCGAGCGGGCCGCGCGTGCGCTGCGGTTCGTTCAGGACGAGATCCGCTACTTGGCGATCGAGATCGGCGAGAACTCCCACGCTCCCAGCCTGCCGTCGCAGGTTCTCGAAAGGCGTTTCGGAGACTGCAAGGACAAGTCGCTGCTGCTCGTCAGCCTGTTGCGTGGGCTCGGCGTGGACGCGCACGTTGCGTTACTCAGTACTACGGAGCGTGAACGGCTCGGCGCGCGTCTGGCTTCCCCGTTGGCTTTGGATCATGCCGTCGTTCGGGTTGACTACGGTGACGCGCGAGGCGTGGTCTGGCTCGATCCTGCGCTCACCCATCAGCGCGGTCACTCGGCGGTGCTGCAGTCGCGTGCTCGTGGCATGGCGCTGGTCGTCGGCCGCGACGGCGGCGAACTCGAGACGACCGCGATGGATAGCAAGCTCGCGCACTCGGCGACCGGCCATGAGAGTGCCGCGGGCGCGGCGAACGAAAATCCAGCGACCACCGAAATCACCGTGCGTATGGGGCTGGGTCGTGGCGAGAAGCCGACGTGGATGCGAGTCGATACGTTGCATCGCGACGAAGCCGCGGAGAATGCGCGGCGCGAGATCCGCTCGAGTAGCGTTGCCGCAGCGGAGAAAGCCTACCGCGACTACTACGCCGGGCTGTATCCGTCGCTCGTGTCGCGAGAACCGATGCGCGTACAGGACGACGAAGACGCGAATACGGTCACGCTGCGCGAGGAGTACGCAATCGAGAGGTTTTGGACGCTCGCCAACGACGCGAGTCGCTACGAGGGCAGTTTGTTTCCGCTCGAGTTGGCGAATCTCATTGAACTTCCGCAAACCCGCGCGCGCACGATGCCGCTCGAAGTAGTCCATCCGCGCCATGTCGTCTACACGATACGAGCCGAGATCGATCTCGGATGGGCTGTTGAGCCAGGCGAAGTCGTGATCGAGGACGAGGCCTTACGCTTCGTACGCAATGTCTCGGTGAGCGGCAACGAGCTGTTGCTGCGCTACGAACTGCGTACGCGTGCCGGGTATGTGGAGACCGAGCGCACGGCGATGCATATCGAGAGCCTCGGGAAGATCGCCAGGTTGCTCGAATATCCCGTGTCACGACCGGTGGAAGCACACATGGCCGCCATGGTGCGTGGCCGATCGGCGCTGAACTGGCCGAAGGTCTTCGGCGCGCTGACGATTGCGCTGTTTGCGTTCTCGTTGACGGCCGTGTGCGTCTCGCTCCGTTATCATCCGGTACTGCATGCCGATGGGCCCCGTGCCGACGGCGCGCAACCGCTCGGTGGATGGCTCAACATGTTCATCCTGGCGCTCGCGATGCTGGTGGTCGGCACGGCGCACGATCTGATCGCGAACGTGATGCCGGCGCTCGAACCGGGGATTTGGATCGTCATCACATCGGCAGACTCGCCGGGATTCCATCCCTTCTGGGCGCCCTATCTGATGTATGCCATCGTGGCCCGCCTGCTCGTGGCGGCATGGCTCGTCGGCGTCATCGTTGCGTGCTTCAGGCGCAGCACGAGGACGCCGTCGCTGGCGATCGGCGGCCTGTACGTCTTGCTGCTATTGGCGTTGCTGGAAGCGGACTGCTTCCGCGTGGTGGGCACGGGCGTGGTCGATCAGGTCGGTTTGCCGACGATCGGTAGGGCGTATCTGAACCTGGTCGTTGCTGCGGTCGTCACGATCACGACCACTCCGTATCTGCTGTGGTCGCGACGTGCTCGCCAAACATTCGGCGAGCACGTCGTTTCCAGTTAGCTAGCGGATCAGCCCTGAACGAATCAGTCCAGAACGCATCAGCCCTGAGTGACGGGAACGAGTTCGATCTCGACGCGTCGGTTCGCTTGCCGACCGTCGGCGGTGCCGTTGGTCGCGATCGGTCGCGATTCGCCGAAGCCGAATGTCAGAACACGCATGTTGTCTACCTGACGTCCGAGCAAGTAGTGCGCGACGGTTCCGGCACGGCGTTCAGATAACGACTGGTTGAATGAATCGGAACCGGTGCTGTCGGTGTGTCCCGATACTTCTACCAACGTCTTGTTGAATTCGTTGATGACGAGCCCTACCGAATCGAGTACGCCGAAGAACTGCGGTCGCAGGTCGGAGCTGTTGGTTTCAAATGTGACGTTACCGGGCATGTTGAGGATGATGTGATCCCCGCTACGGGTGACGCTGACGCCGGTACCCTGCAGTTGCTGGCGCAGCTTCGCTTCCTGCTGGTCCATGTAGAAGCCGACGCTGCCGCCGGCCAACGCACCGACGCCTGCTCCGATCAAGGCACGCTCTCGGCTTTCGCGGCTACCCTTGCCTGAGACCGCGCCGATGATGGCGCCGGTGGCTGCACCGATGGCGGCGCCACCGGCCGCTTTGCTCATCTGAGTTTGTCCCGTGTACGGGTTGATGGTCGAGCATCCGCTGGCGAACGCGACCAACGTGACGGCCGCTAGTACGCGGTACGCTGCTGATTTTTTCATTCATTGCCTCCTGGCTGGGGCCCGCGGGGGGCGGGCAGGTTGTTGTCTATGGATCAAGCATACCGTGAAGCGCCCCACGCGCGAACGCGGCCGGGCGGACCCTGTCGGAACTCGTCGAAACTCGTCTCGAAACTCGTCGAAACTCTCCAAAGCTTGCAACGCTGCGACGCGACGGTGACAAGAACCGCAGTAAGGAGGTACGCGAGGTTGCGAGATTTCAAAGGGAAAACGGCTGTCGTAACGGGTGCGGCGAGTGGGATCGGCCGGGCCATGTGCGATGTCTTCGCCGATGCCGGAATGAACATCGTGATGGCGGACGTGGAAGCACCGCTGCTCGAGGCGGCATGCGGCGAGATCGTCGAGCGAGGTCACGAGGCAATCGCCGTCGTAACCGATGTGTCGGATGCGGAGCAGGTCGAGCGGTTGGCGGCGAAAGCGCAGGAACGCTTCGGCGCAGTTCACGTAGTCTGCAACAACGCCGGCGTCTTCACCGGCGGACTGACCTGGGAAGTGCCCGTCAAAGAATACGACTGGCTGCTCAAGGTGAACGTCTGGGGTGTCATCCACGGCATCCGAACCTTTGTGCCGCTGCTGGCCAAGCAGGACTGCGAGGCGCACATCGTGAACACCGCATCGATGGCGGCGGTCACTACGATGCCGTACGTCGGCGCCTATCACATGACGAAGCACGCGGTGTTGGCGCTCAGCGAGAGCCTGTATCACGAACTCACGTTGTCCGGCTCGAAGATCAAGGTTTCCGTTCTATGCCCCGAAGAGGTCGCGACACGCATCGGCGCGGCCGAGCGCAACCGTCCCGCCGAGCTGACCGAGCACGGTGACTACGAGGCATCCCCGGAGCGAGCGGCCGTGTTCGATGCCATGAAGGCGCTCGAGGACGGCGGGCTGGATCCGCGAGTACTTGCCGAGCGTACGCTGGCGGGAATCCGTGATGATCGCTTCTACATCCTCTCGGAAGACAAATGGCGTGAGACGGCGAACATCCGCCTGGAGGACGTACGACAAGGGAGAAATCCCACCTTCGCGCCGCCGGTCTGAGTCGGCGCTCGATATTTCTCGCTCGCAGGTCTTAGCGCGCGCCGCCGCGCTTGCTACAATTTGCGGCGCTCCATGCGAAACGCCCGGGCCTCGGCCCGGGCGTTGCCGTTTGCCCGGCAGGCCTTTGCTCGGCAACTCTTCGCTAGGACCAATGGGTGTGAGGCGGATTGTTGTTGATGAGGCAGTTAGGGCAATTGGGGCAGCATACGAAGACTTGGGCACATCGCGCGGGCTACGCGCTCTCCGTCTTGGCTCTGGCCGGTACCACCGGTTGTGAGGCGCCGAGCGCCCAAGCCGAAATTCCCGCCGGCAACGTTGACGCCGTGGCGGCATACGTTGGGCAGTTGGAGACGATGGCCCAAGTGCTTGCAGACGTCGTCGACGACCACAGCGCTCGCGCCGCAGCGCCGCGCATTCGCGAGATCGCTCGTGAGATGGGCCGGATTCGTGGCGAGATGGGTCAGGTGCTCGCCGGAGACCGCGATGGCGTCGTCACTCTCTATGGGCCGCGTCTGGCAGCTGCATCGGACCGTCTACGTGTGGAAACGCACCGGATCGGTTTGAAGCCGGGACTCGTGCGCGAGGTCCAAGACGCTCTGGCCGCGGTGCCGCCCTTGGGCTGAGACCTTGCGCGGGCTCCGCGCATCGCTATTGTCGTGAATTCCCGCGTTGCGACTCGGGTTTTCAGTCATGCGGCAATTCCTTCCGTTTCCCTTATTACGCGCCGTTCTCCTTGGAGCTGCCGTCTGTGGCGCCGTACTCGTGGGTTCGGGCTGCGACAGTGCTCCTGAGCAGCGCAGCGCCGAGTACGATGGGACCGTCGGCGACGCCATGATCGACTTCATCGACACGGTCGAAGAGATCGCCGAGATACTCGCAGACGTAGACAGCATCGAAGATTGCGAGTCCGTGAAGGCTTCGCTCGCCGCACGGGTGGAGCGACTCGAACGCATTCACGCGCTCGTTGGCGGTTTCACGGCCCAGACGTGGCAGCGCATGCCCAGCAGCTTGGCCGAGTCTCGAGCGAGCGCAATGAGGCGATTCAATGCCGAGGCCGCGCGCGTGATGCTCGACAACCGGCGTGCGCGGGTTCTCAGAGATGTTCTGCGCAACGTTCCCGATCTTCTGCTGCTCGCGCCGGATCGGGAAGCGGAGAGCACTTAAGGCTCAGTCGAGCGGATCCGCTTCCGGATTCTTCCCCAACTTTTCCAGTTGATCGCTGAGTCCGGTTTCGAACTCGCGGGTCTGACCGCCTGCGTCCATGAACGCGCGCATGCGACGACGCGTTTCGGCGTCACCGAGCGTTGCATTGAACGCATGCGCTTCGCCGAGAAGCCCATCGATGACGGGAGGCTCGCCGCCGATCACTGCCTCCTTGGCTCGCGCGATCGCGTGCGCGGGGAAGCCTGCGATACGATAGGCAAGGCGGTCGACGAACGGGCCCAGCTCTTGCGGCGGAAGCGCTCGGTTCACGTAGCCGTATTGCTCGGCGAGATCGGCAGGGAAGTCATCGCAGCCGAGTACGATTTCCAGAGCGCGGCCTCGACCCATGAGCCGCGGCAATCGTTGTGTGCCGCTACCGCCGGGAATGATTCCGAGCGCGACTTCGGGTTGGGCCAACACGGCCTTGCCGAGCGCGGCGAATCGCATGTCGAGTGAGAGCAAGAACTCGCTGCCGCCACCGCGCGCGATGCCCTCGATCTTCCCGATCGTGGCTTTCGACATGGTACGGAACCGATCGACCAGCGCATGAAAGATGTTCAGTTCGGTCGGGCGCTCGCCGTCGTCGCTCGGTAGCAGCTCGATCATCTCGACGTCGGCGTGCGCGATGAAGAATTCAGGATCGGCGCTGTCGAAGACGACGACGCGTACGTCGTTGGACGCCTCCATCTCGCGTCCCACGCGATCGATCTCCAGCATCAGTGCGACGTCGAAGAGATTGATCGGCGGGTGATCGATTGTGACGAACGCGACGCCGCGGTCGAGTCGAATCTTCAGTAGCTCGTAATCATCGTGCGGCATGTCGGTGGTCTCCCGTGAGCGATTCTCTCACGGGACCGCCTCACGAACGGATTGTGCTTAGGAGTTGGGTCTGACGCCAAGCCCGGTGTCTAGTTGATGGCGCTTAGTTGGTGGCGCCGGGCGGGCGCCAGCCTTTGGTGTTGCAATCGGTGCAGGCTGCGTAGGTAAACGGCTTGCCGTCTTTTTCACCGACCAAAGGCCACGTCGTGCGCGTGGTGGTATCCGGATCGACGTAGGTGTTGAGCGCTTTTCCGCAGCTCGCACAGGTCGTGGAAAGCGTCTTGTTCTCCCAATGCGACATCGTCTCTATCCCTACCTATCTCTAGCCCGTTCCGATTGCTGTGATCACGCTACTCGAAGCCGAGCTTCTTGCGCTCTTCGGCAACCATCTTGGCTCGTATTCGCGAGCCAGCGCCCGTCGGGCGAATGGATTGGCGGCCACCTTCGCTGAAGAATTCCTCATACGGCAATGCGGGGTGGTACGCTTCGGGCTTCTGATCGCCGACCTTGGTCCCGGTGATCTCTTCGACGGTATCGGTGGGGTACATACGCACGGCGTCGTAGTCGGTCAGCAGGGCGCAGACCTCGACACAGATGTAGCAGCCGATGCATTCCTCAAATCGAACCTGCACGGGTTGCAGGCCGCGACCGGGAAGGGTGTCGGGAGCCATATACTCGATGCACCCGACCGGACAGAACTCCGGGCATTTCCCGCAGGGGAAGCACAGATTCACGTCCATGAACGCGACTTCACGTGGGCGTTTCTTCTTGTCGCCGAACTCGGTCGGCCACACGGCGTCAGGGACGCGCTCTTCCTTCAGCCGAAGCAGGATCTCCTGCTTTCGCTTCTGGGCTGCCTTGTCGTCGCTGGTCTTGGTGTCCTCTGCCATCTCGGATCCGTATCGGCGAAGAGTTGCGCCGGTAGTTGGGCTCGGGGCCCTATTCGTGCGTCGAGAGCGAACATTTAGTCGGATTCCGTCGGAGAATGCCAGCGCCGAGCGCTCTGCGGCGGCGCGGCTCGCTCGGGCAGGCCGAGAGCGCGTCCGGGGGGCGATGACGTCGTGCAGTCGTGTGTTATCGTGAGAGGGAATGCATCCGCGAATTCAGAGTCCAAATAGTCGCAAAGGCAGTCGCACTCGCCGCGTCGCGGGAGCGGAGCTCCTGGCGGGGCTCGCGGGTGCCGCCGTGCTTGTTGCCGTCCTTGGTGTTGCGCCGCGTCCGGTCCGGGCTGACGATCACGCAGGAGCAGCAGAAACCGGCGTCGGCGCCCAGGCGCGGGAAGTAGAGCTACAGGCGCGAGACCGCGTTCGCATATTTGCCGACCACTTTCAGAGTGAGCAGGGACGTGCGCGTCCCGTTCTCTTGCTGTTTCATCAAGCCGGATCGAATTCGACGGAGTACGAGCCCATCGTGCCCAGGTTGGCGGCGCTCGGGTTCGACACGTTGGCGGTGGACGGTCGCGCCGGCGGCCGCATGTTCGATCGCAACAATCGCACCGTGATGTCGCTCGGACGCGCGCAACCATTCGATGTCGCATACGGTGATCTCGAGGCCGCGCTCGATTGGGCGATCGAGGACGGCTACCCGGGCGTCGTTGCGTGGGGCAGTAGCTACAGTGCCGCGTTGGTGTTCCGGCTAGCGGCGGAGCACGAGCAGGTGCGGGCGGTCTTGTCGTTCTCTCCCGGCGAGCATCTCGGGGCAGGGGAGAAAGTACGCGGCTACGCCGCGCGCGTGAAAGTACCCGTCTTCGTCACGTCTGCGCCGGGCGTAGAGGTGCGCGAAGCGGCGCGCATCGTCGAGCCGATCGACGCGGCGCTCGTCACTCACTACCAGCCGCGTATCGGCGTACACGGTTCGTCGGCGTTGCGCACCGACCGGAATCCTCGTGGGTACGAAGCGTACTGGGCCGCCGTCGAGGCATTTCTTGCTAAGCCTGCGTTCACGGCGTCCGGCAAGCCCGCGCCGTCAGTACGGCCGGATAGCCCAGGCGAATAAGCACCCAAATCACCGTTCTACGCCCCCTTGTCATGGCTAGGCACAGGGCTAGGCTGGACTGCGTCACGAACAGCGATCACCGCCCGCGAACGAAGGAGGGAGTCCATGAAAGAAATGGAAGTTCCGGTCCAGATAACGATTCGAGGTGTTCCTGAAGCCGGCGCTCACCACGAGCGCATGATTCGCCGACAGGCGGATCGACTCACCCGCTACTACGAAAGAATCGTGGCTTGTCATGTGGTCATCGCACCGCAGAAGCCCGGGTCTCACCACAGCGGCTACAACGTACGACTGCGGATCGAGGTCCCGCGCGATGAAATTGTGGTTACACACGAGAGTCGCGATCGACTCGACCTTGCGATCCACGACTCTTTCGACGCTGCACGTCGCCGCCTCGCGCACTACGCCGAACTGCGCAAGCGTCCACGTGCCTCGCCATTGTCGCGCGCTTCGCCGGAATCCCGCCGGCGCGTAATGGGAAGCGACGGCACGATGTGAGCCGGAGATGAGTCCGATGTGCGCGGCGTCAGTCGTCGCGATGCACGGTATCGGGCGAAAAAGCCGGCGTGCAGATTGCGATGTACTCGGCGCCGTCTGCTTCGGGGGTACTGTAACGCACCCACTCGCCGGCGTGCGTGACGACTGCTTGGCCGGCCCGGACGTCCAGTGATCCACCGTCGTGTTCCACGCGAATCATCCCGTGGAGCACGACGGTGATCTCATCGAACTCCGGTCGTTGGCCCGGTTCGACCCAGCCCCCGGGCGAGCGCATATGCGCGACGCTGCGCGCATCGTCGCCTGAATTCACGCGGCCGATGTACTCGTCGATGAGTTTCGGCTTGTTTCCTGCGGCTTCCACCCTCGTGGGCGTTTCAATCAGCGTAGGCATCTTCGGCATGCGCCCTATATACAACGACCGCGCGTGGTGGTCATCAGCAGCTGTCCCATTGATGTGAGGCTGCGTCGCCTCTTCTTGTCTTCCTGCTACCGTGCGCCGCCACACCACCCGTTCGGGGCAAGCTCGCCCCCCGGCCTTTGTGTAGTCGTATTGACGCAGGGCGCTTTGCACCCTAGCGTTGAGGGCTCGGGCCGGGCCCAGTCCCAGACCAGGAAACATTGATGGCATCGAAGCGAAAAATCCCCAAGCGTGAGCGCGTATACTCGGTCCGTAGCGGTATGCGCATCGTGTGCGACTCGTGGGGAGATCCAGACGCCCCGCCTGTCATCCTGCTACACGGCGGCGGCCAGACGCGCCATGCGTGGGGCGCAACTGCCCAATCGCTCGCCGATGCCGGTATGTACGCACTAGCCATCGACCTACGCGGTCACGGCGATAGCGACTGGTCGACCGATGGCGACTATGGGCCGGAAACCTACGTTCACGATTTGCGCGATATCATGCACACGCTCGATCAGTCGCCCGCTCTCGTGGGCGCCTCGCTCGGCGGTATCACGAGCCTGCTGTGCCAGGGCGAGTTCTATCCGGGCACCGCCAGCGCGGTTGTACTCGTGGACATCACGCCGCGCGTCGAGCGCGAAGGCATCGATCGCATCATCGCCTTCATGACCTCGCACCCCGACGGGTTCGAGTCTCTCGAGCAGGCCGCCGAGTCGGTCGCACAATTCGTTCCGCATCGACCTCGTCCGGCCGATACGGTCGGTCTGGAGAAGAATCTACGGCTTCGCGACGACGGCCGCTGGCATTGGCACTGGGATCCCAAGTTCCTGCAGCGCGCGGCGCAACGCAGCCCCGAACAGGCGCTACTGTGGCCGGAACGATTGGCGACCGCTGCACGCACGCTCGAGATCCCAACCTTGCTGGTGCGTGGGCGCATGAGTGACGTCGTCACCGAGGAGTCGGCACGGGACTTCCTCGAGAGCGTGCCTCACGCCGAGTTTGTCGATGTCGAGAATGCTGCGCACATGGTCGCGGGCGATCGCAACGACGTCTTCTCCGACGCGATCATCGATTTTCTGTCGCGCACGGCGATGCGTCGAAACTCGACGGCGGCTTGACCGACCGGATGTCGGTACGTTGGCCGAGCGGCGCACGAGAGTTCCTCGACCGTGCGCGTATCGGTCGTTTGGCGACCAGCGACGCGGCCCAGCAACCACACGTCGTCCCCATTTGCTTCGCGCTCGTCGGAGATCGTGTTTATTCGGTCATCGACGCGAAACCGAAACGCGATCCTCGCAATCTCAAACGTCTGCGTAACATTGCCGAGAACCCACGCGTTGCGTTTCTCGTGGATCACTATGAAGACGATTGGGCGCAGCTAGCGTGGGTACTCGTGCGCGGTCGTTGCGGCCTCGTCGATGATTCGCGTGAGTACGAGGTTGCGCTCGAAGCGTTGCGCCATCGCTACGAGCAGTATCGAGCCATGCCGCTGCTGGCGGACTCCAATCCCATGCTGTGTCTCGAGATCGAACGCGTTACGACGTGGGCGCACGGCCCGGTCGATTCTTAGACGCCGAGGCGATTGCCGATCAGATTTGCGGGCGTCCGTCGTACTGAGTGTCCGGCGCGACGAACATGAGGTCGTAGATGATCTCGCCGATGACGCAGATTCCTTCGGGGGCGCGTTCGACCGGATCGTACGAAAGGCGACAGACCATGCTGCGACCGTGGTCGCTGCGAAGGCGCACGAGAGTGGAGACCGCATCTTCCGGAGCGCTGCCCAGCTTCGCCAAGGTATCGCTGGACACGTTGGTGGCGCGGGTCGGGTCGTCTTCGATGAGCATGCGGAATTGCTCGCCGCTGTTCATTTTCACGTCGAAGGTAGGCGGCCGATTGCCGACGCCCTCCGCGAAGTAAGCCGTCAGCCTTGGAGCGCCCTCGGTTCGAGGCTCGCCGTCGAACTTGCCGCCGATACTCATGATCACCGCCACCAGCGCGGTGACGATCCAGGTGCCCAGGGTGAAGAGCGGCTTGAACAGTATGAGAAATGGATTCACGTCCGATGCCTGTGGGATTCAGTATACCACCGCCGCGCCCCGGTTGGGTTCCCCTGAAAAGGACTGCGGCGAAAGCAACGATTTTCCAACGAAATTCCATCGATCTGTAACCTTTCGGCCGCGTCAATCGTGTGACCGGGTAATGGGGCGGTTGCCGGTGCAGCCCGACCGGACCCCCATCGCACGCTCGCGGCGGCGCGGTGGGCACTGCCCGGATGCGCACAAACACAGAGCGCGCGTCCAGTGAACGCGAGTGGGCACGCATGAGATCGGAGGAGATCAACATCATGAGCGATACGGATAGCGATCGGCGCGCAACGCGCGCCACGGCGGACACTACGCGAGCAGACAACCGACACGCGACCGAGGGCTACGACTGTGTCGTGATCGGCGCTGGATTGGCAGGTCTGACAGCCGCGGCGACGCTGGCGCGCGAGGGGCGAAGCGTTGTGGTGCTCGAGCGTGCGACGCGGCTGGGCGGGCGCGCGGGCACAGTGGAGCAAGGCCGGTATCGTTGGAACTGGGGGCCGCATGCGTTGTACCGGCGCCATGTCGGTGCGCGGGTTCTCGATACGCTTGGTGTTCGCTACACCGGCCGGATGCCCGACGCGTCGGGTGGCTATGCGGTGTACGACGGTTCGAAAGAGACACTGCCGGGAGGTTTCGTTTCGTTACTGACTACCGGTTTGCTCGATGTCGGCGCCAAGCTGGAAACCGCGAGACTGCTTTCGTCACTGCCCAAACGTGATCCGCGTCCGTGGATCGGTCGGCCGCTGGCGGAGTTCCTGGAATCGCAGATCGTGGCACCACGTGTGCAACAGCTGATCAGCGCGCTCATCCGCCTGACTTCGTACACGAACGCGCCCGATCTCATGTGTGCCGGATCGGCGCTCGCGCAGTTGCAACTGGCGCTGACGAAAAACGTCGAGTACATCGACGGCGGGTGGCAGGTCCTCGTCGATGCGCTTTCGCAGATTGCACGCGATGCCGGCGGTGTGATCCGTACCGGTGTGAAGGTGGAACGCGTCGAGGCGCACGCTGCCGACGACTGTGCGGTTCGCGGCGTGCGACTCAGCGATGGATCGTTCATCGAAACGGCCGCGGTCGTGATCGCTACGTCTCCGGATGTCGCGTCCCGACTCGTTTCGGCAGCCGCGCATGAGCGACTTGCGACAATCGCCGGTGAGTCGACTGCAGTGCGGGCGGCGTGCCTAGATCTGGCGTTGTCTTCGCTTCCCAAGCCGCGCGCGTTGTTCGGCCTCGGAATCGATCGTGCGCTGTATTTTTCGGTCCACTCGGCATACGCGGACCTCGCGCCGGGGAATGGGGCCGTCGTGCACGCGCTCAAGTATTTGGCGCCCGGCGAGAGCGGCGAGGACGTCCAGAAGGAACTGGAGGCCCTTGCTGACTTGTTGCAGCCCGGATGGCGCGACAGATGCGTGGCGCAACGTTATCTTCCGAGCATGCTGGTTACCCCGGCCGTTGTGACGGCCGACGGTGGCGGCCTCGACGGTCGTCCCGGTCCGGCGATCGAAGAGATGGACGGACTGTTCGTCGCCGGTGATTGGGTCGGAAGTCGCGGTATGTTGGCGGATGCTTCGCTGGCGAGTGGCGAAGAGGCGGGCCGTCTAGTGGCCGCCAGGCACGGCGCACTACAGCGCCGCGCGGCGTAGTCACGGCACCGGAGTGGAACGGCAATGCACGATCGTCAGCAGATGAATCACCTCGAGCCGCATCGGCGCTACCTATGGGCGCTCCTGTATCGGCTTACGGGGTGCGCTGCCGACGCTGACGATCTCGTGCAAGACACGTTCGTGCGCGCGCTCGAGAAGCCTCCTGCCGATCTCGACGCAAGCCTACGCCCTTGGCTCGTGCGTGTTGCCGTCAACTTGGGAAAAGACCAGCTGCGGCGCCGACGGCGTGCCCCGTATGTAGGGCCCTGGTTGCCGTCGCCGATCGAAACGGACGCGTCCCACGATCATGAGGCCTGCTCGCCGCCGTCCTACGAACTGACCGCCGCAGACGGAATCGACACCCAGGGGCGCTACGATCTCGTAGAGAGCGTGTCGTACGCCTTCTTGGTGGCACTGGAAGTGTTGACGCCTCAGCAACGCGCCGTACTGCTACTGCGCGACGTGTTCGACTATTCGATCGCCGAGACAGCCGAGGTTTTGGGGATCGGCTCTTCCAATGTAAAGACGACGCTGCATCGTGCGCGTCGGGCCATGCGTGGCTACGAGTCCGAGCGCGTGACAGGGACTGCACAACTCGAACGTGTCGAACGTGCCACGCGCGATACGATTGAGCGTTTTCTTGGTGCACTGGCGGCACGAGATGCGGGTGCGATCGAGGAACTCTTAGCGGCCGATGTCGTCGCCACAGCCGACTCGGGCGGAGAGTTTATCGCCGCGCGTAAGATCGTGCGCGGCGCCGCTGCTGTGGCGAAGTACTTCCTCGGCGTCAGCCGAGGCGGCGCCGCCGGCTTCGAGATGAGGGTTCGTGTGATCAACGGGCTTCCGGCCTGCGTCGTGACTATGCCGCCGAGTGCGGGGCGGCGTCTCGCGCCTCGTCTCGTTACCCGTATGGATCTCGATCAGCACGGAAAGGTGCGGGCGGTTCACAGCGTTCTCGCGACGCGAAAACTTACCGCCATCGCTGAGTAGAGCACTCTCCAGCCACGTCGCGGCCGGTCTCGCGGCGTAGTCGCGGCGAGTTCCCGCGATAGGATGCTTGTGCGTTCTTCGCGTGACAAAAGCGTCCCTTTCACCTTGAGTGTCCTCTTTTGTTCCTACCAACGAGGTCTGTCTGTTGGTCGCTGTGCGCTCAGTGCTTGCCCTACATCTTGCCGATGACTCCGCGCGTCTATTTCGAAAAGTTCAACCCCTGTAAGGGCTTTTAACGCACAGCTATTTGACGCCTGTTCGTAACTCAGCTGAGGAAAGTCGACCGCCTGAAATCAGCAATGTACGATTGCGTACGTTGATGATGGCGCGTTCTCGAATGTGCGGGGGCACACCGGGAGCGTTGCGTCGCAAGCGTGTCACAACCACCCACGGAGCACGGAGATTGTCGTCCATAGAGACAGAAGTTCGGGGCTGGGTTGTGCGCGGAGGTGGTTGTGGGTGACGGGCGCGAGGTAGGCGTCGTCTTTCCCCGAAGAAGAGTCAGACAAGCGCGAGCCAAGAGGAACCGACCAGAGCCGTCTACGTAGTGATCGTCGAGATCACGCAGAGACACCCGGCGGAAGCACGACCGACGCAGGTCGGCAGGAGTCGAACCCTCGCGCGAGGCGCATGCCCTATAGGCCTGCCGGTCGCTCTTTATGCCAGGGAATAACGCAACTGTTTTGCGGCCGAGAACCGGCACCGCGGCGGTGCGGCACTGATGTAACGCTACGAAAGCGCACGTGTATCGGTTGATCCACGAAGCGCCCGAAAAATGGGAGTTTTTGTTGGCTGTCAGGCCGTCGGGAGGGGCTCCGATGGGAGCACGGTCCTTGCAAAAGAGGCAAGCAGTATGAGCCGATTTTCTGCCCCGACACTTCATGCCTGCATTCGGGCCCTGCGCTTCGCCGCGGTGGCTTGGGCGCTGGTCCTCTCAGGTGCAGTCCCCGTTGCGGCCTTCGACGCGTCCGTCGCGTGGGAGCCTGTCGCCGACGCGGACGGTTACAATCTATACGTGCGCTACGATGCGCAGTCGTTTGGAGCTCCTACCGCTAATATCAGTAGTCCGAGCCCAGAGGGCGATGGTCTTATCCGCGTAGTGGTGGCGGACCTGCCTCTAGGACCAACGGCCCGGTTTGCCGTCAGTGCCTACGATTCTTCCGGCATTGAGGGGGACCTTTCCAACGAACTATCGATTAGCTACGCGATTGCCGCCGCCGTGATCGATAGTGACGGCGATGGTCTGACCGACGCCGACGAAGATACCGATCTCGATGGAAACGTCGATAGCGGTGAGACCGATCCCAACGATTCCGACAGCGACGACGACAGTCTGAGCGACGGTAAAGAAGTGAACCTCTATGGTACCGATCCGCTTGATAGTGATACGGACGACGACGGTCTGGCGGACGGAATAGAAATCGGTGTCTTCGGCACCGATCCCACGAATCCCGATACCGACGGCGATGGTGCCATCGATGGTGACGAGGTTGCCGACGGTAGCGATCCTAGTACGGCCGATGTTTGCTCTGATGTTTCGACCGGCGACGGCTGTGATGACGGAAATGTCTGCACCACCGATAGCTGTGACGGCGCGAGCTGCGATTACACCCCCAACACGGCGAGTTGTGACGACGGTATCGCTTGTACGGTCAGCGATTCCTGCGGCGGCGGCACTTGCGCCGGCGTGGATGCGTGCGACGCCGGCAAGACATGCAATCGCAACAACGGTCTATGTGAGAGCGATTTCGCGCAGGTCTGGATTCCTGCAGCCACGTACCCCGATGCGCAGTTCCTGGGCGCCATGACGGTGGGAAGCCGCTTTGCGCTGGGCAGCGATAGCGATCCGGATGCCGACAGCCTCATGCCTGCGCTCGTCTACCCGAATAGTAACGACAGCTCGACCGCCTCAGGTAGCGGCGATGAAGTCACCTATACGATCGTGGTTCCCTCGGCCGGCGAGTGGTTCGCTTGGGGCCGCTTCTACTACGGTGGTTTGCTGGAGAACAACGACGCGAATTCGTTCTTCCTCCGTGTCGACAACGGTGATCCGCGACAGTTCGGCAACAATCGAAACTATCGCGAATGGCACTGGGACGGCGCCGGTTGGGCCAGCGCCGATGAGCCCAGGCCGTATCCGCTCGGGCACCTCGAGGCGGGCTTCCACACCATTACCGTCGAGAAGCGTGAGACGAAGACCGAGCCGCCGCGACTCGACGCGCTGTTCCTCACGCGCAACAGCGAAGATATCCCGACTGATGAAGCCGCATCGGCCGCGCTCTGTCCCGGCGGCGACTGTGGCGATGAAGTAGGCGCACAATGCGGCGACGCCACCGGCGACGGCCAGATTTCCGCGGCAGACGCCTGGGTCGTTCTCGCCTCTGCGGTCAACCTCGGAAACTACTGCACGAGCCCGGTCTGCGACGTTGATGCAGACGGGGTCGTTACCGCCAGCGATGCCATGCGGGTTCTCGAGTACGCCGTTTCCGGGGGCGACACGATCACGTTGACCTGCGTGGGCAATATTGAGTTCTATGTGGACGACGCGGCCGGCCTGAGCGAGATTAGTCTCGAACTCGACTACTCGGCGCTACAGATCGAGTTCTCCGATGACGACGCTGCAGTCGTCTGTATGAGTGAACTCGCGGACAACGAAGCAACGGTCGTCCATGTCGACCATCCCGGCGCGGGCATCCTGGACGTATCCGTCAGCCTGTCTCAGCCGCTGACGGGCACCGGTGAGATTGTCAGCTGCCGCTACGAAACGGGGGCGTCGCGCGTCGCGCTCCCCGCTGTGGACGACATCGGTGTGCAGATCCTCGATCACAATGATGGTGATGGCGATATCGCACTGACCGCGCACCCGACCTCTCGTTGAGTATGAATACCGCGCGACGTGCGGCGTAGGCACGCGTCGCGCGGTACTTAGCTCAGCCGCTCCGAGGGAACGTCGAAGGACTGCTGATATCGTGCGAAGCGATGTCGCTCTTCCTGCGCATCCAAACCCGAATCTGTAAATTTGTAGCTGTGCCGACCGCGTTCTTCGCGTGAGTTCGCTTCCAGGAAGGCGCGCATCCTGCTTTCGGCATCCGCGGTGAGCTCACGATCGAAATGCGCGTAGATTCTTCGGACCATCGCGATTTCGTCGCGCAGCAATTCGTGGAAATGCATATCGAAGACTCGCGACGGCGGTAAGCGCCGTTCCTCGCGCACGCGCGTTGCAGCGTCGAGCCCTCGAGATAGCCGCTTGGTCCAGTCTTCTGCGATTTCCAGCGGATCGACTCTGTTGCTTCCGAGTCCGCGCAGCGTGCCGATCAAGCTGACGAGAGACGCCACGACCTTGAGTGGGTCGCGATGAGTCTGGATGAGCAGCGCGTCGGGATATTCGTCGAGAAGCGCGTCGAGCGACCAGAGATGGCCGGGCGATTTCAGAACCCACTGTTCGCTCCGACACTTCCACTGAAAATACTGAAGCTGTCGTCGATGAGATGCATACACGGGGCCGAGGTCCACGGACTCGAGCCATCGCTGGTACGTCGGAATCCGATAGGTGGTGTGGAACTGTAGCGAGGCGAAGTCGTGGCTCATGATTGCCACGCACTCCTGCGGGAGCGTCGCGCCCATCGCGTGCATCGTCTTGAAGCCGGGGATGATCTTGTCGATCCGGTCAAGGTGCGTTTCGGACTGCGCGATTCTGGGGTCGCTCGAGTAGCTCGCACGTTCGGGCGGCGGCCACACGTTGTGGACCTCCCAGGTCATCGGAACCCGGTTTGCCGGATCTTGAGCCAACAACTCGTGCAAGATGCTTGTCCCCGTGCGCGGTAAGCCGAGGATGAAGATGGGTTTCTCGATCGCTGCAGCGCCGATCTCTGCATGCTGCTTACGTACGTCGGTCATGTAGAGGCGGTTCTCGAGGCAGCGAACGAACTCTTCTCGAACTGCCATACGGCCAAGCGTCGTCAGCGATGCCTCGGACTCCAGTGACTCCAACAGAGTTGCGAGCGGGCGGCGGAAGAACGGATCGCCGAAATCAGTAAGGCCGGACTCTCGCGACGCTGTTTGAAGCAGCGTATCCATGCCGAGATCGGCAACACGTAGACCGAGTCGAGTCGCGGCGGCGCCGGCGACGTTCAATGCGCGCACGGCTAGTGGAAGTTTTGGTTCCTTGAGCCCCATGGCGTGGGGCATCGTTTAAGCGCAGGCACTGCGGTGATGCGAACTCAGCTGCGCGCCGCCGCTGCCGCTCTGCCGCGCGGTCAGGGGCCGACAGCGGATCCGAATACCGCGAGCGCATGTGCGTGTCGATTGATCGCATTGTGGCTCCAGCCCAGCTCATAGAGTCCCGCAACCGGCGCATCGACGGTTGATGCGGCCATACTCGAGCTCACGCACGACGTCTGAAGCTGCTCGACCTGTCCAGCCTCGGTCGGCACGAATGTCCCGGTCGCGCCGCGACCAATGGAATCGACGATGATCGAATTGGCGTTCGCGACATCGATCGATGCGGATACCGGGTTGGTTGCCGACGCGCTGCCCGTCGACACGATGGCCTGCGGTGCTTCCTGCGCCGCGTCATGCAGTACGAACGCTGCGAGGTGGCGGTTGTTGATCGTGGAACTGAGCGTCTGCGGGAAGTCGAGCGAGACGTCTGCCGTTCCGCTGGGCGGCGCGAGCATGTAAAAGATCGCGGTGCAGGCTCGCCATGACGACAGGCCTGAGACGCTGGTGACAGCCTTCTGCATCACCGCGCCACCGTATGTTGCGACGGCGTCGGCGTGACCCAGATCGCAGTCGGCGTTGTGCTCTTCCCCGGCAGCTACGACGACGAGGATTCTATTCGCCTGAGACGCGACAGTGACGTTCGGAAGTGTGATCGAATCCGCCGGAGTCCCATCGCAGGTAGAAACCACGCTCGCTTCGTCCACCGCGATAATTGCGCCTGGAAGTGTGGTGGTCGTTGTCGTGGTGGTGGTTGTCGTTGTCGTTGTCGGAGAGAGCGTCGTACTCGTGGTCGAGGTCGCGATGGTCGTCGTTGTCGTGGGGGGCAACGTCGTGGTCGGCGCTAGTGTGGTGGTGGTCGTCGTCGTCGTCGCCGGCAGCGTGGTCGTCGGAACTCCACTCAGTACGAGGACTTCGATCGCCTTCACGGCCGGGTTGTTGGCTGACTGGTTCGTGAATTCGATCTGCAGGCCGTTCGCGTCCGATACCGAGGCAATTGCTGAGCGGACGACAGCAGTCGCGCTGGCGCCTGCGGCCGCCACCGGGTCGAAGTTCGGATACACCGACTCGCCTTCGATGATGATGCCGAACACGCGTTCGCCGATCTGATCCGTGCCGTCGTACGTGTTGGCGAAGTACAGGTTTACGACGTAGTCGCCGTCGGGCAGTGCAAAATCGTAGATGAGTTCCGGGGACGTGTTCCGGTCCGCGTGTTCGCACTGGAACAGGTCTTCCGTCGATTCATCGTCGCAGCCGAACAGCGCGTCGATCCCAGAAATGACGCAGGCTTCGCCGCCACCGCCGAGGTTACACGTGGAGGCTTTCGCGTTCTGATTGTAGCCGAAGTCGGCCACCCAAGAGTCACCGTTGCAGTCCACTTTGTTGCCGGCACACTCGGCCGAAGACGTATTCGCGTTCACGCGTATCGAGCTTCCGGTGGCGCCATCCACCGCCACCGGGCCCGCGCATTGATTGCGTGCATCGAGGGGGCAGGGGTCGTCGAGGTCGAGGCCGTCGTTGTCGAAATCGCCCAACGGAATCGTCGTGGACGTCGTCGTCGTGACAGGCGTGGTGGTGGTAGTCACCGGCACGGTCGTCGTGGTGACGGGGACAGTCGTCGTAGTCACTGCGATCGTCGTAGTGGTTACCGGGACGGTCGTTGTTGTTGTTGTTGTTGTCGTTGTCGTTGTTGTCGTACTAGTCGTTGACGTCGTCGTCGTCGTCGTGCTGGTGGTCGTTGTCGTGGTCGTAGCGCCCAGGGTGGTAGTCGTCGTGGCGACGACACCGGCTTCGAGGACTTCGATGGCCTTTATCGCAGGATTGTTCTGCGGGAGGTTGGTCAGCGCCACTTGCAACCCGTCGCCGTCTACGATTGCGACGACGGATCGCACCACCGCGATTCCGCTACCGCCGGCCGCAGCGATCTGGTCGAACGACGCATAGACGGTCTGTCCTTCCACTACGATGTCGAATAGCCGGTCGCCGACATCGGTAGAGCCGGTGTAGGTGTTGGCGAAGAAGAGATTGACGAGGTAGCTGCCGGGTGCGACATCGAAGTCGTAGATCAACTCGGGCGAGGGATTCCTGTCAACGTGGTCGCACTGGAACAGGTCTTCGGTCGATTCGTCGCTGCAGCCGAACAGCGCGTCGATGCCGGTGATCACGCAGGACTCGCCGCCTCCGCCGAGATCGCAGACCGACGCTTTAGCCGACTGGTTGTACGCGAAGTCGCCCGCCCAGGTCGTTCCGTTGCAATCGGTCTTGTCGCCGGAACACTCAGACGTCGAAACATTGGCGTTGAGTCGGATCGCGAGGCCCTGCGTGTTGTCGAAGGCGACCGGTCCGAAGCAGGCGTTGCGAGGGTCGGCCGGACACGGGTCGGCGGCCAATTCCAGGCCGTCGTTGTCGGCGTCATCGCAACTGGTACCGGGAGGCAACGGTGCGTGGTCGCATGTGCCGGTAGATGCGTCGCAAGTATCCACGGTGCAGGGATCGGCATCGTCACAGTCTATCGCGACGTTCGCGCAACCGGTGATCTCATCGCAGGTGTCTACGGTGCACGCGTTGGCGTCGTCGCAGCCGGTGCCGGTGCCGGTGCCGGGCTGGCAGCCGGCAATCGGATGGCAGACCTCGTTGCCGTTACAGACGTTGCCGTCGTCGCACTGTGCATCGTTGGTGGCGTGCGTGCATGAATCCGCGCTCTCGTCGCAGCCGTCGATCGTGCACGCGAGCGCATCGCTGCAGGGGCGTGCGGCCCCCGTGCAGGCACCGGCGCTACAGCTGTCTCCCACCGTGCAAAAGAGCCCATCGTCGCATGCGCCCGCGATCGGTGTGTTGATACAACTGGTGCCGCCGCAGCTGTCGGCCGTGCAGGCGTTGCCGTCATCGCAACTCGGATCGCTGTGTTCGCATGCGCCCGTCGTCGCATTGCACGTGTCGATCGAGCAGCCGTTGCCATCATCGCAATCGATGGGAGTATTGAGGCAGCCTAGTACGCTGTCGCATGAGTCGGCCGTGCATGGATTCGCGTCGTCGCAATCGAGCGGCGTTCCGCTCGCACAGCCTGTGACTGCGTCGCAGGTCTCGGCGCCGTTGCACACATCGGTATCGACGCAGGCGCTATGGTCGGGGACGTTGGTGCAACTATCGGCTGCTTCGTCGCAGCCGTCGGCCGTGCATGTGACGCCGTCGTCGCAGTTGGCCGACGACACGCCGCACTGTCCGTCGGCGCACACTGTGCCGGTGCTGCAGAAGGACCCGCCTCCTGTGCAATCTGCGTTGCTGTAACACGCGGAGTACCGGAAGACTTCATGGGCTGTGGAATGCGTGCCGCCGACGCCGGCACCACCGGTGGGAACGTAGACGCGTTCGGTCACGCCGTCTTCGAGCACCGAAAGGTACCCCGGCTGGCTGTGTCGAGAGGTGGGCATCGGAGCCAGTGTGCGCCAGCTGTCGCGCCGCGGATCGTACTCCTCGACGACGTGATACGTGCCCGGTGCCGAGCCCGGTCCGTCGCCGCCGATGACGAGCAGACGGCCCTGTACTACGACCGACGCGAAGCCCGAACGGGATGTCGGCATTGGTGTGCCTGCGCTCCAGGTGTCGCTCGGGATGTCGTAGATCTCCAGCGCATCGGTCGTGATGTTGACCTCGGTATCGCGCCCGCCGACGACGTAGATCTTCTCGCCGATGCGGTGGATTTGCAGGTGATCGCGCGGGGCGGACATCGGAGACAGGAGCTTCCATGTGTCGGTCACGGTGTTGTAGACCGACATCTGCGTAAGTGCCTGATTGCTCGCCTCGATCGAGAGTCCGCCGGCGCAGTAGATGCGTACGCCGTAGCTAGCGCAGCCGTGCGCGCCGCGTGACGTGCCCATCGGCGCAGCGTCTTGCCATCCGAGGCCCGGCTGAGCGGAGTCGTAGACGATGACGCTCTCGGTGGACGGGCCGGGCCAGTCCAACAGACCACCGGGGATGTAGATCTTCTCGCCGATCACGACGGGTTGGAAGTGATGGCGGGGGGTGGGGAGATCGGGGCCGTTGCTCCACGTCATCGTCGCCGGGTCGTAGATCTCGATCGACGTTTCGGTCCACGGCTCTTCGCCGCCGAAGATCCAGTTGCGTCCGTTGAACGTGGTACCGCCGGCCTCGTGTCGTGACAGCGTCGGCTCGGGACGTGCTTCCCAGGCACCAAGGCCCAGGCAGGCGTCCTCGGAGGCGCCGGAAGCCTGTGCGCAGACGTCGCAGGCGTCGCCGCGACCGTCGCCGTCGCCGTCGCTTTGCGACGGATTCGGCGTGTTCGGGCAGTTGTCGTTGTCGCTGGTCATCGGTGCGGCGAAACCGGGGCCTTCGCAGACTCCGTCACCGTCTAGGTCGTTGTCGCCGTCGGACAGACACGGATCGCAGACGTCGCCGATGGTCTCTTCATCGAGGTCGGCCTGGTCGGGATTGTACTCGGCCGGGCAGTTGTCCTCGGCGTCCGAGGTTCCGTCCGAGTCCGTGTCGGCGCAAGTGCCCGACACCGGCACGTGATCGCAGAAGCCGTCCGCCGGATCGCAAGAGTCGGTCGTGCAGCCGTCGAAGTCGTTGCAGCCGAGCGCGGCGTTGATGCAGAAGCCGCCAACGCAGGTGTCCGCCGTGCACAGACTACCGTCGATACAGTCGGTGTCTACCGAACAAGCCGAGGGTAACGTGGTCGTGGTCGTCGGTGTCGCGTTGGTCAACACTTCGATTGCTTTGACTGATGGCGATTGAACGACCTTGTCCATGCGAAACTGCAGGCCGTTCCCGTCGGCCACCGTCGTCGCGATCGACCGCACTACAGCCCGCGCGCTGCCGCCGGCGGCTGCGACTTGGTCGAAGTTGTCGTAGATCAACGCGTCCTCGACGTAGATATCGAAGATGCGATCGCCAACGGCGGTCGTGCCGTCGTAGGTGTTGGCGAAGTACAGGTTCACGACGTAATCGCCGTTGGGTACATCGAAGCTGTATATGAGGTCGGGGTCCGGATTGCGGTCGCTGTGACCGCACTGAAAGAGATCGGAAGTTGTGGCACCGCTGCACCCGAAGATGTCGGCGATGCCGCTAATCGTACAGTTCGATCCGCCCGAAAGATTGCAGACGTTCGATTTCGTCGGCTGGTTGTAGCCGAAGTCGTGCGACCATGTGTCGCCGTTACAGTCGATTCGCTCGCCGCCGCAGTCGGCCGACGAGACGTTGGCGTTCAGGCGAATGAGCGAGTCGAACGCGGCGTCGTAGGCCGGCGGTCCGAAGCAAAGGTTGCGCGGGTCGGCCGGGCAGGGGTCGCCGAGGCGTTCGAGTCCGTCGTCGTCCTCGTCGTCACAGTCGCTGCCGGGCGGCAGCGGACTGGAAAGACAATCTCCACCCGGCAATTCGCAGATATCGGTCGTACAGGGGTCCGAGTCGTCGCACTGACTATCGAGCGTGCAGAAGCCGTGACCGGCAACGGCGGGAGTCGCCACTAGGACATGGAATGCGAGTAGGGCGGCGAGTGGGATCCGCAGGGCGGCCGTGGTTGCGAGTCTGAGACCAACTTGGCCAAGTCGTGCGAAAGGGTGGGGCATTCGTACAGTGCTCAGTCGCGAGCGTCGATTTTCCGCCCGCTGCGGGCTTGCCTATGCGGGTGATGGAGTGAGATGTGCGACTGTCTCTAATGTACGGGTTTGTACGTACGCGCGCAATTGGCCGTGTTCGTAAATCATCGATAGGACGCGGACTTACGCAGAATTGGCCTGACGCGTGATCGCCGAACAGAGTCGGCGGCTGACATAGGTGAAACCGACGGGTGGCCCAGTCGGGGGCGCGCAAAAAAAGGGGGCTCCGAAGAGCCCCCCTTTATCTGAGATCAGCGCTGTGCGCGGTCGGCCTTACTCGGCTCCGGGGTGCCAGACCACCTGGGCCTGCAGCGAGTTCGTCGAATCCGACATGCTGTCGTCGTCGCCGAAGATGTCCTCGTTGGCGGTATCGAAGCGGTACTCCAGCCGGACGTCGACGCCGGGTGTTAGCGGAAGGCTGCCGGTGACCGTCACGCTGACTGCCTGATAGTCGCTGGCGCCGGGCAGGCCGCTCAGAATGCCGCTTACTCCGGGGACGAGCCCTTCGTCTTCCGTGAAGTCCACGCGGACGTCTACGCCACCGGGACCCACGTCTGTTCCGCCGTACAGCGCGACGTTCCACATACGAAGCTCGGTCGAGGTGGCCTCGTCGTCGTCGTTGCGTACGGTGCCTTCAAGGGCGTAGTCGATGTCGATGTCTCCGAAACCGATCATGCCGGCCATGATGGCGTTGACCAACCAGATGTCGGTGCTGTCGCCTTCTTGCGTGAACAGGCCGGAAACGTAGAGGCTGTGGTCCTCGCCGATCGTCGTGCCAAAGGAGCCCAGGATCGCTTTCTCGTCGTCGTTGTCATTGCCGCCGGCGCCGGCGGTCGAGTTGTCGGCGACGGTGAAGTTGTTGGCGACACCGATCATGAAATCGAAGACGTCGGCCGTACCGCTCACGGTCAGACCGTCGTGGTTGATCGGCTGGACCAGCCAGCCGCGCGAACGGCTGATGTTGGCATTGCCCCAAGGCGCGAGCACTTCGTAACCGATGGGTGTGGCGAAACGACCGGCTGTGACGGCAGCCGGGCCGAGGTCCCATGTGGCGGACAGGGTCTGCAGCCCTATGTCGCCGTCGCGGGAATCACCGGCCATGGCGGCCAGGTCACCGAAGACTAACGTGCCTTCGTAGCTAAGTGCTCCGCGGTCTCCCGATAAGCCAAGCTGGAGCATGTCTATGTTGAACGACTCATCCTGCTCTTGGCTGCTGTAGGTGTTCACGTTCTGTGAAGCGTTGGTGGCGCCGGACATGGGGTCGTTGAAGTCGTACCCGTATGATACCGATGCGCCGAATGTGAAATTCGGGCCGTTGTCGTGCCCGTCCGCGTGGGCGGTAAGCGGGGCTCCGATCGTCGTCGCTGCCATGGCGGCCATGGCGGCCACGGATGCCAACAATAGATTCCTGTTCATGCCACTCCTCCTCAAACTACTCTATCTATTCAATCTCAAAGACGTTGCGTCTCTAAAGGACGCTGAGTCGCCTGTGTAGCTTCCTGGTCGGGAGTTCCGACCAGCCCCTTGCTCGACACGCGAAGACTCTGAAAGCGGAGGCCTAAGGGCCCGCTTACACCCATGAACGGTGCCCGTCGAGAAGTGGGTTGTCAATATTTTCAGTGTACGAAAATGTGCTCTAATTGCTTGATAAGAAGCAGTTCAGGCCGACATCGAGGCCGACCGATTTTGACAGGATGATGAGGCCGTCGGACGCGGTGATTCTGCCGTCCGCGTTGACGTCACACTCGCAGATCGGGCAGTCGGATAGGTAAACGGCGGCGCGTATCGTGAACAGGGCGTCGGTCGCGACCGGGATCTCGCCGTGACTCGACGGGACGCCGCAGTAGCTCAGCCGCAGGCAGACGCCGCCCGCGCAGGTGTCGTCGAGCGTGCATGCGTTGCCTTCGTCGCAGTTGGAGCCCTCGTTAATGGGTTCGACCGAGCAGCTCCCTTCGCTGCTTTGGCAGATTCCCACCGAGCAAAGGGAATCGAGGTGTGCGCAATCGTCCTCTTCGCCTTCGATACACCCGAGGACCGGGTCGCAGGCCTCGATCCCGTTGCAATCGTCACCGTCGTCACAGGCGGCGTGAGACGGGGGGAAGCTGCAGCTGTCGCTGGATTCGATGCAGGCATCCGTCGTGCACGCGACTCCATCCGAGCACGGTGGCGATCCGTTGATGCAACCGTCGGACAGGTCGCAGCGCTCGGTGCCGTTGCAGTACAGACCGTCGTCGCAGGCCTCGTCATCGGGGATATGCATCAGGTCGCGCGACTGATCGTCGCAGATATCGAGGGTGCAGGCGACGCCGTCGCTGGTCGACGGTGGGATGCCGGCGACGCAGCCGTCGTCGATATCGCAGCGCTCTAGTCCGTTGCAGAACAGATCGTCGTCGCACATCGTATCGCTCGCGATGTGATCGACTCGGTCCGCAGCCTCATTGCACAGGTCCATCGTGCAGGAGACTCCGTCGTCGAGGACTACCGGTTCTCCGCTCGTGCAGCCGCCGCTCGGGTCGCAGATCTCTTCGCCGTTGCAGAATGTAGCGTCGGTGCACGCGGCGTGATCGGGGACGTGAACGAAGCGGTCTTGATTCTCGTCGCAGACGGACGTCGTACACGCGATTGCGTCGTCCTCGGTGGGCGCTGTGCCGGCGACGCAGCGGTCGTCGATGCAGCGCTCCATTCCGTTACAGAATGCGCCGTCGTTGCACTGCGCGTTCGTGGCGCACCCAGACCGAATCTCGATCGCTTTGATGGCTGGATCGCTGGCGCCACCGTGCTCGAAGAGAATATCGATGCCGTCGCCGTCGGATACCAGTACGAGCGCCGAGCGTACGACGGCGCGTCCGCTACCGCCGGCGGCGGCGACTTGATCGAACTCGTCGTAGTACAGGGTGTCTTCGATCGAGATATCGAATGTTCGCGATCCGACGAACCATGTTGACGCGAAGCTATTGGCGAACAGGAGATTTACCAAGTACAGGCCGTTCGGCACGTCGAAGCTGTACTCGAGCTCGGGCGAACTCCCCAGATCGGAGTGCTCGCACTGGAATAGGTCTTCGGTTGCTTCGTCGTCGCATCCGAAGATCCCGGAGATGCCGGCGATGAAACACGCCTCGTCGCCGCCATTGAGGTTGCAGGCGCTTGCCTTCGCGGCGACGTTGTAGCCGAAGTCGGAGTGCCACGTGAGACCTCGGCAATCGACGCGGCTGCCGGCGCAGTGTTGCGTCGATGCGTTCGCGTTCAGTCGAATCTCGTTGCCGGTGTCGGCATCGACCGCGATGCGACCGAAGCACGCGTTGAGTGCATCGTCGGGGCACGGATCGACGTCGTTCTCGAGGCCGTCGTTGTCCGGGTCCGTTGCGTCATCGCACGGCCCCGTGGCCGCATAGTTAGCGATGTACGCCGTATCGCTAGAACCCACTACGATCGAGTGCTCGGCTGCACCTCCGTCCGACCACCCCGAGAAGAGGTATTCGGTGTCGTCCACGCAAGTGATGGTCGTTGCTGAGATCGTGTACTGGAAGCCCGTGGCCTCATCGATGACGCTCGGGGTCGGCAGCACGATGCCGTCGAGCGCGATCGGGATGCCGGTGGGCTCGGTGTCGAACGTCAGGTCTACGATGTTCGGGAATACCGAGACGCTGTCGGTGTCGCTCAGTCCGTCACTGTCCGTGACGGTCAACCGAAGTTCGTAGTGGGTAGTGTCGCCGTAGGCGTGCCCCGTCGTTGGAGTCGCATAGCTTCCGCTGATCGCGAATATCGGGCCTTGCCGCGGATGCAGGTGGCCGTCGTGGTGCAGCAGGATCTGCCACGAGAAGTCTGTCGCGTCGAGCGTTTCGTCGGGGTCGTCACCGTCGCCTTGATAGTCGAGGACCTGGCCGGCGTTGAAGAACGATCCGTCTAGCGGGGCGACGATCGATGCAGTGGGCGCCGAACCCGCCGAGATCGAGATCGGTTGCGATTGAACGTCGTGCGTCGGGTCGGAAAGAATGAGGCGTGCCGAATAGCTGCCGGTTGTCGCGTAGGTGTGCTGTGCGGTCGCGGTCGTTGCCTCGGTACCGTCGCCGAATATCCACCGGTACGAGAGGGGGTCGTTCTCCGTGTCCGTTCCGGCTCCTGTGAATGTTACCGACAGAGGCGCGGGCCCCGACTGAGTGGATGCAGAAGCTTGGGTGATGACCGGCGCGTGGTTGCCGGCGGTATGCCGGATACGTCGCACCGAGCCATCATGACGGATGTAGTAGAGCGCACCGTCGGGGCTCTGCTCCATGAAGACCACGTCTCCGATGTCGGTAAGAAAGTCGAAGTTTCCCGTGACGGTCGTGCTCGATCCGTCGAAAGTCAGGTAGCGGATCCAGTGCGCGGCGTAGTCGCCATAGAAATACACACCGTCGAACGCAGCGGGGAACTGATTGCCGCGATACACGATGCCGCCCATGATGCCGTGCCCGCCGCCGATGTGCTGGAACTTGAAGATCGGATCGGTGTAGTTGGCCGGATCCTCGCAGTCGCCTTCGCAGATCGGCCAACCGAAGTTGGCGCCCGACGCGCCGACATTGACCGTCTCGATCGAATTGTAGCCGAGGTCGCCCATGAAGAGCCGCCCCGTTTCCTCATCGAAACGAGCCCGGAACGGATTGCGCAGCCCGAGTGCCCACATCGCATCGTAATTCGGGCCGCTGCCGTCGAAAAAGGGATTGTCGGTGGGGATGCTTCCGTCCTTGTTGATACGGATGATCTTGCCGGCGGCCAGTGTCATGTCCTGCGCGCGCGGCGGATCGAATTTCTCGCCGAGCGTCATATACAGCTTGCCGTCGGGGCCGAAATCGAGCCCGCCGCCGTAGTGGCAGCAGTTCTCGTAGGGCTGGTCGTCCTCCCACAGCATGACTTCGTCTTCTGCGTGCGCGTGGTCCATGTCGTGCGTGAAGCGCGATATACGATGGCGCGAGTTCGAGCCGTGCGCGTAGTAAATGTAGACGAAGTTGTTGTTGCTGAAGTCGGGGTCGAGCGTGAGGTCCAGTACGCCGGCCTCGCCGCTGTGTTCTACGTTTCCAAGAGTGAGGTACGAGCTGGATGTCGCGGGCACGCTCGAGTCGTCCACCAGTAGTATCTCGCCGTCTTTTTGCAGGACGATCATCCGCCCATCGGGGAGGAACGCGAGAGATGTCGGGGCGTCGAGTCCCGAGATGACCAGCTCGTCGCTAAAGTTACCGCTGGCTTCGCACAGCCCGGTGCCCGTGTTGCATTGAGTCTCGGCGGGACACACGTACGTCGTTGCGCAGGTGCCTGCATCGCTGCCCAGAACTTCGATGCCTTTTATCGATGCGCGGTCTCTAATGGATGGGAACGACAGCTGTAAGCCGTTGCCGTCATCGACTTCGGTTACAACCGAGCGCACTACCGCGCGCGCGCTGCCGCCCGCTGCCGCGACCTGATCGAACGATGCGTATGCGACGTCACCTTCGACGATGATGTCGAAGAGCCGATCTCCGATGTTGGTCGAGTCGTCGTCTGCGTTCGCGAAGTAGACGTTGACCAAGTAGGTGCCGTCGTCCAGGGGGAAGTCCCAACCCAAATCGGGCGCTGGGTTCGGCGCGGTATGACCACACTGGAAGATGTCCTCGGTCGTCTCGTCTTCGCAGCCGAACAATTCGACGATGCCCGAGATGACGCAGTCTTCGCCGCCACCGGCCAGATCGCAGACGGACTGTTTGCCCAGGTGGTTGTAACGGGTGTCTTCCGTCCAAAGGTCACCGTTGCAGTCGATCTTGTCGCCCGCGCACTCTTTCGTGCTCGACGTATTCGTGTTGATGCGCACCGGACGTGCCGTGAAGGGGTCGAGCGCAGGCAGCCCGAAACACGCGTTTCGCGCGTCGCCTGGGCATGGATCGTTTGTGGTCAGCCCGTCGTTGTCTGGGTCGCTCATCGCTACTGACGTAGCGGCGAGCGCGAGCAACAACGTCAGTGCGCCGAGGAGTGAGCGTCTATAGAGTCGAATTCGTTCGCGCCGCATCCGCATCCACCCACAACCAGTCGAGAAGGCCGAGAAGTTTTGGAGGCTGCACGTCCCGACACCTAGGGGAGGCGCCCGGAGGGCGGTGTGTCAGCCGGCGGGCCTTAAAGTAGTACATTAGGTTACTGGGCTCCCTGAATCGGCAGGAAACAGTCGAAGGAGACCTCGATTCCTACCGACGATGAAAGCATTGCGAGCGCGTCCGCGACCGTGGTCGTGCCGCTCGTGTTTACGTCGCACTCGCACAGCGAGCACTGCTCCAGACCGACACTAGTGCGAAGCGCGAACAAGGCATCTGTTGCCGTCGGTCTGAGGCCACGGCTGATGGGGACGCCGCAGTACGACGTGCGTAGGCAGGACCCACCGACGCACGTATCGTCGAGAGTGCAGAGGTTGCCATCCTCGCAACTTCCGCCCTCGTTCAACGGCGTGGCCAGGCAACCGCCCGTCTGTTCGTCACAGACGTGCGTTGCGCATTGAGTATCTTCCTCGGTGCACGTAACGGGGGACGACGCTTGGCAGCCGAGCGTCGAATCGCAACGTTCGGCACCGTTACAGACGCTGCCGTCATCGCACTGCGCGTCGCTCGGCGCGAATAGGCATTCGTCGCTTGTTTCATCGCAGCCGTCGGTCGTGCACGCCACACCATCGGTGCACGGGGCAATGCCCGCAATACAGCCGGATGTTGCGGAGCAGGTCTCGTCGCCATTACAGAAGGCGCCGTCGCTGCAGAGTTCGTTCGAAGCGAGGTGCGTGATCTGATCGTTCATCTCGTTACAGGAGTCTACGGTGCAAGCGATCCCGTCGTCGATGGCGGGGGGCGTGCCGGCGACGCAGTCCTCGGCGACATCACACGTCTCGTTTCCGTTACAGAACAATTGGTCGTCGCACAGAGCGTTCCTGGGGCTGTGCGTAACGGCGTCGCTCATCTCGTCACAGACGTCGTCGGTGCAGCCCACGCCGTCGTCAACGGTAGGAGGAGTGCCCGGCTGACAGCCGCCCCCGGCGCTACACGTCTCCAAGCCGTTGCAGAACGCGCCGTCGTCGCAGACGTTGTCGTCGGTGGTGTGCGTGCAGGCGTCGAGCGACTCGTTGCAGGCATCGGTCGTGCAACTTATCGAGTCGTCGCAGTCGGGCCCTTTGCCCTGGAGGCAGCCCAGGGCGGCGTCGCAGGTCTCGGCACCGTTGCAGAACGCTCCGTCGTCGCAGTTTGTATCCAGCGGGTCGTTCACGATGCGGTCGTTCGCCTCATCGCAGAAGTCGTTCGTGCAGGCGACCGAGTCGCTGATCGTCGGTGGCGTGCCGGATTGGCAGTCGAGCGTTGCGTGGCACGATTCCGTGCCGTTGCAGAAGGCTCCGTCGTCACAGGCCGCGTCGCTGGTCGCGTGGTCGCAGGAATCGCCTGCTTCATTGCAGGTGTCCACCGTGCAGCCGACGCCGTCGGAGCAGTTCGGTGCGCTACCGGCCTGGCATCCCAGGGTGGCGTGGCAGGTCTCGACGCCGTTGCAGAAGGCGCCGTCGTCGCAGGCGGCACTATTGGTGAGGCTATCGCAGGAATCACTGGCTTCGTTGCAGCTGTCGATCGTGCAGGCGACGCCGTCGGAGCAGTTCGGTGCGCTACCGGCCTGGCATCCCAGCGTGGCGTGGCAGGTCTCGACGCCGTTGCAGAAGGCGCCGTCGTCGCAGGCGGCGTTACTGGTGGCGCTGTCACAGGAATCGGTGCCTTCGTTGCAGCTGTCGATCGTACAAGCGACGCCGTCGCTACAGTTCGGAGCGCTGCCTGACATGCAGGTTCCGGAGTCGCAGGTTTCCGATCCGTTACAGAACGCGCCGTCGTCGCAGTCTGCATCGAGCACGCAGTCGCCGCCCTGGAGTACCTCGAGCGCTTTGAAGGCCGGGTTGCCGAGTACATGACCGAACTCGACCTGGAGGCCGTTGCCGTCGGATACCGAGACGACGGCGGATCGGACGATCGCCCTTGCGTTTCCGCCCGCGGCTACCTGGTCGAAGTCGTCGTACTCCGTGACGCCTTCTATGATGAGGTCCGTGACTCGGTCTCCGATGCCCAGGCTTCCGTCAAACGTGCTCGCGAAGAAGATATTGACCAAGTACTGGCCGTTGGGGACATCGAAATCGTAGATGAGTTCCGGCGCGGACGCGTTGTCGCTGTGCTCACACTGGAAGATGTCTTCGGTGGTTTCGTCGTCACAGCCGAACAGGTCGGTGATTCCACTGATCACGCACGCTTCGCCGCCGCCGTTGAGGTTGCAGCTACTCGCCTTCGCCGCGAGGTTGTACGCGTAGTCGGCGTGCCAGAGGTCGCCGTTGCAATCCGTCTTGTCTCCCGAGCATTCCTCGGCCGAGACGTTGGCGTTCAGTCTTATGTCGTTTCCGGTCGCCGCATCGACGGCCACGGAGCCGAAGCACAGGTTGCGTGGATCGGAAGGGCAGGGGTCGTCCGCGTCCTCCAGCCCGTCGTTGTCGGGGTCGGCACACGGCGTCGGCGCATATTCGCAGGCTCCCGTGGACTCGTTGCAACTGTCGATCGTGCAGGCGTTGGCGTCGCTGCAATCGAGCGGCACGTTTACGCAGCCGGCGGACTCGTCGCACATGTCCGAGGTGCAAGGACTGCCGTCGTCGCAGTTCGGTGCCGAGCCGGAGCTGCAGGTGCCGCCGCTACAGGTTTCGTCACCGTTGCAGGCGTCGCCGTCATCACAATCGACGTTCGTTACGCATTCGACACAAGTGTCGCCGGACTCGTCGCAGGCCTGGCCGGGGCAGGGGTCGGATCCAGCCTCGCAGGTGTCGCCGTCGCAGGTCTCAGAGCCGTTACAGAAATCTCCGTCGTCGCAGTCTCCGTTGGTCGAGCAGCTTTGACAGCCGGCTCCGCAGGGCTCGCAGGAGAACTGGAACTCATGCATGTGCCGCGTGCTCGAAGAGGGCTGTCCCGACCCGAGTAGGATGCGGTCGGGAATGCCGTCGTCCGGATCGCCGACGACGATCGGCGTCATGCCGTGGTGCGAGTCGGGCAGGCTGGTGACCATACGCCAGCTATCGGCTACGGGGTCGTATTCTTGTACCGCACGTTTGGTGCAGGTGCCGCCCTCGCCGCCGATGACGTAGATACGATCATTTACGATCGCGGCATGTCCCATGCCGGAACAGCCTTCGGGCATCGCGGCACCGAACGACCAACTGTTCGTGCCGGGGTTGTAGATCTGAGTGTGCGTGCGTCCTTCGCACGCCGTGTCGGTTCCGCACTGACGTCCGCCGAAGACGTAGAACTTCCCGCCCAGTGCGGCACCGGAGCCGTGGTCCACGGCGATCGGAAGATCGGCGATCGCGGTCCAGTCGTCGCCGGCCGGATCATACCGAAACGCTCGGTCGGTATTTTCGCCCGGGCCGCCCGCGTTACCGGCGCAGTCGCCCGATGTGCCTGCCACCGTGCCGTTGCAGGTACAGTTGGCGCTATCGGTTCCGGTTACGTTGCAGTGGCCGCCGGCGATGTAGATATCGCCGCCGAGAGTTGCTGTCGAGAATGCTCCCACCCGAAGCTGCCCTGAGCAGCTTTGCGAGCCGCCGCTGCAACCGATGCTGCTGAGCTGAGTCGGCGGGTTGATTCCATCGTAGGCCCATACCGTCTCATCGAAGGGGCGCGTGCCTCCCATGATGTAGATCGTGTTGCCGATCGTGAGCGCCTTCTTGTGATCTCCGAGCTGCCCGGAAGGACCGAAAGCGTGAGGCTTTAGCGGTGGCGCGCCGGCTGCCCCGGGGTCGCTGCTGGTCGCCCAGCTATCGTTCGTGATGTCGTAGCGAACGACGACACTGCTGCTGCGTTGCGCGAAGAAGAAGATGTACTCGGATCCGCCGATTTCCAGTTTGGCGGTGGCGTTCTCGTGGCGATCGATGGGCAGATCGGTGAGCGAGGACCAGCTACCCGACTCCATGTCGATGTCGCAGTCGGCCGCCATGGCAGTCGGCGCGCTCGCCGCACATACGGCGGCGCCGAGCAGTGCGCCGACGATTGCGGCGCGGAATGTATCAGACTTCTGTCGTCCCATCGGCGGTTTGGGCTCTGGTCGGTCGGCCGGACCGCGGCTAGTTTTCAGCGGCGTCGGTAGGGACGCTTCGCGGTTTCAATTTATGTGTCGGGCCGGCAGCGCACTATCTGCCGACCCTGAAATACGTATCGCTACTGTGCGGAACTCTCATCGACCATCAGACTTTCGTCCAGGGGTTCGAAGCAACCGAGCGTTACCGGAAGGTCTACCGTCGTCTGTAGCACTCCGAGCGCGTCGCTTACCGTCGTCTTACCGTCGGTGTTCACGTCGCATTCACAGATCGTACAGATCTCCAGGCCGACGCTGGCGCGCAGTACGTACAGGGCATCGCTGACCAGCGGCTTTTCGCCGCGGCTTACCGGTACGCCGCAGAACGTGGTGCGGATACAGGTGCCTTCCATACACTCGTCGTCGAGGGTGCATGCGTTGCCGTCCTCGCACGAAGTACCGTCGAGCAGCGGCTGACTGACACAGCCGCCTTCGTCGTCCGAGCAGGTGCCGAAGCTGCACTCGTCGTCCAGTTCTTCGCAGTCAACCGGCAATTCGCTCATGCAGCCGAGTAGTACGTCGCAGGATTCAGCGCCGTTGCAGGCCTGGCCGTCGTCGCACTGCATGTCCGAGGGCGAATTTACGCAGGTGTCTGTGGGCTCATGACAGCCGTCGAGCGTGCATCCTACGCCGTCGCTGCACGGGAACTGCCCCGCCTGGCAGTCGAAGGCCGCGTGGCAGGTCTCGACGCCGTTGCAGAACTGACCGTCGTCGCAGCTCGCGTTGTCGGTTACGTTGATGACCACATCGTTCGCTTCGTCACAGGAGTCGTTTGTGCAACCCACGCCGTCGTCGATGACGGGCGCGGTGCCGGCTTGGCAGTCGTTGGTTGCGTCGCAGATCTCAGTGCCGTTACAGAAGGCGCCGTCGTCGCAGTTGCCCGCGTTTGGTGTGTTCGTGCAGGAATCCTGGCCCTCATTGCACGCATCGTCGGTGCAGCCGACACCGTCGTCGCAGTCCGGCGCCCTGCCGACCTGGCAGTCGGCAGTGGCGCTACAGGTTTCAGCGCCGTTGCAGAAGAGGCCGTCGTCGCAGTTGCCGTCGTCCACCGCGTTCACCACGACATCGTTGGTCTCGTCGCAGGAATCGTTGGTGCAGTCGATGCCGTCGCTGACCACAGGCGCCGTGCCGGCCTGACAGTCGGCGGCCGCGTCGCAGGTCTCGCTGCCGTTGCAGAACGCCCCGTCGTCGCAGAGACCGTCGGTGGCAACATTGGCCACTGTGTCGGTGACTTCATTGCAGGAATCGATGGTGCAGGATACGCCGTCGTCGACCACGGGTCCCACACCGGCCTGGCAGCCGTTCGTGGCGTCGCAGGTCTCGGTGCCGTTGCAGAACGCGCCGTCGTCGCAAAGGCCGTCGTTGGCGTCGTTTCGCACGGTGTCGTTGACTTCGTCGCAGAGATCGATGGTGCAGGTCACGCCGTCGTCGACGGTCGGAGCGGTTCCGGCCTGACAGTCGTTTACGGCGTCGCAGGTCTCAGCGCCGTTGCAGAACGCGCCGTCGTCGCAGACCGCGTCGCTCGGAGCGTTGACAACCTGATCGTTCGCTTCGTCGCAAGAGTCGGCGGTGCAGCTCACGCCGTCGTCGATCGTCGGGGCTGCTCCGGCTTCACAATCGTTCACGGCGTCGCAGGTCTCAGCGCCGTCGCAGAACAAGCCATTGTCGCAGTTGCTGTCGTCGACTGCGTTTTCGCAGCGATCGATGCCTTCACGGCATATATCGTTGGTGCAGCTAACGCCGTCGTCGCAATTCGGTGCGGTGCCGGCTTGGCAGTCGTTGGTGGGGTGGCAGATCTCCGTGCCGTCACAAAACAGGCCGTTGTCGCAGTTGCCGTTATCGACGACGTTGTCGCAGCTATCGATGCCTTCGCGACAGATATCGTTGGTGCAGCCGACGCCGTCGTCGCAGTTCGGTGCGGTGCCGGCTTGGCAGTCGTTCGTGGGGTGACAGACCTCGTTGCCATCACAGAATAGACCGTTGTCGCAGTTGCCGTTGTCGGCGACGTTGCTGCAACTGTCGCTGCCCTCGAGGCAGCTATCGTTCGTACAACTCACGCCGTCGTCACAGTTCGGTGCGGCGCCGGCTTGGCAGTCGCTCGTCGGGTGACATACCTCGTTGCCGTCGCAGAACAGCCCGTTGTCGCAACTGCCGTGGTCAAGCGCGTTGTCGCAGCTGTCCGAGCCTTCGTTGCAGCTGTCGATGGTGCAACCGACGCCGTCGTCGCAGTTCGGGGCCGATCCCGCCTGGCAGTCGCTCACTGCGTTGCAGACCTCGGCACCGTTGCAGAACGAGCCGTCATCACAGTTGCCGTTGTCGACGACGAACTGACAAGAATCGCTACCTTCGTTGCAGCTATCGTTCGTGCAGCCGACGCCGTCGTCACATGCGACGGGCGTGCCGGCCTGGCAATCGCTCACGGCGCTGCAGGTCTCGACGCCGTCACAGAACAGGCCATTGTCGCAATTACCGTTGTCTACGACGAAATCGCAGCTATCGCTGCCTTCATTGCAGCTATCGTTGGTACAACCGACGCCGTCGTTACAGACGACCGGTGTGCCGGCCTGGCAGTTGTTCACCGCGCTGCACGACTCTACGCCGTTGCAGAACAGTCCGTCGTCACAGCTTCCGTTGTCCACGACGTTGTCGCAGGTGTCGGAGCCTTCGTTGCAGCTGTCGATGGTGCAACCGACGCCGTCGTCGCAGTTCGGGGCCGATCCCGCCTGGCAATCGTTCGTTGCGTCGCACGTCTCGACGCCGTTGCAAAATAGTCCATCGCTGCAGCTGGCGTCGTTCACGATGTTGTTACAGCTATCGGAGCCTTCGTTGCAGCTGTCGATGGTGCAACCAACGCCGTCGTCGCAGTTAGGTGCGCTGCCTGCCTGACACGAGCCCGCTCCATCACAGGTCTCAGCGCCGTTGCAGAATGCGCCGTCCGAACACGCGGTGCCGGCCGCCAGCGGATCGGCGAAACAGGCGCCGTTCCCAGGGTCGCAGGTGCCCACCGCGCAGTCGCTGTCGAGGCCCGAGCAATCGGTGGCGCCGCCGCTCACGCAGGTCCCGGCGCCGTTGCATTGATCGTTGTCGGTGCACAGGTCGCCGTCGTCACAGGACGTTCCCGCCGTCTCGAAGCATGAGTCGGCGGATTCGTTGCAGGTGTCGGCGCACTCGGTGCCGGGGCAAGGGTCGCCGGCGCCGACGCAGCTGCCGGCGCTGCAGGTGTCCGTTGCCGTGCAGAAGAGACCGTCGTCGCAGCCTTGGCCGTCGGCTGCGGCGGAATCGTTCGAGCAGGATCCCGCGATGCAGGTGTCGACCGTACATGCGTTGCCGTCGGCACAGTCGCCGTCACCGAGGCATTCGACGCACACGCCGTCACCGTCGCAGACTTCGCCTGCGCCGCAGTCCAGACTGTCGGTACACTCGACGCAGTCGAAAGAAGCCGAGTTGCCGCACGATGCCTGCGGGAGGCCGCCGGTATCGCCTAGCGAGACACCGGAGAGATCCAAGTCGAAGGTTCCGACCTGTCCACACTGAATCGTGACGACGGCAACCTCGCCATCGCCGAACGGCGTGAACGAGAAGTCGGTGACGTTCCATGCGCAGTTGACCGGATTGATGTTGCACAATCCGGCGGCCGCCGCGCCCGGTGAGCAGGGCGTCTTACATGCGATCGCGCCGTTGCTCGACATCGTTGCGGTCGCCGCAGCGAAATCGCCGCCGGCGGTGTCGAGGTTGATCGAAATGTCGCAGTTCTCGCCTAACATGCAGACCGCGCCCGAAGCGACGTTCAGGTTCGGAGGCACGCACTGGGCCGATGCATCGGCAGCCGGCGATACGGTTGCGAATAGGCTCGCCAGTGCGAGCGCGTACAGGGTGGTTCTTGTTCGCTTCATCATTAATCTCGTTGCGGGCGATTCGATCGCTTCCGCCAATGTCGTATTACTCCGCGGCTGCCGTGCCGGATGCGCGATGGCTTACGCCTCTCGTGATTCCAGCTGCTTTGACCGGCGTGCCGGTTGTGCTTCCCAGCTCGACGCTTTCCAGCGTGACGGTCTGGTCCGCGTTCGGCAGTTTCACTCTCAGTGCGAGCCCTCGGCCGATCGCACCCGCGCCCGTTGCGCTGAACGGCGGCATGATGAATGCCCGTGCCGCGTTCTTCGTCGGGCGCGAAAGCTGTAGGGAGAACCCACGCTTGCGCAGTTTGCCGGCGAGCTTCACGCGTCCTACGCGTCCACTCGATGAAAAATCGACTTGGATGCCTGCGACCCCTGCGGCGCCATCGCCACGCAGGCTCAGGCCGTAAGTGGCTCTTCCGTTGTCGCCGATGCGCGGAGCGCTCAGGCGTACGCGCACGTCGCCGCTTGCCACCGTGCTTGCGCCGAACCCATTGCTCGCGACGAAGGCTCCGCCGCCGCCGTTGCAGGTATCGGGCGAGAACAAGCTGAGCTGCCGTAGGACCGCGCAGATCGGATCTGACGCTTCGACGCCTGATAGGCAGTTGCAGTCGGCTGCGCAGGCGCAATCGGCACCCGCCGGCTCTTGGCCGATGGTGCACAGGACGGTGCAAAGCGGATCGGATGCATCGAGCATGTCGTTGTTGTTGCAGTCGCCGGACAAGCAGGTGTCGCAGTCGAAGTCGACGCAACCCTCGGAGCAGTTCGGCGCAGCAGATGTATCGGTGAGCGCGAGCGTGCTGCCGCTCAGGCAGAGCTGTTGAGACGCCGCCTCCTGCGTGCACTCGATCGTGAGCTCGGCAATTTCACCATCGCCGAACGCATCGATCGGCGCATCGTTGTCGGAGACGTCGAAGGCGCAGGTGACGTCGTCGAGACTGCATGTGCCGTTGGTGGCCGCCGCACCGGTGGTGCATGTGTCGCCGCACTGGATCGACGAAGTCGCGGTGACCGTCGAATCTACGTCGGCGATCGCCAGGCCGTTCGTCGCCAGGTTGATCGGAATGGTGCAAGCGCGGTTCGTGAAGCATTGGACGCTGTTTGCGACGCTGACCTCGCCGCATGTGTCGCAGGTATCTCCGACCTCGTCGCAGGCCTCCGTCGCCGTGCACGGATCGCTGCCGGTCTGGCAGACGCCGGTGACGCAAGTCTCCGCACCGTTGCAGAAGAGTGCGTCGGCACAGTCGCCGTCGATGAAGCAATCGGCGCAGGTGTCGCCGACTTCGTCGCAGACCTGACCGGGGCAAGGATCGCTGCCGGCTTGGCACGATCCCGCGACGCATGCCTCGGCACCGTTGCAGAAGTCACCGTCGGCGCAATCGCTGTGCTGTAGGCAATCGACGCAGATGTCGTTGGTCTCGTCGCAGGCTTGACCGGGGCAGGGGTCGGCTCCCGGCTGGCACATGTTGCCGACGCAGGTCTCGGCACCGTTGCAGAAGTCCAGGTCGAGGCAGTCTGCGTTCGAGAGGCACTCGGGCATCGTCGTGCTCGTAGTGCTGGTCGTTGTGGTGGTGCCGGGGGCGCCGGCCAGCACTTCGATGGCTTTGATCGCGGGGTCCGCCAGGTTGTGGAGGAACTCGATCTGCAGCCCGTCGCTGTCGAGCACTGTGATGATCGCGGAGCGGACCACCGCGACGCCGGATCCGCCGGCGGCGGCGACTTGGTCGAAGTTACTGATCGCGACTGCACTCTCTATCGCGATGTCGAACACGCGCTCACCCACCAGGTCGGTGCCGGTGAACGTGTTGGCGAAGAAGAAATTAATCAAGTACTCGCCGTTGGGAACGTCGAAGTTGTAAATCAGCTCGTCGATCGATGCGGCCTTATCGAAGTGCTCACATTGGAAGAGGTCTTCCGTGTCGGCGCTGTCGCAGCCGAAGATCGTCGAAATCCCTGAGATGACACACAGTTCGCCGCCGCCGCCGAGGTCGCACTCAAAGTTATCGGTGGCGAGGTTGTAGCCGAAGTCGGCGGCCCACACATCGCCGTTGCAGTCGGTACGAGGACCGGAGCAATGCGCGGTTTGAGCATGCGCATTGATGCGAATGTCGGTAACCGTGGTCTGATCCTGCGCGACCGGTCCGTAACACAGGTTGCGGGGATCGTTCGGGCAAGGATCGTTGCCGTCGCTGAGCCCGTCGTTGTCCGGGTCGCCGGCGACGGTTTCGCACATGTCGATTCCGGAGTTGCAGGCCTCGAAGAGAGGGCAGTTGTCCGGATTGCTGCAGGCTCCGCCGGAGCACAGATCGTCCGTGCAGCTGATACCGTCGACGCAATCACCGTTGGATGTGCACGGAATGCAGACGTCGTTCAGTTCATCGCAGGACTGACCGACGCAGGGGTCGGAGCCGGCGCTGCAGGTTCCCGCCTGGCAGGTTTCGGCGCCGTCGCAGAAGTCGCCGGTCTCACAGTCTGTGCCATCGGCTTTCGGTACGGCGATGCAGCTGCCCGTGAGCATGTCGCACATGCCGTCGTTGCAGACGTCGTCGAGGCCGGAGCAGTTCGTCGTCGTGCCTTCACAGGCGCCGGCGGCGCTACACATGTCCGTCGTCGTACACAGATCGCCGTCGTCGCAGCCCGTGCCCACATCCGGTGTGCCTTCACAGATGCCGGAAGCGTTGCACTGGTCAGTGATCGTGCAGCCTTCGCCGTCATCGCATGATGCGCCGGTGTCGGCCGTGTTCTGGCAGGTGCCGGCGCTGCAGGTGTCGATCGTGCAGCTGTTGGCGTCGTCGCAGTCGCCGTCAACCAAGCAGTCGGCGCAGACGTCGCCCACTTCGTCACACATCTGACCGGGGCAAGGGTCGCTTCCCGGTAGGCAAACGGTCGCGACGCATTGCTCGGCACCGTTGCAGAATACCGTGTCGTCGCAGTCGCCGTTGGTCGCGCACGGCGGGATGGGCGCGGCCAGTATCTCGATGGCCTTGATGGCCGGGTCGTTCACCTCGTGGATGAACTCGATCTGGAGTCCGTTGCTGTCGAGTACCGTAACGATCGCCGAACGCACGACAGCGATGCCCGAGCCACCGGCGGCGGCAACCTGGTCGAGGTCGTCGTAGGCCAGAGCGCTCTCTATCGCGATGTCGAAGGTTCGCTCGCCCACCAGGTCGGTACCGGTGAAGATGTTCCCGAGGAAGAAGTTGATGAGGTACTCGCCGTTCGGGACGTCGAAATCGTAGATCAGTTCTTCAGCCGAGGCGGCTTTGTCGAAGTGCTCGCATTGGAAGATGTCCTCGGTGTCGTCACTGTCGCAGCCGAAGATGTCTGAAATGCCTGTGATTACGCACAGTTCGTCGCCGCCTCCGAGATTGCACTCGAAGTTGTCGTTCGCCCGGTTGTAGCCGAAGTCCGAGGCCCACACGTCGCCGTTGCAGTCGGTACGTGTTCCCGAGCAGTGCTCGGCGCCTTCGGCGTGAGCGTTGATGCGAATATCGGTAGCCGTGGTCTGATCCTGCGCGACCGGTCCGTAGCAGAGGTTGCGAGGATCGTTCGGGCAAGGATCGTTGCCGTCGCTGAGTCCGTCGTTGTCCGGGTCGCCGGCGACGGTCTCGCACATGTCGAGTCCGGAGTTGCAGGCCTCGAAGAGAGGGCAGCTGTCCGGGTTGCTGCACGCGCCGCCGGCCGAGCAGAGATCGTCGGTGCAGCTGATGCCGTCGCTGCAGTCGCCGTTCGTCGTGCAAGGAATGCAAGCGTCGCCGATCTCGTCGCAGGATTGACCGACGCAAGGGTCGGCGCCCGCGGCGCAGGTTCCCGCCTGGCAGGTCTCTGCGCCGTCGCAGAACTCGCCGCTGTCGCAGTCCGTTCCGTCGGCCAGTGGATCGGCGAAGCAGCTACCGTCGAGCAGGTCACAAGTGCCGACGTTACAGATGTCATCAAGGCCCGTGCAGTTGACCGGCGTACCCGCGTCGCAAGTACCTCCTGCGTTGCAGGTGTCGTCCGTCGTGCAAAGACTGCCGTCATCGCAGGGAGCACCGGTATCCGGTGTTCCCGTGCAGGCGCCGGAACCATTGCACTGATCGGTGATCGTGCAGGCCTCGCTGTCGTCGCAGGCGGCACCGGTGTCGGGAGTGTTTACGCAGCTACCCGCACTGCATGTGTCGATCGTGCAGCTGTTGGAGTCGTCGCAGTCGCCGTCAACCAAGCAGTCGGCGCAGACGTCACCTACTTCGTCGCACATCTGGCCGGGGCAAGGGTCCGGACCTGCTTCACAGAGCCCGGCGTTGCAGATCTCTGCACCGTTGCAGAAAAGGGTGTCGTCACAGTCGCCGTTCGTTACACAAGGAGGAGTGGGAGAAACGAGGAGCTCCAGTGCCTTGACCGTCGGATTCTCCGCCGCACCGTGCTGGAATTCTATCTGCAGGCCGTTGCCGTCGGAGACGTCGACTCGGATGGCTCGTAGCACTGCGCGGCCGGTGGCACCGGCTTCGTTGATCTGATCAAACTCGTCGTATTGGAGGATACCCTCCGCGAGGATGTCGAACGCGCGGTCACCCGGAAGCGATGTCCCACTGAACGTATTGGCGAAGAACAGGTTGATCAAGTACTCGCCGTTGGGAACGTCGAAATCGTAGGTCAGGTTTGGTGCCGCCGCCTTGTCGAAGTGGTCGCACTGGAAGAGATCTTCCGTCGACTCGTCCTCGCAACCGAACAGCGACGTGATGCCCGTGATCGTGCAGAGCTCGCCGCCGCCGCCGAGATCGCAAACGCTGGCACTGGCCGCGGTATTGTACCCAAAGTCGGTGAACCAAACGTCGCCGTTACAATCGGTCTTACCGCCGCCGCACTCCGCGGCGCCGACGTAGGTGTTGACGCGAATCGGAGTAAGCGTGGTTTGGTCGGTGGCTACGCCTCCGAAACAGGTGTTGCGAGTTTCGAACGGGCAGGGGTCGGTGGCACCAGGGAGCCCGTCGTTGTCCGGGTCTCCGGTGGGCGCGCACACGCCGCTTGCCGCAAATGTCGCGGTGTAGCTCGTGTCGACGGTCGGAACCGTAATTTGGTGCTGCATGGCTCCGCTGTCCGACCAGCTTGAGAAGGTCTGCTCTACGTCAGCGGAGCACTGCGGGCTTATCGTGTCGATCGTGTACACGTAGCCTTTCGCTTCTTCGAAGATCGACGGTGCGGTTTCGAAAATACCGTCGATCAGCACCTGCAGCCCGGCCGGGACGGTGTCGAAGGTGAGATTTACGAGGTCCGGGTTGCAGTCGCGCGTGACTGTGTCCGACAGACCGTCGGAGTCCGTCACCTTCAGCTCAATTCTGAGGAACGCACCGTCGCCGTAGGGGTGACCGTTGTTCGGAGCGGTGTAGCTTCCGCTGGTTCCCGATATCGGGCCTAGACGCGGATGGCTGTGGTCGGCGTGGATGAGCTCGATGCTCCACTCGAAATGGGTACCGTCGAGGACTTCGTCGTCGATGACGCTGCCGCTGTACGCAATCATCTCGCCGGCTTCGAAGGTGCACCCGCTGGTAGGCGCATCGATGCTGGCTTGCGGCGCTACGCCGACGGCGATCTCGATGATGTCGGATGCGACGTCGTGCGTCGGGTCCGAAACGATGACCTGCGCGTTGTAGACGCCGTTGACGGTGTAGTCGTGGGGGACGCTCGCGCCGAACGCATCCGGGGTGCCGTCGCCGAAGATCCAGCGATAGGTGAGCGGGTCCGTCTCGGTGTCGTTGGCGGTGGCACTGAACGCCACGCTCAGCGTTGCAGCGCCGTTGTCCGGCGTCGCGGTCGCGGACGTGATCGTCGGTGCCTGATTGCCCGCTTCGAAGACTTTGCGTTTAAGTTCGCCGGCGGCGTAGTCGAGCCAATAGAGCGAACCGTCGGGGCTGAACTCTAGAGCAACGACGGAGCCCGCGTTCTTCTCGAATTCGTACTTGCCGGTGACGATGGTTCCAGTTGCGTCGAACGTCAGATAGCGAATGAACAGCGCGGCGTAGTCTCCGTAGAAGTACGCATTCTGATAGCCGGTCGGGAACTGTGTGCCGTGGTATACGTGACCGCCGACGATGCCGAAGCCGCCGCCGACGTGCCGTTGGTGAAAGATGGGGTCGATGAACGTGCCCGGATCCCCACAGTTCAATTCACAATTCGGCCAACCGTAGTTGCCGCCGGCCTGACCTAGGTTGATCGTCTCGAAGGTGTTGAAGCCGAGATCGGCAATGAAGTAGCGACCGGTGGCATCGTCCCAATAGGCGCGAAACGGATTGCGGAAGCCGTAAGCCCAGATCGCGTCGTTGTTCGGTCCTAGAACGCAAGTTTCAACGCCGGGGCAATCGATGTCCGCGTTGCACGCCGTGAGCGACACGCTGCACTGGTTGTCGTTGGCAACGTTGTCAATCGGGATCGTTCCGTTCTTGTTGATGCGAATGACGCTGCCCGCTGCGAGCGTCAGGTCCTGCGCTTTCACCGGGTCGTACTTCTCACCGAGGCTCATGTAGAGCTTGCCGTCGGGGCCGAAGTCTAGCCCGCCGCCGTAGTGGCAGCAGTTGCCGAAGGCTTCGTCGTCTTCCCACAGCATGAGCTCGCTCAGCGGATCCGCAGTACTGCCGAGGCTCGTGTAGCGCGAGATGCGATGCGTATTGTTACTGTCGTGGGCGTAGAAGACGTAGAAGTACCCGTTCGTCGTGTAGTCGGGGTCGAGGGTGATATCGAGCAGGCCGGCTTCGCTCGTGTCGAGCACGTCCGGGATATCGAGGAAGATCGACTGCGTCGCCGGCACGGTGCTCGCGTCGTAGATGTAGATCTTGCCGCGCTTCTCGAGCACGAGGATGCGTCCGTCGGGTAGGAACTCCAGAGAAGTCGGCTTGACGAGCCCGGATGCGACCGTCTCTTTCGTGAATCCGGAGTCCATCTCACACAGGCCGTTGACCGGATTGCAGGTCGTGTGCGTTGGGCACGTGACGCTCGTGGTGCAGGTACCCGCGTCGGCTCCGAGGATCTCGAATGCCTTGACGGAGGGGGAGTTGCTCTCGCGGCCGAATTCGACCGTCAGGCCGTTGCTGTCCGATACCGTGACGACGGCCGATCGCACGACCGCGATGCCGCTGCCGCCGGCTGCCGCCACTTGGTCGAAATCGTTGTAGACCGTCACGCCCTCGAACATGATGTCGAATACGCGATCGCCGATGCCCGACGTGTCGGTAAACGTGTTGGCGAAGAAAACGTTGACCAGGTACGTGCCGTCGGCGACGTCGAAGTCGTAAATGAGGTTAGGAGCCGGGTTCGTGTCCGAATGGTCGCATTGGAAGATGTCTTCCGTGGTCTCGTCTTCGCAACCGAAAAGCGTGGTGATGCCGGTAATCGAGCAGGCTTCAGCGCCGCCGTTGAGGTTACAGACGTTGGCTTTCAACGGATCGTTGAAGTCCTGATCGGCGATCCACAGGTCGCCGTTGCAATCCACCTTGTCGCCGGCGCATTCGAGGGTGCTGGAGGTGTTGGCGTTGATGCGCAGGGGGCGCGCCGTGAACGGATCGAGCGCGACCATGCCGTAGCAGGCGTTGCGTGCGTCGAACGGGCAGGGGTCTGCCGCATCGGACAAGCCGTCGTTGTCGGGGTCACCCGCGTTGGACTGGCAGGCATCCGCGCCGTGATTGCAGGCCGTGCCGGCGCCGCAGTTGTCTGCGAAATCGCAGAGCAGCCCTACGCAGGTGTCTGTCGTGCAACTGACGGAGTCGTTGCAGTCTCCGTTGGTCGCGCAGACCTGGGCGTGCGCGGAGCTCGAAAAGCTCAGCAGGCAAGCGCCTGCGAGAAAAATGGCAACCATGAAGACTGCGGCAGGGTGCCGAACGGTCGTCAGGGAGGTATAGGTGCGTTCGTTCAGACGCATTTGGTCTCCTAGCAAGCGGCGGGGGCGTAAACCGACGACCCCGCGATTCCCCACGTGGCGATCACAAGGATCGTCGTGGTCCGGCATCGCAAATGACATGCGAAACGCACTGGACGAGTACGGCGAACTCGACCGGGCAGGCTGTGCGTTTCTCGCGAGGTTCGGTTTCGTTTCCTCTAACATGATTCAAAAACGATGCAGATCGCAATGGGCTAAATTTCCTTTCCCCATTGCGATATTCTCAACATCGACTACACCCCCTGTTCAGCAAGTCCCGAGCCATGGAGCACCCCCCCGAAGGAGGCGCTATACGCGGCTCTCCCCCGATCGGGGAAGAGCCGTGATCGTGCAACGTTGCGACAGCGCAGTAGTGGCTCGCGCTTTTGCGTGATGACGTCACGAAATGCTCAAGTTCGGTCGCGCGGAGTACCCCGGCTCGAATTCACCGAGCCGGATACACGCGCTGTATGTTGTCTTACGACGCCCGCCCAGGCGTCCGCTATTTCCTTCTCTTGCGTCCTTGCGGCGGCCTCCCTCAAAGCAGCCGCATTGTCTCTCTACTCAACTAATAGCCATCCATTACTCGTCTTCAAGGGGCTCGAAGCACGCGAGATCGCCTGGTAGTTCAACCGATACGCGCAGCGCGGTGAGCGCATCGACAACCGTGGTCGTGTCGTCGTCGTTCACGTCGCATTCGCAGAGCGGGCAGATCTCCAGGCCCACCGAAGTCCGCAGGATGAATAGTGCGTCGGTCGACGTCGGTTTCGCGCCACGACTGGCGGGGACGCCGCAGAAGCTCGTGCGCTCACACACGCCTACCTGGCACTGATCTTCGGTGGTGCAGCTGTTGCCGTCTTCGCAGCCGGTGCCGTCGGCCAGCGCAACCGCCTCGCAGCCGCCGACATCGTCGTTGCAAGTACCGACGTTGCACTCGTCATCGAGGTCTTCGCACCCTGGGGACGATGTCTGCTGGCAGCCCGTCGTCGCGTCGCACATCTCGATGCCGTTGCAGGCGCGACCGTCGTCGCAGGCCGCATCGGAAGGTGCGTATGCGCAGTTGTCGCTGTTCTCGTCACAGGCGTCGACGGTACATGCTACGCCGTCGATGCAAGGAGAGGTGCCGGCTTGGCAGCCCAGCGCCGCGTCACACGTCTCTGAGCCGTTGCAGAACGCGGCATCGTCGCAATTGGCGTTGTTGGCGGTGTTGACGATGACATCGCTGACCTCGTCGCAGCTGTCGTCGGTGCAAGCGATTCCGTCGTCGGCCGTAGGCGCCGTGCCCGCCTGGCAATCGAGAGCCGCGTCGCAGGTCTCCGCGCCGTTACAGAACTGGGCGTCGTCGCAGTTGGCGTTGTTCGGGGTGTTGACGATGACATCGCCGACTTCGTCACAGCTGTCGTCCGTGCACGCCACGCCGTCATCCGACGCGGGTGCGGTACCCGCCTGGCAGTCTAGAGCCGCGTCGCAGGTCTCCGCGCCGTTGCAGAACTGGGCGTCGTCGCAGTTGGCGTTGTTGGGGGTGTTGACGATGACATCGGCGACTTCGTCACAGCTATCGTCCGTGCACGCCACGCCGTCATCCGACGCGGGTGCGGTGCCCGCCTGGCAGTCGAGTGCCGCGTCGCAGGTCTCCGCGCCGTTACAGAACTGGGTGTCGTCGCAGTTGGCATCGTTCGCCGTATTGACGATGAGATCGTTGACTTCATCACAGATGTCGTCGGTGCAAGCGACTCCGTCGTCGGCCGCAGGCGCCGTGCCCGCCTGGCAGTCGAGTGCCGCGTCGCAGGTCTCCGAGCCGTTGCAGAACTGGGCGTCGTCGCAGTTGGCATCGTTCGCAGCATTGACGATGACATCGCCGACTTCATCACAGCTGTCGTCGGTGCAGGCCACGCCGTCGTCGGCCGCGGGTGCGGTGCCTGCCTGGCAGTCGAGTGCCGCGTCGCAGGTCTCCGCGCCGTTACAGAACTGCGCATCATCGCAGTTGGCGTTGTTGGGGGTGTTGACGATGACGTCGTTGATCTCGTCGCAGGCGTCGTCCGTGCAACCTACGCCGTCGTTGCTAACGGGCGGGGTGCCGGCTCGGCAGTCGAGGACTGCATCGCAGGTCTCCGAGCCGTTGCAGAACTGGGCATCGTCGCAGTTGGCGTTGTTGGTCGCGTTGACGATGACGTCGTTGATCTCGTCGCAGCTGTCGTCCGTGCAGGCGACGCCGTCATCCGACGCGGGTGCGGTGCCTGCCTGGCAGTCGAGAGCCGCATCGCAGCTCTCGGAGCCGTTGCAGAACTGGCCATCGTCACAGTTGGCGTTGTTCGTCGCATTGACGACGACATCGTTGATCTCGTCGCAGGTGTCGTCCGTGCAACCTACACCGTCGTTGGTAACCGGAGGCGTGCCGGCCAGACAGCTGCCGGCCGCGTCGCAGCTCTCTGCGCCGTTGCAGAACAGGCCGTCTTCGCAATCGCTCCCTTCGGCGACCGCTGTGTTGGTGCAGAAGGTGATTTCGTCACAGGAGTCGCTCGTGCAGGCGTTCGCATCATCGCAGGTGTTGGCGATGCCGCCGCTGCAGCTGCCTCCCGAGCAGACATCGTCAACGGTACAGAACAGCCCATCTTCGCAGGCGGCCGCATTGTTCGAGAACACGCAACTGCCGCCGTCGCAGGTATCGTCGGTACAGTCGTTGCCGTCGTTACAGCCGCTATCGGCCGAGCAGGCCGACCACCCGAAGGCTTCTTGGATGGGCGTATTCGAACCACCGAAGCTCGGGCCACCGGTGGGCACGTAGACACGTGGATGAATGCCGTCCGCGCGTCGTGATACCGCGGCGCCGACACCGTGGCGCGGCGTGATCATGCTGGTGAGAATACGCCAGCTGTTGCGGACCGGGTCGTACTCGCGCACGTCGCCGAAGATCAGAATATTCGAGGTGCCGCCTTGGCCGCCGATGACGAGTATACGCCCGTCGATTGCGACCGAACCGTACCCGCCGGTTCCGGGGCTCGGCATGTCCGCGCCTTGGGACCAGCTATCGCCGGCAATGTCGTAGATGTCGGTGCGGACGTTCGTGTTGAGGACCAGCGTGTCCCTGCCGCTGATCGCGTAGAACTTGCCGTCGATTACCTGAGCGGCGAAGTGGTCGCGTACGATCGGCATATCGGCCAGTCCGGTCACCCACTCGTCGGTAACCGTGTTGTAGGCCTCCATGGTAGCCACTGCCGTATCTCCGGCTGCGGCCGCGAGACCGCCGGCGCAGTAGATCATCACGCCGTGTGCCGCACAGCCCATGGCGCCACGAGCGGCCGGCATCGGTGCCAGTAGCTGCCATCCGGCACCGAGGTCTTCGGTGTCGAGAACAACGTTCTGCGTGACGGACGGTCCCGGGAAGTTCGTGAGGCCGCCAACCACGTATATCTTCTTCTTTATGACTACCGGCTGCATGTGGTCCACACGCTGCGGCAGCGCCGGACCGTTGGTCCAGGTGTCGTCGGCCGGGTCGTAGATTTCCGTGATTCCTGTCTGCTCGCCGCCAATCAGGTAGATGAGGCCGTCAACCGAGGCGACGCCCACTTCGTGGCGTGAGATCGTGGCCGGCGCGGTTGTGTGCCAGTGCCCGGTGCCGAGGCAGGCGTCCTCTGAGGCGCCCGAATCGTTCGGGCAGGTATCGCAAACGTTGCCGCGACCGTCGCCATCGGCATCGTTCTGGTTGGAGTTGGCGTCTTCGGGGCAGTTGTCTTCGTCGCCGGACTTGGGCGCGTCGAAGCCGCTCCCGTTGCAGATCCCGTCGTTGTCATCATCGTTGCAGCCGTCGCCGTCACAGACGTCGCAGGCATCGCCGATTGCGTCGAAGTCGGCGTCTTCCTGGCCTGCGTTGCTATCGTTCACGCAGTTGTCGCAGATGTCGCCGACGCCGTCACCGTCGCCGCTGTCGGCTTGATCGGGGTTGTAGGTAAGCGGGCAGTTATCGGCACCGTCACATACACCGTCGCCGTCATCGTCATCGTTCACTGCGCAGGGGAGGCTCTCGACGAGAATCTCGACGGCTTTCAGTGCGGAACTCTTGTCACCGATGACGTCGTCTTCGGTGAGGACAATGTCCAGTGCGCCGTCGGTGACGGTCACGCCGGAGATGCTGCGTACTACCAGTCCGCCGCAGGCATCGCCGCCGCCGTTCTGTGCGAGCGAGACAGCGTACTGGTCGAAACCGTCCCCCTCGAGTGGGCCGCCGTATACGAGTGCGCCTTCGATCTCGATGTCGGCGGTACGATCGCCAACGTTGCAGCGGTCGCTGTTGGTCTCTGCGAACAACAGATTTACGACGTACGTACCGTGAGCGATCGGGTAGCTTCGCGACAACACGTTGTTTGCCGAGTTCTCCGACCCGATCAGCGTTTCGGTGCTGCCGTCACTTGTACAGCCAAACTGCGCCGTGATGGGCGCGCTCGTGACTGGGCCGCTACCGTTCTTTCCAGGCCCCTCGTCCTCGAGCCAGGTGTCGCCGTTGCAGTCGGTGAGATCGCCGGTATTTCCGACGTTCAAGCGTAGCGCTTCTCCCGCGATGCAGTCCTGCACGCCGGGAGGTCCCAAGCGGCATTCGGCCACCGCGCCCACGCAGCGGTTGAGCGTCTCAGCTGCGCAAGGGTCGGCACCGTCCGCGATGCCGTCACAGTCCGCGTCGCCGGCCGGAGGGATCGCGCAGGCGGTCGCGAGCGCGTCGCTCGGAATCGCGAGGGTGGTGACTCCAGCTAGCGGCAGGGCGATCATTAGGAGAGAGAAGATGTAGGTCAGACGAATCAAGTTACTACCTCGTATGTCGTGAATCTGTTCGACGATGCATCGGCGCGTTTGTTCTCTATGCCGGACTCCCTCGGTCGCTCTTGCGTCCAGACGGTCCGGCAGTACCGCGGTCCGATGACAGCGTTGGATTGGTCTCGATATGAGAGCAATTCCCCGATCCTAGATTGAGCAAGTGCTGGGCCATGGTGCAATCGAGGGCGTGAAACTCACACCCCACTAATTACCACGATTTCGGGGGGGCCTCACGACGGTTGTGCAGGTGGGCGATCGTGCAGCCACGAAGATGGATTGCAGTCCTGCAACCTAATCGGGGGGGAGACTACCCACGCGGTAATGCACGCAGTCCGTACGGACGCCGGACGTCTCAAATTGAGGCAGTCTTCAGGGAGATTCGGCGACCCAGGCGATGATGCCTCCGGTCAGTGTGTGTGGCTGCATCCCACGCTTGCGAGCGAACTCAGCCAGCGGTGCTTCGAGTTGCGCGTCGTCACCCTGCTCAATGCCGGTGAGAACGGCTACCGGTGGATCTTGTTCGAGCGCCGCGAACAGCTCGTCGGGCGCGACGATAACGAAAGAGCGTCTGAGTTCGGGTTCCACGAGACCGGCGGTACGGATCGAGAAGGGGCCGGTTGCGAGCCACGGATAGATCTCGCGCCCTGCTTCGAGTGCGAAGATCGGCCCCAGCGTCGCGACCCGTCCCGGAGGAGTGATGTCGCGAATTTCGGCACCCACACTGCTCGTGAACGCCACACGCGACATTCCGGCAGTGCCGGTGAGTGACGGAATGTAGTGGCGAAGTCCGGCGAGACTGGTGAGTGCGAGTAGTACTACGACTAAGGTCGGTAGTGCTGCCGATCGCAAGTCCTCATGTCGCGCGAGTGCGTGCGCGCAACCGACGATCAGCAACGGGACGAGTGGAAAGAAGTACTGGTACCACGTCGGCGTCGGACTCCACGCGGCGCCGAGAAGACAGGCGAGCAGCAGTCCTACGAATACTTCGTTGTGAACGTTGCCGTTCCTGTTTTTGCGTACGCCGGATCTGCGCATTGCAGACCATGCCGACGCGAGCGAAACGATGTAGGCGGCAAGCAGCAGGCTGTTGCGGCGGTGCGAGAGGACCTCGGTGGCGAGATAGTCGAGCTTACCGCCAAGATCCATCGCGACGTTCCACTCGGTGATGCGGCGGTATTCAGTATTGAGTTCCGTGTTGTATCGGAAGTTCCCGAAAGCGAACTGTTGCGGAGCGATACCGAGGAAGTAGAGCACCGGTACGAGCGCCAAGAATCCACCGACCGCGAACGCACCGATCGCTCGTGCACGCTCGTCGAGTTTGGCATTTCCCAGCACTAGGAAGGACGCAGCGAACGCGGGGATCACGAGCGCGAACGACGATCGAATGCCGACACCGAGTCCCAATAGCGCGCCGCCCGCGACCAATGCGGCGGTGCTCGCACCGCTGCTGGAATTGCCGCTTCCGGCGGAGCGCAGCCAGCGCATGTGAATGAGCGCTGCCGACATCGTGAACAGGACCGCCAAGTCGTGGTTCCAAGCTCGTCCGCTCGTGTAAACAAAGATCGGGTTCGAGATGAGGACGACCACTGCTGCGGTGGCAATCGCCGCCCGCGTCGCCGGTGCGGCCGGTGTCGTATGGCAGCGCCTCGCAAACGCCTGCGCACTTGCGTAGCCCGTAAGTGCGGCGATGCCGACTGCGCCTAGCACCGAAACGGTCCGGGCTGATCCGAGCAGAGTGTCCGACACCGAGAATACGGCAGCGTAAAGGAAGGAGAGATAGGGCAGGTGATGATAGGGGGCGTCGACGTAGGGCAGCCACCCGTAGCGTGCCCATGTCGCGCCGCTGGCGATGAATTGATGCTCGTCGTGATCCAGCGGTTTGAACGCGCTCATGCGCTGCAACACGAAGAACAGGACGATCAGTCCGAGCGCGATCGCTGCCGTCCAGACTGCGTTCGGAAGGCCACGCGGCCGCGCTCTGAGGTCGCGTCGTGCCGTATCGCTCATCGACGGTCCCCGTAGACAGGGTCGAGCTGCTTTTCCAGGAAACGAAGTTGATCGGCCACGATGGCCGGCCAGTCGAACATGGCGGCACGACTGCGGCGTTGGTCGTCGTGTGCGCGGTCGTCGAGGGCGGCTTCAATGGCGCCGATGAAACCCTCGGGGGCCACGCAGGCGACCACATCCGCTAGTTCGTTGATCGAGGGGATCCGACTGGCGACTACCGGACGCCCGACCGCCAGATACTGATAGACCTTCAGCGAATTGATGCGCAACGTAGCCTGTGTGAGCCGGTAGGGAATGAGGCAGACATCGAGTGCGGCGATGGTCGGCGCGAGCGCGTCCTGTGCCACGGCGCCGATGTGGTGGGCGTTTTCGAGGGCGACGAGGTTCTCCAGTCCGATCCGCGCCGCATCGCTCGAATGATAGACGGGCCCCACGACGACGACCTGCCATTGCGGCCGCGCGCGGGCGATGTCCTCGAGCAGCCTCCAATCGACGCGGTCGTTCAGGTTTCCGACCAGGCCGACCCGCGGCCGGCTGAGCGAACGCAGCGCTTCGGGGGCTAGCGACTCGTCGGCCGTAGCGAAGTCTTGATACTCCACACCTACGCCGGTGAGCAGTGTGTCGGGGCGTTGCGACGCCGCGGCGTCTACCAGCGCCCTGGAGATTGCCCAGACCTGGTCTGCTTCGGATAGCAGTCGATCATGCGCGGATTGCGTTCGCGCGGCCGATTTGTCGTCGAGAGCAAGGGAGACGTAGTCGTCCCGAATTTCGTAGACCGTCGCGTCGGCACCGATGCGGCGCAGAGTCGGCAGTAGGCCCGGTTGCTGATTGATCAAGACGACCTGCCGGCCGGTCTGTTCGCGCAGACTCGCGATGAGCTTGCGAATGGCGAGCCAGCGATTCGCCCGCGCAATGGGCCGGAAGCGACCGCCGGGAAGAATCGATTCGAGGGCAATCGGATAGCAGCCGGGCGCGGGATCTGCACCGAGACGGGTGAGCACGGTCGTCGCGCTACGATCGCTGGGAACCTGTCGTTCGGTATCGGGATCGACGTAAACCAATGGCACGCGCTTGCCATAGGCAGCCATCATGCCGCGATGCCGGCTGCGGTCGTAGGGGAGGATTCCGTGGTAGACGACGATCACGACGTGCTGCTTGCGCTCGCTTCGGTGGAAGTATCGGTGTTGCGGCCGAACATCAGACGGCCCTGGGTGAGCACCAATCGCAGGTGCTCGCGTGCGATGATCGCGATGGCGATCGGATAGATGATCGCGCCAACCGCGACGCAGCTCAGTAGTCGCAGCCAGATGTCGGCAGGTGCGAGGTCGCTTTGGCCGAATGCCACGACCGCACCGCACATGACGGCGCCGGACAATACGGACGGCACGACGGCACCAATATAGGAGGCGATCGGTAGGCCCGTCGCTGCCCGGATCGTGAAAGCTTTCATCGTGTACAGCGAGACGGACGCGCAGAGTACGCCGACGGCGACGCCGTTGATTCCCCAGCGCGTTCCGACCAGACAGCCGACGACGACCAATACCGAGTAGATCGACTGCGTGTACACTTCATAGTGCACGCGCCCGGTAGCCTCGATGGCGGCGCCTCCGAGCGTGTGCAGGCAACTGATCAGCGCCGACACGCAGAGAATCTGAAGCGGCGTGATCATCCCGGACCAGTGTTCGCCGAGTAGCGCCACGGTGAAGTCGCCTGCAACGGCACACAGGCCGAGCAGCAGCGGCGTGATGCCTACAGCGACGGCCGTTGTTGCGCGCAGGTACCAGTCATGAAAGCGGGGTTTGTCATTGCGCAGGCGGCAAAACGCTGGGAAACACACGCGATACAGAATGCCCACCAGTCTGGTTTGCGGCATTCTCGTCAGATTGAACGCACGATTGTAAACGCCGGTGGCGGCATCCCCGAGTGCTCGAGCGACGATGAAATTGTCGACGTTGCGGCCGACATACACGAATAGGTTCTTCAGGGTGAGGCCGCTACCGAAACGCCAGAATTTCGCCATGGATCGTCGGTTGATCAAGGGCAGGGGGACGTACCGGGCCAGTGCGGTCGACGATATGAGAATCCACAGCGCCGAAGCGAGCGGGGCCCATACGAGACTCCAGACACCGTATGCGTTGACCGCGAGGCCGATGCCGATGATCGCGTAGATTGCGGCGCCGCCCGCTTCTGCGATCGCCACGCGGCCGAAGCGGAACTCTCGGCGCAATAGCGCCAAAGGGATGCTCGAAAGACCGGCCATCGTGATCTGCACCGCCATGATCGGCATGACTTCGGCGAGCGCCGGCATCGCGAAGAAGACGGCTGCCTGTGGAGCGAGGGCGATGCCGGCGAGGGTCAGGAGCGCGGCGACGCCGGCTGAGACTGCGGTTGCCGTGTGACAATCGCCGTCTTCTAGCTCATCGGCCTGTACGATCGCGCCTGCCATGCCGAAGTTGCCCACGACGTATGAGATCTGCATGAAGCTCGAGACGACGGCGATGATGCCGAAGTCGGCCGGCATGAGTAGGCGGGCCAGTATGATGCCGGTCGTGAACTCGAGAATGTGGCGAAGCGAGTCCGCACTGCCCGTCAAGGCCAGGCCGACGCGAACGGTGCGTCCTAGATCGTGGTTGTCGGCAGCCATCGGCTAGGAGGTCCTCGCGCTCACCGCGGCTTCGCACGCTGCGATGACCCGCTGTGCGTTGTGGCGCCAGGTGTATCCATCGAGGATCGTTGCGCGACCGCGATCGGCGATCTCCTTGCGGCGGCTGCTATCGAAGGCGAGTGTGCGCAGGCACTCGAGGGCGTCCTCGATATTGCGTGGTTCGAAGAGCAAACCGTCGCTGCCGTGCTCGACTACTTCCGAGAACGGTCGGTACGCGGGGGTTACAGTGGCCTTGCCGGCCGCCATGTATTCGAACAGTTTCAGCGAGGAACCGTAGAAGTTGGAATCAGGCACGAAGCCGATGTCGAGCGCGGCCATATAGCGAGGAACCTCGTCGTGCGGAACCGCGCCGACGAACGTCACGCTGTCGGAGAATCCGCGTTCGTCGAGCCACTTCTTGAATTCAGCCGATGCGCCGCCTTCGCCGACCGTCATGAAGCGGACTCCCTCGGGCGCTAACGCCTCGATCGCCGCCTGAAGGACGTCGATTCCGTGCCAGGGGTGGAAGCTGCCGACGAACCCGATGACTGGAGCGTCTCCGAATCCGTACTGCGCTCGCAGCGCGGTGCCGTCGGTCTCCGGCGTGAACCGCTGCGGGTCTGCGCCATTGTGATTGACGGTGATCCGCTGCGCATCGAGGCCGTGAGTTTCGACAAGATGGTCGCGCAGTGCCTCGGAAACCACTACGAGCCGATCGGCACGGCGCAGTTTGAAGCGTTCCGTAAGAACGCCCGCGCCGGGGATGTGTACGTACTCGTCGTAGTAGCGCAGGCTTTCTGCGGCAGGTGCGTTCACCTCGAGCACCACGGGCACGCCGGTTGCGCGAGCCGCCAGGACTTCTGCGAAGGTGAGATTGTGGCAGCGGACGACCGCGACATCTGGGCGATCGGTCTTCAGTATTTCTGTTTCGCGACGAGCATAGGCGCGGTTCCAGATCAGTTCCTTGGGCTCGTGCAGATAACGCGACAAGCGTTTCTTCAGTCGCTCGCGCAGCGGTGGGCGGCCCGGCGTGGGATCGGCGGGCACGCTGCTATTGCTGCTGGCGGGGGGCTGGGCGAGATTCATCGAGTGAATCGTGACCTCGTGCCCGAGATCGCGTGCGGCCTCGGAGAACTGGTTCACGTGAGCCAGTGGAGTCCCGCTCCCGTAGATGTAGTGGAAGTATGCGATTTTCATGTCGGCCGAGAGCGTATCAGTATAGCCGACCGCGAGGCCGAGGGTTAGGATCTACGGTCGCGAATCATGTTTGCATAGAGCTCGGCATGGCTGTTGACGGTCATCTCGATATCCAGCGATTCGAGCGCCGCCTCACGGGCGTTGCGACCGAGGTCCGCGCGAAGTCGAGGTGCGCCGTCGAGACGCTCGATGGCGTCTGCCCAGCGCTCGGCATCCGCCGCTTCGACGAGGATGCCTGAGTGACGATCGTCGATGATCTCCGGCACGCCGCCGACGGGCGACGCGATTACGGGAAGACCCGACGCCATCGCTTCCATCAGAGCGTTCGGTGAACCTTCCTGTACGGAAGGGAGTGCGAAGACATCTAGTGCCGCGTATAGCTCGGGTAGGTCGCGGCGCATGCCCAGGAAATGAACGTGCTCGGCGATTCCGAGGGTGTCTGCCAGCGCTTCCAATTCGGCGCGCTGCGGCCCGTCTCCGACGAGGACGGTTTCGACGTCCACGCCGCGTTCGATGGCCAGAGCCGTTGCGTTGACCAAATGCTCGAAGCCTTTGACCGGCGCTAGGCGGCCTACACCTCCGACCACCAACACATCGTCTCGAAGCCCGAGCGCTGCGCGCATGGCGGATCCGTCTCGAGGTGCGAAGAGATCGGTGTCCACGCCGTTGCGGATGACTACGACTTTGTCGCCGCGGGTCTTCTCTGTAGTCAGCACCTCGTCGCGTACGGCATCGGAGACGGCGACGACTAGATCGGAAAATCGGCGGGTCCAGCGCACGGCACGCGCGGCGGTACGAAAGCCGCGAGGGTTCAAGCTGCGCTGACTCGATATCAGCACGGGCTTGCGTTTCGAGAGCTTCGCCGCGATCGCGCCGACAACGTTGGCTCGGTAGAGGAAGGTCTGCGCGAGGTCGATCTTGCGATCGTCGAGCATGCGCGCGAGGCGCCAGGCGCCCTTCACCAACTCGGAAAACGACGCATCGGCGGCCATGTCCAGCGTAGTCACGCGAATGCCGGCTGCTTCGATCTCGCGGCCGATCTGTCCCGGTGCGCACAGTGAGCACACTTCGAGCTCCAAGCCGCGACCGCGCATGCGCTTTACCAGCTCTAGGAGAATCGATTCCGTTCCGCCGAAATCCGTCGTCGTGATCAGAAACAACACCCTGCCGACGACCTCGACCGGTGCGGTGGGCGACTCGGGGATAGTGGGCACAGTGGGCATGGTGGGCTGGCCGGCCGCCGCTTTCTTACGCGCGTTGCGCTTGTCGATTTTGGCCATGCCTTGTTCCAGAGCGAGTTCCGGTGGCGTCATCTACTCGGCTCCCACGGCCGGTCGGCGTTGTGCGGCGCCGAGTACGTCGGCGCTCACCGATGAAATGACGAGCCGGCGCTTGCCGGCTCCGGTAAGGGGGATGTCGTCCGTCCAAGTAAACGTGAGATCCATGCTGTTGTTGGTGGCTTCGCCGAACGCTTGCGTAACGCGGCGTTCGACGTCTGCACGTAAGACACCGTCGTGTCCCACCATGCGAACCTCGGCGTGGCCGACTTCGTCCTGGCGGATCTGATAGAAGCGAACCCCTTCGAGCGACTTGAACAGTACCACGAAGAAGTGCGGAACCAGGAAGCCGCCGGAGTTGGATACGATCAGATCGGGTACGCGGCCTTCGACCGATTCCAGGAATGGCAGCGTGCGGCCGCATTCGCAGATCTCTTTATGGTCGCTGGCGATGGCAACATCGCCGAGTTCGTAGCGAACCAGCGGCATCGCGTGGTTGTCGAACTGTGTGAGCACCACGCGTCCCGGGACGCCCGGTTCGACCGGACCGTTGGAGTCGAGAAGTTCGATGACCGCGTTCTCGGGATGAATGTGGTAGCGCTCGCCGCTGTGTGGGCACTGGCTCGCGACATGGAAGCCCTCGCCTCCCGCTCCATAGTAGTCGAGCACGCGAACCCCGAACGCTTCTTCGATGGTTTCTCGATAGGTCGGATACAGCCCGTCACCTGTCGATGTGATTCCTGTAACGCCCGGATTCTCGATGCCGTTGTCGAGCATGTAACGCGCCAGCACGTACAGAGACGAGGAGAAGCCGTTGATCATGCGGACGTCGTGTCGCCGTAGCGCGTCGATGATTCGCGCCGAATCCTGGTTGTCGGCGTTGAACGTCAGGTAGTTGCAACGAAGCAGCCGATCCTGCAGCCGCTTCTTCCAAGCGACGCGGGGGTTGAGATTGATTTCGAGATAGCGATCGCCGGGCTGATAGCCGGCCCAGTTCCACATGCGGAAGCGCAGAGCCCAGAACCAACTCTCCTGTTCCATGCAGCGTTTGAAGACCATCGGTTCGCCGGTGGATCCGCTGGTACGAGTGACCAGCGCGCGTCCCTTAAAACCGGCTTCAGGGAAACTTCCGTCGACGCCGCGGAGGTCGTCCTTTGTGATGACCGGCAGTCCATCGAGGGCTTCGAACTTGGACGGGAGGCGACGATCGGCGGGGGCCGTCTGCCAGAACTGCTGGTAGAAGGTACTACTTTTCTCGACGCGCGAGACCGCACGATCCAGCTTCGATCGCTGCTCGTAGGCGAGTCGGTCGGCCGGCTTCTTCTCGTTGGCGAGCAGTTCGGCCAACTTCGGCGCGATCGACGTCCCGTTGGCTTTGTCGAGCAGAGGAAAGACCGCTTTCTCGAACAGTCTGGAGTATATGTCGCGTTCAGTAGCCATAGATTAGAGATGTCTTATCGGCGCTCACGCGTGAGCCGTCTGTGATCGCACGAGACCCATTTCGCTCATTCGTTCACGCTGTTGTTGATCAAAAATTCCGGTCAGCCGCGCGGCTAACAGATGATTCGAATCGGCGCCGATGCCGATTCGGTTGAGACGAAAACGATCGCAACCCGGTGTGTTGAAACCGCGTCGCGTTGTGCATGCTGCGGCAAAACCCAGTTGGCGACAGGCGTTGATACTGTTCTCGTCGTAGTCGCCGTTCGGATACGCGAAGACTGTCGGCACGATTCCCGTCATCTCCGTGATGCGGCTTCGCGACGCGTCGATTTCCTCGAGTTGTTGTTCGGCCGACAACGTCGGGAGGATCGGATGGTTCACCGTGTGCGCGCCGATCTCGATGCCGGCTGCGGCCATCTCGGTGATCTGTTGCCAGCTCATTGCGCGCGCGACGTCGTCCGGTCGACCCGTCGATTCGAGCAAGCGTGCAACCGTCTCGTTGCGTACATCCGGGGCGCGATGCTTGAGGGTTTCGACAGGGTCGGCGCCGAGCTTCCATCCCGGCGCTAACTCTTCCAGCTCGGCGCTCAAGCTCTCAGGCAGCTCCATGCTGCGTGCGCGTGCGACCGCCCGGCGTGTGAGATCGGTCCATAGCGGTTGTCCGTCCACGAAGGCCGTTGCCACGAAGACGGTCGCCGGTACGGCTTCGTCGCGAAGGACGCCGAAGGCGTGCTCGTAGTTGCCGATGTAGCCATCGTCGAGCGTGAGTACCAAGCTGTCGCGGTCGAGGGGGGCATTCGCACCGAGTCGATCTACGGCTTCGGCGAGCGAGACGATGTCGAAGTGCTTCTTCAGGAAGCGTACGTGGCTGCGAAAGCGTGTCTGCGATACCACGCCCTCAGGCTCGATGGGCCCGCGTTCGACCTCGTGGTAGTCGAGAATGAATACGCGAAAATCGCCACGCCTTCGCCGGCGAGCACGCAACGTGGACGTGATCCCCGTCCAAGCCATGCCGGCCGCGAGCGCTTGTGCGATTTGCTTCCTGGATTTTCGGTTCATCTACAGCGCGTGGGCGGCGGGCTTGGCACAGTATAGATTCGCGATGGGTAGGCATCGAGTTCGATGCGCACCGCGAGTACTGCCGAGCGTAGCCTCAGGTGAGGGAAATACCAAGGTGGAAAAAGGGATTTCTGTGATTCGGGTGTCGCCGCATCGGGTGCCAACGCGCCCCTCATGTTCTCGTTCAATGCACGTGCTCGTTGACGACCGACAAGTGTCGATCACGCGGGCATGACGCCGCTTTCCGGCGGCGTCGCCGGGGGACGGATGTGTGGAGTCGTTGAGCATGGTGAGACTACCCGACCTTCTTATTGTACCGTTTGTCATGCCGCCGCGTGGCGCGGGTAGCACAGGTGGAGCGCGGTAGTCCCGCTCGCCGAAAGAGTAACGACAAATTTGTGACATGGCGCGGATGGACCAGCTGTCTGTGACATGTCGAACCTGTGCGTAAGTCACCGGTTTGTCTAGGATTTCGGTGTCCTGCCTGGGTTGCTGCCGCGGTACGCCTATTGCTAAGATACTCACACGGGTTATTCTGTCACGCAGCAGATGGTTGCTCATAAGTGTGCAATATCGGCCTGATTTTTAGCCTTCGGCGTCGGCCCGCGGGCCACGTCGAGCATCTGACAGCGCATCGGGCGCGGCAGAGTTACCGGAAAGACAGAGGTTTTGATGCGAGGATCCCTGGCGACCGCCGCTGGACGATCACCGCAAGGACACTGGAGGCCACAATGGGCAGAGCATTCGCCCTATCACTTGCGATCTTAGGCACACTTCTCGTCGCCACCCCGCCGGCATCGGCCGGCCCGCTCGAGCGCGGTTACGTGGGACGAGCATGCGGTTTCGATATGAATCGAAACGGCATCATCGGCGAGGCGGCCGACTGCAACGTCTGCGACGGTACGACATCCGATCCCGACGGTGACGGCACCGCTGAGGATCTGATCTATGTGGACTGCGGCTCGGGCAACGACTCGTCGAGTTGCGGTAGCCCGGGCAGCCCGTGTCGTTCGCTGTCACACGCGATCAACAACCGTTCTGACGGCAACGGCGACGGTGCCGAAGACATCATCTGCTTCACCGGCGTTTGTAAGAACGAGCAGCACGTTCGATTGCCGTCGGGCCGTACTACCAAATATACGCGGCAGGCATCCGGCAACGAAGTACGTGATTTCGAGTACCCGCGTGACCCCGCCATGATCGTGGGCTGGGACAAGGACAACGACGGCAATTATCCTCCGTTCGATAGCGACGATACTTCCGTTCTCGACGGCGCCACGAATCGTCTGGATCGCGCATTTTCGGTGACTGACGTCCTGGGAACCGGTTACTTCGAGATGGGCCACTTCGAAGTCCGTGGGTACGGTACGACCACCAGCGCCAACAAATCCATCGGCTTCATGACGCTGGCGCATGGTGCCGATCACTTCTATGTCCACGATTTGGCCATGGACGACATCAATAGAGACAAGGCCAAGTGCAGCAACGTACAAACGTTCAACTCGCTGGCCGGCGGCGACACTTACCAGTACGTGGCGATTGAGAACATCGATTGTGATCAGTGCGGCGGCTACTTCGTGCGCGGCGGTCAGGGGAAAGGTCCTACGGTTCAGGGGCCGTTGCGCATCAAGAACGTGACGTTCACGGTCCATCCTTGCGACGACGGTGCGTGTACCGACAACGGCTGCCCCGGTCTTTCCGAGTTGTCGCTGCCGGCCGCTGATCTCATCAAGATGTGGGGCATGATCGACGGCATCGAGATCCTCGACAACATCATGGACGGCAATCTGGGGGCCTGGAAGGCCTCGAACCGATCCAACGTCATCGGGATCGTTCCCAACGTCTGCTCACGCGATTGGGACATCATCAACAACGCCCTCATCGACGTCAGAGTTGGTCTCAGTATCGAGCCGGATGACGGTGGATTCTGCTCCGGCGCACAGCCGAGTGAGCGAACGATCGACGATATCAACTTCAGCCGCAACTACGTGCGCTACACGAACGCGGCGTCGGAGTATTCGGAAACCGGTCGCATTCCGATCCAAGTTCAATCCGGCAAGGACAAGAGTTTCGAAACCGTCACCAACGCGCGGTTCGCGAACAACTTCATCTCGTCTGCCGTCGGCTACAAGGCGTGTTTCTGGTCGTACACAGGCTACGAGAAATCCTGCGGCTCTCACGGCGGCCAGATCCAGTTCGTCAACAATACCTGTGACGGCGACATCAGCAGCTCGAGCTACGCGGCGATCATGATTGGCAAACCGGAAGGTAACAACAACTTCCCGACCTGCGCACACGACAATTATGTGATCCGGAACAACCTCATCTCGGGCACGAACGGCTCGCGCAACGCGCGCTTCACGTACGCTCCTTCTTCATTGGTGATGGACAACAATCGCTACTCGGATAAAGGCACGTATACATGGAGGAACGGTAACGTTACCGAAAGCCTCTCGTCTTGGCAGTCGCAGTCCGGCGAGGACGCAAACTCGGTGGAGTGTGTCCCGTCGTACGTGAACAAGTCCGTGGGTGACCTCCACCTGACGACCGGTGATTCGTGCGCGCGTAACCAGGGCGCTTCGATCCCATCGTTGGTAGGTATCGACATCGATGACGGAGTCCGCCCAGCCGACGGTAGCTGGGATGTCGGTGCGGACGAAGTCGGCTCCGAAGGCGAAGGCGGCGGCGGCGTACCTCCGGATACCGGCGGCGGCGGTGGTACCGATCCTCCTCCAGATGGCGGCGGCGGCACCGATCCTCCTCCGGATGGTGGCGGTGGTACCGATCCTCCTCCGGACGGCGGCGGTGGAACGCCCCCCCCGAGCCCGGGCCCCAGTGCGCCGCAGCTGCAGGAAGCAGTACCGCTGGCTAACTAAGGCAACAGATTCCTAGGTAGAGAAACGCCGCAGCCCGAAAGGTTGCGGCGTTTTTCGTTCACGTGCCGGCGAGGCCGATGTAGAAGGCTTCCGTGCGGTCGGCGATGGCGTCCCAGTCGGGCTGCTCCAGCGCACGCGCGGCTGCTCTCTCGCGCATCTGCTCGCGGAGGGCAGGGTCGTTGATCAGGTTGCCGAGGTGGTTGCTCAGCTGCTCTACCGATCCGATCTCGCACAGTAGGCCGGCGTCACCGACGACCTCGCGGTTCTCAGGGATGTCCGTCGTGATGATGCAGCTGCCGTAGCTCACCGCTTCGAGCAGCGAGATCGACAACCCTTCCATCACGGACGGCAGTACGTAGGCGTAGTTGTTCGAGTGCAGCTCGCACATGGTTGCGCGATCAACGCTGCCCAGGAAACGCACGTCGGGCCATGCGGCTGCGCGGATCTTGTCGATATAGTCGTCGGAGTAGCTACTGCCGCCCGCGAGAACCAATGTTTTCTCGTTCGCATGCGGACGCATCGCCTCCAGCAGGACGTCGACATTCTTCTCCGGTGAGATGCGGCCTGCGTACAGGACGAAGCTGTCTTTCTCCAGGCCATATTGCTGGCGAATAATGTTCGGTTCGACGCGTGTCACCGGCAATACGGCGTTCGGAATGACGTGAGGACGCTTCCCGTGTGTCGCTTCGTAGTAGTCCTGAAGCACGTGCGAGACGACGACGGTCTCGTTCGGGCAGCGCGCCGACGCCCACTCTCCGCACTGCAGTACGAAACGAGCGAACTTGCCCCACTTCGCGCGTTGCCAGTCCAGGCCGCGTACTGAAACTACGGTTTTCCTGCCTACCGCTCTCGGGAGCAGCGCAAGCGGCGCCGAACCGATCGCGTGGTACTGGATGACATCGTAATCGCGGAACATGGCGTCGATCGTCGAAATGATGCTATGCGAGATCGTTTCGAAATGTTTGTTGTTGAGCGATGGCAGTAGGCGGACGTGAATCCCGCGGTATGTCTCAACGTCGGGCGTGAAGTGCTTGCGACAGTACGCCGTGACTTCGTGCCCTCGCTCGGCCAATCGCGAGCCGATTTCTTCGTAGTACGTTTCGATACCGCTGTACGTCCCACCGACGCCGCGTGCACCGATGAAGGCTACTTTGAGAGGGCGACTCACGACGCGTCTCCGCTCTCGGGCGGCCCCAGAGGGAGCGGCGTGTTCGCCGGTTTCATTCGGCGTGGCGCCGGGCGCTGCGAGCGTGTCGGTGCGGTGCTCGGAGCGACCGTCGTCGGGTGAATGGTTCTCGGGGCGATCACAGCCCTACATCCTATCAATGCGCAGAGGCTCCAGAAGATATTTTGCGTGTACGGCCCCACGATCGTCGTTTCGACGATATTGTGCACTAGGATTCCCGCAATCGTAGACGCGGCTGCCAATGCGAAAAGCCGGTCGTTGATCGAGGGGCCTGCGCGCGAGTAGACCTGAATACCGCGAAGGATCGAGCTGATGCCGAACAGCAGGTAGATCACGGCGACGGGTAGGCCGTGGATCAGCGCTAGCGAGATGTAGCCGTTATGCGGCGTGTTCCCCGTCCGGCTCAAAGACTCGTCTTTGTCGGTTCCGATACCGACCCAGGGGCTCTCGCGAAGCATCGCGATGAAGTGAGGCCAACGTGTCTGCATGCGCCACTGCATGTTGCCGTCGTCGGTTCCCTCGGTGGCGCTGAGCAGATGCTTGATCGACGGGCGGTCCAGAATGCCGGGGTTGGCGATCAGGAGAATTACCACCAGTCCGACGCCGGCCCCCGCGTAGCGCAGCACTTTCGTCATCCCCGCGCCGCTGAGCATAAAGAAACCGAAGAACAGAGAGACTCCGGCCGCTGCGCCGACGAACGCGCCGCGCGATCCGCAGAACAGGAGGCCGCGGGCGACCAGCACGGCCGCGATGACGGCGAACTGCCAGCGTCGCTTACGCTGCTCGATAGCGACCAGCGCGATGGACAGAACGCAAGGCCCGACCAAACCGCCGCCAAGCGCGTTGCGACCCGCATACGGTCCGACGGCGTCGTTGCCGCCGTATCCCTGAACGATGGCCATCGACGCGGCCATCGCACCGCCGAGCAGTATCGCGGCAGTGACGTTGTCCAAGCGCCGTGCGTCGCTGTGAACCAGTACAAGCATGAGCGGATAGAAGAGGATCGGTCGCCAGCAGTAACGATAGAGCTGATAGGCGATGCGTACGGGGTCGCTCAGTCCCGGCTGATTGATTGGTGCCGACATGTACGCGATCGACATGCACACGCCGAGTACCACCCAGATCTTGAACATCGGCCGTAGTTTTGCCCGCGTAGCGTCCGGCGGCGGTCGCAGCAGCGCGATGGCGAATATGCTGAGTAGGATCAGGTCGGTGGGATCGAGTCGTACACCGGCGATCTGCCAGTCGCCCGCTCCAAACACGATGGACGGGAAATCGAGTAGCAGAAGCGCGTACGGGTGCATCCGCAGTGCGACGAATGCGACGATAGGAGCGACGATTGCGAGTACCGACCAGGGAAGCATCAAATTAGCGCTCAGGCGGCTCCGAGTTCGACCATTAGCCGTTCGCGTAGTTGCGCCGTGACGCTCGTCCACCTGTAGCGCTCGGCGACCGCGCGTGCACGCTCGGGTGTGAGCTGTGCGCGCCTGGCGGCGAACCCGCGGATGCCCTCCGCGATCGATTCGGGCGATGAGTCGGGGATCAGAAGGCCGTTTTCTCCTTCCGACACCGCGTCGATGGCGCCCCCCGCACGACTGCAGATCACGGGAACCCCGGAGGCGGACGCCTCCATGTATACGATGCCGAAGCCCTCGATGTCGCGATGCGTGGCTTTGGCCGCCAGGATGAAGAGATCGGCCTCGCGGTAACATGTGAGGAGATCCTCGTCGCTCAGGCGTCCGGCGAAACGTACGCGGTCTGCGATTCTCAACGTTCGCGCGTGTTGCTCGAGTCGGGCGCGGTCGTCGCCGTCTCCGACAACCGTGTATGAAACGTCGATATCGCCCGCGACTGCCGCGACGGCGTCGAGAACACCGTCTACGTTCTTGCGTGCGCTGTGTTGCGTGAGTCGAGTGACGGTGAGCAATCGCAGGTGCTGCTTGTCGTCTCGTTTCGCGTGGTCTTGGAAGAAGCGATCGTCGACGCCGGGTGGACAGATGGTGATCCGCGCCGCGGGAACGCTCATTGTCTGTTGGGCCAGCTCGGACGTGCGTGCGCTGTTCACGAAGAAATGCTGTACCCCACCGATGTGCCGTCGAAGAGAGGCGCGCCTCAGCGACTTGCGAACGACCGCCATATACGGCCGCTTGATCCGCTCTATCCACGCGCTTCCATACGAAATCCAAGGATTCAAGAAATCGCTACCGTGTAGATAGACGAAGAACGGTTTGTCGAGATGAGGTGCCAAAGGGATTAGGCCGCCGTTGAGCGCAAGCCACGCGTCTACGGGGGGCGCGGTCGCCAGCGCGCGTCGATCGTGCGCCAGATCGTCGGCGATGACGCGCCTGACTTGATACTGCGTGCGATCTTCATGCTCGTCGGTACGCGCGAAAACGGTAACGTCGGTGTTGTGTGCAAGTTCGTCAGCGAATCCGCGCGCCAACGTAGCCATGCCGCCCACGTTCGGCGGGAATTCGGGAGCAATGATGCCGAGTCTGGTCGGAGCCATGGACTAGTCTATGTATCCCAGCGCTTCGAGCTGCTTTCTGGTCGCGGGGTCTAACTGTTCCGCCGTTTTCGAGATTGTCTCGGCCGCCGCTGACGCACCGACGTGTTCTTCGAGCGCTGCAGAGAGGCGGGTGACTTGGTCGGGATGCTGGTCGGCGACGTTGCGGTGTTCCATCAGGTCGGTCTCGAGGTCGTAGAGTTCGGTGTCCTCAGCTTCGACGTCGTCGTCCGGTCGGATGACGAGTTTCCAACTATCCATCGCAATAGACGTCCAATGCTTTCGGCTCAGTTGACTGATCGCTATGCGATCGTCATCGACGACGCCGTGCAGATCGCGGCCGGCCATGGTATCGGGCAGCGCTTGTTCGGCGGCTGCGATGATCGTTGGTGCGATGTCGAGCGTGCGTACGCGCTGACGCACTCGTGTCCCCCGGGCCGGAGCATTCACCGTCGCGGGGTAGCGTATGATCAGCGGCACGTGCAGAAGTTCCCGATGTAGGCTGTGCGAATGCCCCCAGCCGGCGTGGTCTCGAAACTCTTCGCCGTGGTCCGACGTCACGATGACCAAAGTGTTGTCGTCGAGTCCCATGGCGCTTACGCGATCGAGAACTTTCCCGATTTCCATGTCGTTGAAAGCAATCTCACCGTCGTACTGATCGACGATTGCCTGGAATTCTTCATCGGAGACGCGTTCCTCGCCGGTACCCATCTTCACTAAGAGGCGCGTTTGTTCGCGCGTGCGCATGTCGCGCAGCTTGGCAAGAAAATCCACGTGGTCGTGCGGCGCGTTCTTGAACTTCGTGTCGTAGGGGGCAGGCGGGTCGTAGGGATGATGCGGGTCCAGGTAGTGGAGCCACAAGAAGAACGGAGCTCGTGTTTCTTCTTTGCTGGTTGCCGCGGCGTCGAGCCACTCGAGTGCCGCGTTCGTGATGTGCGACGCGTCTTTCCAATGGATACGCGCTTGTTCCGCATAAAACTCGCTCATACCGCTCGTTTGGTCGAAGTGCGAGAAGCCCTCGTCGAAACCCATCTGCTCTTTGAGCCAGACATTGCTGACGATCGCCGCGGTGTCGTAACCGGCGTTGTTCAACACCTCTGCGAGGGTGGGGAGCGAGTAGTGAATGTACTTGAGCGCCTTTCCGCCCAGGCTCGAGGGATACTGCGACGTGAGCATCGAGGCCATCGACGGATGGGTGTTCGGTGCTTGACTGATCGAGCGTTCGTAGAGCACGCCGTCGGCCGCCAGTGCGTCGAGTCGAGCGCTCGTGTCTCGGCTATAGCCGTAGGCGCCAATGTGGTCGGCGCGCAGAGTATCGATCGTGATCAGAAGGATGTTCGGTGCATCGTCCGGTGCAACCGCGAGCGACGTAGAGGCTCCTCGAGCGATCAACGCAACGACCACCAGCGTAACCACAGCTGCGAGCGGGCGAACCGGTGAGTCCGTCGTGCGACGCCAGGTCAGCAGCGCGCCGGCGACGAAGGCGACTCCAACGACGGCGACTATACCGGCGTGAATCGAAGTGAACTTGAGTTGCTGGGTCATCACGTCCCAGACCACCGTGCGCGCGTTCAGTTCGTACCAGGCCATTGCTGCAAAGTAGGTCGCGATCGCCGCGAGGCTCGCGACGAGATCGCTGCGCGTCGCGCGGCCGACGAGAAGGCCGACGAGCGTTCCAGCGGCACACCCTGCGACAGCCGTTGCTAGGAAACTCGGAGCAATGAAGGCATCGGCCAGCCCTCCGAGCGCGAGTGCATGCAGGCCGTGCGCCCAGTGACGGTCTATGGCGAGTTCCGCGGCTGCACGAAATACGCCGGACAGCGCCAAGGCGGTCGCCAATGCCGATACGATCGTTCTCATCGAGAAGCTCCTAAGCGCGGGTACGACGAGGCCCCTGGCCCTGACCGGCTTGGTGGGCGGCTCGGGACACTGGGGACGCTGAGAGGGGCTGTGTCATCGTCGAACTCGGGCACTATCGATTATATCGACCGATGCCCGAGCGCGCGACGAAGTGTGAAGAATCAGTATGCGCCGGTGCGTAGAAGAACGGCGGGGATCGTGCGTAGCAGGATCTTGAGGTCGAGAGACAGCGACCAGGTGTCGATGTACTCCATATCGGCCTTGATCCACTCATCGAACTCCGGCGTGCGGCTCGTGGCCTGCCACAGGCAGGTGATGCCGGGTTTCACGGCGAAGCGACGCTTATGCCACCGGATGTCCATCCGATTGACGTCACGCACCGGCAATGGACGCGGCCCGACCAGGCTCATGTCGTCCTTGAGGACATTGAGGAGCTGTGGGAGTTCGTCGATGCTCGTGCGCCGCAGGAACTCACCGACGCGGGTGACACGTGGGTCGTTCTTGATCTTGAAGACGGGGCCGTCGGCTTCGTTCAAGTGCTCGACGTCGTCCTGCTGTACATGGGCATCCGAGACCATGGTCCGGAACTTCAGTGCCGTGAAGCGACGCCGATTGAGGCCGACGCGCTCCTGGCGGAACAAGACGGGACCTGCGGAGTCGAACTTGATCGCCACGGCGACCAGCACGAACAGAGGGACGCAGGCCACGATGCCGACTGCGGCCAACATGATGTCGAGTCCGCGCTTGACGAGCAGGCCGAACGAATCGGGAGGTCCGCTCATGATCGAGAGCACCGGCTGACCGGCGACCTCGTCGACGATAACGCGCGCCCAGTTCAGATCGGCGATACGCGTGAGCACGCGAACCATGATGCCCTGCTCTTCGCAATGGGAGATCAGTTCGCGGATCGAAGTGTCGGAGCCGTCGAGCGGTAGCACGATGAAGACCTCATCGAGGCCGCCGCGGTCGATGAGCGCGTCGATGCGGTCTTTGGCCTGGTTGATCTGTTCGATCGGGGACAGTCCGTCGTTTCGGCTCTTGGCCAACTCGATCGACTCGATCAGGCTGTAGCCGAGATCGCTGCGCTGCATCAGACTGGCGGCCGTTTCGGCGACGCCGGCTGAGTCACCGACGATGACTGCCGAGCGAAGGTTCATGCCGTGGCGTCGCAGTGACCGTGCGAAAGCACGGATCACGCGTCGCTCGATCGCGAGTGCGGCAAACGTCATGCACATGAAGGCTACGAGGAACGTGGGCGTTGCGAATTCGTACTCGAGCAGCTGACCGGCCGGCCACACGGGTAGGGCGGCGATGGTTACCGCGATGGCGAGCCGGCGCAGTTCACGTGCGGCCGGCGCGAGCCGGAATGACCGGTAGAGTCCCCAGCCTTTGAGCACGAAGTGCCAGGCTGCGGCGTATGCTGCAATGAAAATCGCGTTCTGTACCGTGATGCGTAGTTGGAGGACCCCGAGCCATTGATCGGGCTCGAGTCCACGCAACGTCATCGCGATTGCGAGGATGAACGTCAGGCCCACGACCGTGAGGTCGCAAGTCTTCAGTAGGGTTAGAGTGGCTGTGCGTCGTTGGCTCATTGTCTCTTAGGTGGCCTCGGGTCTCGGTCGCAGCGGGCGTCTTGCTTAAAAAAGGTTGCGGACTGCCGTCAGACGGCGCAACCACAAGGGGGTCCACTCGGGACGGCCTTGCATGACGACACCCAGCAACGGGCATCCAACAGTGTCGGCACGGCCGACGGCATCCATCAACATGTCCTTGGAAGTACCTCTAGCCTCCGCGGTCAAAATCAGTCCGTCGCACGCACGTGCGAGCATGGCGGCATCTACGGAAAGCCCCAGTGGCGGGGCTTCCAGGATCACCATGTCGTAGTGGGCGCGAGCTGAGGCCATCCAGTTCGTCAGCTCTTGAGGAACTGGACCGCCTCGAAGATCGAGCGTTAGCATCTGCGCGGGTGGGGGAACGTCGATCTCGACGTCGGAGTCCTTCTCGTCGCGCGACTGCAATCTTATTTTCAGCGTCGGTTGGCTCACGGAGCGTGTGAGCTCGGCCACCATCACTCGCAAGCTGTGGCGGCAGACTTCGTTGGCCAGGCCATTGGAGATTGATTCGACCGATTCGATGGTGGACGCGGCCGAGATCACGACGCTTCCTACCGGAGCGCCGTTGCCGATGGCGCGAAGATTGTCGAACAGCGCGGTGAAGCTGCCGATCGTGCGCTCACTCGGAAGCGACGGCGGCTCGATGACGCGCAGGGCGCGTTCTTCGTGAACGACCTCGGGACGTGGCTCGAGCCGGGTGACCTTGGGGTTTACGGGCTCGGCGGTAACCTCGGGGATGTCATTTTCAGACGATCCATTGTTCGGTCGTCCGGGAGCAGATCCGCCTGGAGCCGACGCGTCGGTTGCCTGTGCGCGGGTCTCACGAACGTTCTCGACGCGAGTTGCAGGCGTATCCGGCGTCGCGTTGCGAATCGCTTGTTCTTGCTCGAGGCGTTTCAGGCTCTGGAAGTAGTTACTCATCGTACTACCTCTTCGTCCGTCGCAACGCTGGAGGGGAAAGCGATTTTCCACTCACTCGGGAAGCGCAGTGCGTCGCCTGCGAGAATGATGTTCGGGTCGGTGATCTGTGGGTTCAAAGCCTGAACCCTCTGCACCATGGTGTTCGTGTAGTGTCCGTAGATTGCGATCATTAAGTCTGAGAGCGAGTTGCCTGGTTCCACGTCGATGATTTGGTAGGTGGAATCGGACGGCTGCGTAGAGTCGGCGTCGAGAAGAGCCAGCGTCGTGCCGTCTGCGTGAGCGGTCTCGGTGGCCGGGTCGAGTTCTATTTCGATTCGACCGGTTGGAGCGGTAACGGTGGGCTCCGTCAAAATGGCGTAGGCTCCGGAAGCCGGCGGAAGAGAATCGATCGCGTCTATGGCGTCGATCGTGTCCATCGAATCCACCGTACTAGCCGCATGGGGTGCATTGGCGGCCGGCGCGTTGATCTCAGGCCGCGCGACAGCTTCGGCTGCGCGTTCATCGGCTGCGGCCAGCTGGACCGGAGCCGCTACGGCAGGTACGGCTGCGACCGGCGCGGCCGCTTGCTCGATTGCTTGCGGCGCAGGCTCGTCGACGACCGGTTTGTAGATTGCGGGCGCGGCCGGCTGCTCAAAGGCGATTTCCGGCTCAGCTGCGGTCGGCTCTGCGGCGACTTCCGCAGCGACGACGGGCTCTGGTGTGGGCACGGCCTGGACAACCGGCGCTGTCTCGATGGCGTCTTCGACCGTACCGGCCCGTGCGGCGTCAACGCCGGCATTCATCACTTGGGCCTGCTGGGCTTGGGCCTGGGCTTGTCGCTCCGACGGAAGCGGCTCGGCCACGATGGCCGTGGTCTGCGGCTGTGCGGGGGCGAATCGTATGTTGCCCGCTACGCGGATCATCGCGATGCTCAATCCGACTGCGAGAATCAAGAACACGGCGTTCCAGGTCCACGCAGGCGTGTTCAACGTCATCGAGGGGAGGTTCGTGGCACCCGAACGCGTACCGAGGCGGACGAGGCCGGCACCTTCTTTCTCGTGCACCGCTTCGAGGACCATCGACCGCGCGATCTTGTCTTTCGCCTGCCCGTAGGCGAACAGCATCGCGTTGTGGCAGAGGATGTTGATTGCACGTGGGATGCCGGCGCTGCGGCTCGTGATCGTGCGAATTGCCGGTTCGGAGAAGATGTCGATCGATCCGCCGACCGCGGCGAGGCGGTGTTCGATGTAGTGACGAGTTTCCTGAGACGTCAGCGGGTTGACGTGCGTACGCACCGCGATGCGCTCGGCGACTTGTCGCAAGGCAGGGTCGCGAAGTTTCGTGTCTAGTTCGGGCTGACCGACGAGAACGATCTGAAGAAGCTTGGTTTTGTAAGTCTCGAAGTTCGAGAGCAGTCGCAGATCTTCGAACGTGTCGTGCGACAGGTTCTGCGCTTCGTCGATTACCAGTGCCGCCGTCGTGCCGGCCTTAGCGCAGTTGTGTAGGAACTCGTTAAACGCATCTAGAAGTTGCACGCCGTGCAGCTCGTCGCACTCGATTCCGAAGTCGCGCAGAGCGTTGCGAAGAATTCCATCGAAAGAGAGACGTGCGTTCGAGATGTAGGCGGTGTGTATTTCCGGACCGAGACTGCTCAGCAACGAGTAGACCAATGTCGTCTTGCCGGTACCGACCTCTCCGATCATGGAGATCAATCCGCGACGTTCCTTCAGGCCCATCGTCAATGCCGCGTATGCTTCTGCGTGCACCGAACTCAGATACAGGAAGGCCGGATCGGGGGTCAGCGAGAACGGTTCGCCGGTTAGATTGAAGCGTCTCCAATACATCCGGTTATACCTGGATCTCACCCAATACGGGGAGCCCGGTCATACGTTCAACCTGTGATGTCGTCTTCACCGACGGGTCGAGCCAGTCGCGCATGAGCGCGATTCCTACGCCGAGGAGCAAACTCCCCGCAAAGCCCATCGCGAACAGCCGTTTGATCGGCGAGGACTCGGGCTGCGTCGGCGGCGTGGCCGGCTCTATGATGGCTACGTTGACGATCTTGGACTCGTCAAGTGCGTTCGAAAAACGGGCCTGTTCTTCTTTTCTAGAGTAGGTCTGGTGGGCTTCTTTAGCGCTGGCCAGTTCGTTCTCTAGTCGCTCCCATTCGGGGGCTACTTTCTCGAGCTCTTTCAGCTTACTGCGGTTGCCGGAAATCTGCGCGGTGATGGCTGCAACGCGTGCGTCTACGCTATCGATCGCGCTGCGAACGGTGCTGCGCTGCATGGCCAGCGTCGCTTCGTTCTCTTTGGCGAGCAGTCGCTTTGCCTCGGCGATCTGTCTGTCCAGATCCCGCACCGCGACGCTGGTCTTGGTGTAACGCGACAACAACTCGCTGCGCTCGAGTTCGAGCTCGATGATTCGTCCCTTCACCGCAGCCAACGCAGGGTTCGCGTTTAGGTCCACGATGGCCTCCGCCCGCGACGAGAGTTCCGCCCGCTCGGTTTTGGCTTCGTCCAGTTGGTTGCCCAACTCGGCGATGCGAAGCCGGAGTTCTTCCGTGTTGAGCGTGAGCAAGTCTTCGCCGACGCGATCGCGGAACGCCGAGCGCGCCACCTGCGCCTTGTCGAGCTTCTCCGAAAGTACGAGCCGTTGGCTGTGGAAGAATTCCTGGGTGGTCGAGCTCTCGTAGAGGCGACGATACCGATCAATCAGTGTCTCTGAGAGACCGTTGACGAAGGCCGCGGCCCAGGTCGGATTGCCGCTGATGAACGACAGTTCGATCAGGCTGGTCTTCTGTACCGGTGTGACCTGTACCAGACGCGCAAGTGACTGCGCACGATGATCGAGTTCACTCTGAACCGGAACCTCGTGCACTCTTCGATAGACGTTGCCCGGGATCGCGAGTGGGTTTTTCATCCCACCGGTCTCCGCGACGACTTGTTCCTCGATTTCGGCGGTGTCGAGAGGCGCGCTGTTGGCGCGCACGCGTTCGAGGGCTTCGCGTACGAGACTGGGGTCCTGCAGCAGCGTCGCGAGTGCATTGACTTGCGCATCGCCGACTCGGTGTAGGACGGTGCGCGTCTCCGCGTCGGGCGTGACAGCGACGTGCGCACGTGAATCCTTCACCATTAGAACCGATCTTGCCTTGTAACTCGGCGGGAGCGTCCAGGCACGAATGCCCGCGAGACTCACTCCGATCGCGACCGTGGTCAGTACCAGTTTCCGATGCCGAAAAATCGAGCGCACGAGGTCCTGCCAAGGCAGCGACGCGGCGCTCAGTTCGAATTCGGAATTAGGCTGATTGATATCGCGTTCCATCGTGAGTCAGGCTCAGAATCCTCGCAGGACCGTGGTCGGATTCACCGGCAGGAGGTTACGGATGTACAAGGTGACGAACTCGCCCATGTTAGAGATCGCGTTGTTGGGGATGTGCACCATGTCGCCCGGCTGAAGCGGTACGTCAGCGCCCGGATCTCGGCCGTATTCGACTTCTTTGAGGTTCAGTCTGCGCCCGATGTACTCGCCGTCGGGCATGCGCCGGATGAGAACGACATGGGTACGACGCGCGCCGATGTCGAAACCGCCGGCCTCCTTAATTAGTTGGTATACCGTCTTTTGGCCGATCAACTCGTATAGGCCGGGCTTGTAGACCTGGCCGGTCACGTAGACCTTCTGTGCGCCGAACTCGAGTACGATCACCGTAATATCGGGAATCGAAAGTTCGCCTGCGTACTGCTTGGTCAAGAGCCGATCGAGGTCTCGCGGGGTTGAACCGGCGCACAATACGTCGTCGATGAAAGGCAGAGAGATCTTCCCGTCGGGGCGAACCACGACCTCTTGGTCGAGTTCGGGATTACGGTAGAAGCGAATCTGCAAACGGTCTGCTATCTGAATTCGGTAGGCCGGTAGATCGGCCGGTTCGGGCGATGACGACGCCGTCGTAGGCAGGTCCATTGGTTGCCTGGGGCCGGGCGCAACACAGGCCGTCGCCGACAAACACAGCAGTCCTGTCACGATTGCCAGGGCACCAGCCGATCGAACCGAAGAAATACTCATCCTAATCCCACTCCTACTGCTCCACATTCCTGCGCCTCTGCCTCCGCCGAACTCTGGAATCGGCTCGAAATCAAATTACTCGAATGCGCTTGGCACTCATCCGTACGCAAGAACGGTCGCGCACTGTTTCGGTGGCTCCGCACGGCGCGACCGACAACGAGTTGAAACGATTCGGTGAGACGCGATCGTGCCCCGGACATACAAGGAGTAGAGTTCGCTTCGCACTGGTCCCCCATGGAGATTGCGAAGCGGTACCCCGATATCCGACTCGGCTGCCTGACCGCTCTCTTTGCTCGACATAAAAATATCACGCGCTGCTCCGGGCTACGATCATTGGACGCTCGTCTTTGGCCCCGATTGGGCGCTTTGGGCGTTGTTGCGTTGCTCCAATGATCCAGCTCTGTCCGTTCGTTGTGCGTATCCTAATAACCCGCGAAGCGCTTCATTCGTAGCGTCGCCGATTCCGATTCAATCGAAGCATTGAGTCCGTGGTCCAACGCTACGACGGCGTCGTCGGCTGGCCGTGCACTCCCGCGCGAACTTCGAGCGGGCGCCCTTGCTCCTTTGCAAGCTATACGCCAGGGGCTGCGTGCTCCAAAAACGCTGGAATATTAGACTCTTGCGGTACTTTCTTCAAGTTGGAATTCTGTCTCGATTTGAATCAGACGTGGGCGATCACTTCGTGATGATCATTCTGAGACTGATCCAGGGGCGAGCCTGCGGGTCCGTCATGCCGGCCGCGGTGCTGTCTGTGGTGTGGCTCGACCGCGGGCGCTCGCACGGCAAGGCAGGTGACGCGGCGCCGCGCTCGCGGACCGGCAAGTCGCTCACCGCCCGGTTGCGATCGAGCCGGCCTGTGCGCGCAATTGTGCGTAACTTCGTGCGTTATGGCGGTGCGCATGAGCATACGCCCCCGAATGGGTCTCAGATCGAGACATCCGGCTCGTTTCGCAGCGCCGCCGACCACTGCCTAGGAGCCGTCGAGAACGGGGGACCGTCGGTCGAATCCGTACTTCCGGATCCTGTAGCGTAGCGTCGCACGAGAGACTCCGAGCAACCGCGCGGCCGGACTTACCTTGTTGCCGGTGCGCTCGAGCGCTTGTTCCGTCAGCGACCGATTGAGCGCCTCGAGATCGATGCCCTCCGCCGGCAACGTCCAGAGTTCGCCCGTGGCCCCCTCGCCGTCACCGCGATGGTCGATCCCGCCGCCCGGGCTGCCGTCGAGAAGTCGGAAGTCGGCTGATGTGAGGAGGTTGCCCCGACTGAGCATGACGGCGCGTTCGAGCGCGTTGTACAGTTCGCGCACGTTACCGCGCCAGATTCTCGTCGAGAGGTAGCGTACGGCTTCGCGCGACAGGCCGGGGACCGCGCGTCCCATCTCCGATTCGAGGCTTTTCAGGAAATGCTGTGCGAGTGGGACGATGTCGTCGACACGTTCCGACAGCGCGGGCAGATGTAGCGGGAAGACGCAGAGCTTGTAGTACAAGGCTTCGCTGAATTCCCCCTCTCGTACGCGATCCTCCAGCCGGGTGTTGGTGGTTGCGATCACGCGTACATCGCTGTGCTCCGCGTCTGTTGCGCCTAGCGGTACGTAGGTTTCGGTTTCCAGGAACTCGAGCAGCGTCCTTTGTACGCCGCGAGAGATGTCGGCGATTTCATCGAGAAGTATCGTGCCGCCGGCGGTCTGCGCGATCAGCCCTTCCTTGTCTGACGTCGCGCCCGCGAATGCTCCTCGTCTATAGCCGAACAGCTCGCTCTCGAGTAGCCCGTCGGGAATGGCCGCGCAGTTGATGGGGGCGAACTTGTGCGCCGCACGCAGACTGTTGCGATGAATCGCGCGCGCAAGGACTTCCTTGCCGGTGCCGCTATCGCCCGTGATCAGTACGGTGCAGTCGAGCGGAGCTACCTGGCCCGCAAGTTCGAGGACGTGTCGCATGGTATCGGATTGGGCGATGATACCGCTGAAGTCGGCATTGCGGTCGACCTGGGTCTTCGCGCGCACCCGCTGCTGCCGCTCGAGCCGAGCCATCACCATTTTCGTGAGATCGATGAGACGCGGTCGGTCGACGGGCTTCGTGATGAGATCGATGGCGCCGGCCTCCAGCGCGGCGTCAGACAGATCGGTACCGAGAAAGTCGGTTACCAATGCGACCGGAGCTCCGGCATCGAGTCGTTGAATCCGCTGCATCAGTTCGATGCCGTCACATTCCGGCAGGGACGAATCACTGATCGTCAGGGCGCAGCTGCCACTGCGGTGAAATTCCAATGCTTCGGCGCTCGTACGCGCCTCGTGTACATCCAGGCCCTCGGCGTTGAGCCAGCCCTTGCAGGTGTGTCTGAAACTGTCGTCGGCCGTTACGACCAAAACGGAGCCATGGCGCTGCCGCATCTTCCCCTCCCGAGACTGGTGTGGGCGTCAGGAAATCCTTTATCCCAGGCTGAAGTTTCAGTGCTTATAACGCGGTTCGGTCCGCATGGTGAACGTTTTTGTGCACACCGTGGCCGATTAGGACATATTCGTGCGCCCGTGAGAAGGCGGGGGCGCTCAGTGAGCACTAGTTCGCGGGCAGGTTTGGGAGCTTCAACAGGGGCGGAAGGCGTTCGGACGGCTAGTTCTTGTGCTTGCAGACGAGCTTGTGGCCGCGTCGATTGAACTCGCAGTCACTTCCATCGAACGCGGTCTCGCCGCAGTCGCCCGCGAGCGATGCGGTAATGTCGCCGAGCACCACCGAAGCACGCAGGGGCGGATCGTCGACGGCGATCGGATAGTTGCCGTTGCGTCCGCGCAGCTGGATTCGGACCTGGCCGGGGCTGCGCTTGGATTTGTCCTTGATCAGAAACTTTCGCAGGCCGTTGACGGGGACTGCACTGCGATCGACGAACTTCCAGACCTTGTTCGACGGCCTGTAACGCCAGCCTCGTGTGTTGCGCGCACCCGTATGCATCTCGCCGGGGACGTCGATGTCGAGCCGGTCGATGAGAGCGTCGCTCGTTACGACGACACGCGCGCCGTCGTTGCCGGGATTGAGAAGCAGGAAGTCTCCACCGTCGCCCAAAACGAAATCGCCCTTGATTGCCAGCCGATCGTTCCCGGACTTGGAATCCAGATGAATCTTGTTGAACACGACCTGATGCTTGTCGTGCATGTTGCGCTGGCCTGCAATATTCGTGCAGGGGTCGCATGCTTCACCCCGACCGTCTAGGTCGTCGTCGCTTTGCTCAGGATTGAAGACGTTGAGGCAGTTGTCCGCCGGGCAGACGGTTCCGACGATGCCCACCGCGCCGAATCCATCGCCATCAACGTCGTGACAGGTGTCGAGCCCGTCGACGATGCCGTCGCGATCGCTGTCGCGATCGAGTGGATCCGTTCCGCTAACCTCGCGTTCGTAGCCGTCACCCCAGCCGTCGCCGTCGGAGTCGGCTTCTTGGGCATCGGTCTCACCCGGATCCGTGAAGCCGTTCAGGTTGACGTCTTCCTCGGCATCGGTGAGGCCGTCTCCGTCGCTGTCGAGAACCTGCGCAACCATTGGGTAGCTGACGAAACGTTGGTTGGATTGCAGGCTCTGCCGCCCCTGATCATCGATTGCGGTGACCGTGAAATATGCGGTCGGGCCGAGTGGAAGGTTCTTGATGACGTGCGTCACCTGCGAGCCGGACGCATTGGTCGGCGTCACGTTCTGTTCGATCGCGGGCGCGCTGCCGATCCGCGTGTAGACGCGATATGAGACGACACCCCCGACTCCACGCCACGTCAGTCGCGCTTCGTACGCTTCCGCCGGACCGAAGGCTGTAGCGAGAAACCCGGCGACGAGCGTCAATCCGCCCAAAACCTGGCGAACGCGGCGCGACACGGCGCGACGTCTCGCCAATGGGCGCGAGGCGATGTCTGAGGGCGGCGGGGTAGGCAACGCTTCTTTGTCCTTCTTCGTGTGAACGCTGGGCAATCGTGGAGGCGACGAGTCGAAAAGTAGTCGCTATCGCGGTCTACATGCCTGTCCATAAGACAGGTTCCTGAAGCCTCTACATGAAGTTCCTTACACAAAATTTGTACTGCGGGGTTCTGAGAGCGTCAATGCCCCTCAAGTGTAATCTCCGTAAGGTATGGGTTTTCCGTGCACAACGATGCCGGTCAAGGCCGTAAAACATCTGTCATGCGCAGTGTTCGGCATGGTACCAACGTCGCCCCCCGGATGGGGTTTGCGCATTACTCAGGTGAATCGAGGCAGCGCGCGTCGTCATTGCGCGGGCTGTTAACGTACGTCGTAACGGCACGCGCGCGCAGCTGATCGTCGCGGCAGGCGCGAAGCAGGGACGCGACCCGCTCGAGGGCCGCACCGTCGTCGGCGTGCGGATCGAGCCAGACGTCGAAGTCTTTCGGATCGAGAATCACCGGCATCCGCTTGTGGATCGGCGCCATGAAACTGTTCGCTTCGGTGGTGATGATCGTAAACGTTTCTAGCGCTTCACCGTCGCTGGGTTGCCAGTGTTCCCATAAGCCCGCGAACGCCATGACTGTGCCGCGCGCGGGGCTGATCCAGTAGGGCGTCTTGGGGGCGCCCTTGGCAGTCGCGGGTTGCCACTCGTAGAACCCGTCGGTCGCGACGAGACATCGACGACGCTTGAACGCCGTACGGAACGACGGTTTCTCCGCAACGGTCTCGCCGCGCGCGTTGATCAGCTTGTTGCCGATTGCTCGATCCTTCGCCCACGAGGGAATCAATCCCCAACGCAGTAGTGCCTGCTCGCGCTCGCCGCCGGGCGATGCACGAATCACGAGCGCTCGTTGGGTAGGGGCGATGTTGTATCGCGGCTCTAGCTGCGTGAGCCCCGAGACCTCGAAGAACTCTGCGACAATGTCCGCAGGACTTGTCAGGGTGAAGCGACCGCACACGACGGCTATCGCTTAGCCGACCCGCCGAGGTCGTGCCAGACGTTAGCCCAGTCGCTCAGTCGCTGAGCCGCAGTCCACGGGGGACGAAGAAGCGATCCGAGAGGTCGAACAAGCCCTGAACGGCGAGCGCCATCAGTGCCGCGGGCACTGCACCCTGTAGGATCAGCTGTGTGTCGTTCAACCGAATGCCCGTCAGTATCGGCTGGCCGTAGCCGCCGGCACCGATCAGAGCGCCAAGCGTCGCGGTACCGATGTTGATGACGGCTGAGGTCTTGATTCCCGCCAAGATCGAACGCGACGCCATCGGCAGTTCGATCAGGCGAAGGCGGTCGAGCGCGCCGAGTCCCATTGCATCGGCTGCTTCGATAATCGACGGCGCGATGTCGGTGAGTCCTGTGTATGTATTGCGAACGATCGGTAGCAGACTGTACAGGAACAGCGCGGTCAGCGCCGGCGCTGACCCGATCCCTAGCAGCGGCACCATGAAGACGAGTAGGGCGAGCGCCGGGATCGTCTGCACGACACCGACGGTCCCCAAGATGATGCGGCCCACGCTTCGTCGCCGCGACGCGAGCATGCCGAGCGGCAGCGCGACCGCGATCGCTGCCGCGAGCGACAGACCTACGAGCTGCAGGTGCGCGCTGGTGTCGCTCCACAGGCGGCTGCTTTCGATTTCGGGTTCCGACGTACGCTCGATGCCGAGCGCGTTCTTGAGAAAGTTCGCGGCGATCTGCTGCTCTGCCTGATGGTAAATCTTCGCGCGAACGTTCATGTCGATCATCGTCTGGTCGGGGAGCGTGCCCGAGAGTCGCTCGAGTGCGGCTATTACTTCGGGTGCCTCGCGAGCGAACTCCAGCCGATAGAGCAGCACCGCTTTGTACTCCGGGAAGTAGTTCTTGTCGTCGTCCAGAACCGCGAGGTCGTAGTATTGGATCTCAGCATCGGTCGCGTACAGATCGGTTACGTCGAGTCGTCCGCTGAGGAGTCCGCGGTACGCGAGATCATGATCGATCCCGAGTACGCGCATGTGAGGAAGCCGATAATGGGCGCGCAAGCCGGGCCAGCCGTCTTCGCGATCCATGAATTCGTTGCTGAACGCGAGTTCGATGTCGTCGTATTTCGCTAGACCCGAGATCGTGGTGACGCCGAGCGCGCGCGCTTTCGGAGCCTGCATTCCGATCGCGTAAGTGTTGTTGAACCCGAGCGGTTCGGTCATGCCGATGCCGGCTCGCGCCAGCTCGCGCGCGAGCGATTCGGTGTCCGGGAGATCGTGACCGGCGAAAATCTCATAGCGCAGCGTTCCGGTGTACTCGGGGTAGATGTCAACTTCGCCGGCGACGAGTGCGCTCCAGAGCAGGCGTGTGCCGCCGAGCTCGGCGCTATGACGCGCGTCGGCGCCGGCGGAATTCGCAACCTGGGTGGCGATTTCACCGAGGATCACCGACTCGGTGAACTTCTTCGACCCGACGCGTACGCTCCCTCCCCCAGCCCACGCGGTCGTGTGCGCCGCCGCCGCGATGAGTGTCGTGATCAATATGGCGGCTGCAAGTCTACGCATCGGATTTCGCTGACTCACCGACGGCCGGCGCCGGTCCGGTTACCCCAGGTGCAGCATCTTCCGCAGTGTCTGCGAGCTCGGTGAAGGAGAGACGCTGCGCGCGTACGAATCGAGTTACGAACTCGCTCGCCGGTTTGTAAACGAGATCGGAGAACTGTCCGCGCTGTGCCACCAATCCGTTTTCGAGAAGAATCACGTCGTCGGCGAAGTAAGCGGCTTCGGTAAGGTCGTGCGTGACAAAGACGACCGTCTTCTCGGCGTCGGCGAAGATGCGGCTGAGGTCTTCTTGTAGGTCATAGCGAATCAGCGGATCGAGCGCGCCGAGCGGCTCATCGAGCAACAGAAGGTCGGGGTCGAGCATCAGCGCTCGCATCAGTGCTACGCGTTGACGCTGACCGCCGGAAAGCTCGGCCGGGTAGCGGTCTAGTGCCGGGCGCGGAAAGCTCGTTAGGGACGAGAGTTCGTGCAGTCGCTCAACGATCTGCGTGTTGGTCCAGCCGGACCGTTGCGCCATGATCGTGGTGTTGGCGCGCGCGGTGAGGTGCGGGAACAGACCTCCGTCTTGTGTGACATAGCCCGTGCGACGCCGGATCAACGCGAGATTCGAGGGTGCCAGTTCGACGCCGCCTACGTGGACCTTGCCGCCGTCGGGTTCGATCAAGCCGAGAGCGATCCGTAGCAATGTCGATTTGCCGCAGCCGCTTGGCCCGAGAATTACGGTCGTCGAACCCGAAGCAAGCGCAAGGTCTATTGGACCGAGTGCCTGCGTCGGCCCGTATGACTTGGTGACGGCTTCTAGCTTGAGCATTCCGGCGCGAACAGACTGAGGCTGAACTGCTGTTTCGTGTCCAGCCATTGCGCGACGCGGCGAAGATCTGCGGACGCCGCGAGTTCGTCGATCTCGCCGGGCGAGTATTTGTAGGAGTTCTCCGTGTGGATGGATTCGTGCTCGTCGAACGTGATGTCGAGGTCCAGCGCATCCAGCCGTACCTGCTGTGATCGCCGGCTAACGAGATGCATCTCAACGCGTCCCACCTCTTCGTTGACGACGGCCTGGTGGGCGAACTCGTCGAGTTCGAAGTCGCCGGCTAGCTCAGTGTTGATGCGAGAGAGAATGTTTTTGTTGAAGCGAGCCGTTACGCCGGCGGCATCGTCGTAGGCATTCTCGAGCACGTCGGCGGACTTGCGCAGATCGATCCCGAGCAGTAGCCGGTCATCAGGGCGCATCGTTGCGCGTACTTCGCGCAGGAACGACGCTGCATCTTCGCGTCGGAAGTTCCCGATGCTCGACCCCAGGAAGACGATCAGTTTGCGACTCTGTTCCTCCTCGCGAATGCGCGCGAGACCGCGGCCGTACTCCGCTGCGATCGCGAATATCTCGAGAGCGGGGTAGTCGCCTAACAATGCCTTGGCGGATTCCTCGAGCATGGTTTTAGAAATGTCGAGCGGAACGTACTTGAGCGCACCGTGCCGTTTGAGGAACGCTTCGATCAGGACCCGCGTTTTTGTCGAGCTGCCGCTACCGAGTTCGACGACGGTGGTCGGTCCTTCAAACCATCCGGCGATCTCGGGCGCGCGGTCGCGCAGGATCTCGTGCTCCGCGCGGGTCAGGTAGTACTCGGGAAGGTCGCAGATCTGCTCGAAGATCTCTGAGCCGACCTCGTCGTAGAAGTAGCGACAGGGGAGGGTTTTGCTCTCGCGCGAAAGGCCTTGGCGGACGGCTTCTTCCAGGCCATCCGATGACTTGGCGTCCGCGAGTGAGATGAGGGTGAGTCGTTTACTGTTTTCGGCTGCTCGCACGGGCGATCTCCGTTGTGACTGTTCGTACCAGGTGTCCATCTCGACTTTGGCGGCTGGGGTGCTCTGTAGCTGTGCGATGATGAACGCATGCACGATTTCGTTGATTGTAAACGCGGGCCTGGATCGCACCGTGCAGTCAGTGCGCTCACAACTGGTCGGACCGGTGGCGTCGGCGTGCATTCGGCGGGGGCGTGGCGATGCCCTCGAGAATGCGCGCGTTGCGATCGACACGCATGTGTCGAGCAACGAGACGAAGCGACCGCCCAGTGGCGGGCACCATAGGATAGGTACGAAGTGTTGGCCAGTGTATCGGCCGAACTAACGGAATAACCGCGGCTCGAGTGTTACTCGGAGCCGTCTTTTCCCCTGCGAGCACAGTACAACCGGTAGTCGGCCTCTTCGCAGCTGCCGTCCTTCAGATCGAAGTGCCAGTGATGACCGGGGCAGACGATCTTGCCGTCGACCACTTCGGCCTCGCTCAGATCCGAACCGGCGTGCGGACAGAATCGCTGAATTTCGAAACTGCAGCCGTCTATCTCGCGTGTGAAGGTGTCGTCGGGGCGCGCGCCGGACGTGAGTTCCGCCTGCGCGATCGCCTGCAAGGCGCCATGGTCGGCCATTTTCAGGAACGTGAACAGATATTGGTTGTAGCGATCCGGGTCGCGATGCGCTTTGAAGCGCAGCGACAGCAGGAGGTCTTCCCACGACATCTCGTCGCGCAGCACCTGGGCTAGGTGCGGAGCTTGGAATTCGAAATGGTAGCCGCAATCTTCACCGGCCCAGGGGTAGACCACGCGCTCCATCGGTTCGTCGCGGAAATCAATTACCCAGTCGCCGCCGTTCTCGCCGACCACACGGAACAGGACGCGGATGTTGATGCGTGCTTGGAAGAACGGATTGCGCGTAATCAGCCCGTTCATGTGGCGACTGAGCTTGTCGAACAACTCGGGCTCTGCTGCCGGGATGGCTTCGAGCACCTGCGCAATCGTCCGCAGTTTATCTTCTTTGTTACTTTCGTAGTACGCGCGCCGATCACGTTCGTAGTCGAAGCTGGCGTACGCGGGCGTACGCTCGACGCGGAAGTCGCCGTTCAGGTGTAGCACGTCACCGGGCTTGAGTACTTCGGCCGCGATGTTGGTCGTCTCTTGCAGCCGCTGCGCAGCGATCGTAGGCACCGGGAACATCGAGTCCTCGCCTAGGAAGAACTCGGCCAGGTCTTCGTCGAAGAAACACGGTGGGCCCGCGAACGGGATGGCGAGTCGTGGTTGTACCGCTTTTGCACCGGTGGTGAACGACTCGATCGCCGACTCGCGGCGCACCGCCATGAGGCGTTTCTTCTCTTCGGCATCGTAGGTGGTGTACGTCAGCGGGTACCAGATGGCCGGCGATGCTTGTCCGAGAAATACGTCGATGCCCTCGGCGCGGATCCTGTCGAGCTCGAGTGCGAGGTTGGCGTCGTTCAAATTGAAGATCGTGTGGTCGCCGGCATTGATCAGCGCGCAAGAGTCGAACCAATGCGGCGGACAATTGTATGACGGGATAGCAACGCGGACGACGAAGTCCTGGGCAATGTCGTAGGCCTCGAAGTCGTCGAGCGAGTGAATGTTCTCGAAATCGAGGTCCTGCAGCAGCCGGAGGCAGCGCCGCTTGTGAAAGCGCCCCGTGAGAATAGGCGTACGCTTGTCCAACTGTCCCAGGAACCACGGGTCGAAGTGGTCCAGGTGTTCGTGCGAGATATAGACCGCGTCCGGCTCCAGCAGCGCGCTCAGGTCGCTGTGTGGATAGGCGGGGTATGGGAACCAACTCGCGTTGTACGCGCCCGTTGGCGCCATCCAGGGGTCGCACAGTAGAAGTTTATCGTCGTGGCGTACGGCGATTCCGGAATGCCCTAAGTGTTCGATCGTCGTCATGAATCGGAGTCTAGGTTTACACGAGGTCGGCGCGGATGTCAGTAGGGGGGACCGATACTTATCGTGTCGTCAGGCGCCTCGCAGGGTCGCGGGAACCCGGCTTCCGAGGGTGGCCGATCTCGCCGCCATGAAGGCGAGTAGTGCCGTCCACAGTAGCGTATTCGACCCGACATGCGCAGCCCAGAACGCCGCAGGCGCGAAGACCGCCAACGAAACGACCATGGCGTTGCGCAAGGTGCGCCCCGCCGTGAGTCCGATGAAATAGCCGTCGAGAACATAGGCGATCGACCCCATTACGATGGTCGCGCATAGCCACGGTGCGAGATCGGTGGCCGCCGCGATTACGTGGGTATGCGATGTCAGTACCGCGAATACCAGGTTGGGCGCGAATAGGATCGTTGCCGTCGCGACACCGGCCAGCGCCAATCCCCATGTGAGGGAGGTTCTGACGAGCGCCGCCAGCGCGTCGCGGTCGCCGCCGCCGCGATAGATGCCTGCGAGGCTCTGGGTGGCGAACGCTAGACCGTCGATGAAGTAGGCGGCCGTTTCCAGGAGCTTGAGCAGAATTGTGTTGGTCGCGAGTACCGCGGTGCCGAGTACCGCGCTCAGATTGGTGAACGTCGCAAACGCCGTGATCAGACAGAAGGTGCGAATCATGATGTCGCGATTGAGCACGAACAGCTTTCGCAGCTCGATCGGGTCGGCGAAGCGATCCGCGATGCCGCGCAATACCGGCTTCTCTCGCGCGATTGCCACGAGACCGACAGTCAGCATGGTGTACTGGCTGAGCATCGTTGCCAAGCCGGCGCCGTAGCCACCGAGAGAGCGGCGATAGATGAAGTCATAATCCAGAACGATGTTCGTCGTCGCGGCGACCGCCGTCATTACGAGTACGGCGACACTGCGCTCGCGGCCGAGCAGCCAGCCGATGGCCGCGAAGTTCAGTAGCGCTGCAGGTGCGCCCCAGAGACGGGCGTGAAAATACTCGCGTCCGATCGCCTCGGTTTCTGCCGTGCCTGCTAGCAAGGCAAAACCGAATCGTTCGAGCAGTGGACCGGCAACTACGAGTGCGAGTCCGATGACTAACGCCGACGCCGCAGCGCGCGCCAGGATGACGGCGGCGGTCGATTGTTCTCCTGCGCCGATCGCCTGCGCCGTGAGTCCCTGAGTGCTCATCTTCAGGAAGCCGAAGGTCCAGTACAGGTAGTCGAACAGTACGGCCGCGAGTCCGACGCCGGCCAAATGGCGAATGTCGCCGAGATGCCCGAGCATGGCGACGTCTACCAACCCTGCGAGCGGTATCGTCAATCCGGAGACGGCGTTCGGGACGGCCAGCTTGAGGAGTCGGCTACGCAGTATCGGCTGTGGAACTCCCGTCATCGGCTCGTTACGCGACACTCATGTCGGCGCCGCCTTTACTCAGCGCGCCAAGACCATACTCTGCGCGCATCGGAGTGTGCGCAGCATCGGCGCGCACGGAGGACGCAAACGAATCATCATGCCCGAGTACCGCAAGCCCAATTTCGACAAGTTCGACGAAGCCATCGCTCAAATGATGATCGATGCCAACAACAGGGGGATGAAAGGCCTGACGACCTTTCTCGGTGTGCGGCTCGATGAGTTCGGGCCCGGTCGACTCGTCGCACGCATGGACGTGCGCGATGAGCATGTAACTCCGATGGGCACGCTTCACGGCGGAGTCATGGCCGGTTTCGTGGATCACGTCATGGGGTGTGTGCTGTATCCGCTCATGGCGAAAGGGCAGTGGGCGGCCACCACCGAGTTCAAATTGAACTATCTCGCGCCTGTCAAAGAAGGGGTGCTCACCGCCGAATCGACGGTGCTGAGCATGGGACGACGCTCGGCGGTGGTGCGAGTCGAGGTGGAAGGCGGCGGCAAACTGCTGTGCGTCGCGCAAGGGACTCTGCTCATCTCGGAGCCACCTGGCGCACGCGCCTGACTTCGGTTGTACGCGAGCGGTTCGGATCTACTGCACCGTCACCGAAGTCGTGCTCGTGTTGTTGCGCTCGTCGCCTTCGAGAATATCACCTACAGGATCGACGCGGATGCGCAGTTCGTGGCTGCCGGGCGTATTGATTGCGAAATCCACGGTACGCATGCCTCGCGCTTGGCCCGGCGCCAGCCGCTCGGTGAGTTGGGTGCGCAGCGGAATCACGGGTCCCATCGGGCCGACGATCTCATAGGCCTGGTAGCCTGCCGGCAGAATCGCATCGACAGATCCCACGTTCTTGACGCCTAGTACGAGAAACATCGGTTGGCCGGCTCGTGGATTGTCGGGGCGTACGGTTACGCTTTCGAGGACGAGGTCCGGCAAAGCGGCCGCGGCTGTTCCGATCGTAGTGGTGGCGAGGTAACTGTTGTTGTCTTCGACCGACTCGCGGATGCGGTTGTCGGGATCGATGTGGAACGTCCATCGGTGCATGCCCGCCGCGTGTGACTCGGGTCGCGGGCGCAGCTTGACGTCGGTCATACGTGACGGAGGTAGCACCAGCGCTTGTGGGCCGGCGCGCAGTTCTTGGAAGCCGTCGGCCGCAATGATGCGGTCCGGCGGGAAAATCATGGCGCCCGCGCTTCCTTGGTTCATGATGCGCACTTCGGCGACGAACGGCGCATTGATGGATGGCTGCGGGGGATCGAAAGTGACCGATACGATCGTCAGGTCCGGGTGGCGACGTGGGCCTACGGCCAGCGACTGCATTTTGCGATTGTTCGCTTCGTCGCGTTCGGTGATCGCGTTCTTCGGGTCCAAACGAATCTCGACCGGATGATTTCCGGCCTGCTCGACCTCGAAGATCATCGGTCCGTACACGCGTTCATGCCCTGCTTCGATGGTGGTATCGCGCCCGACGGCAAACTCGCGCTCCTTTGCTCCGTCGATCGACCATGCCAGCAGCACGTCGCCGGGGTTGAACGTGACATCGGCCGTCCCTTCGTTGGCCACGGAGACGAACGCGCCGACACTCTGGCCTGCGTGTGGCTGCTCGGGGTCGAGCCTGATGCTGCGTATCGCCAGGTCGGCAATCGCCGGCACGATCTCGATATTGCGTCGCAGCGGTGGGCTCGTTCGTCCTGCCACGTCTACGGCCACCAGTTCGATGCTTTGTTTGCCGGTGTCGCTCGCCGTCAGTTCCAGCTCAACGATGCGTGCGTCTCGTTCCAGTGGTCGTGCTTCGACGGACTGCCGGCCCATCGTGGCGCGTACGTGGGCCAGCCCCCCGACCGCGGCAGTGCGCACTCGGATCCTGATCGGGCGGTTCTCAATGACGGGATCGTCGAACAACGCGTCGATTATCGAAGGCGTGAGGTCCGGTTCGATGACCGTCAGATCGAAGCGAGCCATCGTGGCGATGATGCCGCGGCCGACGCGCAATTGAACTCGGTAGCGTCCCGGAGTCGCATCGATGGCCGTAGTGATGCGCACTACGCGTGAGAAGCCGCTTCCTGCCTCCGCGGCGGCGAGTGCGCCTACGATGCCGACCGCGTCGGTTCCGCCGCTGATGACCCGGGCTTCGGTCAGCTCGTGTAGAGACGTTCCGCGCAGTAACAGGACGGCCTGTTGGCCGGCGGCAATTTCGATGTGTTCAGGCTCGAATTGCGTGATGGTGAGTGCGGGACGATCGCCATCGGCGCCGGTTTGCGCGGCCGCGCCGTTGGCGTGCACGCCGATCGCGGCAACGAAGAGCGCGACGGCGGCAGCCCCTTTGCACATTCGTGCGACGAAAGGGGACGAAGAACTCGCGATCGATCCGGACGCTGAGCCGGAGGGATAGATCGGCAAGGCCCGTAAAATTGAATTGATGAGTCGCACGCGAGGATGCTAGCCGCGCCGAGGCGGGCTCGCAAGATTGCAGTGCGCTAGTGAAAGTCGCGACTCGAGAGTTCGATGGGCCTCAGGTGCGAGTCGGGGATCCATAGTTTCTCGGCAATGACGTGCACGATGCCTTCTTGAGCTTGTAGTTTCCCTGTCACTCCTAAGAAGGACGTTGTTTTGGCGATGAGGCTGAACTGTTTGAACACGCTCTCCCAGATGACGAGATTCACGAATCCTGTTTCGTCTTCGAGTGTCATGAATACCACACCGCCTGCCGTGCTTGGGCGTTGGCGGCAGATGACGATACCGGCGTAGTGCACACGACGACCGTCGTCCATCGCGTTAATGCCGCGCGCGTCGGGCAAGCCTTTGGCTTGAAGAGCCTCGCGCAACGGTTCCATGGGATGCCCGCGTACGCTGTGGTGTGAGGTGCGGTAATCCCAAGCAATGGTTTCGAAGTCGCCGAGTGCATTGAAGGCCGGACGTTCTTCGTTGACCTGCATGGGCAGCGATTGGTCTTTCGAGCGTACGACTTCGAGCACTTGCCATAGGGCTTGGCGTCGATCGCCGTCGAATACGGCCAAGGCTCCCGCTTCGGCCAATTGCTTGAGAGCTTTCTCGCCGAGGTGCGCGCGCTTGGCTAGGTCTCCGAGCGATTGAAACGGGCCGTCGGCCTTTGCTTCGTCGATGCGCGCGCCTTCATCGACGCTGAGTCCTTTGACGTAACGCAGTCCCATACGCACGGCGAAGCGGTCGTCTTGGTAACGGTGTTTGCCTGCGCGTCCGTCGATTACTGTCGCCGTTTGGTCTTGCTGGTCTTGCTGACCTTGGTGATTCTTTCTGTTTTCGAGTGTGCAGTTCCAGAGGCTCTGATGGATGTCGATGGGGCGCACTTCGACGCCGTGATGTTTCGCGTCTTCGACCAAGGTGGCGGGCGAGTAGAATCCCATCGGCTGGGCATTCAGGATCGAGCAACTGAACTCGGCGTGGTAGTGGCGTTTGAGCCACGATGTCGCGTAAGCGATCAGCGAGAAGCTGGCCGCGTGGCTTTCGGGGAATCCGTATTCTCCGAAACCGCGAATCTGTTCGAACACGCGCTCGGCGAATTCCGGCGCGATGCCTTTGGCACGCATACGTGAGACCAGGCGTTCGCGATGACGATCGATGCGCCCGGTCTTGCGCCAGGCGGCCATGTCACGCCGCAGCTGGTCGGCTTCACCGGGGGTGTAGTCGGCGGCGACGATAGCCAGGCGCATGACCTGTTCCTGGAACAGAGGCACTCCGTAGGTTTTCTCGAGTACGGGCTGGAGGCAGGGGTGTGGATACTCGATGGATTCCTCACCGTTTCTACGACGTAGGTACGGATGCACCATGCCGCCGCTGATCGGCCCGGGGCGCACGATGCTGATCTCGATGACCAGGTCGTAAAACGTTTTCGGCTTCAGTCGTGGAAGCATCGACATCTGCGCGCGGCTTTCGATCTGGAAGACGCCGACCGTGTCCGCACGGCACATCATTTCATAGGTCTGTGGGTCTTCGGCGGGAATGGTCGCCATCGATAGTCGTAGCCCTCGGTGTCGGTTGAGCAGGCGAAAGGCCATGTCGAGCTGCGTGAGTGCGCCCAGGCCGAGCAAGTCGACTTTGAACAAGCCGAGTTCCTCGATGTCGTCTTTGTCCCACTGGATGACCGTACGGTCTTCTTTGGTCGCGTTCTCAATCGGCACGATGTCGTGCACCGGTTCGTGTCCGAGCAAGAAGCCGCCGGGGTGAATCGAGAGATGGCGTGGGAAGTCCAGTATTTCGTTGGAAAGCGAAAGCAGATGGGTGTGCGCAGGTGACGATGTTTCGATGCCGGCCTGCGTGAGTGCCGATGAAGGGATCTCTCCGTGGTGGGGTAATAGTTTGGCGAGCCGGTCCATCGTGGTTTCGGTAAGACCGAGTGCCTTGCCTACATCGCGCACGGCTGAGCGCGGCCGGTAACGAATCACGGTGGCGACCATGGCGGCGCGGGCACGGCCGTACTTCTCGTAGACGTGTTGAATGACTTCTTCGCGGCGCTCGTGCCCGATGTCGAGGTCTATATCAGGCGGTTCGTCGCGCTCCTTCGAGATGAAGCGTTCGAAGAGGAACCCCATACGCACCGGATCGATAGCCGTGATGCCCAAGCAGTAGCAGACCACCGAGTTCGCCGCCGAGCCGCGGCCCTGGCAGAGGATCTCGTTGGCGCGGCAATACTCGACGATCTCGTACATCGTGAGGAAGTAACCGCAGTAATCGAGTTCGTCGATGAGGCGCAGCTCTTTCTCGATCTGTCGCGTTACGTCCTCAGGGATGCGCCCGTTGTAGCGTGCCTCGGCACCTTCGTGTGTGAGGCGTCGCAGCCATTCGGCTGAACTCGAGCCATCGGGGAGACGCTCGGAGGGGTAACGGTAGCGCAATTCCGAAAGCGTGAACGAACAACGTCCCGCCACTTCAGCTGTGCGGGCCACGGAATCGTAGTCGTCGGAGAACAGCTCGACGAAGGCGTGTGGTGTCTTCAGTGCGTGTTCGGCATTGGGACGAGTCAATCTACCGATGGCCGACAGCTTCGCACCGTGACGGATGCAGGTCAGGATGTCGTGCAACGGGCGACGCGCCGGGGTGTGATACAGCGTTTCCACCGCGGCGACGGTCGGTAGCTCGTAGCGTTTTGCGCGAGCGCGTAGTCGCACTTCCTGCTCCAATTCTTCGGCATGGCAATGACGGCTGACCATGGCGTAGAGCCGATCGCCGTATGCTTCTTTCAAGGAAGCCGCCACGTGCATCGGTTCGATGGTGGAGGTGAGTAGACTGCGAGCGCCGCCCCAAAGCGCGACCATGCCTTCTGCGTGCTCCGCGACTTCGAGCCAGGTGACGCGCGAGCGTCCTTTCTCGCAGCGTAGTCGGCCTTTGCTGATCAAGCGGCATAGGTTCGCGTAACCGGCACGGTTCTCGGCCAGCACGACGATGCTCGAATCGTCGTCCACAGTGATCTCGGAACCTATGATCAGGTGTACGCCGAGTTCCCGCGCGCGTTTGTGAGCATGCACGACGGCGTAGACACCGTCGCGGTCGGTGATGGCGATGGTCGAGAGGCCCAAGAAGGCCGCTGTCTCGACGAGTTCATCGGGGTGAGACGCTCCTTCTAAGAAGGAGAAGTTGGATTTGCACCATAGAGGGACGTAGGCCGACACAATTGCTCGCCAATCCCACAGGCGCGGGGGACGCCGCAGGATGGGGAGCGTACCAGACGTTTGTCTGGTAAATCAAGCGGGCTCTGAAACTACTCCGACGTACGTACGATGTCGGGGTTGGTGGCGTCCAATTCGTTCGCCAAATAGGCCGTAGCCACGGGATTGTTGCGCAGCGTCGATTCGAAGAAAGCCGTGCCGGCGTAGAGCATGAGGTCTAGCTGACGGAATGGATCCATCGCATCGGGATCGAGCGGGCCGTCGCAGAAGCTCGTGCTGCAGCCGGCGTCGCTTACGAACGCCGGCGCGCCGCCCAATGCCGCAATGAGCGCTGTGAACTGTGTCTCCAACGTCATGGCGTCGGGAAGGAAGGCGCAGCCCCCCACGTCGTCCAGGCCGATCGAGATTGCCGCGTCCGAGAAGTTCATGTGGTTGCCTCGGACGAAGCGGACCAGCGATTTCGACGCGTTGGCGCGGTCGTAGATCTTTTGCGCGTTGCCGTCGAAATCGACGAGCAAATCGTTGTCGCCGTGAAGCACCATTAGAGGGATATCAACCGCGCCGTACCAGCCCGGTTGGAAGATGCAGCCCGGCGGGGACATGGGCATCGCGGCCTTGATGCGCGTATCACGCAGCGTTGCGTCGTAGGTCGTGATGACGGTCGACATGGCTCCGTTCGAATGGCCGGTCATGCCGATCTTGTCGGGATCGATGCTCCCCTCGAACATATGTGCGGGTTGCGTGTTGAACGCGAGGAACGTGTCGATGAGAAAAGCCACATCAAGCGCCTGGGCGGGTTGATCGGCCGTGCTCGGGCCGCCCGGTGCCAAGAACGTCGAGAGCGGAAAGGCCGGTGCGATGACGATGTAGCCGTGGCTGGCCAAGTGTGTGGTCAGGACTTGCGAGGCGTTGTTGGGACTGCCGAGCCCGTGCGCGAAGACGATGAAGGGGTAGGGGCCGCCGGTCAGGTCGAGCGGCGAATCCTGAGCGGGCGACGTCGCCGGATACCAGATCAGTGTATCGAGTGTGCGATCGGGGGCGCCGGGGTAGGTTCCGTTCGCCATGGTTGGGCGCGATGCGTCGACGAAGACCATGTTCGTCTGCGCGACTGTGTAGGGACCTGATTTGACGAGTGACAACGACGAACGTCTATCGTCGACATCCACCGTCGGTTCGATGCGCGCCCCGCCCGAGATCTTCTTGCCGCAGCCCTTATCGTCGCCCGCCGGCTGCCGCGGACACACGTCATCGCTCGTGTCTTCGTCGGCGTTGCCGTCCAGCGCCGCATGATCGAGCGTCATCGAGAAGCTCCAATCGATCGATACTTCAGGGTTCGATCCGCAGCCGAAGTCGACTGCGTAGCGCAACTTCAGTTTCTTCGAAGGCGCGACAGAGAAGGGCGGCGTTGCTTTCTTACTGAAGTCGGGCGTGACGGTCGGTAGGCCGCAAGCGCGTGGCCCGGGAAGTTGGGTGATATTCAGTGTGACTGCCGAATCGAGCGTGGCCATGTCGGCGACGTTGAGAGTCTCGGACCCTTCGTTGTTGATCTTGACGATGATGCGGCCGGTACGGACTGGACGCGTGTCGGTGAGCTTCGCGCGCTTCGGTCCGATCTTGAGACCGGACACGGACAGGTCGTGAACCTGTGCCGAAGCGGGACTGCTTAGAACCGAAACGAGAAACGCCGAAGTGAGCGTCATCCGTACGAAGGTGGTCATTGTGCTGGTTACTCCTGGTCGTCTGCGCGGGGTCGGAAGAGAATCAGTTTAGACCGAGCTGCGCGGCGGGGCCAGAGGGAATCTGAACGGTAGCACCGTTCGGGGGGGATCAGGCCAGCGAGAGTAGTAGCCCGGCGAACAGGTCGGCGTCTATCACGCGGTCGCCGGCTTCTCGGCAGAGCTGCGTGTCGATCACCTCGATCCCCATCGCGAGAATCCGCTGGAGCTCCAGGCGCGATTCGTACGTTGCCCGCTCGGTATCGACCAGAACGCACGTCAGGATTGCCGATGTCGGTGTGTCTTCGCCGGTATCACGCCGCACCGCTGCGATGATACGTTCGGTGCAGTCGGCGGCTGACAGCCCGAGCTGTTCCGGGTCGTGGCCGAGGTTGGGCACGTAGACCTTTTGGCATCGTGCCGACGCGATCGCAGTGCCCATTCCGCTCGGCAGCAGGTTCGCGATCACGCTCGTGAAAAAACTTCCTGGCGGATAGCAGATGAGGTCGGCGTGATTCACCATGCGTGCGACGTCACTGCGCAGCCGCGCATCGGCCGGTTGCGGATCATCGAGACTTGCGATGAGTTCCAGATCGACGATCGGTGACTCTATGGGGGGCGTCTCTTTGCCGGTGATGCGGTGTTGACCGATTCGCTGCGTGCCGTCGGCAAGCGTGGCGCGCAGATGCCTACTTTCGTTGACGACCGGCACGACGATGCCGTGCGCTTCGATCAACTTCGATACGAGGAACAGGACCGAGTCGAGATTGCCGCCGAGCTGATGGTACCCGCCGGCGAGAATGAGGTTACCAACGCTTGCGCCGCGAAGATCGAAGTTCGGCTGCATGTACTTTACGAACTCTCGTAGGTGCGCTCGGACAATGCCGCTCATCGGGTCGGGAATTGCCGCAACGAGTGGGTCGCTCCCGTCTGCGAGCGCAAGCAGGCGCTCGAACAACGCGTCGGAGTCGCCATCGGTATCGAAACGATGACCGAAGAGCCGGTAGATCTCTCGGTTGCCGCGCAGTCCCGCGTCGGAAAGTGCCATCAGTCGATTGCGTAGGTCGCCTACCGATAGCATTCCGAATGCTTCGCGAATCTCGGCCGAACTTCCGCCGGAATCGAAGGGCGTGACGATATGGATCGAGTTGTGAGTGTAGTTCTTGAGCGTAAAGCTGAGTTCTTTGAGTGCGGTGCCGCCGCTGAGGAACAAGAGTGCCGGGCCGTGCTCGGGCTCGCGACGCTGGCGAGCCAGGCCCACGTCATCGCGGTGCGTTCGACCGATCGTCGCTGGCACGTCACCGGGCATCTCAAAATCATAGCCCATGCCGCGGTGCCTTTGTCGTGAAGATTGCGGTGAATGCGCGTGCATTGCTTGGTTTGCCCCACGCCGACTGATTCGATGTGGTCGTTGCGGGGGCGCGCCCGCCGGGAGTAAGCATCATGAGTGTAGTCAGTGCCGACCACGGACCGACGATTACGATCCGCGAGGATCTCCCCGAAGCGTTCTCTCGCGCGCTGGCCCAGATTGCTTCGCCCGGCGCCTGGTGGACCGGCGCCGAGCGCGTGGCGATTGCGACCGAGGCTCGCCGCGCGTTTCACTGTTCACTGTGCGCCAAGCGCAAAGCGGCGCTCTCTCCGTACACGCACGATGGTCGACACGATGGCGAGTCGATTCTTTCGCTCGATATCGTCGATATGGTGCATCGCATCGCGAGCGACCCGGGTCGCATCAGTAAGCGCGTGTATGAAGATACGGTCGCTGCCGGCATCGAGCCGGCGCGTTACGCCGAAACGCTCGGTGTGATCGTACGCACCGTCAACATTGAATACTTCCATCGAGCGCTGGGCCTGCCGTCGCCGGCTCTCCCCATTGCCGAAAGTGGTGAACCGTCACGGCGGCTGCCCGAAGGTCTGGTCGATGGCGAGGCCTGGTTGCCGATGCTTCCGACGCGTCACGCTGAGTTCGGAGGGCGGTCTTTGCCCAATGTGGGTCGCGCGATGAGCGCTGCGCCCGATGAAGTGCGCGCGATGGCCGATCTCGCTACCGCTGAATACATGGATATGGCGCATGTCAGCGATCCAACGTTCGATCCGGGGCGCGCGATCGATCGTGCACAGATGGAACTGATCGCGGGCCGCGTGTCTGCCATCAACGAATGCTTCTATTGAACGAGTGCGCACGCGCTGCTGCTCCGTGTGAGCGGCGAAAACAAGAGCGAGGCTTACGATCTCGGTGCGTTGACCGACCGCCGTCGCGATAGCGGTGTGCCGCACGGCGATCTGTTGCTCCGCTTCGTCGACGCCGTCATGGGGGACGACGAGTCGGAGCGCGCTACCGTGCGCGGCGAAGTGCACGATACGCTCGGCAACGACGGTCTGGTCGAAGCGGCCTGTATCGTTGCCACCTTTAACCAGATGGTGCGCATCGCAGATGGCTCGGGCATTCCGCTCGATACACCTCTGGACATGGCGACTACCGGCTTTCGCGGCGACATCGGGCTCGAGGCGTTCGGGTCTGCTGCGAACACGCCTGCGGCGGGAGCCGTGAAGAAGGCGATGATAGGCGCGGTCGATGCGGTGACGGCACCGATACGTCCGATGCTGTTCAAGGTGTTTTCGAAGATTCGCAATCGTTAGTCGATCCGGCCGTGTAGGTACCAGCGACGGCGGCGACTGTCGTAGTAGGCCCAGAGTAGGTCGCCGCGTTTTGTTTCGATGAAGTGGTACTCGCGGTGCACCGTCGACATCCACCAGCCTCCCGATACGATGTAGGGCCCGAGCATGCGTATAACCGAGCCGTACTCGAGTCCCTGCATGAGCCAGTTGTCGTTGCGCTCGTTGCGCGGACGTGGTGGTAGCGGGGAAGGCGATGTTTGAATGCGGCGGATGAGCGGGCGTACGGCGATCTTACGCGGCGTTGCTTCGGGGGTCTTTTCAAACGGGACCCAGGTAAATCCCGCTTCAGGCAAGTGACCTTCGCGCAGGCATGCGCGCACGACTGCCTTTTCTCCGAACTCAGCACGCAGTCGCGCCAACGCGCGATCTGCCGCCGCCAAATCGCGGCGTGCTCGAATGGCCTGCAAGGTAAGTTGCTCGCGGTTTGCCGCAACCGCCTCGCCACGCAGTTCCAGTTCGACGACACCCGCGGGTAGTCGCGTGGTATGTAGCCGCAGTTTGATGAGCTCCAAGTGTACGTTTCGGTCGAGCGTGGGTTCGGCCGGACGCAAGGTTTCGATCACGTGGTCGCGTGTGTCGAGCACCATGAGAAGGTGCAGCGCGCTGAGTGCCATGCCTTCGCCTTGGAGCCGCTCGATGACGGGCTCTAGCAATTCTTCAATGATGTGAAGTAGGCGGAACACACCGCTGACCGGTTCGTCGAGAATGATCTTCTGCTCGATCGGTTCTTCGGGGGGCCGTGGTGTGAGCGGAGACCAAAGCTCGCCGTTAGCCAGCCGGTACAATTGATAGGCCTCGCGGCCGAAGCGCTGCAGGATGCCGCCGGGAGGCAGCCGCAAGAACGTTCCTACCGTGCGGATCCCCAACTTGCCCAAGGTGTCGCGCAGTTTTACGGGCAAATCCAGACGCTCCAGTGGTACTTTATGGCTGAGTTCTTCTTCTTGGTGCGGATCTTCGACGACGATGTCGTCATCGGTGGCTCGAGCCAGCGCATAAGAACCGAAGCGCGAGAAGCCGACGGCCATGCGCGCATGCATGCCGAAGGCGCGTAGGTCTTTGCGCACGGAAGCCGTCCAGTCGGTCAAAGAGGGGAACAGCAGCGTCATGCCCGCTGCGTTCACCCAAAAGACGCCGGGCATGTCTCTGGACGGTTCGGTTTCGGGCGAGAAACGAGCGAGTCGCGCAACGATACCGTCAATGCCTTCTTCGACTTCCGCATCGGTGATCACACCGGCACGCAGGCCCGGATCGAGTGACAATCCTTCGGCGTAACTTTGCCCGGGGCGAATACGCGTGCGCCAAGCGCGCCGATTCGCCCACAAAATCTTTCCCTGCGGCGTGTCGTGATCGACGACGACCGCCGCATGTGCGCTCCACTCAGGATGCTTCTTCAGGAGGATCTGCAGGGGAAGGGCGGGAACATTGATGCAGGCCAGGCGTTGGTCGTGCGCGTGGAGAGAGAGTTGGCGGCGGCCATCATAAGGCCCATCGGGCCTACTACCGTAGTCCCGATGGTGCCTATCATAAGGCCCATCGGGCCTACTAACGTAGTCCCGATGGTGCGCATCATAAGGCCCATCGGGCCTACTAACGTAGTCCCGATGGGCCATGGCGTACCTCGCAGTGGGTCCAGCCGGGGCCGCGGCGTTTGTCTTTTAGGATTTCGATGTCGCAGGTGAAACGGCCTTCGGCCGTTCTTACGCGATTGGCGCGTGCACGTAGCGAGATGAGGGGGCCGACCGATGCCGCCTCGTTTTGTTTTTCGGTAAGAAACAGCAGAGCCGTATCATGCTTGCTGGCCAAGCCGAGCAACCGAGATAGGAGCGGGGTGGGGACGAACGCCCTGTCTTTTGCTTCTACCAAGTCGACTACTACCAGACCGAATGCCCCGGAGCGTATGAGTTTGTCTGCCGCGCGTGCTGCCGCCGGTGCGTTCTTCACGCGAACGACGGGCAGGGCTGCGAGGTCGATTCCCGACCGTGCGATGTCGGGCGGATAAAACGAACTGTCGAGCATGGTCACCCAACACACGGGCTCGCCTTCTAGTTGTGCCTCGAGGACCAACTCGAAGGCCATGGTGAGTCCTGCCCCCGCACCGAGTGAAGAGAGTTCGGCCATGCGGCCGGCGAGTTCTTTGCGGTTCCATTTTACGGGAGCACGCTCAACTGGAGCACGCTCAACTGGAGTACGTTCAACGGGAGCGCGTTCGACAGGAGCGTGTGGCTCGTAATCGGTTTGCTCGTGACTGGGGCCGTCGAAGTCGGTGTGCCGGTTCTGCTGTGCGGCAAGCGAGGTGTCGAGTTGCTCAGGCATCGGTGTAGGGCGCGATGAGGGGAGGGGTGCCGAAGTAGCGCCGTACCTCGACGACCTTGCCCAGGATGATGGTTCGAGCTGGATCCGGCACGATGACGTCGTAAGCATCGTTTTCGGGAACGAGCTCGATGCGCCTGCCTTTTTTGCGAAGTCGCTTCACCGTGGCTTCGTCTTCGACTAACGCGACGACAATCTCACCGGAGTTTGCATTCGCTTGACGACGTACGATGACGATGTCGTCTTCGACGATGGCCGCGTCTTTCATGCTGTCGCCGCGCACGCGCAGTGCGAACAATTCCTTTTCGCTAAAGCGCGAATGGATCGGAAGAAGACCTTCAGGATCTTCAAGAGCGGTGGTGAGCCCACCGGCCTGCACACGACCGAGCAGGGGAATGAGGCAGTTTTCGGTCGCTTGTTCGAGCAGAGCCGGCAGGCGGTAGCCTCGGGCTTGGCTTCGGGCTTGGCCTCGGCCTTGGCTTCGGGCTTTGGCGAGGAGTCCCTCGGCTACCAATGCTTCTAAGTGTTCACGTGCGGTTTGTACGGCGCGAAAGCCGAACTGCTCTTGCACCTCGCGCGTGGTGGGCGGATCGCCGGCGAGTAGGCGATGACGCATGAATTCGAAAATGCGCTTGCGTGTTTCTCCGGCTGGCGTGCGACCCATGGTAATGATGTCCTTGTCTCTTCGACTTCTGCGCTTTCTTTGCTTTCTTCGCGAGGCGAGGCGGCTTTTGTGCCCGAGCCTTCGAGCCGAGCTGGTTGATGACTCGACCCGAAAACCCGGGCTGGGAAGGAAGCAAAGAGGCAGATTGAGTTGTACCAGACGTTTGTCTGGTTCGTCAAGATGATTCTTGATGTTGCCGTCCGGGGTGAGGGCGGATATCACGGCGAGACCCGTTTCTTCTGGTACCCAGCATGAAAGAGATCATCGCCATCGCGAGCGCCGGCGCACTTGGCGCGCTAAGTCGTCACGCCGTTAACGGTTGGGCCGCCCGCACATTCGCGGGTGGGTTCTACTACGGAACGTTTTTCGTCAACATCCTCGGCTGTTTCCTGCTCGGCCTACTGATGGCGTTCGCAGCGGAGACCGGCTTCCCACCGAAAGCCGTGCGTCTCGCGCTAGGCGTGGGCTTCCTCGGGTCGTTCACAACATTCTCAACGTTCGGTTACGAGACGATGCACGCATTCGATCGTGGCTTGCCGGGCACGGCGCTCGTGATCGTGGCATCGAATGTGATCGTCGGACTGACGGCGGCTTGGGGTGGGATGTATCTGGGGCGGTTGTTGGCCGAGGGGGGGTAACCGGGCTAGCCGGGTTAGCCGCGCTCAGGGGAGGAGACCGATATGAAGAACTTTCTCATCTTGCACTACGGATTCGAAAAGCCCACGCCGGAAGACATGGCGGGGTGGAACAAATGGTTCGAGTCGGTCGCCGACAAACAGGTCGATCGTGGCGGACTTCCCGGCGGTCGAGAGATCACGAGTACGGGTACCAAGGAACTTCCCTTCGGCAAAGATTCCCTCACGGGTTACACGATCATAGAAGCCGCCGATCTCGATGAAGCCGAAAAGATTGCCGGCGAATGTCCGATCGTCGCTAGCACGCTGGTCTACGAGATACGTAAGTAGATTCTCGCGGGTCGTCCGGCATCATAGATGGCGGATCGCGGATGAGTCGGCACATGTCGTCGAAGAAGAGACCATTTGATAGCGCAGATAGCGCAGATACAGCGGGACGTGACGCGATAATCGCCCGGGCGCGGCGTGAACAGGCCGAGCGCGAGAGAACTTATCGCGAGCGAGCACTGAAACTATTCCCCTGGGTCTGCGGGGTCTGTGGGCGCGAGTTCGGTGGCAAAACGCTTCGAGAACTCACGGTCCATCACAAGGACCACAATCACGACAACAATCCACCGGACGGGAGCAACTGGGAGTTGCTCTGCATCTATTGTCACGAAAACGAGCACGCGAAGCAGCAGGCGGCCGATGCCTACGGCGCCGCAACGCCCAGAGAGGAGCCGGATGCACCGGCTACCTATCAGCCGTTCGCGGATCTGGCGGACTTGTTGAAGCGCGATACGAAGACCAAGGAATAGTCGCGTGGAAGATCTGGGCCTCGACAAGGAATACGCAATGGCAGACGAACACGATTGGCCCGTAAAGACCCGCGAGTTTCATAGTCACCACTTCGATTCGACGATCTGGAACGATCTCGAATTTCGAGACGATGACATCGTCATCTCGACCTACGCGAAGGCCGGCACTACTTGGATGCAGCAAATCATCGCGCAGCTTTTGTTCAACGCCGATCCCAAGCTCGAGGTCGCGGAGATGTCACCGTGGCTCGACCTTAGGGTGCCGCCCAAAGAGGTAAAGCTTCCGATCGTGGAAGCGCAGACTCACCGTCGCTTCATGAAGACTCATCTTCCTGTGGATGCGCTGCGATTCTCACCGAAGGCGAAGTACATCTATATCGGCCGCGACGGGCGCGACGTGGTCTGGAGCATGTACAACCATCATGTGAACGCGAACCAGAGCTGGTACGAGGCGCTCAATGATACGCCGGGCCGGGTCGGTCCGCCGATCGAGCCGCCCCCGGACGATATCCGCCAGTACTGGCAGGACTGGATCGAGCGCGACGGGCACCCGTTCTGGCCGTTCTGGGAGAACGTTCGAAGCTGGTGGGGAATCCGCAGTCTGCCGAACGTGTTGCTCGTTCACTTCACGAATCTCAAGGCCGACATGCCCGGTGAGATTCGCCGCATTGCCGCGTTCTTGGATATCCCGATCGACGAGTCGCGCTGGCCGACGATTCTCGAGTACTGCTCGTTCGACTGGATGAAAAAGAATGCGGCGCGCAGCGTGCCTCTCGGTGGTGCGTTTTGGGACGCGGGCGCAGAAGTCTTCATCAACAAAGGCGTGAATGGACGCTGGACGGAGACGTTGACGGCCGACGACTCGTTGCGCTACCAGAATCTAGCCGAGACCGAGTTGGGCATGCCGTGCGCGCACTGGCTGCGTACGGGCGAGGTGCTTGATTAAACTACTGCCAGAAACGAGTGCGCGCGGACACGTGCGCCGCAAGAGTTTCAGGTTTCGCATGGTTCGCATGGTTCGCATGGTTCGCATGGAACGCATGGAACGCAGGACGCCACGGAGATCCCCATGAAGTTCGTCGAAGAGTTCACCGTCAACGCTACGCTCGAACCGCCGCTGCCCGTCGGTGAGGGGCCCATCGGTACACGCATGTACTTTGACGTCACAGGCGGCGAGATCGTCGGTGAGCGTGTGCGAGGCAAACTGCTCGGGGGAGGCGAGTGGGCACTGATCGGGCCCGACGGCTACCTGCGAGTCGACGTGCGATTGCAGGCCGAGACACACGACGGCGCGTATCTCTACATTCAGTACGTCGGCTTGCTCGAACTCAACGACGCCGTGCAGGCAGCCATCCAAAACGGTACCGGCACCGACTATGGGGAGCAGTACTTCTTCACGAATCCGCGTATCGAGACCGGCGACGCGCGCTACGCTTGGCTCAACACGACGTTCTTCGTCGGCGAGGGACACAGTTTGCCGGGGCTCGGCGTCGAATATCGTGTGTGGCGGCCATCGTAGGCCGGTTGCAGCGAAGCCCAGAAGTATTTCTAGGTGGAACGGTGACGCTATGGAGAGGAATACTCGAGGATGATGACCAACCGGATTTTAATTAGTTCTCTGATTTGTCTCGCGCTGTCGCTACTGGTCAGTGCCTGTTCGGTGGCGGGCGGGCGCGACGCGACAGTCGCCGTTGCCGCGGTCGATCGCCCGGTGCATAGCGTGCGTGGGGTCGATCATGTCGGCCTTACGGTTACCGATCTCGACGCCACGACGCAGTTCTTCGTGGAGGTCTTGGGCTTCGATCACTTTCGATCCGACGATTCCTATCCGTCGCACTTTCTTCGTAACGGGCACGTGATTGTCACGTTGTGGCGAGTCGCGAATCCGGACGATGTGGTGCCGTTCAATCGAGAACGGAATGTCGGGCTCCACCACCTCGCGCTGGCAGTCGATTCGTTCGAGGCACTCGCGCGTCTCCATGACCGTGTGCGTGCGTTTCCCGGCGTTCGTATCGAGTTCGCACCGGAACTGCTCGGTGGCGGTCCCACCAAACACATGATGTTCCGTGAGCCGAGCGGCAATAGAATGGAACTGATCCATCGACCGCCACCGCCTTCGTGAATCGACGATCCGCAGGAGGTTCGTAGTGCTTCGATGGCTCATTAATCGCATCCTGGATGGCGAAGAGAAGAAGATCGGCGAGTCTGTCGACTACATTCGACACGTAGTAGACGTCTCGCCCGGCGCGTTCTTTCGCTTCTCCAGCATCATGCCTTTTGCGAACAGTCGTAAGGTGCTGCCGGTCGACGTTTGGTTCGTGGCGCAGATCGTAGCAATCCAAGCCGCGGATTGCGGCACCTGTGTACAAATCGGTGTGAATCTCGCACGCCAGGCGAACGTGGACGGTGATCTACTGCGAGCGGCGCTCGTGGGAAACTGTGACGCCATGCCGCCGGAGATGGCAGACGTTTATCGCTTCTCGAAGGCGGTCATCGAGTCGTCCGGCGAGGAAGACGCCTTGCGAGATACGCTGCGAGCGCGCTACGGCGAGCGAGGCCTGATCGAGTTATCGTACGTGCTCGCGAGCGGGGGAATTCCGCCTGTGGTGAAGCGAACGCTCGGCTACGCGCAAAGCTGCAGTGCCGTGACGGTCGAGGTCTAGCGATTTGTTATCCCAGGACGTGCCCCCGACCTGTAACAATCGGGTGCCGCCAGACGTCGGGTCGTTGTAGGAGGCAGACTGCTTCATTCCATGGCCATCGAAATCGACGACGCGTTCCGTTCCCACCGAAGACTCTTGTTCGACGTGAGCTACCGAATCACCGGTAGCATCGATGACGCGGAAGAGATCGTTCAGGAGACTTTCGCACGGGCGATCGCGGCGCCGCCAACGCAAGCCTCGACGGCCCTGCGCCGTTGGTTGGTGCGCGTCACGACCAATCTCAGCATCGATGCTCTGCGCCGTCGTCGTCGCAAAGTGTACTCGGGCCCATGGCTGCCGTTTCCGCTGGAGACGGGTCGCATTGGGCCGGCAGTTGCAGGCGGCGTGGAATCGCCCGACGCGTACGCGGCGCGAAGCGATGCACCGGATGCTCGTTTCGCGCTTGCGGAGAGTGCCGAGTTCGCGTTCCTGATCGCGCTCGAACAGCTCACCCCTCGCCAGCGCGCGGTTCTCGTCCTTTGCGACGTGTTCGATCACTCAACGATCGAAGCCGCTGAGCTATTGGATATGACAGGAGCAAACGTGCGCGTGACGCTTCATCGCGCGCGTCGTGTACTCGAGTCGGCTCGCGCAGACGCCCCAATGGAAGCCCGCAAGAAATCGAAGGTGGATCGCAACGTCGACTCCGCGCCGTGCGAGCCGGACGGAGAGGCGGTCTTGCGAGAATTGGTGCGCGGGTTGTTCGCTCACGACATCGAGGCGCTTACTCGGCTACTGGCGGAAGATGTGCACGCCGTCACCGACTCCGGTGGGCGCTACACAGCCGTCGGGAAACCGGTTGCGGGACGCGACGCGGTCATTCGCCTGTTGACGCGGGTTGTTCAACAGCGCGGCCGGTATGCACGAGTGCAAGAAAGGTCTGTGAACGGGGCAGCTGCACTACTGATCGAATTCTCTCACACGGTCCGACGGCAAGCGCCGTGTATGGTCGTTCGCTGCGAAGCCGCTGCTGACGGCCGCATCGTCGAACTACACGTGCTCGTCGGGCCGGAGAAATTGGGGTCGCTTCTCGGCGGTGAGTCTACGGACGCGCCGGCGTAACATTTGCGCGCGTCCCTGCGTCGTATCGATAGGGAGGCCCACTCATATGGCCATCATCATTCGCATTCTCGTGCTTGCACTTCCGTTCATCTTGCTCGAACGAGTCGCCGCCACGCGGCTGAGAGAACAGCCGTTCCTACGGCGCTATTTCGGCAGCGACGCCATCTACCTTCTGACAGGATATGCGCTCGGCAGCAGTGCGGCACTTGCGTACGTCGTCCTTGCCGGTGGGTGGCTATCGGGCAGCGCAACCGGCGCAAGCGCCGCATGGGAAGACGTTCCGCTCTGGATTGCCATTGCTGCGGCGATCGCTCTCATCGACCTCGGCAACTACACCGCACATTTGCTGCTCCATCGCGTGGACGCGCTCTGGGAAATTCACAAGGTCCATCATTCGAGTCGGCAGATAGACTGGCTCTCGACGTTTCGCTCGCACATTCTCGAGCAGGTCCTACGCCGGGTCGTGGCCCCCGTCGGACTGATCGTCGCGGGGCTTCCCCTGGCTGCGGTCGTGCCTGCTTACTCGGTATTCTTGGCGTTCGCGATCTTCAATCATACGAACGCGCGCATGCCGCGCATAGGCTGGCTCGAAGCCGTGTTCGTGACGCCGCGACTGCATCGGTTGCATCACGTACCCGCGTCCACGCACCGAAATCTCGGTACGGTGTTCAGTTTCTGGGATCGGCTGAGCGGCCGGCTCGTGGACGCGAGCTTAGATCCCGATGTCGAGTTCGGAGTCCCTGACGAAATCGAGAGCTATCCGCAAGGATGGCTGCAGCAACTAGTGACTCCACCGGCACGAATCGTTGGGACTGGGACCGGGCAGGCCGCGACCTTTCGGTAGTGCGTGGATCGTCGATTGCGCTTCGTTTTGAGGGCCGACCGGTGTGGTTGCGTAGTGCCAATTGAACGGCTGCCTTGTCGAGGCTTTCCCTTCTCGCGAGCTACTGCTGATTCCGCGAATGCGGGGTAGGCACGAGCTACCCGAGCGCGGGCGCACGCGGTTTGCACCAGTATGATTCTCGCGCAACGCTTGCTTTGTTCTCAGGGCGGGGCGGAATTCCCCACCGGCGGTATGTCGATGAGCGAATGCGAGTCGGCGAGCCCGCGAGCGCCCAGCGAAGGTACGAAGGCTTTGCCGCCCGGACCGAACTCTGGGGTCAGCAGATCCGGTGAGACGCCGGAGCCGACGGTTATAGTCCGGATGAAAGAGAACGGTCGGCGCTGCGCCGGGTTGTGTGCCCGGAGCCTGTCGGTCGCGTTCGCTCTGGGCGACTCCATCAAGAGGAGCTCAATATGACCCCCAAACGTTACGCATTCATCAAAGCCAATTGGCACAGCGACATCGTCGATCAAGCACTGGTCGGTTTTCGCAGCGCGATCGGAGACTGCGAGGTAGACGTATTCGATGTTCCGGGTGCTTTCGAGATACCACTGCTTGCACGCGACCTCGCCAATACGAGGCGATACGCCGCGGTCATCGGTTCGGCTCTCGTCGTCGACGGCGGAATCTATCGCCATGATTTCGTTGCCCAAACGGTGCTCGAAGGCATGATGCGCGCACAGATGGACGCCGATACGCCGGTTCTCTCGATCGTGCTGACACCGCACAACTTTCAGGAGACCGAAGAGCATCGCGAGTTCTTTCGAGCGCACTTCGTGCGAAAGGGGGAGGAAGCAGCGCGCGCTGCCCGCGCAATCGGTGAAGTACGCGACTCGATCGCGGCCTAACGAGACGGAGATAGCGGCCCATGAGCGACACATACACAGCTGCCTGCGAATGCGGTGCGGTACAATTCCGATCTGAACGGCCTCCGGTCGTACAGTTTGTTTGTCACTGTTCGGACTGTCGAGAGGCTCTCGGGCGACCGTTCGCGCAAACGGCATTCTTCGAGGTCGACCACGTCACCATCTCAGGCGACGTGGTTGCAATGGAGTTTACCGTAGAGTCCGGGAAGTGGACGAGTCGCGAGCGCTGTCCGCAGTGCACAAGCGTCATCTTCGATCGAGCCGAGGGTTTCCCGACGCTCGTCGGCGTGATGGCCGAACGGTTAGCCGCGCCGTACGCGTTCGAGCCGGCCTGCCATGTCTGGACCAAGAGCAAAGCGTCGGGAGTCGTCATCCCAGACGGCATGAAGTGTTACGAGGAGAACTTCGGCTAGCGGCTTTGCCCGAACGCGAACGAGGTAAGAACTAACATGTCGGAGCAAGACAATCTCGCTTTCATCGAAGCCTATCTCGACAACTGGCGAAAGACGCCGCCGGATCTCAGTGAAGTGTTTCATCCCGAGGGGCGACTGCATCCACCCGGCGGCTCGGAACCGCTCGACCTCGAGGGAGCACAACGCATGGTAGAAGGCGTTCGCGCGATGATTCCCGACGTGGCGCTGCGCATTCTTCATTGGGCCGAGCGAGACGGCGAGATGTTCATCGAATGGGAAATGACGGGAACGATCGGTGACCGCCCGGTTCGCTGGTGCGGGATCAATCGCAACACACTAAGGGGTGCCAAATCGACGCAGGCCGTGTCGTACTGGGATCGGCTCGGGCTGCAAGAACAGTTGCACCCGCCGAGTGAGCCGCTCGATCCGACCGAACTGGGCGATCTCCTGTCGCGATTGAAGAAGGAAGTGGAGTGAGTCCCACCGAGCCGCATCCGATCTACCCGGCGCGCAACGCGCTCGAGCGTCTGCGTGAAGGCAATCTTCACTTCGTCGCAGATCGCAGCAATCCGGATTCGGGCGCAGGCCGTAAGCATCGCACGGAGTTGGTAGAGGGGCAGGAGCCGTTCGCGATCATACTCGGTTGCTCCGATTCGCGTGTTCCGGCCGAGATCGTATTCGACCAAGGCCTGGGCGATCTATTCGTGATCCGCGTAGCCGGCAACATCGTCGCGCCGTCGCAGGTCGGCAGCGTAGAGTTCGCCGCGACGCAGTTCGGGACGAGGCTCGTTGTCGTACTGGGGCATTCACAGTGCGGCGCTGTCGACGCGACGTTGCAGGACATGCAACAGCCGGCAGCTGAGCGATCGAGGAATCTTCGCTCTATCGTCGATCGCATCCGACCGTCGGTTGAGTCGTTGCTGCAAGCCGACAAAGCCATTGATCGAGCTGAACTTCTGCGCCGAGCGGTGCGGGCCAACATTGTCGTGTCGGCGCGACACTTGCGACAAGGGTCGGAGGTCCTGACCGACCTCGTCGAGAACGACGGTTTGGTTGTAGTCGGCGCCGAATACGCGCTGGAGACCGGGCTGGTCGACTTCTTCGACGGCGTACCGGACTAGCGGCTACTGAGAGCGCAGACGCAACGTGCCAACAGCTTGGCCCCGATCGCCAGGGATCGCTCATCCAGATCGAATGAACCCGAATGGAGCGGGAACGAGGACACCGCGTCGCTGCGCGTGCCCAATCTGAAGAAGCAGCCTGGCGCGTGCGCCAGGTACTCCGCAAAGTCTTCGCCGCCCAGGCTGGCCAGTCCCGTCGCTTCGATCGCTTCGGGCCCGAGCAGTTCGGCCGCAGCTCTCTCGCAGAGTTCGGTGATACGGGGATCGTTGACGACGGCGTCGGGCCCCTGTTTGAACGCAACCTCGATCGTCGTTCCAGTCGCCTTGCCGACGCCTCCCGCGATGGCGAGTATGCGCGACTCGAGTGTGTCGCGCGCATCGCGTGAGTGCGTTCGCATCGTTCCCTTGATCTCGACTTCCGATGGAATCACGTTGCGCGCGCTGCCGCCGTGCAGATAGCCGAAGGTTGCGACTACGGCTTCTCGTGGGTCCACTGCGCGGGGCAGCGATCCGTACAGCGCCGAGAGCAACTGAACGCTCGCTACTATCGGATCGGTAGCGGCTTGCGGGCGCGCGGCGTGTCCGCCGGTACCGTGAATCACGATGTCGATCTCGTCGCAGAACGCGGTGAGTGTTCCTCGCGAGAAACCCGCACGGCCGAGATCACGGTCAGGGTCGACGTGCAGGCCGACAATCGATTTCACGTCTCGCATCACTCCGGCATCTACAAGTTCGATGGCACCGGTCGACGTTTCTTCGGCGGGTTGCAGGATCAGTCGCCACCGGACGTGCTCCGGCAGTTCTTCGCGCAAGGCGGCCAGTGCGACCGCCGCACCCGCGGCCATGGCGGCATGCGCATCGTGCCCACAGGCGTGGGTGATTCCTTCATTCGTTGAACGGTACGACACGGACTTTTGGTCGGGCAGACGAAGCGCATCGATGTCGGCGCGTAGAGCCACACGCGGCCCACCGTCTTGCCCCACCGGCTCAGCCCACAGTCCTCTACCAGTCGGGGCCTTTGTGACCTCGAGCCCGTGTGCGCACAGTAGCGTGTCGAGGTGCTCGGTCGTCGCGTACTCTTCACCGCTCGGCTCGGGGTGCGCGTGTAGGTGGCGGCGCAGCTCCACGAAGTCTGCGGCGTGCTCGTCGATCCAGCGATCCAGGTGTGTCGCGTCATCAGCCACTGAGTCCCTCCGGGAACTAAACCGACGCAGGCGGTTCCGCCGCGATCTCCGGAGCGGGCGGAAGTGACGCTTCGTCGGGCTCCTTCACGAGGCCGATCAGGGTGTCTCCCGCACGAGGGCGCTGCGTGCCGGTCGTCGAGAAGATCGAAACATTCCCCTTGCGGTCGATCACGAGCATCGGTAGGGCGTTGTCGCCATAGCGTAGGCGATAGTCGTCCAAACCGAACTCGTCGGTGATCGACGTACGTTTGATCTGTGCGCCCGCGCCCGCGAGTTGCGCGATCCGCGCGTAACTCGCGTCGTCTCTAAACAGCGTTCGGCCACGCAGATGGGCGGGAGCGTCTCGTTCCCCGAGCAACGGGCCCGAATCATCGGTCGGCAATTGATAGACGGCCGAGCTGCCGAAGACCTCCGCCAGATGAATTGCGCACAATGCGTTGGTGTGATCGTGCGGAGTAATTGCAAGCATGAAACCGATTCCGTCCAGATCGGTCTCGTCCGCGAGGTGTTCCGACAACACGTTCATGTGCTCCGCGGACAGTCCGGCCATGCGAGCCTTCCGTACGTAGCTCCACTTGTCGTCGATCAACAGGACTTTGATACCGCACGCCTGCAAGGCTGCTGCTAGTTCGCGGCTCCACGCCTGAGCGCCGACGAGCAGCACGCCTTGCGGGTCCAAGTTCGACACTTCGAGCAAGCGCGCGACCAGCGGTGCGGCGACGGAGTAGACGAGGATGGTTCCGCAGATGACGATGAAGGTGAGGGGGATCAATGTCGAGCCGTCGATCGACGGATGGTAGGCCAACTGCAGAGCGAACAGTGAAGCGACGGCGGCGGCGACGATGCCCCGTGGCGCCAGCGTCATCAGAACGAAGCGATGCTTCCAGCTCATCGTCGAGCCCGCGGTCGAGGCCAGCACACCGATCGGGCGAACCACCAAGACGAGCCAGCCGACGAAGAGTGCGCCGGGAGTCGCCAACGCGAGCAATTCACCGAGTTCGAGGCGTGCAGCCAGGACTACGAAGAGGCAGGAGATCAGTAGAACCCGCAAGTTCTCTTTGAACTCCAGGATCTCCCGCGTCGGAGTCCGTTTCTGCGCGGCAAGCGCCAGTCCCATGACGGTTACCGCAAGTACACCCGACTCTCGCTCTGCGACATTGGCAGCGAGGAACACGGCCGCGACCGTTGCCAGTACCAACGGGCTGCGCAGATGATCGGGGACGTAGAATTTCCCGAGCATGTAGGTCATCGCCGCGGCAGCTGCGATACCTAGTGTGGTGCCGATGCCCACCGATGCGAGCAACGTGACGATGGGGCTCGACCCGGCGGAAGCGCCCAACGTGATTGTTTCGAACGTAATGACCGCGAGTAAGGCGCCGATCGGATCGATCAGGATGCCCTCCCACTTCAGCACCGATGCCGACGGTTGGGAGAGTCGAAGTTGGCGCAGCATGGGCAGTATCACGGTCGGTCCGGTTACGATGAGAATCGCGCCGAATACCAATGCGAGCTCGAACGGCAGGCCGAGCACGTAGTAGGCACCCACGGTCGATAGCGACCAGGTTGCGAGCGCGCCGATGGAGCACAGTCGCCAGACGATCCCGGCCGCATCGCCCAGTTCTCCGAGGCGTAGACTCAAGCCCCCCTCGAACAGGATTACTGCCACGGCCAGCGACACGCCGGGAAGCAAGAGGTCACCGAAGAGAGCGTCCGGATCGATCAATCCGGTCACGGGACCAGCGACCATACCGGAAATGAGCAGCAGCAGGATCGCCGGCATTCGGAGCCGCCACGCGACCCATTGGGCGGTGACGCCGATGGTGAGGATCAGGACCAAGCCTACGAGTTCGTGTTCCAATGCGCTATGGGCCTCTATCGGGTCGGCGCTTCAAGAGGACGACGACGCCTTCACTTGTACACTAGCGCGGCCGTCGCGCCGAGTTCCGGGGGTGGTAACCTCGCACTTCGACCCGCTGGTAGACGAGCGAATTTCGTTACGCCCGGTGTCAGCCGCGTTCAGGGCCTCGAAACTATCTGCATTTGGTGCCGTTGCCATGCGTGCGGCACAATACCGATCCGGGACGCGGGTTTCTAACTCGCTGGCTCGGCGACGAACGTATGCATTCCATTGAGTATCCGGAAATTCCTCGAGTGGCTGTGGGCGTCGTCGTGCTGCGCGGCACTGACGATGCGCGCGAGGTACTGCTGGTCAAGCGATCCAAGCCGCCGCACGCGGGCGTGTGGGCGGTTCCGGGCGGTACCGTCGAACTCGGAGAAACGCTGGAACAAGCCGCTGAGCGCGAAGTGTTCGAAGAGACCGCCGTGAGCGTGCGCGCCCGCGGAGTGGTTCATGCGTTCGATGCGATCGAGCGCGATGTTGCGCGCCGAATTTCCTATCATTACGTCGTGGTAGATCTGCTTGCGGATTGGCTCGAAGGGGAAGCCTCGGCCGGCGACGATGCTGCCGATGCGCGCTGGATCGCCGTCGATGCAATGCGCGAGATGTCCCGGGGGGAACTCAGCGACGAGACGCGCAGGCTCGTACTGCGGTTTTCGCGCGACTAGGACAGCTGGCGAGCGCTAGTAGATCATCGGATCGAGACGCCCGTCCCGGTCTAGTGCGAAGAGTTCCTCGCAGCCGCCGATCGGTACATCGTCAATCAAGATCTGTGGGAATGTGTGCGAGGGCGCTACGGAGCGAATGGCGTCCAGCGCTTCTGAGTTGCGGCTCACATCGAATTCGACATAGGCCACACCCTTGTCGTCGAGGAGCCTGCGCGCCCGCGAGCAGAAGCCGCAGCGCGGGATCGTAAAGAATTTGATATCGGCCATGGCCGTTCAAGCGCGGTCAGTGGTCCCAAATAAAAGAAGGGCGGGATCGTGAGGATCCCGCCCTTCTCCAATTGGCTCGTTGCGTTTAGCGCAGTGGTTCCAGCTCGACGCGACGGTTCTTCTTACGACCTGCTTCGGTCTCGTTCGAGGCGACAGGCTCGGCTTCGCCGAAACCCTTGCTCTCGAGCATCGACGCAGGGACGCCGTTCTCCGTCAGGAACATGTACACCGATGATGCACGACGATCCGACAGCGAGAGGTTGTAGGCCTCCGATCCAATCGAGTCGGTGTGTGCCTCGACGCGGACCAGACGCTGCGGGCAGCGCTGTAGCGCCTGAGCGAGACCTCTGAGGAGCGGCTTGCCCTCCTCACGGATTTTCGCGCTGTCGAAGTCGAAGTGGATCATCTGTAGCTGTACTACGCCTTCGCACGGGTCACCTACGTTTTCGAGGATTTCCGGCAACGGTGCAGGTTTCGGTGCAGGCGGAGGAGGCGCGGCCTCCTCGTTGAACAGCATGCAGACGCCGAGGCCTACGAGGGCGCCCGCGGCTGCGCCGATACCGGCTGCGGCAGCGACTTCCTCGAAGCCTTCGCTGTCTTCTTCTTCAGCATAGATGGTACCAGCACCGGCTGCTCCAATACCTGCGCCTGCAATGGCGCAAGATAGTGGGGTAGGTGCGTTGCGTACGGTGCACGCTGAGAGGCTGATGGCAATGAGAACCACCAGCAAGCTTTGAAAGATCTTCATGACCTTTATTCTCCTTCATCTCTGCTCGCGGGCACCGGCCAGCGAGTTCTGTTTGACCCGATCAGGTTTCTGCCTCGGTTGAGGCCCGCACGCCAAGCGCGATTCCTGTCAGGTGCGTTTCTGAGTGTGCCCAAGTTGTCTCAATAACTCGCCGTGTCAAACTCTTCTGCCACGCCGAAATCCAGACATATCACTGGTTAGCATGCGCAGAGGGCGGCCCGCAACGATGTTAGGCGTATCGACAAGGGGGAAAAATATGGAAGATCAGATCGCGGCAGCCGTCAATACCAGCATTTCCATCGTCTCCAGCTGGGGAATTCGCGTGCTCGGAGCCCTAGGGGTCCTCATCATCGGCCGCATCGTTGCCGGTTGGGCGCGCCGCGGCACGCGCAAGGGCCTCGAACGCGCGAATCTGGATCCCACCCTCATCCCGTTCCTCGCGAGCCTCGTTTACTACGCAATTATCACGATGGTGCTCATCGCGGTGCTGAACCTCTTCGGCATCGAGACCACCTCGCTGATCGCTGTCGTGGGCGCAGCGGGGTTGGCAATTGGCTTGGCCATGCAGGGCACCCTCAGCAATGTCGCGGCCGGCGTCATGCTGCTGGTTTTCCGCCCCTTCAAGCTGGGGGACTTCGTCGAGATCTCGGGAACTTCCGGGAGCGTCGCGGAGATCGCGCTTTTCTCGACGACGCTCAACACGGGTGACAACGTGCGCATCACCGTCCCCAACGGATCAATATACGGAGAGATCATCAAAAATTTCTCGGCCAACGATACTCGTCGCAACGAATTGGTGGTCGGGATCAGCTACGGCGACGACATGGGGCGGGCGATCGAAGTGATATCGGCTGTACTTGCCGACGACCCGCGCGTGCTAGCGACCCCCGAGCCGTTGGTTGCCGTTTCCAATCTCGGCGACTCGTCGGTGGATATCGTCGTGCGCCCTTGGTGCAACAAGAGTGACTACTGGCCGCTTCGCTTCGATCTGAATCGCGCGTTCAAGGAACGCCTCGAGGCCGCTGGTTGCTCGATCCCGTATCCGCAAACCGATGTCCACATCGTGGAGCAGGTCGCGGCGACCGCAAACTGAGGTCGGACCGCAAGAGATGCGCCCAGCCGATTCAGTTCAGGGATCGGTCGGAAAGCGTGCGGCCCATTCCTCGGGTTCGACGTCGAGCGCATTCGCCGAGTAGGATACGAAGCGATAGAAGCCCGCTACGAGCAGGAACTCCATTTGTTGCGCTTCGTCGTCGTATAGCGCACGCAGCGTCTTCCATTGCGGCGAGGTCAGCGTCGCAGCGTCGTGTAACGCATCGACGAGCTCGACGAGGCGTCGCTGCCGTTCGTCGAAGCATTCAGACTGCGCCGAGCCGGTTACCGTTGCCGCGATAGCTGCGTCGCTCAGCCCGCATCGCTTCGCGTGCCCGACGGCATGAATGCCCCATTCGTACTCCGCTTGGCAGCGTGCGCAGGTGCGAAGTATGATTAGCTCCCTGTCTTCGGCCGGTAATTTTCCCTCGGCCAGAATGAACCCGCCGAGCGGTTTGAGCGCGAGTGCCATGTCCGGGTGGCGCCCCCAAATTCTGAATAGTTTGATCGGTTCGAGGCCTGCCCATTTGGGCATACTGCCGTCGAGGAACGCTGCAGACTCGGGCGGGTAGGGCTTCTCTAGCGGATCTATTCTGGCCATAGCTATCTACTCCTTCGCGGATTGGTGTTACGCTGACTACTACGATTTTCGTAGTAGTTGGGTTTTACACTACTTCGAAAAACGTAGTCAAGTTGACGTTGGGAGGATCGGCATGGCGGCGACGACATCGGTTCGGGGATCGGCGACGGGGCGGCCCATCATGCGGCTGCTCGATTTGCTGGGCAGGCGCTGGGCGCTGCGGCTTTGCTACGAACTGCGCGAGGGGCCGGTGGCGTTCTCTGAGTTGGAAGTTCGCTGCGAGCGAATCTCACCGAGCGTGCTCAGTTCGCGACTCCGAGAACTCACAGAGGCGAAGATTCTCGACGTCGACGACGACGGTGCCTACGTGATGACCCGCGAAGGTCGTGCCATTGGGAAGGTACTCGCCGAACTGGACCGGCGCGCAAAGTCCTGGGAGCGAACGCTCGACTGATCGCTTGGCGATGCCGGTCTCGGCCGCATTCGGTTGCAACGGCACGACCTGACGATATGCTGGTTCCGTATAATCAAACGGGGTTCTGACATATGGAACAGACAGGATCGGGCGGCCTGGCAGCCGTCGACACCGCAACCACCTCGATCGAGAAAGCGCTCGATGTCCTCTTTCATCTGCACGCCGCTGCAGAACCGGCTGGCGTGACAGCGATCGGTCGCGCGCTCGGTATCCCCAAATCGAGTACGCATCGGCTTTTGGCCGCGCTCGCAGCCCGCGGCCTCGTCGAGCGTGATGCACGAGGTCGCTATCTACCGGGCATGGCGCTCGTGGCGCTGGGGGTCGGCATGCTCGATCGCGAACCGTTGGTCGCCGCTGCGAGACCGCTGCTCGAGGCTGAATCTGCTGAATTAGGCGATACCGTTTTCTTGATGGCCGCGAGGGCGGGAAGAATTCGCGTTCTCGATAAGGTCGAGGGAACAGGGTTTCTGCGCGCAGCACCACGCATCGGTGAGGAAATTCCGGTGCACGCCACTGCTGTTGGGAGGCTGTACCTGGCGCTCGACGCCGCGCAGCTCGAGTTCGACGACTCCAACCTCGAACAGTTTACCGACAAGACGCCGCGCGCCGGTGGATCGCTCGATCGGCGAATCAGGCTGGCCGGCAGGCGAGGCTGGGACGTGAATGAGGCGGAGTGGATCGAAGGTCTCACGGTAATCGCCGTTCCGGTACTGGTCGACGATAAGTTGATCGGTGCGATCGCAGTGGCGGCTGCCCAGGGCGCGGCGAGCGTTGCAGATCCGTCAGCCTCGGCAGCGCATCTGCTCGATGCCGCGCGTCGAATCGCCGCGCGCATGCAGGGAGAGATACAGTGAACGAATCCGCAAAAGTCTGGCTCGACGGCAGCGTTGTCGGCGCAGCCGACGCTCGAATATCCGTTTTCGATCATGGGCTGCTGTATGGCGACGGCATCTTCGAGGGCATGCGCGTCTACAGCGGGCGGGTGTTCCGCCGCGCCGACCATCTGCGGCGTCTGGCGGTTTCTGCCAAGGCTGTTGGCTTGGCCTTTCCAGACGGCGTCGATCTCGATGGGGTCATCGACGATACCGTCGCGGCCTTTGGCGAGGACGATGCGTATATCCGTCTCCTCGTCACGCGCGGTGAGGGACCGCTCAGTGTCGATCCAACGAAATGTCCGCGAAGTAGGGTCATCTGCATCGTGGGCGAGGTAAGCCTCTACCCGCCGGAGAAACTTGCTGCGGGGATCGACATGGTAACGGTGAGCCTACGGCGACCGCGCGCCGACGTACTCGAGCCGCGCGTGAAGAGCCTCAACTATCTCAACAACGCTTTGGCGATCCTCGAGGCACGACGCGCCGGCGCAGACGAAGCGTTGCTCCTCAACGAAGACGGTGCGGTGGCGGAGGCGAGTGGTGCGAACGTGTTCACTGTTCGAGAAGGGGCAGTCGCGACGCCGCTGGTGACCGACGGGGCGTTGGAGGGAGTCACGCGCCGAACACTCCTGGAGATCTGCGCACGCGATGGGATTCCGGCGGTAGAGCGTCGCATGACCAGAATAGACCTACTGGCCGCCGACGAAGTATTCCTTGCGGGGACCGGTGCACGCATGATTCCCGTCCGCACCCTCGACGGTGCGCCAATTGGCGCACCTGCGACCAGCGCGGGTTTCGGTGCGACCTCGGGCTCGCCGCCGCCCGTGCCGGATCGTCCGATATACGCGCGTCTGGACGCCGCGTATGAAGAACGTGTGCGTGCGGTCGGCGTCGTCAGTTGCTAAGAGGGGGGTGCGCCGC
>JAJCZM010000055.1 GCA_029262375.1 Deltaproteobacteria bacterium
GTTTATCGATTGATCAAATCGGATGAGTTTCCGGGGCCGGTAAAAATCGGCGCAGCGTCGCTGTGGGTGGAGCGCGAGGTTATCGGCTGGGTCGAGACACGCATTGCAGCCCGTGAGAAGGCCTCGTAGGACTTAGCCATCCTTTCCGGCTCTCAACCGGTCCAGATAGTTCGCCCACCAATTCATCATTTTGATACGCTCGGACCAGTGCTCGCCGCGCGCATAGGCGCGGCGGACATCGTTGCTCTCGATGTGACCCAATTGGCGTTCGATAGCGTCGGGGTTCCATTTGCCGGATTCGTTCAACAGCGTTGAGGCGGTGGCGCGGAAACCATGGGGAACGACCTGGTCCTTTGAATAGCCCATGGTCCGTAATGCCGTCGTCATAGCGTTGTCGGAGATCGGACGGCTGTTCGAGCGGACGCTCGGGAAGACAAGGGCGCCATTGCCGGTGATCCGGTGGAGGTCACTAAGGAGCTTGATCGCCTGTTTCGATAGCGGCGAGCGATGCGCCCGGCGCATTTTCATACGCTCCGGCGGGATGGACCAGATCGCCTTATCGAAATCGAACTCCTGCCATTCGGCTTGGCGCAGCTCACCAGGGCGCGGGAAGAGATAAGCCATCAACAGGAGCGCGGTGCGGGTAGTTGGTTGACCGTCATAAGAGGTGATGCACTCAAGAAGCACGCCGAAATCCTTGGGGTCTGTAATGGCCGCGCGTGGGGTAACTGTCGGCGTTATCAACGCGCCTTGCAGGGCGGCGGTTGGGTCGTTATCGGCGCGGGCGGTGGCGACGGCATAGCGAAAGACAGCGCCGATGGTCGAGCGCATGCGCCGCGCCGTTTCATAACGTCCGCGCGATTCGACGCGGCGCAACGCCGCCAGCACGTCGGCTGGAGAAATCTTTGCGATTCCCTTTGCGCCGATGTCCGGATAGGCGAGCGACAAAAGCCATTCGACCTTCTTCATTGTCGTCCGCGCGCGGCCCTCGCCGCGTAACTTGTCGAGATATTCTTCGGCAATCAGTTTGAACGTGTCGGTATCGGCGGCCTCTGCGATCTTCTGATCGCGTTTGACAGCGGCCGGGTCTAGGCCTTGCGCGATCTGCCTCTTGGCTTCCAGTGTCGCTTCGCGCGCCTCTTTCAGCGAAATCAACGGATAGGCGCCGATCGACAGGACCTTTTGCTTCCCATACAGACGATAGGCGAAACGCCATTGCCGCGACCCAGTTGGCTGTATCCAGAGCTGCAAGCCCTGCCCATCCGACAATTTTCGGACTTTGGGGCCAGGAACGGCGGTTTTGCAGACTCGATCGGTAAGTTTCATGCGCGATGTTGGTATAAAGGTTGTTGGTATAGATGTTGGAACAGAGCCCGACGGCGGCAGTTCGATTCCAGCACCCGCTGCTTCAATATACCAACATAGGCGAATTTATACCAGCGCTTCTACCAACAAATTTCTGCGCTTGGCAGCGATTTGGGGCGTCCGTCAGCGACGGCTTGAGACATTAACAATATGATTTTATTGAATTTTTAAGATTAGCTGCAATCGCCTGAGAAGGGGGGATGGTGCCCAGGGGCGGAATCGAACCACCGACACGCGGATTTTCAGTCCGCTGCTCTACCAACTGAGCTACCTGGGCCTCGGGAAATGGAGGGGAAATAAAACCGCCCTGCCCGAAAGAGCCCGCGTTATAAGTGATCTTGGGAGCCGTGTCTAGCCACATCCCTTGGCCAACGCCGCCTGGAAAAGGTGTTTATCTGCAGTCGGTTAATGCTCGTATTGGGGTGGCGTTGGAGTGTCTTCGTCCCAGGTATCGGCGGGTTCATCGCCGGGGATGACATAGTTGCCCGACAGCCAGCGCGATAGATCGACGTTAGCGCAGCGCTTGGAGCAGAACGGCCGATAGGCGGCCTCGGGCGCGCGCTTGCAGATGGGGCACGACCCCGTGGGTGCTTCGGCTTTATCGCGCGCCGTCGCGTCGTCCGTGGTCTTGTCTGGCTTTGTCATATTGCTCACCCGTTTAGTCGCTGCGCCAAATATCAAAACTGGCGCGTTCGCCGCCCTCATTTGGTTCATAGTGCGGAACCGCGCCAAGGCGCTCTATGAGAGCTTTTTTTATCTCGTCTGGCAAGGCCTCAAGCCAAGCGATCACTTGTGGCGCCGCGCGGACATGCCAGGTGCCGCCGGGCCTTGCCCGGGTTTCGCGCGCGAGACTGCGCAAGATGTCGGCGCCGATGGTCGCGGCGTTCGGCTTAAATTCCGGCATTATCAGCGCTTCACCCAAGGCTTCATGAAGCGGCAGGCGGGCGCGTCGCCGGCTGACTTCCACCAAGCCCAATTCCGACCACGCACCGATGCGCACCGGTTCTGGATCCTCCGTGAACGCCTTATTGAAAGCTTTGAGCGTACGAGCCCGGTTTTCCGGTTGGCGGAGATTGACAAAATCGGCAATGACAATGCCGCCGATTGCACGCAATCGTAATTGGCGGGCGATCTCATCGGCGGCTTCAAGATTGGTGGTGAGCGCGGTGCGTTCTTTGTTGCCTTGCACATCGGCCTTGCCGGTATTGACGTCGATCACAATCATGGCCTCAGTCAGGTCAAAGGTGATGTGGCCGCCAGAGGGAAGTGCAATTGTGCGACCTAGCGCGCGCTCCACGTCTTCAGGCACAGCGCTTTGTTCAAACCGATCGGTCGAGGGCGGTACGATCTCGAGTTTTTCAATGAGGTCAGGCCTTACACTCTCCCACATTGCGCGCAATTCATTGCCGATGCGGCCATCGTTCATGCGGATCACATTGATCCGCGTATCATCGAGCGTAGCGATGGCATCGGCCAAGCGATCCATCCATGACCACAGGCGTTGCGGTGGTTTAGCGCCCTCAACGGCAAGCGATTTTGCTCGGACTTTCAATGCTTCGGCTTCGGTCAATATTTCCTGTGGCGTTGCTTTTCCAGCACGCGTGCGCACGAGAAGGTTCGCCGACACACCGCCCAACATATCCTTCAAGGTTGAAAGAACGGGTTCTAAGGTTTCGCTTAGTTCCGCTCGCTTTGCTTCATCCGTGATCTGGCGAGAAAATTGCAAACCCTGTCGGCCGAGAAACAAAACGAGATGCGTTCCAGGAATGGAAAATTCTGACTTAAGCCGGGCAC
>JAJCZM010000056.1 GCA_029262375.1 Deltaproteobacteria bacterium
GGGTTCCGATGAACCCGGTCGATGACGAGGCCGATCCGTTCGTGTATCTCGGGGCGGTTGGGCAGCCCGGTGAGTTGATCGGTCCGCGCCGCCTCACGCAGCAACCGCTCGGCGTGCTTTTGCTCGGTGATGTCCCGTTGCACGGCGATATAACTGACGGCTTCGCCCTGCTCGTTGTTAACCGGGTGGGCGTCCATCGCCAGACAATAGTCCCTCCCCGAGGGCGTGTGGCCAAACGCTTCCACCTGAAATGCACGGCCCTGCCCCATACGCTTTTGAACGAGGCTGATGACCGCTTCGTCGGTGGTGGTGTCGTGGAGAACCTGGTTGAGGGTCTTGCCCGCCACCTGATCGAACTTCAGGTCGGTGATCCGGGTGAAGCTGTCGTTGACCCACTCGATGCGGTAGTCGGCGTCGGTGATGATCACCGCGTTGTCGGTGTGGGCAGCCACCATCGCCAGCTTACGGGTTTCCGCCTCCTGTCTCGCCAGTTCCAGGTTCTGCTCCTGGAGACGCTTTTGAGCCGCCGTGATCTGCCGGTTGTACCCCAGCTGCCCCACGACGATCAGCCCCGCCGGGACGATCATCAGGAAAGCGGTGTAGGTCAAGCTATTCGTCAGGTGCCGCCTGAGCAGCTCGTTCTGCTGGTCGAAGGCCGCCTCGGCTTCGTCGGATATGATGTTGGCATCGAGGACGATCTGCCTGGCGTAGTGCTTGAAGGGTGTGATGATCTCGTTGGCCCGGGTCGAGTTCAGGATGTCCCCGCCTTCAATCCGGGCGGTGATTTCCAAGAACAGCCGCTTGTAGTTGTCGGCATCTTCTTTCAAGTCGTACTCGCCCACGATGTGCTGAATCTGTTCCGAGACGGCAAGCATCTGAATGACTTTTTCATCCAACCCTTCCCACTCGCGGCGCCATTTCTCCAGGTACTCGGCGCGCTTCTCAGGGTCTGTGATATTCAGGAAAAAGTCCTTCTCGTACCGCCGGCACTGGAGGGCCTGAACCTGGATGTGTTCGGCGAGGCTGTGGGCCATAACGAACCGGGACAGCGTGACCTGCACGACCTCGCGCTGGTGAAGCTGCTGGAGAATCCCCGCCACCCCGGCGATGATGATCACGCAACAGGACAGCGCCGCCACGGTACTGGCACTGAACAGATGCCTGGCACGGGGTGTGTTTGTTTGAGAATCAGAGCCTGGACTATTTACGTCGTGAGCGGGGGGGCGTAGCTTCATGAATCGTCTCCAACACCCTGCCTCCTCAAATGAGGCTGATCGGATAAGGCTACTTCGCCCACGATCAGGACACCCTTTTGTCTTAATCGGCTTGTCGCCGTCGTGAATTAACGCACGGAGGACGTGAAAATGTTAATACAGATTTCAGTTTGTTTCAGCGCTGAACCCCGTGTGGGAACACAGGATTCAGCAGCGGTAGCGCTATGATCTGTACGCAAGGATTACCGGAATCCGTAGAAGAGGGAGTCCGTTTATGACTTGAGTCTCATTTGGTTACACCCGGCCTCCTGTCAAGGCCGACGCCAGACAAAGAGGGTATGAGGCCGGCATGTTCGGACTAGCTTGTTCGAGTCGTATCGAGGTCGGCAAGCTCCCGCCCCTCGACCGTCACCCCGACGCCGCGCATCTGATTGATCTTCTGCGTTACCGTCCCGACCCGGTCGTTGTCAAAGCTCAGGACGTCCATCGGGCAGACCGTGACGCAGACGCCGCACTGGATGCATGACGTGTTGTCGTTGCCGAACGGCTGCTGGTTCTTGGCGAACGCCATCACATCGATCCCGACCTCGCAGTAGCGTGAGCACTCGCCGCAGGTGATGCACTTGTCGTCGCTTGAGATCTGCAGCGAGCCGAACCACTTGCTGGTCATCTGCATCCACTTCGCCAGGGGGCACCAGTACCGGCACCAGATCTTCCCGCCGTAGATCGGGTACAGCGCGACCGGGATGATCCCGACCAGCCAGAGGTCGGCGAACTGGGCGTAGCCTTTGAATAGATAGGTTGTCATCGCGCCGTGCTCGGCGACGGATGGGGAGACGAACGGCGTGCCCGTCACCCACTTGCCGAACCCGATCTTGCCGGTGACCAGTGCGAGCGCGGCGACGGCCCAGATCAGGACCGCTAAGTTCATCCACTCCCAGCGCCCGGCGACCTTGCCTTTGGGTGCGAGATGCCGCCAGGGATCGCCCAGTGTTTCCGCCAGCCCGCCGCAGCCGCAGAACCATGTGCAGTACCGCTTGCCGTGGCGGATCGTCAGCAGCGGGATCACGATAAACGTCGCCGCCAGTCCGTAGATCAGGTACAGCCAGCCGACGTCCCAGAAGAATTGCCAGAAGAACAAGGGGAATGCGTACTCGATCCCAGAGGCGTGCCACCAGTTGTCGCGGTTGCCCAGCCATGGGTTGTCGCCGAACATCCCGTGGACCCACCACATCAACACGTTGGGGATCAGGAACGCCAGCAGCCACTGCACGGCGATCAACGACGCGAAGCGCTTTTTCTGGTAGTTGTCATTGTGCCGGACGCCCCATCGGATGTAGGCCTTCGCGCCGAACCATGTCATGGCCAGGCAGTACGACAGGGAGTACCAGAACGAGCCGTTGACCTTGAACGCCCAGTTGCCCTCTCCGACGTGCAGGCTACCCCACCACGCCCCGAAGCTCCGCGGCGCGCCGTCCGCGCCGGCGAACCAGGACGAGTCGATGTTGAATGGCCAAAGCGGCGGGTACGTCTTGGCCCCGTAGATGAAGTAGCAGATCACAAACGCGAACAGCAGGATCGACCACCGCCTGACGTTCCACGTACCCTCCAGTTGGATCCCGACCCGCTTGAAGAAACCCATCGGCATCTCTGCACCGATGCAGCGAAAGATGTGCTCGGCCGGGACAGTCTTTGTTTCACCGGACCCAAGGTTTTTAAGCGTTACCGTATCGGGTCCGATCTCGGCTGCGCCGTGGCCCAGGTACACATCGATCTTGCCTTCTGCGGCGCGTTGCGCGACCGCATCGATGTTCCGTTTCTTGGGGAAGGTGAACTCTTTATCAGGCGCAGCCATCGTGACGCGGTTGCCCCGGTCCGCCAGCGCGATCGCCGCCTCGCAGGCCACATCGCCAGCGCCGAAAACCACCAGGTCTTTGCCTTGCCATTCGTCCGGGTCGGCGACGTTCTGGCTGATCCGCGCCGCGTGATCCGTTTCGCCCGGCACACGCAACTTCCGGGGATTCCCCGCCTTCCCGATCGCCAGCACCACACGGCGTGCGCGGTGTTCGCCCTTGTCGGTCGTGACCTTGAAGCCGTCTTTGTCGCCCTGGCGCTGGATGTCGGTGACCTGCTCGAACGTACGGATGTGCTTATCCAGCCCCAGCTCGACGATCTGTCGGTCCCACTGATCGAGTAATTCTTCCTTCTTGCACTCTTCGCAATAAAACCGGGTACGGTTGTTTTCGTTCGGCGGCTCCATCAACAGCGGCTTGCCCTTGGTCATGTTCCGCACAAGCTGCGC
>JAJCZM010000057.1 GCA_029262375.1 Deltaproteobacteria bacterium
TTAGCTGCCTCGGTGGAAGCGTCATGAGCGACCGCCTGACGTCGCCGGAGGCAACCTGACTTAGCTTCCAGGCCATCGCCTCGTGGTGCCAGTTGGGCCGAAACACATCTCCACCCGAGACCATGAGAAACACTCTGTGTAAGAAGACCCAGAAATTGTCTCGCATCGACTGGGCCAACATCATTCTCTTTTCTTTCTCGTTCACGACTTCTCTCCTTCATCCGCGCCGCCGTTGTCGGCATCCGCACCCGCCTGATTGGCGTGTTCCTCTACGATGCGCTCGACAAGCGCCTCGTAGACTTCCTTCTCATCTCCGCTGAGCGGCCCATCGGGAACCTCGGGTGCATCAGCCAAGTCGAACGCCCGCGCCATAAGGGCGAGCAACGACGTAGACGCGCGCCCGTCACCACGGATGCCCCGCGTCACTAGGCTTTTGACGAACGCCCGCTGCTTTGAGACGCGCAGTGACTTCTCGCCCTCGCGGACGTTCACGCGCTCCCGAAGCTCTTCGATGAGGTCGGTCTTCAGGTTCTTCGTTCCCTTGGGACGCCCCTTGGGGTTTCCAGACTCTCCGGGCTTGAACCGCGTCTTTTTCGGCGGCCTCCCGTAGCCAATTTCGTACTCTGACATCCTTACTTTCCTCCATTGCTGAGCGCCTCAGAGGAGTCCGCCACCACCTCATCCTGCGACCGCTCGTTTCGTGATTGTGAATACGTGAGACCCGTCACGGCGTGGCGGGCCTCCTCTCCAGAAAGCTTCTCGTAGCGCTCGATCGTGACGTCGACGTATCGGGGATCGAGTTCGATCAGGTAGCCGCGACGGCCGGTCTTCTCGGCTGCGATGAGCGTCGTGCCGCTGCCGCCGAAGCAGTCCAGAACGATGTCGCCGCGGTTGGATGCGTCGCGGATGGCATCGGCAACCAGCGCCACGGGCTTCACCGTCGGGTGCATCTGCAGCGCGTCGCGCTGCCCCTTGCGAAGCGAGTTGACGCCGGGGTAGTCCCAGACGTTCGTGCGATGACGGCCGTAACGTCCGAGCGCGACGTTGTTCGTGTGTGGGGCCTTCCCTTTCTTGTACAGATAGATGAACTCGTGTTTGGAGCGATAGAAGGAGCCCATGCCCCCGTTGTCCTTGTTCCAGACGCAGACGTTCTTGAGTTCCGAGTAGACGTCGCGCCCCGCAGACGTGAGCTCCCACGTGTGACGCCAGTCCATGCAAATGTAGTGAAGGGATCCGTCGATACTGAATCGGGCCAAGTTGCCGAACACCTCGACCAGAAAATCGGTGAACTGTTCGGGCGTCATCTCGCCGACCGCCATTGCGAACTCTCGATGCTGATGCCGCCCCAGCCCACATACGTTCCCGTCGATCGGTACGTTGTACGGTGGATCGGTGAAGATCATTCGCGCTCGATCTTGTCCGAGGAGCTTCCTGTACTGAGCAGGGTCGCGCGCGTCCGAGCACAGCACGCGGCTGTCCCCTAAGAGCCAAAGATCTCCGACGCAGGTTGTCGAAGGACGGCCTAGGTCGGGAGGCGCAACTTCGTCCGCTTCGTCTGGCTCGGGCGGTTCGCTGTGCTCGATCATCAGATCGATCTCGGGAATTTCGAACCCCGTAAGCGTCAAATCCGCACCGAAGCCTTCGAGTTGCGACAGATCCAAGAGCTCGGACGCCAGCAGTTCTTCGTCCCAACCCGCCAACTCGGCCAGACGATTGTCTGCAATCAAGTACAGTCGAATCTGCTCCGGCGTCAGGTGGTCCAGGCAAATGGTCGGTATCCGCTCCAATCCCAGTGATTTCGCGGCTGCGAGCCGACCATGGCCGGCAATCACGGTGCCGTCGCCTGTTACAAGGATGGGCGATACGAAGCCGAACTCTTCGATGCTCGCCTCTATCTTTCGTTCTTGTCTTCTCGAATGCGTCCGCGCGTTTCCTGCGTGCGGAGTCAGCTCTGAGGGCGCTCGGTAGACGACCTCTAGTCCTTCGAAAGGTTTCGGCATTGTCGGTTCCTCCATTCCTGGCGCGATACGTAGAACGTCCTGGGGACAGGTCGTGAGTTCGCCTCGCGGGTCGTGCCAGGCAGACACATCGAGTTGCAGCCGCGCCCAAGCTGAACCTCGCGAATGCCGGGCCATTCGCGCCGGAGAAGTCGGGAAACACTCCTCCGGCAGTCGAAATCGGGATTTGCAGCACGTACGGACTCATCGTTCTTCAGACACTAAGAGAGCGCGGTTCTCGCTACGGACCAAGGATTTCGGCCCGATTCTCGAGGTGTAGATTTTTGCGAAGAGGCGCGCTTCCGCGATTCGCATCGCGTTCCCGCGATCCTTGATTTCTTGGTGGTCAGGCGAGGTGAATCATGAACTGCGGACGTCGCGAGCAAGCTGGCAGACGGCCATACCCTCTGGACCGACAGACGGTCTCGGCGAAGCACAGTCGGAGTTTGCGGTACGGCCTAGGTCGGGCTTAGAATTGTGGAATGGTCAGGTCAGCGAGTGTGAAGCAGATTGGCGGCGAACGCGTCCATCGTCGTGGCACGACTTTCGACACAGCGACGCCGCTCTACGCGATCAAGTCCTTCGTCGAGCGCCTGGGAGAACCAGGCCGAGATCGCGGGCGGCGATACCCCAGAAAGCTGGACGATGCGTGGGCTGGTTTCCGAGAAGCACCAAGCGGAGCCACACTTCGCAGGGTTCTTACGCTCGCGCCCAGCGCGCTCATGGAGCCGTGTGAGTGCCTGGATCCGATCCACGTGGAGCTGTTCGTACAACTCGGGCGCCACCGTGAAGAGTTACTATTCGCCCAGTCTACAGCCGAGCGCCGAGCCGCCCGTGAGTGGCTCTCGAGCGTACTCTTCGGTGGATCATCGGCTGTGCTACGCCCCTACGACGAAGATCTCGTCGTCGATGCGTTCTACACCCAGGACGCTCTCGCGTGGTCAAGCCTACTCCAGCATCGACCAGGGCTTATACATCCGCCCCAGTCAGCTGACAGCTGCGAATCGGTCCGATGCCTGCTGCAAGGTCTAGTTCGCCTTTACGTAGCTTTCCATATGACACGTATGCAGTCGATTCCCAGCGCCGGTCTGCGTCGCGACTCGAGGATCGAACTCACGAATGCGTTCCTAAAGATGCCTGGCGGCTGGGCGCTAGCAGCATACGAGCCCGAAGACATCGGGGCTGTATATCGCGCATGCCTCGACTGGATCGTGCATCTCGATATTGCACCGGAGAACACTGACAAAGCTCCCGGCGACGATACGCTCGAGCCCTGGCTATCGCGTTCGGACGTGGACCACGGGCATTCTTTGCTGCCTGAAGCCGTCTGGCGTGACGTTCTGAAGGAGGACCCTAAGACGGCGGCCCTGGAGATGGCGGGGTTCTTCTTGGGATGCAGCGCGGAGAAGGTTCGGCGCGGGATGTTCCGACCACGCGCCGATGGTGATGCTGATCATCGACCCTTTACGAGGTAGCAGAGGAATCCTCGCCCTCGATAGTAGGCCAGAACTGCGGGGGGACTGGGACGCGGTGATGACGGCACGCCGTAAGAACAAGCGGATCAAGTTGCATCCGGACGGCACTCAGCTCGCGAAACGCCGTGTTCCGATCGCACTCCGTCTTGATCATGTCGAGCATAGGTTCGCCCGTTTCCGTAATCGCGATATCGGTAAGGGCAACCCCATGGCTCTGCGTGTGCTGGTAAAGGTGCTGCTCGCTATCTTGCGACGGGAGCCACAGCTGAAGAGTGCAATGACTGAGCTCTTCACTAACGAATTGGGCGAGCGTACCAAGTGTTTCCGTATCTCCGACAAAAGAGAGCCAGTAGGCAAGAGTGGGGTAGAGCGTGCTCGCTGCTGTTGCGCGCTCCGCGTAGCCGGGATCATTGGCGATCGGGTGATCCAGTAGTTCGCCATAGTCGGTCAAGCAGCACGGGTATTTCGAGCTTGCGCGGTAAGCGAAAATTGTGGCGAGAGTCATTTCGGCGATCCATGTCTTTACGAAATCGGTCTGGCCTTGGCTCACCAGGTATACGCAGGCCAGATTCATATCTATCGCTTGATCATCCAGAACCGGGGTCATCAGCACAGGATTGTTGTTGATCAGGTCTGCCATGCCAGCAGTAATCGTGTGCAACAACTGTTCGCACTCGCGCCTATCGGTGGGGCCATGCCGACCAGAGTGGGCGACCCAGATTCCGTAGAGCGCAGTTCGACCGAGCGACTCGAAGAGTTTGCGGATCGCATCGACCGGTTCTGGGGAGGCGACACGAGAGGTGAGCGCATGGAGCTTACCAGCGCTCGGGAGAACACGATCCGATACGAAGTGGTCGGCGATGTGCAGGTGGAGCACAAGCAGGCTTCGAAAAGCGTCTTGAACTTCAGTGCGACCACGAGTGTGATCTCGCAAGAACGACGCGGTGTGTGACCAAACGGTCAGGGTTGCCAGCTCGCTCGTGCGGAACGCCGCCTCCACATTGCCAACCTCTCGCGACCACGCGAACAAGATCCACAGACAGAGACTTGTCTGGCGCGCAAAACGAACAAGTTCGCGCCGCCCCTCAAGATCAGTCGACGAGATATCCTCAAGCAGTCGAGCGAAATACGTATAGGAAGCTTCGGGCTCGTCAAGTAGCGCGATAGACTTGCGAAGGTTTGCACGAGCTTCCTTCGTCGTGGCCTCTTCCCCCAGAAGATTCTCCGTAACCAGCAGCGAGAGTCGATCACCGTTCCAAAGCTGGAACTCGATTCGCGAAGTCTCGTTCCGCTTCGTGTATGACGTGAGAATTGCGTCGACTGCCTGATGCACATCGCCACCAACACACGGACATATCGCGATCGGCAGCGACTCATACTCGGGCGGAATTCGAGTTTCAATGTAGTGATCGAGGATCTCGTTGAGAGAAGCCCTGAGCGCCTGAGGCCCGCAATCCCAACTATTCCTATCTAGATCCCCAGCCTTGATCGAAAAGAGAAACACCTTTCGCTGACCGTCTGTGTCAGTTCCAACTGCGGCTACGTCGACTCCGTGCTGGCGAGTCCCGATCGCTGGGCGCGAGTAAACAGTGTATCCATTCGCGGAAAGCAACTCCGGAAGTATGGCGTCGAGTTCGTTGCGCTCCTTGAGGCAGCGAAAGTATTCTCTGATGATCTGTCTCATTCCGGCTGCTTCTCGTTACGGAAGACCGTGAGTTGCAGATCCAGGCCGACAGGATCGATACAAGCCAACCGCGGGCGCTCGACGCTATATGAGATCGTCTGCATTGGGGTTTCTATGCGCGCTGGTAGCGTTGAATTTCGTGTCGGCGAGTATCGTACAGTGCCAGCACCGAATAAGATCTGGACCCGCGAAACGAGCGACGCGAACGCCGAGTTATCTTCCTCTTCGCGTTTGGCTGTTGCTACTGCGTTAGCAATACGATCCCGCGCAAGACGTCGTTCACGGGCCGAAGGGTGGAGTTCGCGGATCTCATCGGCGGCGGATATGGTCTCTAGGTAGCGATCAAGCTGCCCAACCAGTTCTCGTAGCTCTTGGCGTGGCGCGGTTGAGTCACAATCGCCTGTCAGCGATTCGAGGTACGGGCGAACAGTGGCAGGATACGAAACGAGGACTGGATCGTACAACAATGACATGATCTCACCTCGCGTCTCCACAGAGACAGCACAGGATGCGGAGACTAGAAATGCAGCGACCTCAAGCGGCGCACTAAAGAGATATCCGATCGTTTTTCGGGCGATGAAGACGATTTCTGCATCCGAAAGATGTAGCAGCCCGAGCTCAACGTGAAGGAGAGGTCGATTGAAGTCGGCCCTGTTGAGCGCCCCTGCGATGGACTGCCTTGCGGCAAATGATCCTTTCAACATCCAGTCGGAGTAGACTCGTACGAGGCTGCTTCGATCCTGGCGCAATAGCCGATCCTTGAAGATGGGGAAGTTCTCAAGACCCAGTGCGCCGGCTCCACGATCCAGAATGTGGTCTAGCGTATCCGCAACTAGTCGGAGTTTGATCTTGGATTCAGCCTGGCCGAACACGCCGTCAAGCAGCTGCAGGGTGAGGTTGTTTGCCGGCTCAATATGGTGCAGGCGGCGACAGATTGCTTCATGGATAGGCTCAGACATTGTGTCAGCGTTTCCGACCAGTGTCTGCACAAGGCGGTGCTGTGTAAGCGGACCTACGTCGATAGGGACCTCTGCGAGTACGCCTAAGAGCTGGTCCTCGATCTGGTCTGGTGCCGTTGCGTAGCAGTCGACAAGTGCCGTAAGGCGACTCGCAAGGGTCTGGTCGTCCTCGGCCGTGCGGACTGCCTGCGTAAGATGAGCGACGGTCGTTTGAAGCAAATCCGCATCTGCGCTGATGTCCGCCCTGCCTAACGCGGCGTATGCTGCGCTCGCGACAGGGCCGTCGCGCCTCGTAGAGAGTTCGAGAGCCATGCTGACGTATTCATCTGGAGCAACACGAATGCCGGCGACTAGAGCCGTCGCTAAGAGATCACAGGCTATAACGTCACCTACCGTTTGTAGGGTTGCGATCGACACTCGGATTCGGCTCTGCCTGTTCGCGCACCATAGGCCGAACGCTCGAATCGGCATCGAGCGCGAAAGGTCGTGCCCGGCGATGCTGAGCAAGTTGTGCACGCATCCAACGATCCTCTGCGGAGTATCGTTGATATCTGGTAGAAGGGCACAAACGAAGTGCTGGTCAAGAAAGTGATTGCTCCTTTCGCTTGCATGTATAGTCCGGTCCGCGAAGTACGAGACGAAGTCGAGTCGGCCGCTATCCTGTGCGTCTGCGGCAAGTTCTAGCGCGATCTTATGGCCGTCCGAATCAGGACCGCGCGCATCGCTCCGTACTCGGTCGAGAAACGTCCGGCAGTCGCCGGACGACCGCAATTCGCTGCGCAGCGAGGCGAGGGCCGCATCACTTTGATCTTTAGCTGCCGTATCTGTTCCCCACCAAACTCATACGCGATCGAGCAAGTCACTCAGCCATCGAGCGGTAGCTGCCATCCCTGATGCGTGCGCCACTATTAGCCAACGTCAACCGTCAGTGGTGTGCAAGGGCCCAATACTGCACAGCTCGGCTTTTTGGTCAGCGACGTATGCACAGACCGGATCGCTGACCGCATCGCCCAGTTACACTGCAACTCAGCGCCGTTCCCTGTCACGACAGCCCCCAGCCAGAAGCGTGCCGATCACCCGATCAGTGCTTCCGATCCTTGGGCGGGTGGGGATCGTTGCCAGGGGGGACGGTATCTGAGTCGCGAATTCTACCATCGCGCCCGTGAATCCGAGCCTCCCCACCGCCATCGCGTGAGAGAATCTGCTTCGCTCGCTCTTCGGCCTCTGTCTGCGTAGCGTGATGCGAACTCGCGCGGCTGGCGCCGGGCTTCTTAACATCCCATCCGCCACCTGGATTTCGAACGATATGTCTACTGTTTACCATTCTATTTGGTCTCCTAGATCCGCCCCCAGAGAGCAGAGATTTGAACACACGCCGACCGAATATCTTTCGCGCGGCGAGATCCGAGTCGAGCGCCGCGGTACTCGCGGCCTCTTCGTACATCAAAATAGCGAACGTCCTTTGCGGCAACGCGAAGACCTGCGCTACGGGCAGCCTCAAAGAGCGTCTGCGTGATAATCGCAACGGTTTCCGGCTTCGGCTCCTGAACACCAAAGTCGAGCTTCACGATCGTCCTTCGGCCCTGATCAACCACGAAGAGATCAGGAGTCGCTGTCACGCGAACATCATCAATCTCAAACCCGAGGCGAACGATGTCGAGCACTCCAAAGTTCCTGTGCCCAAAGTGGCGCGCGTACGCTCGCACTGCGCTAGCATTCGTACGAAGCCGCGTGCGACGCCGGGCGACTTCAGACTCCGCTTGCTTGTCGAGCATGGTCGCTTGAGCGGCGAGCCAAGCTGGCTCACGCCCACAGCCATGAAGGCGAGCTACCGCACGCCTAGCGTCCCTGTAGTACGTAAGGACGGCCTTCGCTTCATTTTCGTTCGGATACTTCGCCCGCCGCACGAGACTATTGGCCGTGGTTGCTGAGGAAGTCATAAACTTCGCAAGCGCGGACATAGAGAATTTCTTCACGTTCGCTGAACCTCCTACAGTACTCGACCACGCCCGATCGCTGGCTGGCGCATCGCGATTGACAGCAGCTAGCGACCAGAGCTAGTGTCTTACTCATGAAACAGAATACTCGCCGCCGTATTAGCTGTCAATCGCATGTCTCATGACTGATACAGCCGACAGGTTGGGAATGTTTGGCCGGAAAGCCAGAGCGGCCCGGGGAAAGAGAGGGATCAGAGAGGTAGCGAAGGAGATAGGTGTGAGCGCTGCAACTCTGTCTCGAGTGGAGCGGGGTCTAATGCCGGATCTTCAAACGTTCGGGAAGATCTGCCGCTGGCTGATGGTCGATCCGGGCGAAATATTGGGGGTTGAGCAGATCGCACCGACACCTGCCTCCTCCGCAGTCCATTTCCGAAAAGACCAAGCGCTAGACGTCAAGACCGCTCAAGCACTCGGCGAAATGATTCTGGCAGCGCAGAGGGCCTTTATCGTATCTGCGCCAACCAGATCTGACGAGGATGCTTAGACGCGGGTTCAAGTCGGAGTGTGAACGCCTTGCGCTCGCGAAACGCGAGGATGCCGGCAAAGAAGCCAACGACCCCTTAGATCCGTGGGGACTCGCGGCCACGATGGGTATCCGCGTGATAACGCCGCATGACGTACCCGGGATCTCGACTGCCTGCCTGGAAACACTACTTGAGGCTGACCCGAGCAGCTGGTCTGCCGTGACGCTCGCTCTAGGGCGAGCCGGCGACCTGGTTATTCTCAACTCTGCCACTTCGCCAGCACGTCAGGCGAGTAGCCTCATGCACGAACTTGCCCACGCGCTGCTAGGTCATACTCCGTCACGTGTGGATGTCAGTGAAGACAACCAGTTGCTGCTTCGCACGCACGATCCAGATCAAGAGGAAGAGGCGAACTGGCTTGCGGGCTGCCTACTCTTGCCGCGACCGGCGTTGCTCTCGATTCGGAGCAGCCGTGCTTCGCGAGCCAGCTTGCTCGCGAAATACAAGGTAAGCGCACAGATGCTGCGCTACAGGCTTAGCGTAACAGGTGTCGAGCGGCAGGCTGATCGTGCGACAAGGCGTGCTCAACGCTCGTAGAGTGTTGGCACAGGAAACACCAGAGGCCTGGAGGAAACATGAAGACAACTGGCACATGCACGCAATGTCGGTCTGCGAGTTCTAAGTCTGACACATGGAATGCCATTGGCGAGAATGTCGTCTGCGAGACGGCGATGGGCCGAGGTTATGCCCAGACCGAATACCGATTCTTCCAGTGCGCTCAGTGCGGCTCGGTGTTTGTTGAGTATGAAGATAGCGGTGCCGGTGGGCGCGGCAAGTTCATCCAACATCTGACGAAGAGGCTGTACTAACTCGCGGCCTTGCTGGCGTTGGTGCATGGAGCGAAGCCACCGGGGCTGCCTAACAGATGGAACACAGAGTTCTCAGGGGTTCACGTCACATCGGCTCGTTTGGTCCCAATTAGGCTGACGGGAAGCAGCGCGCATGTTTCGCGCTTGAGCTTTCGCAACGTGGACAGAAGTGACGTGCGCTTAGAATTCAGCACTCGAGTCGTCGCACTACGGCGGAACCGTAGTGAACGAGTTCTAACGTGACAGTACCATCCCTCGCCTCTAGTCAGATTTCCCCTTCAGCAGCTCCGCCGTATTGTCGCTTGGCGCGCTGAACAAAGACTCCCAACAAGAGCCTGTCTCTAGATTGAGCAACTGAGCGGTCATCGACGGCGACAGCTCGAACGGCATAACGGGTGAACCAAGAGTGATACCCTTTCCCTTGAGCTTGATCTTCGTTTTCCCGGCAGCCCCAGCCTTGATCTTCAAGGACTTAATGGTGCCGTGCTCGTTGCGCCCGTCACTATAACGATAGCCGCCGTTTATGGCCGACCAACACGCCTTGCCCTTACACTGCGCAGCGGCCGCCATGTCCTTTTCCATTACTAGCTGAACTCCGCCGGATTTGTCGTCGAACAGACAAAAGGCGTAATCGCTCGTGGCTGTCGGATCGCCGACGTCACCCGCCAGCGTCTCGTCTCCCTTCCTAAGACTCCAAACCAGTACGTCTTTCTCGCCGAGCGGGTTTTTCAGCTGGATCTTGTCCTTACCCGATGCTGTCGAGGCGATACAGCCTGGAAGCGGCGCCGAAGGGCAATCGTTAACGGCTCTCGAAAAGTGGATATCCTGGTCCGTGCCAATGCCTTCCTCAAGCTCGTCAGTGGAGTGCCACGCGACGATAGTAGTCCCGGCTGAATCGACAACCGCGCATCCAGCCGTATCACCCAATCCTCCCTTTTTATCGCGCACACCGTGAGTATTCAGCAACGATGGCTCCGACCATGTCGTGCCATTGTCGTGCGACTGCGCCATGAACAGCTCGGCGTCCCCAGCATCAATGGCCTTGATAAACGATGAGTCCACGTCCGGGACCTTCGACCACACGGCAAGCCAAGACTCCCCACCAGAAGAACGAACGATTGGTCGAGCATCCTCGCCGTCGCTTTCCGTCGCGTACGCGGTGGTATTGATGACGTCTGCTTGGGACCAGGTGTTCCCTAAATCGTCGGAAACGGAATACAAAGCATCTGGCTCGCTCGCCTGCGGTAGCCAGGCTGGATTGGTGCCAAAGGTGGACCAGGCGACGAGCCATCGTCCGGAGCCGTTCGTGTCGAGTTTCGGAAACCTACCGTCTACTCCTCCAACGGCGGCGCTTAGGTCGTAAGGTGCACTCCAGGTAAGGCCATCATCCACCGATCTTGCACCGCGCATTGGCTCGCTTCCGGAGGCGACGTGCCACACTGCCAGCCAATTTCCAGCACCATCTGTTGCAATGTCAACGATACCGTCATCGCAGGTGACGCTCATGCAGTCTACCGCCGCATCGGTGTTGATGGTTCCTGCTGGCGACCAAGATGCTGCAGCATCGGTCGAGCGAAAGTAGAGGACATCGAGATCCGAGCCGATTGTTCCGCCAAGGTCATCAGCACTCGTAAACGCGAGCAGCGTGGTGGAGCCAGGACTAACGATGAGTTCGTTAGGACCGCCGGAGACGCCTAGAGACAAGGGCACGGACCACGTGAGGCCACCATCTACCGATCGAGACGTATGCGCGAAGCCGCTGATGGTCCACGCAGCAATCCAAACCCCTGCGTCGTGCGCCAGGATAACGCCACCGTCGAAGACCGAATCGGCCGATGCTGTCGTATTCAGCGCAATCGGAATGCTCCAGGTTTGACCATCATCTACCGACCGAGACATAAGGACGTCGACGTCACTACCAATCGTGCCAGAAAGCGTATTGTCGCTCTCCCACGCAGCCAGCCACGTACCGGCGCCATCGGAAGCAAGGGAAACATTGATATCCTCTTCGAGCGCGTCGGTTGATGCTAGGGCGACCAACGGTGATTGCTTGCCGAAAGACCAGGCGGCCTCGCTTGGTGTCGGAAGTGATAGAGATAGAGCGGCACTTAGAAGCACCGCGCAGCCCATATAATATCTTCTTGAAAGTAACATCATGGAATCACATACCCCTGGTAGCTAGAACCACTACATCATGTCCAGCACAAAGTTTCATGGCGCTGGGTACGCCTCATCATCGCAGTTTAGGTGAGAATTGGTGTCGCCACCGCCAACGCAATCGTGCCATGCTTCTAGCCCGCAATTGAGGTAGCGCTGGACGTTGCAGAGCGGACTGTTTGCTGAGAGAGCTGCTGGCGATTCGTCGGGTCTAGGGTTGCACGATGTTGGTACTGGACAACTGATCGGGTCTGAGTCTCCGGCGTCGAGAACCTTGTCTGCCGGCGCGACGTTCTTGCCTGCACCGAACTCTTCGATGTTCGTAGTTACGTCGTAAAGAGAATCGTCTCGTCCGTACTTCCAACTAGTCTCGTAGCACCCATTGCAGGGAACATAAACGTCGAATTGGCAACTACGGCCAGCTACCACACAATCATCATCTGCCTGGCATCTAGGGAAGTCCTTCGCGTCACAGAGAGAGACGAGCGACGCGTTGCCGCAATCGTTCTTTTCGGTTGTCGTCATACAGAGTCCACTGAGCACGCGGCACTCCTCTGACTCGCATGCAGTATCAGCCGGACCACCGACGCCACCACCGAAAGCGGGGGGACAGACAACAATCGATCCTCCTCGCACCGTGCGGACCAAGTGCTCTTCGCACCGGTCGCCGTCCAGGACATTCAGGGGGTCAGCGGCGCAATCTGCATCGTCTGTACACGTTGTTCCAATCTCCATCGGTTCGCTGGTCGCTGAACATTTCTTCGGCTTCAGATCCCCGATATAGCCGCACACGCCCGCAGCGTAGCCACAGGTGGTGTCTTCCGAACAGTCTTTGTCATTGACGACCTTGTCCGCAAAGTACCCCTTGCGGCTTGTGATCGAACTCTTCGTCGTCCCCTTATCTTTATCCTCGAACGCGAACGCAAAATCTCTGTGGTGCTGAGTGGCCGGGTTGTAGGCTGGATCCGCTACGACATTGAGGAAGCTGCGGCCGTCAACTTCATGGCCAAGACAATTGTCCCCCGGCGTCGGTGTGGCGGCGCGAGTACATTCGGCACCGAAAACGAGAGGGTCTAGCCACGGCTTAAAGTTCCTCTGCTTCCAAGCATATAGCGGCGCTACTCGACCAAGCGTTGTGTCAAACGCCGGGGACTGGAATCCGGCCAGATGCGCCACGGTCGGGAAAATATCGAGCTGGCTAACGACTTGCTCGCCGAAGAACTTTCCTTCGTCGGGCATGATCGGTGATTGGCTTGATGCGAGACCCGGCAGGTGCAACAGCCCACCTACGCGCACACCACCTTCCAGCCGTGACTGCTTCCCACCGTTTAGGTTCGGGTTACCGTACTCCCTCTGTTGACCGTGATCGGATGTAAAGATGATGGCTGTCTCGTCGTATAGATCGACTTGCGGATCTTGAAGCGTTTCGACTATGGCCCCAATCGCTGCATCTAGTTCCTCAGCTGCAGCAAGAAGCTTGACCTCCTTCTTGTCGATCGCGTGTGGATCCTTGTTCGCCTTCCCAAGCCCGATTTTGTAGTGCTCGAGTACTCGCGCCGACGCATCAAGCGGGAAGTGAAGCTGGGTAACCGCTAGGTACATAAAGAACTTTTCAGCGTAGCGCGCTTGCCGGCGTATGAAGGAATTCGCCAGATCGCGTACCATTCCCAAGAAGAAGCCGCACTTTGTGTCTGCATAGTGCCCCTCGAGGTTGCAGGACGGTGTGTCGCTGACACGCTTCTTCCCAAACAACGGATTGCCTGAGGAATCCGTGTGCAATGTCATGTCGTACCTATCGGCCTTCGCGAAACCACTGAACTTGTGGCGCCTGGAACCGTCGGGAGCGCAACAATGGACGTTCTGCAGAGGAGCCTTCGTGTCGTCGAATTCGCCACAAGAAGTCGCCTCGGTGAGATCATCGCCAAGGTAGAGCCCGTAGTGCTCGTAATCGTTCGCGTGGCCGGCTGGGTTATCGAATCCGGCCTGGTTAATCCCGAAGGCGGGTTCGGCCGGCTCGCCTTCGCGAGCCCCCGCCCCGAAGGCGCGCGGACAATGCTCCACGCCAGGATTGTCGCAATCGGTGTCAGTGGTACATAACTTACCGGTCAACGCGCCCGTCGCTGTGTTGCGGCAAAATCGATTCGTGTTTGGGCTACACAGCATCCGTCGGGCCTTTCCGTCGTTCTTCGGAAACGCGCGATTGTATTTCAGCGATACGAACTCATCGAAACCCTGCAGGTTCGGGGCACCCCCCTTTCGTCCGATATTCCACTTGCCGAAAAAGGCCGTTGTGTAGCACGCGGACGTACTGCGCAGCGTGTTGCATTCTTGCTGATCGCCCAAGAAACACCGACAGGGCTCAAATGCTCCGGCACCAGTTCGCGCGTACTCGTCGATACACAACCGGTCATGGTCCTCGTGACATCCCTGTTTGAGGAATTCGGCGATCGTCACTTCGTGTCCAGGCAGATTGGCGTTGAACTTCTTCATCCCGCCATCTCCGAGCCGCAGAGGGTACCGCCCGGTCATCAGCCCGCCACGCGCCGGGCCACAAACGCCCGCCACCGCGTACATCCGGGGAAACACCCCCGCCCCCGGTACTGAGACAACGTTTTGAATCCACCGTGCGTTCTGCGGATATCGGAATAGCCTTTGCAGCTGGCAAACGTAGTCTCATCCGCCGTCTCACAGTTAGGGTCTGGTTGGTAACGGAAGTGTTCGACGTTGTGATCGATGGAGGGGTCCTGCCCGTAGGTGATCGTATCGTCGGGATCAATGCTGCTCGGATCGTCAAGGTCAATCGGAACCGCGAGCGGGCCGTCCCCCGGATATCGTCCTAAATCACCATCTTCAGTCGGCTCTTCGTAAAGACGAGTCGTCGCGAGAATTCGAGCTCGCAGTCGCCCTAAGCCGACGTGGGTTACGATCGACTCTCCGAATCGCGGTGCAGTCGAGGTTGTGGCCAACTCCATCGGCTCATTCTCGGTTTGCCAGCTCGATAGCTCGGTACCGAAGATCGGTAGATCATTGAGCTCAACATCATCTGCGTAGATTAGGATAACGTTCTGCGGTGGAAACGGCGGGATCGTACTCCAGCTAGGGCTGGGCAAGAAGATCCCCAGACACAGTAACAAAACCACGCACGGACTGAGCAATCGTAGCGTTCGAGCCTTTTCTGCGATCGTAGTCATATGTGGTACCTCCACGCGCTATTCGCTAACCGTCCGTCTACGAGAGCCGAACCACTAATAAGGACAGTTCGCGATCCCTCGAGGCAGCGCGCCTACCGGTTCCGGATCAAATTGCGTCAGGACACCATCGGTATTCTGATTTGCGCCGAGACAATCTCCGGTGTCGCAGCCGTTGTTACATCCGGTGTCTAGCTGGCACTCGACACTGTTGTCGTTTGAGCAAAGTCCGGGAGTCAACGATGAGACACGCAGCTCAATTCGGCCGTCCTCGGCTGTCGTGGCGCCAGACGCGTCAACTGTGGAGAACTCGGAGACGAAGATCCGCGACGTGTCGGTAGGGTCTGTAGGGTGGTCAGGGCCGCCAAAACCGTTGACGACAATGAAACCACCCGTGAATGCGGTCGCACTCACCGTCGCGCCCGAACTCACGTCAGTATCGCAACCGTTTAGCTCTATTGTGCCAGCCTCGCCGGTTGACCCACCACCGTCCGCTCGGACTTCCGAGCTTCCTTCAAGATTCACGGTAACAGCAGAAATCACGGCGTCTCCTCCCTCGCCGCCTGCGGCCGTAGCCTGGACCAGCACCTTACTAGTCGCGCGAAGATGAACATCCCCTTCCCCGCTCTCTATTTCGACTACGCCCCCGCCAAGACCTTCACCATCGCCGCCACGGGCATCAATGATCGCCCCGTTCTTGATCTCAATGTCCTGCTCGGCGTTAAACACGACAGTTCCGCCATATGACTCCGCGCCGGGCGTCCCTGAACCGCCGCGCACCGAGATGTCCGTTCCATCGATAACGATTGAGTCCGCAGAGACTGTAACGTCACCGCCGATGCTATCTTCCCCATGAGACGAGGCATCTACGTCACCCAGCGTATCGAACAGGACCGCCCCAGTTACTTTGACATCGAGCGCCCCTCCCTCATCTCGATAGCCCGATACGTCGATCAGCTTGTGGACCGTCAGGTCCCCCCCGGTCCCAGCTCCCTCATCGCCGGCGATGATGGTGACGTTGCCCCCAACCGCGTTTCCACTATTTGCGCTCGCTACATCAATCGGACGCCAGAGCTCAACATCACCCGCGGCGACTATCTCTACCGAACCTCCATCCCCACCGTTCACACCATACGCGGCCAGACCAACGCCAGAGTCCGCGAGCGTAACATCTCCACCCGAGTCGATCGTGATCCAGCCCGATTGGTCGCGGCCGTTTGCCTTGACAGTACCGGAAATTGTCACGTCGCCGAGCGCGGTGATCACAATCTCTAGGCTGCCACTTGGGTTGCTTGGCGTACTATCTTCCGCCCGGATGATCCCTGATTGATCGACCGTCAGGCTATTGACTTCGAATTCGAAGAATCCGTCGTAGACGGCCACGTTGCCGGACGCCGTAACCGTTACATCGAGGTCCTCGCACTCAAGGGTCGACCCCTCTACGACCTCGAACTGCGCTGAAATACTGCATGTTGTGGTAGCGCCCGGGCAGATCTCGGGACAGGTAGAGACGAGAGTAGCTGCGTTCGCCAACGGCACCGCAATCAGCGCGCTTAGCGATAGCGCGAGAAGCGGCAAGCCTCTATGAACTAACGGTCTCGCTGCATTCATCGTTGATCCTCCCGGTGACGCTCGCGACTAACACGAGCATCTGCCGCCCAAGTCTGAACTGCTCCGCAGATCCAATCTGCACCAAGTCTTCTACAGCGCTAACACGCCTGCGACAGCCATCGCAAGACGAATCCGGCCAATTGACTCTTCTGAGGAAGATTATGACTCTGCCCGATCGACTCAGCTACAGAAACAGGTCCGAGAGCTGGCGACGCGGCCCGGGGCAGCCAGTAAACACCGCTCTAAGAGACATCGGCTTCGTCACACTGAGACCGATTTCTGTAAGTGGTGCCTTATGGCACGCTCCCACATGGGGGGCGAAGTAGCGCTTCTCCTCCAGTACGCCACCCATGCACATTGTCATAGCGCTTTTTCTCTCTTGCACACTACTGATCGCATGCGGCGACTCGAAGCCACAACCCACCGCGACAGCGCAAGGTGATCCCAATCCCCAGTACGCTGGCTCCGGCGCCTGCCAACAGTGCCACGCCTCACAGTACAAGCACTGGGAGACCTCAGCCCATGCGTGGGCGATGAAACCATCTCCCGGCCCTCATGCGAAGGCAGACTTCAGCGCGAAAGGGTTCGTGTGGGGTGAGAGCAGTAGCGCGGTTCACGCTGAGGAATCACAGCGACGCACCGTTACGCTTACGGGGCCGGACACGGATCCGTCGACATACGAACTGGCTTACTTCTTCGGGAAGCAGCAGATGGAACAGCACCTCGTTATGTTCCCCGATGGACGCTTACAGGCACTGCCATTCGCATACGACACTGTGGCAATGGAATGGTTCGATCTGTTCGAGGACGATCCGCGGGGGCGAGATCAATGGGGACACTGGAAAAACCCAGGGATGACCGCGAACTCTGAGTGTTTGTATTGTCACACCACAGACTACAGCAAAGGGTACAACCTCGAGACGAACACGTTCGAGACAACCTTCAGTGAGCTTGGTGTCGGGTGCGAGGCATGTCACGGCCCTGGACAGGCCCATGCGACATCGGCTGAGTCGGGTGACGTAAGTGCTGTCCTTTACGCGACCCCAACCGGTGAAACGCTCCTAGATACGTGTGCGTCGTGCCACTCCCTACGCAGGCTCATCCGCGAAGGCTTTACCGCCGGTGATGCACTCCTCGACTTTTTCGATCCTATCTTACTCGACGAACCGACCTACCACCCCGACGGAAGCGTGGACGCGGAAGCGTACGAGTGGAGTTCGTATCTCCAAAGCCGGATGTATCGCGAAGGGGTAGCATGCGCGGACTGTCACGACTCCCATAGCGGCGAGCTTCTGGAGCCAGCGGCCGACCTCTGCCTCTCGTGCCACGAAAACTCTTTCGCTACACAAGCCCATCACCACCATCCGACAGAACCAGCACCGATGTGCGTCGATTGCCACATGCCGACCAAAGTGTTCATGCAACGGGATTCGCGCCGCGACCATAGCTTCTCGTTGCCCAACCCGCAGCTAACCGTGGAATTCGGTATTCCGAATGCCTGCAGCGACTGCCACGCCACCGAACCCTCACAGCGTTTAGCGGAAACCCTAGCGTCCTGGTTTCCGAACACCAGCGCGCGTCGTCAGCAGAAACGTGACACGGCGCGGGCCTTTGAGCAGGGTCGCAACCGCCTTCCGACCAGCATTCCGTCCCTCATCGGCTGCCTTACAGATTGCGATAATCCGATCAGTCGCGCGAGTGCGGCGAAGCTGCTTGCCCCGTTTGCAGATCGCACTGAGGTCAGCTCGGCACTACTGTCTGTTGATCCATCCGAACATTCGCTCGTTAGAAATGCCTCGGTCTGGGCTGTAACGCAGCACCACGATGCTCCGCCTGCCGATGCGTTGCCAGCCCTTCGAGCGGCACTGAGTTCTGACCTAAACGCCATCCGAGACAACGCGGCTTGGGGACTGCGCTTCCCCTTGCCCGAACACGCACTGACGCCCGAGAACAGCGCAGAGCTCGCGAGGGCTTACGAGGGTTGGATTAAGGGCCAGCTGGCGGAGGCCGAGGATCCTGAGTCCCACCACAACCTTGGACTGTTTTGGCACGAGCGCGCCGACGTAGACAAAGCAATCGCCGCCTACGAGACCGCCATACGACTCAATCCTGCGATGATCCCGAGTCACTATAATCTAGCCCTGCTCCTGGTCGAGGAGGCGCGTTCGGAGGAGGCCATCGCGCATCTTCGTCTTGTGGTCGACAACGCTCCGCATCTGGCCGAAGCCGCATACCGGTTGGGTACCTTGTACGCGAAGCAGGCACAGTGGCGCGAGGCAATCTCAGCATTCGCGAACTGTATGCGTTCGGACTCTCAATACCCTGGAGCCCTGTTCGCTCTAGCCGACGCTTATGTCCAGTACGACGAAGCCGGCGCGGCAGTCTATGTTCTAAGTTCCGCGCTCAAACACGAAGAGCTCCACCAAGAAGCTCTGCTCGGCCTCGTGCACGTCGATTTACTCGCGGGTGACCACGACACTGCGCGGGAATGGGCCGAATTGTTCGCTAGCGAATACCCTGAAGAGGTCCAGGATTACGAGTTCGTCCTTCGCGCTTTGGGTCGTACCCCGCGAAACCCCGAATAACCGGTCTCGCAAGCGGGCTACTACACTCGTGGCCTGGCGAATCGTACGGACGCAAGAAACGCCGCCGACCCTAAATAGACCGCAGCGCCACCGATGAGGTCAACGAAGTAGTGCTGCTTCACGAACAGTGTCGATGCGATAATCGCACACGCGATCGCAGTGTGTAACCGGCGATAGGACCGAGTCCAGTTCATCTGCACCATCAGCAAACAGTTCGATACATGCAGGCTCGGGAAACAATTGTTCGGCGCATCGAACCAGCGCCAGAACGCGTCGGCCCAGTTGTAGGGATCTCCGGCATAGAAGAGTTCCCTCGGCATCCTCACCGGGAACAGCGCGTAGACCGATACACTGAGGAGGAGTTGGAAGTGCGCGGCATAAAAGACACGGTTGGCTGCGATATCGTCCTCCGATCGACAAACCGTCCACAGGTAGAATGGGAGGTACGCGATGTAGACGGTGAGCAGTTCCGGAACGAACGGAATGACCTCGTCAATTACGCTGAAGGGCAAGATGCGCGGTTCTGCCGCGACCGGGAAGCGGTTGGTCACTTGGTAAATCGCGATAAACGGAGTCCAGATCGCGAGATACGCGAGCGGGTTGGCGTGTTGCCTAATCACCAACGGCAGCTGCAGCCTATTCTCCATGCGCCCCTCGATTCACGTGGAGTCCACAGCCCGATGCGCGAGCTTCCTTCGTCGCAAAATAAGCTCAACTGCCAACATGCCTATGAGCACGAGAGCGAGCCACTGTGATGTTGACAGAACCCCATAGGCGTTCCGATTGGAATCATCACGGATAAACTCGACTAAAAAGCGAAATACGGAGTAAGCAAAGACCGAGACGCGTGCGCCACCCCCGAGGCCCCCGATCACGAAACCGAGGGCGGTAACGCTAATCGCCACCGCCGCACCCATCTCCAAGAGCTGTGTCGGCAAGACCGGTAACGACCACGTCCCACCGCGAACGATGAGCCCATCACGGACCTGGTCGAAGTAAACCACAGACCTCTCGGCGAACGAGAGTCCGAGAGACTCCGAGCGGACGCCATAACAACACCCTTGTAGGAAGCAGCCAAGCCGGGCACCCGCAATAACTACAAATAGGGAAGGCGCCACCACGTCGCACGCCTGCGAATAACTTAGCTTCGCCCTAGGTAGAAAGGCCATCGCGACTCCTAAGGGGTATAGCGCGATAGCCCCATACAGGGTCTTGCTACCAGCGAGCGGGTTGAGGTAATACTCTGCCCAATGCCGATTGGGAGGGACGCTCAGCGAGGTCTTTACATCGAACAGATATGCGAAGAGCTGAGCTCCGATAACACATGCGTATAGAACGACTAGGTACCGCACCCAGACCCATCTCTCGTCGAAAGCCGCCCGCTCACCACGGCCAGTGCGAACAAAGAGAGGAAGCGACACATAGCGAAGCACAAGATACCCCGCAACGGCCGCGCCGATCAGCGCCGCATTCCAGACGCTCACCTGCACACCGAGTAGCGTTAGTTTCGCTGGATACACCGTTCGCCTCACTAAGCCTTGCCAAAGCCAGCGCCGCTATCGGTAGCGCTGCGAAGCACGTGACGCAACGCCCAACGATTTCCTCGTCGGCCCGCTTCGTAGCTCTCTTATGGCTCGTCGCCTTAATCAGCCATACCACCAGTTCCCCGATTGTTCGGTCAGCCTCGGCCGAACCCGCACCCAGTGTCACGGTATCGCCCGATCAGCGTGTCACGATCACCGGCCATCACCACTCCCTCAGGAAGCTAGCCGAGGAAGTATGCTCGAAGGGTAATGTTGAGTTGCGAAGCTTCGACGTCCCTGACCGCCCAGTCTGGACCAACATGGACCAGGTGCCAATGCACCGTCTGTGGACGCGCCTTCTCAACGAGGAGCAGCACACCCTGGGGCTAAAACGAGGCAATGAATCGGACCAGCACATCGTGACCTGGCTTCGCATCTTTGGAGATGCCGACATCGCCCGCCGTAACCGGACTGCACTGCAGAACAAGCCGCTTAATACCGAGCTATCGCTACCACCGGGTACCCTTCGCGCAGTTTTTGGAGATGCCCCGGACGAAGCAGCTTCTATGACTATCGACGAGCTTGCCAACTCTATCCGCTCCAATCCTGACCAACTTGAAGCCTTCATGCGCACTACCCCCAGTCGAATGGCTGCGGCGCTTCATCGTTTTCCGCGTAGCTCGCAGCTGCTTAGCGTGGTTTCAGAGAAGGAATCGGACCCGGCCGTCCGAGCTCACGTCGACGCGATTTCAGTCGCACTCCAGCAACTCGAGCAATCGTCGTCATCGACGGCGCCGCAAGCGCCGGACGGCCGGTAGTTGCCATCGCTGGTAGCCAAGCAGCTCCTTGTTCTGGCTACTTCGGCCGTCCGTGGCGGAATCGTTGGGGAATCTCGGCGCAGCGGTTTCTCAGCGAAACCTGGTACTGTCAACTTGTTGATCGCCGCGCAGACTAGTGCCCGAATCAGCCGGTCCCGGCTTTCTGAATTTAGACGCAGCTGAGCGCCTGCCAATCTGCGAATGCTCGGGCGCGAAACATTCGCGCGTTCGCTGCATGCAGATGATGACGGCCGAATCGAAAGAGATTGTTGATAACGCCGTGCGTGGAAAGAAACCGCTGCGCCTGTTCCGGTGACTTGAACCGTCGCATCTGACGCTCACGCTGGCGGGATGGCTGATGCGATACTTCTGCTCGATTGTTGGCGTATCGAGATGTGTCGTGTGGTACGGAGGGCATGACGGTACTGACGTCAGCCATCGTAAGCTGCTCCACTAGCTCGATATTCGTTTGGCCGAGTTTGGGAACAGTAAGGGGTCTGCGGGTGGACTCGAACGCGATCCGGGCGACGTGGTTGTGATCTAGACCACAACCACGTCGGTGGCCGTCTGACAGCCCGGTGGCGACGTCGGAACGTGAACTCAATGCGATCGAAGACAGTGTCGATTCAAGACGCCTAGACACTGAGAGAAGCTGAAGGCATACACACTCCTCACGCCCCTGCCGTGAGCGGATGGGGCTCCCAAGCGAGGATTGCGTATATGAACGCGTGGACAACACCGTTGTTGCAGATCATTCATGTGTCCGACCTCCATGTCCGCAACGGAGATCGCACTTTTTTTGCCAAGATGCTGATGGCGGTGACACGTCCTGCGCCGATTCTACACCGCCGCGTCCGCAGTGGATTCTGTTGCCATGACCCGGAGTCAATCGATCTTTTTGCTGGACTCATAAAGCGATTCACGACTGAGGACTACCCGTGGGATCGGCCTACGTGGCTACTAGCGACAGGAGACCTAACCTCCTTCGGTGATAGAGCGTCCCTTGATTCGGCGTTCACCGCACTAGACACCTTTCACAACGCTGGCTGCGACGAGATGCTGACCTTGCACGGGAATCACGACGCGTGGCCTGAGGAGTTCCCAGGCCTCAGGCGGGACGCCACTATCGCTCAGCATCGTCACTGGATGCGGAATCGCTATTTCGACAGTACTTGGCCCGAAGACCCGCTGCGCTTAGACAACTCGCGCATCCCGAACTCGCGAATCGATATACAACTCTACGGACTGAATACTGTGGTCCATGATCGCTTCCCGAATTCTTTCGCCCAGGGGAAGATCGAAGATGATCGCTACTGGGAGAAACATCCGTACACCCCTGAACCAGGTCGCCAGATGACGGAGTTGGCAAATCGCGCACAGGCTAACGTCAACGGTAAGAGCTGTTTCAGGATAGTTGCGACTCATCATCCGTTCGTATTCCCGTCCTTTGCGAGGTGGGATACGGTCGATAATGCTGTCGATCTGGCGAGGCAGCTAAACGCAAATCCCGAAACACCATTCCATCTGATTCTGAGCGGGCATGCGCACGATACCTTTCCGCGGCACGGTGACCTCCCGTCGTCGCCAGACGCGGCGGACCACAGGCCTCTCGGAGACGAGCAGATGCAACTCGTGACCGGTGCTCTGATGCCTCGCGTTCCACCGGTGCCCGACAGCGATGAGTGGCCACAGCAGGCCCAGATCCTGCGGTTTTGGACTGACGACGCGGGCGAGAGTTTGGGTCTCCAGCGAATCCTGGTTGGGCGCCGAGGGGGAGACGACGAATATCAGGTGCTGGAGACCACAGGCGCCGGCGGAGAGGGCATTACCGATGAGCGGATCCAGTTCGCTTTGTAAGCCCCCATCGGCGCACCGGTTCGACAATCTCAGGTATTCGGCCGTACCGGGGCATCTTGCCGGTATCCTGGTGACCGTGGTAGTGTCCAGTATCGCAAGCCTCGATTGGGGGGCCCGCTCCAGGTTGTTTAGCGATTGGATGTGCTACCAAACTAGGCGTTCTCCGTCTCCTGATCTAAGACGGTGCGCCGCGAGGCCACTCTAATGACCGCTTCCCTAGACTCGTTCATCGACCTGAAAGCAGACCGACTCGTTCTTCGGGAAGATACGACGGGGCTACTGTCGCAGCTGAAGTCTGGTGAGCTCGAAGCGGTTTGTCCTTGTCAGGCCGTGGCTTGGCACTTGCTCCCTCAAGCACAGGCGTTCTCGCTGCTGGTCGAGGCACACGATCGGAGACTCCTCACATGCATATCAAGTTCGGACCTGCACCGTGCGCATGCTGGCGAGGTCGACACTCTTCGAGCGGTTGATCCGCACCAAGCGTCGGGCGAGTTGACGTTTGTACGGCCAGACTTGGTGCAGGATCTGCCTCGCCTGTTGGACACGGCCGCAGTCCAGGAGTTCTTTGGCGTCGCCGACGTAGTTCGCGAGTTCTTCGATGGATATGCCGTTGGTCCTCCGCTGCGCACGCAGGAAGGCTCTCTGGAGTTTCGGCGTGACCTGACGAGAGCGTTCAACTTCCTAGGCTTCGTAGATCTTCTCGACGAGAAATTGTTGCAGTCACCGTTCGCTCACTCCAGCGCGATCATGCTGATGTTCCGGGCACTTGGACTACACCAAGTGCAGGCTGTTGCGCCTTTCGTTGCAGATCCCGGTCGGTTCATTGCAGCGGCGATCGGGAATGTGTTCGCATTCGAGAGCGAAGATGAGCGTTCCGACTTTACTCGAGATCTGGACGACGCACTCTGGCTCGCGTTCGGATGGTATCGATCGGAGTCACCGACTTCAGCGGCGACAAGGTTTAGATATCCGTCCGAGTTAGCTCGCGAAATGCTGCGCAATATTCAGTCGCTGAGTACAGATATCGCTAGGCACTCATACAAACTTTCTCGCGAGTTCGATCGCCCAGGTGCCACGGAACGGCAAAGGCCCGGCGGCCTGACGTTCTCCGGCCGGAAGCTCGACGGCCTGCGGGAGCTTGAGGTCGGGACTGACGGCGAGGTCGAAGCAGAATCTATCGCCGCGATGCAGCTGCTATTCCACAGCTACGAACCTGGTCGGACGCTTCGGAGTCAGGACGGCTCAGAGGAAGTCCGGCGGATCCTACGGCGTGGCGTGGCGTTTCTTCTTGCCGTTGATCTTATGCCGCCGGGTCTTCTGCGGTTGCATCACGGCCATTTGGAAGCGCTGCGACTGATCCGCCGAACAACCGGCTTGAGAGCCGGTACATCGTTGGCCAACTATGTGGCAAACCCCGCCCGCTTTTTCGCTTGTCTACTGGTCAATGCGTTCGATGTCGCGCCGCACGATCGTACGCGCTTGCTTGGAAGCGCAGAGTCACTTCTGTGGAAAGCAGCGAGGCTGCCAGCGTCGTCCTCTGATCTGGGAAGTACGGAGATGGAGCTCACATTCACTCCGGCCCAGGCCAGGTCGTTGCTTCACCGTATTCAGGAGCAACACACCACGATCGCAAGAGCGTTTCGTCAGCTTCGTGCAATCGAGGGCGTACGACTTGGAGCTGAGCTTTCGATTCTTCCGGATCCCCCCGGGCAGCTGCACTCTGAGGCACTGTTCCAGAAACTGGTTTTGCGGCTCGCGGATCTCGTCGAACCGCACCTGACACCTTTGTACGTCGGTGAAAAATCGAAGCAGGATGCGCAGCGCACTCTGGTCGAACGCTTCTTGGAGTTCGTAGGCAGAGCACTCCCAGGTATGGATCTCAGACCGACCGACCCCACGGATGAAGAGATCGCCCGAGAAGTACAGTACGTTCGCCAAGTCATCGATTCGGGGGATGTTGTTGCTGACGACGAGTCGCATCTGCGCGCGGTCGAGGTGGCTGAGTTGTTACTTCTTGATTGCACCAGCCGGCTGTCAGCAGCTAGCGCCCAATCAGATGAGGTGGAGATTGACCCGGCGTTGCTCCCAGTCGCGAGTACTTCGACCAATGGACGCGGGTCGCTTGAGGAACAACTCGGGTTATCCGGGAACAAGCTGAACGAGATCCTTTCAGAGTTCGCAGCGAATCAGCTCCGGCAGTCCGAGGTACTCGTCCTTCCCAACAACGTGCTCGTCCAAACGCTCAGTGACAAGCTTGTGGCACGGCCGTGGAAAGTCATCCACTGGACACAATCAACCTGACTCTCCGGCGCTGTCACGAATCTGGCATCGTCAAGTTACCTCTCAAAGCGCGAGCGATTCCATCATTCGCCCATGATGCTTCAGCCCGATACGACCTCGTTCCACTCGACGGACGCGTGCTGTCGAAATGGCCGGTGGCTCACCGCACGCAGCAGATGTCGGCCAACTCGGAACAGATTCTGGACCAGCCCGTGAACCACCAAGAACCGCTGTGCTTGCCCCCGTGCTGGCCGATTGACTCGTCCGCAAAGCAAATCAGCTACTTACCGAGAGCCAGTTCCCGACGTTGACACGGCTCGATGCGGCAACGAAACGCCCCCATGTATTCGTTTCTGCTCCATGACTGCCGACAGTGCCTGTCCCACCTGATCGATCGCATCGAGCACTGGGCACGTGAGTCGGCCCGTCCCGTAACCGGTCTGCTTGCCGGCGCCCTCGCCGACCAAACGCGATCGCGCCACGAATTTATCGCCGAGAATCAATTACTGCGTCAGCAACTCATTCAGGTGCGGCGCCAAATCAGAAAACCACAGCTTCGTCCGTGGGATAGACTCCTTCTCGTCATCCTCGCTAGCCGCGTCGAGACCTGGGCCAGCGCCATCCTCATCGTCAAGCCGGGGACGATCCTGCGCTGGCACCGACGCGGTTTTCAGCTGCTCTGGAAACGGAAGTCGCAACCCAAGGGACGCGAGCCGCGTATCGCACGACAGACCATAGAGCTGATCAAGCGGATGGCCCGGGAGAACCGACTGTGGGGGGCCGAGCGCATCCGTGGAGAGTTACTCAAGCTAGGCATTCGGCACGCGAAGAGCACCATTCAGCGCTACATTCGCACAGTCCGCCCGCCAAGCGGTCGGGGCCCGTCGTGGCGCAGCTTCTTGCGCAATCACTCCCGGCATATCTGGGCCTGCGATTTCGTACAGACCTACGACATCTTCTTCCGACCGATCTTCGCTTTCCTGATCATCGAATTGGACAGCCGGCTGCTCGTCCAGGTGGGCGTGACCAGGCATCCGACTAGCGAGTGGACGGCACAGCAGCTACGCAATGCCACGGCGTGGTCGTCGGGACCCCGGTTTCTGATCAGAGATGGCGATGGCAAGTACAGGCACACGTTTCATGAGGCCGTAGAGTCCGCGGGGATCCGACCCATTCGGACGCCGTATCGTGCGCCGAACGCGAATGCGTACTGCGAACGGCTGATCGGCAGCGTTCGTCGAGAATGTCTCGACCACGTGATCATACTCGGCGAACGTCACATGGAGTCGGTGCTGGGCGAGTACCAGCGCTATTATAATGATGCGCGGCCTCATCAAGGGCTCGGGCAGCGTGTGCCGAGGCCTTCGAATCCGCCGAAACGCGGTGACCGCGTGGTCAGCTTGCCGGTCCTAGATGGCCTTCATCATGACTATCGGCTCGCGGCATAGGGCGGATGACCCAACCGGCCAGCACGGGGCGATCAAGAACGCGGCTGGCCTGTACGGTGACATGCAGGGCATTATTGGTGGTCAGATCCCGGAGATCGCCGGCCTCGAACTCAACGGCGATTCCGATCCGCCGCTGATCGAGAAGAGCAACGGGACGCCTGTAGGCGAGGAGGAGATCGGATGAACTCTGATACACGCATAACCGCGGCACGACTCTACGATCTTATCCAATGCCCGCACCGGCCGTCCATGGACCTGTTCGGTAACCCCGAGGAACGTGATCAGGTCAGCCCATTTGTGCAGCTCTTGTGGGAACGAGGGACTGCGCACGAGCTCGACGTCATCGGCGAGCTATCGACACCGTTCCTCGATCTGTCGGGTTATTCGGGGAAGGAGAAGGAAGCGAAGACCCTCGAAGCTATGCGACAAGGCGAGCCGCTGATCTACGCGGGGCGCATCACTGCTGACAATCTCGTCGGCGAACCTGATCTACTGCGCCGCGAAGGCGACGGCTATGTTGCCGGCGATATCAAGTCCGGTGCCGGCGAAGAACACTCGAGCACCGACTCCAAGCCTAAGAAACACTACGGCGTTCAGCTCGCGCTCTACACCGATATTCTTGAGCGGTTGGGCTCGGCTGGTTCGCGTGTACCCTTCGTGTGGGATGTTCATGGCGATGAGATCCCCTATGATCTCGATGAATCGCATGGATCAAAGTCGCCGTGGACCATGGCTGAGGTGTACGCGGAAACTCTACGTGCGCTGTCGCGCATCATTGACCAAACGGAAGTAACGACAGCCGCCTATTCTTCAATGTGCAAGCAGTGCCACTGGCGTTCAGCCTGCTCGAGCCAACTAGAGGCTGCGAACGACCTGACGCTGATTCCTGAACTGGGCCGGGCACGGCGCGATGCGATGGAAGAGCAGCTCCCGAGCGTGATCGATCTTGCCGCGGCCAACGTCGCCGACTATCTCGACAAGAAGAAGACTGTGTTTCCAGGTGTCGGTGCCGCAATGCTCGACAAGTTCCATGAGCGCGCGCGACTAGCAGTTGATCCAGATTCAGAGCCCTACTTGACGGCAGATGTCGCGCTGCCAAACGCCAATAGAGAACTTTTCTTCGATATCGAGGTCGACCCCATGCGCAACGTCTGTTACCTGCACGGGTTCGTTGAGCGCACGAACGGCGATGCGGGGTCCGAACAGTATGTCTCCTTCTTCGCGGACGACCTGACAGCGGCGGCGGAGGAGAAGGCTTTCGCCGCGGCATGGGACTACATCCAAACCAGCAAGCCGTGTTCGATCTACTACTACTCGAAGTACGAGCGCACCATCTGGCGCAAACTCCAGGAGAAGTATCCGCACGTCTGTACTAGGAGCGATATCGATGCGCTCTTCGAGGATCCGTTAGCGGTCGACCTGCTCTACGATGTCGTAAAGAAAGCGACGGAGTGGCCAACTCGGGACTATTCGATCAAGACATTGGCTGGGTATCTCGGTTTCGAGTGGCGGGATACGGAGCCCTCAGGTGCGGCCTCGATCGAGTGGTACGATCGATGGGTGAAAAGCGGCGACGAGGGTATCAAGCAACGAATCCTCGAGTACAACGAGGATGACTGTATCGCCACTCGCGTTCTGCTGGATGCAGTGCGTGCACTTCCCCTAAAACCTACGAGCTGATCGCTTTGCACCGTGCACGTAACATTCGGCCCTTTCTTTCTGAAAGCAGGCCAGATCTCGTAGCTCAGATCGACCAGCTCTCTGCGGCGACGATGCAGTTGTCAGCCGCGGAGCGTGAAGGCCGGTTGCGGGAAGCAAGCGCCAAGATCGTCGGCTGGCTTTGCTCTCGTTGCGGCGCACGTTGGGAGCAGCCAGTTTTCGCCCGCACGCGTAAATATTCCGGGACCTTCTGTCATGAATGCAACATCCGGGCTTCTCGAACGCGGGACAAGCCCACACTCGATGCGACACATCCCGAACTATGCTGCGACTGGCCGAAAGACGAGGTTCTCCGACCTCAGTATTATGTCGCGGATTCTCACATGAAGGCCCGGTGGATCTGTCACCGATGCGGCCATGAATGGCGCGCCGTCATCCAGAATCGCACAAGGAACAAAGCCGGCTGTCCTGAATGCATGCGAGGCTACCGTAGTTCACGCTTGGAGACGCGGATATACGTCGAGGTAAAGGCAATATTCGGCGAATCGGTGCGATGGCGCGATCGAAAGGCGCTGGACGGGATGGAACTCGACGTCTATGTCCCATCTCACCGCTTCGCCGTCGAACACGATGGCGGCTACTACCATGCGCAGGACTCATCGAATCGCAAAGATGAGGAACGCGATAGAGCCGCAGTCGATCGCGGAATCCAGCTCTTCCGTGTTCGCGACGACAGGCTCCACGAGCTGTCCGGATCTCATGCAGTCGTATGGTTCCGCAACGGCGAGCCCCATCTCGGGATCGTCAAGCGACTGCTGCGTGTCGTCCAACAGACGGTTCGCCTCACGGCGGAAGAGTCGAGTGCGATCAGTGGCTACATTGAGGGCGGCAGGTATCTGGATAGTGCCGCGTATGACGCCCTGGAGGCGAGCTTCCCGTCACCACCGCCAGGCGAGAGACTAACAGATCATTTTCCGGACATCGCAGCAGAGTGGTCGCCGAAGAATCACCGTCAGCCTCACGAGGTCTCAGTAGCGAGCAACAAGCGGGTAATCTGGCAGTGCAAGCGCGTTTCTTACCATGAATATCGCACATCCGTTGGAAATCGCACGAGCGGCGGAACCGGATGTCCGTTCTGCGCGGGGAAACGGATTCACGAACAAGAGTCCATAGCCGTCACGCACCCCGAAGTAGCCAAGCATCTTGAGGATCAAAGTTTCGCAACAAAGCTCGGGAGGAGGTCGCAGAAACCAGTTGGTTGGCTTGTTTGTTCAAATCCAGACCACCGCTTCTCGACAACCGTCGCGACGCGTATCAAACAGCACCGGCGTCGGCCTGACAGATGCCCGCGCTGCTTCGATGAAGAACTCGTCGAATGTTTCGTACGCTACCATCTCGGTCAGTGCATCCAGCAAGACATCGCTAGCCAGATGGGCATCAGTAGGGAACTCGTCTCGCTCATAAAGCGGGGCTTGAAGCGGCCTGACATTTACAACGCCGTCGCGGAACGACTGAAGCTGCTTCGCCAAGCAGATGACGGTGCGTCGGTACTTCCGGCCACAAGCCGTCGTGGAGGCTCGCTTCACTATCGGACGCGCCATAGCGACGAGGTCGTTCAGGATGCGATTCGGCGGGTTTTGTCCGGTTCTGCCACGCAGACCGAGGTCGCGACGGAGCTTGGAGTAAATATACAGCTCGTGCACAGCTGGGTTACCGGAAGGTCGCGCGGATCCAACCTGGAATCAGTCCAAGCAGAACTCAACAGAGTTAGTCCTGGATTAGCTCCGCGGCCAGATCCGCGCTCCCATTGAGATAACGATCAAGCGGATCGAGAGCTGCCACGATCTCGCGGCCGCGTGCGACGGCGCTCGCGGAATCCCCACTCGCGAGACCCTCTACCGCATCTAGGAACTCGCGCATCACCTGCGCCTCTTTCCACGCCATCGCGAGCTGTCGTAGCCGTTCGACCTGCTGCGCCTCGGCTTCCGCGATGCGACGCCGCTCCTCGTGCGCTAGACGCTGTTCCTCCTCAAGTCGTCGCCCCTCCCACTTCTCGGCGCGCTTCCGGAGAACTTCCGCGACGGCTTCGATCCCGACGACAAACTGCCCTACTCGCTCCTCAACCCGAAGCCTCTTGGTGTCGCTCCAACACGTCTGACGCCCCTCGCCAATGTAGCCCTCGGTCTCCAAGATCAGCCGCCCGCTCGGTGCATAGTCGTAGCTCGGTGCGTAAAGCGATGCGGAACTCCCCTGCTCCCTGCTCGATCGTTTGAGGTATTCGCGAATACGAAAGAATACGCGTTGGCCTTCAATCGTGACGGCAAGTCGAAGTTTCGCATCGTCTCGATCGAGCGCCACATGGTGCCCACGGCTCTCCAACGCTTTGATCGTCGCAACGAGTATTCGGATCGCCCGACGCTCGCTGGCCGCAGAGACTTTTACCGGAAACTCTCGGAACCCGCCTGGCGATTGAAGCGCAGACATGTAATCCACAGATGCACCTTTCAGTGCTTCCATGATCTTCTTGGTGACTAGCGTGGGCCTTGCGAGTCGACGCGGCACATTAACGGTCGGGATCGCGGCCTTCGCATCGCACCTTCGTCGAACCTGCAAACGATGTTCGGTGGGAATCCCTACTGAGATCTCGGGGAGCGGCGATGCCTTGCCGCGTCGTTCCGCGGGTCGGGCCCAGAAACCCTGTGGCGGCCGCGGTATGTTCATACGGCGACATAGCTTCGCGAGGCCGACGTCGGATACACCGAGATCTCGTGCGATGTGGGACATCGGCTTCGCCCAGACGAGCGCGTAGAGCTGATCTCGATTGACTACAGTGAACTCCGATTCGCTTATGATAAGACCTCCTTTGTCACTCGTCACTACACGTGAAGTGGCGAATATGTGTGGGGGAGCGAACGCTCCGATACGGCGGTCATGTCAGGGCTGCGCGATCTCGGAGGAACATCCAGCGGTGGGGATCACGATATAGCCGTTTTGCAGATCGCCGATCATCTCGCTTCGCTCCCACCCCCAACGCCAAAGACGAAAGGCCAAGTAAGCACAAAGTATCGCATCCAGAGTGTCCTCATACTGTTTGAGGCCCTTGCCCCTGAGGCCTCGGATATCGACGCTGAACAGTTCGTCGATTTCAGCATTCCGGATGAGTGAAGGGCGGGACTCGAAGACGAGCTGTCGAATTAGTGCTCGGAACTCAGTAAGCCCGAGGCGTTTGGCTGCGACCCGTCCTCGCTTGTATTTGACGATTCGCTCTCGACCGAAGAGGACCACGTGCGCAGGGTGCGGATACACCTCCGCAAGCCAACGTCCGCCGGGCATCCAGTGCGTTCCGGACGTAGTGCAATGCGAGTAGCCGGCCCCCTTTAAGGCCTCCGCGAGCAGCACACCGCCCGGTTGTGGATGAAGCGTGCGGTTGGATGGATGACAGCCCGCGTGAGCGCCACCAAATCGCGAAGTGACAGAGCGCTCGCACGGCCGCTGGCCTGTCTGGTTCGGGACGATGAGCGGAGCATCGATCGCAATTACCGTCGCCGCCGTCTCGTGCTTGCGAATAACACCGACGATCTCCTCTCGACTCTCTGCCGCCGGCACGTGCGTCACCAACGATGCGCCATCGGGATCACCTCGGAACACTGCAACACCGGTAGTGTTCCTCTCGCTCTGCCACGCCAGGTCTATTCCGATGAACGTGGCAGTATCTGCAGTCGGTACCATGGGTACGATCGCGTGTAGCATGCCGGCTCAACTCGGAACAGTCGGCCGATTGAAAGAGAACGGAGAGAGCGCACGCGATCTGCCCGTCTTGCCCCCGCCAGTACGTCACGTCTCTGGCCTGGGAGTAACCCACGCGCACGTCTAGACTCCCAATGTGACCGCGAACACCCTCATCGAGCTGTACAACAACCGCGCCGTGAACCGCACGAGAGAGTTCGCTGTGGTGGCGGAAGAACTCGACGTGCCTCAGATCTGTCGGTTGTACGAGGCACTCATCCAGTCAGCACCCCACCGACACGCACGTGGCAAGCGATACCTCGAAGGACGGACCGGTAAACCTGAATCGGGTGTGTATTCGAACCGCGATGAAGAGCATCTTGCGATGGCCTTGTTCAATGCATCGCGCGGCGGAACCGCTTTTCGTCTCCCCGATGGTCGCTCCGTGACGTTCCTCGACTACCAAACACCGCTCAAGGCACGCCAATCGGACACCGGGGTCGGCAAGATCGACCTGTTCGGGGTCATCGACGGCCGGCTTCCGTGTGTGATCGAACTCAAGGTGGTAGGTGGCGATACACCCCTGCGCGCACTCTTGGAGGGCCTTGCGTACTGCGCGCTACTTGAGGCCAACATCGGCGAAGTCGCACGAGAAGCTATCGAACAACACGGCACGAACGTGTCGCCTGTACGACCGGTATTGATCGTCCTTGCACCGGACGACTACTGGCTGTGGTACATCAAGAATCAACGCGCAGGGGATTGGCAACGAACGGTGAACACCCTGTCAGCGCGAATTGCCGACGACCTCGATCTGGAGATACATTTCCTTGCGCTCAGGGATGCAACTTTCCAGAAAGGCCTGCACGGGACTGCGCCTCGTCTTACCGGCAACTGTCGAATCGTCTCGCTGCCCGAGCTCGTGGTCTCGGGGCACGATAAGTACCCATGACGGAGTACGAAAGTTTCATAGCACGGCTGGCAAGTGAGTTCTGGCGATTCGTTGACGACGCTTTCCAAGATCGGCGTCACTATTTCGATCGACCTGGACCGACCTCAAGTCGCCCGCCTGTATTCGTTCGCGACAAGGAAGAGCACAATCTGCTCTATCCACCCGATGCATCAGAGGAGATCCGGCAAGCGATCCTCGGCAGTGTGCCGGTCGGCGAACGGCACGAATACTTTGGCAGCATGCGCAGCTCGCAGGCGCTGGCTCAGAGTGTCTTCGGATCCCTTGTTGCGCTCAAAAAGATCGATCTGCTTGCTAGCCTCAAGGCTGACGACGATTCACCGGCATTCTTTGATGAGGTGGCGGATAGCCGGGTCGAGCTGGAGTACGCGGTCGGACATCTCGGCGAGCCCCGCCCAACGTCTGTAGATGTCTGGTTTGAGGGCCAATACCGCGTCGCGGTCGAATGTAAATTCGGAGAAGGCGAGTTCGGGCCGTGCTCCCGCCCGAACATCAAACCCAACAATCATCGATACGATCGCTATCATTGTGATGGCACGTACTCACACCAGCGCGAGCGGAAGGCGCGATGCTCGTTGACCGAGGTCGGGGTGCGGTACTGGGACTTTGTTCCGGAACTCTTCAAGTGGGCAGTCGATCGTGATCTCACTCCATGTCCGTTGGACGGTACGTATCAGCTCGTACGTAATGTTCTTGCGGCATGCGTAGAACTCGACCGCAGCGTGAACACAGAGACAGCGCATGCGCTCGTTATCTATGATGAACGGAATCCCGCATTTCACCCCGGCGGCAATGCCTATACCCAATGGAACGCAGCCGTCGATGGGCTTCGGAACAATACCCGCCTACGACGATGTTCCTGGCAGCGTTTCGTCGAGCATATCCGTTCCGATCCTGAGCTTGACTGGTTGGTTGAAGGACTTCGCACGAAGTACGGGATTGAGGGGAGCTGATGCAGGTCAGAGCTGGACGCCTAGCAGGATCCTCCCGAACGAGAGTAGCCGAGTGCTTCGAAGATGATACCCGACGCGACATCCAATCCTGACGCACCATATGCCCTCGCAGATCCTGACGAGCAGGCCCGACGCCACCAACTGCTTCACGCTCGACACATGCGTCCACTTGAGAACTACCGAACCCTGCTTTCGGAGGCGCTCGGCGCGAGCGACGCAGTTCCCTACTTTGATCCTTGCGACGGCGGCGCATCCGCCCGCGCGCTATTTCTACTTGAGGCGCCTGGACGCAAAGCCCTCGGCTCTGGATTTATCTCGCGTAACAACCCTGACCCGACAGCTCGCAACATGTGCAACTTACTCGCGGAAGCCCGAATCCCCCGTGAGCATACGGTTCTCTGGAATGTCGTCCCCTGGTACGTCGGTAGTCACGAGAAGATTCGCCCCGTTCGACAAACTGACCTCGAATCAGCGTTACCACACCTGGGCGATCTGATCGCGATCCTGACGAATCTGCGATGCATCGTCCTGGTCGGACGCAAAGCACAAAACGCGCGGAAGCATATTGCGGCACGAACGCGGGCCCAAATCCTCGAGTGCTACCATCCATCCAACGTTTGCCTCAACCGGGATCGCTCGCGGCGTAGACAGATCCTCGAAGTTTTTAAACTCGCGAGAACCATCATTCGCTAGGCGCGGAATTCCGTACGTTTCAGGTGAAGGAACAGCGCCGTACTTCCCCAACTCCCCTGCTCTTGGTTCTGCGGCAGCGAAGTAGCATTCAGGGCTTTGTCACGAGTTTGAGGGCTTCGGATGCACGCAACCGCTAGAAGTGGCGGATGGCGCCGATCAGCTACCGCTACTGTCACTTCCCGCCCGCGATTATCCAGCATACGGTGTGGCTCAATGCCCGGTTTACTCTTAGCTTTCGCGACGTCGAGGAACTGCTCGCCGAACGCGGAATCCAAGTGTCCTATGAATCGATCCGCCGCTGGGTTGCCAGGTTCGGTACGCAGATCGCTCGACGCCTTCGCCAGCATAGGCCTCGGCCGCACTCGCTGTGGCACCTCGACGAGGTGTTTGTATCGATGAACGGACAACGCAGTTACTTGTGGCGTGCCATCGACCAGAACGGAGAGATCCTGGATGTGCTCGTGCAGGCCAAGCGTGACAAGAAGGCTGCGCTCAAGCTCATGAGAAAGCTGATAAAGAAGAGCGGTTTGGCGCCGCGCACGATCGTCACGGACAAGCTTCGTTCCTATGCTGCGGCCTTCCGCGATCTTGGGCTGACGGCCCGGCATCATCAGGCGCGTTGGAAGAACAATCGCATCGAAGGGTCCCATGTGTACGTTCGCGGTCGAGAACGAAGGATGCAGGGGTTCAGGTCGCCAGGTGCAGCGCAGAGGTTTCTCTCGCTACATGCGGCGACGTACAACGCCTTCAATACCCTCCGTCATTTCATCACAGCTTCTGAACACCGAAAACGTCGAGACCAAGCCTTCACGATCTGGCGTGAAGCTGCTGGGATCACGGCATAGGTGCTGAGGTGGCAGCAGCGAAGCTTTCACCTCGATCAAAAATCGTGACAAAGCTTAACGCGCGGGTTGTTTGCACCGCCCGACGCTATCGGACTAAAACGAGATTCGTAGCCGCCGATCAATCGCAGGCGTGTAATAACACGGCGATTTCAATCGGCTAAGTTTTGTTAGGCCGCATACCAAACAGGGGACGCAACGTGACAGAGAACAAATGGCCTCGGAACCAGTACACGGGTGTTGGCGGCGGTGCGTACACCGGTGTCGGTGGTGGCATGTACACGGGCGTTGGGGGTGGCGCGTACACCGGTGTAGGTGGCGGCCGCTACACGGGCGTCGGTGGTGGTATGTACACAGGTGTCGGTGGAGGTCTTTACACGGGCGTGGGTGGTGGCATGTACCCAGGCGTTGGCGGAGGTCTTTATACGGGGGTCGGGGGCGGCCTCTACACTGGCGTGGGTGGCGGCCTCCACACCGGCGTGGGGGGAGGCATGTACACGGGGGCAGACTCCGACCCTTACATGAGCAACATCCCGCCGTGGCCGCACTTCGTGCGAGAACTTGAGGCAAGGGGGTATCAGTCACAAGCACACATGATCCGTGGGTATCTCCCGGAGAGATTCTGGCCAGAGAATTTCTTCTCGCGATGAGGCCTAACAATTCATCCAAGCCGACGCCGTTTCGCGGCGCGGCTTAGTTCGGGCGATAGCCAGCCACACGGGTAGCCATGAGACTACACTCGCTGAAAATCGACGGGTTTCGCAGGCTGAGAGCGGCTCGCGTTCTGTTTGGCGATGCAACGTTCCTAATCGGACCAAACAACTCCGGAAAGAGTACGGTGTTTGCTGCGATCGAGTATCTGCTCTCAGCGAAGAAGACCATGCCCAGCTCGGAGTACTTCTCGGTGGTCGACTCGGAAACAGGGGAAACGAAACCCGCGGTTACGGAAGTTGTTCTGGAGGCAGAGTTTCGAGATCTACCGACTGATGCACACGAGTGGCGAGGCTTTAAGGGTCGCATCTTCGAATACAAAGTTGGCGGCGCCGGTGATTCTGGATTGTCAGTCACTTATCGGAAGACGTTTACCCTAGGGACTGATGTGAAGATCGAATTTCGTTCGAAGCAACGAACGATGAACGAAGACTACGAGGGCTGCAATACAGGCCAAGAGTACATCGACAAAGGACTGGATGCAGAGACCGTCGGCAGTCTCTTCCCTGACTTGTCCGCGAAGATAGGCAAGGGCAAAGCAGCGTTGGGGAAGCTCGAGCAGCTCGATGAAATTTGGACGTTGGGCGATGGGGATACTTGGTTTCAGAACCCCGGCGGCATCCCTGGCAACGTGCTCAAGATGCTTCCACGATACCTGCTCATTCCGGCAGATACGTCAATCGGTGAAATCGAAGGGTCCCCCTCGGGCGTCCTGGGTAAGACATTGAACGAGTTGTTCGAAGACGTGCGGTCGAACTCAGCCAACTATAAACAAGCGCAAGCCCACTTGGACCTGCTTTCACAGGAACTGGATCCAGAAGACGAGGGATCGGAGTTCGGAAAGATGCTGCGGGAACTCAATGGCATCCTTCAGAGCGTTTTTCCAGACTCTCAGCTTCATGCCACAACAGATCTGAGCGATCCGAACAAGGCGTTGAAGCCCACATTCTCGGTCGAGATGTCGAGCAACGTAAGAACCCCGGTGACGCATCAGGGGTCCGGTATGGTAAGGGCGGCGGCGTTCGGCATGTTGCGATTCCGTCAAAGATGGCTCTCGGGGAAAGAGGACGAGCACACGCGTACGCTAGTGGTGTGCTTTGAAGAGCCTGAGATCTATCTCCATCCGAGCGCAGCCAATCAGATGCGTGACGCGATTTATGAGCTCAGCGGTGGGACTTCGCAGATTGTTGCGACTACCCACTCTCCGTTCGTCATCGATTTGTCGCGGAAGCCAAGGCAGATATTGAACAGTATGTTCCCTACCGAGGACGGAGTCGGTGTGAATCCGTTCAACGTCTCTGATGCTTATAGACAGCTCGAAGGCGACGACAAGACGCATGTGAAGATGCTTCTCCGCATCGACGAACACATTGCGAGAGTGTTCTTCACGAAGAATGTCATCGTCGTCGAAGGCGACACAGAGGAGGTTCTTATATGGGAGACGCTAAAGAAGCTTCCTCGAGACAAGTATCTGATAGCTGTTGCCAATTTCGAAATTGTGCGGGCCCGCGGAAAGGCCTCGATAATCGGACTCGCAAAGTATTTGGTTGCGATGGGAATCGCCCCGATAGTGGTACACGATCGCGACCAAGGTACGGAAGGCGCCGAGAAGTTCAATCAACCCATAGCGGATGCCGTAGGATCCAGCGGACGTGTCATCCAAATGGCGGAGAACGTAGAAGACGAAGTAGGCTACGCGGCACCATCTGCCGAGAAACCGCTGAGGGCGTTCCAAGAGACGGCGAAGTGGGATGATTGGGATTCCGTTCCCGACAGCTGGAAGCAGAGAATGAAGCAGATTTTTGGCGACGACGTTGCAGGCTAACAAAGGCTTGCAGCTGACAGCAGACGGCTGGGCGTTCCTGCATTCGGTAGCAATCTGGCATCGGCGCTCTGTGGGATGGCTTGACGGTCAGTGCTGTCCGTTGTCGCTGAAGCCAAATCGGTTGGCCGTCACCCCAGCAACGGGCAAAGGCAAAGGATGAGTGGCCATGCATGAAATCATCTGTCCGCAGTGCGGGAAAGCATTCAAGATCGACGAAGCCGGGTACGCGGACATTCTCAAGCAGGTTCGCGATGCCGATTTCGAAAAGCAATTGCACGAGCGGCTTGAACTGGCCGAGCAGGAGAAGCGGAATGCCGTCGAGCTCGCCACGACCAAGATCGCCAGCGAATCGCAAAAGGCTGCGGCTACGAAGGACGCGGAGATCCAGGGCCTGAAGGCCCAACTCGACGCCATCGAGATTGCGGAGAAGCTGGCGATCACCGAGGCCCTCAGTGTGGTCGAGAAGGAGCGTGACCAACTGAAGAGCAGCCTCGAGCAAGCGAAGCTTGAGAAGCAGCTCGCCGAAAACTCGCTCAAGGACAAGTACGAAACGCAGATCAAGGACCGCGACGACATGATCGAGCGCCTCAAGGACATGAAGGCACGCCTGTCGACCAAGATGGTTGGCGAAACCCTCGAACAGCACTGCGAGACCGAGTTCAACCGCATTCGAGCGACGGCGTTTCCGAGTGCGTATTTCGAGAAGGACAACGACGCGCGGACTGGCAGCAAGGGCGACTACATCTTTCGCGACTCGGATGAGGCTGGCACCGAGAGTGTCTCGATCATGTTTGAGATGAAGAACGAGAGCGACGAGACAGCTACCAAGAAGAAGAACGAAGACTTCCTCAAAGAGCTAGACAAAGACCGAACTGAGAAGGGCTGCGAATACGCAGTACTCGTTTCGCTTCTTGAGCCCGACAGCGAGCTGTACAACTCTGGCATAGTCGATGTGTCCCACCGCTACTCGAAGATGTATGTCGTCCGGCCGCAATTTTTCATCCCGATCATTACGCTTCTGCGAAACGCCGCCCAGAACTCACTGAAGTACAAAACCGAGCTCGCGCTGGTGAAGGCACAGAACATCGATATCACGAACTTCGAGAACGATCTCGACGCTTTCAAAACTGGCTTCGCCCGGAACTACGAACTGGCGTCTAAGAAATTCAAAACGGCTATTACGGAGATCGACAAGACCATCGATCACCTCCAGAAGACCAAGGATGCCCTGCTCGGTTCGGAGAACAACCTTCGTCTTGCCAACAACAAGGCCGACGACTTGACGGTCAAGAAGCTGACCAAGAGAAACCCCACGATGGCTGCGAAGTTCGACGAGCTCAAAGACGATGATCCTTCCGATCCTGATTGAACCATGCCCCTACCTCTGTCGATGAGAAGGGTTTTGTCACGTTGAGCGCGTGCCTGGCATCGTGGTTTGATACCGCAGCCGGCACTGTCAAGTTGAGGTCACGCCTGGTAGCTTACGCCGATGAACAGCCCGTTGTGTTCCAAAAACTCAGCCGACCATCACGCGGCTTCGCGATAGTAATAATTCAGGGTTCCTCCGAGCCGTTCGCGACGTCGGATCGGGCCTGTTCCCGTAGTGTGCCAATACTCGGCCGAACAGGAATGAAGGAAGTCGTGGTCGCCCCGGCCCATTTGGTCGCTCGACCATCCCCAAAGGCGGACCCCAGTTATCCTTATATTAAGCGATCTCATGACGTTCAGTCGGAAGTGCCGAGTGCGGCATGCTTTTCCCTGTTAACAGACAGAACTTCCCTGTTCCGCGGAGTTAATTCCCTGTTTGCTCGAGTAGGGAATTTGCCGAAATACGCTAGTCAAATCGTACTGTTAGCGGCGCGGGAAAGGCTTAATCAGCCGGAATATGCGAGATTTCCCTGTATCTTCCCGCAGAACAGGGAAACGTAACCAGAGACACCTTCGCCCAAGACTCCCCCCACCACCATTCAGTCTCGGCGGAATCGGTAACCCCGGTTCCGCCGAACTCTTTCTGCGACAGTTCGCTGGGTTAGCGCGTCTTGAGACGCAGGGTTGCGGCATGGAGACGCGAGTGAAGCGCCTTCGTACGCGGTTTTGCGAGAGTGTCTCTGTAGGGGGTAGAGAAAGTCCCCCGTCTCCACTCGTCGCGATCTACTTGGCGCGAACTTCCTATGAGTCGAAGCCGAGAACTCGGCGTTGTTCTGCCCAAGATAGTGGCAAGTTCTCAAGACGTGTCAGGGAAGTTACTGACAGCCCGGCAGGCTGGCGACCGTCGAGAATTGCCTGAACAATATCGGGAGCGAGAAACGCCAACGAAAGTCGGCGACCCACATCGGCCCTGTCGCGACCGACCTTTGCAGCCAGCTCCTTGAGAGTAGGCGCGCTTCCATCGCGCAACTGCTCGTACCAATCTCGCGCCTGACGCACGAGCGCGACCAGCTTAGGATCGACCTCCGGCTCTGGCCTGCCTTGCTCCGCTACTAGAACCTTCCGCGCTACGCCCGATCGCTGGATCTGGTACGGAAACTCCAGCGTGAACGCCTGGATATCATCGGCATCACGACTCTTGCCGCCCGTACTACCAGTCTGCTCCCGCGCTTGAGCAACAAGGCCGACAGCATGAACCACAACCTTGACGATGTCGGAAGCAACGTCGATGCGATCGACAATCGCGCGAAGCAGATCTCGCTTTGATCGCGCCGTCGCGGTTTCCAGTTGGTCGGCCACCGCGGCAAGATGGCCATGAGCCACGCGCGACACAATCGCTGTACTCGCACCTGCGGATTCCAGATGTCGGCCTAGCGTGAGTCTGTCGCGGAGTAGCTCGATAAGCTGATTCATGATCGCTTGTTCGAACGGCTCCGCCGGCAGCCGCGTCAGTTGTCGCTTCGCGCAATCATCGCGATCGTCGTCTTGCGCTATGTAGTAGCGGTATCGCTTGCCGTGACTGTTCGCATGGGAAGGCACCAAGCGACGGCCCTGTGCATCGTAGAGGAGACCGGATAGCAAGCTGGCGCGCCCAGCAGCGTGTACCTTGCGCTCCCCGACCGTGTTGCTGCGCAGCTTCAGCTGAACCGCATCCCAGGCGTCCCTGTCCACGATCGCCTCGTGTTCACCGGGGAAGCGCGCATCTTTGTGAACGACCTCGCCGATGTAGATCGGGTTCGCGAGCAGCTTGTAGAGGTGCCCCCGCGTAAATGGCCGACCAGCTTCGATGCCTCCGCCCTTTGTTGCCCGCGCTTTCGTACGTAGTCCGAGTCGATCAGCCTCGGCCTTGAGCAAGCGTACGCTCCCCGTCTCAAGGTAGAGCGCGAAAAGCTTGCGAACCGTACCGGCTTCCTCCTGATTCGGCAGCAGCCGCTTGTCTTTCGTGTCGTAGCCAAGCGGAACAACCCCTCCCATCCACATGCCCTTCTTTTTCGATGCCGCGATCTTGTCCCGGATGCGCTCGGCCGTGACCTCGCGCTCGAATTGCGCGAACGACAGCAGGATGTTGAGCGTGAGCCGCCCCATGGATGTCGTCGTGTTGAACTGCTGCGTGACCGATACGAACGAGACTTCGTGCTCGTCGAGCGCATCTACGATCTTCGCAAAGTCCGAGAGAGATCGAGATAGGCGATCCACCTTGTAGACGACGATCGTATCGATGCGCGATGCGCGCACATCGCGTAGGAGGGCCTGCAGTGCCGGGCGCTCCATCGTGCCGCCGGAGAAACCACCGTCGTCGTAGCGATGCGGCCCAACGGCCCACCCCTCGTGGCGCTGGCTGCGAATGTAGGCCTCGCAAGCCTCACGTTGCGCATCGAGGCTGTTGAAGTCCTGATCCAGCCCCTCCTCGTGAGATTTTCGGGTGTAGATCGCGCATCGCCGACGGGTCCTACTCATCGCAACAGCTCACTTGTCCAACCCGAAGAACCTCGGTCCGGACCAGCGGGCACCCGTGATCGCGCGCGCAACAGCCGACAGTGACGAGTAAGTAGCATCGTCGAGCACGAAGCCGCCATCGACCACATCCACCACGTAGGTTCGCCCATTCCACTCTCTGATGAGACGATCGCCCAATCGCGGAACCTTGGCGCTCGCATGTGACCCGGGGCTGTCGCTCGCAGTCGTACGTAGTCGACGGGCCACCGCTCGATCTGCTTTGGCCCATCGGCGCCGCTGGATCTCATGGGCAAGGGCCCGGCGCAGCAGCGGTGTGCTCATGTTGGCGCGCAGTGCCGCACCCACGACGCGCTCCCAGCGCGCCACCAACTCGGTGCGCGGGAGGCCGCCCAGTCCGGCGACCTCCCGCTCAAACGCCGGATCTGCCGGCCGTTCGGGCATCGCTACGACCCGACCGTCGTCTCTGTAATTCGGTAGCGGCGTGGCCCGCGATCCGGAGTCAGCGCCTCCAGTTCAACGCCATCGAGCTTACGGATCGTGCCTGAGAGAAAGCCGCGCACCGAGTGCGCCTGCCAACCCGTCGCACGCTGCAGATCGGCCAGACTGACCCCCTTCTCGCGCCGTAGCAGGCGCAGGCAGGCCTGTTTCTTGGTTGTTCGCGGTTTCTTCGCTTTGTCGCGAGAACGCTTGGGTTTCGTGGTTGCCGCCACCGGCGGCGGTGCATCGGTCGTCTTCGTCTTTCGAGGCATAGGGCATCTCCCTCGGTTGTGGCCCGCGCCAATCGCGGGCCGCTACCACCGAAGCCCTCCGGGCCGATTCCCGGAGGGCCATAGCCGTACGCTCGTTGTGGACAGTACCGCTCGTGTGCCACCACAAGTCCAGTCGCACGGTCACCACATCTTCTTCCACGTGATCTTGCCGGTACGCCGGTCCAAGGAGCCGATCATGCCGTCCATGCTCAGGCGCCGCTCCTCAGCCCAGTCGAGGAACTGCGTGATGCTGTCCACCTGGTCGTCGAAACGACCGTGGGGGAACTGCACGATCTCGGCGCGCAGAGGTTCTAGCCACTCCGCATCGCCGGGCAGGTGGACCCGGCCGGACTCGATCACCGCTGACTGAGCGTGCAGTCGGGTGGTCTTGTCGTAGATCGGCTCGTACTCCTCGACCCAGGACTCACCCATCTCCCGACTTCCCTGAAGCTCCTGAATCAGCGGACGGCCTGTACTGCAGTTCTCGATGACAACGTAGTCGGCCTTCCAGTGATGGGCTTGTTCAACAACAGCGCGCCTGAGCTCCGGGTACTTCAGGCGCTCACGTAGCAAATCGAGCAGGTAGTACTGGTCATCGACGATGAGCCAGGTGGTGCACACGGAGAAACAGCTGTTCGGATTGTCCGTCAGCGCCGTATCCCAACTCTGTACGACCCTGAGCCCCGGTAACCTCTCCGGGGCCTGCTCGTACAGATCAAACCAGCCCCACTTGATTAGCTCGCCGTCGATCGGAACGGGTTCCTGTAGGTATTGTGCCGAAAAGGAGTATGGGCCGAGTTCCGACCGCAGCTGCTCAAGCACCTCGCGCGACTCGCGCTCGGCGTGGAGAACCTCGTCGGCCTTGCGCGTGTACACCGAGCTCGGCCCCGTCCGATAAGCCTGCTCGCGGTCGGAAATGGCTGGGATGTTGAGATGATCCCAGTACTCTTCCTTGGCGAGTAGGTGGCCGGCCAGGTCATCGAGGTGGAGTCGCTGCATGACCACGATGATCGCATCCACGGCCTTGTCGTTGAGACGAGAGTAGACCGTCGCGTCGAACCACTCGCGCGTGCGCTTACGCTGAACATCCGACAACGCCATCTCCGGATTCATCGGATCGTCGACGATGATCAACTGACCACCACGACCGGTTAGCGTCCCCCCGAAGGAGGTCGCATAACGTCCGCCACCGAGCGTCGTCTCGAACTCCCCCTCGGCGTTCTTCTCGCGCGACAACCGCGTATAGGGGAAGACCTCGCGGTACCACGCACTCTCCATGA
>JAJCZM010000058.1 GCA_029262375.1 Deltaproteobacteria bacterium
TTGGCCGCCATGGCAAGCCGACGGCGCTGCGCGTCGGTGAACCGTGGGCGACGGTCTCCCATCTACTCACGAAGAATGCGGTTTTCAGCCTGCAGATATTCGATTACGTCGTGCTGGTGACGATTCACCCAGCCGGCTAGCGCAGCCAACACGAACTGAAGATGCGGCGTCCACATCGAGCGGCTGCTTATAAGCCAACAGCACACCTGACGGTAGGCCGTGATCGGCTATCGTCAGGCATTGTAAACTGCTGAAGTAGCTCGCTATTCGTTCGGCCGAATTTTGGAACAAGACGGGAAAGGATTATCCCCCAAGTACACGAAGACCTCACCTTCTCCACCGAGGTCGCAACAAGCTCCGACCACGACATCTTCGATACCATCAGCGTTGATGTCGCCGATGGCAACACCGCTACCGAAGATCTGATTGGTCTCAGGGGTTTCATCCTGAAGAACAAATGCAGCAGCGGTTAGGTCTGCACCTACCGGCACTACGAGGACAACGATAGCCGCGAGAACTGCCACGCTACAGAGGAACACGTTTCTCAATCTCATCGGTTTTTCCCTTACGACGGCCAAACTAGTTGTCCGACTGACACTTAAGCTGTTCTCCGGCCTTTCGGAGCGTGCATGACAACACAGAATGTCCCGCACTCGCGCCGACCCGAACGCAGACACGAATCTGCCCTTCCGGGTCTTCGCCAGGCAACGGCTCCACGAAGCTCGTCGGCTGCTCTATCTCCCCGAGCAGCTTGCCCTGGAAGCGGTACTTCACCTTCACGCCCTTCTCTCTCCACTGCGCCTTCGAGACGCCCGGCGGTACCGACTTCATCTCCGTCTTGTCAGACAGCTTGCATTGATCATCCGCCTTCACGCTTCCGTCATCGAGGAGAGTCGGCTTCTTCTTGTCCCAAACCGCTGCCGGGATCGTGAAGGAACCCAGTTCACGTACACCGTCGCTGCCGTTGTTTTCGATAAAGGATACTTCCATCTCTTCGCTTCGGCAGTCAGTGTGTTGCCCTGCGTCTAGATTGAAGTCACCGTTCTGCCCGCGCTTGCCAATCTTCCAGCGCTCGTACTTGCCGTCGCCGTCCTTGGCGGGATCGTCTTTGTTCTTATCGTCGAATTTCGCCTTCATTGAGGCCGCTTGAAGAAGGTGCGCACCCACAATCCCCGGGCAGGCGGGCAAGCAGCCGGCTGGGACGGCGCACGTACTGCTACAACAATCACCGTTGTCCAGATTGCCATCGTCGCAGGATTCCCCCGCGTCGACTGTTCCATCGCCACAGCAGCCGACGCCTACCCCGCATCCATTCGCATCGCGGCAGCAGTCGCCGGTATCGGTACATTGTCCGAGTAACAGGCAAGTCGCTGAGTCACATTGGGACTCGCAGCACTGGCCGGGCGCGTCCGGATTGCACCCAGAAACACCGGCGTCGCACTCTTCATCATCGACTGCAAGGCCATTGCCACAGGGGTCATCGTCACAACACACTTCGGCGCCGCAGTCGGTGTTTGTCGCGCACGGGGCTCCGAGGGCGTCGCACACGGCTACGATGCCTTCGACGTTACAGCGACCGGGGCCACAGCAAGGTCCAGTCGTGCAGGCCGCATCGCTGTTACACGATTCTGTTTCGTCGTCGCAGCAGAACCACTTCTCTATCTGGCAGACGTCGTCACACCCATCTCGCGAATCGAGGTTCCCGTCATCGCACTCTTCGTCGCCTTCCTTCGAGCCATTGCCACAGTTGGTAAAACGCTGCGCGAAGACTCCAAGTTGGTCTTCGCCGGGTAGATCGGCGTGGAACACGGCTGTGAATCCTCCCGCGCCGTCGGCAATCACCCCTTCGGTGATCCGGGCGGAAGTCGTGTAGGAGTTAACAGCCAACTCGCCACCAACAGGGGCACCCAGAGTCGAGTATCGTTGGCCGAAAGTTCCGAGAGAGGCACCGTCTTGGCTCAACCAAGTGATAACGAAGCCACCGTTTCCGTCGCTACTGACCTGGGCACCGGTCTGATCGCCCGTAGTGTAGGAGTTGACGACGAACTCCGTTCCTAGTTTGGCTCCGCCGCAGTCGAGCCGCTGCGCCACCACGCTTAGCCCCGAGGTATCGCCAGGATGTTCGGAACTTTGCCAAACAACTACGGCCTGGGCGCCTGCACCGCTCCACACGGCCGCGTTACTCTGGTCCCCCGTCGTATACGTGTTAACCACGAACTCGGTGCCGACTGGACCTATGCCTGGATCAAATCGCCGTGCGACGACCGCTGCAGATCCGTCGGCGTCCTGATCGGCGCCCTCCCATACCACAAGCGAATCACCGCTCGCGCAGGCTGCCGAGACCTCAGGTTCGCGCCTGTCAGCGGTCGTCGTCTCGCTGATCGGATGCTCGCCACCAACGGCAGCGCAATTGCTGTCGTACTCCTGTCCGAAGATGCCCTGGTAAGCGGAGGGAGGCTGGCCGTCGCTGTTCCATGCGACCACGAATCCGCCGTCGGACGTGCTCCCAACTCGCGTTAGCGATTGTCGGCCCGTCGTAAATGAGTTGATATGAAACTCCGCGCCCAACGGCGCACCCGCTGCGTCGTAACAACGACCAAATACCCCGGTTAGGTTCTCCCCAGGAATGAACTCGCCCGACTGCCACACAACGGCGAAGCCGCCGCCGGCCAATGGCGCGACCCCGCCGACACTCTGATTCTCCGTAGTGTAGGTGTTGACCTGGAATTCAACCGTCGGATTCCAGGCGGAGTCGAATCGCTGGCCGAACACGCCGCCTAACTGACCGTCCTGCCCACCTGTGCTCTCCCACACGATGACAAAACCGTCGGCGCCGTCCGACGATACACGCGGCGCTCGCTGATCATCAGTCGTATGGACGTTCGCTTGAAACTCTGGCCCGTTGGGGACCCCCGTCGCCCACGCTGATAACGGCAAGCAGGCAAAACAGGTCATGGCCCATAGGATGCTGTAGGTTCGGATCATGACGATTCCTCCTCGGCGTCGAGATTTGCGGCGTGAGCCCAGGCGCCTCGATGCATGAAGATTGGCGAGCGGTAAGTGCGCTTCCCGCATAATGGCCGCCGGCTCGCGATAGGGCCATTACCGGAATCCACAGCTGATCGCGCGTCGCGCCTAGTTGTCCGACTGACACTTAAGCTGCTCGCCGCCCTTGCGGAGCGTACAAGACAGCACCGAATGCCCCGCACTCGCACCTACCCGCACGCAGATTCGAATCTGCCCTTCCGGGTCTTCGCCGGGTGAAGGCTCCACGAAGCTCGTCGGCTGATCGATCTCGCCAAGCAACTTACCTTGGAATCGGTACTTCACCTTCACGCCCTTCTCTCGCCACTGCGCCTTCGACACCCCCGGAGGCACCGACTTCAGTTCGTCTCGGTCTGAGAGCTTGCACTGATCATCTGCCGTAACGCTGCCGTCGTCTGCGAGTGTCGGCTTCTTCTTGTCCCAAACCGCCGGTGGAATGATGAACGAGCCGAGTTCCCGCACTCCATCGCTGCCGTCGTTCTCAATGATGGAGATCTCCATCTCCTCACTGCGGCAGTCAGTGTGCTGGCCGGGATCTAGGTTGAAGTCGCCATTCTGTCCACGCTTGCCGATCTTCCAGCGTTCGTATTTCCCGTCGCCGTCCTTGCCAGGATCGTCTTTGTTCTTGTCGTCGAACTTCGCCTTCATCGACGCCGCTTGCAGAAGGTGCGCACCGCCGACTCCGGGACAGGCAGGTAAACAGCCGGCCGGGACCGTGCACGTACTGCTGCAGCAATCGCCGTCGTCTAGATTCCCGTCGTCGCACGACTCACCCGGATCGAGTGCGCCGTCGCCGCAGCAGCCGATTCCTGCGCCGCACTCGCTCGCGTCGCGGCAGCACTCGCTCGTATCGGTACATTGACCGAGCAACGAACAGGTCGCGGAGTCACATTGGGATTCGCAACACTGACCGGGCGCGTCGGGATTGCACCCAGAGCCACCGGCGTCGCACTCTTCGTCATCGACTGGGAGGCCATTGCCACACGGATCATCGTCGCAACACTCTTCAACGCCGCAGTCGCCGTTCGTTGCGCACGGAGCTCCAAGAGCGTCGCACACTGCAACGATGCCTTCGACATTGCACCGCCCGGGGCCGCAGCAAAGTCCTGTCGTGCAGGCGGCATCGCTGTTACACGATTCCGTTTCGTCGTCGCAGCAGGAGAATTCTTCGATCTGGCAGAACTCATCACAGCCATCACCGGGAACGGTCCCTCCATCGTCGCATTCCTCACAAACCTCGATCAGCCCGTCGCCGCATGTGCTGGGTGGGCCGGGCACTATCGGACCAAAAGGGCCCTTGTAGCTCTGGCCTAGCGGGAAATTCACGATGGGCGGTCCTACCGGCGCCCCGCCACCGTCAAGCTCGTGAAGTGTCTCAGGATCGGGGACGGCATCGAACCCGACAATGACCTCCCCGGTCCGCGCCAGCTTGGGTGAGGGAAACCCAACGCCCGCGTTGCTAAACTCCTGAACGACCGGCGCGCAGTCCGCTTTGTCAATGCTGTAGAGCTCCTGCTGCGTATGGTGATCCACCGCGTACAGCTGACCCGCTGGGCTGATGAAGAGGTCGTCCATATCCTTCGTGGTGTCGCAGACATCGGTAATGGCAAGCGTCGATGGATTGAGCGTGGCGAGAATGTTGGAAGTGCCAACGCCGCCCCCAGTGCTGTGGCTCACATAGATCGTCCCGGTAGTCGGATCTTGTGCGATCCCTTCAATCGACTCGCCAGCTAGCGCGTCCCCCAAGTCCGTCGTCGTACCGGTACAAATATCGATCTTAAGAAAACCGTACGTTGGCGACGCGATAGCGCGTCTAATCAGAATCAACTCATGCTCGCTCGGAAGCAGGGCCATTCCCCCGTGGATCTCGGTCGTGCTAGGGCCTAGATCATCGTCGATGGTTACGATTGCAGTAGTCGTCGCGGCTGAGATATCCACGAATTCCACGGCATCAACGTCTTCTCGCACTACGTAGAAGCCATCTGCGGCACTCTGCGAAGGGAGAAGAGCTGCTAGGCAGGTCACAGCAAGAAGCCCCACCAGACTGCGTTTCGTGCACGCTTTAGCTGCATGCCTGCTTCGTATCCGAATAGGACGTTCCATCTCTAGGTCCTCCGAAATCGTTGAGTTGAAGCGACACGAGTCACCTTCAAGTTGTTTTCGTTCGTCCGACACTACCGGTGCAATTATTCCGACTGACACTTAAGCTGCTCGCCGCCCTTGCGAAGCGTGCAGCTGAGCACCGAATGCCCCGCGCTCGCACCTACCCGCACGCAGATTCGAATCTGACCTTCCGGGTCTTCGCCAGGCGATGGTTCCACGAAGCTCGTCGGCTGCTCGATCTCACCAAGTAGCTTGCCTTGGAACCGGTACTTCACCTTCACGCCCTTCTCTCGCCATTGTGCCTTCGACACACCCGCTGGCACCGACTTCAGCTCATCTCGGTCCGAGAGCTTGCACTGATCATCTGCCGTAACGCTGCCGTCGTCAGCAAGGCTCGGCTTCTTCTTGTCCCAAGCCGAGGGGGGAATCGTGAACGAACCTAGCTCCCGCACGCCATCGGTACCGTCGTTCTCGATGATGGAGATCTCCATCTCCTCACTGCGGCAGTCAGTATGCTGGCCAGGATCCAGATTGAAGTCTCCGTTTTGTCCGCGCTTGCCGATCTTCCAGCGTTCGTACTTCCCATCGCCGTCCTTGCCGGGGTCGTCTTTGTTCTTGTCGTCGAACTTCGCCTTCATCGACGCCGCTTGCAGAAGGTGCGCACCGCCGACTCCGGGGCAGGCAGGTAAGCAGCCGGCCGGGACCGTGCACGTGCTGCTGCAGCAATCGCCATCGTCTAGGTTGCCATCGTCGCACGTCTCGCCCGGATCGAGTGTGCCGTCGCCACAGCAACCGATTCCCACACCGCATTCGCTCGCGTCACGGCAGCACTGGCTCGTATCGGTACATTGACCGAGCAACAGACAGGTCGCGGCATCACATTGAGACTCGCAGCACTGACCGGGCGCGTCCGGGTTGCACCCGGAAACACCGGCGTCGCACTCTTCTTCATCCACGGGGAGACCGTTGCCACACGGGTCGTCGTCGCAACACGCTTCGGCGCCGCAGTCCGTGTTCGTCGCGCACGGAGCGCCAAGCGCATCGCACACGGCAACGATGCCTTCGACGTTGCAGCGACCGGAACCGCAGCAAACACCAGTCGTGCACGCTGCATCGCTGTTACACGATTCCGCTTCGTCGTCGCAGCAGGAGAACATCTCTACCGCGCAGAACTGGTCGCAGCCGTCGCCCAGTATGAAATTCCCATCGTCGCACTCCTCGTCCCCCTCAAGCACACCGTTCCCACAGATCGTAAACTTCTGGGCGACTACCGTCTGGCCGCCGCCGACCCCCGGCTGTTCCCACGTAACGAAAAAGCCACCCTCAGCGAGCGGCAGCGCCACAGGACCGATAGCTAAAGATCGCTGCGGTCCGGTCGTGTAGCTGTTGACCGCGAACTCGGGCCCTTCCTTCGTAGCGTCCGAGTTGAAGCGCTGTCCGAATATCCCCGTGCTGCTGCCATCTTGGTTAAGGCTGTTCCAGATCACGACGAAGCCGCCATCGTTGTCGAGAGCGACATGCGCGCGATACTGATCGCCGGTTGTATAGGTATTCACCTGGAACTCAGTACCTACGAGACTTCCAGCGGCAGAGATCCGCTGAGCAAAGATTCCGTACGTGCTGCCCGCGCCGACCTGCGACTCTTGAAAGCTGTGCCAGGCGATAACGAAGCCCCCCGCGCCATCTGGACCCATGGCAGGATAAAGCTGCTCCCCATCCTCGAACGTATTGACTTGGAACTCGCCAGCGGTGGCAGTACCGCAATCATCATAACGACGTGCCAGTATCCCGTGCCCGCTAGCGTCGATGCCGACGGCATCCCAAACAACGAGAAACGCGTCCCCGGATATCGACATGATTCGTGGATCCGACTGTGTATTCGTCGTTACTGCGTTGATCTGGAACTCGCCGCCCACGTTGGAACCGGCGGAATCGAGGCGCTGACCGACGATTCGCACGTTCGTCGCCGGTGGCGGTGTGTTCCCGCTCTGCCATACCATGCAGTACCCGTCATCGGTGAGTCCGACGAGTGACGGGTTCTGCTGATTCACAGTCGTATATGTATTCACGATGAATTCCGGGCCGACTGCGATACCGCCGGCCGTATAGCGTTGCGCAAGGATATCGTAGCCGGTCGAGGTACTCTCCCAGGCGATCACGAACTCGCCTGCAGAGTTGAACGCTGCTCCCGGACTTCGCTGCGTAATCGCGAGCGTAGTATTGACCAAAAATTCCGGACTTGAGGGAGCCAACGAGCTGTCGAATCTGCGTGCGGCTATCTCCGGACCGCCCGCTCCGCCGCCAAGGTCGCTGTCGTGCCATACGAAGAGGAAGTCGCCGCTATTTTCCACGACGACTTCTGGAGCGGTCTGTGAACCGGCCGTCGTCGTGTTCACATCAATCTCTGGGCCGTTGGGAATTCCTGCGGCATGCAATGTCGCCGCGCCCACGAGAAGGCACAAGCCCGCTGATACCACGACTGGCAACCAGGCTGTCCGACGAACTCCTCGCATGTGTATTGTTGGATCAAGCCTCATCCGTCTACCTTCCTTCGTATTGCGTGTAGTGTCGGCCATCAGTCGTTCAGTAGCCGTATTTCAGCCCCTGCTCCTCGAATCACTTTGTTGTCGGAACGGAAACCCGATCATTCATCGTACGGGTACGACCCTGAAACTGCGGACCATGCTTAATCCCCGTAGCGGACGGTGTGGACGCACCGCACGTGATGAACAACGTAGTGAATTGGACGGGAGATAAACGACGCATCGACGAGCCTCCTGTTGAAGGTTCCAGCGACCAGCTATCCACCGAAATCGTTTTGGACGCGCGGGGCCGACAGGTGCCTATGAAGTCGCGAAACTAGCATGCCGCCCGCGCTGAATTCTATCCGGGGCAACCCTTAGTGTCGTCAGGGTCGGCGGCGGGATGATGACAACCCAAGTCCGGCGCTGAGCAACGTGCCTTTTACACCGATCTCTGTGGCCCAAATCAGTAGCTGATTCGCGGACCGACCGTGTCCCAGATCATAGCGCTAGGATGTCCCCCGATGTTTCCTCGGCCACATCGCCGCGACACACCAGCCTGGCACGACTCCAGGTTGGGTTGTCGAAGACGACCGTGATCTGTGGATGAGATCTCATGACAAGTCTCCGCTGACGAACGGGCATAGGGCCGCTATAGCCTTAATACCAAGTGTATCCTCAACCTCGCTCGCCCACGAGAGGACGCACAGCGAGAAACAACGGCTATGGAGCACGCGCGCCATCGTTCGGATCCGTCTCTCGTGACTCCACCATCGCGTCTTGAGCACCGGGCACGCCTCGATGCAACGGCTCGGCACTCTCGACCTGTGCAACGAAATCCTCGGACCCGAACTCGGCGATGGCCGCTGCAAGCGCCGTGTCGAGCGCTTGCCGAACAACACCGCGGAACTCCGCGGCGAGGCCAAGCCACAGCACGTTGGTCTCGCTTCCCTCGACGCTGGTACTCCAGACCACTGCCTCGGTGTCGTCGACGAGCTCGATTCCCACGATAACGTTGTGCCAAGTCGCCATATACATATCGAGCCAGAACTTATCGATGCTGCCTTCTAAACTGAGGACCGGTGCGAAGTCGGTCGGGATCTCTTGCTCTTCGCCCCCCTCGATCACCGCGCGATAGCCTGCGGAGCGAAGCGCCTCGGTAAAAGAAAGTGTTAGGATGTCTTCAAGGGTATCGTCGACCGGCACGGCGATATGCCCCAGAACCATTCCGTACCCGTTGCGTTTCGCACCGATGAACTCGCGGCGGTCTTCGGCACGGTTATCCACGAAACGGCGAACGCTGATATCACCGCGCGGCTCCGCGGCGACGCCGGCTTCGAACGGTGTATGCTCCAAGGCCATGCGCGACGTCCCGATCGCGCAGGCGCTACAGAGTTGGACGATGGCAATCAGAGCGATGCCGCTATGTAGTCGTCGATTCATGTGCCCTCCGATCGGCGACCTCAGCGCGGAGGCCTGAGGCTGCGGAACAGATCGACTAGGACCGGAACGAGAGTGTTAGTGCAACGACGACGTGGGAGTTTGTTTCAGGCGTGGTGGGAATCGATGTCTACGGTACGGCTTCGGCGGACGTTTCATCGGTGCGGCTTGCCGTAGATGCCGTTGACGTGACAATCGCCTCCTACGCGGCTTTCACGCTGACGTTGAGCTTGAGACCTGCCTCAACGACCTGTCCCTGCAGCGCGAGCGCCACAAAACTCTCTGGTGAGTAGCCGAGGATCTTCGCGAAGCGTGCGGCACGTGCGGCGCCGACAACCTTACGGCCTTTCTCAATGTCGCACATGTGAGATCGAGAGACTCCGAGCGTTGCAGCAAAATCCACCTGGGTCGCCCCCTCCGCCTCACGGATCGCGGCGAGCAGTCCGCCGAACGTGAGCGGACCTCCGGACAGCTTTTCCAGGAATCGTTTGGTGTCCCTGGTCCTCGAGTTGGATCTAGTACTCATGCTTGTTCACCTCCTCGATGCTTACGAATTCGAGTGCCCCGTCGTGCCTAACGACATAGATGGCTCGGTAGGTACGACTCAGCCGAATAGACCGTTGACCTTTCCTCTGACCCTTCAGTGGCTCGTCGTGAAAACCAGGTTGTTTTCTTGTCGTCTCCAATCCGCTCGTCTCGAGCCAGTCCAACCCAATAGAGCAGCTTCGTTGCAACGTGCGCAGGAGCCGACCTCAGATTCTTTTGGGCACGACGACTGAGGACGACTTCCTTAATCATGCAAGACCACTGTACACCTAAGGGGTGTACAGCTCAACCGCTAAGGGCAGATTCCAACCAAAACTAGCGTTGGCGTATGAATCGAACTTGGCACGGACGGCCCCCTTAAGGACCGGTCATCATCCGACTCTGCCAACGGCCCGCTCAACGGGACAACCCCCTCGCGTCGCTCTCGCGGCTCGCTGGGAATGGCTCACCGTAGACTCGCTCGAAAAGGCGCAGCTTGCGCTCCGCAGCATCCAAGTGTGCCGGTAACGAGGCCAGGATCATCCGCCTCGCGGCCGAGAACATGTCTGCTCCCATCCGCATACGCTCGGCTCCCGACAGCGCCATGAGCCGCTCACGAACCAGCGTTTCAATCTCTGGAGTGGTATCCGTCATCACCGACATTCCTCGAGCAGGCCGCTGAGGCCAAGCTCGCCCGTCCAACGCGCTACGTATTGTTCGTCGCAACCTGCCGCAAGCAGGTTCCGGACGTCACCCAACTGGAGCTCGCTGCGGCTATCACGCGCCCAATCGAGCTTCGATATGATCAAGTCCTCTTCGCTGACGATGAAGTCGACCTTGATGACACTCTCCTGATGAATCAGGTTGAACATCCCGCGTCTGGCAATTGCACCCTCTACCGCGTCTGACGAAACATAGTAGTCGGGGTGGAACGCCTCGACGATCGTATCCTTCGCGCGCGGTTCCAAGGCAACAACGATGTCGATGTCGCGCGTCATGCGCGGCTGCGCATAATAGTTCATCGCCATCGATCCCGTTAGCATGAATTGAACTCCGACCCGATCGAGACGCTCGGACACATCGCGGACGATATCTAGCTCGTTTTTCATCACCCAGACGGCGCGTCATCAGTACGCCATACCCAGAGTAAGGGAGTGCGACGATTTCGCCAGGCGTGCTGGGGTCTTTCGCACCGAATGCTCCTTGGCAGTCTGGTGTCGCGCTGCGGAGAAAACTGTCCCTGTTTGGCCCCGGCAAGTCGCTGGGCGCCTGAATGATTTCCCTGTTCCGTGTTGCAGGGAAACTCAGAGAATACGGCAGTGAAATTGGATCGTTAGCGGGGCGTCCAGGACGAGAACGACGCAGATCCGGGAGATTTCCCTGTGTTTTCCCGCAGAACAGGGAAATCCAGATGGAGACACATTCGCTCCGGACTCGCCCCACATCGAGTGGCAGCTTATAAGCCGACGGCGCACCTGACGATAGGCCCGTGGTCGGCAGCCACCGGGCTTCACAAGCTACCTGAGTAGCTCACTTTTCGTTCGGCCGAATTCTGGAACAAGACACCGGCGGATGGGAACCAGCCGATTCGCGGACGTACTCGTCCGGCAACCATCAAGTTGACAGCGCCAATTCGAGCGCACGATCGATGCGCGCGGTCTGCGTCACGCGCCCTTAGCCGCGTCCACGAAACGGTCGCGTGACCGTATTCTTGACCATCTCGCCGGCAACCGATGGTAGGATGCGCGGATTGAAGAGAATGTTCGTCGTCAGGTTACACTCGTGGGTGCATTTACAACGCTTGTCGATGATGTCGAAGCGCATGCGCTCGGCGGTCTCTCCCAGCCATACCCGTTGAAAATCCAGTTCGTTGTCTCGCAAGCTGCCGAGGTCTTCGCCGAGGATCTCGCAGGGCCTGACCACGCCGCGTTCGGAGATTACCACCGAGAGGCGCGAGGCGTAACACGGTAGTTCGAAGTCTCCGCCCCGCGCGATCCGATCGACGATGCCGTGCATGACCACATCCTTGGCCTGGATCACGGCGCCCACGAGGCCGCGGAATCCAAGCACCCGTCCCTGGCGCACGGCGTTTTCCAGATACGCCGTCGCCTCGCTGTAGACGTTCGGTTCGAACACTGCGGTTGCAGGGTCTTCGGGCTCGCCACGTGTACGGCCGATCACGATCGAGTCGAAAGCATGTTCGTCGAGAAGAAAGTCGACGGACTCGCGCCACTGGTGCTGATTGTCCGCGCTTAGCGGAAAAATGGCACCCACTCCGAAGTTCTTGAAGCGAGCACGAAGTGGCGCGAGCGCTGCGTAGGTGCGGCGCCAGTGTTCGAACGCGCCTTCGCAGCGCGCGATGCCGTCATGAACGTCCTCTAGTCCGAGAAGTGAAAGGTCGAGATTCAGATACAGGTCCGGATGTCGCGTGCAGATCGTTTCGACCAGTTCTAGCGTCGCGTCCGTGTACCAACCGTTGGAAGGGATCGTAACGTGCTCGATCTCGTTCTGTTCGACGAACACGGAGACGACATCCGCAAGATCCTTGCGAATGACGGGCTCGCCACCGCCGATGAGAAGCCATGGAAATGGGGCCATGGTCGATGAGATCGTACGGAGTTCGTCCAGCGTGAGCTCTTGATGAACGTCGGCAGTCGCGATCGGCTCCCAATAGAAACACATTTTGCAGCGTAAGTTGCAGCGCGCCGTGACGAAGAGGATCACCTGGACCGGTTGGTCCTTGCGAATCATGCGGGATGCGATGCGGCCGAGATTCACGCGCTCTCCTGAACCGGCGAGACCGCGTTGCGCCTGTGATCCACCCATGCAGCGACGATGGCCGCTCCGCCGATGAGCAGCTCGATGCCATACAGCACCGCCGACCGAAGCATCGCCGCGAGACCGAGCCGCTCGGTCAGCAGACGATAGAACGTCCGGTTTAGGTAAGCATGCAAGGCCGCGAGGGTGAGCAGTGAGGACGCTACGAGCGCGGATCCGGTCAGCAATGCCGTCGGCACGAGAAATGCGAGAGCGTAGGCGCTTGCGAGACTCAACAGTCGAGCCAGCCCGTGATGGTTGCGCTCGCGACTGCGCAACTCGGCGCCGATACCCGCGCCGCGCGCCCAGACCTGGCGCCCCAACCAGTAGGACTTCTTCCAATCGTCACGCAGCAATCCTGCGAGCGTGAACTCCTTCATGTGCTCGAACTCGATGTCATGGTCGAACACAATCCGTTCTCCTCCTGCTGCCATCACCATAGCTAGTTCGGTGTCCTCTGCTGCCGGCCAGCGTGTGTCGAACCCACCGTAGCGCATGAGGACCTCACGCGGGATCGCCGCCAGAGCACTATTGAGCGTAGTCGCCCAGTCGCCGAGCGGAGCGTTCATATCCACAGAGTATAGGTTTTTGTGCTGAGAGACCCAACGGTCGGCCGGACATTCCGCCGAGTAGACACCGCAGACGACCGTCGGGGGGCGATCCTGGCTGAACCACTCGTACAGCCGCGCGAATGTGTCAGTCGGAACCGATACATCCGCGTCGACGAACACGGTAACGGTAGCGACAGCTGCAGCAGCTCCCGTGTTGCGGGCCCCACTCGCGCCCTGATTGGATGAATGACGCATGACCTCGACGGCCGCCGCCTCTGCGATTTGCGACGTGGTATCGGTGGACGCGTCATCGACGACGATGATCTCTCTCGGTGGCGGTTCGCAGGCAGCCAGTGCGCGCAGCGAACCTGCAAGGGTTCCCGCGGCGTTGTATGCCGGAATCACGACCGAGAACGTCGGTCTCTTGGCTTGCTCATCTGAGTAACTGCTCACACCGCTCCCGTACCATATGTGTACGAAAACACGCTCGCTGATGCACATCCGAAGAAATGGAGTCGTTCGAGCGGCGTTGGTGTACGAATCGGAATCTCCACCGGGTACGCGCCCCCAAAGACAAGGCACGGCATCGTCAAGTTATCTCTCGAAGCTCAAGCGAACACCTCGTGCCGCCGCGATTTAGGCCGATACGACCTCATGCCACTGGACGAACGCGTGCTGTCGAAACAGGCGGTGATTCACCGCTCGTAACAAATGTCGGCCGACACGGAACAGATTCTGAACCAGCCCGTGAACCACCAAGAACCGCTGCGCTTGCCCCGCCGAGTTGAAGCGCTGCATCTGCCGTTCTCGTCGCCGAGTCGGTTGGTGAGAAACCTCGGCCCGGTTGTTCGCGTACTGTGTCGTATCGTGCGGCACCGAAGGCATCACGCGGCGATGCGCGGCCAAATAGCTCCTCAGTTTATCGGTCACTACACGCATCGGCTCACAGCCTTGACCTTTGAGCAGCTTGCGAAAGAACTTCTCGGCCGCTCGGCGATTACGCCGTGACGGAACAAGGATATCGATCAGATCGCCATCCTGGTCGACGGCTCTCCATAGATACTGCCGCTGACCTCGAATCGTGACGAACACCTCGTCGAGGTGCCATGTGTCTCCGAGCGGGCCTCTGCGTCGCTTCAGCTTCGCCGCGTAATCCGGACCGAACTTCATGCACCATTGGCGAATCGCTTCGTACGATACTTCCACTCCGCGTTGCGCGAGAAGATCTTCGACATCACGGAAGCTCAGCGAGAAGCGATGGTAAAGCCATACGGCGTGTCCGATGATCTCCCGTGGAAATCTATGTCCTTTGTATACCTGAGAAGAATTGGTCATCGCCCTACTCTGCCAAGCGGTCGTTCAACTTGACAACACCATCGACACGCTTGAGTTTGATGAAATCGTCAGCACTCCGGCCTGGCCGACGCCGAGCAGGCAGGCCTGCCGCACGCATGCCAAGGAGAATGACTGTGAAACGTATTGTGTACGACTGCTCGATCGCCTTGGTGGCGCTGCTCTCTATTACCGCACTCGCCTCGGCCGATGCGGCCGGTTCCCCGTCAACGACCGGCAATCCTCAGATCCCGGTCGCCAGCCTCACCCTCCTGGTCAAGCCGTTGACCCTCGACGAACTCAAGGTCGAAGCCGACGCGTGGCAGGCGCTGATACACTCGAAGGCGACCGAGATCGCCGCAGCGGAGATCGAAGCACAGCCGAGCGCACGTACGGTCGAGCCCGTGAATGGGGACGAGCCCGAAGAGGCGAGCGCGGCCGAAGTCGAAGCCCAATCCAACGAGAAGGTTCAAGCGTTGACCAGCCTTACGTCGCTGCGCTCACAGCGCACCGCTCTCATCGATCGCGCGCGTGTCGTCCTCAAATCCATTGAACGAAAGGGCGGGGAGATTGAGCCGTACGAGAAATACATCGCCGCCGTATCAGGCATCAAGGTCGACGTAACCGACGCCGCGGCAACCTGGGTGATCGCAACGAGCTGGCTGACATCTGAAGAAGGGGGAATCCGCTGGGGCTTCAACCTCGCCAAGTTCACGATCACGATCATCGTCTTCATGGGTCTGGGAAGGCTGAGCGCTAGCATGATGTCTCGCGCAGTCCGCCGCGCACGTCTGTCAGATCTCATGCGTGACTTCGTAGTCACCGGAGTGCAACGCACCATACTGGCGTTGGGGCTGCTGATGGCCCTGTCATCCCTAGAAGTGAATGTTGGACCGGTCCTGGCAGTGTTGGGTGCCGCCGGTTTCGTTGTCGCGTTCGCGCTGCAGAGCACGCTCGGCAACTTCGCCAGCGGCATCATGATTCTCATCTATCGTCCGTTCGATGTCGGCGACGTAATCGATGCCGGCGGCGTCATGGGCAAAGTCGCGTCCATGAATCTGGTGTCGACAACGTTGGTCTCACCCGACAATAGAGTGGTCATCGTTCCGAACAACGCGATTTGGGGCAACGTGATCACGAACGTGACTGGGAATGACACCAGACGGGTCGATCTCGTGTTTGGGATTGGCTACGGCGACGATATTGCGAAAGCGCACGCCGCTATCGAAGAGATCGTGAAGGCACACCCCATGGTGCTCGAGAATCCACAGCCCGTCATCAAACTTCACGAGCTGGCCGATTCGTCGGTGAATTTTGTGTGCCGGCCCTGGGCGAAGACGACAGACTACTGGGACGTCTACTGGGACCTCACACGCTCAGTAAAAGAGGGCTTCGACGAGCGCGGCATATCGATCCCGTTCCCGCAGCGAGACATACATGTCCATCACGAGTCCGCTCCGAGCGACGACCCTGCTGCGTAGGGGCTCCAATCGACGCTCCCCTGACCGCTTCGCGAAACGGCGCGATCTGCGTCGGTCCCGACCGACGCAGATCGCGCTGCGCTAGCGCGTCCAGCTCGTCTATCTTGCCTATCTCATTTTGCGCGCGCGGGCGCCGACGATCACCACGTCGATTCTGCGATTCTGAGCACGGCCGGACTCGGTTTCGTCGCTGGCAATCGGCCGGTCTTTGCCGAAGCCCGCTGCGCTGACGCGCGACTCTCGGAGCCCGACGTTCGCGATCAGATACTCGCGCACCGAGTCGGCGCGTTCCTGCGACAGCTTCATGTTGACAGCATCGCTTCCGACGGAGTCCGTGTGCCCCTCGATGACGATCGGCTGTACGGAGAATAGCTCTATGGCTTCTTGAACCTTCTTCAGCAGGGAAAAGTAACGGCTCTCGATGGCGGATTTCCCGGACGGGAAACTCAGCCCGACCAGGCGCAGGACAAGGTCATTGCCTTCGCGCACCACTCTGGCTTCTCCCGGACCGAACAAGTCTTCGACAGCAGCCAGCTGAGCCTCGAGGCGTTTGGTTTCCTCGACGATCGCGACGCTCCCGCCCAAGCGCGCGGCAAGCTTGGATGCTTCGCTGCGCAGTTCGGCGTTGTCGGCTCTCAGCGACTCGGCCATGGTAACCGCCGAATTGGTCACTCGTTCGGGGCCTGAGCTCATGTCGGTGGTGACGTCCAGCGCGCCGGCAATCCGTTTCAGCGGCTCTTCCCAGTTTAGAATCAGCTCTTCTCCGGAGATCTCGTCGTCGTCAACTCGCCGCAGTTGTCGAGTCAGGGTCATCGAGTGCCGAGCCTCGTACTCGGCCTTTGCCGCAAGTGCGATGGCCGATTGGGTATTGTAGCGGTCCTTGTCCAGGTTCGATTCCGCTTCGGCAACGGCAAGTTTGGCCCTACCCAGGCTAATGGGTGCGTCGCGGTAGACCTTGTCTTCGTCGGCCTTCGCGATAAGCGCGCGTGCCTTGCCCACGATGGCTGTCTTGATGGCGGCCAGCTCCGCCGCCCCGTACGCCTTTGTCGCGTCGGCGCCCCTGCTGCTCGCGCTATTCACGTTACCGTCCTCGAGCTTGCGGGCGGCGGAGCTGAACTGCCCCTCCGCCTCCCACCAGAGCTCCGGTTCGTACTTGGGAGCTTCGGCGGCCAGCGCCACATCCCGCGCCGTCAATGTCTTGGCAAAGTTGACCCGGCCGAGCCTACTCACGTCGATCGCGTCGTTGAGCGCTTTCGCGGCATCAGCAAGCTCGCCGCGCGCTCGATCGGCGCGCCCTCGTTCATCGTACTCTTGGGCCTTGGCGTAGTACTTTTGTGCGGCCGCGTAGTTGTCGGGTGACAGTAGCGCCGCGCCAAGCTCGTCCGCCGTACTCATTAAGGCGTCCGTCGTCTCAAAGAGAGCTCCGCCGCTGCGTTGTGCGCTCACAGGCTCAACAGACAGAAGTACTGCCGTCGCGAATACCGCGCTGAGGGCGGCTTTCGTCCAAACGTTCATTGATTGGTCTCCGGTTGTGGGTTCTCTATCTCGAGCAGGTGGCGTAGGCCGTAGGATGGGTGTTCAGGGGCTCGCAATTCCTGCTGTCAAGCTAGGGCGGAACCGCGGATTGTCAACTGCGCACACAGGCCGGTCGTGATCGAGTAACGTTAGCTACCCGGTCGCCCACGCGGTAATGATTGAACGATCTTAGAGCGAAACGATACGGGTGAATCGTCGAGAAGCGATGGTTGACAGGAGGTCCGATGCCGGCCGAGATACGACCGTTTGAGCAATCCTTCAATGTAGAGGCCGAGTGGGATTCGCCCATGTTCGGCTTGGCGCAGCAGCAGTTCACCGGCGCCGCGAAAATGATGGGGCTCGATGAGAATATCTACGAGCGCCTGTTGTTCCCCCAGCGGACGCAGATCGTTAGTTTCCCCTGCCGCCGCGACGCCTATGGCGAGGTCGAAACGCTGTTCGGCTATCGCGTTCAGCACGTTCTGACGATGGGCCCCACCAAGGGTGGTATCCGCTATCACCAGGACGTCAACCTGGGCGAAGTGTCGGCGTTGGCGATGTGGATGACATGGAAGTGCTCGCTCATGCGGCTCCCGTTCGGCGGTGCCAAAGGCGGCGTCCGCATCGATCCCACCCAGCTCTCCCGTGCGGAACTTCAACGGCTGACGCGGCGCTACACGATGGAGATAATCGATACGATCGGGCCGGATCGCGACATTCCGGCACCGGACATGGGAACCAACGAGCAGGTCATGGCATGGATCATGGACACCTATAGCCAACAGGTCGGCTACGCCGTACCGGAAGTGGTTACGGGTAAGCCGACCGTGCTTGGTGGCTCGCATGGTCGCGCCGAGGCCACCGGCCGTGGTCTTTGCTACTTGATCGGCGAAGCCGCCGATCACTTGGGCCTCGAGCTGGAGAGATGCACTGCCGTTGTCCAGGGGTTCGGTAACGTCGGGAGCAACGCTGCGCGTTTTCTCTCCGAGCGCGGCGTGCGCGTCATCGCGGTGAGCGATGTCTCGGGAGGCATCTACAACCAGCGTGGCCTGTCGGTAGGCAGCCTGCTCGATCACGTGCGCGAGCACCGCACGCTGGAAAATTTCCCGGATTGTGAGCGAATCAGCAATGACGAGCTACTGGAGCTCGAGTGCGATATTCTGGCTCCTGCTGCGCTCCAGAATCAGATCACCGGCGAGAATGCCGGGCGTATCAAATGCCAGATCCTGGCAGAGGGAGCCAACGGACCAACGACACTGGAAGCCGACGCGATACTCGACGGCAACGGCGTGTTCGTAATTCCTGACATCCTCGGCAACGCGGGCGGCGTGACCGCGTCGTACTTCGAGTGGGTGCAAGATACGCAGAGCATCAGTTGGGGCATCGAAGAGGTCAACGGCCGTCTGCGCACCCTGCTCGTGGAGGCTTTCAAGCGCACGCTTCAACGCAGTACGAGTAGTGGGATCAATATGCGATCAGCGGCACTGATCGAAGGTATCGAGCGCGTCGCCCAGGCGAAGCTTCTACGCGGCGTATTTCCGTGAGTGATTCGAGACAAGGAGGCGGAGAAACGCCGCAGTGAATAACAGTCTGATCATAGTGGTAGTTCTTCTCGCCGCGAACGCATTCTTCGTCGCGGCCGAGTTCGCACTCGTCAAGGTCAAGCGCTTTCGCGTCGATGCCCTCGTCGACGAGGGAAGCCGCATGGCTGAAATGACCCAGCACATGCTTCACAACATCGAGAGCTATTTGGCCTCTTGCCAGCTCGGCATAACGATGGCTTCACTGGGGCTGGGTTGGGTCGGTGAGCCGGCAGTGGCAGCTCTGCTCAAACCGCTTCTGCATAACTTCAGTTTGTCTCCAGAGACGCTGCACACGGTCGCCTTCATCACCGGCTTCATCATCTTCTCGTCTCTACACATCGTCGTTGGTGAACAAGTGCCCAAGACGTTCGCCATTCGCAAAGCCGAGCCGGTCTCTCTCTGGATCGCGTATCCTCTTCACTGGTTCTACCTATGCGTCTTCCCGCTCAACTGGCTGTTGAACGCGGCGGCTACCGCAATTCTGCGTTTGTTCGGTGTCGAAGAAGCTCCGCATCACGAAATTCTGTCCGATGATGAAATTCGCGGCTTCATCGAGACCAGCGAAGTCCACGGAACAATGGATTCCAGCAAGGCGGACATGCTGCACAACCTCTTCGAGTTCGACTCGCGCACCGTCGAGGCGATCATGGTGCCGCGTGGCAAGGTCGCGGTCATTGACTTGGATGATCCCGAGGAAAAACAGAACGAAGTGCTATCTCGCATCGAGCATTCACGCTTCCCTGTCATCCGAGGTGGTCCCGAACATATTTGTGGGGTCTTGCTCGCTAAAGATCTGTATAGCGAGATTCTACAAGGCCGGCCGGAGTTCGTCGGCCGATTGGAAAGTTTGGTCCGCGACGCACCGGTCATCCCCGAGACCAAGAAGCTGGGCAGGCTGTTCGAGCTGATGCGCTCCGACCGCCAGCACATGGCCTTGGTTATCGATGAATACGGCTGCTTCGTCGGTATTGTGACGATGGAGGATCTACTCGAAGAGATCGTTGGCGAAATAGCCGACGAACTCGATTCGGAATTCGACGATACTGTTCTTGTCAAAGTGGACGATCATTGGCAGACCGACGGTTGGGCTCAGCTGGCCGACGTGTCTCGGGCGCTCGACATCACGTTCGGCGCGGACATCGACGCCAACACATTGTCGGGCCTGTTCATGTGCCGACTCGGACGTGTCCCCCACGAGGGCGATTGTGTCGTCGAGCAAGGCTACGAATTCACGATCGAATCCATGTCGGGTCGGCGGGTACATACCACGACGATCCATCGGCTGCCTCCCGAAACTGCGGAAGAGCCGCAAGCAGAGCCGAGATAGACGCTCTCGACGTGACCGAGTTGGACAACGGATCGCCGCCACAGGTAAGGTGCTTTTATGAAGTTAGCGATTTTGTCCTGCGGCCCGAATGCTTACAGCACGAAGCGACTGTGCGAGGCGGCGGAGCAACGCGGTCACCGTGTGAAGGTGTTGAACACGCTGAAATTCTCGATCGATCTCGACCAGGAAGGGCCGGACCTTTTCTATCGGCAAAAGGTTCTCAGTCACTACGATGCCGTATTGCCTCGAATCGGAGCCTCCATCACTTACTACGGAACCGCCGTCGTCAGGCAGTTCGAACAGATGGATGTCTTTTGCGGTAACACGGCCAACGGAATCCTGAACTCCAGGGACAAGCTCCGGAGTCTCCAGATCCTGAGCCGGCATAACATAGGGATTCCCAGCACCGCGTTCGTCAGAGACAAGAACGATGTTCTGCCTGCCATCGAACGTGTCGGCGGTGCTCCCGTCGTCATCAAACTGATCGAGGGAACCCAAGGCATCGGAGTGCTGCTGGCGGAAACCGTAAAGGCGGCGGAAGGCATCATCGAGCTGCTGCAGAGCCAGAAGCAGAACGTGCTCATTCAAAAATTCGTTGCGGAGAGCAAAGGCAAGGACGTCAGAGCGATCGTCGTCGGCGATCAAGTAGTCGCAGCGATGCGTCGTGTCGCGCAGGGCCAAGAATTCCGCAGCAACGTACACCGTGGCGGAAAGACGGAAGCCGTCGACCTAAGCGAAGACTACATAACAGCCGCGGTTCGCTCGGCTCAGATCCTGGGACTACGTGTCGCCGGCGTCGACATGCTCGAAGGCAGGGACGGTCCCCAAATCATGGAGGTAAATTCCTCCCCCGGTCTCGAAGGGATTGAAACCTGCTCGCAACTGGATGTGGCCGGCGCAATCATTGACTACATTGCCGCGCAGGTAGACTTCCCCGAGATCGACATTCGGCAAAGGCTGACCGTCAGCCGCGGGTATGGGATCAGCGAGATTCAGGTTCCCGAAGGCTCCACATACGTGGGCAACACCATCTCCACCATCGATACTCCGGAAAACGACATCAACGTGCTGACGCTCTATCGAGACGCGAAGGTGATTCCGAATCCGCGCACCGAACGAGTGCTCGAGGCCGGCGACCGACTCCTCTGCTTCGGGAAACTGGAATCGATGAGAGCCATGGTCCCGAAAAAGACACGACAACGACGACGCCCGAAGGTGGAGCACCTCAGCGCGGAGGCGTAGCCGAGTCGTCCGGCAGACATCTTCCAGCTCTCACACGTTACGACAAGTTCCGTAGTCCAGTGCTCCGTACCACCACACGGTTCCGCGACGCGCGTACTCTCTCGCGCGTCGCGGAACGGCATCGATCGTGTGGTCAGGAATCGGACGGTTTCTTCAGCTCTTCGTCGATAATGCTCTTGTACAGTTCTAACGACCGACCTTGTGGTTTCTTGCCGTTGATGAAGAACGTCGGGGTGCCGCGCACCGCAGCAGTACGTGCGTCGCTCATGTCCGCGTCGACAATAGCCTTGGTTTCGGCCGCGTCCATGTCGGTCTTAAACCGCTCGACGTCCAAGCCAATTTCCTTGGCATACTCTGTGTAGACACCGTCGCTGAGTGCGCGGTAGTTCGCGAACAGTTTGTCATGCATCTCCCAGAACTTTCCTTGTTTGCCCGCAGCAACCGCAGCTTTCGCAGCGGGCATCGCCTGCTTGTGAAACGGGAGTGGATAGTTCTTGTAGACCACGCGAACGCCCTTCGGGTATGCCTCAACGACCTCTTCCACTAGAGAGGCCGCTTGCGAGCAAAACGGACACTGAAAGTCGGAGAATTCCACGATCGTAACTGGAGCGTCGTCGGGCCCTTTCACGTTGCCGTATGTGCGTCCCACTTTGACATCGTAGATCTTGTTCGGGTCTACCTCGGGGCGTTTGGCAGCGGCTGCCGATGCTACGGGTTTGGCGAGAAGTTGTTTCACGTTCTTATCGAGCCCGTCTAGTCTCGCCAGGATCTGCGTTTGTTGCGCTTGCACCTCCTCAACTTTCGAATTGATCGAGCTGACTTCTTCGGAGCTCGCGCAACCGCTCACCGCCAGTGCGACCGCAAGCGCGGCGCTGCCAAGTATAACTGCCTTCATGAATTCTCTCCTTGTTGTGTTCGCGTTGGGCATAGCTCGCACGATCGCGACTCCGGCATGGTCTTCAGAAGACCATCCAACGCCGCAATGATCGCGGAACCTTGCTCGTGTGTTGATGATGCAAAGGCACGCCGACTGGCGCGCCTTCGCCGTACTAAGAACCTAGCGTGGGAGGGGCTGCCGGACCGGCAGCCGTGCTGTCGTTCAGTCATTGGTGTTGAAACCACCTAGACATGACCGAACTCAGAAAGATGTCTCGCGTATTCATCTGACCGCTAGCCTTGAACGACCGCATACACGTTCGCGCGGGCTCCGTACTCGGCGCGAAGTCCGCGCCAAACGACGAAACCGAATTTTCCTCGCAGAACGACCGAGTGTCAAGTGCCGGAGCGAGTCAACTAGCCCCGGCGCCGCACCGAACGCGAGGATCACTCACCGATACTCGCGATAGATCTCCCGGATCCAACGCAGCGACGGCCGATCCTTCCATTCGTCACGAACATCGGCCAGTCGCGGCGGCATGCCGAGAAACGCATAGCCGGGGTGCTCTTTCGGATAGGCCGTGCGTGCCAACAACGCCGCAGCAGACAGATCTGCTCGCGTAAACGTATCTCCGACAAGGAAGCTCCGTCCATCAGCCAACATGTCGTCCAGCCATCGCAGCTCGCCGTCGACGATGGCTACCGACTCATCGCCCTGCTCGCGGCCGAGGTCCAGGGACTCGATCATCCTCTTGCGTACGTACGGCCACGCAGTGCCGACGACGGTCTTCTGGAGAAAGTTCAGATCCTTCGTGAAGACCGGCTTGATGGTTTGCGGGTACTCGACCATCGCCTCCGAGTAGAATGCGCGTCGTGTGTGGACACCAGCGACGTCGCCTAGACGCTGTTCGATGGCAAGACACTCCGCGCGATTCTCGTCCGGCGTCAAAGACGCACCGCTGCCATTCGCGTCGGCCCAATCGATGATGTCGGCGGATCCTTGGATCGTCTCCCCATCCACGACGAGAATAGGATAAGTCGTCTCGGGAGCACCGAGCCGCTTTGCGATCACGCTGTGGAATCCGGGACCGATGTATTGGAGATCGTATTCGATCCGGTGATGATCGAGCGCCCAGCGGCCCTTCTCACAGAAGTGCGATATCGCGAATAGATAGAGGGCGGGCTTGGTCGTCATCTATGATCGGCAGTCAGGGAGACGCCGTTGATCGCTCATCGCCGGCGTCCTAACCGCTTACGGCACGTAGAGCGACTCGCCCTCTATCGGGGTGATGCCGCGCCATTCGATGCCGAACATGTCCAACAACGTGGGCGTCACTACGGTAAGGAACACGTTCGGTACGACATCTTCGGGCGGCATCGGCTCTTCGGGGCCGTTGCTGAGACAGTCCTGCGGGTCACTGAAGGACTCGCAGTAGTCGGCGGTCGTGCGCATGGGAATCTGCGCGAGGTCGAGGGTCACGTTGTAGGCGCCCATCCAGGTATTGAACACGTTGCGACCGGCGTCGCGTGTGTGGTGGACCTTGTTGAAGCCGTGGTCGGTGGTGACGAGGATCGCCGCGTCTCCCCACCCAAAGGTCCGCAACGTATCCATCAGTGTGTAGAGCTTGCGATCCGTTTCAGTGATCACGCGACGATAGGCACGCGAGTCGGCGCCGTTGCGATGACCGGACCAATCCGGCGTCTTGAAGTGCAGGAACATGAAGAAGTCGGTTTCCGTCAAACCAAGTTCCACTTCTTCAGCCTTCCATCGCGCAAAGGATTTATCAGCGTGGCGAAGCGGCCCGGGCAGGGTTCCTTTCCCGTTGCCGTGACCGGTCGCTCGCTGCAATGCTTTGCTCTTCTTCGCCCAACGATACAGCGCCCTGCCCACGTACTTGCGATCGCTCGACATGTGCGTGCGAAAGATGGTCCCGTCTCGGCGCCCATCCGGCTGCACGGGATCGTACGTGTTCATCAGGTACTCGAAGATCGTCGTGCCCTCTGCCAGCTGCCCCTTCGTACGGTTGCCGACGAGGCCGTGAGTCTCGGTGTTCTGACCGGTCAGCATCGAGGCATGCTGCGGCTTGGTCATCGTATTGCCGTCGTTGGTCGTGTGAGCGGCGAACAATTGATACGGCGCGTACGCCGGGGATCCTGCCGGTGCGTCAGTCGGCTTCGCGCCGGCGAGTGCCGGCAAGCACGTGAAGATAGGCGCGCCGCCCGCATCGACTCGTCCCGTCGCGACCGGGAACACATCGCCGTTGTCCCAACACGGTACGAGGGGGTCGGACACTTCGAGCAAGTCGTAGAGAACGTCGCGGCGAACTCCGTCCCAGCTGACGAAGACCGCGCGTTGATAGTCGCCGCTGGGTGGCACCGTTTGAGCCGCCTTCGGCGCAGCGACGGATTGTGCCGACGCGTTCGCAATGACCAACCAGAGCAGAGCCGGGAGGATCGACAGAGCCAACAGTGGGGCTAGCCGTCTCGATGCGTTTTTTGCTGTAATCACGGTGTCTTATCCATGGCGGTTGTCTGGGCAAAAGACAAGATGAGCACGCCCCTCACCGACAATCGTAGCGGTACCCAGTGCTCTGTGTCTACAGGACGAATTCCAGCCGATCGCGCCGCTGCACCCCCACCCCGTCCGCGTCGGCGCCTGAAACGAACGACGCCGCGACCATACGTATGGCCGCGGCGTCCGTGTTGCATTCGCGAGAGTGCTCGCGAGCGCTCTAGTAGCGGTAATGACTCGGCTTGTACGGCCCTTCGATCGGCACCTTGAGGTACTCGGACTGCTCTTTCGACAGCGTCGTCAGCTTCGCGCCGAGCTTATCCAAGTGCAGGCGTGCAACCTTCTCATCCAAGTGCTTCGGCAGAATGTACACGTCGTTCTCGTAGCTGGACGTGTTCGAGTACAACTCGATCTGCGCGATGACCTGATTGCTGAAGCTGGTCGACATCACGAAACTCGGATGGCCGGTGGCGCAACCGAGATTGAGCAGTCGGCCCTCTGCGAGCACGATCACCGTATGGCCGTCTGGGAACTCCCATTGGTCCACCTGGTTTTGATGCTCAGCCGGGTTCTTGACGTTCGTCTTTTTGATGCCCGGGACCTTCGCGAGACTGGCCATGTCGATCTCGTTGTCGAAGTGGCCGATGTTTCCCACGATCGCGTTGTGTTTCATCTTGGCCATGTCGTCGGCCGTGATGATGTTGAAGTTGCCGGTGGTCGTCACGAAGACGTCCGCCGTAGCGACCACGTTATCGAGCGTGTTGACCTCGTAGCCTTCCATCAGCGCCTGCAGTGCGCAGATCGGATCGATCTCCGTCACGATCACGCGCGCGCCCTGGCCGCGTAGCGACTGCGCGCAGCCTTTGCCGACATCGCCGTAGCCGCAGATCACCGCGACTTTGCCCGAGAGCATGACGTCCGTGGCGCGCATGATGCCGTCGACGAGCGAGTGGCGGCAGCCGTACACGTTGTCGAACTTGCTCTTGGTCACCGAGTCATTGACGTTCATGGCCGGGAACGGCAATTCGCCGGCTTCCTTCATTTGGTAGAGGCGATGTACGCCGGTGGTCGTCTCTTCGCTGACGCCCTTGATCGACGAGCGCATCTTGCGCCACTTGTCACCGTTACACGACTTGCCGAGGATCGTGACCAGTTCGCGCCAGTCTTCGGGATCGTCTGCCGTGAGGGCCGGGACGCCGGCTTCTTCCCACTCGGCGCCCTTGAGCACCATCATGGTCGCGTCGCCGCCGTCATCGAGAATCATGTTGGGCGACTCGCCGTTCGGCCAGGTCAGTGCCTGCTCGGTGCACCACCAGTATTCTTCGAGCGTCTCACCCATCCAGGCGTAAATGGGAACGCCCTGTAGGTCGTCGGGTGTGCCGTTCGGGCCGACCGCAACGGCTGCGGCGGCGTGGTCCTGCGTCGAGAAAATGTTGCACGATGCCCAGCGGATCTCCGCACCCAGAGCCGTCAGCGTCTCCATCAGAACCGCCGTCTGGATAGTCATGTGCAACGACCCAGTGATGCGCGCGCCCTTGAGTGGCTGCGTGGCGCCAAACTCCTCGCGCAGGGCCATGAGGCCGGGCATTTCGATCTCGGCCATGCGGATCTCTTTGCGGCCGTACTCGGCGAGGTTGAGGTCTTTAACTTTACAATCTTGGTTCATAGTCTTGTGCGCGGCTTCCATCACAACTCCATCGTTTACGGGATCTAGATCGCGGTCGTTTCGGATCGGACTAGTCCCTCAGTTGTGCCGTATTTCTGCGCAACTGTCACATGGTGGGGTTCGCAGGCCGATCGAGGCCGCCACTGGGCGGGTTTCACCCGGATGCGTCGGTCCGGACGGCACGCTCAGCCGCCGCCGCTCACTTCATCTCTCGGATCTCGCTGTACGCACCTTTCGTACGCAGCGTGATCGAAATCGTCTCCGGGCTGCGATTGCGCCAGAACCAGCCGTGATTGCCATCGAACGCAGCGATGAGCTGCCCCTCCAGGCTCTGCTCGGTCCCCTTCGAGTAGCGGTGGTAATCGACGTTCGCGCTGCGTGAATCGCCATGTAGGTCGAAGAAGGCCGCACCGCCGTCGCTCGACCAGGAGTACTCCACGGTCGCCCCTTTGGACATCACGAGCTTCACCTCTGTCGCCTTGTCGGGCGCGAGCGTAACCGTCGTCTCATGTTCGAGTCGGCGTCCGTCCGCCGGGCGGCTGGCCGGTAAGGCCGTGGCAATCCCCTCGGCATTGCAGACACAGTCTTGCTCACACGATTCGATGGCGCCTGCTGCGCCGGCGTCCTGGGAGAGCAAGCGTTTGATCTCGCCCATCCGCGGCAGCCCTGTGACGCCGCCGATGCCGGTCAGATCGATTCCGTACTCCGCCGGCAACACGACCGTCACCAGTAAAACCGCAGCGACGACCGCCGCAACTACCGTGGAACGTAGCAATGCCCCCGTGGTCGGCAACTCTTGCGGCGTCGGAGTGTCTTCGTCTTGCATATTCTCAGTCGTCCTCGATGATCGCTGCGTGGTCGGAGCTAAGACGCAAAATAGCCGGTCAGCTGATAGCCCATGAGTAGGAAGCCCGCCGCCATCAGCACGGTGTTGGATGTATAGGCGTCGCGCAGAAAAGAAGCAGAGCGCCGCCAGTAGCTGATCACGATCAAAATCACCGCGAGCGCGAGCGCCTGGCCGACCTCTACGCCCACGTTGAACGCGAGCAGGTTAGCAACGAGGCCGTCAGGCGACAATTCATACTCGAGTACCTTCGTGGCCAATCCGAAGCCATGGAATAGGCCGAACACGAACGTCGCAATCTTCGTGCTCGGCTGAAATCCGAACCAACGGCGGTAGGCTCCCATGTTGTCGAGCGCTTTATAGACGATCGAGAAGCCGATGATGGCGTCGATCAAGTACGCACTGATACGCACTTCCAATAGCACGCCAGAGAGCAGCGTGATGACGTGACCGAGCGCGAACAGCGTGACGTAGATAGCCACGTCTTTGAGGCGGTACAGGAAGAAGATCACGCCGGCGAGAAACAGCAGGTGATCATACCCCGTCATCATGTGCTTCGCGCCCAAATAGGCAAACGGAAGCAGCATCGTACCCGAGGTCTCTTGGATGTAGCCCTTGTCGCCGTCGGTGACACCGTGGGCGAACGCCTCGGGCACGACACCGAACAATGCCATCAGTCCCACGATTGAAACGATGAAGATGCCGAAGTAGACCGCCACACCGAGCTTGCTGCGCCCGATCGGCGGATTACCTTTATCTGTCAGGTCGCGCACGTTGCGCCGATCGTACATCGGTTTGCGCGTGCGTGCGATGTCGCAGCTCGGCGCACGCCGGCTAGCGCCGCGCGAGCCCTTTCATCTCACCATCGGCCCGCCAGTCGGCGAGAATTTTCTCGAACTCGCCGGCTTCGCCGAAGAACCATCCGCTTTGACGAGTGCGGCGCTCGGGCCGCCCTTCGTTGTTGTAGTAGCCGGGCGTGCAGTTCTCACCGAGCTCGGTGGCCATCGCGCCGCTGCCGAGTACTCTCTCGATCCACGCCGCTTCCGCTTCAGACGTCGCTTCGAGCGACGCGACACCCTCGTCCATCGCTCGCCGCACGATGTAGCTGATGTGGTTGGCCTGCTCGTTGCTCATGTGCGGGAAGTTCACGGTGAAGCCGGATTGCGTCACGCCCATCAAAAAACAGTTCGGGAAGCCGTGCACGTGCATGCCATGTAGCGTGGTCGTGCCGTCGCCCCATTTCTTTGATAGAGCAATGCCGTCGCGGCCGACAGGATCGTAACCCGCTCGCCGCTCGAAGCCGGTGCCGACCTCGAAGCCGGTCGCGAAGATCAGACAGTCGAGTTCGTACTCACGCCCATCGACGACCACGCCGTTCTCGGTGACACGTTCAACGCCCTGCCCTTTCGTATCGACGAGCGTCACGTTCGGGCGATTGAAGGTCTGCAAGTATTCGTCGTGAAAACAGGGACGTTTACAGAACTGACGGTAGTAGGGCTTGAGCGCCTCGGCCGTCGCAGGATCTTCGACGATCGATTCAACGCGCGCGCGAATGCCCTCCATCTTCATGAAGTCTGCCAGCTCCATCTTGGCCGACAGTGCCTCCGGCGAAAGATCCGGATTCGCTTCTTCCGACATGAGCGACAGTAGATTGCGGATGATGTCGGTCCAGCCGTCGTTGACCAGGTCTTCAGGCTCGAATCCAAAGGCTGTGAGCGTGTGGAAGTTTTGCATCCGTCGCTTCTGCCAGCCGGGCTCAAGACTGCTGGCCCACTCGGGATCGGTCGGCGCATTGTTGCGTACGTCGATCGACGACGGCGTGCGTTGAAACACGAACAGTTCTTTCGCGTCCACGCCGAGGTACGGGATGCACTGTACCGCCGTCGCGCCTGTACCGATGACACCGACGCGCTTATCACGCAGTCCGGTCAGATTGCCGTGCGCATCCCCGCCCGTGTACGCGTAGTCCCAGCGACTCGTGTGAAAGGTGTGACCTTTGAAGTCGTTGATGCCCGGTATGCCCGGTAGCTTCGGCCGCTGAAGAATCCCGTTGGCCATGACGACGAAGCGCGCCTTCATGGTATCGCCGCGGTTCGTCTCGATGATCCAACGCGACGCTTCGTCGTCCCAACGCATGCCGGTGACTTCGGTTTGGAAGCAGGCGTCGCGGTACAGATCGTACTTCTCGGCGATCTTGCGGCTATGCGCCCAGATCTCGTCGCCGCGGCTGTACTTCTCTTTCGGAATGTAACCGAGTTCCTCGAGCATCGGCATGTAGACGTAGGACTCGACGTCGCACGCGATGCCGGGATACCGGTTCCAGTACCACGTACCTCCGAAGTCGCCGCCCTTCTCGATAATGCGCAGGCTCTCTACCCCCGCCTCGCGCAGGCGCGCTCCCGCCAACAGTCCCCCGAATCCGCCGCCGACGAGCGCCACATCGACGTCGTCGTCGATCGGTTCACGCGTGAAACCGGACTCGACGTACGGGTCTTCGACGAAGTGTTCGAACTCGCCCTTCACCTCGATATACTGGTCGTTACCGTCTGAACGCAGACGTTTGTCGCGCTCCATACGGTACTTCTCGCGTAACGCGTCGGGATCGAAACCCAGCTGATCGTCTGACGAATTGCTCATGGGGAACTCCTGGTTTTTCGCTGGTTCTTACCTAGTTAGGGGCCGGTCGAAACCGCGGGATTGCGAGATCGTCGCTCATGTCTTCCCACACGACCTCAACGCGCATGCCGATCGTCACGTCTTGCGGTGCAACGGCGACGAGATTCGAAATCATGCGCAGCCCACCCGAGTCGTCGAGTGCAATGACCGCGATCAGATACGGCAGTTCCTGCTCGGCAGCGATCGGGCGATGCACGATGGTGTAGGTGAATACCTCGCCGCCGCCGGGAAGATCCTTCCAGGCAGCGTCGTCCGAACGGCACTCGGGGCAAATCGGTGCGGGAGGAAAGCGCGTGTGTCCGCACGCGCCGCACTGCTGCACGACGAGTCGATGCTCGGCGGCCGCCTGCCACCAGGGAAGCATCGTTGTATTGGCCATGGGCGCCGGCATGCCGTTCGGAAAATATCTCTCGCTCATTCTATTTCGCGCCCTCTTTCGCACTCTTGCCTGCGCACTCTTGCCTGCGCCGTCTTACTTGCGCCCCAAAACCAACGCACTCGACGGTACGCAGGCCGCGCTCGTCACCAAACACACCTCGGCGCCGTCAACTGGGCTGGTCGATTCATCGCGCAACGATCGCACTCCCTCGACGACATGATTGAGTCCGTGAATGTAGGCCTCCGACAGACTGCCGCCGTGCGTGTTCGTCGGCAGGCTGCCGCCCTTCCACGCCAATGCGCCACTCTCGATGAACGGTCCGCCCTCGCCGCGCTTGCAGAAACCGAAATCTTCGAGCTGCAAGAGCACGCAGCCGCTGAAGTGATCGTAGATCTGTGCGACGTCTACGTCGGCCGGACCGACGCCGGCTTTGGCCCAGAGACGGTTCGCCATCTCTTCGGTGCCACCGGTCGCATACAGGTCGTCAGGAATGTTCGCGTTAGTGAAATGTCCGAATGCGTAACCCTTCGGCGCTCCCTGCTCACTCGCGAGGATCTCCACCGGGCGCTTCGCAAGATCGCGCGCACGCTCGGCCGTGGTGACGACCACCGCACAGGCACCGTCGCTCTCCAGGCAGCAGTCGAACAGGCGGTGCGGATCGGCGATCATCGGAGACGCGAGATAATCGTCGATCGTCATCGGGCGATCGCCCATCACGGCGCGTGGATTGCGGCTGGCGTGCTCACGAAACGTCACAGCGATCGAACCGAGTTGTTCGTTGGTCGTTCCATACAAGTGCATGTGACGGCGGGTGGGCAGCGCGTACGCCGCCGCTGCCATGAGAAGACCGTAGGGCATGACGGTGCCCACCGACGAAATCATCATCGAATCCGTCTGCGACACGGTCGGCGGCGCCGGATCGACCGGCGCGGACGCGTCTATGCCGCCGGTACCGAACCGAAAGAACTGCCCCTGACACAGTGAGCGGTACACGACCACGACTTCGGCCTGACCGGTCTCCACGGCCATCGCGGCATTCGATACGGCCGCGCAACCGCCGCCGCCGCCGGGGGTCCAGACCATGTTCCCGAAGCGCAGTCGCGGCAGTCCGAGTTCGGCGGCGAGGAAAACTGCCTCGTTGCGATCCTCGGCGAACGACGCGAGGCCATCGACGTCATCCATCGACAGGCCAGCGTCCTCGACCGCACGAAGGATCGACTGGCAAGCCAACGCGTGTTCCGTGACATCGCCGATTCTCCCCCAGCGCGCGTACGCCGACTCACCTACCCCAACGATGTGTGCCTTGCGTGCGCTCATCTCGGCTTCCTCTCCGGGGGCCTTTTCGGGGTCGCCGTACCGGTGTTCTTGGGGCTCCGCGCCCGATCCGCAGCACCGTTCATGCGGCAGGCACCGTGACCACTACCGTTCCAGTCGCATGATCACCCATGTCGTTTGCGGCGCGCACGGCGACTTCGATGACGCATTCGCTAGCTTCAGTGAAAACATGCGTTACCGTTCCGCCAAATCGCAACGGCTGTCCGGGTACTGCCGGCGCACCGAGACGGATCGCGATCTTGCGGATCATCGCTTCCGGACCGGCCCAATCGCTGATGAAGCGCGATACGTAACCGTTGGTGGTCAAAATGTTCATGAACATGTCGGGCGCGCCCTGCGACCGGGCGAACTCGCCGTCGTGATGCGCGGGCATGAAATCGCGAGAAGCGATGGCGCCGGAAACGATCACCGTCGATGTTACGGGAAGACTGAACGGCGGCAGTTCGTCGCCTACACAGACATCTTTCGCGACCAGTCTCTCGGCCGGATTCGCGCTCACGATGCACCTGCGAGCATGGCGGGATCGATCGTCGAAGGGTCGAATTTGAAGATGCGGAACAACTGACGCCCGACGACATCACCATCGCCGCTCGTGTACGTGTACACCCAGGTCAGAAAGTAGCCCTTGCCTAGAGAGGTAGTCTTCAACTGTGAGATCGACTCGACCTTGGTGGATACATGCAGCTGGTCCCCAACCTTCAAGTAACGCTCGAACTCCAACTCGGAATTCGTTGCCAACGTGCCGACATAGCCCGCTTCATCGAGGGGAACGATCGGATTGTCCGACACGATGTCGTCGGGCGCGCCACCTCGCTCGGCGATGCCCGCGATCTTCGGCCGCGGCATGGTCCATGCCTGTAGCATCGCGGGCGGTGCCACGATCTCGCCGAAGCGTGTCGCCGCGGCCGCGTCGGCATCGAGATAGACGGGATTGCGATCGTCTAGCGCATCGACCCAGTGGCGGATCATCGGCACGTTGACGGGATCGGGTGCGGTGGAAGGCGGCCCCATGGGTTGCCCGATGTATTTCTCGAGGCTTTCTCTCAGGGCGTCGGTAGCTGGCTCTGTCATCGTCGTTCTCGGGCGTTGGCGCGGCATTCTCTTTCAACCCTCGCGGCCCTCTCGGCCCGTTCCTTCCTTTCTATATGGGGACGGCGACCGCTCAAAAAATCTCGTGCTCTTCGGTCATGAACAGCGAGCAGCCTTCCGTGTCGATGAAATTCTTCTCGTCTTCGAGCAACGCGGTCGCTGCTGCGCTTCCTTGTTGCGTCGCGAGCCCGGCTTCGAACTCCTCACGGCTACTCCACCACACTTCGGTGATGCCTTCGTAGGGCGGGCCCGACCCACGCGACGCACGCAGCAATTCGTTCGTCTCCACATCGACGGTGTGGCTCTGCACGTATCGATCCGCGTGCATTGCTTCTTGAAAGCTGCGCACCAGCGGGCCGTGCTCGTCGCGCCAGTAGCGGTAGAACTCTTGATCGGAAACATCCGCGCGCTTACGAACGCAGTACACCAGTTTTAACATGACAATCGTCTCCGGCTATCGAACAGCAAGCGAGCACGTCACAGCCAAGTGAAGCGCCCTTCTTTCATCTCGGCTGCCGCAACCGACGTCGCCTTCGTCGCGTGGATCGCTAACGAACTGCCGACGCTGATTCTGCGAACACCGGCGGCAGTATACTGCGGCAAGGTGACGTCTGGCATGAAGCTCGCAAGCACGTTGACCGGCTTCGTTACCGCATGCACCACCGTGGCGACGTCGTCGAGGTTCATGAGCGCGGGCGCATACAGTACGTCGGCACCGGCGGCCTCGAAGGCCTGAAGCCGCTTTATAATGTCGGCAAGATCGCCCGCCCGGCGTAGCAACCCTTCGGCGCGTGCCGTCAGAGTGAACGGAAAGTCGAGCGTGGATACCGCGCTGGCGCAGGCCGCCACACGCTCGACCGCGAGATCGAAGTCGTAGATTGCGGTCCCGGAATAGTCCTCGATCGAGCCACCAACAACGCCGGCACCAGCGACCGCTAAGAGATTTTGCGCCGCTTCTTCGGGAGAGTCAGCGAAACCGTTTTCGAAGTCGGCGCTGACGGGAATGTCGACCACGGCGCTGAGTGCGCGGCAGTGCTCGAGCTTCTCGTCCAGCGACACCTGCCCGTCGACTCTCCCCAACGATTGAGCGTAACCGGCGCTGGTGGTGGCAAGCGCGCTGAAGCCGGCCTCCTGCAACAGCAGGGCCGATCCAGCATCCCAAGGATTCGGAATGACGAATGCTTCGTCGCCCACGTGCAGCGCGGCGAAGGCTTCGGCTTTTTCAAGTTGGTTGGCCATCGAGACTCCCCTTCAATTCGTCGTAAAGGCGCCACCGTAGTCAGGCCGTCGGATTGTGGCAACGCCTTTGTGGCCTGGAGCGCGCCACTATATAGATGGGCGCCGAGCCGGCGAGAACGACACTCACGCCGCCGCAAAACTTCAGCGAGGATTTTATGAGTCACGCAGCAAAAGCATTCGAGTATTTCGAGACCACCGCCGGCCAGGAACAAGGCACGGGTGACTGGTTCGAGATCACACAGGAACAGATCAATTCGTTCGCCGACACGACGATCGATCATCAGTTCATCCACGTCGATCCCGAGCGCGCGCTGAAAGAGACGCCCTTCGGTGGAACGATCGCGCACGGCTTTCTGACGCTGTCGATGCTCACGCACCTCGGCGCGACCATTCCGCCGGATCCGAATACGCCGTCGCTCGACGGCATCGTGATGGGCATCAACTACGGTTTCGACAAAGTGCGGTTTTTGAACCCGGTGAACGCCGGCAAGAAGGTCCGCGCCTCGAGCACCGTGAAAAGCGCAGTGCTGAAAGGCGCGGCGATCGACCAAACACGCACCTTCACCGTAGAAATCGAAGGCGTAGAAAAACCCGCCCTCATCGCCGACTGGATTACTAGACTAGTGTTTGTCGATTAGACAAACACGTTGCGATGGCCGTTTGTCGATTAGACAAACACGTTCCGATGGCCGTTTGTCGACTAGCGACGACTAGGGCCCCGACGAACGTGCCTTGAACTGACCGTCTGTCGCCTTCGTGGCGGTCGTGAAATCTGCCGTCCAGCAACCGCCGGCGCTGTTCACGAGCTGCACGGTGATGTTCGGATCCTTATCAAAGAACGTGGCGCCGCGGGTTACCGGTAGCGGGACTCGCGCACCTTTCGCTCTGATCTTAAAAGACTGACGGCCGTTGCTGCTTTCTTTCGCATCGGCCTTCTGGACGCCCGCCTGCGTTCCTTCCTTGTCCTTGTACTTGTATCGCAAGGACGCGTGGTCCACCCACGGCAGGCCGGAGTCCATGAAGACGCACATCGAATTCGCCGGCGCTCCCCCTTCGCTATCGAAGACAGACAGGGCGTATTGCGTATCCACGCTAGGGTCGCCCAGCGGCTGCGCAGTAGCAGACGAACTCGACCACGACCACGAGAACCGGTCTTTCGCATCGTCGATGTGGTGCGCGCGCAGGTGAATCTTTGCTCCCTTCGGTGCCGCGCAGCCGGTCAAGGGCGCGCTAGGACACAACGACGTCGGCGCGCCTGAGCCCAATACCACATAGAACCGCGACTCAAGCGTACCGATGGTCCAGTCGAGAACGCCGTCGCCGTTGAGATCACCGAGGGCGCCGACACCCCACCCAACCGAATCGACTCCGGATAGATCTACGTCGAAGTCGCCTCGTGCTCCGTTCAGTTTCTGGAACGATTTCACGGTGCCGTCGTTGCGCAGGAAGAGCATCCACGCCGCACCTTCGTCGTCCCCGGTCTCTTCATCGGTGGCCGTGTAGTGGCCGACCAGTATGTCGACCGCACCATCGTCGTCGACATCGCCTACGTTGACCAGGGAGTGGGCCCAGTGCTGATCTTTCTTGATAGCGCCGTGAAAATCACCGGCCAGCGTGCTGATCTTTTGATGGGATTTCACGAAACCCTCATCGTCTAGAAACAAAACGTACACAGCACCTGTGAACGGACCGCCGTCGGTATCGTGCTCGGCGCCAACCGCGAGGTCGCGTGACCCGTCGCCATCGAGATCACCGAGCGACGCGATGCTGATACCGAAGAGATCATAGTTCGTGAGATCCGCGGTAAACCCGCCGATGCCTTCGGCTATTTTGGTCTGCGTCTTGACGGTGCCGTTCGCATTGAGCGTGAGTACGAGGACTACGCCGGTCCAGTAAGTCTCGCTGCCATCCCTCGGCGGATACCAGGGGGCACCGACTGCGATGTCTGCGTTACCGTCGCCGTCGTGATCGCCGATCGCGGCGACGCTGTACCCGAGGCGAATCGCGTCGGGGAAGATACCGACCAGGCCACCACTCGTTGCACTGATCTTCACGTGGCTCGACACGGTTCCGTTTGTGGCGAGCGATAGGATCCAGACGGCACCGACGTCGGTACCGCCGTCATCGTCCCTCGGAGCGCCCACAGCTAGTTCGATCGTTCCGTCCGCATTCAGATCACCGATTGCGGCGACATCGGTGCCGAACTCGTCCCCGGGGTCGAGGGTTCCCATGAAACCACCGTTGAGTGCATTGATTTTCTGATGGGATTTCACCGTCCCATCGCTGTTCATGAACAGGACCCAGACCGCACCGGCGTCGGCACCGCCATCGGCGTCTCTCGGCGCACCGGCGACCATGTCGGTGACGCCGTCGCCATCGAGATCACCGAGAATACCGACCGCGCCGCCGAAATCGTCGCCGGCTACGATCGCTCCCGTGAACCCGGATTGGCCGTCACCGATGGTGAGAACCGATCCGGCTCGCCCGTTGCCGCGCGCGGCGAACACATTACCGGCGCACAACGAGACTGCAGCCAAGGCCGCAACGATGACCGCAATGCGTCGGCGGCCACGAACTCCAGCGTCGTTCGCCGGTTCGGCCGGCTGGAACAGTTTGGATAGTTTGGATGCTTCGGCCCGAGACACACAGAGATGACGCATGCGAGTTCTCCTGGGAAAGCGATTGACCGGATCTGCTTCCCCAGCCTACGGCCCTGCGGCGATTGAGGGAAACCCCAGCAGCTGTGAACACAGCGCCAAATGCCTCACCCGGGCATCGACACCGCCCCCGAAGTCGGGGTGCACCGGCAGAAATTGCAGTGCTAGTCAGCGCCCAGTTCGAACCTCGGCGATGTCTGATAGCGCGCGGTGTGATGGTCGGCATCGCCGAACAGTCCTTGCAGCACCCGCACGCGCTTGAAGAACAGTCCGGTGTCCTGCTCGTCTGTAATAGCGATGCCGCCGAATAGCTGCACGGCGTTCTCTTGAACGAACCAGCCGCCCCTCGTCAGTTGGGTCTTGGCCACTGAGATTTCAGCACGGCGCGTATCTACGTCGTCACTGTCTGCACTGATTGCGGCCACGTACATCGTTCCTCGGCACAGTTGCACCTCGGCAAACATATCGGCTGCGCGGTGCTGCAGCGCTTGGAACGTTCCGATCGCGCGACCGAACTGCTTACGTTCTTTGAGATACTCGACGGTTCGATCGAGCAATTCCCCTAGACAGCCTTGCGCTTCGGCGCACGCGGCCGCTGCGCCGCGATCGATCGCCCATTCCAAGTGCGAAAGCGCCGCCCCTTCTTCACCGAGCAAGCTCTCGGCAGGAACCTCGACGCCTTCGAGTTTGAGAAGCCCCGCCGACTGACCGTCCATGCAGGGCACGCGCACACGAGACAGGCCTTTCGTGCCGTTCTCGACGAGAAACAGCGACAGTCCGTCTTCGTCGCGTCGCCCGCCCGACGTGCGTGCGACGACGACATACGCATCGGCGCTGTGACCGTTGAGCACCCACACCTTCTCGCCGCTGATGGTGTAGCCGCCAGCGCTCTTCTCAGCCTTGGTGGCGCAATCGAAGAGATCGTAGCGGCTCTGTGTCTCCGCGTACGCAAGCGCGAGCGTCGTCTCACCGGCAATCATCGGCGCCAGGACGCGCTCTATCTGCTCGGGCGTTCCCAGTCGCGAAACCAAACCGCCGGCCAAAACGACCGACGCGATGAAGGGCTCGGGAACGAGCGTTCGGCCGAGTTGTTCCAAGATTAGCGCCACGTCGACGAACGATCCGCCGAATCCGCCCTGCTCCTCAGGAAAGGCAACGCCAAGCCATCCGTACTCGCCCATGGTCTGCCAGGCTTTCGCCTCCCAACCCGTTTCCGTGTCGCGCAGCTTGCGGAAACGCTCGACCGGCGAGTCGTTCTCGACGTACTTCGACACGGCGTCGACAATCATTTGTTGTTCATCTGTAAGATCGAAATTCATTCTATTATCCCAGTTCGGCCCGAACCGCTCAGCTCGACGGAAGGCCGAGGATGGCCTTCGAAATGATGTTCTTCTGAATCTCGTTGGAGCCGCCGTAGATCGTAGACGCTCGGAGATAGTTGAATTCGGAGGCGATCGATTGCTGGTACACCGGCAACGCGTCCGATGGAGAATCAATCCAGCCCAACGCGTTGTGGCCAAGCGCGTCCATCGCCAGCTCGGTCACTTCTTGGTAAAGCTCCGTGCCGACGATCTTCAGAATGGAACTTTCCGGGCCGGGAGCATGGCCGACTTGTGCGTCGGCCAACGTACGAAGGTTGGCGATGCCCACCACACGCTGACGAATCTCGAGTTCGGCAACGCGTTGACGGAAACGCGGATCGTCCCACAACGTACCCTCGCCCGCCGGCGTATCGCGCGCGATGCGCTTGATCATCATCAGCCAGCGATATGACTCGGCAACTCCGCCGATCGTCGTGCGCTCATGACCAAGCAGTGCCTTCGCCATGGTCCAGCCCTCGTTCTCGGGACCGACGCGGTTTTCTTGAGGCACGCGCGCGTTGTCGAACCAGGTTTCCGAGAACGCCATCGTTCCTCCGGTCGTCATGAACGGTTTGACGTCGATGCCGGGCGTGTTGTGGATGTCGGCCAACAAAAACGAAATGCCCGCCTGAGGTTTGCCCTCGGTGCTGGTACGCGCGAGCACGAAGATCCAATCGGCGTATTGCGCATGCGTCGTCCAGGTTTTCTGACCGTTGAGAACGTAGTCGTCACCTTCCTTGTCGGCACTGAGTCGGAGGCTCGCGAGATCGGAGCCGGCGTTCGGCTCGGAGTAGCCCTGGCACCACACTTCTTCCCCGGACAGAATCTTCGGAAGAAAGCGCTTCTTCTGATCGTCGTTGCCGAACTGAATCAGCAGCGGCCCGACCATGCTCAATCCGAACGGCGAAAGACTCGGGGCGTTCGCGCGGACGAGTTCTTCACTGAAGATGTGGCGCTGGGCGACATCCCAGCCGGTTCCACCCACTTCCTCGGGCCAGTTCGGTGCAACCCAGCCCTTCGAGTGGAGTACCTTGTGCCACTCCATGATTTCTTCATGTTCGAAGTTCCCACCGTTGTCGGCCTTCTCTTTGATGTGGGCAGGCATGGCCGATTGGATCCATGCGCGGACCTCGTCTCGGAAGGCGAGCTGCTCGGGCGAGTATTGCATATCCATAGTGCTGGACTCCTGGGGGCATGTAGGCGTGTGGGCATGTCGGCTCTCGCCAGACAGGATCGAGCCGAGTTACTGACCGGAAATTGCTAACGCAGCGGCCCGGGTATTGCCAATGTTGGTCCGCGTCTAGAGCCCCGACAACTCCTTGCCAACCGAAGCCTCGCAGGGCATACCTCCGGACCATATGCGCGCAACGGACGCCGCGAGAATTCCCGACATGGAGAGAAGAAATGGCCGATGAAGTCCTGACTAGCCAAGACAACGGTATACTCGTCATCACGCTCAACCGCCCGAAAGCGAGGAACGCCGCCAATCGCGCGTTGGCAGAAGGCGTAGCCGCCGCTATCGACGAGCTCGACGGCAACGAGGACCTCCGCGTCGCCATCCTGACGGGCGCCGGCGGAACGTTTTGCTCGGGAATGGACCTCAAGGCGTTCGTAACCGGCGAGATGCCGCATATCGCCGGTCGCGGTTTCGCAGGCCTGACCGAGAGCAGCCCGCGCAAGCCGTTGATTGCCGCCGTCGAAGGGTACGCGCTCGCGGGCGGCCTCGAGTTGGCCATCTCCTGCGACATGATCGTCGCCGCCGATGACGCGAAATTCGGGATTCCGGAAGTAAAACGCGGCCTGGCCGCTGCAGCCGGCGGTCTCATGAAGCTGCCACGACAAGTACCCCCACGTATCGCCATGGAACTCGCGCTGACCGGCGACTTCATCGATGCGCAGCGCGCGCTCGAGATCGGATTGATCAACAAGGTCGTGCCCAGCGGCTCCGCGCTCGATGGGGCCAAAGAGCTCGCGTCGCGCATCGCCGCCAACGGGCCCATGGCCGTCGCCGCGAGTAAGGCTGTATTGCTGCAACAGCAGGATTGGAACACGTCGGAAATGTTCAAGAAGCAGGGCGACATCGTCAACGCCGTCTTCACCAGCGAGGACGCCATCGAAGGAGCAACGGCGTTCGCCGAGAAGCGCGCGCCGAACTGGAAGGGCAAATAGCCCTTCCTGCCTGATCGCAAGGGCAAATAGCCCTTCCTATCTCATTGCTTCTACAGCTAGAGGTTCATGAAGTCGGGCGTATTGAACGTCCAACTCTTCACTTCCGAGCGACGGTAGATACGCCAGCCTGCGTCGGTGCGCCGATACTCGTCTACGTACCACAGCCCTAGGAAGAACAGATGGGTGGTGCCGTCGGGCATGCCCAACTGCTGCGGGTTCAGGCACATCACCCTGCCCTCGCCGGTATCGCCATCAACGGTAATCTGAACGTTCGCGTTCAGGTGCTGGGTGTTGGGGAACAACGGCAACGCCTTTTTCAAGAAGTCGATGGTTTCCTCGCGGTTCCCCACCGAACCGCCGAAGGCGCTGTAGTCGACGTGCGCGTCTTCGTGAAAAACGTCGTTGAGTTCATCGAAACGTTTCTGATCAATGACGTCGGCGTAGCGATAGAGAAGGTCCTGAATTTCCATTCGGTCCGATATTTCTTGCAGCGTGAGTGCCATGGCGGCACGGTAGTCGAGCGCCAGGCTGCAGGCAAGATCTCGCGGCCCGGCCACGGGCGCGCATCGGAGAGAATCGAAAAGGAGATGTCGTGACCATTCGCTGTGGATTCATCGGACTCGGAAATCAAGGCAAGCCCATCGCCGCGCATCTTGCGCCCGCCGGTTTCGAAACCACGGTCTATGATCTTGCGCCCGATCCGATCGCGGAACTCGTCGCCGGCGGAGCGAAGGCTGCCGACACTCCGCGTGCGGTCGGGGAAGCGGCGGACGTGGTGGGGATCTGCGTTCCCGAGGACGATCACGTACGCGCGGTGGTCTTCGGCGGCGACGGTCTATTGGCCGGCATGTCGGGCGGCGTGATCCTGATTCACAGCACGGTGATGCCGGAGACCGTAGCTGCGGTGCATGACGCAGCCGCTGCGAAGAACGTCGCCGTCCTCGATGCATGCGTGACCGGCGGCGCGATGCGCGCGGCCATGAAGCAGATCACGTACATGATCGGTGGTCCCGCCGAAGCGTTGGAAACGGCACGCCCCTACCTGGAAGCCACTACCGAGGTTGCACTGATTCATGCCGGCGTCCTCGGCAACGGCGCCAAGCTGAAGCTCTGCATCAATCTGATTACCTATATTCAATGGGCCGCCGCCTACGAGTCGATGGCTCTGGCCCGCGCGATTGGGCTTCCGCAAGAGATTCTCGAACAGGCCGGCCATTCGAACGGTCAGATCACAGAATTGATGACCAACTTTCTCGCGACGCACAAAGTTCCCGACGAAACCGTCAACGACGTGGGCTACCAAGATCTGATGCGCGGTTACATGAAGATCGCCGAGAAGGATCTCGCCTGGGCACTCGAATTGGCGCGCAAGTCCGACGTTTCACTCCCCGTGGGGTCGTTGGTCTCGCAATCGATGGCGCGGATCTACAACGTGAACGATCCCAAACGTCGCTGAGGCTACATACGTAGCGGGCGGCGGCGCACGAACGGGAACTCGGCGCCACGGCTGATGCGCACGAGCGCGAGTTCGGGTGGGTCCGGCTGCGCTGCACTGGCAGGATCGATCTCGACCTCCCATGCGAATCGCTCGTCGCCACAAGGCGCGACCGCGCGGCACGTCGCAAACGGATTGACGGCGCCGGCAACGGCATCGAACGCCGGCGGCACACCGCCATCGACGGCCGCGAACCAGGAGTAGCAATCCCCCTCTTCGAGCGCGGCGCAATCGCCGAGCGAGAGGCGCACATTGCCGGTGGCAGACAACGAGACCCGCCAATCGATGTACGTCCGCGGCATGAAATGCGGATGCATTTGGAAGACCTTCGCGATCGCATCGACGCCGTTACCGCCGATATCGAGCGCCTTCTTCAACCGGTGAGCGCCGACCGCCGCGCTTCCAACCCATTGGCGCGCTCCTATTGCGACGGCAACCTCGTCACCGAAACGATCGGCGATACAACGCAAGTATGCGCGCACCAGCAGATGCGCCTGCACGGCAGCCTCTTGCCCGATCAACACGAGCGCCCGATGGTTGAGATCTTCAAATTGAAATCCGGCGTCGAATGGACCGGAATAGTCGGGCCAACCACCGTCGACGTCGGCGTCGTCTGGTGGCAGGTCGATCGGGATCGACGCCAGCTTTGACGCAGCATTCAGATCCAGGTTCGCGTGCTGTTCGTAGGGCGTGCTGTGCTCGTCGATGAAGACTTTCCAGCGACAATGCGGTGTTCGTCCTGCAGGAATGCGCGGAGGTCGGTGGATCGGCCGCATCTTCATGCATGGGTGTGTAGCGGCCGCGGTCGCATCGAACGTCGGATCCTCGATCTCGTGGCACATCATGCGCACTTGCTTCTCGCCGAAGGGCTCGACGTCGAGCAGCGCGCCACAGTGCGCCAACCAGAACTCACCGTAGTCGGGCCGATCGAGGCGAAACTGAAAATCCATGAACTGCGGCGGCGCGCCGATATCGAGCTGAATGTTCTTGAAGACGGTGCCGACCTCGTCGCCCTCGAACCCCAGCGCTCGCTGCATACGCACCGAATAGATCGGGCTTGCCCCCATCCATTCTTCGATCGAAAACTGCACGTAGGACTCGTTCCCGAATCGTTCCATCACCAGCGGCAATCCGACGCGGTCGATGAGATGGCCAAGCAAGAAATACTCGCGCCCCAAATCGGCCAACGCCTGCCGCGAGAAACGCACGGGCGTGAGACCGGCCTCGAAGGCTCCGGAGTACGAATCGAGTAGCGGCTTCATACGCCGGCCCTCGCTTCGCCATTTCCGCTTCCATTTGTCGCGCCTCGGCTGATACTCACCTCGCACGTTGTAACGCTTGGCCGCAGCCAGTCCACCGGTGCGGTGGGCAGTGCAATTTTGGGGATCGTGACGCCGCACTGCGCGGCGCGGCCGGGCGCGCCCTGGAAAGCGGGGCGAAGAGCGCGAAATTCCTGCCGAATCGCTTTTGGCGGCAGCCCGTCACGTATATGAACTTCCTGATGGATCCTCGTCCAGACGCAGCCCAGCGAGCCCAGGCAAGCGCCCAGCGATCAAAAAAGAAGGTCGCCGCCGCCCTCGCGGCAGTCGAAATCCTCCTACGCGAGGAGGCGCAGGCATCCGCAAGCAGAATCGCGCGGCCCAGCGCCGCGTCCTCGCAGTGGGGCCTCGCGGGTCGGCTGGCACTGATGAACGGACGAATGGCGGGCGGGCTCGCAGGCCGCCGCTAACGCGGGATACACGGAACGCGCGAGAACGAGCACGCGCAAGAACGCGATAAGCACAGAAGCACAGGGTTCGGGAGAAGTACGTGGCAACTAGGAAGCCAAGCAAGAAGAAGACGACGAAGAAGGCAGCCGCCAAGAAAGCGAACGGCAAGTCGCCCGCCAAAAAGGCGAGCAAGAAGCCGAGCAAGCAGGCGAGTAAGAAGAAAGCCTCCAAGTCGCGCGTACAAGTGAAGTCGTCGCCCGCTCGTCAGAAGGCCGCTTCCAAGAAAGTAAAGGCCAATCCCGTCGGGATCATGGATACGACGCTCCGCGACGGCCATCAGTGCTTGCTGGCGACGCGTATGCGAATGGAAGACATGCTCCCGATCGTCGAACGGCTCGACAACGCGGGCTTCGCCGCGCTCGAGGTTTGGGGCGGAGCGACATTCGACGCCACGCACAGATTTCTTGCCGAAGACCCGTGGGAACGACTCGCTACGTTCAAGCGCCTGACCAAAACTCCTCTGCAGATGTTGCTGCGCGGCCAGAACCTGGTCGGCTACCGACACTATGCCGACGACGTCGTCGAAGCGTTCTGCGAGAAGGCAGCCGAAACCGGCATGGATCGATTCCGCGTCTTCGATGCGCTCAACGACGAGCGCAACATGGTGACAAGCTTCCGGGCCCTGAAGAAGACCGGCAAGCACATCCAGGGCACGGTCTGTTACACGGTAACCGAGCGACGCCTGGGCGGACCGATCTACACGATCGACTACTACGTCAACAAGGCCAAGATCATCGAAGACATGGGCGCGGACTCTCTGTGTCTCAAAGACATGGCAGGTCTGTTGGCACCTCTCGATGCGTTCGAGCTGATTACGGCACTCAAGGACGCGATCTCGATTCCCATCCAGCTGCACACGCACTACACTTCGGGATTCGCTTCGATGACCTGCCTCAAAGCCATCGAAGCAGGTGTCGATATCATCGACTGTGCCTTGGCGCCGTTGGCGCTGCGCACCGGTCAACCGGCCGTCGAGCCGATGATCGTCACCCTCGAGGGCAGCGAACGCGCCACGGGTATCGACCTAGAGCCGCTCATCGAATGCTCCAAACACCTGGAATCGATCGCCCCGAAGTACCGCGACTTCCTCGACACGAGCCGAATGGCAACCATCGACGCCGAGGTGCTCGTGCACCAGATTCCGGGCGGCATGATGTCTAATCTGGTTTCTCAGCTGAAGCAGGCGGGCGCGATGGATCGCCTCTCGGAAGTCACCGCCGAATTGCCGCGTACGCGCGCTGACCTCGGCTATCCGCCGTTGGTCACGCCGTCGTCTCAGATCATCGGAACGCAGGCGGTCATGAACGTGCTGTTCGGTCGCTACGAGCGTGTTACCGAGCAGGTGAAAGACTACGTCGCCGGCTTGTACGGTCGCCCGCCGGCGAAGATGAAGCCCGAAGTCGTCAAGAAATGTCTGGTCGGCCACAAGATGAGCAAGCCGACGACGAAGCGACCGGCCGATCTGTTAGAGCCGGAAATGGAAAAGGCTGCGGCCGAGATCGCCGACATCACGAGCGATCCCTGCGACATCCTGACCTACGCCATCTATCCGACAACCGGCCGTAGATTCCTCAGCTGGAAGTACGGCAAGGAACCGATTCCCGCCGAGCTGTCGGGCAAGACGCTAGAAGAAGCGCAGCGCGAAGAAGAACTCGTCGAGAAGGCGCGTGCTGGAGAACTGATCGAGAGGCCTTCGAAGGACACCCCCGAGAAAACCGCGAACGCGCGAACGTTCAACGTCTTCGTCGATGGCGAGTACTTCGCCGTAGACGTCGACCCGACGGGTGCCAGTGCCATGATCGCCAGCGCACCGGCTCCAGTTGCCGCGGCAGCGGCGCCGGCTGCAGTCGCTGCACCCGCTGCAGTAGCAGCGCCGGCACCGGCACCCGCTAGCTCGGCAGCCGCCGGCGCCATCGTCGCACCGATGCCCGGGCTCATCATCGAGTACAGCGTGAAGGTGGGCGACACCGTCAAGGTCGGTGATGTGCTGCTCATTCTCGAAGCGATGAAGATGGGCAATGAGATCAACGCCGACCGTGCCGGCACGGTGAAGTCGATCGACTCGGGCCCCGGCAAAGAAGTCGCTAAGGGAGCGGTGTTACTCGTCATCGAGTAGCACCGCTTCCACGCTACCCCGCTCGTGGACGGACCGATCGTGCCCTCGTCGCCGACGTCCGCCCATCACGAGAACGTAAACGGGCCGTCGCTGCTGCGCGTGCCGGACTGGATCGGCAACCCGCGCGCGACCTACTATCGCTAGTACGCCGACCACGAATGACCGCGCACAATCCCCACTCGACGAACGACAAGGTCGCCCTGTCCACCCTGTTCTACTACGGATTCGGATCCGTCGCGTTCGGCATCAAAGACAACGGTTTCGCCTTCTTCCTGTTGCTCTACTACAACCAGGTGCTCGGACTGCCGAGCAAGCTGGCAAGCTTGGCGATCTTCATCGCACTGCTCGTCGACGCAATCTCGGACCCGATCGTGGGCAACTTCTCCGATCGCCTCCACTGCCGCTGGGGACGTCGCCACCCGCTCATGTACGCCGCCGCACTGCCGGTCTCCGTCTCGTACTACTACCTCTGGAATCCGCCTGAGCTCAGCGAACAAGGCCTGTTTCTATATCTACTTACGGCCGCGATCTTCGTGCGAACCATGATCACGTTTTACGAGGTTCCGAGCACCGCCCTGGCGCCCGAATTGTCAGCCGATTACGACGAACGAACCAAGCTCGCCGCGGTCCGGCACTTCTTCGGTTGGGCCGGCGGCATTGCCATCGCCGTCATGGCCTACCTCGTGTTACTCGTCCCCACCGAAGAGATCGCAACGGGGCAGCTCAATCCGGCCGGCTATCAGACATACGGCATGATCGGTGGCGTTCTCATGTTCATCGCCATCATGATTTCGGCTCTGGGCACGCATCGCCACATTCCATACCTGCAATCACCTCCCGCCAAGCGAAAACGATCCATCACTGCGGCGCTCTCGGAAGCGCGTGAGACGCTTTGGAATCGTTCCTTCGTCTCGCTGTTCGGGTTCGGGATTTTCGCCGCGACAGCGGGCGGTCTCGGCAGTGCGATGCACATCTATCTGACGACGTACTTCTGGGAACTCAGGGCGGAACAGATCGGGCTGCTCGTACCGTCAGGGTTCATCTCCGCGCTGATCGCGCTCGCCGCCGCGCCGATCATTTCGGCGCGTGTAGGGAAGAAGCGTGCCGCCATCGCGCTCTCGTTGATGGCGGCGATAGCAGGACCGATACCGATCCTACTTCGCTTCGGCGGCTACATGCCTCCCAACGGAAGCAATGAGCTTCTGCTGTGCCTCGTGGGTTTCAACATCATCGAAGTCACGTTGATCATCGCGTCCACGACGCTCGTCACAGCAATGATGTCGGACGTCGTCGAAGAGGCGGAACTCACGACCGGACGCCGCTCAGAGGGAATCTTTTTCGCCGCACGCAGCTTCATCGCGAAGTCGCTTGCCGGGCTCGGTGTCGTCATGGGAACGGTGATTCTCAGTGCCGTTTCGTTCCCGCAAGGCGCGCAGCCGGGCGAGGTCGACGCCGCCGTGATCGCGCACCTTGGCATGGTCTACGCACCGACGGTCGTGGGTCTCTATTTGGCTTCTCTCGTATGCCTGATGGGCTACAACATCTCGCGAGAGCAGCATGCGGAAAACGTGGAAACACTCGTGAAGCTACGCGCCGAGCGCGCGAGCGATGTTTAGGGGGGAAAGAGAAGTCATGTCTAAGAACGCCGATCACCTCAAGACAGCTCGCGGCCTGCGGCCGGTAATCGAGGCCGAGGCCGACGCCATCGAAGCGGCGACGACTCTGACCGAGCCGGTCGTCGCCAAGCTACGAGAGAGCGGCCTATTTCTGCTCATGGCGCCGCGCGAGCTGGGCGGTGCGGAGGCCGATACGAGCACGATCCTCGATGTATGCGAAGAGCTGGCTTACGCCGACGGCTCGACCGGTTGGGCGTATGCGCAGAACTGCAACACGATGGCCTATACCGCTTACGTCGCGCCGGATGCCGGCCGGGCGATCGCCGACAAGGGCTGTGCAGCGGGCATGTTCGCGCCGCTGAGTGTCGCAGCGTTGGAACACGGCGGAATTCGCGTATCGGGACACCACTCGTTCGCAAGCGGCTCGAAGCATTCGGACTACATCGGATCGAGCGCCATCGTGATGCAGGGCGGCGAACCGATCATCGGCGACGACGGCATGCCGTCGATACGTTGCTACTTCGTCCCCGTTACCAACGTAAAGCTCTGGGACAACTGGGATACCATAGGCCTGCGCGGAACCGGCAGCGTGGACTACGACGTCCCCGAGCAATTCGTCGAGGACGCGTACACCTTCTCTCTGTTCACGACGCAACCCAACACCGGTGGCGCACTCTACGGCCTGGGGCCTGTGGTGCTCGGCGCGAGTAGTTCCGCCGGCTGGGCGCTCGGTGTAGCGCGACGCGCGATGGACGAAATCACGCGCATCGTCGAAGGCGGGCGCGAACGCATGGGCTCACCGCCTCTCAAAGAACAACAGGCATTCCAGTTCGAGTACGGTCGGCGCACGTTGGCGCTCGAGTCCGCTCGCTTGCTGGTGCACGACGCCTACGGCGCGGCCGTCGCCCACATGGAGACGGGCGCACCGGCCACTACCGAACTCATCAATCGCACGAGAGGCGCGACGAGCCACATCAACGACGTGTGTAAAGACGTCGTACGATTCGCCTATGAAGCATCGGGGAGCGCCGGGCTGCGCAATCCGAGTCTTCTACAGCGCTGCTTCCGCGACATGCAGACCGGCGGATTGCACGTGATCTTCGATCCACGCGCTATCGCAGACATGGCCAAGGGCAAGCTGGGCATCCTCGTAGGCACGATCTAGCGCATACCGGCGCGGTCCATTGCAGATCGGCGCGTCTAGCGCATACCGGCGCGTCTAGGGCAGACCGGCGCGCGCGTGCGGGGCTTGGCAGGTCTCGATGCGGCCTCCGCGGGCCTCGCGACACTCGTCGGGATTGCTCGCGGGTGCAGTCAGAATGAAGAGAGTGCGACCGTCTTCGCCGCCCAGCATGCAGGCGAAGGCACCTTGGTCGCAGGCCACGCGATGCGACACGTTGCCGCCTTCCTCGATACGAATGCATTCTTTTGAGGTCGGCGACGCCACCCAGACACCGCCCGCTTCGTCGAGACAGATTCCGTCAGCAACCGCTCCCTCGGGCATGAGCGCCCACTGTCTGCGATTCGATAGATCGCCATTTTCGGCGATATCGAACGCGGTGAGCTGCTGACCGAACGTTTCACCGACGATGAGCGACTTCCCATCGGGCGTGATGACGGTACCGTTGGGAAACGCCATCGAATCCGCAACGACGCGCACAGAATCGTCGGTATCGACGAGAGCGATGACAGCGGGCTGAAAGCCCGTGCCGGCGTCGAGATCGAAACCGAAGTTGCCGATGTAGGCGCGACCGACCGCGTCGACGACCATGTCGTTGCAGTGCCACGCCGCAACCGACGAAAGGTCGGCTACCTCCTCGAGGCCGCTACCGTCGTAGGCAAGCAGCTTTCGGTCGGTCATCGACACGATGAGCAGTGTCCCATCGAGGCGCCATCCGAGACCGCTGGGTCGATTGGGTACTTCGATGATCTTGTCGACGTTGCCCGCCAGATCGACCGCGAGCACCCAGTGGTCATGCATATCCGAAAACCACAACCGGCCATCGTGCCAACGAGGTCCCTCGCCGAACGCCAATCCATCAACCAATACTTCCGTCTTCATCGATCGGTACCTCGTCGCGCGCGGCTGTCTATTTCGCTGTGAAACGGCTGCCGGGCGCCGGCGGATCTTCGGGACCACCTGCGAAGCACTGTGTGATCTCCATCCAGCGGGTGGCCGTCTCACCCACCACCTCGAGCTTGGTATCTCGGACGTTACGCACCTGCGTAACCGTTTGGCAGAACGCCGTGGCATCGCCCGCCACATAGTTGGTCTCGCTGGGGTCGTTCCACGTCCATATCTCGCCCGACGGCGCGGTCAGGCGAACGTGCGGGACCTCGGTCGGTACGTCGAGTCCACGATTGACGAAGGTCCAACCGAAGGTATTGATACCCAGGACGGCGATGTTCTTGATCCGGTCGCCGTTCATGCGTTCGACGCCGAGCAAATCGTAGAGTTCCTGGCCGTGCGCCCAGGTTTCCATCAAGCGGGCCGTGATGCTCGACCGCACGCTCATGTCAGGCCCCGCCCACTGTAGTCGCTGCTTGGGATCGGCCTGCGAGAATCGCTCAACCATCGCGCCGTAGTACTCGTGCCATTGCTCGAGCCGCTCGCGGTCTCGGGCATCGTCGAGCCAACGCCTCTCCACGGTGCCGATCGCCGCGCCTTTGAGCATCTCTCCGACCAGCCAGTCTCGATCGGCTGCGAATTTCTCAGGGTCGACGAGCGAAAGGTCGGCAGCGCGATTCCACGCGTGCAGATGGCTGACGACGTCGTTGATCGTCCATCCTTTGAACTGTGTCTTGCGCGCGAACGCGTCGTCGTCGAGCGTCGAGAGGAGTCCATAGAGGGCATCACACTCATCGCGAAAATCGGTCGGCTGCTGGAACATCGTTACTCCTGCCCGCTCAGTCTTCGAGAAAACCGTTGAGGCGCTCGGTTGCCGCGAGGAAGTCTTCCTTGAACTCCTGCACGACGGCGCGCACCGACTTGCTCTGGTTCATCAGTCCGACGCCCTGCCCCACCCAGTAAGTCGCGAGTTGCTTCGCGCCTTCGTGGCCGCCGGCAGCGAGCTTGTCCACTTTACGCAGCGCCGGTTCGCTGACGAAGCCCTGTAGCGGCATCGGCAACGCATCGGGCGCTCCTTTGCTCTCCCACGCGTCGGTCCAGGGCGAGCGTAGTTGACGCGAGTGCTTGCCGGTACGTGCACGCGACCTGACGGTGTCGCGCGATCCTGCAGCCAGCATTTTCTCTTTCACCACCGGCGCGGTCTCCGCTTCATTGGTCGTCAACCACACCGAGCCGGTCCATGCGCCCGACGCGCCCATGGCCATGCAAGCCGCCATCTGACGACCGGTCACGATCCCGCCGGCGGCCAGTATCGGCGTGTCGCCGTAGGGCTGAATGGCTTCGTGAATCTCGGGAACCAACACCAGCGTGCTCACGTCGCCGCAATGCCCGCCGGCTTCGCCGCCGGCAACGACGAGAATGTCAACGCCGGCCTCCACCTGACGGATGGCGTGCTGCTTCGCTCCGACCAACGCGGCGACCGCTACGTTATGCTGCTTGCCCATGTCGAGCATGATCTTCGGCGGTACGCCGAGCGCATTGGCGATCAGCTTGATCGGATGCGAGAAAGCCACCTCGAGTAGACGCGCCGCGCCGTCTTCGCGTAGATTGCTTCCGAACTGCGAACTCAGGCCGCGCTGGCCTTCGAGATCCGATGTGTCGATGTCGTACTTGCGCAGAATCTCGTTCGCGAATTCCTTGTGTTCGTCGGGGACCATGCCGGCGAGATCCGACGGCGTGACCTCGCGATCCTTGCCTTCGATCTTGTTCGGCACGATGAGATCGACGCCGTAGGGCATTCCGTCTACGTGTTCATCGATCCAGCTGAGCTCTTCCTCGAGGCGATCCGGCGGATACATCACCGCCCCGAAGATTCCCATGCCGCCGGCACGAGAGACCTCTGCCACGACGTCGCGGCAGTGGCTGAACGCGAGCAACGGGAACTCGATTCCCAACATGTCGCAGATGCGTGAATTCATGACGTTCTCCTTAACGAACCGGCCCGACAGGTCTGACAAGCTTGACAGACTCGTCAGCCCTAATTTGCGTCCTCGCCTTGCGGATCGGCCTCAATTTCGAGGATCAACTCGTCGGCTGCGATTTGCTGGCCGACGGCCGCCGCAACCTCGCGGACGACGCCGTCCACTTCCGCGAGGATCTCGTGCTGCATTTTCATCGCTTCGAGCACCGCGAGTCGGTCCCCTTTCGCAACAACCCGGCCGACCTCGACGTCGACTTCGAGCAAGACTCCGTGCATGGGTGCTCGCACGGTCCCCTGGCCTTCGGCCTCACCGGCGCCGACCCGCTGCCCTAGCAAATTCACGAGCGTCGCGCCTTGGTCCGACACCGCGACATGAATGCGCCCCAAATCCGGAACCTGCCAGTACACGCGGCGCTTGCGCCCCGAAACTGTCAGCGTGACGCAGCCCTCTTCTCGGCTGCTGATGCGGATGTCGATACTGCGCTCGCCGTGCACGACCGAGTAGGAATCGCGCGATAGCGGCGACACCGTCACGTCGTACTCTCTATCGCGCGAAGCGTAGATATATCGCGTCGCGAGAGGCCCGGAGCTACTCCAGTTTCGCAGTTCGTCGGCACCGCTGCGCAGCCGAGACGCAGCCTGCGCGCAGTCGTGTTCATAGTGCACGACTGCCGCCGCAGCGACGAGATCGATGTCGAGTTCTGTGTCTCTCAGCCGAGCATCCGGGAACTCTTCCGCGATGAAGGCCGTCGTGGCTTCACCGGCGGCGAAGCGCTCGCTTGCGAGCGCGGCGATGAGGAATTCGCGATTCGTCCGCGGCCCGAAAAGCACGGTGGTGCCGAGTGCGTCGAGTAGTCGGCGACGCGCAATGTCGCGCGTCTCTCCCCAGGCGACCACTTTCGCGACCATTGCATCGTAAAAAGGCGTGATTTCAACGCCGGTGTCGATACCGGCGTCCACGCGCACGCCCTCTCCCGACGGCGGCGACCAACGGTCGATCCGACCGGTACTCGGCAGGAAATCTTCGACCGGATCCTCCGCGTACAGGCGCACTTCCACCGCATGGCCGAATAGCTCGATGTCCTCTTGCTCGAGATCCAGGACTTCATCGAGCGCGACTGCCAGTTGAAGACCCACGAGATCGAATCCAGAGATCAATTCGGTGACAGGATGCTCGACCTGAAGCCGCGTGTTCATCTCGAGGAAATAGAACGCGCCGTCCTCGTCGAGCAGGAACTCGACCGTCCCGGCGCCCCGGTATTCGATGCTCTTGGCCGCTTCGACCGCCGCAGCGCCCATCTGCTCGCGTAGTTCTTCGCTCATGACCGGGCACGGCGCTTCTTCGATGACTTTCTGATGGCGGCGCTGCACTGAGCAATCACGCTCACCGAAGTGAACGACGGATCCGTGGTGATCGGCGAAGACCTGAATTTCGACGTGACGCGGGCGCAGGATCGCCTTCTCGAGAATGAGTTCGCCCGAACCGAACGCGTTTAGCGCTTCCGATCGCGCAAGTTCGAGCGCGCCCGAAAGATCGGCCTTGTCGTCCACTAGGCGCATGCCTCGCCCACCACCGCCTGCGGCCGCCTTCACCATGACCGGGTAACCGATCTCATCGGCGGCGCGCGCGAAGACCTCGTCGCTCTGATCTTCGCCTTCGTAGCCGGGCACGCAGGGGACACCCGCCTTGATCATGTGACGTTTGGCCTCGGCCTTGTTGCCCATCAGGTCGATGGCCGCAGCCGTCGGACCGATGAACACGAGCCCCGCCTGCTCGCAGGCGCGCGCGAAGTCGGCGTTCTCCGACAGGAAACCGTAGCCGGGGTGTATCGCATCGGCACCGCTGCGCTTTGCGGCGTCGAGCACACGATCCATATCTAGATAGGACTCGCCGACCGGCGCAGGACCGAGCAGCACGGCGTCGTCGGCCGCCTTGACGTGCACGGCATCGGAGTCGGCCTCCGAATAGACTGCAATCGTTCGGAAGCCGAGTCCGCCGGCCGTTCGAATGATTCTTGCTGCAATCTCGCCTCGATTGGCGATGAGGATGCTGTCGAACTTCTTCACGTCACCGCCCCGCCTACATCCGTCCGACGCCGAAGCTGTTCGGCGTCACCGTTCGATTGCGCGACTCCCAAATCGTGTCGAGCAAAAAACCGAGTGCTTTTCGCGAATCGCGCGGATCGATCATGCCGTCGTCGAGCAAGTGCCCCGACGTGTAGAAAGCATCCGACTGGGAATCAAAGATTTCAGTGAGCATACCTTCTTGCGCCTTCATCGCTTCCGGATCTATTTCTGTTCCGCGCGCCTTCGCCGCGCCCTCCATCACGATCGACATTACTTTGGCCGCTTGATCGCCGCCCATCACACCGGTGCGCGCGTTCGGCCAACTCAGCAAGAAGTCGGGATCGTAACCACGACCGCACATGCCGTAGTTGCCTGCGCCGTAACTGGCGCCGATCATCAAGGTCAATCGAGGAACCGACGTGTTGGTGACCGCCTGGATCATCTTCGATCCGTGCTTGATCATTCCGCCCTGCTCGTACTGCGTGCCGACGAGATATCCGGTCGTGTTCTGTAGGAAGACCAACGGTGTGTCCGCCTGATCGCAGAGCTGTATGAACTGTGCCGCCTTCGTCGCGCCGTCGGGATCGATGGGACCGTTGTTCCCGATGATCCCGACCGCATGACCGAAGATATCGGCCTGCAAGCAGACCGTGCTGACGCCGTACCGGGGTTTGAAGTCTAGAAATTCCGAACCATCGACAATGCGGGCCACCACCTCGCGCACATCGTACGGTTTGCGGTAGTCGGTCGGCACGATGCCGGCGATCTCCTCGGGATCGTAGAGCGGCTCCGCAAACGACCGTGCCTCGCGACGCGGGCATCGCTTGTTCCATTGGAGGCGGTCGATAACTTGTCGACCCAGCAGTACCGCGTGACCATCGTCTTCAGCCAAGTACTCGACCAGCCCGGTCACGTCTGCGTGCATCTCGGCTCCGCCCAGTTCGTCTTCGGTTGCGATCTCGCCGGTAGCCGCCTTGAGCAGAGGCGGTCCGGCCAGAAACGCACGACCGGTACCTTTGACGCCGACCACGTAGTCGCTCAAGCCCGGCATGTACGCGCCGCCGGCAGTCGAAGAACCGTGCAACAGCGTGACAACCGGAACGCCGGCCGCACTCAGTCGTGCGAGGTTCGCGAACAGTGTCCCGCCCTGGAGGAATCCCTCGACGGTGTATTCCATCAAGTTCGCGCCGGCGCTTTCGACGAGGTGCACGAACGGAGTCTTCTGCTTGAGCGCAATCTCCTGGCAACGACGGATACGAAAACCGGTCGAGGACGTCAGCGCACCCGCTTGGATACCGCTATCGTTGACGACGATCGTACAGCGCACGCCGTTGATGAACCCGATCCCCGCAATCGCGTTGCCGCCGGGCATCGATTTTTCGGGGTCGGTCGACTCGAGCATCCAGCCGGCAAGATTTCCGATCGTTAGAAAAGGCATGCCGGGATCGAGCAAGCGAGAGAGACGCTCGCGCGGCGTCAGCTGGCCGCGCTGTTCGAAGCGCGGCTTGCGTTGCTCCGATTTGATGCGGCCGCGCGCATTGAGATCGCGCAGCTTGTCGATCAGTTCGAGCATCTCGGCGCGATTGCGCGCAAAGGCGTCCGACTGCGTGTTGATCTTGGATGAGAAACTCACTCAACTCCTCCGCTTTGGCCCTTAGGGCAATAGGTACGAATACGGCAGAAGCACCACCGAAGACACCGCTAGCCGCCGACTCAGAGCCCCATCTGGCGCACGGCCAGATCGCGCATGATCTCTTCCGACCCACCGCCGATTGCCAGCACGCGCACCTCGCGGTACATGCGCTCCACCGCGGTGCCGCGCAGATAGCCGGCTCCCCCGAAAATCTGCAGTGCTTCGCGCGCGACGAACTCGAAAACTTGTGTGGCCCAGAACTTCGCCTTACAGATTTCTGCGACCGGCATCTCCCCTACCCCTCCTTCCCCCGCTTCATTGACGAGCCACGCAATCTGATTGAGATAGGCCTCGACGGAATCGATACGCGCCGACATCTCAGCGATCTTGTGGCGAATGACCTGATGTTTGATGAGCGGCTTGCCGAACGTATGTCGCTCCTGCGCGTATGCGATGGACTCTCGAAGACAAAGCTTCGAAGAGCCGAGAGCTGCAGAGATCAGACCGACGCGCTCCAAATTGAAATTGTTCATGATCGCGAGGAAGCCTGCGTCTTGCTTCCCGATCATGCTCGAGGCCGGCACACGGCAGTCATCGAAATACAGCGACGCGGTGTCGGAACTCCACCAGCCCATCTTCTTGTCGAGCTTCGTCTGGGTAAACCCAGGTGTTCCCTTCTCGACGAAGAACAACGAAATGCCGGCCAGCCCGGCGTCACCGGTGCGCGCGCCGACGACGAAATAGGAAGCGCGCATGCCGCCGGTGATGAAAGTCTTCGAACCGTTGATGACCCAGTCGTCGCCGTCGCGCGTCGCCGTCGTCTGCATTCCAGCAACGTCGGAGCCACCTCCCGGCTCGGTAATGCCGAGCGCGCCGCCGGATTCGCCCGACATGATTTCGGGCAACGCGCGGCGCTTGATTTCGTCGGGGGCCAGCGACTGAAGCGGCCCCGTCATGATGTTGCAGCCGGTCAGAGCGGCAACCACGCCTCCGGCGCCGCACATCGACAGTTCTTCGCCGAGAATGACTCGCATGAAGCAATCGTCGAAGCCCAAGCCTCCGTACTCTTCGTCGATCCCGAATCCGAACAGACCGAGCGCACCGGCCTTACGGTGTAGTTCCCACGGGATTTCGCCGGCTTCGTCCCACTCGTCGACGTAGGGTGTAATCTCGTTGGCGACAAAGCGGCGCACCGTGTCACGAAACGCCGCACGGTCCTCGTTTTCATAGATACTTCTCATGTCGGTGGCTCCCCTGCGATGCACCGGCGCAATGCAACCATCTGTGAGTACCAGCAGGTTTGTTCTGGTCCAAGCGAGACGGAAGCGCACCGGCGAAGTCGCTGTTCGGTGGACATCGCTCGTGTGTTATCACAGAGCGCGCGGACACGGAGTCGGAGCATGACGAGCGATAACAGATTCGAAAGCCTGGGCCTCGGTCCCATCGAACAAGTGGCCTATGCGGTGCACGACATGCAGCGTGCCCTGGAACGCTACGAGCCGATCTACGGTGCGTTCGAGGTCTACGATGCGCCCAATCCCGGCTGCACCGCGCGCGGTGTGGAAGTCGCCTTCCCCGTCCGCATTGCCACCAACAACGACGGACCGATAGAGATCGAACTACTGCAGCCACTCGGCGGCCCATCGGTACTGACCGAACATTTGGCGGCGCATGGCGAGGGCTTGCACCACGTTCGCTTCCGATGCCCCGAGATCGACGCAAAAATCGTCGAACTCGAAGCGGCAGGCTTCACGAACTTACTCTACAAACGGTTCGCGGAGAACGTCGCGTTTAGCTATTTGAGTGCGCCTGGCGAAGACGAGCCGATCGTCATCGAGCTGTTGCAGATGCCTTAGCGGCCTGGGCCGATAGATCCGCTAAATCGGGTGAATCCGGCGGATCCGGCGGCTCCGCGATATCGGCTAGCGCAACGATCGCTGCGCGCACCGCGGTGATGAGTTCCTCGCGTGTGTCGACCGTGTAGTCACGAGCGTCGATCGGGGTACCGATGTGCACCTGAACCTCGCGCCCCTGCTCGAGGCTGAACGTTCCGGCGGGCAGCACCTGATGGGCTCCGCGGATCCCGATAGGAATGATGAGCGCTCCGGTCTGTAGCGCCAGCATGAAACCACCTTTCTTGAAGACTCCGATCGATCCGTCCTTGGAACGCGTTCCTTCGGGTGCCACCCAAAGACAGATCCCCGACGTCATTTTCTCTCGCGCACGATCGAGATCACGCAAAGCGCGTTCGTGGTCGCTGCGGTCGATCGCAATGAACTCCGCGACTCGCATTCCTCGGCCCCACAGCGGCACGGAGAATAACTCGCGCTTGGTGAGCATACGGATGCTTCCTTTCAGAGAGACGAATGTCAGGGGAATGTCGTACAGGCTGCCGTGGTTGCACATGAGCATGACCGGCCGACCGGACGGGATCGATACACCATCGGGGTTGTGGACGGTGCGCTGGATGCGCGCGTGATCCAGCAGTCGCCCGGACCACCACCGAAGCCGAGCGTCCCCCTGCTCGCGCCGGAACCGCCCGAGGCGAACGTCCACAATCGTCGCCAACGTGATCCGCAGGGTATCGATCACGGTCCGCGCGAGGACATACAAGACTGTCGGTTTACCGGCACGCATGAGTGACTCCGGAGAAAGGCATTGTACACGACGTCTCAGTAGTTCCGAGTCCTTCGCAATCCGTGCTCCGGGCGCGGCCGCGCCCCTGCCGCTGCGCGCCGGCAGGGCTCCGCACCGACATCGACGTATTGTTGGAGCAGCCGTATAGTCCGCCGGAACTCTGCCGGTGCGCAGGCGAAGCCAGCCCATGGCTTGTTTCGTGGCAACTCCCGGCGAGCCGGGCTGCACAAGGGACGAGAAAAGGACGAGCCATGACCATGACACCTCCGCGCACCGTCCCTCTCGCAACTGCCGGCTTCAAGGCGGTTCGACGGGCGATTCTCTTCGCGGTTCTGCTGCCGATACTTCTGGCCGGAGTCTGCGCGAGCGGCTGCCGACGTTCCCCGGTTGGATTCCCCACCGAAGACTCACCGATCATCATTGCGCTCGGCGACAGCATCACGGCTGGAAACACCCTCGAAAAGGAACAGCACTACCCGGACCTCATCCAGGCGCGCTTCATCGAAGACGGAATCAACGCCCGCCTCTACAACGCCGGATTCCCCGGAGACGCCAGCGCCAACGCAAAGAAGCGCGCCTCGGAACTGCTCGCGTTCAAACCCGCGATGATCATCATCGCCATCGGAACCAACGACATCACCAGCGCCACGACGCCGGAGCAGGCGGAAGCCAACCTCGCGGCAGCTATCGAAGCGATGCGTGATGCGGGCGTCGACGTCTTCCTGATCGGTTCGCAGGTCGAGCGAGCCGGCCAGGTCGGCCCACTTTATCGTGCCCGGCTGGATGCCTACGCGGCGATGTACCGCCGTTTGGAAGCGCGTTTCAACGTACCGCTCGTATTGGACATCCTCGCACCGGCCACCAACAACGCCGAACGGATTCTCAACGACAACATTCACCCAACCGCGGCGGGACAAATCGCCATCGCTGAGATGCTTTACGAACCGATCAAGACGGCGGCACTAGGTCTCATCGAGAAACGCCGATAGCTAGAACTGGAAGTAGATGAACTCGCCGCCGGCGCCGGAGACGGCCCAGCAGATTCCGATGAGAACACCCGCCAACGCGCCTTCGAGGAGCGTTGCCAGATGGCCCTGCCGCGCACGCGCGCGTAGCTCCGGCATGTGCAGCCGCACCCAACGCTCGGCGATGTGAAGTAGGAAACACAGCACCACGATCGCCGTCTGAACGGGAGGCCAACCGGTAAAGAAATCGAATTTTGCGAACCCGCCGTAGAATTCCAGAGCGACGGCGAGCGACGGCGAGCGGAAGCTGGCCTGCACGAACGCCATCCCAACGAACGTTGCGGCGACCTTCGGCGCGTCAGCCCAAACCACCGGCCTATCGAAGGTGCGCGTGTCGCCGCCCGCCAAGCGATGGATCGCCAACCAGATTCCGTGCAAGCCGCCCCACATGACGAAGGGCCACGCGGCACCGTGCCACAGGCCGCCCAGCACCATCGTGATCGTGAGGTTCGTGTAGCCGCGCAGCTCACCTAGCCGATTGCCCCCGAGCGGAATGTAGACGTAGTCGCGAAGCCAATCGGAAAGCGTGATGTGCCAGCGCCGCCAGAATTCCGCTGGGTTGCGCGATAGGTACGGCTCCAAAAAATTGTGTGGTAGCTCGAATCCCAGCAGCAGTGCCGATCCGCGTGCCATGTCCACGTAGCCGGAGAAGTCGTAGTAAACCTGAAACAGGAAACAGAAAGCCGTGCAGAGGTGGTAGCCGGCGCTTCCGTACCCGGGAACGGAATACGCGTCGTTCACAAAAGGAGCGAGCAGGAAATCCGCCAGAATGAGCTTCTTCGCCGCTCCCGATACCAACAGCCACATCCCTCGGTGAGAGCGCTCACGCGTGATGTGCCCGCCGGACATCAGCTGCGGGAGTAGATGGCTGCCGCGCAGAATCGGCCCGGCGATCAGCTGCGGGAAGAACGAAATGAACAGCACGTAGCGCCAGAAACTGTCTATCGGTTTGATGTCGCCACGATAGGTATCGACCGTCAGTGCGATGATCTGGAAACTGTAAAACGAAATCCCCAGGGGCAGGAACAGATGTGGAATCTCAGGTGGGACGTCCATCACCGCGGTCAGCAGCGGCATGGCGGTCTCGATCGCAAAGCCCGCGTACTTGAAGCGTGCGAGCAGAGCCAGCGTGAACACGACGGCCACGGCGAGATAAGCGCGCGGTCGCTCGCTCTTCACCATGCGGCGCAGCATCAGATAGTTGACGGCCAGGTCGAAGCCGAGCAACAGCAGATAGACCGGCAACCACAACGAATAGAAAACGATGCTGATCGCCAACAAGACGATCGATCGACGATTGCGCGGCGCGAGCCGCACGGCAATGACGGCCATCGCCAGAAAGAGCGCGTACTGCGGCGTACTGAAAAGCACTAGCGCTCCCCCCGCCGGCGTCGCAGCACCCGCGCGACGTCGGGAGCAAGTCGCTCGGCCAACAACTGAGGCCCGTTGATCGGCTCGTCGTAAAAAAGGTGACCGAACGCGTCACGGAACGCGGCGTCCGAAAGCAGATCGTGCGCATCGACGAAGTAGGCGCCGTAACGATCCGCGGCGGCGCGAAAGACCGAAAGCGTCTTACTCAAACCAGCTTCGTTATATACACCGACGTCGCGCAGATGATCGATATTCGTCGGCACCACGTACATCACGACGGATATCCCGGCGGCGTCGAGCTCCTCGAGCAGAGCCTCGAGAACACGCATCGTAAAGTGATTCTCGTCGAGACCGCGCATGGAAACGCCGAAAAATTCGTCAGCGCGACGCTCGTTGAAGCGATTTCTATCCCCGGGAAGCGTTTCCGAGCGCATCACGGCGTTACGCCGGGCGGCGCGCGCAATGGGCTCGGTTCGCAAGCCGGTACGCTCGGCAACATAGTCCTCTGCGTACTGCCGGAAGTGGCCAACCCGCGCCTGTTCTCTGCGCTGGACGAACCAAAGCCGAGGCTGGCGGGTACGCACAAGCAGCTGATGAAACAAAAGTTGATCCGCGGTGACGCCGTAGTGCTGCAGGGGCAGGCCGACTAATGCGCGCGGAAGACGTCGCGCGCTCATCCAGCCTGCCAGTTCGGGACGTCGGAGTACCGGCGGCAGATACGACCGAATGACACCCAGGTTCAGTGCGATCGTCACGATATCGGGTTTTGCACGTACGATACCGTCGAGCGCTAGATAGAAGTTGCCCGGCGTCATGCCTTGAGCAGCGACGGAGTAGACCTGGACTGCGGGCACCGGCAACGACTGCCGATCAAGTACCGTCTGCAGCTGGTCATAGAGCGTACGGCCTTTGGGATAAGCCATCACCGTCGAATCCCCGATCATCAGGACAGTGGCTTTCTGGTCGTCAAAGGCGTCCGCCTCGACCTTCGCCAATTCGAATCCCATTTGCACGACCGACCAGATACCCAGCGGCGGCAACGCGGGATGCACGGCCTTGCCGCCGGTATAGATCGTTGCGATGGTTGCAACTGCGGCAACGCAGAAGGCAACGGCCAGAAGTAGAGGGCGGACGAGACGACTCATGAATCGGCTATAGTATCATAGACCAAGCTTGGTCTGCGCGCGTGGCCCACGCTACATCGGGGCACACGCGCGACGTAAGAACTCAGGTCACGGTTTGTACGGCTCCGCCGTCTACACGCAGATGCGCCGCGTTCAAATACGACGCTTGCTCACTGGCAACGAACACGACCGTCGCAGCCACTTCTTCGACGCGGCCGAAGCGGCCGGTCGGGTTCGGCATGAACGACGCGACGGCATGCGGCTCGATCTCCGCCCAGGTCTCTCCCCATCCTTTGCGCCGGGCTTTCTCGGTGAAATACGCCTCGACCTCGGCGGTGCGGATCACACCGGGACTGACCAGGTTCACCGTCACCCCACTCCCCTCGAGTTCGTTCGCCAGGGTTAGCGTCACGCTCCCCAACGCCGTCTTCGCGGCGTAGTAGTGCGGCGTCGTTCGCCCGGGCCGCAACGACCCGACGGTCCCGACGAAGACGATGCGGCCCCAGCCGCCGGCCCGCATGGGTTCGAGAAGGCCGCGCGCCATGCGCACACCGGTCAGCACGTTGCGTTCGTAACCGTCGATCCAATGTGAAGTGTCCGAACTGTCGCCGTCGGACCAGCGCGGCCCGGTTGCGGTACCGTAGTTGTTGACGAGTACGTCTACCGGCCCGTCCGCGAGAACGCGGGAAATCATCTGAGCCGCGCCATTGTCGCTGAGGATGTCACCGGCGATCGAAACAGCCTTGCCACCGTTCGCGATGATTTCGGCCACGACGCCGTCGGCATCACCAGGCTCGAAGCCGTGTACGAGCACCTCGGCGCCCTCGTCTGCGAACTGCTTCGCGATGGCGGCGCCGGTTCCGCGATAGGCGCCTGTTATCAACACACGCTTTCCGTCTAGCCCAAGATCCATAGGCCAAATCAATCCGACACGCGTCCCGCGCGCAAAAGCATCTTGCCATTGGGAAACAGACGCGCGGACGAGCGACTGACCGCGTGACAAGGTCGGGCGCTCGGGCTACCCAACGGGGGCCATGGACCTTCATCTCAGCGGCAAGACTGCACTGATCACCGCCTCGACGGCCGGCATCGGTCTAGCCACGGCCAAGTCCCTCGCACGCGAGGGGGTGCGCGTCGTCGTCAACGGGCGCGGCGAAGAAACCGTCGAGCGCGCGCTCGCATCGATTCGCGCCGACGTCGACGACGCCGACGCAAACGGCCTGGTAGCCGACTCGGGAACCGCCGACGGATGCCAAGCAATCATCGACGGACAGCCAACCGTCGACATTCTCGTCAACAACACGGGGATCTTCGAAATAAGCGGCATTCTCGACGCGCCCGACGAACAGTGGGCCAGACTTCACGAAGTCAACGTCATGAGTGGATTGCGACTCGGACGTCACTTTCTGAAAGCGATGCTGAAGAACGACGACGGACGAATCGTCTTCATCAACAGCAACGTCACCGTGATACCGGCAAAAGAAATGCCGGACTATAGCGCCACCAAGGCCATGCAGTTGTCGATTGCGCGCTCGCTCGCGCAACTCACGCAAGGGACAAACGTGACGGTAAACTCTGTGTTACCCGGCATGACCAAGACGGCGAATCTAGAAAAGGTCGTCGAGATGTTTTACAGGAAAGACGGCGAGGATTTCGCTACCGCCGAGCAACGTTTCGTGACCGAAAGCCGGCCCGGCGTTCTACTACACCGCTTGGTTAGACCCGAAGAGGTCGCCGACACCGTGACCTTCCTCGCCAGCCCGCGTGCCGGCGCAACCAACGGTGCCGCCATCCGGGTCGAAGGCGGCATGCTGCCCAACGTCATTTGAGGAGCTGTTCCGCATGGTCGAATGCATCGCTGAACGAGAACTCGCTGCACCGTTCGAGAGAGTATGGGCGATCGTCCGAAACTTCGGAGATCTCTCATGGTACGAGGCCGCCGAACGCATCGAGGTCATCGGCACGGGCCCCGGGCAGATACGACGCATCCACATCGCAGGGATAGACCCGACGGTAGACGAGGTGCTCGGTTCAATCGACGAACAGGGGCACGCGATTCACTACACGGTAACCCAGGGCGACCTCGTCCCGTTCGAAGACTACTCGGTGGTCGCGAGCGTACGGGATCTCGGCGATGGCAAGTGCCACGCACGCTGGCATGCGACGTACGGCCCGGGCGGCATGAGTGAAGAAGATGCGGTCGGACTCATGCAGGGCAACTACACCGCGATGCTCGACATGATCGAGCGAGCGGCGTCCGTCTGAGCGCAGGCCTAGCCGGCTCAGCGAATATTTCCGGCTCCGCCGGTCAGCGAATATTTCCGGCTCCGCCGATCAGCGGATATTTCCGGCGCCGCCGGTCAGCGAATATTTCCGGCTCCGCCGATCAGCGAATATTTCCGGCGCCGCCGATCAAGGGCAGGTCGAGTGCCGAGAGTAGCCCCGGCTTGGCATCGCACACGGCCGGGATCGCATGAATCGCACGCATTCCCGTTGACAGGCAGCCGCCGGCGTTCGCGTCGCCGTTCACCTCACCACGGAATTTCGTTTCCTGCGTGATGTTCGGGCTACCGTCGATGATCACACGGTAGCAATCGTTCTCGTCGAGTTCGGGGCGCGGCCAATCGGGAGCCGCAGCGTTGGTAATGCGATTGCAATGCTCGATGATGATGCGCGGTTCACCGCCGATCATACCTTGAATCTCAAAGCGAACGGCGGCGCACATTCCCTTCTCGATCGCCCCCAGGGGATACTCGATCCGCTCGTTCGCAGGCCACTTCTCGTAGACCGACTCGACACCATCGAGCGTGACTCCCATCGCCTCCGCGATCATTGGGATCGTGTGGCCCCACGCGTACAGAAGAATATTGGTGTCTTCGAGCAAACACATTTTCTCGATCGGCTCACCGAACCCCATCACGCCGTAGTCGCCGGTGTAGGTGGAGTAGTCGAGGATCTCCTGGACACGAATTCGGTCTACGCGCCCACAGAGTCCCATGAGCGTGAGCGGGAACAGGTCGTTGGCGAATCCCGGATCGATGCCCGTGGTGAAACAGCTCGTACCGCCCTCGGCACAGGCGTCTTCGAGCGGTTTGATGATGCTCTCGGGGCAAGCGGCCGGATATACCTGCGGAGTATTCGACGTTGAGACGACGTTCTTGCCGGCCCGCAGCGCCCTGGCCATGTTCTCGTTGTTCTCGTTGACGAACTCGGCGGTCGGGCCGTAGTAGGCAACTGCGTCGGCTTCCAACGCGAGCACCGCATCGATGTCTCGACTCGCCTTCACCCCGCACGGACCGCAACCGGCCAACTCACCGACATCCACACCGTCCTTGCTCGGGTCGTTGACGATCACGCCGACCAACTCGAACGCCGGATGCCCGATCAGTTCGCGAATGACCATTTTACCGACGAATCCGGTTCCCCAGACGATGACTTTTCGCTTGTGCATTTTGCTCGTACTCCGTGAGGGGCGCCTAGCGCATCCACTCGCCGCCGTTCACGGCCAAAGACTGACCGGTGATCATGCGCGCACGATCCGACAGCATGAACACAACCGCTTGGGCGACATCATCGTCAGGGACGATCTCCCCCATCGGAATTCCGGCGATGATCTCTTCTTTGACTTCTTCCGCGCTGATGCCGCGCGCGCTCGCCTGCATCTTCGTATAAAGTTCGACCTGCGGCCCCCACATCCAGCTCGGAAGTATCGTGTTCAGACGTATCTTGTCGGGCGCCAGTTCTTTGGCGAAGTAGTACATCGCCGATAGCAGCGCGCCCTTCGATGCGGCGTAGCCGGCTTGCGGCATCATCGGCAAGTACAGAGATTGGGAACCGATCCACACGGCGGAACCGCCGCCCGACTTCTTCATGGACGCGGCGGAAGCCTTGAGCATCTGCACGCTACCGATCAGGTTCACCTCGATGGCTTCCCGCCACCATTGGAAATCGGAGTCCGCGAGATCTCCGACGGCAAGCTCGAACGCCGCGACCTGCACCATGCCGTCTACACGACCGAAGCGCTTCTCGGCCTGTGCTACGATCGCCTCACACTGCGCATCGTCTTTGATGTCAGTCGGCAGCAGCTCAACGTGCTCGCCGCTCGCATCGACCTGCACCGCGACCTCTTCCAGACGTTTGCGCGTGCGCGCACCGATGATGACATTCGCGCCGTCACGCACGCAGGCGGTCGCGATCTCTCGACCGAGGCCGCTTCCCACGCCGGTAATCACGATGTTCTTTCCGTCTACTATCATGGAAGCTCCTATTTTATCGCCCTACGGGCTCTGACCCTTCGCCCTACGGGCTCTCGTCTTTTCGCCCTGTTGGCTTCGTCACTTTGTCGCGTGAGACACGGCAAAAGTGCGCGTCAGCATCGCGATCATCTGTTCGGTCTGTGCTTCTTTGGACTGCTTCGCGCCGGTCTCGAGCCAGCGTGCGAGTTGAGTCTGCTGCATGGCAAGCGTGAGTTGGGCCATAAGCACCGGATCGTCGCCGATCACACTCCCGCGCTCGATGCAGCTCGCGTACAACGACCTCATGCCCTCGAACGCACGCGCCCAGGCGGACGTCTTCGCGGATTCCTCAAAGGCCCAGCTACCGGTTTCCCAAAGCTGTACTCTGAGAAAATCTGGATGGTCGATGAGATAGCCGTGGCTGCCGCGCACGCTTTCGATCACAGAGTCCCAGGCAGTTGCCGCTCCACGCGCGCGCGCGGCAGAGGCGTCGAGAATGCCCCAAACGCCCTGCTCCAGGATCGCCTCGTAGACGGACTCCTTGCTGCGGAAGACGGTGTAGAGCGTCGCAGGCGCGAACCCAGCCTGCTTGGCGACCTCTTCCATCTTGGTGCCGTCGTAGCCGTGCTCTGCGAACAGGCGCAAAGCCGCTTCCAGCACCAACTCCCGGTAGGCCGCCTGCTTGGCCTCTTTGGCGCGAGAAATCCGGCCCGTTCTCGCGGCTCGTGCCCGGCTGGCGGAGGCGGTCATGGGGGGAGACTACATAATTGAAATGGCTATTTCAAATTACTGAACTGGCTATTTCACGGACAACTGGCGTTGGACGCGCCATCGTCGTGTACGTCGCAGTCGAGCGCCGCCGTGTTCGCGGTATTCCCCGATTTACAGGCCTGACAGCGCACCGCTGCTTCCATGCACGCGGCGGCATCCGCCGGATCAGTGAGCCCGCAACCGGGCGCGGCGAGTGCCATATCGACGGAGAGGCATTGCTTGTCGATCGTCTGGCGAAGCTTCCCGATGGTCGCATCGCAGGTCTTGGCGATCTTGCCCTTCCGGTCGACCTCCATGCAGTGCTCGAAGCCGTGTGCGTCAACAATGGGCAGATCGACCTTGCCGGCCAAGTCGCCCTTCACGCACTTGTTGTACTCCTTCGTCACGGTCGCCTGGCACTTCTTCAGTGTCTTTGCGACCTGTGCTTGGCACTTGCCGAGATCGGCGTTGGTCCCGTCGTCGATCGATACCGTAAGATCGGCTCCGAAAACGGAATGAATGAGATCGGTGGACTGGACGACGGCAGCCGCATTCACGGTTACGTCGTCAGTCACACCGAAGGACGGCAGGCGAGGGTCGCCGTTCTTATCGACACCCGTGCAGCGTTTATTGAAATCAGCGTTGGTCTTCGCCTGCGTGTCCAGAACTTTTGCGTCGGGGAGAATGCATGCCTCCACATCGGGAACCTGCCCTTTGGTGGCTCCCTTGATGCACTTACAGATCACTTTGTCTTCGGCCTTCGCAACCTTGCCGAGTCCTTTGCCTAGTGCGGCAGTACACTTGGCTTGATCCTTTGTCTGCGGGTCAGTGAGGATCGTGTCTACGAGTACGAACTGACAGCGGATCTCGCCCAAAGGCCAGAGATCCGTGTGGATGTTCCCGTAGGCAAGCCCGTCGATCATGAATTCTAGATGGTCGGCGGGAAAGCCGGTCGTGAGGCCACCGGAGTTGAGCATGATGCCGAACAGCGTATCGCTATGCGTTATCCGATCGGAAGTCAGATCCGCACCAAAAGCAGTGATGTCGTCGATATCGCTAAATACATCGAAGATATGGCCTGGATTACTCGAACCGGCCAAAGCGGGGCCGTGCACATGAATCTTGGTCAAAAGTCCCAGCAGACCGGTGTAGGTGATGTCCCAGAAAACCCGCTCTTCGAAGCCTTCGTTGTCATCGTCCGGATCGGGATCGTAGGCGCGGATATGAGCGAAGCCGGTGGCGGTGCTATCGGTCGACCCGTCGCCAACTCCCGAGTTGTTGATCTGACTTTCGTCGCAGCCGTTCTGCCAAACGTAGGTTTCGGCAAACGAGGTTGCAGGAATGGCGATGAGTGTCGCAGCAATTAATCCGAGGAACGCGTGTTTCACGGGATTCTCTCCTCGTTCGAATAGTTGGAGCAGCTGAGGCTCTAACCTGAACTTAGTCCGCCGCACGACTATCGTCGAGAGCAAATCCGGCGTGGATATTGAAGTGGCGAGGAGTCGCCGGAAAAGCGCGTCCGCCGGGCCGTCAAACGAACCTAAACGCTCGCCCCCGACTGCGGGTGGCGCAAACGCATCGCTCAGATGCCTTGTAGCCTGTCGCTTGTGGAAAGCGGGGCTGAGCCCCGAGTATACCCTACAGACAGCTCGTGTTGGAGAGACCGTCGTCGTGCAGGTCACAGTTTAGAGAGACGCCGTTCGTCGCGTTGCCCGAAAGGCAGACCTGGCATCGTACCGCCGACTCGAGACACTCAGCCGCAGTGGCGGGATCAGACGTAGCGCAACCGGGTGCAGCCAGTGCGATATCGGTGCCTGCACACTTCTTGTCGAGACCGGCTCGAATCTTACCGACCTCGGAGTCACAGGCTTTGGCGATCTTGCCTTTGCGATCGAGCTCGAGACAGTTCTCGAAGCCGTGCTCGTCGACGATCGGCAGATCGACCTTCCCCTGCAGGTCGGCATTGACGCACTTGTTGTACTCTTTAGTCGCCTGCAGGTGACACTTCTTCACCGTATTGGCGATCGTCGCCTGACAGGTACTCAGCTCTTTGTCGCTGCCATCGTCGAGCGCAACGTTGAGGTCCGGACCGAAGACATCGTGCACGATGTCGAGACTCTGATTGACACCGACCGCGTTCGCGACGCTCGCATGCGTAACGCCGAAGTCCGGCATGTTGGGCTGACCGTCCTTGTCATTGCCATTGCACTGCTTGATGAAAGCTTCCAGTGACTTCGTCTGCGCCTTGCCGACCGGCGGCCCGCTCACGGTGCACGCTTCCGGGTCCATCTCTTTGCCCTTCGTGCGCTTCTTGATGCACTTGCAGACTTGGTTGTTCTGCAGGTTCAGTACTTTCTCGAGACCCTTCCCCAACGTCTTCGTGCATTTCGCTTGCCCTTTCGACATCGGGCCGGTCGCGATCGTCTCGACCAAGCTCAACTGGCAACGAATCTCGCCCATGGGCCACAGATCGGTGTGGATGTTCGTGTAAGCCAAGCCATCGAGCATGAATTGCAAGTGATCGGCCGGCACACCGGTTGTGAGTCCACCGGACCCCAGCAAAATACTGAACAGGCTGTCGCTGAACTTGATGCGATCCGTAGTTCGGTCGGCCCCGAACGCCGTGATCTCGTCGAGATTGCTGAACACGTCCAGGATGTGCCCTGGGTTGCTCGAACCGGCGAGCGCGGGGCCATGCACGTGGATCTTCTCGAGTAGTCCTTCGAGCCCTACGTAGGTGATGTCCCAGAAAACACGTTCGTCGAATCCACCGGCGACATCGCTGGGATCGGGATCGAAGAGTCGGAAATGGGCCTGGCCGGTTGCCGTGCTGTCGGTCGAGCCGTCAAGGACCCCCGAATTGGCGATTTGGTCTTCGTCGCAGACGTTCTCCCAAACATAGGTAACGGCGAAAGACGAGGTGGGCACCAGTGCAATGGCGCATGCGATCAGGCCGCGAAGAAAACGCTCTTTCATTAAATCTCTCACCACCAGTCGGCGCCGGGCGAGTCATGTCGGCCGAGACGCACGCGGCGGTCGTCCGAATGCCTTTTTCCACTTCGAGCGGCCACCGAGGGCAGCCCCTTACGAGCGTAGAGTTTAGGCGCATGATGAAACAGGAGTCCAGGCGCCACGCGCAGCAACTGCCCAGTCGGCGCGTTTCGGCCGAAAATTGATGGCCGTGGCTCCCGACATGCCCCCCCCCGTTCGGGGGCGGCATCTGCTATAAGCGTTGCCTCTTGCGGATTTGCAGCCTGCGCTGGGCGTGCCAGCATCGTCTATAGGCGGTGGCGGTTTCGCCGCGCGTGAAACTTCTGTTGGCCTATTCCTTGAGAAATCCCGCAGCCCGGGCGCACCTTTCACCCATGGGCGTTGCATTCCCACATGAGCGCCACGGGCGACGGCGGCGGCGACTCACCGTTATGGCGCTCGCCGTCGTAGTCGGTGTCGGAGCGAGCATCGTACCGATGGCGCTGCTGGCGCCGGAAGCCCTCGCAGATTTCCAGGTGAACGAGGTGACGACAGGCGACCAGCGACGTCCCGATGTCGCGTCAGACTCAGCCGGCAACTTCGTTGTGGTGTGGGCCTCGGACGATCCCGCACCCGGCTACGACCCCGAGATATTCGTGCGGCGCTACGATCGAGACGGCGTGGCGTTCGGTACCGCCGTGCAAGTCAGTTCGTCGGCACGTGATTTCGAGCGCGATCCAAAGGTCGATATCGGCGACGATGGCGGATTCATGGTCGTATGGTCCGGCTTCAGCGACGGCGAGTTCACTGGAATATTCGGCCGCCGCTTCGCTCCCGACGCCACTGCGGCCGGCACGGAGTTCACCGTCAACACGTTCACTTCTTCGAGCCAGTCCGTACCGAACATCGCCGCACTCGGCAACGAGCGCTTCGTCGTCGTCTGGACCAGTTTCGGCGATCACGACGGTTCGAGCGGGGCCGTGTTCGCGCAGCGCTACGATGACTCGGGCGCGGCCGGAACCGAGTTCCAAGTGAACACGTACACGACGGGGTCGCAGCACGAGCCCAAAGTCGCACGCATCAACGCCGCCGGTGACTTCGTCGTCGCGTGGGAAGATGCCGACAGTTACCGAAACCAGATCCGGCTCTTCAGCTCTGTTGGTGTCGCGCTGAGTGGCGAACAGACCGTTCTCGAAAACAGTCAACCGATCGAGCTCAGTGGTTTCGACGACGGCTTCGTCCTCGTGTGGGGAACGAACAGTGTCGAGGGGCAGTGCTACGACAGCAACGCTCTGCCCATTGGGCCGCAGTTCACGGTCGCCGCTGATCCGAACGCCCGACGGCACGCAGTGGACCCGCCCACCGTCGCCGCCCAGAATGACGGCGCATTTCTCGTGAGTTGGAGCGAGACCGAACCGATGTCCAGACGCTACGACAGTTGCGGAGTCCCGGCGACCGGCGCCTTCGAGGTCAACACCTACACCACGGGATTCCAGGGCCGTCCGTTCGCGGCTCCGCTGGGCGAGAGCGACTTTGTCGTCGTCTGGCATAGTTTCGATCAGGACGGCGAAGGATACGGCGTCTTCGGTCGCCGCATCCAAGCAGGTGCACTGGCATGCCCGGTCCGGCCGCTGGCAGCCGGCGGATGTCGCGAAGCCGGCGCATCGCAACTCGTCATACGCAACGGCATCGCAGAGCATCGAAAGCTACTCAAGCTGCGCTGGCTCGACGGCGACGCGACCAACATCGGCGCGCTCGGCGACCCCGTGAACACGACCCCCTACGCGGCCTGTATCTATGAGGACGAGTCGCTCGTTCATGAAATGGCGGCACCCGCGGCAAGTCTGTGCGGTAGCCGCGCGTGTTGGATCGATCTCGGCAGCAGCGGATTCGTCTACCGAGATCGTCATCACGATGCCGAGGCGACCCAAGGTGGAACGGAGCGACTGACTCTGCGCACCGGCGCGGCGGGGGACGCACGGATGTTCCTCAAAGGTCGCGGCGCGGGAATGAGCAGCGACAACCTGCTGCCGGCCGATCCGAGCTTGCCCGTGATCGTGCAGGTGATGTCGTCCACGGGAGAATGTTGGGGCGCCGCGTTCGATCCGGTCTCCTTCAAGGCGAACGAAGCCCGACGGTTCAGAGCACGCAACTAGCGATAGGTCGCTCCGTTCTAGGCCTGCGCCGCGCTAGGCTTGCTCTGCGCTCTCGCTAATGTAGATCGAGTTACGTGGCTGCGCGAAGACCTCTCTGACCGCAGGCACGAAATGCTCGAGCGGCTCGGTGTCGTACTCGGGATCGAAACAATTCTGATCGTACTTCGCGCAGAACTCCGCGCAATCTCGGAAGTGTTCGTTCTCTTTGTATTGATCGCGCATGTTGCGATCCAAGCCGACGTGGTGGAAGAAGTAGTACCCCTGGAAGATTCCGTGGTGCTTCACGATCCAGTGGTTTTTCTCAGACACGAACGGCTGCAGAATGGTCGCCGCCAGTTCCGAATGGTTGTAGGTTCCGAGCGTATCGCCGATGTCGTGTATCAGCGCGCAGACGACGTACTCTTGATCACGCCCGTCGCGCTCGGCCCGCGTCGCGCTCTGCAGTGAATGCGTAAGACGATCTACGGCGTAACCGCCGGTGTCGCCGCGTAGTAGCTCCAGGTGGGCAAGCACGCGATCCGCGAGTCCGGACATGAAATCCAAAGCGTGTGCCCCGACGATTTGATAATCCTCGCTCGTCGCATCCTGCATTCGGGTAAACGTCGTCTGTTTCGCTTCGCTCGCACTCATGGCTGAATCTCCCGCCCAGCCCGTTGGCTCATGGCTGGCCGCATCATGATGGGATCGCTTTCATGATTCCAGCGGCGCTGTTCTGCGCAGGCAATTGACATCACCGATCGCATTGCCGCGTTCCGACGCGCCGAGTAGAACAGTACGACGGAGTCAAGGAGGACGGTGTATTGGCAAGTAGCGATCTAGACGGCACGCATGACTGGGGCGCCCTGTTGGCCGCACTCGAGGAGCGCACCGCAGCTGCACTGGCGATGGGAGGAGAACCGCGCCTCGCCAAGCAAGCCGCCAAGGGGCGACTCAATGCCCGCGAGCGTGTCGAGCAGCTCTGCGACTCCGGAAGCTTCGTCGAATACGCGGCTCTCGGTGGCGGCGCGCCCCCAGCCGGTGACGCCGCGGTACCGGCCGATGCGCTGGTCGCGGGCGTCGGCCGTATCGGACGCCGCGCTTGCGCCGTCGTCGCCGAGGACTTCACCGTACAAGGCGGCTCCATCGGACACGTGAACTCTGCGAAACGACTACGCATGGCCGAGCTGGCACTCAACGAGCGAATCCCATTCGTGCTCATGCTTGACGGCGCCGGTGAACGCGCATCCAACGCATTGGAACGCTACCCTTTCGCACCCACCGACCTACAAACGCTCGCCGACCTACGCGGCCACGTACCCGTCGTATCGATGGTACTCGGCACGTCGGCCGGGCACGGCGCGCTCAGCGGGCTGTTCGCCGATCTCATGATCGCCACCGAGGGCGCAGCGCTCTTCGCGGCCGGGCCGCCGCTGGTGAAGGCGGCGCTGGGCCTGGACGTCACGCCCGACACACTCGGCTCAGCGCGTATGCATGCGACCGAGAGCGGCGTCGTTCACAACCTCGTAGCCTCAGAAGACGAGGCGTTCTCATTCGCGCGCCGCTATCTCTCGTTTTTCGACGGTCGGCTGCGCTCGAACGACGATCGTGCGCGACGACTCGACGAGATACTACGCATCGTTCCCGCCGATACCCGACGTGCCTACGACATGCGCGAACTCATCGACGAACTGTTCGATCACGACTCGATGTGTGAATTGCAGCCGCTCTACGGCGAATCGATGGTTACCGCCCTCGGCCTTCTCGACGGCATACCTGTATTGGTCGTCGCCAATCAGCCGCTCCACCATGCCGGAGCCATCACGCGCGAGGCCGCGGAGAAGGCCGCGCACTTTCTCGATGTCGCGGCGGACTTCGATATCCCCGTCGTGTTTCTGGCCGACAACCCGGGCGTCATGCCCGGCCCCGACGCAGAGCGCGCCGGTACGCTACGAGCCGCGGCAAGAATGTACGCCGCCCAGCGCCGTCTGGAGAGCCCAAAGATGCACGTGACCGTACGCAAGGCGTTCGGCTTCGGCAGTTCTCTCATGGCGATGAACCCGCTCGACCATCAGGCCGTCACGATCGCCTTTCCGGGAATTTCGCTTGGAGGCGTCCCGGCAACGGGCGGTGCCGATGCATCGAAGGCGGACGACACCGAGCGCGCGCGCTTACTCGCACTGCAATCGGGCGCGTGGTCGGCGGCCGACAACGCTAGTTACGACCGGGTGATCGACCCACGCGATCTCCGTATCGAGCTCATCTCTGCGCTTCACCTACGCGCGGCGTCCGCCTAAAACCCGCGTCAGACCACGCTCCGGAGACCATGCGCCGCGCAGGTGTATTAGCGCCGCTGCGGGCGACGCGGTCGCGTAGAATGGAAGGAATCATGTCTACGCAGAGCGACCCGATCTGGAAACTAATGGGACTGCTGTATCAGTCTCACCCTTGGCACGGCGTGCCCATCGGCGATGAAGCCCCCGAGCAAGTCGCCGCATACATCGAGGTCGTGCCCAGCGATACGATCAAGTACGAAATCGACAAAGTCACGGGGCGCTTCAAGGTCGATCGGCCCCAGAAGTTCTCCAACGTCTGCCCGACCGCGTACGGTTTTCTTCCGCAAACGTACTGCGCGGACCGCGTCGCCGATCTTTGCCAACAGCGCACCGGCCGAACCGGCATCGTCGGCGACGACGACCCGTTGGACATCTGCGTGCTCAGCGAAAAGACGATTACACGCGGCGACGTCATCCTACAGTCGATTCCGATCGGCGGCATGCGCATGATCGATGACGGTGAAGCCGATGACAAGATTATCGCGGTTCTCGTCGGCGACGCGACGTACAGCGGATGGACTGATATCGGCGATGCACCGACCGCACTCATCGATCGCTTGCGACATTATTTTTTGACGTACAAGCAAGCCCCCGACGACAAGGAGTCGAAGTGTGAGATCACGGAAGTCTACGGACGTGAGGAAGCGCACGAAGTCATCCGCCGCTCACAACAGGACTACGCCGAGCGCTTCGGCGACATCGAAGAACTGCTGACGAGCGTACTTCGCAGCACGTAACGCCGGCCGCTCACGCTTCGCGTAGAAGCGGCGCGAGCAATTCGACCATCAGGTCGGTGCGACTGAGGAACGGCGAGTGGCTGGTCGGCCATTCGACGGTCGTTCGAGCGTGACGCGACATGTCTCGCTGCAACGACGGCGAAATCGCCGCGTCGTCTCTACACACGACATACGTACTCGCGATATCGCGCCACGGTTCCGCCTGCGGGCCGACAAGCGAAGACATCGGGAAGGCGCGGCGCTTCTCGGCGGCGCGCTTGCAGTCGGCCGGCGTACAATCCGCGTAGAACAAGCGCGCCGCTTCGCTGTCTTGCACCACGGTCATGCCCGTGGCCTCGTCAATATCGACCGCGTCAAAGAGCTTTGCACCCGTTGAAGTCGCGCGCGCCAGGGCCACCGGGTCTTCCCCGACCTCGAGCATCAGCGCGCACAGATAGACCAGATGATCGACATCGCTGCGGCCGGCCGCAGCGTCCGAGATGACGAGGCCGCCATAGCTATGGCCGAGGACGACCTTAGGACCGTCTATGGTGTCGAGAAGCCCTCGAAGCGCTGCGACGTCGGCCTGCAAACCTTCAAATGGCAGATCGATCGTGTGCGCGTCGATGCCCTGCGCCGAGAGTGCGCTCAGGGTTTGCTGCCAGCACCATGCCCCGTGCCAGGCGCCGTGTACCAAGACCAGTTCTTTCAAGGCGCCGTCCCCCGACCATCACCGTCAGTCTAATGTTTCCAGCTTGTCGCGCTCGGCCAATTCCTTCGAAACCGGAATCGGGAAGTCGAGCAGCATCTGCGCGTATGCCTTTCCCTGCGGATCGTTGCGCAGGCTGGCGATACCGCCGCCGCCCAGAATATCGTGCAGTAGGAAGTTCAGCGCCGAGATGCCGGGAAGGTCGAAGCGATCGACGCCGCCTTCAAGAATGTGCGCGTAGTACGCGGCAACCGCTCGCTCGGTGAGCGCTTCACGGATGAACGGCAGATACTCGGGCTTTCGCGCGATGATACCGATGTTGGCTTTGTTGCCCTTGTCGCCGCTGCGGCCCCAAGCCAACGCAACCAGCGCCACGGTCGTCGGCTGTGAACCCAGATCCGGGCTCGGCGGTGCCGTCGGTCGCTCAATCGCCGCTGCGTCCAACGGCGCACCTGCCGCAGCCGGGATCTCCCAACTGCCGACGCCCATCTTCACGTGCGCAGCGACCTCACTCTTATCGAGCAGGAACGAGAATAGTCGCACTACCGGCGAGGGCTTCGCTCTATTGCCACCCATGCCGGTGGTGCCCGGCGACATCGACGTTGCCGACGACGTAGCCTCACGCAGCAACGAACCGAGTACGGCCGCGATCGGATGCTTGGCGGCAAGCTTCAAAATGACCTCTCGCGGTCGATGAATGCGCGAGTGCGGTCCATAGCTCGACTCTGCACCGACGACCTCGACGCTCGTCTCGGTAAAATCGGGAAGATCGCGCTCAGCCAACATCCGGCTGCAGCGTGCAAGGATCGCATCGGCGGTCTTACGCGCCTTCTTGTCGGCATCGATCCCGCCGATGGTCAGATACAGCCCGACACGAAAGCCGTCTCGGTAGGTCGCACACACTTTGTAGGTATCGGTCGGCTGTCGGCCTTTCGTATTCGAGACGCGAACGCGATCGGTGCCGACCGACTCGATCTGGACCTGTGAGAAGTCGCAGACCACGTCCGGCAGTATGTAGGCTTGCGGGTCGCCGATCTCGTAGACGAGTTGCTCGGACACCGTGCCGGGGACCACCAGGCCGCCGGTATTGTCCGGTTTTCCCACCACGAAACTGCCGTCGGCCGACACATCGACGAAGGGGTAACCGATGTTGTCCCATCCCGTCGTTTCCGCCCAGTCGGTGAACAGCCCGCCCGTCGCCTGCGCGCCGCATTCGATGATGTGACCGGCCAGACTTCCGCCGGCCAATTCGTCATACTTGTCGGGCGACCATCCGAATGCGTGGATGCAGGCGCCGAGGGTGACGGCACTGTCGACGCCGCGCCCGGTGACGACGATATCGGCGCCTTCGTCGAGTGCGCGCGCTACCGGGAACGCGCCTAAGTATGCATTCATGCTCATGAGTTCTTCGGGCATCTCCGTGCTCGAGAACATCTCTTTGATGCCGCGGCCGCGCAATTCTTGCGCGCGTTCGATGAGGTCGTCACCGACCACGACCGCGACTTTCAGATCGAGGCCGAGTTCTTCGATCAGCGCTTCGAGCGCCGCACCGCATGCTTCCGGGTTCACACCGCCCGCATTCGAGATGACCTTCATTCCTTGCTTGGCGATGGTCGGCAGGCAGCTACGCATCGTCGGTGAGACGAAATCGGCGGCATAACCGAGCTCGGGCGACTTGGCGCGGGCGCGCGCCATGATCGACATCGTGATCTCGGCCAAGTAGTCGAACACCAGATAGTCCAACTCACCGTGTTCGACGAGTTGCGGGGCGGCCGTCATGCTGTCTCCCCAGAAACCCGAGGCGCCGCCGATGCGAATGGTCTTGCTCATACTCCGGTTCCTGCCCTACCCAGACCATCCAGTCAATGCAGCTGAAACCCGACGGCCATTTGCAGCGCCGTACCTGAGGGGTTAATCGACCATGATGTCAGACGATCTTTTCTCGACCCCGGAACATCAGATATTTCGCGACACCCTACGTCGCTTCGTCGAAACCGAACTCGCCCCACGTGCACGCGAATTCGACGAGATGGGCAAAGTCGACAAGAGCCTCTTTCGCAAGATGGGCGAACTCGGAATGCTCGGGCTACGCTACGATCCCAAATGGGGAGGCTCGGGGCTGGACTGGTCCTACTCGACGATCCTGTATGAAGAACTCGCGCGCGCCGACAACGCCGGTGTGACCATGGGAATCACCGTTCATACCGACATGGCAACCCCATCACTCCACATGTTCGGCAGCGATGAACTGCGCGAGCGCTACCTCATACCCGCGATCAAGGGCGAGACGGTATCGGCAATCGGCGTTACCGAGCCCGATGCCGGCTCCGACGTAGCCGGCATCAAGACGCGCGCGGTGCGAGACGGGGATGATTGGATAATCAACGGGTCAAAGACCTACATCACCAACGCCGCGACGGCCGACTGGATCTGCCTGCTCACGGTTACCGACCCCGAGGCCGGCTACGGCGGCTTCACACAGATTCTGGTACCGACGGATCTACCCGGATTCAGTTACGAGTTGCTCGACAAGATCGGCAATCTTGGATCCGACACCGGCCTGCTGTTCTTCGAAGACGTACGGGTGCCGATCGCCAATACGATCGGCGACCCGGGACGCGGCTTCCAGCAACAAATGATGCAATTCCAGGACGAACGTCTACTCGCGTGTATCTCATCGTACGCCGGCGCACAGCTGCTGTGGGAGATCACGCGCGAATACGCCGAGAATCGCGTCTTGTTCGGCAAACCGTTGTCGAAGATGCAGGTCACGCAGTTCAAGTTCGTCGAAATGCTCACGGAGATCACGGCGGCCCGCGAACTCACCCGCTACTGCGTACGCAAGCTGCTCGCCGGCGAAGACGCGACGAAGGAGATCTCGATGGCCAAATTGAAGTGCGGCCGCATGGGGCGCTACGTCGCCGACGAATGCATGCAGATGCACGGTGGCTTCGGTTACATGCGCGAAAGCGCCGCCGGGCGCGCATTTGTAGACACACGCCTGATCAGCATCGGCGGCGGTTCCGATGAGACGATGATCCACTACATCGCGAAGATGCTCGGGCTCTAGCGAGCCGCAAGGAACGAACACGATGCCCAACGACGAAGCAGTCCTCTACGAACAACGCGGTCGCGCGGCATGGATCACCTTGAACGTGCCCGAGAAGCGCAATGCGCTCACGGGCGAGATGGTCTCCGGCCTGCGGGAGCACCTCGAGCGCGCCCACGGCGACTCCGACGTGCGAGCGATCGTACTCACAGGAAACGGCACGGCGTTTTGCGCGGGTGCCGACCTCAAGAACAAGGGTGATATGGGCGACGCCGACGAGAAAGCGCGCAACCCATTCATCGATCTACTATCGGCCGTACGCGACGGGGCAAAGCCGGTGATCGGCGCCATCAACGGCGCCGCGTTCGGCGGCGGACTCGGATTGGTTGCCGCCTGCGACATTGCCATCGCGGTGGCGGGAGCCAAGTTCAGTTTCAGCGAGGTGCGCATCGGCGTCATCCCCGCGATGATCTCCGTCGTCGTACTACCGAAGCTCGGCGAGCACCACACGATGCGACTCTTTCTAACCGGCGAACGATTTACTTCGGAGCGAGCACTGGAATACGGGCTTCTACACGCGGTGGTTCCAGCGCAAGAACTCGAGAGCGCAGTGAACGGCGAAGTCGACGCCATCGCCAAAGGCGGACCGAATGCGATCCGCGAAGCGAAAAAGCTCGTACGTACCGTCGCAAGACTCGGGGAAGAAGACGCCTTCGCCTACGCAGAAGATGTCATCGCACGCCTGTTCGCGTCGGAAGAGGCGGCCGAGGGCATGTCGGCATTCGCGGCCAAACGATCGCCTTCCTGGGTGAAAGAGTAGCATCGTGCTGGATCGCAGCGCAGCAATGCTCGACGGAAAAACTGCGGTCGTCACCGGCGGCGCGGGAGGCATCGGTCGGTCGATCGCCGAAACGTTCGCCGAGTACGGCGCCAAAGTAGTCATCGCCGACAAAGACGCTCCAAGGTGCGACGAGACCGTCTCTGCAATCTGTGGGCGAGGCGGCGCGGCTGAGGCACAGGTCGTCGATGTCGAAAAACGAGAAGATGTCGAGGCACTGACGAAAGCGGTAGTCGACAAATTCGGTAGCATCGACGTGCTTGTGAACAACGTCGGGCACTACGTCGAGGCCAAGCCGTTCGTCTCAACCGACGAGACCGATTGGGAAGCGCTGTACAGCGTCAACCTGAAGCACGTGCTGCGCTGTTGCCGCAGCTTCGTCCCGTACATGATCACCGCCGGGCGCGGTGGCAGCGTCATCAACATCTCTACGATCGAAGCGTTTCGCGGAATTCCCAACTGCGCGGCCTACTCGGCGTTCAATGCCGGCATCACGGCGTTCACTCGAAGCCTCGCCCTCGAACTAGGTAAAGACAAGATTCGCGTGAACGCGATCGCCCCTGAAACCACCGACACGCTGCAGGTACCGCTCGACTACATGCTCAGCCCGGAAAACCGCGAACGAGAGAAATTCTGGACGCCGCTCGAGCGTTTCGGAAAGCCCGACGACGCCGCGGGCTGCGCAGTCTTCCTCGCTTCGGATCTATCGGCTTGGGTCACCGGCACGACGATCCACCTCGATGGCGGCGCAATGGCCGCAGGCGGTTTTTACCGAGTACACGACGGCGAGGGGCGTTGGACAAACATGCCGGTCGTCACGGGCGCGGGTACCGATCGCGACGATTGAGCGCTCGGTCTACTCGCTCGGCGACGGATAGATCTGTTTGCCGTCCAGCACGACGCGCTGCCTCACCAGCTTCGTGCGCGCGATGCGCCAGGTTCCTGACGAGTCGCGGCGATAGCGCTCTTCGTACCAGCCCATGCCCCAGTAGTGCTCGCCGCCTCCCGGCGCAGGCGACAGGTGGTCCTCCATCGCCCACACCGCTGACGCGTTGTCGGCGTCCTCGATCTCAATCTCGGACATGTGCCCGTGATGTACGCTCACAACCCCGTCGAGCGCGCGACTCATCGAGGCGACGAAATCCTCGCGATTATCCAAGACGAATTGCACACCGGGTTCGTCGATCTCTACCTGCAAGTCTTCCACGAACACATCGAGCAGTTGGTCCCACAGCTTGCGGTCCAACAGACGGAAATAGCGCGCCTTCAAGCGGCGAATCTCTTCAATTGCGGTGAGTTCGGAAAGCGTCATCTGTGAGCCGGCTGCTATCCCACTATTGCGCTAAGCGACTATCGGAGAGGGCCACGGTGACTCTAGTGGTCGTCGTTCCCGGAGATGCGTCCAAGTGCGAGGCCGGCGATTGCGCGAACGCTCGCGTTCTCGTGATTGTGGTGGATTCGAACCAACGCCTTACCCGCTTCACCGCCGATCATCGACAGTGTCAATACGACCCCTTCGCCTTGCCGCTGGGTGCCGTTGTTCGCGAGTTCTTCCAGCGTCTCGACGATCGGTTCTCCGAGCTTCGCGACATCGCGCGCCACAACGAAACGTACGGAGTCGTCTTCGTCGCCCAACGCAGGCGCTATCTCACCGAAGATTTCGCGGCCGTGTTCCCCCAACAACCGATGAACGGCAGCGACGCGCACGGCGGCCGCAGCGTCCTTCGTCGCCATACGTACGAGCGTGGGAGTCGCGTCGCCCCCCTGGACGTACAGTGCCCCCACCGCCCTCACCTCGCCGTCAGCGTGATCGAGTAGCGAGGTCACCAGCCCGCTCGGCAATTTGCCGTCGAGTTTCCCGAGCGTGAGTAACGCCTGCGCTCTGAGCGGTCCGTCGACACGAGCGAGAGGCTCGATACCGTTTCGCGCCCCGCGCATTTCGGCACGTCCGATGAGTGCGAGCACTTCGCGGCGCACGGTTGTTGATTGAAGTTCCTCGGTAGCCGCTTTCGCCAGATCGTTCACCGAACCGCCCCCGAGTCTCGACGCCAGATTCTTGTGTTTCTCCAGACGCGAGATCGCCTGCATCGCGACCATGTCGGGAGAGGATCTGATCATGTCTACAAGGTAGGCCAGCCCGATAGCATCCTCTCGGCCGGTCTTCCCGAGAGAAAGATAGTGGTCGATCGCCGCAAGCGTCTTCGCATCCGGATTTAGCCAGAACGCTTCGCCGTCGCGCGCGACCGCCAGCACATCCGCAAAGTTGTCGGGAAAGCGCTTCTGCCACAGCGTGTACGCCGGCGGAGATTCCAGGCAGAGCATCACACGCTCGCCGTCCTTGAAACGCACCGGACGACTCACTGCCAGTTCTTCCCAAGCAACGCGCAAAACCGCCCCGGGCTTGGCGGAACCTACCAGCCCTTGGTCCACGCGGAAGTCTCCCGCGTAACCGTGCACGTCGATCTTCGAGATCGCGGAGAAGCGCCCTACAGCGACGACCTTGGAGGTTTCGGCGGCCTCGATGAGATCGCGACCGCCGCGCGCCGCTACAATGACGGTGGACGGTTTGGTCGGAGCTGCTTCTTCAGACGGCGACGTCTCGGCAATACACCGATGCGTCGGCGCAAGGAGCGCCGAAAGGAACGCGAGTGCGGCCACGAATGGCCGCACTCGCATCGATATGGTTATCACGGCTCCAGCGGACCCTGGAAGCCGGGCGTACCGTCGGCATCGACGTACAGCGCGTTCGTGAAGCCTAGCGCCATCACGCCGTCCTCACCGAGGTTGCCGTCAGTGAGGTCGAGCAACGAGGTGTTGGTCCCCGTGTCGAGATCCTCTGGATAGACCGGGAACATCGGCTCGGACACGCCATCGGTGCCTTTGACCACGACCACGAACCAGGTGTCCTCAGGCAGGCTGGTGAACGGAATGGAAACCGAAGTTTCCAGTTTCATTGCACCCGGCACGGCCGGAACGACGTTAGTCGTGGTAATCGTGAAGTCGATGCCGGCCGTCAGTACCGACGTAGGCGTCGCGCTGAACAGTTCGGGAACCAGCGGCTGCGCCGGCGATGCAATCGTCGAGGCGTTCGCATAGATCTCGATCGTGTCGAACTCAGCCCAGATCGGCGCCTGCACATCGATCTCGAGATCCACGCCCAGAGCTGCACTGGCAATCGTGATGACCGGCGTACCGCCGAACGAGTGGTCGGCGACGATCAACGGGTTCTCGTTCGCGACCAATCGCGTTTCGACGAAGACGCCCTGACCACCGATTGCTTGGCCGATCAGCACTGCGCTCGCCAACTCGCTATCGAGGATGAGCGACGGATCGTCCGTAAAAGACGGTGTCCAGGTGCGTGCGCCGGCGGCGCGCAGATCTTGGAATCGGTGCGTATCCGTATCGGCGATAGCGGTAGTGAGCAGCCCCTGATTGAGCAGGTTCATCCAGATTCCAATTCGGTCGTCGAGGAATTCGGACTGATGCCCACGGTCGTCGCCGTTCCAGACTTCAAGCGCGGTGAAATGATGGAAGAGATTTCCATTCACAGGCTCGAGGCGGAACGCCTTCTTCTCGAGAGTCGACAACCCCGACGCAGGCGGCACTAACGACGTATCGATTTCCAGCGGAACGAAGTGCGAGTCTATGTGGTTGATCTGGATGACCGTATCGGGCGTTGCCGTCGGGTTACCCAGAATGATCGCTTCCACCTCGGACGGTTTCGCGATGTAGTTACCGAAAGGGATACCGAAATCCTCACCAGGAGGTGCAGCCTGACCCCAATCCGAAGACCCGCCGGAAGGCTTGGTCGGATCGACGGTGAAAGGATACGCGTTGTAGTGACCGGTATCCCAGGTCGTTACTTCCTCACCGACCGTGGAGTTCACGAAAGAGCCGAACCCAAGCGAGCTGATCAACGGATCCAGATCGGTGTGGACGTGGTGGTCGGTCATGATGATGTTGTCGACACCTTCACCGGCATACTGACGCACGCGATCGCTGTCGCTCACGCGTGAGTCGGCGCTGGCGATGCCGTGTACGTGGTAGTCGGCCGATATGTAACCGGTGGTATCGAGTACACGAGCGATCGTCGCAGCAACGGGTGTCGTGACACCGGCCGTCAACGTCACCGGCGCCTCGAAGACCGACCACTCCGTGCCGCGCGATACGTAGACACGATAACTGCCCGGCTCGACATCCAACGTAACCGTACCTGCCGCATCCGTGTAGACGGCTCGGTTGAGGCCAAACGGAATGATGTCGTTCTGGTCGCGGAATACACCGGTAAGATCGGGCGCGAGCACGCCGGTCGTCAGCGTGAGCTCGGGGCTCGGATCAAGACCGACGACGTTTACGCGAGCCGGGACCGGTGAAAGCGAATCGTCCACAACCGTCACGCTCAGCGACGCCGTGGCCGGCAATACGATGTCTTGAACGACCGGGACACCGTCGGCGATGACAACCGGGTGAATCGTCGGTGTCAGGCCACCGCCTTCGTACGGGGTGCCCTCACGCCAGCCCGCAACGCCGTAGGAACCTTCTGCGACCGTGCCGCTGTAGCAGCCGGCTGCGTCGGTGGTCCAGTTCGATGCGACGCTAGTGAAGGTGCCGCCGCCCTGCTCGCCGATCGAGACGCGTGCGCCCGGTGCCGGAGCACCGCCGACCGTGACACAGCCGCTGATATCACCGCTCGTGATACCGCGAACCATGTTCTCCAAATCGATGGCGTTCGCGCCGCTGCCGTCGCCGACGCCCATGTAGCGTTCGAAGGAGCGCGACTCACCCGGCAACACCTCAAACTGCGATTCGGCGCCGAGCAAGAGTCCGACGAGTGACTGACTATGAAGTACGAACGAAACGCCGCTCGTCGCAAAGAAGCTGGAATCGAAACCGAAGTCCGGGTCGAGAATCGTGACATGCGAGTAATCCACCCCGCCTGCCTCGCCGTACCCGATGAAGCTCATGACGCCGAGGTTGGCGATCAATTGCTCGCCGATTCCTGCAGTACCGCTGCCCCACAGCTCGACTTCGCCGGCTGCGTTGAGGAAGTCTCCCGCAATCAGTTTCTCGGTGACGCCACCGATGTTGAAAATCGTGGTAACCATCTGCAGAGCGGTAGAGCCCGGCTCGAGGACATAGTCCGTGCAGCCCTCGACAGCTGAGTCACGGTCGTTGGCCTGTGCCGGGAACGGGATACCCGCATCTTCGACGACCGTCGAAGGGTTAACGAAGTCGAGAATGTCGTCCGGGCCGCAGGTACGGACGATGGCCGGTCCGCCATTGGAGCCGTCATTCACGATCTCCGCCGTTTGCGCGTTGATGACCGTCTCGGAGTTCACCGAGGGCTGGATTTCGAGGAAGTTGTCGAGGCCCGGCGAGCCGACCAATTCCATGTCGATCAAGTTGCCGCCAAACCCGCCGACGCTGTACATGTCGCGCTTGGCAACGTCCTGGACGATGAAGCGCGCATCCGCGTTCTCGAGGAGATAGTCGCCCAGCTGGCCGTGCGCGAGAGGTCCGGTGATGAGATCGCCGGCTACCGTGATGACACGCGCGGCGGCGAACGAACCGGAGCAGCTGGCGTTGAGGGCACCATCGTCAAACTGATCGCAACCGTTGGAGAAACCGCCGGTAGCGGTAAACGTCTGGCAGAACCGGCATCGAATGACCGTGTCGGCGCAAGAAGCGACGCCTGCGGGCGTCGCTTCGCCGGAGCAAGAACCAGGGAACAAGCTCGCCATCGTGGCAGCGGTCGGCGCACACGCGGCAACGACTTTGTCCGCCATCTTACCGGAAGCCTTGGCGATCTTGCCTTTCACGTCGGCAACGATGCCGCCGAGGCCCGCACCGTGTACCTGACCGCCCGAAGCGGCGGCCAGCACTTTGCCGCCTTTCAGCGAGCTCTTGACGTCTTTGTTGGCAGTCTTCAGAAGGGTGTTGAAGAACTTCGTCCCCTCCTTCATGACCGCCTGCTGGCAGTCTTTCGCATCGTCGTCCGGATAGGCGAAGCCGGTGGTGACCAGATCCAGATCAGCGCCGTAAATATCGGCGATCAAGCCGATCGGCTCCGACACGGAAACGGCGCTCGCGTTGGCAGCACCTGTGTATGCAAAGCCCGGAAGCTGCTCAGGCGCCGAGAGACACCGCGACGCGTCTGATGACGAGACCTTGGCATCCGCCTTCGCGACCTTGCCTTTCACGTCGTTGGTCAGGCATGCCTGTGCAGTCTGCGCCTGCGGCAGATTACCGAGCGAACTGGTCTTGCCCGCGATGGCGTTCTTCATGCACGCGGCACTCTCTTTGTTCTGTGTCTTGGCGACACCGCCGGCTCGCTTGTCGATATCGTTGATACACTTCTGTTGATCCTTGCTCTGAGGACCGGCAGCACCGGCTGAGACCGGCAGCATTGCCAAAACGGCAAACGCCCCGACGGCGGCTGTGGAGAAGCGAAGCATGACTGTTCCTTTCATTTGAAATCCCCGGACGAGATAATTTGAGAAGCCCATTGCGACGGGCACCAGCGCCCAGGTCGCATAACTTTCGAATTAGAGCAGGAGGACCCGCGGTGCGTCAAGGTAAAACCCGCGCCGACCTGCGCTTTGCGCGGCGCAATCCATTGGCTACCGCGCCAGGGCAAGCTTGGACTCACTGAGCGTCGGGCTGGTGCCCGACCCGGATCGCGGCAGTTCTCGGGTGCAGTCGCGCCCGCTTCGGCCCACCGCCAACGCGAGCGTGCGCAAGTGGGGGGCCTGCCGCCTACTGTGAATCCTCCTCACTTGAGCCCTCGATTGCTTACAGTTCGCTGCGATTAGGCCAATCCGCCCGGGGGTTGCGCAGGGCGCGGGCGGCGCGGGGCCTCCCGGGCCTCGGCGCCACGAAAAAAGCGCCGAAGCCAAAAAGCTCCGACGCTCGTTTCAGGTAAGCGCAAAAGCGCGCCCGTTTCTTACTTCGGCGGCATGCGGATACCGCCGTCCACACGGATGGTTTCCGCGTTCATGTAACTGTTGGTGATCAGCTCCAGCGCCATCGATGCGAATTCTTCCGGCACGCCGAGACGCGGCGGAAACAGCACGCTGCGCCCGAGGTTCGCTTTGAAAGCTTCCGACGCCTCGCCTTCTCCATAGATCGGCGTGTCAACCAAACCCGGTGCGATCGTGTTCACGCGGATTCCGAGCGCAGAGAGGTCGCGGGCGATCGGCAGAGTCATTCCGACGATGCCGCCCTTCGACGCAGAGTACGCAGCCTGACCGATCTGCCCGTCGAATGCGGCTACTGAGGCGGTATTCACGATCGCGCCGCGCTCGCCGTCGGCTTGCGGCTCGCTTTTGCTCATTGCTGCGGCGGCGAGCCGCAAGCAGTTGAACGTGCCGATCAAGTTCACCTTGATGACGAACTCGAAGGCCTTCAGATCGAAGGGCGTACCGTGTCGATCCACCGTTCGCGCGGCGTTGCCGAGACCGGCGCAGTTGACCAAAACGCGCAGCGGCGCAAGCCCGACCGCCGTATCCACGGCGGCTTGTGCTTGCGCTTCGTCGGAAACGTCCGTCTTGGCGAAGGCGCCGCCCACTTCCTTGGCGACCGCATTGCCGAGATCTTCGTTGAGATCGGCAACGACGACCTTCATGCCGCGTTCGGCCAACAAACGTACCGTGGCCGCGCCGAGTCCAGATGCGCCGCCGGTGACGATGGCCGATGCTCCTTTGATATCCAACATTAGTCGAGCCTCTCTATGATCGTGGCGTTGGCCATGCCGCCGCCCTCACACATGGTTTGTAGGCCGTAGCGGCCGCCGGTGCGTTCCAGTTCGTTGAGCAGTGTCGCCATCAGCTTCGTGCCGGAGCACCCGAGCGGATGCCCGAGCGCGATGGCACCACCGTTGACGTTGACACGATCCCAATCCGCACCTGTTTCTTTCTGCCAAGCCAACACTACGCTGGCGAAGGCTTCGTTGACCTCGAACAAATCAATGTCGTCGATCGTCATGCCCGTGCGTTCCAGAATCTTCTTGGTCACTGGAATCGGGCCGGTCAGCATGGTGACCGGGTCGGCGCCGGTTACCGCAAAAGCGTGAAATCGTGCGCGCGGTCTGAGGCCGAGTTGCTTGGCCTTCTCGGCGCTCATGACCAGCGATGCCGAGGCACCGTCTGCGATCTGCGAGGAATTGCCGGCGGTGATCTTGCCGTCGTCGCGAAACGCGGGCTTGAGCTGCGCCAAGGTCTCGGCGGTGGTGCCGGGTCGAATCCCCTCGTCGGAGTCCAACATTCCGCCCTCGATAGGTACGGGAATGATCTCGTTCTTGAAGTGCCCTTCTTCGGTCGCCTTCAGTGCCCGCTGCTGAGAGCGCGCACCGAACCGATCAAGATCTTCCCGCGTGAAGCCCCACTGATCGGCAATCATGTCCGCGCCTATTCCCTGCGGCGGTAAACCGGTATCGGCGTAGCGGTCGAGCATCGTTTTCGAGAACGGGAAGCCCATGTTCTCCACGATCGAAGCGCCCATCGGCACGCGTGTCATGACTTCGACGCCGGCTGCGACGACAACGTCATAGGCACCTGCCATGACTCCTTGCGCGGCGAAGTGAAGGGCCTGCTGCGAGCTGCCGCACTGGCGATCCACGGTGGTAGCCGGCACCGACTCGGGCCAACCGGCTGCGAGCACCGCGTTGCGTCCGATATTGACGGACTGCTCGCCTACCTGCATGACGCAGCCCATGATGACGTCGTCCACGATGGCGGGATCGAGGTGATTGCGCGTCTCGAGAGCCTTGAGAACATGCGCCGCGAGATCTACCGGATGCCAGTCCTTCAGTTTTCCTTTGCGTCGTCCACCGGGCGTGCGCACGGCATCGACGATCACTGCTTCTTGCATTCTGTCCGTCTCCTGAGTGGATGTAGGGCGCGACGGCCGGCCGCGCGCATTCGGCGAATTCAGTCCCATCGCGACCGATTTCGCAAACCCGAGCCGACGCGCGTCCTCGACAACTGAGGACGCTAGCGCCAGATGATGTCGAAGTTCCCGTCGAAGATCAGGCGCAAACAGACGTAGAAGCCGATGGCAGGGAAAATCAGCCAGATCCCGTTGCTTCCTCCTACGACCGCCAGGACCGCTCGGAGCGGATGCAAGTGATGCCGGCGGTTGAAGATGTACGTAAAGAAATACAGGCAAGTGCAGTAAAATTTTTGATAAAAGATCAGCAGCCCGAGCAAGCCCACGACCAGTGGCGAGAACAGCGGCACGGTCATCGCAACGTAGAACAGCAAACTCGGAACGATCGTGGAAAAGCCATTGCCGACATCGATGGCGAACCCGAAGGACTTCCGGTCGGCGTACGAGGGGTCGTAGCGCGCGTACTCGGACCACACCCGCGCCCAAAGCCGCGTGCCGAGCAGCTCTCCGATGGTCACACGACTGGTGTAGAGACTACCGCGCGGCCTACCACTACTCTCGCGCGGACCGTGCACCCACTGCTCGATGTCGTCGATCCGAAAGTACAGCGACATCTCCCAGGTACAGATCAGAATGTTGATGGCGAGAAAGATGGCCAGCGCGATGTGCCAACCATTCACGACGCCGTGCATGTAGTAGTGCGCGGTCGTGGATCCCCCCACCCAGAGCCACATCCACGCGACGAGCCAGACCCAAACAGGCGCGCGAAGACCGCCGGATCGCGTTGACGACTCGGCATCGGAAGTTGCGTTCAAGTTCGTTTCACTGATTTCCGCCATCTATTCCCTCGTTCCCCGCCGCTGCGAAGATTCGGCGCCGAGTTCCGGTATGTAGCAGAGGCACTACGATCATCACCAGGAGTAGCGCAGTGGCGATGTAGAACTGGTTCGATCCAACGTCTGCAATCGATGTCCCGAAGTATGAGTATCCAAACGCGCGAACCGGCGCGCCGACGGCGAGCGCGGCGAAGTATCGATCCAGCGACATCGACGACAGACCAGCAGCGATGTGTGTTGGCGTCATCGGCCCGAGCGGATGCGCCGTAACCGCCGCAACTCCGACGCTGCCAACTGCGTTCGCCCGGCTGGTCTGCAACGCGCGACGGCTAGGTTCGCCTCCGCCAGACGCTCGCCTGCGCACTATGCCGCGTGCAATCGCAAAGCTGAGTGCGCCCGAGAGCAGTACACCAACGGTTCCGAGCAACGTCCCCACCGCCACGCCGAAGACGAGCCCACCCGCCGTCAGTATCAACATCGACGGCAATATGACGAAGGCGCGCAGAGCGACCAGCATCACGAAAATGAGCGGCCCGTACCAACCCAGATCCGAAACCCACGCACGCAGTGATTCGGGTGAAAGTTCGAGCCCCAATTGCCCGCGCAAATAGGTACCGGCGAACAGGAGCACCACAACGGTCGCGAGGATAGCGAGCCGCCGACGCGTCCTGCTCACACAAGCGTCTCACGCGCACGCTTGACCATGGCCACCAACTGTCCGCGCGCCTCGTCGGGCGTCGCGATCTCCGCGTCAAACGCAAGGCGCACGGGACGCGGTCCGGCGCCGGTCTGCGCCGACATCTCGAATCCATATCGATCCACCGAAGTCATGGTCGCGGCGGTCGTATCGGTAGCCTTCGAAAATGCCCGGCAATAGGAGACCAGCGCGTCCGCATGATCGGCATTCATGTGACTGAGGATCCCCGCCGCATGTGCTGCGATCGGATCGGGTCGGCCGCTGCGCCAATCCTCAATCTCCAGCCACGACATGCGTCCATAGCCGCCGATGTAGCGCGCCGACTCGACGTCGATGCGCCAGAACCCGAAATCGGAATACTCGATGTAGTACTGCGCGTTCGGGTGCGTCTCGAGATAGGCGTTCTTGGCGGCCTCGCGCTCGCCGGAATCTTCGAGCAATCTTGCCGAACCGATCAGCGTCACGCGTGCGTTCGCCAGCGGATCGTCCTCGCCGCCTTCCGCGATGAGAAGCGATGCGCGCGAATCGGCGCGGAGATTCTTCGTATGCTCGGCGAGTTCGCTAATGAAGAACACGGGGTCCGCCCCCTCCATTGCGTAGGTCACGAACGAGCCGTAGGGAAAGCCGGCCGGCTCCTTCGCAACGCTGCATAAAGTGCCGGTCTTCACCGCCCCGGCGAGGGTCCGCGCACGCTCCCCGTGTGAGGGGGTCGGAACAGCAGAATCGTACAAAAGCTCTTCAGTGGGCGCGCTAGGGCGCGAGTGCGCATCGTTCGACAACGTTCTTATCTCCTTCGACGAGAGCACGCAGACAATCATGCGCGAGCGCCTAAGTCGCATCGGCAGGCTGCGACTTAGGCTCTAAAAGTTTGACGCGCTCCGTCGTAACAGGACACACTGACGATTCAGGCGCGACGCGTGGCTTGTCGGATTCGGGCACTACGTGCCCTCCGTCGGAATCGGGCGCGACGCGCCCTTTGGGGGACTGCATGATTCAAGGGACGATAGATCCGAACTTCTGGTACGTGGCGCGCGCGCTCCAGAGACAGGTCTTCGGCGGCGGCGGCGGCGCCGCAGTCTGCGTGTACCACGAAGGCAAGAAAGTCGTCGACATCTGGTCCGGCGATCGCGACGACCGCGGCAATCCCTGGACCGAGGACACGATGGCGCTGTCGTTCTCGACATCAAAGGGCATCGTCTCGACCCTCGCACACATTCTCGCCGATCGCGGCGAGATCGACTTCGACGAACCGATCGCGACCTACTGGCCCCGCTTCGCGCAGGCGGGCAAGGAAGCGATCACGGTTCGGGACGCGATGACGCACTCGGCCGGCCTCGCGCGCATTCGTGCGCTCGTGCTCTCCGGCCGCGAGATGCTCGACTGGGAAGGAATGCTGGAAGCGGTCGAGACCGCATCACCGGATCCGCATCTGCTCGGTCGCCCCGCCTATCACGGTCTTACCTACGGATGGCTCATCGGCGGCCTCATCCACCATGTGTCCGGCAAGTCTCTCCCCGAACTCATTCATGATGAATTGACCGAGCCTCTCGATCTCGACGGACTCTACATCGGGATCGGCTCAGACCTCGACGCAAAAGCACGCGCCGCAACTCTGGCGAAGCCCAGCGACCGCATGGTCGGGATGAAAACGCTGCTCGATACGGGCGAGCTGCTCGAACGCCTGGGGCCCATTGGAGCTGCGCTGCGCAGCCTGCCCGTGAACCTCATGCTCATTCGCGACGTACTCGTACCCGAGCACGACCCGGACGTTTTCTGGCATCACGACGCCATGGACACACCGATGCCGGCGGCCAACGGACTCTTCACCGCGCGTTCGCTCGCAAGGCTGTATGCAATGATCGCGGAAGGCGGCGGACTCGACGGCAAGCGCATTCTGTCGAACACGGCAGTGCATCGCCTGTCGCAGATTCAAACGAAAGAGCGTGACCGAGTGCTGGTCTTCCCAATGCACTGGCGACTCGGCTATCACAGCGCGTTCACCTCTCGCGGACGCGTCGACAGCGGATTCGGACATTTCGGCTACGGCGGCTCGGGCGCATGGGCCGACCCCGAACGTCGCGTCTCGGTGGCGATGATCAACAACCAAATGGGCGGCGGGCCGTTCGGCGACTATCGCATTGCGGAAGTCGGCAACGCAGCGCTTCGCGGCGCTCGAATCGCCAATGGGCTCGGCGAGTCCATGACCGAACGAGTTTGGCAGACGGCGCTAAGCGCGAACCCCCTGCTGAAAGTCGCCACTTCCGGTCTCAACAACTGACGGCGACTCGAGCACAGTGGCTCTGACCGCCGCCGAGTGCAGTTCGTCGAACGAGTCCTGGATGCATTCGGCGTAGAACCCCGGGTCGCTCATCTGTTGGCGGCAGGCCGTGAACGCGATCGAAATCTTTCCATCACAGCTGAACACGGGGTGAATCAGCCCCATGCCGTCCATGATCGGCCCCAGACCGTGCAGCGCGACCATGCGCGCGCCGGTGAAGTACAGAGGAATCTGTGGCCCCGGCACGTTCGTAACGATGCAGTTGAAAACAGGACTCACACGGTTGGCGAGACCCAGGCGGGTATACAAGCGCGCTGCAAGCCCGGCCAGCATTCCGGGCATGAATTGCGTGACGTCGGTCATCGTCCGCGCTCCGACCGCTTCCGCGGTCGCTTTGGAGTTCTGAGTTCCTTTGCGCATCTTTCGCAGGCGTTCCAGGGAATCTTCGGTATCGCTGTACAGCGTGACACCCATGCCTGAGATCTGATTCCCGGCGGCGCCCTTTTGCTCAGCGCTACGCACCGAGATCGGCGCGAACGCCACCAGTGATTCCTTCGGCAGCTCGCGGTGGTGTTGCAGATACTTGCGAAGTGCACCGCCGCATATCGTCAACACGACATCGTTGACGGTCGAGCCCGGGATCGCCTTCCTGATCGTACGGAAATCGTCGAGCCTGAAGGTCTTCCCCTCTACCACACGGTGACTCGAAACAGGCCCGTTGAAACGGGTGCGCGGCACGGTATCGCTCACTTCCAAATCCGCGGAGGGCGTACGATTCATCACACGCGCAACCGACGGCGCCGTGCGCCCCAGAACGCGCAAGATACGAAACGGCTGTTTGATATTGTTGACGGTCGTACGGATGCCGAGTTCCATGAGCGTCGGGTTCGGCTCGCCGCGCCATCTTTCTTCGGGAGGTGGCGGCTCCGCCTCGGGTGTGAGGTCGTGAATCGCCGTCGCAAGTTCGGCGCCGGAAACGCCGTCGATCGCCGCATGATGAATCTTTGTCAGAACCGCAAAACTGCCTTTCGGAACCCCCTCGACGTTGTCGAGCCCCTCGATCACGTACATCTCCCAGAGAGGCTTCGTCAGATCGAGCGGGCGCGCATGAATGCGCGCAACCTGAATACACAGTTGTCGCCAATCGCCGGGATGCGGCAACGCGATGTGACGCACGTGAAACTCGATGTCGAACTCAGGGTCTTCGATCCAATACGGATGGTCGAGATCGAGCGGAACGAAGACGAGCTTTTGACGAAAGCAGCGAGCCAGATGCAAACGCCTCTCGACATTCGCGAGGATGCCGGTGAACGTTACGGCACCACCAGGCGCGGTCGACTGATCGTAGATCGCGAACGATCCGATATGCGTGGGCGCATTCTTGGTCTCGAAGTAGAGAAATGACGCGTCCAGTCCGCTTAGCTGTTCCATGGGATCCTCCCGCCCGATTGCTGACCGGACATCGCGTCGGCACATGTAACACCGAACGAGAGGTGTCGAAACCCTGGGCTATGGACCTAGATGCCGGTGCGTCGTCGAAGCTCACGCTCGACAAGCCAGATTCGGTCTTGACCCCAGGTATAGAAATCGCCCTCACCGCTTTGGCCGACGATGCGAAAGCTCGGCACTCCCCACAGGCCGAAATCCAGCATCGCTTGGCGATTGTTCTCGAGTTCGGCGTTCCATTCGACGCTGCCGAGATGACGGCGCGCCTCGCTCCATGACAATCCCGCCCGCGTCACGACCTTACGTAGTCCCGCGTTCGTGGCGGTGTTTACCCCTTGCGAAAACGCCGCCCGCGCGAACGACAGCAGGTACTCGCACGCCCTGCCTTGTTCACGAGCGTACGGATACAGCGAGAAGGCCCGCTCGACCGGTTCCCCCACCGGGTCGCAGATGCGACCGAAGGCTACGGCGGCATCTTCGGCCTCGCGCTTGGTATCTTGGAGAATGTACAGCCGTTTCTCTCTCGGTACCGGAAGCCCTCGCATCACCATGGGCAGGACCGGGCGTACGACGAGTTCGACGGGAAAACGCGACGCGAGGTCGTACACTCTCTCCATCGCGATGTAGCTGTAGGGGCTGCGCAACGAGACGTAGAATTCGAGTTGAACTCGATCGGCTTTCGTCTGATTCGATCGAGCATCCGGAAACTGCGGCCGCGGTGCGATGAACGTCGCCGATGCGGTCGTGGGATTCCCGTCCGTCGCATGCAGAGCGCCGAGCTCCTGCAAACGGTTCTCGAGATGCGTCAGCCGGTCGACTCCCCAATACCATTCACCGCCATAGTAAAACATGCCGCCCAGGTAATGGCCGAGTTTCGCACGCAGCCGCGTTCCTTCCTCGAGAAGCGCCCAGGCAGGCTCGATATCGTACGAGGCAAGTCCACCGGCGGCGCGATCCACCTCTTCCGCGTTGCCCCGCCACATCGCGCGACTGATCGCGGCGGCGGTATCGACGAACACGTCGTTGCGAATCGCTCCCGCGAGCAGGCGCAATGTGAGTTCTTCGAAGGCAGGCTCCGGTTGTATCCAATCGCCATCGAACTCGAGTCCGTACGCGTCGGCGATATCACTCGCGTCTTTGCGCGAGAATGCGACAAGACGAGGCCGGTCAGGTGCGGCATCTTCCGGCGGTGGCGCGACCAAGTGAGGTTTCAGCTCGATATCGTAGCGAGCAACGAGCTTCGCGAGCACCTGCGCGGCGAGGTGGCTGTACGGATCATCGATTTGATGAAAGTAGTCGACGCGGTGCGCAGCACCGAGACGGCGTCGCCGCTTTTCGGCCACCGCGCGACGTAGTTTGCGCGTGCGAGGACTGGTAATCGTGCTCGATATGTAGGGTGACAGAAGTCGAGCGAGGGTACTCATGATCTGGGCTCCGCGGCTCGCTCTCAACCACCGAGATAACGAAGACAGCCGACTGCTTCGAGAATCGGATCGAGCATCGATTTATCGACAACGGCGCCGTAGCGTGCGCGCAGCGCGGCTAGAGAACGCGCGTGATACTTCTGCGGCTTCTGCGTCCACTCGCCCGAACGAATCGCAACAGAATACTCTTCTTCACCGCCGGCCAATGCGGTCGCGTTGGCATCGCTCCACGGAAGGAACAGGCCGCCGACATGGTCGGTCAAGATCGGCAATAGAGTCGCTTCGAGTGCCGACCATGCTTCGAACTCACCTTCACTGCTCGGCGTAAGCATGCGCGCGATCCATGGTACGACATGCGACGTACTGCTTTCGATGAGCGCCTTACAAGTCGGATCGGTCCATGCGTTATAAACCTGGCCCCACAGCCCGAAATCACCGAACGCAGGTTGCGCTCCGAACAAGTAGCTACGCGATGCCAGGTGCGCGTCCAGTTGGGCGAGGAATTCGGCGAACGTCGACTCTATCTGTGGTGCGGTCTTCTCGCTCGAACCAACGAACCATACTCGATCGATCATGCGTGCTTTGATCTGAGCAGACATCTCGTCGTACTGCGCGTCTTCCTGGCCCGGCAGCATGGTTCGCGCGAGGCGGCCGGCGGCCGAATCCTGATCTGCAGGGCGCGCCCAGCGGTAATGGAACATCCATTTATTGCCCCACTCGTCGCCGAATTCCTCAACGAGTGCCGAGATGAATGCGAGAGCCGGATCGCTCGGATGAATCGACGGCTGCGGGAAGCGCGCCTCCATCTTCTCGATGATCGGCGTGGAGTCCTGCAGACCGTCGCCCTCCGGTGTCGCTACCGCAGGGATGAGAGGAAGCTTCGCGTACTTGCCGAACTCCTCCATCTTGTCCGCACTGCGGATGATCCATTCGTGCGGAATGTTCTTGTATCGGAAGTAGGAGCGCACTTTCACCGAGAACGGCGATAACTCGGCCCCGTAGATTCGAAACACATCTGACATCGATCAACCTCGCCCAATCCGTCGGGCTCTGTACAACGTGAGAACTAGCTGGCGAGCAGCGAATAGCTAGCGAATTACTTGCGAATATCTACGGAATCGCGCGACGAGACCAGCCGGACCTCATGACGACGAAACGTCTTGCCCTACTTGGTACTGAACATAGCTGGTTGGAGACTCGAATCCGCTGCGGGGCAGTCCAGAGCGACGGCTAGTCCGAGAACAGCGCCATGCAGCCGGTATCGGCAAGTGCCTCATCGACGAACTCCCGCGCGCGCGGATCGAGGGCGGCGTACCCCTGGCGCAGCGCGACCAGACAACGCCCCTGATAGGGGAACGAACGTTGCTCCCAACGGCGACCGTCAATCTTGCATTCCACCCGATCGGTACCCGAGTCCAAAGCGCGCGCGTTTGCGAGCAGGAACGGGACGTACACACGACCAATCTCGCGAAAGAGCGCGCGAACGGTGTCGGGCAGCGCCTGCACGGCGTCCCAACCGTCGTCGGGCTCGACGCCCGAGAGATCGTCCATCAGATCGACCCAGGCCGAGACGCGCGGCGCGACTTCAAGCGCGAGCGCGGCGGGCGTCGGGTCGAACCCGGTGAGCTGCGTGAGTTGGCCGTACACAGCGAAATCGGAAACGGCCGGTCGTTCGCCGAAAATGAAACGGGACTCGGTCAGCCGCGCATCCAACAGTTCGAGCAGGCGACGATAGCTGTCCTCGATGACGGGGCGCGTGACGTCGCTGGATCCAACGACCCAAAGCCGTTCGATCTGACGTTCGCCGAACGCTTTTCCCGCTGCCACGAGACGGTCGTCGGACTGATCGGTCGAGAACCAGCGGGGCAACATGGACTGCGCTTTTGCGATATCGGGCGCGTAGGCCCAACGGTAATGGAACATCGCCTTCGTCAGCCACTCGTCGGCGTAGTCCTCCAGGAGTGCGTCGAGAAACGCCATTGCGGGCGAATCGGGTACGACACCGCGAGACGTGAACATCGCTTCGAACTCGCGAATGAGCGGCGTCGTGTCGATCTTCGCGACGTCGCCCCCCTTGCCGTCGGGCATGATGACAGTGGGAAGCAACGCCACCTTCGGCGCGGGCAAGCCGATCGATTCGCGATGCCCCTGATTCACCCACACGTGCGGGATGCGCCGGTAGCGCAGCACGCCGCGCAGCTTGCGGCTGTAAGGCGAACCGATCGCGCCGATGACTTTGATGTCGTCGATTCTCATTGGATCAACACGATCGTTCACTCAGTCGCGAGCCATGTAGCGATGCGCACGACGAAACAGGCCCAGTGTGATCGCATGGAGTAGATCTCCGTAGCCCTTATCGGCCTTCCCTGCGCACGCGCGCGCATGGGTTCCCTCGAGAATGATCCCGAATTTGTAGGACGCGAGGACCGCGTACCAACTGACCGCCGTCACGTCGCGGGTGGTGCCGGCACTGTAACGCGCAACGATCTCTTCGATGCTCGGGAATCCGTCCCAGGGCGATACGGAGACCCCCGCGTCGTTGCTACCGTCTTCGTTAGGCCACATCGCCATCATCCAACCGAGATCGATCAGGGGGTCTCCGATCGTTGATAGTTCCCAGTCGACCATGGCCACGAGGCGCGGACCGTCATAGGCGTACATGACGTTCGCGAGGTGATAATCGCCATGAATGATGCCGGGCGTGAAAGTCGACGGCCGATTGCTCTCCAGCCAGCGCGCTACGTCGTCCACCCCCGGGATCTCAGGCCCGGGATATCCATCGAGTTCGGCGTAGCTCTCGAGTTGGGAGCGCCAACGCCCGACTTGTCTTTCGAGGAAGCCATCGACACGCCCGAAGTCTTGCAGCCCGACCGCTGCGTGATCGACACGCCCGAGAGCTAGAGACGCATCGACGAGTTCCTCGCCCATGCGGCGGCGTACCGATGCGTCACCGGCGTGCAGCGCCGGCATCGAAACGGTGGCGTTAAAGCCGTTGACCGGCTCCATCAGATAGAACGCGCCGCCGAGAATCTCTTCATCAGGACAGGCGGCGATCAACGCCGGATGCGGAACAGCGCTACCGGCGAGCGCGCCGAGCACGCGCGCTTCGCGCCGCATCGTCTCGTCGCTGTTCTTTCTTTTGTGAACGGGGGGACGTCGCAGCACGAAGCGCGAACCGCCGCGCTCGAATCGCACCAATACGTTTTGCGTGCCACCGGTGAGCAGTTCGACTTCGGTGAACGCGCCGCCGGGTAGGTTCTGCTCATCCATCCATTCGCCGAGACGAGCGAGGTCAACTCCGTCGATCTCCGCGCTCGCGCCGGATGCAGTCGTATCGCTCATGTCACTCCAGGCGTCCGGTTTGAGCGCGAGCGCAGCTCGCTAGGATTCGCCGCGAAATATCTTGCGCGCGCGCTCGGCGAGATTCTTGCCGCTCTTGCTGCGATCCGCGATGCGATCTTCGATCGCGATGTTCGCTTCGAGATCGTCCATCAGCTCGTCTACCGCAAGATTCGCCAACGCATCGATCTGCTCTCCCATGCGTTCGCGCAGACGCTCTTTCGCGGCGTCCTTCAGCAGCTCGCGGAACGCTTCGCGCGTTACGCCCTCGGCTTCGCCGTACATGACCTTGCTGATCTCCAGGTCGAGGAACCGCGTGTCGCCGGATCCACCCTGCTGGTCGTCACAGCCGTGGTCGTGGTCTTGCTGGTCGTCGTTGTGGTCGTGGTCGTGGTCGTGATGATGACTCATATGCCAACCCCTAATGCGGGCAATCTAATCGATGTGGCCTGTCGATCCCAGCCTCGACACGAGCCGGGAAGAATCCGACGGGCCGATTGCGGCCTCAGTCCTCGAATCGCGGCTTGCGCCCTTCTGCGCGAGCCCTGGCCGCCTCTTCGAAGTTCTTCGTCGTCAGTCGTACGAACAGTTGTGTGTGGCTCTCCAACTCGATGGCGGCGGCCAGGCTGCCGACCTCCAAGCCACTCCACATCATGCGTTTGGTGAGAGAGACTCCCTGGGGGCTCCAGCCATTGATCTGATCGGCCAGATCCAACGCTTCATCAAGCAACAGATCGTCGTCGACAACGCGCGAGACCAAACCGATCGTAGCCGCTTCCTCGGCGCTGACGTCGCGGCCGGACAGCATAATCTCGAATGCCCGCGAGGACCCGATCGCCTTGGGCAACAGGAAACTCAGTCCGAGCTCGGTCGCCGTCAAACCGTTATTGATTCCGGCAGCACGGAAGTATGCCGAACGCGCTGCCAGACGAATGTCGCCACCAAGACTGAGACACATTCCACCCCCGACTGCGGCGCCGTTGACGGCGCAGATGACAGGCTGCGGCATGCGCCGCATTGCGGGAACCAGATCGGCGAGGATAGACATCGCGCGGGTCGCGATGCGTGACAGCGAGAGTCCATCAATATTGGGCGGCGGCTCGAGATCGCGAGTATCCGCGCCGGAGCAGAATCCCTTCCCGCGACCGGTCAGTACGACACATGTCGTATCGTTGTCCGCCGCGACCTTCTCGAAGGCCTCATGCAGCGGAACGACCAGTTCAAACGCCATGGAATTCAGTCGTTCCGGACGATTCATCGTAATGACGGTCGTACCCGGTCGCGGCTTGTCTATTTCGATGTAGCCCAACGATTCTCTCCCTGTGTCGTGCTCGTGTCGGCGGCCGCGGCACCGCCGCGCGCCAGTAGCGCTCATGCGAGGCAGAAGATGCCCTTGCCGGATGGTTAGAGCCATCGGCCCTAAATCTGCCCCCTGGGCCTGTGCACTACCCCCAAGTGGGTCCTGGACTTAGGTCGTATGTTTATCCACAATCCGCTAGACATAAGGCCAGGGTCACGGGTAATTGGTAATGCCAACCAGGAAACCGCCCAAGGACCCTCGTGGTTAGGGGACTGCGATGACGAAACACAGAGATAAAGCCGTAGCACCGCCATTTTCACAACCGCCCATCAAGATGGAAGCGGTCGTTGCATGGCTGTTTCTTGCAAGCCTATGGATGGTCATTCTCGTGAGTTGGTTTCTGTTCGGCATGACGGGCGAAGAAGAGTACGCCGCCGCCCTCACCCGCATCATCGCGAGCGTCTAATCCCGCTCGACCACCGACAGCAAGCTGTCGTGTCCGGACGTACTATCGCGAGCGACGTTCGAAACGCGCCAGTGTTTCAACGTGTTCGGTGAACGGGAAGAAACCGAATGCTGCAAGTTCAATCAGTCGCCAGCGACCTGCATCTATAAGCAGCTGCGCGTCGGCGAGGAAACTGTCAATGCCGCAGCTTACATAGACGAGCCGTTGCCCCGACCAGTTTGCGAGTGCATCACGCAGAGGCGGATCGAGGCCGCGGCGCGGCGGATCGACGATCGTCGTATCACAGCCGTCGAGCAGCTGGGTTGTCTTTCCCGCTTCCCCTTCGACTACCGTCGTCTTTGTGCGGCCCGACGCCGGCAGCGATTCGATCCCGCGGCGTAGTCCCGCAATGGAGTGCACTCCGATTTCATTGAAACGGACGAACTCTGCACGCTCCACCAGACCGAGGCCGATCGTGCCCACCCCCGCGTAGAACTCGGCGACGCGCGCCCCCACGGGAATCCACTGATGAAGACGCCGGACCAACGCCCCTGCCATTGCGGTGTTCGCCTGTCCGAACGCGCCGGGCGGATAGAAGACGGTAGCTCCACCGGAGACGCCTTCGAGCATCGAAGGACCGTGCAAGTGCCCCCACAGTGGCCCGATGATCGTGTTGCTACGCTCGGGCTGTCCGTTCCAAAACAGACTGTGCAGATGCGGCTGCAATTGCTCGGCCAGCGCCGCGAGCATCGGTGCGGCCGAATCGATCGAATCATCGTTCGTCACGACCACTACCTGCGCTCGCGGATCAGGCGAAACGGCGCCCTGTTCGACAACAACCTGTAGAGACCGAACCAAGCCTTCGTGCCGCTCGTCACTGTAAGGGCTGAGCCCGTAGGCGTGAATCACGCTCTTTACCTCGCGCGCGACCTCGTTGATCAGCGGGTGATGCACGCCGCAATTAGGAATATCGACGACTCGGTGCGACCCGCTCTCGAAGATGCCGATCTTCGGCGAGCGCGCGCGACCGCGAACCATCAGACGTGCGCGCATTCTCGACTCGAATCCTTCAGACGTCACACGCTCGGGCGCGGGTATACCGTTGCGCTCGGCCAACGCGTCGAGAAGAAGCAACGGCTGCTTGGCGATGGCGCTGTCTCCCAGCCGCGGACAGCCCGGGCAAGGAGGACGATGCGGGCAGTACTGAGATGAATGATCGGATGGCATGACGAGTTTCGCTGCCGCCGTAGCCGAGTTCGCCCCTTGAGTTGGCCAGACACGGCTCCTAGGGTCCGACGCGGCGAGAGGTCAGACCAGACGGGCGCCATTGCAACGATGGCGGCGAACGCGGTCAAGATAGTATGCCGACGAGGATACGCAATGGAAGTACTGAGAACACCGGACGAACGATTCGAGAACCTGGAAGACTACGACTTCGACCCGCACTACGCAGACGTACGCGCCGGCGACGGTACCGTGCTGCGTCTGCACTACATCGACGAAGGACCGGTCGATGCGGCGCCGATTCTACTGATGCATGGCAACCCGTCGTGGTGCTATCTCTATCGGAAGATGATCGGCCCGCTCGTTTCCGCGGGGCACCGTGTCGTGGCTCCGGACCTCATCGGCTTCGGACGTTCGGACAAACCCACCGCCGCCGAAGACTACACGATCGACTCGCACTACGACTGGCTGACGCAATGGCTGACGGGACTCGACCTGAAAGACATCACGCTGTTCGCACAAGACTGGGGCGGCATGCTCGGCACCCTGCTCGTCGCGCATCATCCGCAGCGATTCGCGCGCGTGTGCATGTCGAACACGGGCCTGCCCGCAGGCGAAGGTACCAGCCCCGCGTTGGACCAATGGCTCGAGTTCAGCCAAAGCACGCCTGTGCTTCCGATATCGGACATCCTAAACGGAGCCAGTGCCGGCGGGGTCAGCGACGCTGCGAAAACAGCATACGAAGCGCCATTCCCAGAAGAGAGATTCAAGATAGCTGCGCGAAAGTTCCCGCTACTCATTCCAGCACAGCCGGACAATCCGGGCGTGAAAGTGGCGAAAGAAGCGTGGGAGAAACTAGCGACATTCGACCGGCCTTTTCTCACCGCGTACGGCGACTCCGATCCCATCAGTAAAGGCGGGGAAAAGAGCTACCAGTCGCGCATCGCAGGTGCGCGAGGGCTAGACCACCTGATCCTCGAGGGCGGCGGACACTTCATCCAAGAGGACAAGCCCGCCGAGTTGGTCAAGGTCCTCGGCGACCTGATCGCCGCCGGCTGATGACGGCCTGACTAAACGAAGATCAGCGCGGGCGGCTCTTCGTCCGCCACATGCGCGAGCTCGTCGGCGAGTTCCGCCGGCGATTTGTTCGTGGCGCCCGCAATGTGCGCCATCACGGCATCGTCAACCAGATCGTCACGACGAAGCCGGATCATATAACGACGCGCGATGCCGTAGCGCGTCGAAGCGGTATCGACGAGTCTGACCTTGGTACGCCCGGTAGCAGGGTCGATCATCGTATCGAACGCAATGGGCACGAAGCGTCCGCCTTGCATCGACACCATCGCCGAGCCGCCGCCTTCGAGTACGAATTTTGCTGCGCAATAGCCGAGATCGCGCGTATATTCCGCATCCGCCGGTGTCGGATCCACCGATCTCAACTCATAGCCGATATCCTTCGAAACGATGGTCGTGGAAAGCCCGAACTCCTTGAGCCGTGCACGCACAGCCTTTTTCAGCAGATCTCCGAGATCGATCTCGGCAATACGTACGTGCCCGTGATCGTCCCGCTCAACGCCATCGATGCCGCCCAGGTCGGATTCGTCCAGCGCGAGCGCAACGCCCTCGGCAATCACCGCAACACCGTGGCTACGGCCATCGGCAGCACGCTTGATGACCGCGCCGGCAAGAGTGTCCACGATTTTGCGCAAACTGACCGGACGTTTTTCAAACTCTTCAGGAATCAGCGTAAGCGTTGCGCCGGACGCTTTCCCGATCCCGAGCGCGAGGTGTCCCGCCTTGCGCCCCATGGCGACCACGAAGTACCAACGCGATGTCGTAAACGCGTCAGTCATCAGATTCTTCACTATCTCGGCACCGACGTGACGTGCACTTGCGTAACCGAATGTATCGACATCGGCGGGCAGGTCGAGATCGTTGTCGATGGTCTTCGGAACGTGCACGACGTGCAGTTTGTCACCGGCGAGTTCTGCCAATTTCATCGCTGAGAACGCGGTATCGTCGCCGCCGATCGTGATGAGATAGGCCACCCCTGCGGCCAGCAGAGTTTCGAGCGTCTGCGCAACCAGAGCGGGATCGCGGGTCGGATTGGCGCGCGACGTGCCAAGGATGGAACCGCCACGAAAATGGATTCGGCTGACGTCGGCAATCGTCAGGGGACTCATGCAGCCGGCGTCGCCCTTCATCAATCCGGAGAAACCGTCGCGAACTCCAACGACAGCCACACCTTCCAACACGCTTCGAATCGTTGCCGCGGCGATCACGCTATTGATGCCGGGAGCGGGACCGCCGCCCACCAGTATCGCTACTTTTCCATAGATCGCCGTTGCCGCCATTGCAGTCACCTCACTCCGATACGGTAGCAGACGTTGCCGCGAATGCATCCGCGCGAAGTACCTGTTTTTAACAACCCGCTTCCGATGGTAAGGAGAGGCCACACACGTCATGGCATCTCCGATTCAGCTCAAAAACCAAGCACGCGACGAGGAATGTCTGCGCGACCACTACGCGCGCGTACGCCGACAGACGGCAGTCCTCATCGAAAATCTCAGCGAAGAAGACTGCCTAGTACAGTCGATGCCCGACGCGAGCCCGATCAAGTGGCATCTCGCGCATACGAGCTGGTTCTTCGAGACCTTCGTATTACCGGCAATCGACAATGACTATTCGGTCTTCGATTCGGCCTACGGCTACATGTTCAATTCCTACTACAACACCGTAGGCAGCATGCACCCGCGGCCCGCACGAGGCCTGCTTACCCGGCCATCCTTGAAAACCGTCGTCGCCTATCGCACACACGTCGACGATCACATCGACGCACTGCTCGCGAGCGACGACGGGCACGATCTGGGCCCGACACGAGAGGTTCTGCTGCTGGGATTGCATCACGAACAACAGCACCAGGAACTGATCCTCACCGACATCAAACACGCATTCTCGTGCAATCCGACCTACCCCGCGTACGACCCCGCGCGACTTTCGGCGCGATCAACCCGAACACGCGAAGCCATCGAACGGCGATGGATTGCACGCTCCGAGTCAATCTCGCAAATCGGTCATCGAGACGACGGGTTCGCGTTCGACAACGAAAGCCCTCGACATCGCCAAGTCGTCGAGGCCTACGAGATCTCGAGCCGGCCTAGTACCGTCGGTGAGTATCTCGCGTTCATGAACGACGGCGGCTACCGGAGGCCGGAACTGTGGCTCAGCGACGGCTGGGCCGTGGTCAACGAACGCGACTGGCGCGCACCTCAGTACTGGGTTGATCGCGAGGGTGAGTGGATGCACTTCACGCTCGGCGGCCTGACACAGCCTCGCGAGACCGAACCGATCACCCACTTGAGCTACTACGAAGCCGATGCGTTCGCGCGATGGTCCGAAGCTCGATTGCCCACCGAGGCCGAATGGGAACTGGTCGCGGACGAAGCGGAAATCACCGGCAACTTCGTTGAATCGCGCCGCTACCACCCGATCGAATCCAAGGAAACACCTCGGCATGCGTCTGCGATCTTCGGCGATGTCTGGGAATGGACGGCAAGTCCCTATCGACCTTATCCTGGTTACATTGCGCCGCCGGGAGCGCTCGGCGAATACAACGGCAAATTTATGTCGAGCCAAATGGTGTTGCGCGGTGGATCCTGCGCGACACCGCAATCTCACGTTCGCGCGACCTACCGCAATTTCTTCCCGCCGGACGCGCGTTGGCAGTTCTCCGGCGTCCGCCTTGCGCGGGACGCGAACACGTAGCTCGTGCGCATCCCGCTGTTTCAAATCGACGCGTTCGCGTCACGATTATTTGCGGGGAATCCGGCTGCCGTGTGCCCACTGCAGCAATGGCTTCCCGACAGCGTGATGCAGTCCATCGCATCCGAGAACAATCTCTCGGAGACTGCATTCATCGTCACGGTGGGCGACGTCTATGAGATCCGATGGTTCACGCCGACGGCGGAGATCGACCTGTGCGGACACGCAACACTAGCGAGCGGCTACCTGCTGCTCGACGTTCTAAAAACCGCTACTTCCGACCGGGTCGTGTTCGCGTCGCCCAGGAGTGGCCGACTCGAGGTCTTCCGTCACGAAGGCCGCTTGGCATTGGACTTCCCGTCTTTGCCCGCCATGCCCTGCGACATGGTCGAACCGCTGCAGGCCGCGCTAGGCAGCAGACCCTCGGCCACGTTCGAAGCGACGAACTATCTGGCGATTTTCGAATCCGAAGCTGAACTACGTGCGATAAGCCCGGACTTCGAGGCGCTGAAACAATTCCACACGCTGGGAGTCATCGTCACCGCGCCGGGCGATGAGGTCGATTTCGTCTCCAGGTATTTCGTTCCGAGCTTCGGAATCGATGAGGACCCGGCAACCGGCTCTGCGCACTGCACCCTCACGCCCTACTGGGCCGAAAGGCTCGGTCGGACGACGCTACGCGGCCATCAGGCCAGTCGTCGCGGTGGAGATTTTCACTGTGAGGATCGAGGCGAACGCGTCACGATCGGAGGCGACTGCCATCTCTATTTGGAAGGACAGATCGAGATCGGCTAGGCACGCGCGTTCACGATGCACTTTCCGGAGCTGCGGCACCGCTCGCCGCACCTACAAAGTCGGGAACGGTCCGAAACAGATTCGTTAGCGCTTCGTAGACGGCGTCGTATCGACCGCCCGGAGCCGATAGCAGCGACATCAGTCCGAAGAAATTGGTATCGCCGCTGCTTTTATCACGCCACAACACGCGCTCGTTCGTGCGGTCGACGAGCAATCCCGAGAGATGCACTTTGTACTCGTCGCCAACACGCTCGAAGTCATACACGACATCGCGCACTGCGATGAAGAGAAGCAGTTCACTCCCCTCCGGTCCAAGCCCAGACAGCTCTGCCGCAGTCAGCGCCTCGAACCCGACAAACGGCGGTCGCTCAGCACCGTCGAGGTGACGGCTCGTTAGAACGGTGTATCCCTTTTTCCCTAGAACCTTGTCAGTCGCATTTCGTACGTGACGACCGACATCGAACTCCTGCAGCTTGTTCTCACGCTGATCGACGATCGGCATCAGCACGACTTGATCGGTCGCGACATCCACAAGAGCAGCGTCGGCGAAGCTCGCACGACGTTTGTTCGCGCAGGATGCAACACAGGCCGTGAGCAGAATCGCAACAAGCACGGCGTTCCTGCGCTTGTTTCCGACTAGCCCTTGTCGGCTCCGGCCTTCAATCTCGCTTGTGTTCATCGTGTCTCTTCACCGTTCTTTGTCATATGTGACATGGCGGCACGGCTGGCCGGCCGGCCGGCAATGACGCCGACGTCGCAACGTTCAGACCGTAGCCGTGCTACGCCTGCTTGTACTTGCGCAGCTCCAGTCGCCCAACCTGATCGGTATGGACCTCATCGGGTCCGTCGGCAAGCCGAAGCGTGCGTACATTGGCCCAAGCCTCCGCCAGCGTGAAGTCGCCTGAGACACCGGCACCGCCGAAGGTCTGTATCGCTCTGTCGAGGACCCTCAAGGCCATGTTCGGTGCGACCACCTTGATTTGCGCAATCTCTGAACGCGCGTCCTTGTTGCCTACCGTATCCATCATGTAGGCGGCTTTGAGCGTTAGCAGACGCGCTTGCTCGATCTCCATTCGCGAGTGCCCGATGTTGTGTTTCGTGATCCCCATGTCGGCTAGCGGGCGGCCGAAGGCCTCACGCGACAGTGCGCGGCGGCACAGGGCTTCCAGCGCCCGCTCCGCGGCGCCGATACATCGCATGCAATGATGAATACGCCCCGGACCGAGACGTCCCTGCGCGATCTCGAAACCTCGGCCTTCCCCAAGCAGTATGTTTTCTTTCGGCACGCGAACGTCTTTGAATTCAACCTCGGCATGCCCGTGCGGCGCATCGTCGTAGCCGAACACGCTCAGCATGCGCTTGATGTTCACACCGGGCGTATCCATCGGGACAAGCACCATCGACTGCTGCAGATACTTGTGCGCGGTGGGGTCGGTCTTACCCATCAAAATCGCAACCTTGCATCTGGGATCACCGGCACCGGATGTCCACCATTTGGTACCGTTGATCAGGTAATCGTCGCCGTCCGCCTCGATCCTGCACTGGATGTTGGTTGCATCGGACGACGCAACAGCAGGCTCCGTCATCGCGAAAGCGGAGCGGATCTCGCCGGCGAGCAGAGGCTCCAGCCATTGTTTCTTGTGCTCCTCGCTCCCGTAACGGACCAGCACTTCCATGTTTCCCGTATCGGGCGCAGAGCAATTGAAGACCTCGGATGCGAAACGCGAGCGCCCCATCAGTTCGGCCAGCGGCGCGTACTCGAGGTTCGTAAGACCGGCACCCTGCTGACTTTCGGGTAAGAAAAGATTCCAGAGCCCCTCACCACGCGCACGCTCCTTGAGCTCCTCGAGAAGCGGCAGCACCTTCCAACGATCGCCTTCGTTGAGCTGCGCGACCAGTTCCGGCTCGGCGGGATGAACATGCTTGTCCATGAATGCGATGATCCGCTGGCGAAACTCTTCCGTCTTCTTCGAGTATCCGAAATCCATGATGCCTCCTTTATATATACGAGAACGCACGCCGCATGGGCGCGAGCGCGCCCCTCAGACGCACGGACCATAGCCGCGGTCGTCGTTCGTCACAAAGCCGCGACGTAGCGTCACCGTTACCTCGATACCGGCCGTACAAATCCGACGCGGGAAATCCCGCAAACAGCGTTCACGTATACCCAGATCCCCTGAGACATCGTCAGATGCGTTGTCATCTGCGTGCGCGACCGCTGCGCGCTACGCGCCGTAGTTGATGGCACCTCACTTGCAAGCGTAATGCTCGGCTTCCTCTATGAGACGTGTCCTATTCATATGTGCGCTGGCTCTGGCTATGAGCACCTTCTCGTCTTCGGCGCACGCCGGCGACGAGACGCTGTACTTCTATAGCCCGGAGTTCGGCCCCAGCAACCTCAGCGTACTCACCGAGGCCGTAGACAAGTTCTTCGACCAGACGGGCGTAGCCATTCAGTTCCAACCATTCGCCCGCTTGGCCGACTTCCGACGAGAGATCGAAGCGAACCCGCCTACTTTTGTGATTGCGCCCGAGTGGGTCACCAAACGTGAGTGCATCGACCGTCGTCTCACGGCGATCGTGCAACCGACTCGCAGCGGCCTCACTTCAGGTCGACGCGCGTTGATGGCCGGGCCTTCCGTACAATCGGCGCAGCAGATCGAGAACGGATCGGTCGCCGCCGCGGTCGCCGATACAGGCAGCGGTCCCGAGGATGTCTCCATGGGGCGCTTCCGCCTGGACCACCCCAGCGTCAACGTCATTCCCGTTCCGAAGGACATCGACGCGCTACTGGCCGTCGGATTCGGGCAGGTGGATGCCGCCTTCGTATCGCTCGCACAGTTCGAGATGCTCGAACGTGTGAATCCGAACCTGACCGCCAATCTGCATGAAATCGGCTACTCGCAGGAGAGTCCGTTTCCGCGGCTCTACTCAACCGAACGCGCAAGCGCGGCATCCGTCGACGCCATCACCGATGCGTTCGGCCGTATCCGCGAAACACCAGGCAGGCGAATGTTCTCAATACTCGGATTCGACGACGCGCGGATTCTGTCGGGATCCGAACGTACGACAATCTCAGCAGCCTCGGGCTGCAGCTTTGAGGGAGGTGCTCAGTGATCAACACCGTCTCTCGGCACTCACTGATTCCCGCCCTCGCCTGCCTGATTGCGGCACTCGCAGTCGCGGCCCCAGTAGAAGCGAAAATCCTGGTGGTCAAGAGCGACTCGCTGCCTCAGTACGAAGCGCCCATATCGACGTTCAAGGCCGCCATCGGCGAAGACGTCATCGTTCTCGACATCGAGGGCTCGCGTGAAACGGGCGAGCGTCTGCTGCGCGCCTCAGCTGCCGACGGAAAAGTGAACGGCATCTTCGCTCTGGGAACGCAGGCGGCCTATCTCAGCAAGGCGGTATTGCCCAGCGTACCGATGAGCTTCGCCATGGTTTTGAACTGGGAGCGCTACGAGTTTGCGCAGCCGACAACCGGCGTGTCCGTCGAAATCCCGGTAGACATACTATTCACTCGATTCCGGCTGCTCCTTCCCGAAACGAAACGAATCGGATTGATCTACTCCGACAAGATCTCTGAGCAAACACTCGTGACCGCTCGGAAGGCCGCCGCGACCCTCGGCGTAGGACTCGTCGAGGAGAAGGTTCAACACGGCGGTGACGTGGTCGGCGCGTTTCGACGCATTCGTCGCTCGGTGGACGCGCTGTGGATTCCGACGGATCCGGTCGTCGTCACCCGAGACAATTTCAAATACTTGAGCGACCGATGCAGAAAAGACGGCATCGCGTTTCTCGCCTTCTCAGAGAACTTCGTGCGTGCCGGCGCCCTGCTTTCGATCTCGCCGGACTACGCAACGATGGGCTCGCAAGCCGCCGTGCTCCTACAACGTGCGATGAGCACTCCGTCTTCGCCGCCCGCTGTGCAAGCCCCTCTCGGCAGCACGCTGGTCATCAACTCGAAAGTTGCCGACGAGATCGGAATCGATTTGAATGCCGGCGTCCTCGGCATGGCCGACCTCGTTGTCGGAAGCGACTGAGTAGTCCCCCTCGTCGCCCGCACGGGCGACCCGCTACCGCGTACCCTACTGAACAATTGCGTACGTACGCGTCGTCATGACGGCGACGTCAAGAGGATAAATGCCTGAAATCTTTGACGGATTTCGAACGGCTCTATTGGTTCGGTTCTTGCTTCTACACGGCGGGATCCGTGTATCTATTGATGAACTGCGTCAAAAACATCCTCGTAACCGCCGCCTTGCTCACGGCTGCAGCATTAGCGAACCCTGTACCGGCCGCGGCGCAGTCACCCGTGCGACCACTGCGCGTGCTGATTGTGGAGAGTGAGAAGCTCCCCCAGTACTCGGCTGCAGTCGAAGCCTTCGAAGCCACGTCGAACGCTGCAACCGTTCTCGTGCGCGTAGACGACCCAATCGCAAAAGCCCGTAAGAAGATTAGACAGGCCGCCGCAGTTGCCGCACCCGATGCAGTCTTCGCACTCGGCACACAAGCCGCGGTACTCGCGAAGGCGGAGCTCCCGAACGTGCCGCTCGTGTTCGCCATGGTGCTCGACCCTAGTCGTCACGGGCTAGACGGACCCAACACCGCCGGCGTGGCCCTGCAGATGCCCGTCGACGACCTGCTGACACGCTACAAGCTGATGCTGCCGCATCTGCGACGTATCGGCCTGATCTACAGTAGCGCAATGAGTGAGGACTTTATCGACGGCGCACGCCGTGCGGCCGAGCGTATCGGTGTAGAACTCTTCGAAGAATCAGTGACCGCACCCGACCAGGTTGCCGGTGCATATCGCCGACTGCGTCGCGACATCGACGCGGTGTGGATGATTCCTGACTCCGGCGTCGTCACCCGAGATAACTTTGCATACTTGGCGCACCGTACGCGCAACGATGAGATCGCCTTCCTGGCGTTTTCGGAGAACTTCGTCCGCGCCGGAGCCTTGATGAGTGTCACGCCCAACTACGCGACCATGGGCACGCAAGCAGCGGCCCTACTCGGACGCCTTCTGCGCGACCACGCAACGCACCTCATCGTTCAGAACCCGCTCGGTTCGCGGTTGGTGGTCAATGCAGCCACCGCACGCGCCGTCGGCGTTAGTCTGGACGCAACGATTTTGACTATGGCCGACGCTGTCTTCGACTCCTCGAGTTCGGCTGGAGGTAGATGGAGATGAGTCTGAATATGCTCAGGGCAATTTCGACCGCAGCGGCCGTCGTCCTATTGATAGCCGCGGTACCGGCGGCAGCGGAAGATCCTTTCGATGCTCACGAGAATGTCGAAGATTTCGCGGCCGAACTCGAGTTTTTCAAGGTGGAATCCGATGTAGTCACCTCGGTATCGCGCAATCCTGAATCTCTATGGGGCGCAGCGGCATCGGTTTACGTAGTCTCTTCTGAAGACATCCGGAAGTCAGGCGCGCAGACGATTCCTGAAGCCTTACGCATGGTCCCGGGCCTGGATGTAGCCGCGGTCGATCGCAATACCTACGCCGTCTCGGCGCGCGGCTTCAACAATACCTTCGCCGACAAGATGCTGGTGCTGCTGGACGGACGCCCGATCTACACGCCCGAATTCGGCGGCGTGTTCTGGAATCAGTGGAATACCTTCCTCCCCGACATTGAGCGCATCGAAGTCATTCGTGGGCCCGGCGGTACACTTTGGGGCTCGAACGCAGTCAACGGCGTGATCAACATCATCACCAAGAGTTCTGAAGACACGCATGGCGCGCTGCTACGCGCGTCAGGCGGCGACAATTCGCAGTACTCGGTCGAAGCCCGCTGGGGCGGTGAAATAGATCATTTCAACTACCGCGCATACGCGGGCCAATCGAGCACCGACGGTTACGGTGGAGGCGGCGGCGACGCGGTCTTCGACGAACATGACGAAACACGCGCGGGCTATCGCTTCGACTGGGACATCGGTGAAGGATTGGTCCTGTCCGGCTCCGGCGAGTTCTTCAATGGCCGCCACGGCAGCACGAACTTCGCGCCGATTAGCCTCGATCCAGTGATCGGCTTTCCAGTAGACGGCCCGGACAAGGTCAAGACGGACTTGTACTCAGGAGTCGTGCGCCTCGCGAAGGATTTCGCATCGGGCTCGCACGCGTACGTGCAAGCCGGCTTCACTTACGCCGACCGCACGCTTCCTTACCTATCCTTCGGTACCGACATACTCACGTCGCAACGAAGTAGCGCAGACATTGAATTCGCGCATAACTTCCGGGCTTTCGACAATCACATGATCACATGGGGTCTGACCTACCATCGCACCAGCATGGATATCGAGGACAGCCCGATCATCCGTTTCAATTTCAACAACAGCGACGACGAGATCCTCGATCTCGCGAGCGGCTTCATTCAGGACCAGGTGAAACTCTGGGATGGTGGAGAACTCACGCTCGGAACCAAACTCGAGTGGAACACGTTTACCGGATGGAACGTACAGCCATCGATCCGACTGGCACACCGATTCAATGATGAAACGACGGTATGGGGCTCGGTCGCACGCGCGGTGAACATTCCCTCCTTCGGTGAGAACTTCGTGAGCGTGACGGGACCGCCCGACACGACGACGATGCCCGGACTGACCTTCGTTCCGCTGTTTAATGGCAGCGAATCGGTCGACGACACTTCTCTCATCGCCTACGAATTGGGTGCTCGCCATCGTCTCAACGAGCGGGCGAACTTAGACGTGTCGCTTTTCTACAACGACTATCAAGACGTCGCAGGCTTCAGCGGCTCACGTATGAGCGCGCCGATCCCGCATCCGAGCGATCCGACGCGCTTCACTATCATTACCTCCGTGGACAACGATCACGATGCGTACGGATACGGTGCCGAAGCCGTCCTCGACATCACGGTGAACGACCGCGTGCGTGCCGAGCTGAATGGCTCTTGGCAGACGCTCAAACACCTGGGCAATCGCAATCCGCAAATCCCGGAATTCAAGATCAACTTCCGGCCGGAGTTCGACCTTACAGACACGCTACAGTTCGTTCCGTCGCTGCACTGGGTTGACGACGTCGATACGCCGGCGCCCTTCTTGCCGACGACGAGTTCGACCGTGGTGGACAGCTATGTCCGCGTAGACGCCGCGGTCCATTGGGCGCCGCACGAGAATCTTCCGACGGTTAGTTTCGTCGGACAGAACCTCACCGATGGAGCACACCTGGAGGCAGTCGATCAGCTGGTTCGACCGTTCCCGGTCGAGGTGACGCGAAGCTGGTATTTGCGGATCACGCAGGAGTTCTGAGCAGCGCCACCCGCCGGCTTACATAAGCAACAATGGATCGAAACCTTCAAGAGAACGTCGCCTCACGCGTAGGCCACTTCGGACTACACCTGAAACTGGTGTTGGCCGGAACGATTACGACGTTTCTCGGAATCGCGCTGGTGTCGGGCTTCCTGACGTATCGCCAGGCGACGGTACTACACTCGGAGATCCAGCGATCCACCCAGCAACTTCGCGAGGCCACAGTCGAGCGCGGCAGGCAGCTGGCCGAGAGCATGAGCGCGAGCATGGAAAATGCGATCGCCGGCTACAACTTCAATTTCGTTTCGGAGTCGATCCAATCGGTCCAAGAGCGCACGACTGGACTCGCTTACGGATTCGTCACCAATAGTGCTGGAAGCATCATCGTCCATACCGATGCCGAACTGGTCGGTGGCTCGCGCAGCGAACTGAGCGGAAGCCTTCCGGAAGGCGTGATCCAAACAGAGCGCGGCAGCCGGATCGTAGAGGTCCTACACCCGATAGCTGTGGGCGGATCGCCATGGGGCACGCTGGTTCTTGCCTACGATCTGACGTCGGTAGATGAACAGGCGGCGGCCGCAATGTTGCGCGGACGGGCGGTCATGCTGCGTTCGACGTCTGTCGCAGTAACGTTCGCCACAATCGTGAGTCTCTTCGGCATCACGGTCTCCGTGCTGCTGAGCCGGCGACTTCTGCGTCCCGTCCTCGGACTCGCGCACGACGCATCTGCAATCGCGTCGGGTGATCTCGACCAAGAAGTTCGTGCAATCAATTCGCAAGACGAGATCGGCTTTCTCGCGCGCCAATTCGAACAGATGCGTCAGGCGATCAAAGACAACATCAGCGAGTTGATCGTCGCCAAAGAACGCGCGGAAAGCGCGACGCGAGAAGAGAAACGCTTGCGGGCGCAGATCGAAGAGCACTCAAAACTACTCGAGCTCAAGGTCCAGGAGCGCACCGCTGAGCTACAGGCGATCAACGCCCGCCTCACAGAAAACGATCGGCTCAAGACGGAATTCCTGAGTAACGTCTCGCACGAGCTACGCAGTCCGTTGGCGGCGATTTCGTCGGCGGCGAAGATAGTCGGCAAATACGGCGATGAGAACAAGCGTACCGGCCAGAAGTTCAGCGACGTCATCCAGACCGAAGCGGGAAGACTCGGCCGCTTGATCAACGACCTGCTCGACCTCGCCAAGATCGAAGCAGGCCGTGTCGAATGGAACATCGAACGCATCGACGATCCGTTCGATGAGCTCCTCGCCCATGTCGCCACGACGTTCCGACCGCTGAGCGAAGAGAAAAAGATCTCCCTCGAACTGGAAGCCGCGAGAAAACTCCCCGCGCTCGATTGCGACCGGGATCGTTTGATTCAAGTACTCACGAACCTCTGCAGCAACGCCATGAAGTTCACGCCGGAAGGCGGGAGCATCACGATCTCCGGCATACCCAAGACACGTGGCACGATGGAAGTACTGGAAGTTGCGGTTCAGGATACCGGCCAAGGCATCCCCGAAGAAGAACTCGAGAAGGTCTTCGACCGATTCCATCAGGTCAAAGCGAAGCGCGACCGCAATCGTGACGTCAATAAACCCAAGGGTACCGGACTCGGCCTCGCCATCTGCCGCGAGGTCGTGAACCATCACGGCGGCGAGATTTGGGCCGAAGCACCGGAAGGCGGCGGCGCCCGTATGGTCTTCTTCCTGCCGCTAGCCAGCGGGCCAAGACCGACCGAAGACGCCGAATCCGAGCCTACCCCGGACTCCGGCTCCCAGTCCGCCGCACCGGCGTAGGACCATCGCGATCACTGAGCGTTCCTGCAGGCGCGCTTTGACTGCCTGACTACCGGGTGCAACGGTAGATCCATGGCGGATGGTTTTGGAAACGGCAGTACACCCCCAAGTCCGGAGCGAATGCTCCAAGAAGCGATCGATCAGATGCGCGGGCGCATACCCAGCGGTATCGCCGGCCTAGCAGCTCTCGTACTGGCTAGCGTAATCTGGCTCGCAACCGGCTTCTATCAGGTCAATCCGAGCGAAATCGGGGTGGTCATGCGCTTCGGGAAAGTCGTAGCGACAACTCCACCCGGACTTCACTGGCGTATTCCATGGCCGGTTGAAGCCGTACTACGGCCACCGATTACACGCGTATTGAAGGCCGAGCTCGGCTTCCGCACCCTCGATCCGGGTCCGCCCGCCCGCTACCGGCCGGTGACCGAGGAATCTCGCATGATCACGCGCGACGGCAATATCGTCGAGCTGGACTTCGTGGTTCAGTACCGGATCAACGATCCGGTCGCCTACCTCTTCAATGTCCTCAACCCAGACGAAACGCTGAGGCATTCGGCTGAGTCGGCAATGCGAGAGGTCCTCGGACACTCCACCATCGACGCCGCACTCACGGAGGGCCGAATGGAGATCCAGACGGCCGCCCACGAGCTGATGCAGCAGACGCTGGACACGTACGAGTCGGGGCTCCAGGTCACAGCGGTGAAGCTGCAGGACGTCGTCCCGCCCGGGCCGGTTCAGGATGCGTTCAAGGACGTCATTAACGCAGAACAGGATCGTCAACGGATGATCAACGAGGCCGAAGGGTTCGCGAACGACATTCTCCCCAAGGCCCGCGGCATGGCTGCACAGATGGTCAACGAAGCGCAGGGCTACGCGGAATCGATGATCAAAGAAGCGGAGGGTGAGAGCCAACGATTCACGCTGCTGCGCGACGCTTACGTCAAGGCACCGAGCGTCACACGTACACGGTTGTATCTCGAGACGATGGAAGCGATTTTGCCAGGCGTAGACAAGTACATCCTCGACAACAGTAAGGGCGGCACGAACCCACTCCCGCTCCTGCAGTTGCGACAACCCACGGCCGGCAAGGCAGAGGTGGCACCATGAATCGCGCGGTCTCTCTCGCAACAGCGCTCATCGTATCGATCGTCGCGACCTACATACTCGCCTGCTTCCAGGTGGGCGAATGGCAGCAAGGCGTCGTACTTCAGTTCGGTCGGCCCGTGCGCACGGTCGTAGAGCCGGGCCTGTACTTCAAGATTCCGTTCGTGCAGAACGTCGTATACTTCGAGAAGCGGCTGCTCGAATACGACGCGTCGGCACGCGAACTCATCACGATCGACAAGCAGCAGTTGCTGGTCGACAACTACTCGCGCTGGCGGATCATCGACCCGCTGAAGTTCTACCAAACGGTCTTCACCATCGAGGGCGCCCAGTCTCGGCTGGACGACATCATCTACTCGAACTTGCGCGAGGCCATCGGTCGCGGGACGCTGCGTGACGTCGTCTCGGGCGATCGCGAGGCTCTGATGTCGAAAGTCACCGCGACCTCGAACGAGCGCGCGGCTGCTTACGGAGTCGAAGTCATCGACGTTCGTATTAAACGTGCGGATCTTCCCGAAAAAAACGAGCAAAACGTCTTCTCACGCATGCGTACCGAGCGAGAACGACAGGCGCTAAAGTTTCGTGCCGAGGGCCAAGAGGAGGCACGTAAGATTCGGTCGACCTCCGAGAAAGAACGACAGATCTTGCTGGCGGAGGCGAACCGCACGGCAGAGATTGCCCGCGGTGAGGCCGATGCCAAGGCGGCGGCGATCTACGCGGCGGCCTACGAGCGCGACCCGGAATTCTACACCTTCGTTCGGACGTTGGAGGCGTATCGCAATACGCTCGGAGACCGAACGACTATCGTACTGGATCCGACCTCGGAATTCTTTGAGCTACTGAAATCTAGCCGCTAGCGGAAAGCGGCCGAGACGGGCGCGCCCAACGAAAAAAGAGGCCGGTCTCCTTCGAGATCGGCCTCTTTTTTCTATTGAGAGCTGGTCTTTTCAAGGGATCATCGGATCATCGGATCAGGGGCAGCCACCGATACCCGGCTGGTACTCAACATTGTTGTCGGACTTACAGAACGTCCGCGTCGCCGACTGGGTTAGCACCCGTCCCGGTCCAGGTAGGCCCGCCACCGTGTTGATTCCGCCGTTCGACGTCTTCGGTATACAGAACGTTGCCGCACCCAAAGGCTGGGAAGGATGAGGATCACCTGTTCCCGTAATGGTATCGAGGAAGCAGGCGCGTACATTCTCCAACGTACAGAATCCGGCGTCGACACCGATCGTATCGAACGCGCAATCGGCGTTGCTCAGGCATCCGATGAAGCCTACGCCATCGGCCCGCAAGACACCGTCGCAAGCAAGATCCGAAGGACCCATCGCACACTGCCCGGTCGAGCCATCGCCGACGGGGTTACATATTCCCTGATTGCACTGGTTCGGCCGCGGAAGGAGGTTACCAACCTTCTGGCAAACGCCGCCGTCGGCACAGTCGGCATCGCCGGTGCAGGCCAACGCTACATCATTGCTGCATTCACCACAGTGACAATCTTCTTGAACGAACGGCGGGAAACCGCAGGTGACGCCCAGCCCAATGCTGCTCGTGCCGGTGGACTGTGTGAAGTCGATCTTCAAGCCCTCACCGGAGACGTTCTTACCAGTATCCGGCAGGCAATCGATACTGTGACCGTTACCACCCGGCGCCGGGAAAGACGTATGAACCGCGTTCGTGTCGCAAGACGCACCGGCATTGCGCCCCAAAATACAGGTGCCGTCGCGCACACCGTCGTTCTCGACGATATCGCCGTCACAGTACGGGCAAGGCGTAATCAGGTTCTCACCGAGGTGAGCGACCGACGCCAACTGGCTGGAGATCGACCCCTCGCCCAAATCGACGTTGCCGGTACCGAAGATGTTCTGTCGCAGTTTGTTCACGACACAGGCAGGTGTGTTACCGGCTGAGAGCGCCAGCGGCGGGCCGAGATAGCATTCGCACAAGGCGCCGCCGCAGTCGTCGTCATTCTCGAAGGGGCTGAAACACTGTTGACGGTTGTCGTTCGCGCAACGGCAATAGCCGGGCGAAGGATCAAGGCCGACGATGTTGCAGACTCCGCAGGGCGCGGTCTTACCGCACTCAAGGAACGCGCGCACCGTCAGACCGTCGGTAACATCCGCGCCGTGCGCGATACCCGTCCAACCGCTCGCCAAACTACTACGCGTCCTACAGCGGCCTTCTTCGCATGTTCCGGGCCCGCAGTCGTCGTCCGTTGTGCAGAGCCTTCCGGTGCCTGCGAAAACGACCGCCTCGCCTATGTCCGGACATTCATCGGCACAGGTGCAGCTACCGCCGCAGGCGCCGCCCACACCGCAGCTAGCGGCCGAGGAGCCGTCGCACTCTTCGCCCGTGTCCACTACGCCGTCGCCGCAGCCGGCAGGCTCACAGTTCGTTCGGCAAGCATTCGCCGCCGTATCCGAGTTACCACCCCCGTCGTCGCAGCCTTCGCTGTTCGACGGATCCACGACTCCATCTCCGCAGCTCGGGAGGTTGCAACTCGTGCGGCACGCGTCCGGCGTCGTGTCCGAGTTTCCGCCGCCGGCGTCACAATCTTCTATGCCCGCGTTCACGAAGCCGTCGCCGCACACGTTCGCCGTGCAATCGTTCAAACACCCGTCCGTCTGAGACGCATTGCCGTCGTCGCACGCTTCCACGCCCGTGTTCACGAACGAGTCGCCGCACAGGTTGTCCGTACAATCGTTCAAGCAAGGGTCGTTGTTGCTCGCGTTGCCGTCGTCGCACGCCTCGGCCGTAGGATTCAAGAACCCGTCGCCGCAAATGTTCGCCGTGCAATTGTTCAGGCAAGCGTCGTTGTTGTTCGCATTGCCGTCGTCGCAGTCTTCGTTTTCATCTAGCTCGCCGTTGCCGCACAGCACAAACTGACAGCCCACGCAGGCATCAGCCTCGTTCGTGTTGCCGTCATCGCAGGCTTCGCCGCTGCCGCCGTCGACAATGCCGTCACCGCAAGTCGGAAGCGTACAGCCCGTGCGGCAGGCATCCGGCGCGTTGCCGTTGTTCGCGCCGTCGTCGCATTCTTCGCCCAGACCCGCCTGCGTCTCGCCGTCGCCGCAGAAGTTCAGGCCACAGTCGTTGCCGCAGGCATCGCCGTTGTTGGCGTTGCCGTCATCGCAATCCTCAGGACCGCCGCTCGGACCCGTCGTGCACGACAAGGCCGTGCAGTCGACGTCGTCGCCGCACAGCGCGATCACGCAGCTATTGCGGCAAGGATCGGAATCGTTGTTGTTGCCGTCGTCGCACATCTCGACGCCGACCTGTACGACCCCGTCGCCACAGGCGGCGGCACTACAATTGTTCCGGCAGGCATCCGTATCGCTCGCGTTGCCGTCGTCGCAGGCTTCAACGCCGTCTTGTACGACCCCGTCGCCACAGCGCGCAGCCAGACAATCATTCGTGCATGCGTCGTTGTTGTTGTTGTTGCCGTCGTCGCACTCTTCTTCGTTCTCGACATCGCCGTCGCCGCAAATCGCGCCGCGCGGGAAAGCGACCTCGGCGTACTCGCCCACCATCGTGCGGTGGTCGTCGTACAGGCAGTATTTCAGATCAAATACCGTGAACGTGCCGCCCGTAACGTCTTCGCAATCGTCGGTATAACCCAACGAGCTGATATCCAAATTCCCGCACGACGCCGGAATCCCCGACAGTAGCTTCACGTGCGCACGGCGGATTCGGTCGTCGATGCGAGGATCCAGCGTCCCCTGCCCGTACGGCGGGAGATCTCCGTAGCAGGTCGCATCCACGAAGGGATTGATCTCATCCGCAAAAAGACACGTTTGACGCGCAAACAGATCGCCCTTGATCATCGCGCTCGCGTGACGTCCTACTGCGTTCACGCAGCGTTCGAACACCGGCAACACGAAACCTTCCGGCGGATACTGCTTGCGCAGCAGCGACGCGACGTTCGCATCGTGCTCATCCACAATGCAGCGCTCCATGTCGTTCACATCGAACGCGCCTGCGCTCGGGCCGCACGGGCCGGGATACCCAAGAATATTGAAGTCTACCCCCGTGCACTTCTTCGGCAGCGACGCAGACACACGCGTGCGAAGATCGCGCAGCTTATCGGCGAGCTTGATGTCGCCGTTGCCTTCGATGCAGTCCACCGCCGTAGACATCTGTCCGGAGTAGATCTTTTTCAGGCAGCGCCGGCGCGCGCTCAGCGAACCCGCCAGATAGCGTCGAGCACGTCGCTCCAGAGACGACCGGCAGGTCTGCTCCTTCGTCAATGGGAGTGCATTCGCGAGGTCCGGCAAAACAACGGCGGCGGCCACGGTCAGCAGGAAGGCGGATAGAAGTTTCGAACGTGTCATTCGCATGCCTTGGAAGTACCTGTGCTACGTACACAAATCGCGCACGTGGGGACTGAGGTGTACGACTATGGGCCTCTATTTTGGCGACTGTCAACGCGTAAGGCCCGAAGATAACAACAGTGCGCTGCCCCCCGAACGAGTGAACGGCGAACGCTTTTGACTGCGATGGCCCCGCGCGGTAGCGACGACCTCCCGTATAGACAACGTCAAAGCGTGTGAGGTGTGCATCGTGGGACCACTAGAAGGGGTGAGAGTGATCGAACTAGCCGGCCTGGCGCCGGTGCCGTACGCCGGAATGATCCTCGCCGATTTCGGCGCAGACGTCGTCCGCGTAGACCGCGCACCCGCCGGAGAGCCTACATTTGACGCGTCGCGCGATTCACTGGGTCGAGGCAAACGGTCCGTTGGCGTCAATCTGAAGGACCCGCAAGGTGTTGAATTGCTTTTGCGTTTGCTCGAAGGCGCCGACGTCGTGATCGAACCGTTTAGGCCCGGGGTCATGGAAAAGCTGGGCCTCGGCCCGGATGTCGTGCTCGCCCGCAATCCGGCGATCATCTACGCGCGACTCACAGGTTGGGGCCAGCAGGGCTCCTTCGCGCCCATGGCGGGGCATGACATCAATTACATCGCATTGTCTGGGGCGCTGAGCCTGTTTGGACGCAAGGGCGAGAAACCGATCCCTCCGGTCAATCTGATCGGCGATTTCGCCGGCGGCGGGATGCTATGTGCGATGGGCATCGCAATGGCTCTATTTGAACGCACCCGTTCGGGGGAGGGGCAGGTCATAGACGCTGCAATGGTGGACGGTGCAGCCCATCTATCGAGCTTCATCTTCGGATTTAGAGGTGCCGGAATGTGGTCGGATGAGCGCGGCACGAACATGCTCGATACCGGTGCCCCCTTCTACGACACCTACGAAACAGCCGATGGACGCTACATGTCGGTGGGCGCAATCGAACCGCAGTTCTACGCGGCACTGGTCGAAGGCCTGGGGTTCACCGCCGACGATGCCCCGAAACAGTGGGACCAGGCGACGTGGTCGCAAACCGCCGCGACCTTCACCGAGGCCTTCAAGTCGAAGAGCCGCGCCGAGTGGACGGCCATCTTCGACGGAACCGACGCCTGCGTCGCACCCGTACTGGGATTGGGCGAAGTCGCCGAGCACCCGCACAACGCCGAGCGAAACTCGTTCGTGAAAAGCGTGGGCGGCTACACGTTTCCGCAAGCAGCGCCGCGCCTGTCTCGCACACCGGGCCGAGCCGTGGATACCGCTCCCCTGCCCTGCGCCGATACCGACTCGGTCTTCGAACAACTGGGACTGAGCAGCGACGAGATCGCGTCGCTCAAAGCCGGCAACGTCATCGGCTGACACGCGGCGCTCAGATGACGTAATGCCATCAGACGACGCGCAGCTCGCAGAAGGCGCGCTGCCAGCAGACGACGCGCAGCTCGCAGAAGGCGCGCTGCGCTCAGACTAGCGGTAGCGCTGCGATGTCTATCGCATCGAACGCGTCGACGATGAGGTCCGCGCCGCTGTAGCGCTCGCGATCCATACGAGCGTCTGGGATCGCAACGACCCGCATTCCTGCGGCGATCGCCGCTTGTACGCCGGACGGTGAATCCTCGATCACCAAACACTTCTCGGGCGCCGCACCCAGGTCTTTCGCCGCCACTAGAAAGATGTCGGGCGCGGGTTTGCCGGTACCAACACGCGGGTCGTCGCCCGTCACCGCCGCAAGGAAGATAGAAAACCATTCTGGGTGCGAAGAACTCTTCAATTCGAACTGCACACGCTCACTGCTGGTTGCGATCCCCTGCGCCAAACCTCTTGAATCGAGTGCGCGCGAAAATTTCTCCGCGCCGGCTATCGCCGGTGCATTGCGAAAGCCTTCATCCAGCCCCGATTGGCGCAGATCGAGGTACTCTTCGGCGGTGATCGGTAGTTCCAGACGCTCAACGAGATAGCGCGCGGAATCGATCGAACGACGGCCGATCATGTTGCTCTTCACCGACCAGTCGAAGACTTTCCCCCACTGCCCCACAATCGCCTGGGTCACATGGGTGTAGATCGGCTCGGTATCGAGCAGAACGCCGTCGAGATCGTAGATGATCGTTTCAATGGGAGGGTCCCGACGCATGGGCTAGAGCAGCTCGAGCGCGCGCTCAGGCGGACGTGCGATGACGGCCTTGCCCGCGATCACGAATACGGGTCGCTGCATCGCCGATGGTACGAGAACGATGATGTCGGCCACCTCTTCGGCACTCGCGCTGTCAGGAAGTCGGATGCCGGACTCGACGAACCCCTTGTCGCTCGTCCGAATGAAATCGGACGGCTCGCTGTCGGAGGCCTCGATGAACGAAACTATCGTCGCGCGATCGAGCGACGCCTCGAGATACTCGATCACGGTCAGATCGAGCTCCCGCCCTTCGAGCAGCTCGAGCGCCCCACGGCACTTACTGCAATTGGGGTTGTAGTAAAGTGTTGCTTCGGCCATTGCCCAACCTCCAGATTTCCTTATCTACGTTTGGGCCGCGTCTTTTCGACGTTTTGCCAACGTACCAAGCACACGCGTCGGCCTACGCTAACCGCCCGACGGTAGTGCGAACCACACGAACAACAAGAATCCACCGAGCCCCATCGTAATGTGCCCGAAAGCGGTAATGAGCCTGGATGGGTCGCCGTCGCTTCGCCGCTCGACCAGCACGGAGCCAACCACGACCGCCGCATTGGCGACGGCGTTCACGATGGCAAAGCTACGCAACGGCGTTGCGGTCAGCAGATAGGCGGCCGCGCAACAGATGATCAATCCGAGAACTCTCACGGTATCGTTCGAATGTATGGATTCGGTCGAAAATTGGAAGCGAGACGATCGGCCGGATGTGCCGGGATCGGTTTACTCGATGTAGCCCATTCTCCGAAGCTGACTGCGGAGTCGTTCGGGCAGCACGCGATCGAGGTCGTCAAGTTCCAACGGCGGATGCGCCTCGAGCCAACGCTCGAGGCGCTGAGCCAGAATGTCGATACGCGGCGAATCAGCGATTGCGTGCTGCTCATCGGGATCGGCGCGAATATCGAAATACTCGCGTCGCTTCTGCTGAACCCAATCGATCAACTTGTCGTCATCCGTCGTCAGCGCTCGGACATGGCCGTTCCCGTGGCCCTTGCTCTCGACGTAGCGGCTGGAAGTCTCACTAACGACCGCACCGACATCGGCACGCCCACCCAGCAGCGCATCTACCACCGACGGCCCGGGGTGCTCTGCTCGGCGATATCCAACGAGTTCGAGTAGCGTAGGCGTCACCGCAGCCGAGGCCGGAACCACCTGATCTATCCGCCGTGCCTTCATACCCGGAACCCGCACGATGAGCGGCACATGCACGACCTCGCGATACAACGCCCGGATATGGAAACAGCGGCGGTGTTCGAGGAACTCCTCGCCGTGATCGGACGTGAACACGATGATCGTGTCATTGCCTGCGCCGTGCTCCTCGACGAGCTCGAGAAGCCGGCCAAGCGAACGATCGCCTCGGTGAATCGCAGCGTCGTACTCTTGGATCAGCGGTCCGGTAGCAGTGCGATCGCCGCCTGTCTTGCACAGTGTGCGCGCGCGTTTCGCTACTTCGGTCGGCAGGCCGAGTGCGGCACGGTCTTCGGGCAGAGACTTGTAGGGCCGGTGCGGATCGAAGCCGTGGACGAAGAGGAACCAGGGACGCCCATCGTCGCGTCCCAACCAGCGTTCGACTGCCTCTAGGTGGTCTTCGAAACGACGTCCCGGCGAGCGGTATGTACCGAAGCCGCTGCCGAACCCGAAGTGAGCCGACATATTCGCGCCGCCGGTGAAGGCTCCCGTGCGATAGCCACCGTCCGACAGGATGCCGGCCAACGTCGGAATCGACGGATCCAATCCGCCGTTGCGGCTCATCTCGACGATCCCATGCTCAACGGGGAATAGCCCGGTGAGCATCGACGCGTGCGCCGGGCGCGTCCACGCCGATTGGCTGATCGCACGTTCGAACACCACGGATTGCTCGGCAAGCGCATCGATACTCGGAGATGTCGGCTTCGAGTACCCGTAGCTGCCCAGATGGTCGGCGCGCAACGTGTCCATCGAGATCAGTAGGATATTGCAGTCGCGGCAGAGCGGCTCGGCGCCAACGGCACGACACCCAGTCGCACCCGCCGCCATAGCGACGAGCACGACGGCGTATGCGAGAGAACGACCGACGGCCGCGGCGCGAGCAAAAATGATGTGCATCGTGAAAAGGACGGGCGCGGCCGCGAGATCGCGGTACGCGACTAGGAGTCTACGTCGCGCGAAGCGTCCATGCCAAGGCGTGCTTCAGCAATCTTGAAATCGAGCATGTCGCACAAGGCCTGGTAGCGTGCCTCGACGGTCGGCACTTCGAGCAGGCTCTGTCGCTCGATGACCTCCAGCGGTAACGACGCGCATAGATAATTGACGAGACCGTCGGGGTCGAGCTTGCGAAAGACCTGCTCGGCCATCTCAGGCTCGCCACTGAGCACGCTGATGTAGCCTTCGACGCGCCCACGTAGCGCGTCGCGCCACTCGCGCATCGTCTCTGCGGGCACCGGAGCTTCGTAGAGCGCCTGCGGGGTAACCACGCGGTAGGGCTCGCCTTCGTCGAGTTCGCGCACGATTCGAAACTTCGTGCGCCCCTTCAAAACGATCAGCGATCGCCCGTCCGGGAGTTCTTCATGCTCGACAATCGCACCCGCGCACCCGACGTCGTAGACGGGAACGGGTTCTTGCGGCGTCATCTCGCGCGCGAGCACCATACCGATCATACGATCCGTCGCCAGTGCGTCGGTGACCATCTTGCGGTAACGCGGCTCGAAGACGTGCAGCGGCAGCAGGGTGTCGGGGAAGTGCACGACCTCTGCCAGCGGAAAGATGCGCAACGTATCGCCTAAGGGAACCACGCCGTCGCGACACTCAGTCCTGACAGCGCACTTTCACCGCCGCCGACAGCTTCGTCACACAAGGGATCTCGCGCGCCGAGAGACAGTCGTCGGACACGGGGTCCGCGCCGAACAAGAGCGACAGCGAGAGCGACGGCTGCGCAACCGCGGCAACGAACTCGAATCCATCGGTACGCACTGTAGCCTTGACCAAGTTCTTCTTGGTGTTGCGCTTGAAGACCGCGCTCACCACTCCGTTCGCGCCCGGCGTCAAGCCCGTCTTGTCGCGGAACTTGAAAGTCTTGCCCTTACCTCCCGAATTCACGATCGACGACGCAGGTAGAGTCGCCGAGTAGAACGTCGCAGACGCCGCATCCCGCATCTCAATCGTTACGCCAACGACGCTGGGATCTTCGAGTTGGTCGGACAGCGCGTAGGTACTCTTCACCGTCGCGCGGTCGTCGGCCGGACCCGGCTTGCGCACGATAGACACGCGAGCCGTGAGCGGAGTGATGTCACCCGCGACGCAGGTGCCGCTGGTGCACTGATCGGCGGCAGTGCAATAGTCGCCGTCGTCGCAAGGCCCGGTATTGTTCGTGTGCAGGCACGTGCCCGACGCATCACAGGTATCGTCGGTGCATACGTTTCCGTCGTCACCACAGGCTGCCCCGGGCGGAGACAGACACTGACCACCGGTCTCGTCGCAGGAGTCATGGCAATCGGGACCACCGATACACGGATCACCGAGGTGAATATCGCAGGCCATGTTGGAGCAGAAGTCACCGCCGTTGCAGAACACCCCATCATCGCATGGACCGGAATTCGCCAGGTGGACGCACTGCCCGAGCCCATTGCAGATGTCGTCGGTGCACGAATTGCCGTCCTCCGAACACGGGAAGGAGAACGGAGCCAAACATTCCTGCGTCACTTCGTCGCAGGCATTCTGGCACTCGGGCATTCCGGCGCAGGGCGCTCCGACGTGGACACTGCACGTTCCACCCGCACAGGAATCATCGCCGTTACAGAACAATCCGTCGTCACACAGGTTGCTGTTCGGCGTGAAGACGCAGCCGGTCGCCGCACTGCAGATTTCGTCAGTACACCCGTTCGAATCGTCGCAGAGCGCATCGTTGGTGGTGTGAATGCACGTCGCCCCCATACAGCTATCTACCGTACAGGCGAAGCCGTCATCACACGAGGTCGAGTGCTCACAACTGCTGGTGCCGGGGTTGCACGTATCCACGGTGCAGCCGTCGCCGTCGTCGCACAAAGGCGTAGACGGATATCCAGCGGTCTCGTCGATGCAGCCTTCGTTCACGCACTGCGTGGTACAACCGTCACCGGACACTGTATTGCCGTCGTCGCAGCTCTCGCCGGGATCGAGCGCGCCGTTGGCACAGAGAGGACAGGCCGGGAGCGATACATCGAGAAGCAACGTCGCCGAAGGATTCACCGTCCCCGACAAAGTGGGCGGTGTGGTGCGATATCGAATCGAGGTCGAGCCACCGCCGGTCGCCTTGATGCTGCCGCCGGAGGCCAACGTCATTTGATCGCGGTAAATCAATGTATTGGTCGCGAGAGAGGCCTTGGCATCGAGCGAACCGCTCGACAGGATATCGATGTTGCAGCCCTCGACGGTGATGTTGCCGGCGATCCCCATGATATCCCCGCCATCGATGACAATCGTGCCGCCGATCTCGACGTCCCGGCTCGTCGAGATATCCACCGCACCGGCGATCCCTGTATTGGCTGACGAGGCATCGATATCCGCACTGACGATCACGTCGCCGAACGGGCTGATCGAGACCACGCCGCCGCCGCCATCGGTACCGGTAACGTCTATCAGCGACGTTGATGCGAGCTCGACATCGCCGAACGCGAACACTGCGAACTCGCCGCCACCTCCGAACGCGCCGCGCGCTTTGGCATCGACATCGGCTTCAACGAGGATGTTGGCGCCGGCATCTAGCGCGATTGTCTCGCCGTACCCGTCGGGGGCTGCGCCGTCCGCTCGCATCTTTACGAACTGAGTCATCTGGATATCGCGCCCGGCGAAGTAATCCTGCGGGCCGCCGTCACCGCCGAACGATTCGCCGCCGCACACGCCCTGATTTCCTTGCGTGCTGAGCAGCAGCCGGTTGGAACCCGTCCCGCCAGATACCGTGATGTCACGCCCGGCCGTCATCTCGATAGAGCCACCAAAGCCCTCTCCCGTAGCCGCATCTGCAATGACATCGTCCGAGACGAATACGTCCCGGTCCGCGTCGAAGGCAATCGTGCCGCCATCGAAATTACCGCCGGTCGTAGAGATCACCTGATGGACCAGCACATCGCGGCGCGCGCTCAGGCAGACCTCGCCGCCGCCGCCGTCACCGCCGCTGTTCGCCTCGATGCGTTCGTTGACGATGATGTCCACATTAGCCTGCACATCCACGAAGCCGCCGTCGGCCTCGAAGCTGTTGCCGGTCATGACGATGTCTTCGTTGATAGTAACGGTACCGCCGGCGCGAAGAATGAAGCTGCCGACGATATCTGCGCTTCCGAGAACCTTGCCGGCGAGATTGACGTCGCCGGAGCCAACGCTGCAGCTTCCCGCACCGGCACCCGCGCATTGCAGGTCGCTAAAGCATCGAAAGGCGGGATTGCCCGAACAGGTTCGGTCGATCTCCACGATCACGGTGCCGCCGAGAGAGGTTCCTTCGCCTAGTGTCCCTTTGATCTTGAATGCGTTGCCACTGACCGTCGCCGTGAGCTGTCCGGCACGCATCGTGAAGCTACCAATGCCCGAATCGATCTCACCCGCACCGATGATCTGTACGTGGCGAAGCCCGAAATCGAGCAACGAGCCTGACACGATCTCGACGACCTCGGAGATGACGCACGGGTCGGCAGCCGGCAAACAAACGTCGTCGGCGGAATCCACGTTGGAGATCAATGAATGCGCCGGCTTCGCAGCCGTCGGCCCAACGACAGCCAACAAGGTGAACACGGCGGCGACCAACGCGATCCGAGCGGCAGGCCGCAGCTTCGCTGATTCTCCGACGATGACACCACCGGTCGCGCAGGCCGTTACGCTGGAAGAGCCGGACATCGTACCCACGACTACTGACCTCCCATCGACGGCGGCTCTCGTCTAATCGGCAGTCGTTCGCGAGCATGCACGCCGGCAGTGATGCCGGCGTCTACCGCCGCTTGCGCCGCGCTACTCGTTTCCATGTTCAACTGGTGTCGTCCGTTGCCATCGGCCTCGATGGCGTCGAGCGTCGCTTTACGACCGCTGATGCGCACACCGTCGCGGCCGTTGGAGAACGCGCGCACTGCGGTGACCTCGGTGTTGAGCGAACGCAGCGCGACGCCATCGACCTGATTGCCGCGGAAGTCCACATTAGAGAGCGCGCGCAACGCACGCTGGGTACGAACCCGCAGACCGCTACCAAATCCTACGACCTGCCCCGGTCGAGCGGGATCCGGCCCTCCCGCGATAACGGCACCGTCTGCTCCACCGTTGGAGACCAGGATTCCGATGCCGACGCCCGATCCGGTGATCGACAAACCGCCGAGGTCCAGCGTCAGCGAGCCCGAATCGATCAACTCCGACGACTGAATGATCAAGCCGTCGGAACCGCAGCGCGTTGTTACGACCGGGTCGGTCGCGACCAGGGTCGCATCCGATACGACGAAGTCTCCGCAGGCACAGGCGACGCGCACACCGCCGACATCGTCGCCGCACAGGCCCGCCTGCGCGGGCGAAACGGCGGCCATCAGGGCTATCTGGAGGACCGCTGCGAACAACGGCGTGAATGCCGCGAGAAACACCGACCTCGGCACGCGCGACCGCATGCGCCCGGCCTGCGGTCGATCTCCGAGTTCGAACAAGACACTCAATCCATTCATCGGGCTATTCCATTTGTCCACTGGTCCACTCGTCCACTCGTCCACTCGTCCACTGGTAGGTCCTTTCCGGCAAGTTCTTCTGAGCTACGGCGCATCTGGGGCTTGGAGAGACGGCTGATCCTAGTCTCAGCGCGCCCCTCTTGTCCAGAAGTAACCAGCCGTTGTGCGAGATTATGACCCGCAGGACAACCCACGTCGCAGCGCGATCTTCGCAGCGACGCCGGCTCGTGTAAGACTATGCGCGAGAATGATCCGCGTACCATCCGACCAAGGACCGATGCGCGCGCTGTCGGACCAATGAAAGACGCTACCAAGCCTGAATCGACGTCGGAGCGCGACCGTTGGAACACGGTGCGCGATAACCCGCAGCGCACGAAGGGCCACTACGAGAGCTACTATGTGCGCGCGAATCATCCGCAGCGGGCTCTCGCCTTCTGGATTCGCCACACCATCTTCCGCCCGGCCGATACCGGCAAGCCCGCGCAGGGCGAACTGTGGGCCGTGTGGTTCGACGGCGAGACGGAAGAAATCGTCGCGGCAATGGAACAGATGCCGCTGTCGCGTTGCGCGTTTTCGTCGCAGCGCTTGGGGGCTCAGATCGGCCATTCCATCCTCAATGACGAGGTGTTGTACGGAACGGCACGCCAGAGATCGAGCGAGCTGTCGTGGGAACTCTCGCTGCGAGGTGGCGACGCACCGTTGTTGCTCCTACCCAGCCACCTGTACGAACGCGCGTTGCCCCGTGCCAAGTCCGTCGTGCCTCGTCCAAACGTCACACTGAGCGGCAACCTTCTCATCAACGGCTCGAGGCGTGTGGACATCGACAACTGGATCGGCAGCCAGAATCACAACTGGGGCACCCGTCACACGGATCGATACGCGTTCGGTCAAGTATGCGGATTCGACGACGCGCCCGACACCTTCCTCGAATGCGCATCGGTCAAGCTCAAGCTCGGACCGTTTTGGACCCCGCCCATGACATCGGCGGTCATACGAGTGGAGGGTCGGGAGTACTCCGCGACAGGGTTACGCCGCGCGCTCGATTCCAGATCGTCGTTGTCATACTTCGATTGGAAGTTCGACACACGGGGCAACGGCTTCTCCCTTTCCGTCCATATGACTGCGCCGCGCTATCGCTTCGCCGGTCTCTCGTACCGCAATCCACCGGGCGGCGAGAAGACCTGCCTGAACTCGAAACTCGCGCGCTGTCACGCAACGCTTCGCCGCAGCGGCCTGCCCGATCGAGAGCTGCACTGCGAGCAACGCGCCGCGTTCGAGATACTGACCGACGACGATCATCATCGCGTGCCCATCCTTACATAGCGACGTAGCCACGAGCGCGCAGGTCGCGGGCGTAACCTGCGCCTCTGTGCAAGACTCGTGTCATGAGCAATCGCGAGATCATCTTTCACGAGTACCCCGTTTCCCCGTTCGCGGAGAAAATCCGCCGAATTTTCGGCTATAAGAAGATAGCCTACCGATCCGTCGAGCAGCCAATGTGGATGCCGAAACCACAGCTAACACCGCTGACTGCGGGATATCGTCGTATTCCCGTGCTGCAGATCGGCGCCGACATCTACTGCGACACCACGCGTATCGTACGCAAACTCGAAGAGCTGTACCCGGAGCCCACTGTGTTCCCCGACGCGAACCCGGCAGCCGCCGAAGCGATCGCAGCGTGGGCCGACCGCGGCCTCTTCCAGGCCTGCGTACCCGTCGTGTTCAACGCTCTCGCTTCAATGCTACCGCCGGAGCTACTCGCCGATCGCGCCAAGATGCGCCCCGACATGACGCCTGAGAAACTCGCCGCGGTAGCGCCACAAGGCGCGGCGGTGCTGAGCGCCGCCTGCGATCGATTCAACACGACGCTGACGACGCATGATTTCGTACTCGGGAGCGCGATGAGCGTCGCCGACGCGGCGCTGTATCACTGTCTTTGGTTCTCTCGCAATACGCCCGAAGGCGGTGAGACGATCGTCGGCGCACCGGCCGTCGTAAGTTGGATGGCGCGCCTCGAAGCGATGGGCAGCGGCGATTTGACGCCGATGGATCCGAGCGAAGCGCTCGACATTGCGCGCGACGCCACACCGGAACCCGCGACAACCAGCGATGGCAGTGGCGACGGCGAGTTCGCGCCGGGCACGTCGGTCGAAATCGCAGCAGACGACCTCCCGAACGACGTCTTCACAGGCGTCGTGATCTCTTCGGGACGACATGAGGTCGTCATTCGTCACGAGGACTCGCAGCTCGGTGAGTTGGCACTGCACTTCCCGCGCTCGGGGTACCTCGTGCGCGCCGTGTAGCGTTTCGCGCGGCTCTACTCGGCACATCCGAGAATCATTGCCCCGGTCGGAACACCGACGCCGCTCGATACGAGCACATGGTCGGCTCGCTCGGGCTGATTGCACGATGTTCCGCGCACCAAGCGCACGCCTTCCGCAATGTTGTTGAGGCCGTGGATGTAGCCCTCGGACAGCAGTCCCCCGTGCGTGTTGTTCGGTAGACGGCCGCCAAGCGTGAGCGCTCCGTCGACGATGAAGTCCTTGGCCTCGCCGACCCCGCAGAATCCGAAGGACTCGAGCTGCATCAACACTTCGATCGTAAAGGCGTCGTACAGACAAGCAGCGTCGATGTCCTCCGGCCCCAGGCCGGCCTGCGTGTAGACGGCGCGAGCGGCCATCTCCATCTCCGGCAGGCGTGCAATGTCGGGCCGATAGAAGCTGGTCATCTGTTCCTGGCCTTCAAACGATGCTTGCGAGACCGCTCGTATCTGTGCGGGTTTGCTAGCTAAATCACGAGCACGCTCGGGCGATGTGATGACCAGGGCGCAGCCGCCATCCGTCTCTTGGCAGCAGTCGTAGAGACCGAGCGGCCGGCTGACCATTCGCGCCGAGAAGTACTCCTCCCGCGACAATGTCCGCCCGCGAGTGGTCGCATTCGGATTCGCCTGCGCATGATCACGCTGTGTCAGGGCAACGGTGGCCAGATGGTCTCGCGTCGCACCGTACTCGTGCATGTAGCGCTGCGCCGACATCGCAATCCACGACGCGGGCGTGAGCAATCCGAACGGCGTGTACCACGACCAATGAATGAGATCGCTGGTGACGACCTGACCTGAGACGCCCTGCCCCATACGATGTCCGGAGCGACCGTTCATCGCGCGATACACAACCACGTACTTTGCCGAGCCCGTCGCAATCGCCATCGCCGCTTGGTGGATGAGACCGACGGCTGCACCGCCGCCATAGTTAACCTGACTGAAGAACGTCAGATCACCGATACCGGTCGAGCGCGCGACTTCGATCTCGTCGCTCGAGTCGAGCAGAAACGTGACCAATCCATCTACGTCGGATGGCTTCAGCCCCGCTTCGTCGATGGCGGCCCGAACAGCCTGGCACGCGAGCGAGAGTTCCGAGACACCCGAATTTTTCGTGAACGGCGTCGTGCCGATCCCCACAATCGAGGCCTTGTTCTTCAACGAATCCGCCATGCGCGTTCTACACCCGCCCCGCGCCGAGCACGACGGTAACAACCGAGGTGACGTGCTTGCCTCGCGCGGTCGATCCGATCACCTCGAGCTCGGCGGTTTGCGCATCAACCGACACAACGGAGCCACACAACGTGAGCGTGTCGCCGGGGAAGCACGGCCCTCCGAGTTGATTGCGCACGTTGGTAATCCCGGCATCGGCACCTGTCCATTCGGTGACATAACGGCAAACGAGACCGTTCGTCGTCAGAATATTGAGACAAACATCGGGCAATCCCAACTTCTCGGCAGCAGCCTTGTCGTGATGAAACGGCGTGTAGTCGCGAGAAGCGATCGCGCCGCCCACGACCGTAGTCGTCGTAATCTCGACATCGAGTTGCGGCAGGACCGTGCCGACCTCGAGTTCGTGCGCGTTCACGACGATGCCTCGGCCGGCCGAAATAGCGGCAGAACCATCCCGTCTTCGCCGGTCTCGAAGACGACCTCGACGGGCATGCCGATCCGACAATCGTCGGGTGCGCAGTCGATGAGGTTCGAAACGATGCGCTCCCCTTCGGCCAGATCGATGAGCACGACGATAATCGGGTATTCGTAACCCGGAAACTGCGGGTGTTCGACGACCGTGAACGAATGCACGCTGCCGCGGCCGCAGGCATCGATGCTATCGAACTCGACGGAGCCGCATGCATCGCACATCGGGCGTGGAGGATGGCGCAATTGTCCGCACTGGGCGCAGCGCTGAATGGGAAGTCTCCCCTTCTCTACGGCCTGCCACCACCAAGCATTGTCACGCGCCATCGGAGGCTTGATCCGTGAGGGTCTCTCGGGATCTCTCGTGGCAGGCTGCTCGGACTCGCGCGCAACCGACTGCTTCGGAGCAAACTTCAAGACGCGAAACTCAATCCAGCCGACCACCGCGTCGGCGTTGTCGCGGAAGGTAGTGCGCGTTGTGATGAACCAGCCCTCACCGAGCCCTGTCTTCTTCGGGCCGGTGACGGACTCGATCACTGTCTCGGCGGAGACCTTATCGCCCGGGCGCAGATAGCGCTCGTAGTGCTCCTCGCTGCTGGTGCCGAGAGCGCTCGTGTATCCATACTCCGACAACAAGTCGTAGAGCCGGTCCTGTTCGGTGCGCGCTTTCTCGATGCCTTCGCGCGGGGGCCCATCGAGCACCCACGATTGCATCATTGCAGGCGGCGCGACGACGCCTGCGTGACGGGTTTCCACGGCCGATTCGGCGTCGCGATACGCCGGATTGCGGTCGCCAATCACATCACAAAACTGACGTATGGCTGCCTCGGTCACGCAATCGCGTGCCACGACGGGAGGGCCAATCGTTCGGCCGATGAACTGCTGCAGCCGACCTTCTAGTTCGGTGAGATCTGGATCCATTGCGACGCTCAGCCCGCGGTTCTTAACCGAACCGAGAGTTCATGTACACATGCGGCTCGTACTTGGTCACCCGTGCGCAGCCGCTATAACGGATCCGGCAGGCTCGCACGCAGCTGCGCGAGGTCTGCATGCCGAACGTATCCGATATGTCGCAATCGACAGCAAAGTGGCTCCTGTGGTTCGCGGGAGTGCTCGTAGCACCGCTCCCGTACCTGTTCATGTACGACGGAGCGGTGCCGGTCGTACGCTATGCATTTCTCACAATTGTAACAGGGAGCTACGCGCTACTGATCGATGGGTCGGCAGTCGCATGGCCGATGGTAGCGATTCTTGCCACCCACGCTCTGCTCTACGCCGTTTTGCTGATTGCACCGGCCGCGCTCGTTGCGCGCATCGTTGCCCCTCATTGGCGCACGCGCATCGTCGCGGCCGTTTTCATCGTGGGTTTCACCATCGCCGTTGGGCTGCCCATCTACGAAACACCGGCCGACGATGTGTCGGCCCGCGCCAACTGGATCGGTCTGTTCCAGTGAGATGTAAGCCCGGCCTTCGTTGCGCAATTCCGATCGTGCAAATAGCGGCGGTCGTCACGTTAGCCGCTGTGCCGAGCGCACCGGTGTCGGCATTCGAGCGCACCGAAACGCGCGCACCCTGCAACGACTACCGCGAGCTGCGTCGGCCCTTGTTCGGCGACCTGCACGTGCACACGACGCTATCGTTCGATGCCTGGGGCCAAGGTACGCGCAACACACCGCGCGATGCCTACCGATTCGCGCGCGGCGAAACGCTTGGCGTTCAGCCCTACCGCGCCGACGGGAGCCCGCTGAGAACGCTCACGCTCAAGCAGCCACTCGATTTCGCGATGGTAAGCGACCACTCGGAAATGACCGGTGAAACGCAGCTCTGCCGTACGCCCGGCAGCGCGTCGTACGCTTCCCTTTCTTGTGCGCTGGTGCGGCGCTGGCCGGCGCTCGGCTATGCCGTACTCAATAGCCAATGGACCAAGCGCGTCGGGCACGCCCCCGACATCTGCGGCGACGACGGCCGCCTGTGCCATGACCGGGCACTGGGCGCCTGGAAGGTGACGCAGGAAGCCGCTGAGGAATTCTACGACCGCACGCCCGAGTGCCGCTTCACCACCTTCGTCGGCTACGAGTGGAGCAGCATCCGATTGGGCATGAACCACCGTAACGTCGTGTTTCGTAACGCCGAGGTCACGGCGTCGCCCAACAACGCAATCGACGACCAACACAATGAGGTGCGACTGTGGACCGCGCTACGCGACGATTGTCTCAACGCAGACAGCAACTGCGACGTGCTAACGATCCCGCACAACTCGAATCTCAGCCGTGGCGATATGTTCTGGGTCGAGCATCCTGACGCGGGGACGATCGACCGAGAACTGGCCGAACTACGCGCAACGATGGAACCATTGATCGAGATCACCCAGCACAAAGGCGACTCCGAATGTAGGCTGGGCGGCCGCGATGAGCTCTGCAACTTCGAGACGGTTTCGTTCGGAGATGTAGCGGGTCACGCGAGCCCGATGCACCGCATGCCGCCCGCCCCCGGTGTCTTCGTTCGCGAGGCGCTGACCGAGGGCTTGGCGCTTCGCTCGCGCCTCGGCGTGAATCCTTACAAGTTAGGAATCATCGGTTCGACCGATACGCATCTCGGCACTCCCGGCTACGTCGCCGAGAAGGGCTTCGTCGGACACGCCGCGGGCAGCGTCACCGCGCGCCTGAAAGTCTCCGCCATGCCCGACCACCCGGTCTGGAATCCTGGCGGTCTGGCCGGTGTCTGGGCCGAAGAGAATTCGCGTGATTCCATTTTCGAAGCGATGCGGCGTCGCGAGACGTTCGGCACCAGCGGCCCGCGTATCGTCGTGCGCCTGTTCGGCGGCTGGGCGTATGACAAGTCCATGTGCCAATCGAGCGACTTCGCAACCATCGGTTACGATCGTGGCGTTGCCATGGGCGGCGATCTGCCTGACCAGCCCGAACTGGCCAAACTGGCCAAGCTGCCCGCGCCCGCCGACGCCGCACCTTCGTTCGCGGTGTTCGCGTCGCGAGACCCCATCGACGGTCACGTCCTCGAACGCGTACAGATTATCAAGGGTTGGATCGATGCGAACGGCGCACCGCGCGAGCGCGTCTTCGACGTAGCGGGCGAGGTCAACCCGGATGCGAGCGTCGATATGGCGACGTGCACTCCTCGCGGTGAGGGGCATGATCAGCTCTGCAGCGTTTGGTCCGACCCCGAATTCGACCCCGGCCTCGCGTCCTTTTACTACGCGCGCGTTCTCGAGAACCCGACCTGCCGATGGACCTGGCACGCCTGCCTGGCGGCCGGCGTAGACTGCGACGGCACCTTCGGTCCACGCGGGCATTTGGCCGCTTGCTGCGACGAGCAGGTGCCCAAGACCATTCGCGAGCGCGCCTGGACCTCCCCCATCTGGTACACACCCGCCGACGACCATTAGTCCCCCACCGTCGCTTGGGATACCTACCAATGCGTGCAGCCTTGGCAGGACATCGCGACGGCCCACGCTCCCGACACGACGCTGCTCGAGCTGCGGCGGCGCGGCGACGAGTACCTTATTCGGGCCGGCGGCCACGATCTGATGTCGAGCCGAGACGCGTCCTCTTCGCGGGCATTGGCCGAGCTCGGTTGCGCGCACTTGTCGCAGACCAAAGCAGGCCGCGTTCTCGTCGGCGGGCTCGGTATGGGTTTCACCGCGCAAGCCGCACTGGCAACCACACCGCGCTGCACGACGATCGATGTCGCCGAACTGGTACCGGCGGTAGCCGAATGGAACCAGAAATGGCTGGCCGACCTCGCGGGAAGCCCGCTGGAGAATTCTCGCACCAACCTGATCATGGCGGACGTGCGATCAGTGATCGCCGAGTCGCGAGAGCGCTACCATGCGATCTTGCTCGACGTGGACAACGGCCCTGATTCCCTGACCCACACGTCAAACAAAGGCCTGTACGACAGCGACGGAATACAGTCGGCACGCCTCGCTCTACGCCCAGGCGGTGTACTTGCAGTCTGGTCCTTCTCCGACGATCCTGGCTACAGCCGCCGATTGAGGTCCGCCGGGTTCAATGTGCGCGTCGAGCGCGTACTCGGCTCGAAGAAGGGCCGCGGTCGCCATCACTTCATATGGATGGCCGAGCGCGGCGACGTCCCCGAGCGCAGCGACGTCCGACGCCGTAGCGGCGCACCACCGCGCACGAAGACTCGCCCGAAACGGCGAACGAGCAGTCGATAGCCACAACGAATGAGCGACGAACGACCTAATATCGAAGACCGTCCTTTCTTCGCGACCGCCGCGAAAGGCACCGAAGGTGCTTTGCGTGACGAGCTTCGCGACATGCGCGTTGCCAAGGTGCGAGCCACGCGCGGCGGCGTCTACTTCGGCGGCGACGCCGGGCATGCCATGCGAGCTTGCCTGCGCAGCCGAATCGCGTCTCGCGTGCTCTGCGCGGTCGGCGAGTTCCCTGCGCGCGACGCAGACACGCTCTATGAAGGCGTCTCGTCAGTGGATTGGTCACAGTGGATCGGCGCGGAACGAACGGTCGGCATCTCGGCGACAGTAAAGAGCGGAGACCTGACTCACTCCGGTTACGTCGCGCAGCGAGCCAAGGACGCGATCGTCGACCAGTTACGCGATCGCGAGGGTGATCGCCCCGACGTCGAGCGCAGCGATCCCGATGTTCGCCTGGCGTTGCATATCGACAACAACGTCGCGCGCATCTTCCTCGACTACTCTGGTGCTCCGCTCTCGCGACGCGGGTACCGAACCGATGCGGGCACGGCACCGCTGCGGGAGAACCTCGCCGCCGCGATGGTGCGTTTGTCAGGCTATACCCCGGGCGCATTCCTGCTCGATCCGATGTGCGGGTCCGGGACGATCGCAATTGAAGCGGCGCAATGGGCGGCAGGCGTTCCCGCCGGCGGAAAGCGTCGCTTCGGCTTCGAGCGCTGGCGCAACTTCGACGACACAGCAAAAGAAGCCTGGCGCACCGAATGCGAACGCGCCGAGCGTTTTGCCGAGCCGGTCGAGTCCGAGATCTTCGCCAGCGATCGCGACAACGCCGTTCTGGCGGGCGCACGCGCTAACACCGAGCGCGCCGGCGTTTCGGTCGGGTACGCGCACCTGGACCTCAAAGACCTGGATCCGGCACCACCGGGGTCCTGGATCATCACGAATCCACCCTACGGAGTGCGTATGGAACGCGACCGCGACTGGGTGAAATACTTCCGCCGAGCCCTCGACCTGCTTCGCGATTCCACCGTGGTCGTGATCACCCCCGATCGTGATCTTCCCCACATGCTCAAGATCAAGCCGGACCGCGAGCACACGCTGTTCAACGGCAACATAGAATGCCGCACCTTCACCTGGGATCCCTGCTAACTCTACATTTGCTGCAAAGTTCCGACTGTGAATACGATCCGGGCGTGAGCGAACTCGGATACAAAGCCTTCGACGCCGACAACCACTACTACGAGTCGCACGATGCGTTCACCCGCCACGTGCCGAAGGACATGCGCGCCCGCTGCGTGCAGTGGGCCGAGATCGACGGTCGCAAGCATCACGTAGTCGGTGGCAAGCTTGCGCGTGCCGTCACGAACCCGACCTGGAATCCCATCGCCAAGCCCGGCGCGATCTCCGACTTCCTGCGCGGCAATCCCGAGGGCAAAGACATCTCGAACTTGTTCGCCGATCGCGAACCTCTGCCCGATGAATACATCAATCGCGACGCACGTCTGGCAAAGTTGGACGAGCAAGGGCTGGAGAGCATGTGGCTCTTCCCGACACTCGGTGTCCTGTACGAAGAACTACTCAAACACGACACCAAAGCGGTAACCACACTGTTCGGAGCGTTCAACCGCTGGCTCGACGAGGACTGGGGCTGCAACTACAAGAACCGTATCTTCGCAGCGCCCTACATCGCCTTGGCGGATGTCGATTTTGCGTGCCGAGAGCTCGAATGGGCGCTCGACCGCGGCGCGCGCATCGTATGCATGCGCCCCGCGGCCGTGTGGACGGCGGGCGGCGAAGTGCTACCGCCCACAGACCCGATTTTCGATCCGTTCTGGGCGCGTGTGAACGAGGCCGGTATCACGGTCGTCGTCCACGCAGGCGATTCAGGCTACACGACACACGGTTATGTGAAGGACGGCTTCGGCGCAGACTTCGGTTCCTTCGCGCCGAACATCAAGCATTTCAACATTGAACGCGCCGCCTACGATTTTCTCGTAACGCTCGCTTACGATCGCCTCTTCGAGCGATTCCCAAACCTTCGAATCGCATCGGTCGAGAACGGCGCCGAATTCCTCCCCGACTTGCTGCGCAAGCTACGCCAGTCGCGCGACCGAATGCGGGTCGCGAACTACTACCAAGAAGACCCGGCCGAGCTGTTTCGCGAGCACGTTTGGATCAATCCTTTCTGGGAAGACGACGTCAATGAAGTCGTCGAGATGATGGGTGAGGATCGCGTAATCTTCGGTTCGGATTGGCCGCACATCGAAGGCATGCCGCAGCCGCTCGACTACGTCGCGGAAGTCGCGCACTTCGATGAGCAGCGCAAGCGCAAAATCATGCGCGAGAATACCGCGGGTCTCACCGTTGCACGGCCTTCGGCCTAGGCCGCGGCCTTCAGCCTAGGGCACGGCCTTCGGCCTAGGGCACGGCCTTCGGCCTAGACCGCGGCCGTCTGACTAGGCTCCTTCCCTACTCACGCGCGCGCCACGACGACGATCCCTGCGTGGAAGGCGATCAATGTTGACGCGCGTTTCCGACTCGCGATCTCCGCCTTCAGGCTCGGGCGAACGCCGCGAGAGTAACCGCACGACGTCTTCGATCGCCAAGTAAGTACACGGGACGATCACCAGCGAGACGCCGGTCGCAAACAGGACACCGAAGCCGAGCGAGACGGCCATCGGAATCACGAACTGCGCTTGATAGCTGCGCTCGAGCAGAAGCGGCGTGAGTCCCGCAAAGGTCGTCAACGACGTCAGCATGATGGGCCTGAACCGCGCGACGCCGGATTCCGCGACGACTTGGCGCAACGTTGGATAGTCGTCGCGATGCCGGTTCACGTAGTCGACCAATACCAAACTATCGTTCACCACTACACCGACGAGCGCGACGATACCGAAACTCGACATAAAGCTCAGCGTCATCCCCAGCATGAGGTGCGCCCAGATTGCACCAGCGATCCCGAACGGAATCGCCGTCATCACGATGAACGGCTGGTAGTACGATCCGAGCGGTATCGCCATGAGCGCGTAGATGACGAAGAGCGAAACGATCATCCCTCGCATGAGTGCGGCGTTCGAGTCGTTGCGCTCGCGCTGCTGACCTTCGAGTGAATAACGTAGGCCCGGATAGTCCGCCATGAGCTGGGGAAGCAGCCCATCGGCCAGCTCCGCCAACACTTCATCCTCGCCTGTGGTTTTCGTATCGACGTCGGCCGTCACGTTCACGACCCGCTGGCGGTCCGAGCGCTTGATCGTCGCGTAACCGCGGCCGTGCTCGACGGTAGCAACGGTCGAGAACGCGACCTCCGAGCCGTCGGGTGTACGAATTCGCATGTTTTCGACGTCCGCGAGAGATCGGCGCTGCTCGGCGGGATATCGCACCATAACGCGAAGATCCTCGCGCCCGCGCTGCACCCGCTGCGCCTCCTCACCGTAGAACGCCTGGCGAACCTGGCGCGCGAGTGCCGACAGCGTCAGTCCCAACGATTCCGCTTCCGGCTTGATCGCGAGTTGGAGTTCCTGCTTGCCCGGCCTGAACGAATCCGCAACGTCGCGCACGCCCGGATAGGCACTCAACTCACTCTTCAGACGAACGGCGGCGTCGCGAAGATGTTCGATGTTGTTGCTCGAGAGTTCGATGTCGATCGCGTCGCCGCCATGCACGAGAGTGCCCACGAACGAAAGTTCGACAACGTCGGGGATCTGCCCGGTACGCTCGCTCCAGCGCTTGGCGAGCTGCGAACTCGAGAAGGATCGCAGCTCCGATGGCGCCAGTTGCAACGTCACCTGGCCCAAATGCGAGCCCGAATTGGATGCGCTCCCGCTGCGCCGACCACCGCCCTGCGACTGGTCGCCTTGGGCCACGAACATGTGTCGAATCGCCGCACCGTCGTCCGGTGCCATCTGCGCATCGAACTCCTCACCCGTCCCAACGGCGGCATCGCGCAGAAGACCGATCGCGTACGAGGTGACTGAAGCCGGCGTCCCCTGCGGCATCGTCAAATTCGCGACCACATGATCCGCTTCGGCTTCCGGGAAGAAGCGTACGCGCAGCCACCCCGATGACACGACCGCCCCCGTGAACATCAACACCGCGAGACCAACCGCCAGCGTCGCATATCGCCACTCCAGTGCACGCTCGAGCGCGGGGCGGTAGAGATTGGCGGTCACCCATCGCAGTCCGCGCATCGCGCCGCCCTGAACGCGCTTCCAAGCACCGGCGATGCCGCGGCGTCCCGCGTCCGTCGTGAGAATGACGTGTTTGAGGTGCGACGGTAAAATCAGCTTCGATTCGACGAGCGAGAAGAGCAGCGTGGGAATCACGATACTGGGAAACGTCTTCATGATGTTTCCCGTGATGCCGGGAACCATCAGCATCGGGCAAAATACCGCCACCGTCGTCAGCACACCGAAGATTACAGGCACCGACACTTCGTACGTACCGTCGACCGCTGCTCGCAGTCCAGTCAGTCCCTCCTCTTGTTTCTTGACCACGTTCTCGCCGACCACGATCGCGTCGTCGACGACGATCCCGAGCACGAGGATAAACGAGAACAGCGAGAGCACGTTGACCGACACACCGAACGTCGGCATCAGCCACACCGCACCGAGGAACGACACCGGAATACCGATGGTCGTCCAGATCGCCAGGCGAAACTGCAGGAACAGCGCCAACGACACGAAAACAAGCAACAACCCCTGCAGTCCGTTGCGGCGCAGCATGTCGAGTCGACTGCGCAGGACCAACGAATCGTCGTTCCACGCCGTCAATTTCACACCGGCGGGCAGCACTTCGTCGCTTTTCTCGATGTAGCCGGCGACCGCGGCCGATATCTCCAACGCGCTCTGCTCTCCGACACGATAGACGTCAACGATCACGGCGTCGTCGCCATCGAACTCGGCGGTCTGGTCGGTTTCGGCAAAACCATCTACAACCGTGGCCACGTCGCGTAGATGCAGTCGCGTCCCGTCGGAACGCGTTCTCAGCACGATGTCCTCGAACTGCGCGCCCGTGTAGGCCTGACCGCTGGTACGCAACAGCACCTCGCCGGCCGACGTCTTCACCGATCCCCCCGGTAGATCGAGAGACGACGTGCGGACTGCGCGCGCGACATCGTCGAACGTGAGGCCATAGGCCCGCATCTCGGTCTCCGATACTTCGATCGAGACCTCGTACGGCCGCGCACTCGACAGTTCGACCTGTGTGATCTCCGGTAGCGTCGTCAGATCGTCGCGTACCCGTTCAGCGATCTGTTTCAGCGTGAGCTCTTCTATCTGATCGCCATGAACGGCCACGCTGACCACGCGATGGCGCACCTCGACCTGTCGTACCAGCGGTTCCTCGGCGTCGTCGGGAAACGTGTCGATCGCGTCGACCTGAGCCTTCACGTCGTCGAGCAACGCACGGATCTCGGTATGCGGAAATGCCTGGATCGTCACCGCCCCCGCGCCCTCGGCCGCTGAAGACGTGATCTTCTTCACGCCTTCGAGCGACGCGACGCGCTCTTCGATCCGCGTCGTAATCGATTTCTCGACTTCTTCGGGAGCGGCGCCGGGATACGGCACGGAGACCGAGATATAGTTGAGTTCGAACTCCGGGAAGACCTCCTGACGAATACTCGGCATCGTCAGCAGGCCACCAACGGCGATCACGAGCATCAACAGATTGGCGGCAACACCGTTGGTCGCGAACCACTCGATCAAACGTTTCATGGCGCCGTCGCCTCACGCGCATCGGCAACCCGAACGAGCATGCCGTCGACCACGGCATCGAGCGGAGAGATGCACACGACATCACCGTCGGACAGGCCGGACGAGATCACGACCTCTTCACGTAGACTTCGTAAGACCGTGACCTTGCGATACCGCAAGCGATTGTCGGCATCGACTACGGCCACGCGATCGCTCCCGCGAAGCGCTACCGACGGGAGAACATACGCAGCGTCGATCGTGCGACCTTCGATGCGCGCCGACACGAACATACCCACCGCGAGCGGTGTGCGCTGTTGCTCTGCGCGTCGTCCATACGGATCGTCAACCGCAGCAACGACGTGCACCATCCGGCTCAGCGGATCGACTTCGCCTTCCGTGCGCGCGATCCGACCGAGCCATTCGTGGGTACTACCTGCGAATTCGGCGCTGATCGTAACGGCCGGGCCTGTCTCTTCGCCGGCGCTGAGCCGATCCAGCGGTAAGTCGAGATAGGCGATTTCGTCGTTCGCGATAGGAAGACGAATCTCGGCAACGTCAACGGAGTATACCTGCGCGATCGGTTTACCTCTCTCGACGAACTGACCGACGTCAGCCGACTCTTCGCGCACACGACCGTCGAATGATGCGCGCAGCGTCGTGCGCTCCAGGTCCAACCGCTTGCGCTCTAGATTGGCTTCGGCCGCTGCAAGGCGGGCGCGGGCTTCGGCAAGCTGCGGCTCGCGGGCGACCAGTGCCGGCGGCGCCCCGCCTCTGAGGTTCTTCCATTCGCGACGTGCGACATCAGCCTCGGCCTGCTCGCGCACGAGCGCGACCTTCGCTTGTGCAACTTCCGCATCGGCCGTGGCAACCGCGAGTTGGTAGTCACGCGGATCGATCTGTACGAGTACTTCATCGGCCGAGAAAAACCCGCCCGAATTAAAGAACGCTGCGACCTCGACGATTCGTCCCGAGACCTCGGGGACGAGCTCAATCTGTGTGCGCGGTGCAACCGTGCCCTGCGTCGAGACACTGAGCGTGACCGAACGTGCTTCGGCCGTCACCGCGCGCACCAGACGCGCGAGGACCGGCACCTCGTGCCGAACCGCTTTCGGACGAGCCGCCACCACGGCGGCCGCCGCCGCTACGCCGACGACGAGGATGAGAATTGGCGCAATGATCTTCGCGCGATGCATCAGGACTCCGCTCCTTTGCCCGGTGTCTCGGCGACGCCGTCGCCGTCGTCGTCGTCATATTGTTCGATGAGATCGGCGCCCTCGAACCCTCCGCCCAACGACAGATAGAGATCGACGCGCGTTTCGAGCCGCGCGCGGCGCACGGCGAGATGCTCACTATCGGCATTGAGCGCGTTTCGCTGAGACGCGAGAATGGTTACGTAGTCTTCGAGCCCGGCCTGGTAGCGCTCGGTGGCAAGATCCAACGCGGCGCGAGCCTGGCCGGCCGCTTCGGCCAGCGCTTCTTCACGTGCGGCGAGATAGCCTTCGGCAGCCAAGAAGGTCTCGACTTCGGCGTACGCTTGCAGGGCCGCGCCTGCGTACACAGCTCCGGCTTCGGCCTGCTCGGCCACGGCCAAATCGACTCCGGCTCGCAGCCGCCCTCCCTGCAGAATCGGCTGCGCGAAGTTGCCCGCCACCGACCACACGCTGAAATCGCCGTCGATGAGGTTGTCCACCTGCTCGCTGGCGGTTCCTCCGCTAGCCGTCAGCGCCAGACGCGGAAACAATGCTGCACGCGCTTCGCGCACGCGCGCACCGCTTGCTGCGAGCGAACGCTCTGCGGCGATCAGGTCGGGGCGCCGTACCAACAATTCGACCGGCAAACCCGCAGGCACCGCGCCGCGCGGTCGCGGAAGATCGGTCGTCGCTTCGAGGCGATGTGCCGGATAGCGGCCGAGTAGAACTTCGAGAGTTCGAACCGATGCGTCGAGTTCGCGCGCACGTCGCTGCACCAGTGCGTACGCGACCGACAATTCCGTCAGAGACAACCGAAGATCGAGTGCCGGCGCGACGCCGCGCTCGTAGCGCGCGCGTACGTTGCTCGTCGTAGACTCATAGCTGGCGACGGTGCGCTCGGCCAAGGCCAACTGTTCGCGTGCCTCTATTACCGAGAACCATGATTTCGCGGTCTGACCGGCGAGCGATAATTCGGCCGCTTGCCGATTCATCAACGCGGCTTGCGCATCCGCCAACGCCCCCGAAGTTGCCGAGCGAATGCGACCCCAAACATCCAGTTCCCAGGCGACGTCGAGAGAGAGACTGAAGGAATTCGTCGTGGACGCGAGCACGGTAGTACCGGCTCCACCACCGTCTCCGGCCAGCGCGCCAAAGCCGACGAAATTGCGTTTCGTTCGCGAACCACCAAAACCAAGATCGGCCTGCGGATACAGGTCGGCGCCAATGATTTTCGCACGCACCAGAGCCTGTTCCAGCCGCGCAGCGGCAGCCACAAGATCGTAGTTGCCGGCGATCGCTTCGGCGATCAGGTCGTCGAGCCCGGGATCGCCGAACTCGCGCCACCAATCCGTCGGTGGCAACCCTTCACGCGCGTCGGTGGCCGACCAAGTGTCGGGAGCAACGAACCCCAGTTCCGTAATACGCACGGGCGGTGCCGACGCGCAGGCAGACAGCAGGACGACGGCGCCGCTTAGCAAGACCGCTCTCATTTCGCAGCCCTCGCTCGTACGGCTTCGCGATCGAGTTTCGCTGCGGGGGCGTTGAGACCCGCGGCCAGGAACGCGACCAAGCGCGTGGCGATGCCGTCCATGTCGGTCGCATCGACCACCCCACCCGAAATCTCGCCTACGCGGCCTGGATCCATCAATGCGGACGCCATCGCGCCAATCACGAAATGGAATCGCGTGAACAGTTCGGCTTCGTCGAGATGAGGCAGGATTCGCGCGAGCACTTCGCAATACAGACGCGTCGTACTCTCGAATTGTTCGAAGACAAGCGCTCGAATCTGCTCGTCCTGTTCGTTGTGCGCGCGACCGAGCAGGCCGGAGATAAGCGAGGGTTGGCCACCGCGTGCGCCCAGCCGATCTACCGCCGGACGAATCAACGACTCGAGCACCGCCTCGACCGACGGGCATCCCGCGGGTGCCGCGTCGATCGCGCGTTCGAGCAGCTCGCGTCGCTCGCCGTTGAGCGGCTCGAGCCGCCTCGCGAACACCGCGCCGATCAGCGCTTCTTTGGATCCGAAATGGTAGTTGACCGCGGCGATGTTGACGCCGGCCTCGCTCGTTACCGCGCGAAGACTGGTCGCGCCGAAGCCCTGCTCGGCGAATAAACGCTCCGCGGCATCGAGCAGCCTGAGTCTGGTATCTCCTGTTGCCATTGCTTGCGTACTTACGAGTCGATTCAAACGACCGTTTCAATCGTACGTTTGAAAATGCTGGAGAGTCAACCACGATCGATGCCCCGTTCGAGGTAGCGCGAAAGATTCCCGTCAGATGGCGGCAGACCGGGCAATTGGCGCTGGTCGGGGGTGCTTTTCGGCTAGAGGGCGCCGGCGGCCGACTGCCCTCGCTCGCGAGGGGAGCGGGCAGACGCCCCATCTCCGGCCTGCTTCTTGGCAACCAGGGTGCGGTTGACGGCATCGCGAAGCTCCGCGAGAACGGCCTTCATCCCCGACGCTTGGAACAGCCGTAGGAAGAACAGGGGCATCCCACCACCTGGAAGATAGCGGGCCTCATAGCGAATCTCGCTGCGCTGTTCGTCGCCGCGCACTTCCCAATGCCCGCGTGAATCTTCGACCTCGATGCGATCAGGACTCAGAGACGACTGGTCCTCCGATTTGCGCCACGAGTATCGTACGCCGTCGCGCAGTCGCTCAGTATGCCACTCGACGACGACTTCACGGTCGGTAATGCCGGTTGCGCGGTGCACCTGCCGCACTTTGGCGACACCGTTGCGCTCGTCGATGAGCGCACTCTCAGTCAAGTTCGAGAAGTATGCGTGATGGCGGCTCCAGTCGCGCAGCAGACGAGCGACTTGCGATGCCGGTACCGGCCACGCGCACGTGGCAATGACGGGGCGCACGCGCCCCTCAGCCGGTCCTTGTACGATCGTACAACCGGAACCGCGTCCGGAGCCTGCACCGGTGAGCCTTCCCTCTCCCGCGTAGAGCGAAACGAGCGCCAGAACGGCGGTGACGACGAGCGCCACTGAGGCACGACGTTGCATTGCTAGAACTCCCCCTGCGTCGAAACGCTATAATGATATGATCTCGTTCGTAGCTGGACTCTGTCAAGACGAACTTGTCGGCACATGAGTTTTCTCGACCCAAAACGCACGCTTCTGGGGTCTGTTTTCCCGACTGAACTTCCCGCTACGGCATTCGCCAAAGCATCACGTTTGTTCAGTGAAGCAGCATTGCTCGCAGCAATCTCTGTGTACCTTCCAGTCATGCTCGGACTCGAACACGCGGGAATGATATCGGTCTTCCTCGTCACCGCCGCGCTGAGCGATCGATTGACGCTGATTCTGGAAACAAATCGCCGCGACGTTTGCGTGTTTCAACGCGGTCGGTGGGCCAGCAACAAATCGACGGCTGCCGCGGTGCTCACGCTATTCCTCGGCATGTTCGCCGCCTACGCGAGTGTTGCTTACGTGATCGGAGACGCAGGCTCGCAACACGCGTTCGCATTCACCGCAAAACTCGCGGGCTTGGAAAGCACCAACCTGCTCGAACATGAGTTCGGGAATCTCGCGGCCCTGCTGCTGCAGAATCTCGGCGTCGTCGTCGCGATCGCATTTCTCGCGTTCCTGTACCGATCGTATGGCGCGATGCTCGTGCTCGCATGGAACGCTTGCGTGTGGGGGTTCGTGTTCTCGTCGCTGGCAGCCGAAGGCCATCGTAGCGGCGTGCTTTCAGGAACGATCGCCTCGCTCGTCGCGTACACGGCCGTGCTACCTCACCTGATTCTGGAGAGCGGTGCCTACATCCTCGTCGCGCTGGCAGCCTTGTTCGCCTCGCAGTCGCTCGCAACGTACGAGGCCGACGACCCGCGACTTCGTAAAACGGCGCCAGTCGTCGCAACGTTGATGGCGTGTGGACTCGCGTCGCTGTTGCTCGGAGCCGTGGCGGAAGCCTATTTCGCGCCGTTGGTTTTCACGCGAATCACTGCGTTGGGCTAGGACGCACCGTCGAGAAAATCCTTGAACCCCGAAGGCGCGTGCGGGCCGATGGCCAGTTGCTCGAGCACACCGATTCCTTCGCGCCCCTCGCAGCGCGCGCGCACGACCTGTTGAATGTGCACGTTCTCGAGCCCGAGCGGATCGACGTCGTCGCAGACCCAAGTCTCCCCGCCGATCTCCAACTCACCCTTCCAGCAGCCATGAGCCCACTCGGGATGCATGTAGCCGATTCCCTTCATGCGAAAGCAGAGTAACGGTTCCAGTTCGATCTCACGGCGCTCGCCACTACTCGAGACCAGCGCAATCTCGGCAGCGGCTGCACGACGAGATCCTGCGACATATCGAATCTTCTGCTCGACCTGGCTCCAGTAGCGGATGTCGTCGTCCATGACACCGGGAATCTCGCTCGGCGCTTCGTAGGCGGGAACGATGGCCGCGTCTTGGTGCCAACGATAACCGTCGGCGTCTTCGAACATCCCAAAGTGCGTACAGTGATCGTCCCAATGAATAGGGGCCCATAGGAAGAAAAACTGTGGGAGCTTCGCGACCGGTGCGCCACCCTGCTCGTGCTCACCGACCGTACGAATCCCCCAGGAACGATCTTTCGTGCCAAGCACGTGCTCACGATCTATCTCAACGCGATTTCCGTCGACGACGAAGTGGCCGTGCCAACGACCGAATTGCGCGAAACGCGTCGCGTCCATCACGATGTGACGGCTGTTGCGCAGCGTCTGTCGCCCTTCTTCAACGCACGCGGTGCGCGCCTCGAAGTGCAGATCACAGCTGATGCCGGTGTCGTTCTCATCGAGAGTGACACGGACGGCGCGCATCGGCTCGACGACTTCGATCGTGAAGGGCCCGACCGTGCTTTCGCTCGGCTCGTTGCCCGCGCGCCGCGAGCCGTGAAACGCGTGCTGACGACCGTCGATCACAACACTGAAGCCGCAATCCATGATCCCTCGATTCGGGTAGTAGCCGAGCCCTATACCGAAATAGAAGGCGCCGTCATCGCGGTATCCGTTGAACCAGTAGCGGTCGTAGACGTTTCTATCGCTCGATGCGGCGTGCGCTACCGGCTCGGGGGTTTGGTGAATAGGATAGTCGTCGAACTTGCTGAGCATGCGTCGCCCTCCGTCGCCTTCCGTCGCACTTTTGCGCGATCATCGCGTCGCTTCGCTAAGTGGGTATAGGAAGGCGCGCTCGCAATGAAGTCAAGATAACGGGGCTAGAGCGCCTTGACGTACTGGCGCAGCTGACGAATCACCGGCAACTGTTCCAACCATGCCGATGCGTCGGCGCGTGAATCGTCGTGTTCGTTCGGCGCCCCCGCAAAGCCCTCGGGGATTTGAGAAAAGAGCTCCGGCGGATCGACGCTATCGTCCATGAAATGGTACTCGAAGCCGGGCACGAAAAGATCGTCATCTGCGATCACGTCGACGGTTCGCAGACCGTAGCTTGAAAGTTCCGTCGTAAGCGCTTGCGGCGGGATGATCCACGCCTGATGCGGCCCGGCGAACATGAGATACTGGATCTTCCGGTTCGACGACAAAACGCGTAGCCGGTGAAGCTGCCCGCCGTACATAGAACTCTTCGATAGACCGTGCTCGAGCACGCCGCGACCGAAGTCCGGTTCGTATCCTTTGGTGAAGATGAGTGAGGTCGGGTCGTTCTTGCGCGTGAAACGCGCGATTCGTCGGCCGCCGTTGATCAGATTTGCGCGATCAGCGGCCGCCCTCTGTCGCGGTCCGGTGAAATCCGAATACGGTTCGACACGCCCCTCCGGCGCGTTGCGCAAGATGCGCATCATGGCTTCTTCGTCTTGGGGAACGCGACGCGCACTGCGGTTGCACGTCTCGAGCGCCGACTGCAGCTCCAGCGGAAGGTCCGTCGTCTGCTCCATCGATTCAATATACTCGTACCCAGCGCGCGTGATGATCGTGACGTCGCCCTTGCCGATCCACAGCTCCCCGGGCGATCGGATGACGTGAGACGAGGATCGCCAAATTAGCGAGAGATCTTTGTAGAACAGCCGCGGATGGATGCACTCGCGCCCGCGCTCACGCGCGACGACGTATGCGATGAAGAAGCGTAGATCGGGATTTTGCCGCGGACCCGCCAGATAGAACCGTGTACCGAACAATTCGAGCTTGTGGCGAGGTACGTAGCCGTAGCGCGTCAGCAGGGATTTCGGATTGCGCTTTGCCCGACCTACGGCGCGAATCGGGACGCCGGAAGCCACCAGCGCGCGGAATTCACGCGCCACTGACGCAGGGCTCTGGCCTGACGGCTCAACGCTCGGGACGATTTCAGTAGAGATTCGGGACATTGGGCGGCGCGCCGAGCGCGAGTCGTGACTGTATCGCGGATTGCTCGCGCGGACCATCGCCACGCGAGATCGCAACATTGTAACCTGCATTCAGCAGGCTGGGCACAGGAGCGGCGTCTCGATCCCTACTGCGAGGTTGAGGGGCGCAAGCGACCCGTCGCGAGATACGCATCGGGTTCTACTCTAGTCGGGCGGACGCTGCACGACGAACGTGGAGCATGCCTTCACGACAAGCGTGCCGTCGTCGGTTCGAAACTCCGCTTCCACGAACAGGTTGCGCCGGCCCTCATGCACGACACGCGCGTCTATTCGCAACCGGCCACCCTGAGTCGCCCGCAAGAAATTCAAATGCATATCGGTGTTGCTGAAAGGCGCGTGGTCGGGAACCACGGTCATCGCAGCGATTCCTAGAAACTCGTCGGCAAGCGCCGACACGTAGCCGCCGAACAGATTGCCCTGCGGCTGGATAAAATCGGGATCGACATCGAATTCGCACCAGACGCGACCGCGCTCCCAGCCGTCGATGCTCGGTAGTCGCATCACCCGACTGTGCGACGGACGCTCGCGGGTTCCCGCGACCATCGAATCAAGCAATTCGGACCAAACGTACATATGGCAATTAGCGAGCGCTATATGCGCTCGATAATAATCGCCGGGGCCATGCCGCCGGCGGCGCACATTGTGATGAGGCCGCGTTTCTTGCCGCTGCGTTCGAGTTCGTCGAGTACAGTACCTATCAGTATCGAGCCGGTCGCTCCGATCGGATGACCGAGCGCCATCGCGCCACCGTTGACGTTCACTTTCTCGCGATCGAGATCGAGATCACGGATGAATTTCTCGGCGACGACCGAGAACGCCTCGTTGATCTCGAACAGGTCGATGTCGTCCTTGGTCAGACCCGCCTTCGCAAGAACTTTCTTCGCGGCCGGAACGGGCGCGTTGAGCATCAACGTAGGACAGTCGCCCATGTTCGCCGTCGCCACAATACGCGCACGCGGCTTGAGTCCCGCCCTCTCGGCATAGACTTTTGACGCCAGCAAAACGGCCCCGGCTCCGTCCACGACGCCCGATGAATTGCCCGCGTGGTGAATGTGATTGATCTCGCCGAGGTCGGGGTACCTGCGTCGGATGAGATCCGCGTACGTCGTTCCCTCTTCGTCGGTGGGGATGCCCGCCCACATTTCGAACGACGGCTTCAGGCTCGAAAGTCGTTCCATCGTCGTCTCGGGTCGCGGGAACTCCTCGTGATCGAGCGCGACGGAGCCGTCTTCATTCAGTACCGCAACGAGCGCTCGGTCGAAGCGCCCTTCTTCGATGGCGCGGGCGGCACGCTGCTGGGACACCAACGCCAACGCATCGACGGCTTCGCGGTCTATTCCTTCGATGGTCGCGATTGCATCGGCACACACGCCCTGCTGCGACTGCGGATGTTTGGCGCGCAGGCTCAGGTTGCCGCTGTCGATCATCGGAGGACTCGTCATCTCAGCGGAGGCCGCGGCCACGTAGCTCATCATCTCGGTGCCGCCGGCAATCACGAGATCTTCCATGCCCGACATGACCTGCGCCGCGGCAAGGCTGACGGTCGTGATGCCCGAACCGCAAAAACGGTCGAGCGTAACGCCTGAGGCTTTGATGTCATAGCCGGCATCGAGAGCAGCCATGCGTCCCAGATCGGCGCCCTGCGATCCGAACTGAGAACTCGTGCCCCAGATGATGTCGTCAACCTCGGAGGTATCGAGATCGTTGCGCGCAGCGAGCGCCTTCAGGACGGTTGCGCCGAGGTGTTGCGGGTGCAGGTGCGCAAGCGCCCCTCTGCCAACCTTGCCAATCCCACGCGGGGTGCGGCAGGCATCGATGATGTATGCGTCAGCCATGATAGTCTCCTCCGAAAGTTATCCGGACTGCGTAATGAAACGCGACAGTGGAAGCAAAGCGACTGCGAGAATCGCAAGTCAGAGGCGCTGGAACGCTTAGCGATCCCCGCCGCGCCGTCCGATGTTGCCACCGCCGGAGCGGCCTGACTTGCCGGCTGCGCTGCCCTGACTCCCTCCCTTTCCGGCGCTGGCGTCCGAATCGGAGATTTCGATCGTCCCTGCTTCAACCAGCTTGAGCACTGCGGGCCGTTCGGAATCGGAATCGTTAATCTGTCCCGAGTGCTCCGGACCTAGACGTAGGATCGCGTTGCGGGCCAGTGGTACCTTGATGGGGGCTTTCGTTTTGTTGGTAACGGTTTTCATGGGTGGTGAAAACCAGCGTCCTTGTAGCACTTCGCCGGGTCAAACCGGCAATTCGGGCGGCGTCGATCGAATCGCCGGCACGTCATCTTTTGCGCCGACCGTGTAGATACAGACGCTCGACTTTCTTTCGAGCCCATTCGGTTTTGCGCAAGAACTTCAGGCTCGAGCTGACGCTGGGGTCGTGGGAGAAACAGCGAATGGGGATGCGGTCGGCGAGCTCGTCCCAGCCATGGCGATCGACCAGCTCTTCGACGATCTGTTCGAGAGTAATCCCGTGTAGTGGATTGTTGGGCTGGTCGTCGCTCACAGCCTGAGTATACACGCGCCGAGCGACATCGCACCGGCGGTGCACGGTGTCGAGTTCTCACACTCCCCGTTGCGCCCACCGGCCTAACGACGCTCGCGGTCCGCTGGAAACGGCCTAGTTCGTCTCGCCGAATCGGATCCAGTTATCCACGCTCACCACACCGCGCGAAGCCGCGGCGATCGTCTCGGCGTTCGCGCGATCTTCTTCGGTCGTCACCATGCCTCCGATCCGTACGACACCCGAGGCAGTCGATACCGCGAGGTCATAGTCACCGAGGCTGGACTCGCCGGCCAAGGCTGTCTCGACTCCGGCGGTGATGTCCGCATCGGAGATCCCAGCGTTGGCGGGTTGCTTGGCGGAACATCCCACCAGCGCAACAGCGAGACAGACGATGACCGCTAGCCCGACGAGTAGTGCACGAGAGAGAATGACTGAACTATCGAAATGGTTTCTTTTTGTTGTGGTTCTCACAGGGACAGCGTCTGCCCACCGCCCTACTAACACGAACGAACAGCCTATCGGCGCGCCGAATTGTAGATATCGCTCGGTTTCGCTAGCTAAATCGCACGCTGGCAAGGCACAGCGGCCATCAAAAACCAGGACGGTAGATATCTCATGAGTCGGACAAACCTGATCGTATCGCTCATTCTCATCGCAACGTCACTGCCGGTTGCGGCAGTCGCGCAGGACGCCGCCGGCTGCGAAGACCACGGCGCGATTTCGCGCTACCCCGGCTCGCAGCTGCAGTGGTGCAAAATAGAAAACTACATGCCGTATCGCATCCCCATCGGTCCGGTAACGGGATACCGGGCGATCAGCGACTGGATCAACACCGAGGGGCGGGTCACGCGCAACTTCTATTCGCTGACCGGCGGCGAGCGCACGCACGGCGAGGTGTACAAGAATTTCAAAGGCGCGCTCGAAACTGCGGGGTTCGAAATACTGGCGGATGGACTATTCACCGAACCCAACGTGAAGAAGGACATCGGTGGCGGATCTTGGCAAGGCGTGTACTACGCCGCGAATCCTTGGTCCGCTTCAGGACCGGTGGGAAAGCTCGTCTCGGGCACTTCCTCGAGCGGCGGGACGGGAGCGGTCTTCGGCAAGAAGCAGCGCGCGGAAGACACGATCTACGTGCTGATCTCGCTCGAACAGCACAGCAGTGACGAAGTCGCCCTGCTCATCGACATCGTAGAGACCAAGGAAGCTGAGACAGGTCTCGTGGTCGCGAACGCAGAGGCCATGGGAAAGGATATCGCGGAGTATGGACGTACCGTTCTCGACGGCTTGTTCTTCGATCACGACAAAGCGACGTTGACGCCGCAGTCCAAGCCCGCGCTCGACGAGATTGCCAAGCTGCTTTCCGCCAACGGCGAGAAGAGTTTCTATGTCGTCGGTCACACCGACGCGACCGGAACGTTTGCCTACAACATGAAGCTATCGGCCGATCGTGCAGAAACAGTTCGCGCGACCCTCGTCAACGATTACGCCGTTGCGTCCGAGCGGCTACAGTCGGCCGGCGTTGGCCCCTTGTCTCCGATCTTCGCCAATGGCTCCGACGGCGGCCGCGAAAGGAACCGTCGCGTGGAACTGGTAGAGCGCTAGCCGACGACGCCGTAGAAGCGATGCCGGCCCGCAGGCCGTCGTCGCCAAAATCGCAAGGCGACACGGTCGATGGACATAGCCCCCGCGATTCACGAATCTGCCTGAACGACTTGCGCCGCGAGGAGCCCAATATGTCCGCGAATCTATCCGATACTACAACGAAGAAATCTGCACTGATCGTAGGCGTAGGCCATACAGAAGGCGTCGGCGCCGCCGTTGCACGTCGTTTTGCACGCGAAGGCTACGATGTGACCGTTTTCGGCCGCAACGCCGAAAAGCTCGCGACGGCCATTGAGAGCTTAAAAGCCATCAACCCGACCGCCGATGGCCGCGTAGGCGACGTCACCGACGAGGCGACGGTTCGTCAACTCGTTGCCGACTGCGACCGTCCCGAGGCACCACTGGAAGTCGCCGTCTTCAATGCCGGCGGCAATTGGCCGAAAGCCTATCTCGACATGGACGCCGAGTTCCTCACCGACATGTGGAAGGTCAACGCGCTGTCGGGCTTCATCTTCTCGAAAGCAGTGGTCGAAGCGATGCTGCCACGCGAGCGCGGCACGCTCATCTTCACCGGCGCGTCCGGCTCGCTGCGCGGCAAAGCCATGTTCGGCGGTTTCGCGCAAGGCAAGGCCGCTCTGCGCGCGTTGGCGCAGTCGTGTGCACGCGAGTTCGGTCCGAAAGGATTGCATGTCGCTCACGTCGTGATCGACGGCGCGGTGGACGGCAATCGCATCAACTCGCTGCTGCCCGATCTAAAGGAAAAGGTCGGCGATGACGGCCTGCTGCGCCCGGAAGGCATCGCAGAGAATTATTGGCACATTCACAATCAGCCGCGCAGCGCGTGGACGCATGAACTCGACGTACGCCCGTGGGCGGAGAACTGGTAGCCGCGCGTAATCGGGGCGCACGGCGATCATCGCGTCAAGCGGACCGAACGGGACGTGCCCACGCGAGATACAGAGCGGAAGACAACCCGGAGGCACCGAAGATCATGCACATGACCACGATCTGGTAGCGTGCGGCGATCAACGGCGAGACTCCCGACAGGATCTGCCCCGTCATCATTCCGGGCAATGAGACCAAGCCGACCGCGAGCAACGAATTGATCGTCGGAATCATCGCCGCTCGCAACGCCGTCTCGCGTGCATCCACATAGTCTTTGCCGGCCAACTCTTCGGCATGAAAACGCTCGGCTGCGAGACTGACCGTGTTCATCGAGTTGGCAAAGATCATCCCCGCGAGCGGTACGACGTAACGCGGCAAGAACCAAGGCTCCAACTGCAACACGCCCTGTGTGACGAGGATCAGCGTTCCACCGCCGGCGAGCGCCAGGGCGCCGGCGACTTTCAGATACAAGTCGGTACGCCGGCCAGGCAGCGGTCGCAGCGCAATCCACGCTGCGGCAGTGATCATTACCGCCAACACGACGACGATCACCGTGGGCGTCTTCGCTTCGAACACATAGGCGAGGACGTAGCCGATCAAGAGAAGTTGGACCAGCATACGTAGCAGCGCCGTGACGGCATCGCGCACGCCCGTCGACCAGCGCACAAGTACTGCGACGAATACGAGCGCCGGTACAAAGGCGATCGCCAGGTGCACGATAGAGATCGTCTGAACCGAGTTGTTCATCACTCCCTAGTAGCCGAACGAGCGAGAACATGCAGGCGCGAACGCGAGCGCGCCCATTCGCTACTCAGCTAGACCACTGGGTGGGTGACAACTCGCCCGCGACGTCGTAAAACGGTGTATGCAGTTCTCCAACGCGATCTCTGAGTTCCGCACACCGTTCACGAAGAACCCATTGCTGATCGTCATGGCCGCCGCCTTCGCGGCATTGTGGGGCTTCACCCTTGCCGGAACACCGGATATCGCGAATTGGCTGCTCGAGAACACTCTGGTCTTTCTTGGTCTCGCAGGGCTGTTTCTCGGCTACAGGCGCGTGCAACTGAGCGATCTCAGTTACGTGCTGATCTTCGTGTACCTGTGCCTGCACGTGTACGGCGCGATGTACACGTACTCGGAGAACCCGTTCGGCTTCTGGTTGATGGAGACCTTCGACCAGGGACGCAATCACTACGATCGCATCGTGCATTTCGGCTTCGGATTCCTACTCGCCTATCCGATGCGCGAACTCTTTCTGGTCGCATTCAACGCTCCCGCCTGGGTCGCGTGGCTGCTCCCCATCGAGTTCACGTTGTCGATCAGCGCGCTCTACGAACTGATCGAGTACGGCGTCGCAGACATCTTCTTCCCTGCGCAAGGCACTGCCTACCTGGGCACGCAAGGAGACGTCTGGGACGCTCAGAAAGACATCATGCTCGCACTCGTCGGTGCCGCGGTCGCGACCAGCATCGTTTCAGCGATCAAGAAGAAGTTCAGGATCGAGTGACGACCACCGACGTCAGTAGCGATCGGCGCATCGAACCGCTGCGCCGCCGATGCGTGCGATGCGTGCGTCACCGAAAGGCGTCCCGACACCGCTGTTTACCGTCAGTGCAACGGAGAGCTTGCGGTTCGGGTCGGCGAAGCCGCCCGATCCGCCGTAACCGAAGTGGCCGAAGCCGCGGCGAACGCGAGCGCCCATCGTGAAGACGCGATGATAGCCGAGACGCCAACGCATCGAGATCGGCATCACCAGACCGGCACCCCGATTTTGTTCTTCGGCTGCACGCGCGACCGCTTCTTGCGAGAGCAGCCGCACACCGTCGATCTCGCCGCCCATCGCCAAGCAACCGTACATGCGCGCGAGCGAGCGAGCGGTGAACATGCCGTTCGCCGCCGGTATCGCGGCGCTACGAAACTCAGGACTGTTGAAATTCAGCTCGTCCATCCCCGGTGGCAATAGCGCGGCCAAGGTCTGCGTGGGGTCGTAGCGGATTCCGACACGACGCAGTCTGTCGCGCCAGCGCGTTGCTCCGGCCCACGCCTTCTCCAAACGGCGCCGGCGAACGGCGGGCGGGGCGTCCCAAGCAGGTGCCATCAATCGCGCACAGCGATGTTGTTCGCTCTCGGGCACGCCGCAGAAGGCCCCGTCGAGGCCGAGCGGAGCAACGATCTCGTCGGCCAATATCTGTTGGAACGACTTGCCGTCGGCGACGCGTCGAACCACCTCGCCCACCAAGTAGCCGTAAGTCAGACCGTGGTAGCCGTGCGCCGCGCCGGGAGCATGCGCCGGCTTCGCGGCAGCGAGAAGCTCTATCATGCGATCCCAGTCGAGCAGTTCGCGCGCGTGACCGACGATGTCCGAAACCGCGTACAGGCCGGCCTCGTGACACAGCAGATGACGAACAGTGACGTGTTCTTTGCCGGCTTGTGCAAACTCAGGCCAGTAGGTGGCCACCGGCGCATCGATGTCGATCAGTCCACGGTCGGCGAAAATGTGGAGCAAGGTTGAAGCGACGCCCTTGGTCGTTGAGAAGGAAACACTGATGGTATCGCTTTCCCACGGCGCCCCTTTGTCGTCGCGCGTCCCGCCCCAGATATCGACGACTTTCTCGCCGTCCTTATAGACGCAAACCGCCGCACCGCCCTTGCCGTTCTTCGGCAAAATACGCCGCAGCGAGGTGGCGACATCGGCAAAGGCCGGGTGCACGTTACCGTGGATCAACATGGTGGGGAGGTGGCGACGCCCGTCGTGTCCTTATTCAATTCGTGCGCCTACACAGATCGATAGCGCGAACGCGCTCGATTGCATCGCGAACGCCTCACGCTGCCAGCACAACGAATTTTACGCAATCGGCGCAGAGAAGGACGACGGACCGGATCGGGTAGCAGACTGCCGGCGCCCGCCGAATCCCCCCGGCGCAATCCGTAGCGGCACGCGGCCGGTCGAAGACATGACCGTCGTAGCGCGCCCGAATCTCGTGAACACTTGCGGCGCCAGATACAAGAAGCTCCTGCCGGTTTTCGACTGGCTATCGGCCCTGTCGCCGGACTGAATCACCCAGCCTTCCGCCGCTAGCGGGCACGACGCAAGATAGTCTGTTGACTAAGATTCCGCTGCTCTCCTAGTCTTCGAGCACGCTAGGGAGTGCGTTGACACGTGAGCCATCGAGGCAACGGTCGCCGCTCCAGGCCTCTCCTGGCGACTAAAACCGTTTAGGAGGGCCGCCCACATGGGACAGTATCGTCTCGTTTCTCGTCTCGTCATTGCAGCCGCATTCATTGTCTCGCTCGCACCGAGCGACGCATCGGCCGTAATCCTGTGCAACAATTTGACCGGAACTCCCGTGCCCGTACTCGGGGTCCCGCAGGTTCGATCCGACTTCCGCTATGTTGCCGGCCCGGGCGGCGGCGACGACAAGATCAGAACCAAGAAAGGCACTTTCGACTTCTTGGGGTTCGATCCGGTCAATACGCACGACGTCATCATCACCGTTTACGATGCCGTTACGGAAGTGCAGATGTTCCAAGCGAACCTGGCTTCCGGATCGGGCACTTTCTGGTCGCAACCGAATGCGACCAAGTTCAAGTACAACGACCCGGCATCCACCGTTGGAATCAAGAAGTCGATCATCAAGATCTCGACGTTTTTCCCGGGCGGTCATGTGCTGAGAAAGGCGGTCGGCGTGAATGCACTGCTGACGAACGTTCCGTTCCCGAATGCCAACGGGATGTTCTTCGTGATGGAGCTGGTCGACAGCGGCGGCAACGGAATCTGCCACGGCGTAGACATGCCTTTCTGCAAAACGACACCGAATCGCCAGCGCTGCGATATCTGACCGGTGAGTCAGGGGGCTACGACGGCCTAGGCCGGTCGATCACGGGGACGCGCTACCACCCCCGTCCTCGCCCGGCCTAGACCGCGCGGCCTCCCCCCGGTTGCGACATCTCTTGACCGCTGTGCCTGTGCCCTCGTGGTCGGATTGCACGATCTCATTCACCGGTTAATAGGTAGAGGATGAGTGCGGATCGAGAAAGACCACAGGCGAACCGATGGGCCGGCGAACAATCGGGCAAGCAATCGGACAAGCAAGCGCGCAGCATGCTGAGCAAGACACTAGGGAAAATACTGATCGTCGTATGCTTGCTCGCGGCGGTACAACTAGTGGCGGACAATCGCGCGAGCGAAGCCGGTGCCCCAACCGGCTTGTCTCAGCCGGGCGAGATCTTTCTGATCAACAGCTACACCGACCGGCAGCAGACGTTTCCCAGCATCGGCATGGGCCGAGACGGCCGATTCACCGTCACGTGGACGAGCGATCGCACGCTCAACGGCGGCGGCAGAGGGCCGCATGCAAGACAGTTCGATGCGTCCGCGACCGCATTGAGCGAAGACTTTCATCCAGCCGGGGCCACCACCGTCGATCAGCGAACGAACGATGTCGCGCAGGCTAACGTCGGTGGGCAAGACATCACGCTGTTTGCGTTCGAAGACGACGTCTCCGGCGGGGGCGACGTGTACGGGCGCGCGCTGGTCGATGGTTCCGGTGAAGCCGCCGCTCCTGTCGTGATCTCCACAACGGGCGCCGCTCGTTCACCGCACGCGTTCGTGACGCAGGAAATGGGTGTGAACTCCGTCGTAGGCGGATTCGTTTGGGAGCAGCTCGGCGTAACCACCGACCACGTCGCCGACATTTACCTCCGCCGAGTCGAAGTGAACACGCAAGCCGCACAAACCGCCGGCGCTACTGCGCCCGGCCCGAACCTGACGCTTTCAGCACCGTTGCAGGTCAACGAGTACACGACCGGCAACCAGCGCAAACCCGCCGCCTGCGTACTCGGAACGGGTGACGTGGCGGTGGTCTGGCTGGACTACGACCAGTCGGCTGTCGTCGGCAAGCTGCTGACCAACTCGGGGGCTACCGTCGCCAGCGAATTCCAGATCGCGACCGGGAATGCATACCAGATTCGCGCCGATGTCTGCTGCAGCGACAATCGTTTCGTCGTTACCTGGGATACCGACCCCTTTACCGGACCCTTTCCCGATGGCGACGCCGGCGGCATTCTGGCGCGCATCTACGATCAAACAGGACAGCCGCTGGCGCCGGAGTTCTTGGTCAACACGTACACACCGATCTCCCAGAACGACCCGCACATCGCCTGCGACAGTGCCGGCAACTTCGTCGTAGCCTGGGGCATGTTCGAAGGCCTCGTTGTGAAACTCGGTTCCAAAGCACGTTCGTTCGACGCAGACGGCACCCCGTACGACGCCGAGGACTACGACGTCGCACAGAACGCCGGTTCCCCCCACGTCGCGCTCAGCGAGAACGGCGTCGTGACGGCGGTTTGGTCCGAGGCAACTTTCCTGCCGGATGCGCACCAACTCGACATCATCGGGCAGCGAATTGCCATCGCCGAACTGTCCACGCCCGCCGTCTGTGGAGATCCTGTGGACCCGGGCGCCGCACTAACGAGTGCTCCGATTGCGACGGGCGAGCTCATCACTGCGAGCGATGCACTGTTCACACTCAACGCAGCGGTCGGAGCAGCAAGCTGCCTCGCATGCGTGTGCGACGTGAACGGCGACGGTTCGATCACCGCAACCGACGCGTTGCTGATCTTGAGCGCCGCCGTCGGGATCGATGTAACGCTCGCTTGCCCGGCGTGCTGAGCAGGTTGAGCTTGCTGAGCTTGCTGAGCTTGCTGAGCTTGCCAAGCTTGCCGAGCCCGTCGTTTTAAGTCCGAGGCGCTTCACTCGTGTCGCGCGCGGGTCTACAGTTCGCCGGTCTGGGAACGGTACGTTCCTTAGGAGGATCCCACGATGCGTCGATCCACCGCTATAGCGATTGTATTCACGGTTGCGATAACCGGCGTGTACGGCCATGCACCGACCGCACACGCCGCATGCAACGCCCTGCCGAGCCCAGGCTCGCTCGTAGGCAAGCAACCTGCACCGGAAACACAGGTCGAGGACGGACGACTTCCCTACCGCGGCGCCCTCGGCAGCATGGACCGCGGCGTATTCACCCCATCGCCCGCCTACGCCACGCCCGACACCAGTGAGACCCTCGTCACACTTGGTCCGGACGGCTGCGGCGGCGGTACCCTCGAGCTAGTTGAATCGAAAGACGACCTGATCATCACGTTCGTCTTCGAAGAAGCCTCCGACAACAACCGTCCGCGTGTCACGCAACTCGCAGCGCCGACGCAGCATGCTGCACTCTCGGTCCTCGGTAAGGCGGAAGCCAAAGCAGGGTTCGTCTTCAACGGAGTATTCCCCAATACCGGCGTGGCGCTGATACGCGCGACGGTCGCGGGCAATGACGAGCGCCGCCTGCGGTTCGCGATGCCGACGGTCGCGCAAATAGGTACTACGGGCGATCCCACAGCGCCGCACTTCCAGAACACCCGCGTCATCGTCACGAGGCGAGACGCTACGCCGCCGCTGGCACAACTCGTCGCGAAACACTGCGCAGGCTTCGTATTCGCGTCGGAGAACAAACCGCTGGCGTGCATCGACACCATCTACAGCAGCTACCCGACTTTGTGCGCCATCACGGACTCTGCGCGCGACCCCTTCTCGTGTCATGCGAACACCAGCTTCGGCCCGCGCATCGACTTCGGCAAGCAATGCTACCCCGGACCCCACTCGGTTGACGGGCCGAAGGATTGCGACCAGCAGCCTGGAAGTCTGCACTACATCGTCGATGGCTGCGGCAACCTGCGCCTTCGCTTCTCTTGGAAATCGATCATCGACGATCCTAGCGGTAGGCGGTTCTCTCGATCACTGCGGGGACTCTCGGCAATCTCACGAACCGCGACGGGTGTAGACGAACGCATCCGTGTACCCGGGCGCGAATTCCTCGCCTCGACGCACAACACGGCGGGCGGCGGGAATCCCCACAAGCCGAAATTCACCGCGCACCCGAACGCGAGCTTCAAGAACGCGATGGATCTGTCGGGCGTCGCCGACAAAGATCGTTCTACGCTATGGATTCTACCTCGCATGCCGGTCACGTACGTCTGTGAAGGAACGCAACCGGTCGAAGCGTGCATGGGAATCGTCAACGAGCAGACCGGATGCGTTTGCCCGAGCCGCACCATGTGCACCTGCGGTCCTCCCGTCCCGCCGACATACTTCGCGTGCAGCGGAGACCCCGACCTGCTCTACCAGCCCTGCACCAACTCGTCGCACTGCGGCACGGGCAAGTGCAACGCCCCCGCGCGCTGCGTTCCTGAGATGTCGGCATGGTCCACCACTCCGCCGCAAGGAAACCTGTGTAACGCCGATGGGATCGCCGGCGGCTGCGCGACCGATCAAGAACAATGCGGTTACTCGCTGTTCGAGCAGCGCGACGCGCCCGGAGAAGCGATCCTGCGCGATGTCGACTACCTCATCACCGACCCGATCGGCACCAACCGTGGTGTATGCTTGCTGGACTTCAGCCGCACCTGCGGGGTTGCCGGTAGCGACGGCTGTACTCGCGACGACGGTACCGACGTCGGTCCCTGCACGGCGTACTACTTCGAATCGGGGGACGTCGTTCCATAGCGCGTGACGGTAGGAGCATCCGAATGAAATTCCCCGACAAAGGACGCACCTGGTCGAAGGTCGAGGCCGACCTCGACGCGTTCAGGCTCAGCGACGTCGCGTCGAGTCCGACCAATCGCCTGATGACCGCCATCCACATGGGCGACGACTCGATCCATGAGATCTGTCAGCGCGCGTACAACAAGTACTTTCACAGCAATGCCGTGCTCGCCGAACTCGAGCCGGGCTTGGGTCGAATGCAAGAAGAAGTGCTTGGATGGACCGTCGATCTTCTCAATGGCAATTCGACCGACTCCGAAGGACGGGCGAACATGACCTCGGGCGGAAGCGAGAGCATCTTCTGCGCCGTACACGCCGCGCGGGAATGGGCGAAAGCCAACCTTCCCAGCGCAAAGCCGCCCTACCGGATCGTGATGCCGAAAACCGGGCACGCCGCCTTCGACAAAGCGGCGCACTATCAGGGACTCGAGATCGTGCGCGTTCCCGTTGGCTCCGATCTACGCGCAGACGTTGCAGCGCTCGAAGCGGCGGTCACGCGCGATACGATCATGCTGGTCGGCTCAGCCCCGTGCTGGGGATTCGGGCTGATGGATGCCATTCCTGAGATCGGCGCCGTAGCCGAGCGTCACGGGCTTTGGCTGCACGTGGATTGCTGCGTCGGTGGTTTCTTACTTCCGTTCCTTGAACGCCTCGGGCACGACATCGCCCCGTTCGATTTTCGAGTGCCGGCGGTCTGCTCGATTTCCGCCGACCTGCACAAGCACGGATACGCGGCCAAGCCGGCATCAACGGTCTCGTACCGCTCGCAGGAACTACAGGACTACCACTATGTGGGCGTCGCCATCGATGACTGGCAGAGCGGCATGTACAAAACCCACGGCGTGGTCGGCAGTCGTCCGGGATCATCCGTCGCCGCAGCGTGGGCGGTCATGAGTGTGCTCGGTGAGGACGGCTACCTGGATCTCACGCGTCGAGCGTTGGCCGTGAAGACGCGCCTCGTGGCCGGCATCGAGGCCGTCGAGGACTTCCGGGTTCTGGCAAACGAATCGCTCCTGGTGCCGTTCCGCTCGGAAACACTCGACATGCTCAACGTCTTCGGAGGTTTGGTCGAGCGCGGCTACTTCCCTTGGGGCACGTTCGAGCCGATCTACGTGCATCCGTCGGCAGAGCCCGTCGACGACGTCGTCATAGACTCGTTCCTCGGCGATCTCGGCGAAGTCGGCGCCGGCGTTCGCGCAGGGACTATCACGGCTCAAGCCCTCGCTACCTATATCGCCCACTGAAGCCGACGAAGTGGTACCGCTACGTGCCGCTAGAGTCGCCGTGGGTCCCCGGCACGTGTCGCCACCAGCCTTGGATCACCTGTACGTAGTTGGCACGTTCGTATGCCCGCGGATCAGGACAACGCTCCAAGCTCATGCTTCCCTGCATCTGTGACAGCGAGTCATACTCGTTTTGCTCGAGCCAGGCGACGAGGTCCTCTCGTACACGCGCGAGGCGGCCGGGGCCATGCATGAGCAACGCCGACACCATTTGAACGGCATGCGCACCGCACATCACCGCCTTCACCGCATCGGTTGAAGTATGCACACCGCCCGTTACCGCGAGCGACGCGTTCACACGACCGCTGAGAACGGCGAGCCAGCGCAGCCGCATGAGCAACTCGCTTGAATCGGAGAGATGGAGACTATGCTCGACGTCGAGTGCTTCGACGTCTATGTCGGGCTGATAGAAGCGATTGAAGAGAACCAATCCGTCCATTCCGATCTCGTCTAGGCGTCGCGCGACGTTGGGCATCGACGTGTAGAACGGCGAGAGCTTCACCGCCACGGGAATCCCGACCTTCGACCGCACTGCCGCGCAGAGCTCGACGGTTCGCTGTTCGATCGACGCGGCCGTTTCATCCAGGTCGGTCGAGATGCTGTACAGATTCAGCTCGAGCGCATCGGCACCGGCCTCCTCGATGAGGCCGGCGTGCTCGATCCATCCACCAAGCGAACTGCCGTTGAGCGAACCGATGACCGGCACGGAGACGCTGGCCTTGATGCGTGCGAGCATCTCAAGATAGTCGTCGGGACCGAACACAAAGCCTTCGGGCGACGGCAGATAGCTCGTCGCTTCCGAGAACGCCTCCGAATGCAGATCGGTCGCCGTATGTGCGGCCAACTGTTCGCCGATCAACTGCTCCTCGAACAGTGAGTGCATGACAATGGCAGCCGCCCCCGCGTCTTCGAGCTGCCGCACCGTGTCGAGATCGTCAACCAAGGGCGAAGCGCCGGGCATCAACGGGTGCGGTAAATCGAAGCCAAGATATTTCGTCGAAAGGTCCATCTCGTATTCCTCTCTACTTTTGTTTCTTGCCGGGTTGGTTGTCGGCCGCGTTGGCTTCGTTCGCTTGCGCACCGACTGCGATGCCCGCCAGTTGTTCGTACAACTCGTAGCGCTGCCGTGCATCTACGTCGGCGGCGCGAATCAGCGTCTTGTAGCGTTTGGGATCGAGCTTCTGTGCGATCCTGAAACGGGTCTCGTGCTTCATGTAGTCGTGCGCACTGATGGTGGGAGCTTTGCAGTCGAGGTGCAGCGGTGGCTCGCCGGCTGCCGCGCGCGCGGGATCGTACCGATAAAGCGGCCACACCCCAGAAGCGACGGCACGCGACTGTTGCACAGCCCCGTCGGCCATGTCGTAGCCGTGCGCGATGCAGTGCGAGTACGCGATGATAAGCGACGGCCCTGGGTAGGCTTCGGCTTCTTGGAAGGCCTTCACCGTCTGTTGGTCCTTGGCGCCGAACGCCACGCGCGCCACGTAGACGTTGCCGTAGCTCATCATCATTTGCCCCAGGTCTTTCTTGGCGCTCTCTTTACCGGCAACGGCGAACTTCGCGGCTGCGGCCATCGGCGTAGCCTTCGATTGCTGACCGCCCGTGTTCGAGTAGACCTCGGTGTCCAGCACCAACACATTGACGTCGCGCCCGGTCGAGAGCACGTGGTCGAGGCCTCCGAACCCGATGTCGTAGGCCCAGCCGTCACCGCCGACAAGCCATACGCTCTTTTTCACGAGGTAGTCGGCGTCCGTGTCGAGCAGGCGTGCCGCTTGTTGCTCAGTTTCTGCCAGCCGTCCACCGTCCAAGAGCGTCGCGATCGATGCGCGCAGTTCCACGACCCTCGCACGCTGCGCCGCGATGCCCGCTTCGTCGCTCTGATCCGCCTCGCGTAGCTCGGTGACGAGTTGCTCGTCGAGTGCTGGGGCGAGAATCGTCAAGGCGCCGAGCACGCGCTCTCGCCGGGAGTCGACGCCGAGCCTGAGCCCGAGTCCGAACTCAGCATTGTCTTCGAACAAAGAGTTGGACCAGGCCGGCCCTCGGCCGTCCCGGTTGGTCGTGTACGGTGTCGTCGGCAGGTTGCCGCCATAGATCGACGAGCAACCGGTCGCGTTCGCAATCAGCACGCGGTCTCCAAAGAGTTGCGTGAGAAGTTTTATGTAGGGTGTTTCCCCACAGCCCGCGCATGCACCCGAATATTCGAACAACGGCTCGAGGAATTGCGACGCCTTGATGTCAATGCGCATCGCCGCGCGGTCGATCTCGGGAATGTTGAGGAAGAAGTCGTAGTTCTCGCGCTCGCCGTCGCGTAGCGCAGCAACCGAGCGCATGTTGATGGCCTTGTGACGCGGATTGCTCTTGTCCTTGGCCGGACATACGGCGACACAAAGCGTGCATCCGGTGCAGTCGTCGGGCGCGACCTGCAGCGAGTAGCTATGATCGGACATCTCACGGCCACGAAACGCCGTGTGTTTGAACGTCTCAGGCGCAGCGTCGAGCGCCGACGGATCGACGAGCTTCGCCCGTATGGCCGCATGCGGGCAAGCGAGAACGCACTTGTTGCACTGAATACAAACGTCGACGTCCCAGACGGGAATCTCGCGCGCAAGTTCGCGCTTCTCCCAACGGCTGGTCCCCAGCGGCCATGTTCCATCCACCGGGAAGGCACTGACCGGCAGTAGATCCCCCTTGCCGGCAATCATCATCGCCGACACGCGCTGCACGAACTCCGGCGCCTCGACTGGCACTGCCGGGGGCCGTGGTCGATCGGTACCGACTGCGGTCGGTATCGTGACCTCGTGGAGATTCGTCAACGCCTGATCCACGGCAGCGATGTTGCGACGCACGATCTCCGGCCCCTTGTTGGCGTAGGTTTTCTCGATCGTCGACTTGATGGCGGCGATCGCGTCTTCGCGGTCGAGCACACCGCTTAGAGCGAAGAAGCAGGCCTGCATGATCGTATTGATGCGCGGACCGACGCCGACGTCTCTCGCGAGCGCGTAGGCATCGATCACGTGAAAGCGAAGCTGCTTCTCGATGATCTGCTCGCGGACCTCTGAGGGAAGATGCTCCCAAACGTTCTCCGGTCCGTAAGGTGAATTCAGAAGAAACACGCCGCTATCTCCCGCGTGCTCGAGCACGTCCTGTCTTTCGAGCAGCGAGAATTGGTGACACGCGATGAATTCCGCGCGACGAATCAGGTACGGTGCCTGGATCGGCGCCGGCCCGAATCGCAGATGAGAGACGGTCACCGCGCCGGCCTTCTTGGAGTCGTACACGAAATACGCCTGCGCGTGGTGATCGGTATGCTCGCTGAGGATCTTGACGGTGTTCTTGTTCCCACCAACAGTCCCATCCGAACCAAGCCCGAAGAAGAGGCCGCGGTAACCATCGGGGTCCTCGAGATCGAAGCTTTCGTCATACGACAGCGATGTGTGGGAAACGTCATCGACGATTCCTATTGTGAAGCCGTGATGCGCATCCGAGCGCCCCGCCTCCTCGAAAACGGCGCGTGCCATCGCGGGCGTGAACTCCTTCGACGATAGGCCGTATCGCCCACCGATGACGCGGATCTCGCTACGCCCGCCGCGCGCCAGTGCGGTGACGACATCCTGATAGAGCGGTTCGCCGAGCGCGCCCGGTTCTTTGGTACGATCAAGCACGGCGATCGAGTTGACCGACGCCGGTATCGCATCGAGAAATCCCTCGAGCGAGAACGGGCGAAAAAGGCGGACATTCACGACACCGACACGTTCTCCCTCGCCCACCATTCGTCGGGCGACGGCGGCAGCCGTCTCTGCACCCGACCCCATGACCACCACGACGCGTTCGGCTTCCGGGTGACCGACATAGTCGAACAGCCCGTAACGCCGCCCGGTGCGCTCGGCGAAACTATTCATGGCATCGGCGACGATGTCGGGACAGGCACTGTAGAATCCGTTGATCGCCTCTCGTGCCTGGAAGAACACATCCGGGTTCTGTGCCGTCCCGCGCAGCACCGGGCTGTCCGGCGTTAACCCACGGGCCCTATGCGCGGCGATTGCATCGCAGTCCAGCAGGGCGGCCAAGTCGTCGTCGCCGAGCAATTCGACGTCCGTCATTTCATGAGAAGTTCGGAAGCCATCAAAGAAGTGCATGAACGGAATGCGCGACTGAAGAGTCGCCGACTGTGCGATGCAAGCGAGATCGTGGGCCGCTTGCACGGAACTCGACGCCAGCATGGCGAAACCGGTCTGACGACAGGCCATGACGTCGGAGTGATCGCCAAAGATAGACAATGCGTGGGTCGCGAGTGTTCGGGCCGCCACATGCATGCAGAAAGGCGTCAGCTCCCCCGCGATCTTGTACATGTTCGGGATCATCAGCAGGAGTCCCTGCGATGCCGTAAACGTCGTCGTCAGTGAGCCTGCTTGTAACGCCCCGTGGACGGCGCCGGCGGCGCCGCCCTCCGACTGCATTTCGATGACGTCGGGCGTCTGTCCCCAGATGTTCGGTCGATGATGCGCCGACCAATCATCCGCGAGCTCCCCCATCGCAGAAGCCGGTGTGATCGGATAGATCGCGATGACCTCGTTGGTTCTATATGCGACGGAGGCTGCAGCCTCGTTGCCGTCGATCATCGTCGCGGACGATACTCCCATGCTCTCCTCTCCCCTGCGCGTCGATGCACGCAGTGCGGCGCACAGCCCCTGCCGACCGTCACGCTCCCCTCGCCGTTTTGATCGCCGCAGACCGCACGCGTACGCCAACGGCCTGCTCTCTTCACAGACAGAAGGAAGAGCATGCATCGTGCCAATAGAGCGCCCCTCGACACGCATCGCCGAAACCGCACTGCGGCTCGCTGGGCGCGAAAACCGATGGAAACCAGGCGTGCGCTCTTTCCAATACGCGCGAGAGCAGCAGTCGGAATTTCCGAAAATTGAGAAACCCAGGCGACTCCGACCAGCCGAAATCTGCGGATTGACAATTTGGGCGAAAGCGCACAAATTGTGCTTGCGCCCGATCGAAGACCGGGCGATGCTCAAGATGTGACCCGAGCTCTGCAAACAACGTCCCCCGAAACAGGAGATAGGAAATCATGAAGACCTGGCAATCCATCCTGGTAGCAGTCGTACTCGTCGGATTCGCGGCGCAGGCACAAGCCGATCGTGGCGACTGTGGCCAACCCATTACGGACGGCGCCCATCCCACCGCGTCCGATGCTCTGTACACATTGAAAGCCGCCGTCGGCATGCACGAGTGCGAAGGGGCCGTCTGCGATGTCGATGCGGACTGCCAAATCGGCGCCTCCGACGCATTGCTCACCCTGCACGGTTCCTTGAACGGATCGCGCTTCGACGATTGCGCAACAGCCTGCGATGAGCCGGTTGCCTGCGGCAAGAGCAGCGCACCGCAGTGTGGAGGCATTTGTCCCGCCGGAGAAGCCTGCATCCTCGACGAGTTCGGCCTATCGACCTGGTCAGCGCTACAGGGCTACGACGACGACTCGGATTCGGATTCGGATGCCTATTCAGATGGCACGAGCGACGTCGAGGACGATTCGGACGGCGACAGCGACATCGATGACGACTCCGACGCCGACTCAGATGGCGACAGCGACATCGACGACGACTCCGACGGCGGCGGCAACACAGATCTGCACTGCATCTGTTTCCCCACCGACTTGCCGACGACAACGACGAGCCTCCCCTCGCCGACGACAAGCACGACCACCACGACCAGCACGACGCTGCCGGCACCGTCTACGACCACCACCACGCTGGCACCACCGGACACGACCACTACGACGCTAGTCGCACCAACCACCACGAGCTCGACAACGACGACGACGAGCACGAGCACCACGACGCTCGGCGCCAACCCCGTGTTGGGCCAGGCGATCTACGACTCGAACTGCATGGTCTGCCACAAGGCCGGATCGCACGACACGTCGGGTTTCGCACCGAATCTCGCGGGTAAGGCGGGTAAGTTGCGAAACAACGTGACTTCGATCACCGGAGATCATCCGTCAGGACTGGTGTTCACGGACGACGAGATAGCGGATCTGGCTGCGTTCCTCAGCAGTCTCTAACACCGTCTCTTCTGTAACCTAGAGTCGAGTAGGCGCCGCCCAGCGCGCCTACTCGACTCCCGCCCCATCGATAGGCGGGAAAGACCGCGTATTGCCCTCAACGCGTTACCGACGCCGGGAACCTCTCGCTCGGTCATTGCCAAGTTTGAGAATTCTCGCTGCGTGCCCCTCACGAAATCGCGAACAACGGAGCAACGCCGCCACGGCACAGGTGGCACGAATTCTGCTGTGTTCTTATAGTGGTCCTCGGCATCGCCCGTAAGGTGGCGGCCCACAGGAGAGGTATAGCCATGGTCGATTCGCTAGATCGTTCGGCAGACGAGATTCGTGAAGTCGTGCGTGATCGCTACGCGGAGATCGCTCGCGACGGTTCCATCGCAAATACCGGTGCAGCGGACTCCCCCGCCCCGCGGCAGATCGCCGAAGCCGTAGGATACACGGCCGACGACACGGCCTGTGTGCCCGACGGAGCGAACCTCGGTGTCGGCTGTGGCGCACCGCACGCTCTCGCCGCGATCGCCGAGGGAGAAACGGTGCTGGACCTCGGCTCCGGCGCGGGATTCGACGTATTCCTAGCGGCACGTGCGGCCGGTCCAACGGGCACCGCGATCGGTGTCGACATGACCGACGAGATGCTCGACAAAGCGCGCGCGAATGCTCGCCAAGGCGGCTTCGAAAACGTCGAGTTCCGAAAAGGATATCTCGAAGCGCTCCCCATCGACGACGACAGCATCGACGTCGTGATTTCCAACTGCGTGATCAATCTGGTGCCGGACAAGGCCGTCGTCTATCGCGAGATCGCACGCGTGCTACGGCCCGGCGGACGTGTGGTGATCAGCGATGTGGTCATCGATGCCCCACTACCCGAGGTCATCGCAAGCGATGTCGCGGCACTGACGGGCTGCGCCGCCGGCGCCTCGCTACGCCCGGACTACCTCGAGACGATTGCCGCTGCCGGCCTGGCCCATGTCGAAGTTCTCGACGACAAATGCTTCGGCTCGGTGCTGCTGACGATGGTCCCGCCGGAGCTCCTCGCCAAGGTCGAGAACGCGGGCATCGACGTACAGGCCACCATCGAGACCGTACGTTCGCTCACGATACGGGCGCAGAAGCCGTAGCCACGCACAGCCGGCGGTTAGCGGCCGGCCGTGCCCTGACGAATTGCGAGGAGAAACGATCATGAAACGTGTGGCGACTACAGCAGAAGACGTAATGTCGGCAGAAGTCATATCGGTCGGCTCCGACGAGAGCCTGCTGGCACTGGACACGTGTCTGCGCGCCGCCGGCATTAGCGGAGCACCGGTCATCGACGACGAGAAATTGGTGGGCATCATCTCGCGGTCCGACATTGCGCGACAAGTATCGGTGGAGGGTGCCTGGTCGGAGATCGCCCACGAATTCGACGATCAATGGCGCGATCCGGACCCAAATCGCAGCCAGACCGTCGGCGCCGAGATCGGTGAACGGCTCGCGAAACTATCGGTGTCGGACGCGATGATTCACGAGGTCGACACAGTCTCGCGAGACACCTCACTCAAAGAAGTCGCCACACGCATGCTGCGCGCACGCCATAGACGACTGGTCGTGCTCGAAGACGACCTAGTAGTTGGGATCGTCACCGCGAGCGACCTGGTGGCGCTCATACGCGACGAATGGTAACCGCCGATCAGTCGGACGGGTTGAGCGGGTTGAGAATGTCGAGTACGTAGTCGGCCAGCGCCGCGATTTCCTCGGCGTTCATCTTCTCGTTGTACGGCTTCATCAGAACTTTGCCGGATTCGTCCTTCATTCCTTCGGACAGCGTCTTGATCATTGCGTCACGGTCGAAGCCGGCCCGTACCTCAGCGTCGGTCAGGTCTCGCACCTTCTTCATCTTACCGGCCTTGGTATCGCCTTTGCCATCGTCACCGTGACACGACTTGCAGTGCTTGGCCCATAGAGGCGCAGTATCGATCGCAGCAGCGCCGGCGGCAGCGGCGGCAGGTGCCGGTGCGGCTTCCGGTTGGCCGTCTTCCGCTAACGCTGAAGACGGAGTCTCCGTTGCGATTACCGCAAAAACACCGATCGCAGTCGCGAGTACGAGTGCGATACCAACCAATCGAATATCTAGCTTCTTCATCATCAAAATTTCACCTCTAGCGAGCCGGTGAGAGCGGACAGCTCGTAGTCGTTGTTGCCGCCCGAGCGGTCATCGTCGTTCTTGAAATAAGCATACCGTAGACGCGTCGCAAGAGCATCGGTCCACTGGCGCCGCAGCGACAGCGACACGCCATGCTCTTCGGCATCGGCTCCGTAGGGCTGGCTGACGAGTGAATTGTCCGTGTAGTTATCTGCGCGATAGAAGAAGTATCGATTCTCCAAGTCCGTCTTCTCGTCGAGGGCAATGCCGACATTGACGGTCGCGTTCCAGTAGTCGTTTTCGAAATCCGGCACGGTATCGCCGACACCACCGCCCACCGAGTTCGTCGGAGTATCGGTCTTGCTATCCACGTAGCGCACATCCGCCTGCACGTACATGGACGCCGTAGGCGACCATGTCGCGCTGCCCGATATCGAATGCGTCTGGATTTCGGCAGCACGGACCTCTCGCAGCGCTTGGGATGCGTTACCTATCTCGGTTTGCGCAATGTCGAAGCGCGCCGTCAGTCGCAACGTATCGTGCGCGGTCCACGTTGCGCGCAGGTCACCGCCGCGCGTCGTAATGTCTTCAGCCGTGATGTAGGCTGGCAAGCGATTGTTAGACGTGTTGTCGGACGTCGAATCCACGCGATGCGTGTAGTCATTCTGGCGGTTCTCGTAGCGATAGCGTCCCGCAAAATTCAAGCGCGAGTGCGGGTACCACATCCCGCCCAGCGTGTACTTCGCCGCCCTCAGGTCAGAGTCGGTTTCGCGGAGTAGATCGACGGCAGCAGTCGCGGTCTCGACCTCGGTCTCGTCGAGGTCGATGTCGGCCTGCTCCCAGTTCGCACGAAAATACAAAACCAGATTCTCGAAACCGGTATGGCGCAATTCGAAACGCTCGGCCATTCGTCTAATTTTCGAATCGGTATCAACGGAGAGATCTTCCGTACTCGAAGCCAGTCCCGGAGGAAATCCCACGTTGGACTCAGTGAACGCCGAATCGCTTTCGATTTCGGTTGCCTCCCCGCGGACACGAAGTGTCAGTCGGAAGTCATCGTTCGGCTGCACCAGCCAGGTAAGCGCTCCCACATGTCTACGGAGCTCCGAATCGCCCGATAGATCGAAGAAGCCCTCGTCGAACGGTTGGCGATTCGCCAGCGCGGGATCGTAGGCCGATCCGAACATCTCGCCGTAGACGCGACTGCCGCCGAGTTCATTTTGCAGATTCGTGTAGGCGTACGACGCGGATACGCGTGCGCGACCGTCGGCCATCGGCGTCGTGCTGTAGGCGTGCACGCTGTAGACGTCGGAATCGATCGAATCTCGTTGCGTCACGAAACGCTCGGCGCCGACATCACCGGGTCGTCTGGCGAAGTTGAGCGAGTTGTCCAACTCAGCCGACTCATACGTAAACGCCGCGCCGACCTCGGTGTCGGACAGTTCGGGTAAATCCTGCGATATCTTTAGAGCGACGATGTGCCGCGTTTCATCGACGTCGCGAAACGCCGGTGTGATGCCGCGGTTTCCAAGCCCGCCGGTATCACTGCTGTCCCCCCATATCGTCGAGGATTTTTCGCCGTCTCGGAACATGTGATCGTATCGCAGCGTGAGCTCGGGCAAGCCCGGCACGCGCATGCCGCCTTCGAACCACGCTCGGCCGCGATCGAGCTCGAGACCTTCTCCGAAGATGCTGGGAAACGCTCCGGTTTGAGGGAAAAAGCCACCGGACCCGTCGTAGTAGGTCCGAAATTCCTTGTAACCGGCCGAGACGAAGCCCTTCTCCGGCTGTTTAAAGTCCAGTGTGAGAAGGTAATCGCTGTTGTCGACGATCGCACGCCCTTCGAGCAACATGCTCTCGCCCTCGTCGCCGTACCACTCCATCCGCAGCGCTTCGAGTCCGCCGACCACATCGTCATCGCCTAGCCCGTGGCGCCTGCTGACCTGATGCTCATCGTCGTCGGTCCACACTCCCGTCACCGAGGTCACGACAGTGGAGTCGATAAGTTCCATTTCTGCGTGGGCATCGCAGGCGCACAGGACGACAGCGCCGACGACGATCATGGCCAACGCGGTACCGTACGGATATCGCGTCATTCGTAGCTCTGACATTGCATTCTCCGTAGGCATCTCGCTCAGAAGCGAAGCGACGAGTTGACGTTCGAACCGTGCACGGCTTCATGGCAGCCGGCGCTCCAACACGAGCCACGCTGCAAAAAGGAAGCGTGGTTGCGGCCACCAATGAGAATTTCGTTCGCCGCTACCTGTTCCTGATAGTGGCACTTCAGACAGAGCGTCGAATTGCGCTCGGTCAACATCTTGTCGTTGGGTGAACCGTGCGGCTCGTGGCAGGTCGTGCAGCCTTCCCGCAGCGCTTCGTGCTCAAAGACATGTGGCCCCCGCTGTGCGGCGTGGCAATCCAAACATCCTTCGTTGATCGACTGCAGAGCTGTACCACCCGACTCTATCGCCGGCCCTCGATGGGGTTCATGACAGTCACCACATGAAACTCTCCCCGTACTCAGTTCGAGCGGGCCTCCCGTAAGAGGATGACTGTGCGGCAGTGCAAACTGACCGCGCTTATCGACGTGACACTGGAAGCAGGTCTCGGGTGAATCGCGCGGATTGACGATCGTCCCGCTCTCGCCACCGGACTCGGTGTGCAAACTACCGGCACCGTGGCAGGACTCGCAGCCGATCGATCGCGCGTTTTCTCCCTGCACCTGCAACATGGAGTGCGTCGCGGTCTCGAACTGCGCGGTCACGTCCACGTGGCAATCGGCACATTCGCCCGAGCCGACAAACTCGGCACCGGGAATCGTCGGTGGCGCAAGAAGCGTACGGCTGGTCGCAACACATGCGTAGACCGAAAGTGCCGCACACAATCCGATCGCGCCCCTGCCAAGGTTCCGAACTGCTTTCGAACTCATTGATTCCCCTAACGATCGTCTTTCATCGAGTGTGCACGCCGGAGCCCCAGCCCAGGCCCATCAGGCCCACCGGGCCCAGGCTCCGGCGTACCTCGCATCTTAGGGTTCCGCAAGCAGCGCTTCCAACGCGTCGCGTGACACGTCGAGCACCTCCAGTGCGTAGGCCGGATTGTGGATACCGCCGCTGCCGTCATTATGCACAAGGACGTAGTTCCAACCAGCCTTCACCAACCGGTCGTCGGCAAAGTCGTACAACTCACAGCGCGCAGCCAGACCCGGGCAATCCATGGTCATCAGACCGTCGCGCACGTCGATTCCGTTGACGCCCGTAAGCCCAACCGTCGTCATGTCGACGAAGTTGAACGATATGGCCTGGCGCCCACGCGTTTCACCGAACTCGATCGTATCGATCTCCATGATGTCCGTTACGATCCGCTCCATGCCGCCGCCCAGGTCGATGGCGATCACGTTACCCAGCGCAATCTCGTCTTCCATCAGCGAAAGCAGCGCGATCTCGACCAGCACTTTGAGATCGTCGATGCTTGCTGCGAACGCCTCCTGCACTCCGGCCGCGTTGAACGACAAGCCGTGACAGTTCGAGCAAATCTGATCGCTGGCCGCGAACGTATGGTTCGTACCGCCGAGCGCGTACGACAGTGCTGCCGGCGGTGGGGTCTGTTCCATGTGGCAGTTCACGCAGGTGTCTTCCACCAGCGAGTGGTTTCCGCGGATACCGGTGTTCACGAAGTAAGCGTTCTGCCCCATCAGCATGTCGGACTGGGCGGAACCGTGCGGAGCCCGCGACGTGTCCGACGTGCCCGCGATCTCGCCGAAGAGCGTGTCGTTGTGAAGCCCTCTTCGAGAGTTGTGACAGGTCATGCAGATTGCACCGCGGCCGACACCGACCGCCTTGAAACCACCGATCAGCGGCGGCGTACTGCCGCTGATCCGAACCGTTGCGTTCGTATTGATGCCGCTCGTCGAACCGTTCGCGTGCGGATCGTGGCAGGTGACGCAGGTTTGCGGGTGCGCCTCGTCTTCCGTCCACGCGACGGTGACGCTCGCGGTCGGATCCGTCAGCGGATCGTCGTCGAGCAAAATCGGCAGCCATTCGAGGAATCCGTTCGCCGTGTGACAGCGAGAACAGTTGCCACTACCGGCCTCGTCGATCGCCAACTCGTAGTTGCCGTGCCCGCTGAGCTGCCATTGCTGGAAGCGTGCGTGACGCAGCGGCTCACCGTGGCACGTGGCACAAATGTCCGCGGACAATCCGACACGGGGTGTACCCATCATGTGCGCACCGCTATCGGTCTGCGGACCGTGGCAGTTCTCACACTGGATGTTCGCCTTCGAAGCGGTCTCGGGGAAGTTCGCCAAGATTTCCGTCCAGTTGTCGCCTGGATTGTTGATCAGGCCTGACGAAAGGAAGTCCTCGTAGTCGACGGAATCATCGAAACCGCCGTTAGCCGCCGACTCGTCCTTGTTGAAGCCCACCGAATGGCACTCGAAGCAGTTTTCGCCGTAGTGCGTGTTGGTGTCGATCAGGTCGGAGAAGATTGCCGCGTGACCGGTTTCACGCCACGGCGTGAACTGGTCCTCGGCCGGTGAGCCGTCGTGACAACCGGTGCAAGCCGTATCCGGGTTCGGTAGACCGTCGGCGTCTTGCCCGATGATCACACCACGCCACGTACCCGCATGGATCTCCAACGTGATCACATCGGTCCCCGGCAACTGCGTCGTATCGGTGACCGTGACCGTGTACATGCCGACTACGTCCGGGACGAAGTCAGGATTCTGCGATGTCGCGTCGTTGAGCGCGGCGGTCGATCCGGCCGGAGCGGCCGTGAGCGCCCAATCGTAGGTGGTCACATCCGCACCGGTCTCGTCGTTTAGGCCGTTCTCATCTTCATCAACGTGGTCCTTGGCGTGTAGCAATACCGGTACGCCGATGGGCACGTTACGAAGCGACGTTGCGACGTGGAACGGCACGTCGGTTTCGATCTCGACCGTATCGGTCGCTACGCCGCAGTCCGCCGTGACGGTCACGGTCAACTCAACGAGGCCCGACTCCTCGAGCGCTAGATGATTGACGCCGATCACCTGGAAACGACTCTGTAGACCGCTGTGGAACTCGCCTTCCGGCAGTTCGACGTTCGGCGGTAGGTCTTCTTGCCCGATCGGAGGTTGTTGCAGCAAATGAATCAGCTCCGCCTTATAGACGGAGTTGCCGGCGAGCATCACCATCGCCGTATCGGTATCGCCGTCGGCGATCACGGCTGCCGCACCGCCGTCCTGAGTCCAGCCGATGCTCTGCACCGTACAACCGCCGGTGGTATCGATCGCAGCGCTCGCGGTAACGGTTGAATCCGGAACCGCATCGCCCGACAAGCTCGCGGTTACCGATACGGTCGCGGGCAGTGTCGTAGTGGTCGTGGTTACCGACGTCACCGTCGTGGTGGCGCAGGAACAGCCGTCGAGCGGGGTCGCGCCAACGACGGCAACCAAACAGAACAACGCGTCGGTCGCGGTGACATTCGTGTCTCCGCTCGGGTCGCAGATACATTCGGGTGTGCAGGTCTGGCCGCCGACCGACGCCTGCAAAATGAACAGGCAGTCCGTCGCAGTCGGATTGTCGCCGCTACTGGCGGGCTGACCGCAATCGCCCATGGCCGCGCCCGCGCTACTCGCGAGCGAAATCGCGAAGACTGTTGCGACGGATCCGAATACCAACTTTTCCAAAAATGGGCTGCGCATCATGTACCCTCCAGTCACTCGATGGCGTGTTCACAATGGAGTTCTCTGCCGCGCCGCAACTGAGGTTCCAGCCGCCCGGACCTGAACAAAGAGTGAATCACGCGTAGAAACACACTTATTGCCATGCATCGCGCGTGCCACAGTGCGCGAGCATCTGCGTTCTCAATTTCGCGACGCGCTCGTCGCGCGGTCCGAGAAAAAGCCCATGCTTAACGAGGACTTCAGACCTTGGCCTACGCGCCCGCAACGCACCCGCCGGATCCTCAATCGCGAGACGATGCGCGGCCTTGCCAGAACTGGGAATTGAACTCGCACCCAGTCTCGATACTCGGAATTCTCATTCGCGACCATCAAGCCTAAGCCGCCCAAAAAACGGGCAAAACGTGCTCGATGAGCTCGGCGAGAACTTGGAACGAAGCTTGCTCTAACTTGCAGTGTTGATGTGACGGAAGATGTAGATGCTGATGTAGGCGAGCACCGCTCGCCCTCAGCACGCGATGCCGGTGAAGGATGCCGGCGAAGGATGATGGAGACCCAACTATGCGAATCGCAGCCACCGACACGCGCACATGGATTACCCGACTCGGCCTCGCCGCCTCAGCCCTTGCGTGCGCGCTACTGGTTGCGCCGCAGAGCTACGCCGCCAACGGAGAGGTGGGTACCACGACGACGACTCTCGGCGTCGAGCGATGCTCCCAGCCCGTTAGCATGGGCGCGCGCCCTACCGCGACCGACTGCTTGTTCATCCTGAAAGCGGCGGTGGGCCTGCAATCGTGTGGCTGCATCTGCGACCCCTCGGGTGACGGGAGTAAGACGGCAACCGACGCGCTGATCTGTCTCAACGTAGCCGTCGGCGTCGACCTACCGCTGATGTGCCCTTGCGGCGTGACCACGACCACACTCAGCACGACGACGTCTTCCACCACATCGACGTCGACAACGACGACCACCACATCGACGACCACCACGAGTACCACCAGCACGACAACAACAACGATGGGCGGCGGCCCCGACCCGATCGCCGGGCGCGCGGACTACATGGAACGATGCGCATTCTGCCACCGAGCCGGCAGCGATGATCCGAGCGGAGACTTCAGCGATCTCGCCGGCGACGGCAACAAGCTCGTGATGGACCTCGGCGGTCTCGACGAGTTCATGGACGGGCTCTTCATGACGCAACCCGAGATCGACGACATGGCAGCATACCTCGACGGGCTCTAAACTCAGTAGATCTCGGAACCACCGGTGTGACAGTCCGCGCACTCGGAGTATTCCTCTCGGTCCACTTCGCCGTCCTCGCCGAGGTGATAGAACGCCTGCCCTTCATCGGCTTCGAGCGCGAGAAGTGCAGCGTCGTCACTCTGAGTCAGGATCACGTGGCAGCGCGTGCAGGTGGAAAAGATCGTGCGACCGTCCGGCGTTGCAAGCGTATCGTTATGACAGCGGAAACACCCGTTCGAATCCCTGTGTCCGATTCGCTGGCGGTACACGTCCCACCTCACCCCCATCTCGGGGAAGAAGTTCTTTCGGTACTCCGTCTGCAGCTCGTCGACGGCGCCGGCAATCCATTCTTGCGAGTCCTGCAACGTATCGGGGTACTCGGCGCGGTAGAAGTCCGTTAATCCGGCAGCGATGGCTTCGATGCCCTCGCCCTGTGTCTCATACTCGGCCTCGAGCAGCTGCGTCCCGACCTTCTTGATGTACGGCAACTTCGGCGTGAGACGTCCATCGCCAAGAAGCTCGTTCATGATGTCGGTAGCAGAATTAAACTGATGCGCCGGGCGACTGTGGCAGTCGATGCAATCCATCTCGTAGCGCTCGAGCTGCGCCAGCGTTTCATCGTCGAGAGACCGCTTACGATAGGTTCGCACCTCGCCGTCCGGCTCGGTCACCTGCACCCATGCGATGTCGTCGAGCGATTCATCTTCGGCTGCGAACTCAAGCTTGCGCTCCGACGACATGTGATAGTGGATCCCTTGCCCGCGAGTCGATCCGGGTTTCGTGCCTCCCACTTTCACGAGCATACGTAGCGAACGCGGTGCATTGTCTTCGACGGCACTGAAGTAGTTGAACGTGCGTTCCTTGAAGCCGATCCAGCGCGAAGATTCGTGGCAGTTCTCACACATCTCGCGGACCGGACGCAATTGGTGCCCGACACCGGTGATAGGGCGCGAGTAGGAGTCAGTAAGAGCGGCCCAAAGGCGCCGCGAGCCTGCCAACTTCGCTTCAGCGAACGCACCGGCGCCGCCGCCGACATGACAATCTACGCACTCCACCTTCGCGTGAGGGGAGTTCTCGTGTGCGATGGCCTGCGGACCCATGACAGTGTGACAAGCACCACCGCAGAACTCGTCGGATTCCAAGTACGTGATGCCTTTGTAAGAGCCGCCCACACCCGCGATCATGATGCCCATGGTGCCGGCGAGAATGCCGAGCGCGACGAGTCGATGTCGAGGAAGACTGAGGTTCAGCCGGAACAGAAGTGGTGGCGCGGGTCGGATCCCGAGGCGCCAACGCCGCGCCCCGATCGCGATACCCAACGCCGCCCCTGCGATTCCCACAGCGCCGGTCACTGCGAGCAGAACATAGCTGACGCCCAGGTAAGCGATCGGGGTGTCGGCGAATAGATTGACGGTGAACAGACCGGCGATCAGCAGCGCACAGAGCAAGGCCAGCGCGACGCCGCTCAGCGTGTAGTAATTGTAGTAGACCGAAGTGGGCCAATGATGCCGTGTGTCGTTCATCAGGACTGCCCTGCCGGTTGCTCAGCGAAACTCAATTCGTGTCCATCGGGATCCGTGATGTGAAAATATCGCTCTCCTGACGGCGCATTGCGGGGTTCGTCCGGTGTCAAGCCGGCCGATACCGCCGCAGCATACTGCGCATCGGCACTGGCTACGCGGAAAATCGTTCGGCCCCACCATTGCCCTTCGTAGCCCGGACGCAGAGCGAGGTTCACGTATGCATCATGCGCGCGAAGCGTCGTGAACTCGCTGGTGTCATCGCCAAAGACGATACTGAATCCCAGCTGCTTGTAGAATGCGACCGTGCGCGCCATGTCGCTCACGGCGAACGTCACTCCAACGATGTTTGTGATCGACATACCCGCTTCTCTCGCCCGACGTCGTAACGCGGCCACGTTCCATGCGTTCCGCATGTTCCGCATGTTCCGCATGTTCCGCACGCTGCCGCACGTTTGTCGCCGAGGCTACGTCAGCGATTGACCGTTCGCAACGTTGCGCCGGTATAGATCTGGCGTGGTCGACCGATACGGAAATCCGGATCTTGGCGCGACTCGAGCCATTGTGCGACCCAGCCAGGCAGACGTCCGATGGCGAACATCACGGTGAACATGTTGATCGGAATCTCCATCGCCCGGTAGATCACCCCCGAGTAAAAATCGACATTGGGATAGAGCTTATGGCTGATGAAATAGTCGTCGGTCAACGCGATCTCCTCGAGTTGCATCGCGATGTCGAACAACTGACTGGATCCGCCGAGACGCCCGACGACCTCTTCACAAGCCGTCTTCAGGATCGCAGCACGAGGATCGTAGTTTTTGTAGACGCGATGGCCGAAGCCCATGAGACGCGTCGGATCGTCCTTGTCTTTGGCTTTGGCGACGTACTGGTCGACGTTGCCTCCTTCGAGAGCGATGTGTTCGAGCATTTCGATGACGGCCTGGTTGGCGCCGCCGTGTAGCGGTCCCCACAGCGCGCTGATCCCCGCCGCGATGCTCGCGTAGAGGTTCGCGCGTGAGCTCCCGACGAGGCGTACGGTGCTCGTCGAACAATTCTGCTCGTGATCGGCGTGCAGGATCAGCAGCAGATCGAGCACCTTCGCGACGGCGGGATCGACCTCGTTGGCGTTGAAGTTCAGCGTGGCCATTGTGATGGGCCTCCTTGGTGAGGTGTTGGTTCAGTTGGTCATCGCGGAGTTCGCCATCGCGGTCATGAGCGATGGCCACGAGAACTCCAGTGGATTGGGCAGCGAGTACCGGTTCTTGGCGCACACGGTCGGCGACCATTCGGTCGTGATCGCACGAACACCGTCATTGCCGCGCGTGGCGAAGAGCACGGCGTCCGCCCACTCGGTGAAGAGTGATGTCAGCCAGACGGGCGTGTCGGGCGCTGCCGTACGGATGTCGTACCCCTCGGGAAGCGTCATCTTGGTGTTGGCCGCGTGCGCGAGAAGAAGAACCGCGACGCCGTGCTCGCTGATCGCGTTGAGCGCCGGGAGCAGATCACGGCTGACGATGTTCTGGACGATCTCGCGCGCCTTGTAGTAGCCGCCGTGCGCGCTGCCGATAGTGTTGGTGATGTCGCCTTGGGATTTCGGGTCGAGCTCGATCACGACGTGCTCGACGATCCGGTTGCACAGCCAGTCGAGCGTGTCGATCGCTACGGCGCCGACGCCATCGGGCGCGCCGTTGAGCGCCAATTCGTCGAGCCACGCCTTCATCTCATCCCACGTCTTGAGGTACGGCGTGCGCGTCAGCCCCGGGATCGCCCCGGCGCCGTTCTCGCAATCGATCAGCAACGCACCTGCTTGTGCCGCGAAGGTTGTCTTGCCGACGCCCGGCTGGCCGTAGACGATCATCTTGGGCGGCGCCGGCGTGGTCGTGGTGATGAGCGAATCGGTCAGCGGCATGGGGGGGTTTCCTAGTTGGGTGGGGTGTTTCGTTCGGGTCATCCGGGACGAAGTCGCGCGTGTAATCGCCCTGTCCGAGGCGGACGAGCGGGATGCGATCGGTGGTGTGGAGATCGGATGGGCTCGCCATCACAGCCCCTCCGCGTCGAGCTCGGCGCGGACGCGAGCCTGCCGCTCGGCCTCTTCCTGGTCCGTCAATCTGCGACGTGATCGCCTTCGCACAGGTGTCGGCGCAGGTTCTGGCGGCGCCTCGGGCTCGCTGGCCGTGTCGAAGTACGCGGCGTCCGCCTCGGCGAGGCGCTTGCCGAACTCATCGATCCATCTCGGTGTCGTAAAGAGCTTGCCCCCGGCGCGGATGTGCTCAAGGCGGACCCTCTCGCCCA
>JAJCZM010000059.1 GCA_029262375.1 Deltaproteobacteria bacterium
CGCGCGCAGCATGGCCTCGCTGTGCCCCTCGGAAGTGGCGACAACCAATGCATGCGCGGGCGACCCCAAGCGCAGATCAAAGCGATCGATCTCCATCGACGCGGCTCCGATCAAACCGAATTCACCGACTACGTCACCGGCAACCCCATCGAAGATGAACGCCGCGCGCGGGTCACGCGACGCTTCGGTTCGCCGGTAGAATGCGCTGTCGACGCCCTGCGCGGCAAAGCCGACGCCGACCAAGCGATTCGGCGCGCGGCCCAGTCGGCGCCATAGACCGCCGTACTCGCCACTGAACTGATGGTAGTATTCACCGGGCTCGGCGATCCAGGGTCTTGTGCCGTCTTCCGCACGACGCACCTCAACGACCCCATCGGTCGCCGGGTGAAAACCGACGCGCCAGTAGAATCCGTTGCCACCGAGGTACATCAGGCGGCCGCCTTCCTCGAGGTAGCCTTCGAGGCCGCTCATCATCTCGCTCGACCAGTACTCCGGGTGACTGCCGGTCATCACGACGCGGTACTGATCCAACAACGCCTGTCCCTGCTCATGCAGATCCTGGTCGGTGATCACATCGAACGGATAGCCCGAGCGAATGAGAAACGCGTTGATCAGCGTGTCGAGGACGAACCCCCACGGCATCCCTACGCCCTTGAGGTTGAGAATGGGTCTGAGTGCGGAGGAGAAGACCACGCCGTGGCCATCGTTGTGGTAGTCGTACTGCGACAGGCCGAACTCGGGATGCTCGAGCAGAAAGGCGTCGTTCTCGCAGGGCGGATCCGGTGGATCGCCATTGATCGATCCCGGGCGCAGATGCAGCGTCTGGTTCGCGTACGACAAGTAGGTTGCGGTCGGAATGAGTAACGCAACCGGCGCCGTCGGGCGACCGCGCTCAGGCGTTACGAAGAACGGTATCTCGTCTGTACTCGCCTCCCGGCTGCCGTCGGCGTCGTGCGATAACCTGACAGCATAGATTCCACTGATGGTCTCGCGGGGAACGCGCCACTGGAAATCCACATCCCAACCCGCGTCGCAAAGATCGTCGTCGTGAAAATGGATGGCGGAGTACTGCGTAACATCGTTGTGATAGCAGGGCTCATCGCCGGTCCAGCGCCGCCCGGGAACCGCGCGTGTCGGCAAGTTCATCGCAACGCCGCTGAGCGCGTTCGGTCCGAGGTCTTCAATCATTTCGCCCGAAATGTCGCGCGCGAAATCCCACACAGCCAATGTCGCGTCGCCGAACACTTCGCGCCCGTGTACGCGCTTGTCTGCATGCAGTTCGGGAACGCTGAGCGCGCGGTCGGCCAAGCGCGGAGAGTCGATGCAGCCGTTGAAGTTCGCCGTCGTCGCCATGTAGTCGTCCGACTCGGTGTGTTCGTTGCGCACGTTCTCGGAGTCTAACGAATCGTCCTGTCGCAAGTCCTGCCACGCCGCCATCAGCAACGCGCCGCCTCCGACACGCTGCGCGGTGGGATCAAGGTTTCGCGATGCGCTCGCGTGCGGAATCGACAACGTTCCAGCCGGTGTCTGCGCCACGGGACGCTGTACGACTGCCGCATGGCCGGTCGCGGCGTCGTAGCTCGCGGCAATGCGTGTCCAGGTGCGCTCGGCCACTGGTCGCCCGGTGCTCACCCAGGTCGCCGGCTCACCGCCACCGCCGATCACCAGAGATGCAGCACCCATGTCGTCGAGCGCAAGCGCGAAGCCCTCGCCGGCGACCGGCGAGTAGGTCCCGAGCAGCGCCTGTCGGCCTTTGGCCGGCGTCGTGGCCCAGATGTACAGCTCAACCGTGAAGCTCTTAAGATCGCGTAGAACGTCGGCGGGCGGAACGAATATGTACGAGCCTGTCGCGATCCGCTGGCGGCGCGCGGGATACACGCCGTCACAGGACGCCGGGTGCGGCCGTGTATCGAGTTCGAATCCGGGCATGCCGAGCGCGGGATCGTTACCGCCGAGCACGACACCCGCCTGGACCAATCGGGTCATCGATGCGCGATACGACCCACCGCCTTCGGCGCTCACCATGAACCGAATCGTGCCGCCGGGCGTGACGCGCAACGAATCGGCGTAGCCGACGATGGTTTTGCGAGTGGTCATCAGATGTGGATCAGGGCTCGCGCGATGGCGCTCGGCTTTAGGCCCGGGCCGATTCCGCGTACTCTATCGCTGCGACTGAGTCGAGGGCATCATGGTGGTTGGGCCGTTTCGGGTACGGCCGCTGCACGCTGAATGACGAGCCAACGTACACCGACCCACAGACGAGGACACAGCCTCATTGCGTTCGCCGCGGTGCTGTTCTCACTAGCATTGATCGCGGCCTTTGCGGGCTATGGCACGCTACGCCAATTGCTCACGCCTCAGTGGGTGCGCGAGAACGTGATCCCCCGAGTCGAGAACGTTCTCGGCCGCCAGCTTACCTTCGAGGGGCTCTCGCTGGGATTCGGCGAGGTCATCCTCACCGGCGTGCAGATCTCGGAGAACCCTGATTTCGTTAGCGAAAGTGAGACCAACTTCGCTCTGATAGAACGGCTCGAGCTGGGATTGGACGTATCGGCACTCACCGATCTGCGCCTCGTCGTGAACCGCCTCGAACTCATCCGGCCCTACGTACGGCTGCATCGCCGCGAGGACGCCCGTTGGAACATCCGTGCACTGGTGGAAGATGCCAAAGCACGATCGGCCGAGATAGAAGCGGAGAAAGCCAAGCACGAGCCGGCCAAGCCCGCAGCGGAGCCTCCACCGTTCGGGCTCGATGCGCTCGTCGAGACGCTACGATCGAGCTTTCTGGACTGGACGGGCTGGCTGATCCACGACGTCACGATCCGAGGCGGACTACTGTTGGTCGAAGACCACGCCGCGCTGCACGAGCAATATCGCCGCGTGGCGGTACGCGGCATTCGAATCGATGCACGCGACTTTCGCCTGGACTCCCCCATCAACTTCGCAATCCGTGCCGAGATCGTCCCCGACGCCGATCGCGTCTGGGCAATGGATACCGACGCAACATTCGACCCCGCCGAGAACCATCTCATCTTCAATGGTGGGTTCGATGCTTTCGATCCGAACCTCATCATCAGTCAACTCTCGCGGCCGGCGCATTTGCCACCGCGCGAAAAGCGACCGGAGCCACCAAAACCGTTTCACCTGGAAGCCGATCTGAAGATCGGCAAGCTGACGTTTTGGAGATTCGATGCGTCGAACGTGACGGGATCCATCGCGTTTCGACGGCACACGCTGGAGCTGCGCAGCGTCAAGGCGAAGCAGGCCGGCGGCACACTGAATGTGAGCGGAAGTATCCGATTCGAGCCGACATACGCGCAGCACGATCTTTCGATCCGTTTGGACCGCGCGCGATTCGCCGACGGGCTGGGCAAGCTGCTGCCGCCGCCGTGGAACGACATCCGCGGCACCCAATCGGTCAATGTAAGAGGTAAATTCAGGGACCCGCGCGGCGTTCCCTTTAGCGATGCGATCTTCGGCATAGGCGTCGAGCCCGATGAGAATGCATACCTACGCGCGACCATCGTCTTGGACTCGCCCGTTCTCGACCTCGATGCCTTGGCGAAAGAAGCAGCGGGGACCGGCCGTGAGGGCGCGCGAGACTACGGCCCCGTCAACACCGGCCGTCTCGACGCCGATGTAGCGCTCACACTGGATCGATTGCGATTTCGCAACATCGACTTCCTCAATGCCCGCGCAAAAGCCTCGCTGCGAAACTCGACGATTGAAGTCGCCGCCCTCGACAGCGAAATCGAGAAAGGCGGCACGGCCGGGCTGAGCGGCAACATCGTGCTCGATCGAAAGGGGTTCGCATACGCCGCACGCCTCGACATCGACGCGGCCGATCACGGTGTTCTGCTCCGCTCGGTGGCGCGGGACGACTGGGGATCACGCAGCGGACGCACCGACGTACGGCTCACGATGTCGGGCGCCGGAACGAAGTGGGAAACCATCGCACCGAACCTCAAAGCAGAACTCGGCGTTGTCGTACACGACGGCCACATTCGCGACGCGTCGTTTCTCGAGCTACTCGCCGACCAGACAGGCATCGAAGGATTCCGTAGAATGGACCTGATCGAATCGGGCGGCGTGCTGCATGTTTCGGACGGGCGCATCAGCACCAGAAAATTGACACTCGGTAGCGAGGAGGCGCGAATACTCGCCAAGGGATCACTCGGTTTCGACGAAACGCTCGACCTCAAGGTCAAATTGGGATTCGGCCCCAACTCCGAACGACGACTGCTTTCGAAAGGAGTGCTGCTTCCCTACCAGCACGACGATGACGGCTGGACGAACATCCCGTTGATCATCGAAGGCACGTTCGAGGAGCCCGACATTACCGTCGAATCGTCAGCGCTGGCGAGTACCGCGGTCAATGCCGTACCCGACGCGACCAAGCGGCTCGGTAAAGAGAGCGCGAACGTGACGCGAGCAATTACCGACAAAGCGGCTGACGCCATGCCGAAACCTGCGGGCGACCTATTGCGTGGAGCACACTCCGCGACCGAGCGTGTGATCGGAGGTACGTACGGTTCTCTGGAAGCGCTCGTGAGAGGCGTCGCGCGCGTGTTGACCGGACGCGCCAACACGAATGGCGACCATGCGGAAACGAGTCCACCGCCGAGCAAATCGATCGAGGAAATCGGCGGTAATATCGCGAGCCCACCGCCGGGTTCGCAGGCCCGGCAGCCCAGCAACGCCGACGACTAGGCGCCCACTCGCCTCGTACCGACTCGCCTTTCGCGCCTACGCCAGTCTGCCCAACAGCATGGCGAGGGCGGACTCGACTCTTAGCGGACGCGGGCCAAGCGAGACTGCTTGGAATTCGGCTTCAACGAAACGATCGATTTCGTAGTCCGTAAAGCCGCGCTCGGGACCGATCGCGACGACGAACGGCTGCGTGATCGCGCGCGGGCAGCTCGCCTGAGCTCGCGGATGAGCAACGAAACGCCGCTTCCCCGCTGCAATGGCGGGAAGTTCGTCCTCTACAAACGGCTTGAACAAGCGATGGCAGGTCACCGTGGGCAACACGGTATCGCCGCCTTGTTCCAGTCCGAGCACGAGATGTTCACGAAGCGTTTCATCGCGCAGTGCGGGGCTACTCCAATACGACTTGTCTACCTTCCACGCGCCGACCAGATGAATGTCTTTCACGCCAATCGCAGTCAGATCGATCAGCAAGCGCTTGAGGATTTTTGGACGCGGCAGCGCCAGCACGACTGACGCGTTGCTGGGCGCGGGCGGTTCGGCGCAAAGCTCGACTTCCAAGCGGACCGAATCGTCTTCGAGTGCCAGCACTCGCCCCGTACCGACTCGGCCGTCGAGAATTCCGACGCGAAGTTGCGATCCGGGTTCGGCAGCGAGCACCGTGGCCACGTGCCGCGCACGGCGACCGGTCAGCACGACCTCGTCGCCCCGCACCTCATCGGCATCGAGTACGATGATGTTCACGTCGAGAGGGTCAGACGAGCCGTCCTTCGTGGTCTTTCCAGTACTTGTCTCGAATGAGGCGTTTGTAGAGTTTCCCGGTCGGTTGTCGCGGCAGATCGGTTTCGAAATCGATCGAGCGCGGACACTTGTAGTGCGCAATCTGCTCACGACAGAAGTCGATGAGCTCTCGTTCCAGCTCAGGTCCGGCGTCAGCGTCCAAGGGTACGACGACGGCTTTCACCTCTTCGCCCATCTCTTCGCTGGGCACACCGACGACGGCACAATCGTCGACCTTCGGATGGGTGAGCAAAACGTCCTCGGTTTCCTGCGGGTAAATGTTCACTCCGCCGGAAATGATCATGTGGGCTTTACGATCGGTTAGATACAGATAGCCCTCTTCGTCGAGATAGCCGACATCGCCGAGAGTGAACAAATTGCCTCGATAGGCCCCCGCGGTTTTCTCGTCGTCCTTGTGATAGCGGAAGCGTCTGGACGCCTGCTCCGGCGCCTCGAAGTAGATCGCGCCTTCCGCGCGCGGGGTACTCAACTCGGCGCCGTTCTCATCGAGAATGTGAATCGTCCCACCCGACCAGTGGCGCCCTACGGAGCCGCGATGCCGAAGCCATTCATCCGAACGAATCAGCGTGCCGCCGCCTTCGGTACCGGCGTAGTACTCGACGATGATCGGTCCCCACCAATCAATCATCGACTGTTTGACCGGTGCCGGGCACGGCGCGGCTGCGTGAATCGCCAAGCGCAGCGACGAGACATCCTTCGATGCACGAACTTCCTCTGGGAGTTGTAGCAAGCGGCGCAGCATCGTCGGCACCCACTGCGATGTCGAGATCGCCTGATCCTGGATCATGTTGAGCGCCAGTTCGGCGTCGAAGCGCGGCATGATGTACGGGGTCGCCCCGATCCGCTGCTGAACGGAGCAAAACATCAACGGCGCGGCGTGGTACAGAGGCGCCGGTGAGAGATAGCGATCGTTCTCGTCGAGCCCGAACAGCGCCTTGAAACCCAACACCGCCATCAGCGCCTTCGGATCGCCGGCCGATGTGCCGGGTAGCGGCGCACGCACCCCTTTCGGACGACCGGTCGTCCCGGACGAGTACAACATCGTCGCGCCTTCAAGCGCTCCGTCGAGCGGTGCCGACGCCGATACGCTGGCGAGCACGTCCTCGTAGTCGTCGAACCCGTCGATCGAACCACCGATCGCAAAGCGCGCGCGAAGCTTCTCGTTCCCTTCGGCGGCGTACTGAGCGATCTCCGCATGCGGCACGGATGCGATGAAGACCTTCGCGTCGCAGTCATCGACGATGTAGCGCGCTTCCGCCCCCATCAAATGAAAATTGAGAGGCGTGAAGTACAGGCCGGCACGGTGACAGGCCCAGAAAACTTCGAAGAACTCGACCTCGTTCGCCAATAGTACGGCGACTCCATCGCCCGGCTCCAGGCCCATCGCGCGAAAAGCCAGTGCGAGACGCCGGGATCGCTCCTCGAGCGCGCCGTAGCTGACGGCCACGTCGCCGTTGCCGAATACGGCGGCCGGCTTGTCGGGATTCGATTCGGCCCAAACATGAATCGTACTCATGCGCCTTTCTTGAGCAGTTACGGCGCCGAGGCAATTCGACGCGTCTCAGAACCAGCCGTGCAATAGCGGATCATCGTTCTTCTCGATGATTTCATCCATCCGCGCGAGAACGGGCGCGCGAAGTTGTGACTTCACGCCGGCGTACGCCGGTAGGCTCGTACGCGCCGTGGCCTCAGCCAACGCCTGATCGAGCAGAGATTCGCGAGAGACCATTCGATCGATGAACCAACCGGCATGCCGACTCGACGGCGCAACGCTCTCGGCGCCGAGAACCATCTGGCGCACCGCGTCGGGCGGCAATTCGGCCCGCACGACCTCGAGCGGGCACGCCGGAAAGGCGACTCCTGCCCGCGCTTCGGTCAGGCCCATTTGATAGTTGCCCTCGGCAGCAATTCGTCCGTCGCAGGCCAACGCCAGTACCAAGCCCGCGCCGAGTGCATGGCCGTTGATGGCTGCAACCGTGGGCATGGGCGCTCCGTAGATCGCACGAACGAGCCGATTGGCACCGCCGATCATGAGCCCGAGTTCGTCCGCGCTGTAGTTCGGGACCGCTTTGACGTCGATCCCGGCGCAGAAATAGTCACCGCGGCCGGTCAGGACGAGACTCGTACACGACTCCGAGTCTGCGGCCTTGGAAACCGCGCGCGTCGCTTCCGCGACTACCGCCAAGTCGATCGCGTTCACCGGCGCCCGGTCGAGCGAGATGATCCATCCGCTACCGCGCTCTGTGATACTGACCACCGACACTACTCTCGACCTTCCTCAGCTGCCATGGTCCCCACTGCTTACATGATCCTCTCGCCCGCTCGGTCGATCAAGAGAAAGGTTTGCGAGACGGTGCACGCAAGCTACTGTGTAGGAATATGCCGACGAAGATTCCCCACTTCCCTCTCATGATTCCGGGAGCCGCTCGCGCGGCAAATCGCGCCAACGTAGACGCGCCATGGGACGGCAATCCGATCGCAACGATCGACCTCGCCGACGCGGCCGCGGTCGATCAAGCACTCGCAACCGCCGCCCGTTTGGCGGGCGATCGCGACGCCCGTCTTCCCCTGCCCGAGCGTCTCGAAATATTGGCACGAACCGCGAAGATCATGAGCGAACGACGCGAAGAGCTGGCCATGGAGTCCGCGCGCGAAGGCGGGAAACCGCTGACGGATTCACTGGTCGAGGCCGACAGGGCAATCGACGGTGTCAATCTATGTATAGAAACCATGCGAGGTCAGGCCGGCCGCGAGATCCCAATGAATCTCAACAAAGCCTCGGCCGGACGGATCGCCTACACCCGCCACGAGCCCGCCGGTGTCGTTCTCGCGTTCAGTGCATTCAATCATCCGCTCAACCTCATCGTGCATCAGGTCGCACCGGCTGTCGCTACGGGCTGTCCATCGATCGTGAAACCCGCAGCGGTTACGCCGCTATCGTGCATGCGATTCGTCTCCATCCTGCGCGAGGCAGGCTTGCCGGACGAGTGGTGCCAACCGCTCGTGACCGACACACACGAAACGGCAAACCGCCTGGTCACCGATCCTCACATCGCCTTCTTTACCTTCATCGGTAGCGGTGCGGTCGGCTGGAAGTTACGCTCAGCACTACCCCCCGGCGCGCACTGCGCACTGGAACACGGCGGTGTTGCACCCGTTCTGGTCTGCAAGGACGCCGATCTCGACGACGCCGTACCTCTACTCGCAAAAGGCGGGCTCTATCACGCCGGGCAGGTTTGTGTGTCGGTGCAGCGCGTATTTGCCGAACGCGCCGTCGCTCGCAAGTTGGCGGAGCGTCTGCGCGATGCGGCCGCGAATATGACCGTAGGCGATCCGACATCGGCGGCTACCGACATCGGACCGCTCATTCGTGAGTCGGAAGTACAGCGCGTGCACGAGTGGGTACGTGAGGCGATCGATGCCGGGGCCGAACCTTTGATCGGCGCCGAGCCAATAGGCTCACGCGCGTACGCGCCGACGATCCTTTTCGATCCGCCGCCCCACGTGCGTGCGAGCACGCACGAGATCTTCGGTCCCGTGATCTGCGTGTATCCGGTGGACGGGCTGGATGAGGCTATCGAGCGCGCGAATGCGCTGCCTTACGCGTTCCAGGCCGCGATCTTCACGGCCAATATCGACAACGCGCTGCGCGCGTCGGACAGACTCGCCGCAGCGGCCGTCTTGATCAACGACCAGACGGCCTTCCGCGTCGACTGGATGCCGTTCGGCGGCTATCGAGAATCGGGCCTGGGAATGGGCGGCATACCGAACACGATCGCCGACATGCAGATCGAACGTCTGACGGTCTTCCGTTCGAAAGAACTCATACGATAGATAGCGCCCGTCAGGCCTGCGTTTGGCTCGGAAGAGGCAGGCGCTGCGCAGAAAGATCCGTTTCGACGAGTGCGTACTCGGCCACTAACGCGGCAACTGTCTGGGCCGCGGTTGCGATGTCATTATTGCGCCCCTGTGTTTCGATCGCTGCGGCAAGCTCGGTAAGTTTGGTGGCACCCAGGTTCGCGCTCGCACCTTTGAGTGCATGCGCGGCACGAGAGAGCTTGTCGGCGTCGCCTTCTTGGAGCGCAACCTGGACGGCCTCGACGTGGTTCGGCGCCTGGCCGAGGAAAAGGTCGATCAAGCGCGTCACGATGTCGGGTTGCCCCTCGCGCTGATACGCGCGGAGCTTGTCTAATACGGAAAGATCTAAAGTTGCACCCATTGTCGTGCTCCCCTTCTCGGATGATGCGGTTGCCGCATCGGATGATGCAGGCGTCGGCTCTTCAATTCGGTCTGCTCGCGGCGTAGAGAAACGCGCGCCGGCGCGCTTGATCGCTGTTGCCAACCTGATCGGGTCCACCGGCTTGGGCACGTAGTCGTCCATGCCGGCGGCAAGGCAAGCCTCTCGATCGCCTTTCATGGCGTTCGCAGTGACGGCGATGATCGGCACATGCGTGCGACCGTTTTCTAATTGACGGATACGCTGTGTTGCTTCGTAGCCGTCCATCTCAGGCATCTGAATGTCCATGAAGATCAGGTCGAAGAACTCGGGCTTGAACGCGTCGACCGCCTCCACTCCGTTCTCGGCCATATGAACCACATGCCCCATGCTCTCGAGCATGGCCGTCAGTACCTGTTGGTTGATGATGTTGTCTTCGACGACCAGACAGGTCAGCGGGCCGGGAGCAGGTCCATCGTCGACACCTGTCGTTTCGACGGTATCGGTCGTCACCACATCTGATACCGCGTGGTAGAGTTCGGAGCGCTTGACCGGCCGAGTGACACAGCCGCTAATCGACCGGTCATCAAAGTCCGCGTGTCCACTCTTGATCATGAGGACCGGCGTATTCGGCGAGCAGGTCGCAATCTTGCGGGCAACATCTACGCCCGACTCATTGGGAAGTTCCGACGCGATCAATACTACATCGGCAGCCTCTCCGATCGTTCGCAGCGCTTGCAGCTCGCGCAGTGCGGCGTCTCCACCGGTCGCTACGACCGGATCGACACCCCACGACGCGAAGTAGTCGGTGATGATCGCCAACGACTCTACGTTTCCATCAACGATCAGGACGTTCTCGCACGGTGCATCCGACGGATGCTCATCGGCAACGTGACCATCGACCTCCAGTGGAACCGCGCAACTGACGTTCGTGCCGCGCCCGAGGACGCTGTCTATTCGGATCGTACCGCCCATCAGTTCGAGAATCCCGTAACAGATCGACAAGCCCAGACCTGTGCCGCCGTGGCGTCGCGTCGCGGAGCCATCACCTTGCACGAACGGCTGGAAGAGATTGGCGAGCTGCTCCTTCGAGATGCCCGAGCCGGTGTCAGCCACCTCGATGCGAGTCTCCACTCGCCCCTTCGTAACTCCGCAAGAGTACACGCGAACGACGACTTCGCCCTCCGTCGTGAATTTCACCGAATTGTCGAGTAGGCAGCCGAGCACCTGGATCACGCGTCCACCGTCGCCGCGCACAACGCGCGGAACACCGGAATCGATTTCGCAACGCAAGGCGATACCTCGATTGCCGAGACGCTCGGCGTATCCTTCGGCAGTCGCCCGAACGAGATCTGGAAGATTGAACTCCGTCGCGCTGAGCACGACCTTTCCCTGATCGACTTCCGTGAAGTCGAGCAGGTCGTCGATGATCGAGTGTAGTGCGTCGCCCGATGCCTGTATCGCGCGCGCGTAGCTCCTTTGGGCTTCGTCGAGATCGGAGCCCAACAGCACGGCTATCATGCCGAGAATGCCGTTCAGCGGTGTACGCAGTTCGTGGCTGATGGTCGCCAAGAACTGGGACTTCAGGCGTGCTGCCTCGAGCGCCGCGTCGCGCGCCTGGGCCAGTTCCTGCTCCGATGCCCGTCGCTCGGATATGTCACGAACATGCGCCGTGAAAAGAATGTCGTCTCCGAGTTCATCGGCCGTGATGGCAAGCTCAATGGGAAACTCGCTGCTGTCGGCGCGCATACCGTTCATCTCGATGCGCCGACCCGTTACACGGGACTCACCCGTCGCGACGTATCGAGCGATCCCGGCAGTGTGCGCCGCTCGCTCGGCGGGCGGCACGATCAGCTCACTCATCATGCGACCCATTGCCTGCTCACGGGTATAACCGAACGTAGTCTCCGCGGCCGGGTTCCACTCCACGACGCAACCGTTTCGATCGATCGAAATGATGGCGTCGAGCGCGGTGTCCAAGACAGCGCGGCGCAGTTTTTCCGCATCGACCATCGCGGAAGCCTCGTTGTCACGATCGCGGTGCATACGAAATGCCTACTGGCTCCCTGCCGGTTGCGTGGAAGCCGCTGCGGCCGCATCGTCGCTATCGAGTGACGACGTACGAGCCGAGCCGCGTCGTACCAATGAGTTCAGCGTCAGCGCCGAATTGATGAGGCCGACATGACTGAACGCCTGCGGGAAGTTTCCTAGCGCGATGCGTCCGTTGAGATCGGTCTGCTCGGCATACAGCCCGAGATGACTGGCAAGCTCGAGCATACCTCTGAAAATTTCATGCGCATCTTCCAGACGCCCGACCATTGCGAGCGCCTCGACGAGCCAGAAGGTACAAATATTGAAAGCGCCCTCGGGACCGGTGAGTCCGTCGTCGGTCAAGTAGCGGTATACGAGTCCGTCCTTCGTGAGTTGTTCGAGCGTCTGCGAAACCGTGTTCTTCGCGATCGGGTCGTTGGGATCGACGAATCCGAGTATCGGCGCCAGCAAATTGCTGGCGTCTGCAGCACGCGAAGTCGAACTCTGAGTCAGGTACTGCCCCTGCGGGTCCACGCACTTCTCGTTGATGAACGCTTGGACGGCGGCCATCTCGGTTTCCCAGCGCTCAAAAGGGCCCACGAAACCCTGGTCGCGCCCGATGCGCAGCGCACGGTCGAGGCCGACCCAGCACATCAATTTGGAGTACGTGAAGTGTTGCTTGTCACCGCGAACTTCCCAGATGCCTTCGTCGGCCGTCTGCCATTCCTCGCAGATGCGGTCGGCAAGCTCGAGAACGTAATCCCAGACGCTGTCGTCGATGGGACCGCCGTAGATGCTGTGAAGGAACAGCGTATCGATGACCTCACCGTAAACGTCGAGCTGAATCTGATCACGAGCAGCGTTGCCGATTCGCACAGGACGCGAGCCACGATAACCCGACAGATGCGATAGCTCGATCTCTTCCGTCGTATCCACATCGGACACGGGATAGAGAATCTGGATCGGCTCGTCGCGACCGGGACGCAGCGTCAGCATCCAATCGACGAATTCTTGCGCCTCTTCGGCGAACCCCAGAACGAACAACGCATTGAGCGTCAACGCGCTGTCTCGCAACCAACTGAAACGGTAGTCCCAGTTGCGCGCACCGCCGATCCCTTCCGGAAGCGAAGTTGTGCCCGCCGCGATGATCGCGCCGGTCGGCTTGAACGTCAGTAGTTTGAGTGCGAGCGCCGAACGCTCGACGATGTCGCTCCACAAACCGTCGTAGAGGCATTGCGCGATCCAGCGATTCCAATATTGCTCGGTCTTCGCCGCGGCGTCTTCGAACCAGGCACCTAGCGGGCCCGAAACAACGGCAGCCCCGGCGCACAGGACAAGATACAGCTTCTCGCCCGGAACAACGGTCACGCGCCCGATGCGCTCATACGGATCCCACGTGACCGGCGCACTCGCATGCAGCGTCAGATCACCGCAAGTCGCGACACAGCCACCCGCTTCACAGTCGAAATCGGAGACGCCGCGCGCGTAGTCGGGACTGGGGTCGAACTCGATCTCGATCTCGACCGGCTGCGTTCCCTGTGTCGTGATTTCGCGACAGATGTAGGCGGCCTCGCGGTCGATCCGATTGCCGTCCTCCTTGAAGATCGGCATGAAGTCGACCAGACGAACGGTGGCGCCGTCGCTCCAGAATTCGGTGGCCAAAATGTTCGTGCCCGGCACATAACTGAGTTCGCTCGCAGCGAAGCGAACGGGGGAAACCGTAAACGTACCGCCGAGTCGATCGTCAAGAATACGTGCGAACGAGCTCGGCGAATCGAAGATAGGGAAACACGCCCAGTCGATGCCGCCGTGTGGGTTCACGAGGGCGATGGTGTGTAGATCGCCGATCACACCGTACGCGTCGATCGGGAAGTAGTCAGGGCGAACGGTCGAATGCGCTGCGAACCCGTTGCCCCCCGTGAGCCCGTCGGACGCCGAGGACTCGCCGGCCGAGCCGAAGCCCTGCCCGATCCCAGGCGCACCCGCCTGCCACGAAGAATTGTCGTTTGCCATAAACTGCCTGTCCACCCTGTCGTACCGGGCGGCAATACTATTCCTGCCGTCTATCCAGTGTACCCAAGGCGAGACATGCGGTTTGTCGAAAAGACTGACAATGGACACCGCACGGCCACACGACACCGCGCAGATCCGTGAACGGCGCAGGCGCCATGTCGGAAGGCATGGAAAGACTAGAAGTAGTCGGTGACTTCGACGGCGCGAGTTCTCGAGAACTGCATGCGCATGACGTTCTCGTCGTCGTCTCTGAAATAATCGGACTGCTCGGCCATCGCGCTGACCAGCGCAAGCCCCATGCCGCCCTCGGGAAGCGAATCGGTGTTTTTCGGATCGAAGTCGAACGGACTGCGATTGTCGCCGAAGGTTCCAGTGGGGATCGCCTTCCCGCTATCGCGGACTTCGACCACGAAAAAGTCGCCCTCTGGGACCACGCGGACCGTCAGTTCGCCATCGGAAATGCCGTCGTACGCGTGTTTCACGCAGTTGGTCGCGATCTCGACGGTACACAGCTCGATCAGTTGAGCGCGTGCTACGGTGAGAAATTGCTCGGCAATCGCGCGGACCGAGATGCCGACCAGCCGAACCTGTTCGAGGCCGGCGTGAACACGAAATTCTATGTAGTTCTCGTTAGGCACGTCGTTACGTACATCCTACGCACTCGGCGACGGTATCAGGCCTCGAGTGCTGTGAGAGCTTCGGCCTGCGACGGGAAAATCGGGAAGACCTTGTCCATTCGCGTGAGACGAAACATGTTGAACGCGGCGTCACGCAGCCCGCAGACCACGAGTTTACCCGCAGGCGACATCCGCTTGAGCACGGAGACAAGCGCGCCGAGCCCGCTGCTGTCGATGAAGTCTACCAGCGAAAGATCGAGCAGAATCGTGTCTTCACCATCGTCGATGCGACGAGTCACGGTTTCTTTGAATCCCGGGGCCGCAGCCGCATCGAGTCGGTCGCCGACCAGTTTGATCACGAGAGCGTTACCGCACTTGTTGTCTTCGAGCTTCATCCAGTTGATATCTCCCCGTCCGTCCGGCGCCTTCGATACTGCGATAAGCGGGACCTGCCCCTATTAGTCTCGCACAGTCTCGGCAGGCTCGTCGCCAAGAACGTCCAGCGCCAGCATTGAAACGTCGTCGTCGAGATCGTCACCGCCGTTCCATCGTGAAATCGAGCGCTCCAGACCCTCGAGAACCGCACGAATCGGGAGGTCTCGGGTCTCCTCCAGATACGACAGAAGGCGCTCATCGCCGAACTGCTCGCCATCTCCGTTCGTACATTCGGTGATCCCATCGGAGTACAGATACAGGCGATCTCCCGGCCGGACCGAGATTTCGTCGGCCTCGTAGGTCGAGCCCGGCAGCAATCCGACGGGGAAACCGCCGCTCCCTACCGTTCGCGCCGGGCCATCGATGGGAATCAGGATCGGCAGTGGATGCCCGGCCTCGCAGAGCTTGATGGTCGAGGTCTCGCAGTCGAGCACTCCGTAAACCATCGTAAAATAGCGTGCACTCTCGTGGTCGGCCTGAAATCGTTCATTGAGAGACGTCACGACCTCCGGCACGCTGCGTCCCGAATCGATCGCTGCCGAGTTCGCTGGTGCATTCTCTGCTGCACCTGCAAGAAACTCGCGGGTGAGAATGTTGCTCAACGACACCGCCGTAAGAGATGCCGGCACACCGTGGCCCGCGACATCAACGACGTAGAACGCGCACGTGCGATCGTCGAGCGGAACGACATTGAAGATGTCGCCCGATACGTGAGTAGACGGGCAGAACATCGACGAGAACTGTACGTTACCCGCGATTTTCGCGTCTGCGGGCAACAAGCTCTTCTGTACGCTGGCAGCGGCTTCGAGATCGTCGTGCAGAACACCGATGGCCGACTCGAGTTCGACGTTGCGCCGAGCGAGTTCGCCCTCGAGTGCCAAGATGCGTTCACCGGCACGCACACGCGCATGCAACTCATCGGGACTGAAGGGCGTCTTGCGCACGAAGTCGTCGGCGCCGGCGGCCATTCCTTTCACGAGATCCTCGTCGGACGTGTAGCC